>NZ_CDRUGZ020000038.1:0-817102 GCF_977063395.2 Legionella nigrisilvae
AGCACTCAAAGGTTCTTCAAAGTGCCCACACAGTTTGTCTTCTATCTTCTTAATGAACCTGCCCCGAAGGCGTGCTGCGTATTCTACTGATTTCACTCTCAGTGTCAAACACTTTTTTCATTTTTTTTTAATTGTTTTCTTTTATTTATCTATAGTAGTCCATATAGATCTTTGCACGTCCATTTTGGACATTTATTGGCTTAATGGAGTGTACTTTAGTTTAGTTTTAAAAAGAGTTTGCGATAGAAAACATAGAGGATGTCACTGAGTTCTTAGATACTTCCTAAGTTCTGGATGAAACTAAATATAGGATTTTGCAAAGAGGTCGAAGCTACTTCTCAAATATATATTCTGCTATTTGGCACGCTCATAAGTGCAGAATGTCAGATCATATTTGTTTTTTTCATCACATGGTCTAAATTGTTCATTACAACAATGCCATATTGCTGCATCAATTTCTGGAAAAAAAACATCCGCCGTAAATTGATGATGGATATGTGTTATATATAGACGGGTTGCTTTTTCCATTGCTTCCGTAAAAAGTTCTGCTCCACCTAGTATCATTATTTCAGGAAACTCGTCTGTTTGCTGGATAGCTTTTTCTAAAGAATCAACAACAGTCACTCCTTCAATTCTGGGTACATTACGACTGAGCACAATATTTAATCGCCCGGGCAATGGTTTTCCTATAGAAGCAAATGTTTTTCTTCCCATAATAATAGGTTTACCCATAGTGGTAGATTTAAAATGTTGTAAATCGGCAGGTAAATGGCAAAGTAATTGGTTATTGAGTCCTAACCCCCCAGTTTCATCAATTGCAGCTATTAAACTAATCATGAGTTCATCCTAGATAAAGCCATAGCTTTCGCCATATCGACAGCGGCAAACATTGATCCCGGGTCGAGTTTATTTTTGCCTGCCAACTCTAAAGCCGTTCCATGGTCTACTGAGGTACGTATTATTGGTAAGCCTAATGTTACATTCACCGCATTATGAAAATCAGCATGTTTAATTACGGGTAAACCTTGATCATGATACATAGCAACATAAGCATCACAATTTTTTAGATGACTGTTAATGAACATCGTATCTGCCGGCATAGGACCTTCAACATTCATACCTCGTTCTTTTAATACAGTTAGCGCAGGAGAGATTATCTCAATTTCTTCCCTTCCCAAATATCCCGACTCGCCCGCATGTGGATTTAAACCGGCCACTTTAATGCAGGGGTTTTTAATATTGAAATCTTGGATTAAGGATTGATGTACCTGAGTAATCACTTTTATAATAAGTTCTGATGTAATGGCATCAGATACCCTACGTAATGGAAGATGGGTAGTCACTAAAGCAACTTTCATCGCTGTACTCGCTAACATCATTACTACATCTACTTTGTAGTATTGTGCAAAAAATTCAGTATGACCCGTAAATGAGATGCCCGCTTCGTTAATATTTGCCTTGTGGACTGGCGCCGTAATTAATCCAGAAAAATCACCTTGTCCACATAATCTGGCGGCTTGATTTAACAACTCTATAACATAACTGGCATTTTTAGGGTTTAGATGCCCACTTTGCACTTTCTCAGGACAAGTCACCGAACATACGGTCAAATGACCAGGTTTAGTTTCAACAACTTGTCCAGTTTTATAAGGGGTAAAACAAACTTCGAAATTTAGTTCTTTAGCTCGAGCTTCTAATACGGCCTGATCTCCTAAAATTACCAAAGGAAAATTATACCCCGCAAGTGCCAGACATAAATCTGGACCAACTCCAGCTGGTTCCCCGCTGCTTATAAGCAAAGGCCTCACGCCAGCTCCTTTTCAATGATATTCACATAAGCATCCGAACGTATGTGTTGTTGCCAATTTTGAACTGCTTCTGCAAACTTTCGTTGTTGTAAAAATTGTCGTACTTGTTGCTTTTTAAAAGCTTCGGAATCATCTTCTTGTTTACGGCCAAGCACTTGAATAAGATGCCAACCAAATTGTGATTTGACAGGTGGACTTATCTCGTTAACAGCTAGCTTATCCATGGCTTTCTCAAACTCAGGGACTAACACTCCTGGCGAAACCCAACCTAAATCACCACCTTTTACCGCACTCGATGAATCCAGGGAGTATTGTTTTGCCATCAGTGCAAAATCTTTACCTGATTTTAGTTGCTGATAAATATTATTCACTTGTTTTTTGGAATCTTCAGGAAGCATGCTTGGATCAGGCTTTAAAAGAATATGACGAACATGAGTTTTGGTAATGACATGATGTTGATTGTCACCACCAATAGAAACCAGTTTAATTAATTGAAAACCATTACCTGCACGTAAGGGACCTGATACTTGTCCCACTTTCATATTTACTACTTCCTTAGCAAACAATTCGGGTAATTCAGCTAAATGACGCTCACCTAAATCACCTCCTTCCAATGCAAATTCACCACTGGAATTTTCTATAGCCAAGCGACTAAAATCCCCACCTTTTTTTATCTGCACCAGCAACGAATCTGCTTTGGCCTTGGCTTTTTTTAATTCTTCTGATGTAGGCTCTTCATTTAAGGGAATAACTATATTCTGAAGATGATAGGTCAGTGCCGAACGGTTGATTATTCCCCCTTCTGTTTTAAGATATTGCTCAACTTGTTCATTTGAAACTGCAGCGTCCCGCCCAACCGCCTTTTGTTGCAAGTTAGAAAGAAGAATTTCTTTTCGAATATTTTCTCTGTATTCATTCCAAGTCATTCCTTGTCTAGTAATTTCCTCCCGCAATTGAGTTACAGTGGCATGATTCGCAGTAGCTATTTTTTCAATGGCCTGGTTTAACTCTGTATCATCTACCGTGAGGCCGTGTTGCTTTGCCATCTGCAACTGCACATTCACATCAATTAAATGTTGAAGTACTTGCTTACGTAACACTGAATCTTCTGGAACTTGCATTCTTTGAGCAATAATTTGTTTCTTTGTCAATTCAACTTGTTTGTTTAGTTCACTTGCAGTGATTACTCCGTTATTAACAACTGCAACCACCTTATCCAATAATTGTTTTGCTTCGGTCATGCCAACGACAGCAAACAATAGGCATGCAAGGGTTATTTTTTTATACATGTTAATCCTTATTACTTTTTTTCGAGCAATTTAGGTTATTTTTATTCAAAACACAAGCGACTCTGTTTTAATTTATACCAATGTTCGATCTAACTATGAAATGGATCACTATATCCAGGAATATAAGTACGCAATACACTCCCAGGATCACTATTTGCTACTGATCCTAAGCCTTTTAATAAAATTTGCAAATAGATGTTGTTATTATATTGGGGCATATATTCTGCATTTAAACTCTTAAACGTTCTTCCTCCCAAAATTCTCACAGCCCAACAGCAACTATCATATTGCATCCCTAATAAAGACATCATACTGTAATCTTTACTAATATTATGACTATATGCGCCAATAGCGCTCCATCGATCACTGACTGGCCAAGCAGCAGAAACCATTCCCTGATGTAATGCATTATCTACCCCTGCATTATTCCTAACTTTGGTCACATCTCCATTAACTAAATAGCTGTAGCCTAAATTAATGACTGCATTTAATTTAGGTTGATAATGTAAGTTTAAATCCCCATTGTTTGTCCCGGAAGTTGCAGGATCCCATACATAATCACCGAGAATTTTTAAAGATCGGTTAAAGTGATAAACTGCCCGAGAAGCTATAGGGGATGTTTCAGAAAAGGGAGATAAGTGGCCAATCTCAAGAGGATTTGCGGTGCAAATTCCGGTAGGACTACGACATAGCTGTACTTGTCTATCCGAAAAATATTTAATTTGACCCACCGAAAAACTGGCTAATTCAGTACCCGTACTTCCTGAAAGCCAACGAGTGGTTACTGCATAGGATAATTGATTAGCATCACCAATTCGGTCGAATCCGGAAAAGCGATTGGTTCTAAATAGTTGATCAAAATTAAAAATCATGTTCCCCGTATCATATATCGGAAGCTGACTTTGATTATAAAAAGGAACATACAAATAATATAAACTTGGCTCTAAAGTTTGGGTGTATGACTTACCCCTCCAATTAAAGTTCCTATCAAAAAATAAACCACCATGGGTACTAAAACGAGGAATAAAACGGTTATCTTCAGTGTTCGTATCAATCCAATTATTCTGGACCTGATAGTAGTTTTCTACAAACTCAGCTGATGGTGTTATAAATCCCCAACTCGTTCGCTGTGGCACAGAAAGAATTGGGTTTAGGTGAAACCTTGGACCCTGAGGCATTTTTCGTAAAAATTGAGGTGATGTCGGCCAAATAAACTGATCATATTGCCCTGTTATATTTAAATTGGCCTGTGCGGGCAAGTCATAATAATAACCACGAGCATTTATTTGCGGTAAACGTTCATATTGATCAAGAATAGGAGTCTCATTGATCGGGTGTAACGTTTGAAAACTTTGAACCATACTTCTAAAAGTCCAATGTTCTGTCGAATAGGTTAAATCGGCTTGGCGCAATAATTGTCGCTGAGTAATCCGTGCCAAATTGGTACTAAAATCCTGGAAGTAATAATCATCAGAAACTTGTTGCACATTTACATTTAAACGCAAATTAGAGCTCAATTGCGTGGTATCACGAACCCCAAATGACCATCGATTTGTTGACTTATCTCTAAAAAAGGGAAATTCTTCTACATTATTGTCCAAAAAATTCCGGTATGCAGCATCGTTCGGTAAAAAACTCCCAGTAAGAAAGCCCACGCTGTGTGGCGTTAAATAACGGAAATCTCCGCTTAACATAACATTCCGCTCAGTATAAAGATGCGGTGTTACAGTCAAATCATAGTTTGGAGCAATATTCCAATAATAAGGAAGTCCTAGATCAAAACCCCCTACATTCGAATATCCCACTATAGGCATTAAAAAACCTGATTTACGTTCTTTAGTTGTAGGAAAACTCAGGTAAGGAACATAAAGTAGCGGCCAGTCATGAATACGTAACTTCACATTCCTAGCGACACCCATCTTTTTCTTGTTATCAATGACAATTGATTTAGCCTCTATATCCCAAGCTTTATCTTGTGGGGCACAAGTAGTGTATGTCGCCCGCCGTAATAAGTAATCTGAATTTGGAAAGCGCTGCATTAAACTGGCTCTTCCCCATGCAGGCAAGATTGCCGAATTTTTGTTGGTATTAAAACGATAGAGTACATCTTCAGTTTGACCTGATTTATCTTGAGGATTGATTGTTGCTTTACGAGCAATCAATAATTTATCAGGTTCCAGGTAATGAACATTACCCAAAAATTCTATTTTCGTGACCTCTTTACTTTTTGGATCACGATAAACATGTGCTGTTTGTGCATTGACTATTCTTTGACCTTGCTGTACTTCAACATGGCCCGATAAGGTGGATGGCTTATCTTGATAAAAAGAAACTTGATCGGCCATAATCCTGATTTCATCAGGTGAGGCAAGCGGCGTCACCGTGAGCGGTTGATATGAACCAAGGCAAATCGGGGAACTTTGATCTGCGTACCAACCCAAGCATTGAGCAAATTTCGACCTCACTGAATCAGTTAAATCCACATCGCGAGCGATGACACAGGCTTGAACGGGTTCATTAATTATAGAAGCAGAATGGGCTAACGCATGATAAATTACCATGAGCAAAATAAGTAAGGTCATACAGATGCTCATCAAGAACCATTTAAATGAAATCTTGTTCACGGGTAATAAAATGCCTTATCATGCACACAAAAAATATGTAACTGTTTACTTTAAGATCGTCGCGTTCACGCTAAAGGTATTGCGGTATAATTCATACCACAGCCTACCTCTTTATTCTCTCTATTCATGAGAGAGGAGATCTTGGTTATAAGTTACAACCAGAAATAATGATGGGAAAGTATACCATGCATGCTAGAGAAAACGCACTTAAAGAATGGTTAATTGATACGCTAAAACTAGAAGATTTCCAATTAACTCCTTTGGCTGGAGATGCCAGTTTTAGACGATATTTTCGTCTAAAATATAATGGAATCACCCAAGTTGTCATGGATGCGCCTCCAGGAAAAGAGGATCTTAAACCTTTTATATATATTGCACAAACCCTTGAGAAAGTGGAAGTTCAAACGCCGAAAATTCTAGCAACTAATTTAGCCGATGGATTCTTATTATTAAGTGATTTAGGAGATCAACTTCTCTTGAATGCCCTTCACTCCGAAAACGTGGATGAACATTATTATCATGCAATAAACACTTTATTTAAAATTCAAAACTGTTCCAGTTACAATCCGACTCTTGCACAGTTTGATAAAGCACATATGCTCAAAGAAATGAGTTTATGCTCTGAATGGTTTTTTAAAGCATATCTCGATTTACAACTAACACAAGATGAACATTCTTTAGTACAACAAACCATGGATTGGATCGCCACAGAAGTAGCCCTTCAACCGTTGACTTTTATTCATCGTGATTACCACTCTCGCAATCTGATGCTATTACAAAATGAGGTGGAATCAACCTTGGGAGTTATTGACTTTCAAGATGCAATGATTGGCCCATTTACTTATGATTTGGTTTCTTTGCTCAAAGATTGTTATATTTCCTGGCCAAGAAGTAAAGTCCTGGAATGGGTTGAATTTTTTTACGCTCAAAGTACTTTAACTAAAGATTATTCCTTGCCTGAATTTATCCGTGCATTTGATCTTTGTGGTTTACAAAGACATTTAAAAGTTTTAGGAATCTTTTCTCGCTTGCATTTACGCGATAACAAACCTGGATATCTTAAAGACTTACCTTTAACTTTTAAATATGTACTTGAATGTACAGAAATTTATAAGGAATTACATTCATTCTTTCAATTTATGCAAATGAGAGTTTATCTACCATGAAAACTGCGATGATATTAGCTGCTGGACGTGGCGATCGTTTAAAACCGCTTACTGATATCACCCCCAAAGCCCTTTGCATTGTTAAAGAAAAGCCTTTAATAGAGCACCATGTAAGCAATTTAGCAAAAGCAGGTTTTGAACGATTAGTCATAAACCATGCCTATCTTGGGGGAAAAATCCGTCAGTATTTAGGTGATGGAGCTCGTTGGGGAATTGAAATTTGTTATTCACCAGAACCGCCCGGAGGCTTAGAAACAGGTGGAGGTATTGTAAATGCATTGCCACTGCTTGGTGATAAACCTTTTATCACTGTCAATGCGGATATCTATACGGATTTTGACTTCTCTCAATTACAACCCGAAAATATTCATACCATTCATGTAATTTTAGTAAATAAAAATCCAGCCCTTAATCATCTTGGAGATTTCGGATTAATCAATCAAACTCAACTATGTAATGCAGATCGAAAATACACCTTTGCAGGTATCTGCTGTTATCATCCAGATATATTTTCTAATTACAAACTCGGTCGCTATTCGGTTGCACCTATAATCCGTCAATACGCTGGAGAAAATAAAGTAACAGCCAGCCTTTATAGTGGCCTTTGGTTTGATATAGGAACTTTAGAAAGATTACATGCAGTGAATATGATCTAAAATCAGCATTCACTACATGTATAAATAACTTAGACCCCTTGCACTGTTTTTTAAACAGTAAAAAAGCCCCGTTTAGGTTGGGCTAATGTTTTGGGGTTGAACTTCGGCCTCGACTTTTTCCGCTTCTTCTTCTTCTATTACACGCTCTACAGCTTTTTGAGCTGCGGCCTTCTTGGCTTCTTCCAATCGCTGTTCACCTGGGTATTCTCGTTGGCGAGCCACCAGTGGGGTTTCAGCATGATTGCTTTGTAAATAATCCTTAAAGCCCTGTGCTGAATCAGCCATGATCTCTTCTACTTCATCTGCAGTCAACTGCCTTGTTTTATTCCCTTCTGCGTCCGTTTTAAAGAAAAAACCATTCTCAGTTAGAACTTGATGTTCATTTGCTAACCATGCATTAAACAAACGATCTAAAGCATCTACTGTTTCTCCATCCAATGGAGGAGCTCCTTTCTCTATAGACGCATATCCGCGAACAAAATGTCCTTTCTCATCTCCAGTCTGCTTGATAGCATAATCGAATCGGATTCCCGCAAAACCTTTTTTCTCTAATAATTCTACCGCTTCCTGGGTGATTCCACGGTGTATATTTTCAAACCTTGAATTCGGCGGTATACCAGCCCAGATTTTCTTTTCTTGTTCAGAAAATTTATATTCCACAAGTTGCGTAAATTCGTCAACCGCTTTTATTATTTGTTGTGCCACTTGCATTTTTTCGGGCGATTTTTTAAAAGCTCTGGAAGTATCAACTATCTCATGGACTTGTTTTTTTAAATACTGAGCTAGCTCTGCTGAGGTTCCTGCAAGTTGCATTGCTTTTAGAAGATCTTCTCTAACGAAGGTTTTATCATTACCCGATGATATTACAGGTGAAGTTGAGGACATACATTTCTCACAAGAATTCTATTTTGTATTGACTTATTATAGCAAACTAACGTTATTTATAAGATAACTGCTTTTTCAGCTTGCTTGTTAAAAACGCGTAAATATAGGTTGTATAGCCTATTACTTATTCTTTATTCCTGAAAAACTTATAGATTACATAACTAAAACCCGCGGTTTCCCGCGGGAAATCCTTCTTTAAGAAGAAACATCTTCCTGCATAAAGGGTGATTTAATCTCATCAATAACTGAGTTAAATAATGGGTTTTTCATGGAATCAAAAGTGAACTCATCAACTAAAATAGCATCCCATCGCGCCGCTTCCGTTGCAAGTAACGCATCCATTTCCTGTTGTGTGAGCTCATTAAGCACCACTTTTTCTTTTAATTTATCTCTTAACTTACCGAATTTAACTCGTCTTAAGTCGCCCATTTTTTTGGCTAGATCATCAGTTTTAATGATTTGCTGTAAAGCTTGCTCTACTTTGTCGATTGGTTGCTTTGCATCCCCACTTAAATAAACAATCTTTTTCAACCGATCGCGGTACTGATTATTCTTGGTCATCAATCGTGCTAATTGCTGATCCAGCTTATCCGTTGGATAACGCATCGTTTGTCCTAAAGGGAAGGCCAAAACACGAGCGAAAGCGCCTAAAAATCGGGACGGAAAATTGTTGCATAATGCGATCATTGCACGTTGCGCATGATAAAAACAATAGGAAACAGCCCATTGAGCATGCAATACATCATCTGGATTTTCATTATTTAATTGTACATTACGTAAAACAGCCATGGCCATATAAAGATAGGACATACCATCAGCAAGACGCGCAGAGAGTCGCTCTTTACGTTTTAAATCTCCCCCCAAGACTATTAGAGACAAATCCGCCAACCATGCATAAGCGTGGCTAAGGCGTGCCAACCGCTGATATTCACGTTTCATTTTTTGTTTAGGAGCACTAATAAATATTCCACCCGTCCATCCAGAACAAATAGTTTTGGCAAAATTTTGCATGAAATATTGAATATGTTTCCAAATTATTTCTCTAAAAGCTTCTTTATCTTGGTTGGATATTGCGTAAAACTCTTGGCGAATATAAGGATGGCATGCCATCGAGCCTTGTCCAAAAATCAATAAGTTACGTGACATCACATTAGCCCCTTCCACCGTAATAGAAATAGGCACTCCATTATAAAAATTGGTGAGATAATTACGTGGCCCCACCACTACAGCTCTTCCTGCATGCACATCCATTGAGGCATTAACCACTGATCGCGCCAATTCTGTATTAAAATATTTCGCAATTGCAGAGGCTACAGAAGGTTTTTTATGCTCGTTCACCGCGGCTACAGTCATTAATCGGTTTGAATTAATCAAATAATTTAAACCTGCGATTTCTGCAAGTTTTTCTTCAATTCCTTCAAATTGGCCAATTTCCACACCAAATTGACAACGTATGCGCGCAAATGCACTCGTTGCCAAATAACAAGTAGAGGAAGAACCCGCTCCAAGCGCCGGTAAAGAAATGGAGCGACCAATTGATAAGCATTCGACCAACATCTGCCATCCATTACCTATCCGTTGCTGACCGCCAATCACTGTGGTTATGGGCACAAAAATATCTTTTCCACGAATTGTGCCATTCATAAAGGGTTGATCCGAAGGTAAGTGACGATTGCCAATTTCCAGATTCTTAGTGTCACGTGGGATCAACACGCATGTAATACCTTCTTGTCCTTCACCCTGCAATAAACCATCGGGATCTTTCACGTTTACTGCAAGGCCAATTAGGGTTGCTACGGGTGCTAAAGTAATCCAGCGTTTATCTAAAGTAATATTTAATCCGAGTACCATTTTGCCATCTACTTTTTTCTTCATGACGATAGCAGTGGATTGAATGGAGGTTGCATCACTACCAGCCCCGGGTTCTGTTAGTGCAAAACAAGGAATATCAATACCTTTTGCAAGACGCGGTAAGTAATGATTCTTTTGTTCCTCGGTACCATAGTAATTAATTAATTCGCCAGGGCCTAAAGAGTTAGGAACCATTACCGTTACCGCAGCAACTCCAGAACGACTGGATATTTTCATTACTACATCAGAATGACCACGCGCCGAAAATCCTTTGCCACCATATTCTTTGGGAATGACCAAACCAAAAAATCCATTTTCCTTCATATAGGACCAAACTTTTTCGGGTAAATCACGTGTTTGGCTAATTTCCCACTCATCGATCATGCTGCATAAAGTGTTCGTTTCATTCTCAAGAAAGGCTTGTTCTTCTGCAGAGAGTTCTGTAGCTACATTTGCCAGTCGGTTCCAATTAGGAGTTCCAGTAAAGATATCTTGTTCTAACCAAGTATCCCCTGCATTGAGAGCCTCTTCCTCTGTTTTGGATAACTTAGGAATCGATTTGCCAGCTCTCTTATAAAGGTGGTCCGCAATCGAGGCGCGTAACGGCTCAAGATAGACTACGAGTAATGCGACAATAATCACAAGCCAGAGCAGAAAACCAATAATCCAAGGCAAACCAATAGCAAAAGTGGCAACAATTAAGTAAAAAACGCTACCCAACTCCCAAACTAATGGATTCATTGCTCGGTAAAGAACAATCAAAGTAAATATTAGGTACACTAAAAAAAATAGAATGGCCATAATATCAATACCTTCCCTTGCTTTGCATAATAAAGGTGTAGTATATACTCTTTATTTTACGAGTAGCAATTGAGCATGAACCAACGTTTGGTTTGGAATTTCGAGTTTACTCCCAAAACTGGCTTTTCTTTGCCCACTTTAGTAGATAAAAAAGACGAGCAGATAAAATGGGAAAAGCGTTTCTTTTGGCCGGATAATAAAATAATTATCTTAAATATCATTGATGACTCAATACTCGATTTAGCTCAATACAAGCAAAAACATAGAGAAGATTACTATTATTTGCTACCTGGAACAAATTACAACATTAAGAAACGCAGGGAACAATTGCTTTACAAGCCTCTACTCAAACAATCAAACCATACAGCAGGTTATGGAGCAAAAATAATTCTTAGCGATTCTTATGATCAACCTCTTCCTCCAGATTTACAAGAAATAGCACAGCAAGTTGAACAGAAAGGAATTGAGGTTTGTGTCAAAAAAGAAGCACTTATCTATAAATTGCCAACGAAACCCAGCATAAAAATTGAACTCGCTCGTGTCGAGGTATGCAACCAAATTTATTTTAGCTTATGTATCGAAGGAAAATCGCTGCATTTGGTAGAGACTATCTCCAAACACTTGCTGGATGAACCTGTTTCCTGCGAATATGTAACTTTCCTGAAAAATTTAATGAAATTATGATAAATACCTTAGTCGCGATCATCCTAAGCTTCGGAAAAATTGGTCTTATTTCCTTAGGTGGTGGGAATTCCATGTTAAAGCTGTTGGAGTATGAAGCTGTTGATTATCGACATTGGATAGGACAAGAAGAATTTATCGCCATGGTGGGTTCAAGTTTTATTTTTCCAGGATTGACCGGGGTTAAATTATCGGCCCTTATTGGATATAAAGCTGCCGGAATCACTGGTTTAATCCTTGCTGTTCTAAGTCTTAATTTACCGGGACTACTGATGGCGATAGCAGGCTATCATTGGCTCACAAGCCATAATGGGCCGGGAATGCGAAAAATAATGATAGGCGTACAATATGGTGCATTGGCCTTACTTGCAGCTGCCAGTTACTCAGTTGGGCAGGGCGTTGTAGGTATGTATTTTTCAATCCCTATTGTGTTGTGTTGTTTGGTTTTTTTTATTGCGTTAACCTTCTGGAACTTATCACCTTTTTATGGGTTTATAGGATTTATAGTGGTATGTTTTTTTCTGGTCCGTTAAGACCTAAAATAATAACATAGCCAAGCCTTATTACTTTTTGTAAGAAAAATGGAGTTACACTTGGACACTGTGTTGGACAACCCCGAATACTACATCAATAGAGAATTCTCAATTATCGCATTTAATCAGCGTGTACTGATGCTGGCTAATGACGAACGGGTGCCTTTGCTGGAAAGAATGCGTTTTTTAAGTATTTGTAGCAGTAACCTTGATGAGTTTTTTGAAATACGTGTAGCAGGCCTTAAAGAAAAAATTGCAATGTCTTCAGGAAAATTGACTATTGATGGTTTACGATCTGATGAAGCATTTAGCCAAATCAGTCAAAAAACACATAAACTTATCGATCAGCTTTACTCGATCTTTAATAAACAACTCCTTCCAGCCCTAGCTAAGGAAAATATTTATTTTCTGGATACCGAACAATGGACTGATGATATTCACTTGTGGGCAAAACACTATTTTAAGCACGAGATTCAACCGGTAATTAGTCCTATTGCGCTCGATCTAGCACATCCCTTGCCACAACTAATTAACAAAAGCCTAAACTTCATTATTTCTTTAAGTGGTAAAGATGCTTTTGATCGTAACATTAATTATGCAGTGGTACATGCCCCGAGATCACTTCCTCGAGTCATTCATTTGCCTTCGGAGTTATGTGGAGATGCTCATTATTTTGTTCATCTCTCCTCTATTATTACTACCCACGTCAATAGTTTATTCCCAGGAATGGAAATAAGTGGTTGTTATTCTTTTCGTCTTACTCGAAATAGTGATCTTTTTTTACGAGAAGAAGAAATTGATGATTTGGCGAAGGCTGTGCAACGAGAAATTTTTTCTCGTCATTATGGTCATGTGGTTCGATTAGAAATTGAAAAAAATTGTCCCGAGAAAATTGTGGATTTTTTATTACAAAAATATCATCTTCGCCATGAAGATACTTATTATTGTGATGGGCCCGTTAATATACAACGTCATTTAACTGCAATTAACAGCATTGAAAGACCTGACTTGAATTACCCCCCTTTCTCAGCACAATATCCTCAATTTCCTAGATCAGAACGAAATCTATTCAATGTGATCGATGAACAAGACATTCTCCTTCATCATCCCTATCAAAGCTTTGAACTCGTTATTGATTTTGTAAGACAGGCAGCAAGCGATCCCAATGTGTTGGCAATAAGCCAAACATTATATCGTACCCGATCAGAATCTGTAATGGTCGATGCTTTGGTTGATGCAGCTCATTCTGGCAAGGAAGTGACCGCAGTAATCGAATTACGGGCTCGTTTTGATGAGGAATCCAATCTAAAACTAGCAAACCGATTACATGCCGCAGGAATTCTGGTGCTTTATGGAGTCGTAGGCTATAAAACCCATGCTAAAATGACCCTAGTTGTTCGTCGAGCTCATGGAAAACTAAAGCGTTACGTCCATTTAAGCACCGGCAACTACCATGAGTACACAGCAAAACGATACACTGACTTAGGTTTATTAACTTGCGAACCAACGATTACCTCAGATATTCAAATTATTTTCCAACAGTTAACTGGGCTGGGTAAAGTTGTCAAACTTAAAGCACTAAGCCATTCACCATTTACCTTACAAAAAACCCTATTGCAATATATTGAACAATGTACTGCAGCTGGATTAAAAAATGAAGACACCGAGATCCTTTTAAAAGTAAATGGATTAGCCGATAAAACGATAATTCAGGCCTTATATAAGGCATCACAAGCGGGAGTGAAAATAAATTTGCTTGTGCGGGGAGTCTGTTGTTTAAAACCCGGAATACCCGGTATTTCGGAAAATATACGAGTACTTTCCTATATTGGACGCTTCTTGGAACATCATCGAGTATTTTATTTTCGGATTCAAGAAGAAGAACATTACTTTTGTTCAAGCGCCGATCTAATGGAAAGAAATTTATACCATCGCATTGAAATTATGTTTCCAATCCTGGATGAGCAATGTAAAAAGCGGATCAAGCAAGAAATTATCAAAAACTACCTCAAGGACAACAGCAATACGTGGGAAATGCAAAGTGATGGAAGTTATAAACCAGTAACGCAAGGAACGAGTTGCGCTCAAGAAAAGTTAATTAAGCTGTATCAAGAGGAAGGAAGTACGATTTAAAAAACGGGGGCAGCAAGTACTGATTTTGCTGCTCCCAAGTTAGCGAAAGCACGTTAATTGGGCATGTTCGCCAAGTTGCAAATGTGCTTCTGTTCCCAGAGGGATAGGAAAATTGATTGTACCATGCCCTATCCCTGCAATTCTTAGTACTGGAATAGCACTACGTTCAGCAAAACGTTGTAAGACGGGTTCAATTAAAGAAGAACCATTTGGTTCATCCCCGTTGAGAAAATCGCCCAATAGAATTGCTGCCGCATTTGTAAAGATATCCGCTTGTTTTAAATGCTCCAGCATTCGATCCACACGATATCCTCGTTCACCTACTTCTTCGAGCAAAATAATTTTATCTCGACCATCCATTTGCCAACATGTGCCAATACCAGATTGAATGATTGCTAAATTGCCCCCAGTAACCGGAGACTTAATAATCTCCTCTTTTTGTGCAGCCTTGTTCAATGGAATAAGCCCCGTGAACTTAGCCGGGGTCTCCCTCAATAAAATAGACTTCACGGCTGCAATTGAGTCTTTGGAAAATTTATCAGGCGCAGCAGCCCCATGAATTGTGGGCCAACCCCAATGTTGTTGCAAATAAAGATGCAGACAGGTGATGTCACTGATGCCAATGAATAGTTTAACCGATTCAGGAGGTTCAAGTTCTGCTAATCGGGGAATTAAACGCGTCGAACCGTAACCACCACGCACACAAATTACTGCTTTTGTTTCGGGATTGTGTAAGGCGTTTTTCAAATGTTTAAATCGCATCTCATCTGTATTAGCGCATAAGAAATCCTGAGCAAAAATGTCATGTTGCACGATACATTTCAACTCCCAAGACTCTAATAATTCTTTTAACTCGAGCAATTGACTGTCCGTACTTCGAGATGAAGGTGCAATAATTTCAATCGCATCTCCGGGATTTAATACAGGTAATTTTTTCATTCTTTATCTCTTAAAACTTTTGCATGGGGATCACCCGTTAGCTTATTGAAATTTTGTTAGAAAAAGCAAAGTATCAGGCTCCAGTATACCCTAAATTAATAGAGTTTTACTTAATTTTCCGGGCTCTTCGCAAACCAAACGCGGTAAAAGGTATCCTGGCAAAAGATTTTGTAATTGGTGATAAATAGCTTGTACTTTCTCAAACGGCAAATCAAAGTGAGCAGCTCCTTTTACTTTATCCAATCGGTGTAAATAATAAGGTAAAACTCCATATGCAAATAAAGTTTGACTTAAATTAGCCAAAATATGAGCCTCATCATTTATTCCTGCGAGTAAAACAGTTTGATTCAAAAGATGACATCCTATTTGTTGTAACTCACGAAGGACTTGACCTACCGAATCATCCAGTTCCTGAGCATGGTTACAATGCAACACAATTACCTTCTTGAATCGCGTTGTTTGTAATAGTGCAAGTAAGCTCTGCTCCATCCGTTCGGGAAATACTACAGGAATCCGTGTATGAATGCGTAAGGTATGTAAATGAGGAATTTCTTCCAATTGTTTTATTAACTCGGCCAGTACCAAATCAGAGGCCAACAAGGGATCACCGCCACTTAAAATTACCTCGGTAATACTTGCATCTTGGGCTATATAGTCACAAATGGCTTTAAATCCATTGCGTCCAGGATTATTGTCTTGATAGGGAAAATGTCGGCGAAAGCAATAACGGCAATTCACTGCGCAGACCCCGGTCAAAGTTAACAACACTCGACCGTAATATTTATGCATTAATCCTCGAATTGGATTACTACTGCGCTCCTCTAAAGGATCGTCACTGTATTCTTCATTACTTTGTAATTCATCTTCAGTCGCTAAAACTTGGAGCAATAAAGGATCACGAGGATTACCTTTTTGCATACGTTTAGCAAATCCTAAAGGAACACGACTAGAAAATTGCTTTTCAGCGTGCACGTTTCCAGTAGATAAAGGCAGCTCCAGAAAATTTAATAATTCAGTGACTGAAGCAAAACCTTGTGCCAAATTTTTTTGCCAACTTAAAGAGGAATCTCGCATTAATTACACAGACTTGATAAACTGTGCGAACTTTAACTAAAACGAAGCAAAATCTCAACTGTGGAGCACTAATGGCAATTTATAGCACCAATGAATTTAAAAATGGCTTGAAAGTAATGGTTGATGACGCCCCATGTACCATTCTCGATTGTGAATTTGTAAAACCAGGAAAAGGACAAGCTTTTACCCGCATTAAAATTCGTAACTTGAAAACAGGTCGAGTTGTGGAGCGCACATTTAAATCAAATGAATCGTTACCTTCTGCTGACGTTGCCGATGTAGAAATGCAATATCTTTATAACGATGGTGAACAATGGCATTTCATGGTTCCTGATAATTTTGAACAATATGCCTTAAGTAAAGAAGTACTTGCTGATGCGGCACAATGGTTAAAAGAACAAGATATTTGTATCGTAACCCTTTGGAATAATGAACCCATACAAGTGACACCACCTAATTTTGTAATTTTAGAAATTACCGAGACAGATCCTGGATTAAAAGGCGATACCTCTGGAGGTGGTGGAAAGCCCGCCATTTTAGAAACCGGAGCGGTAGTGCGCGTTCCCTTATTTGTGCAAACTGGAGAGTTAATTAAAGTAGATACTCGCAAAGGTGAGTACGTTTCTCGCGCCAAAGAATAATAAAAATGCACGCCCCAAAATTCAATTTCATTTATTAATTAAAGATTGCTGGAAGTTCTTAGATCCTCGCACTTAACTACGAGGATCTATCTCAACCAGATAAAACCATAATTAATAAACCTGATAAGTATTGTACATACCCCAATACCCCACATCACCTAAATCGTTATACCCATAATAATATGCATCGCTATCATTATAATAATCTATATCCCAATAGGGGCTCGTATGATAACCGGCCGAATAAGTGTAAGCTGGAGTCGTATGAGCTGGGGTATAATAAGTTTTAGTATAAGATTGATTATAAACACGCTCCGTAACACACCCTGTGACTAAAAATGTCATTCCTGATACCATTAACGCAAGTATTAATTTATTCATAATCTCTTCCTCAATAGTGAACCCTAAGAGACATAACTAAAAATTTACCAAAGGTTCCAATGATGCCATCGATACCAATGGGTATAATTGGTTGCTTTGGGTAAATTATTGTTAACTGCAGCATCGGTCCTTAGTGCTGGATTCTCAAGCGCAGAGGGTAGAGCCGAAAAAGCAGGCAGAGCAGTTAAGAAAAGGGGGGTACTTAATACTACGGAAATCATTAGTATTTTCATAATAGCCTCCTGGCCTTTATTGCAACTCTAATTTCTGTAGGTTAAGTATACGATATGTATACAGTTTAATCAAAATGATTATTTTTAAATAATTTACGGGGATTAGTGCTCAAAAAATACAGGCGACGACTTCCTGTATACTGAGCCTCTTACGTGGTTCACTATGGAGGTTTACGGAGCGCTTTAGGCTTCCTACTAGGTACATAGGCTTGCACACCACGCTCCAACACAACCCCCTAATCTGGCACTATTAAATGGTTCAGCCAGGATTAGCCATCACCTATATATATAAATAATAGACCATTGAAGGTAGAGCCCGAGCAATTTTGCGCAAACTTTACTTATTTCTTATCTCTCGCTAAATGATTAGCTGATGCTTGTACTGTGGGCATAATCGTCATTTCTTCGATATCTACATGTTTTGGGCGAGTTATACAATAAACTATCGCATCTGCTATATCATCTGCTAATAAAGGCTGAAAATCTTGATAAAACTCTTTTGCCTTTTGTTTATCATTCCATCGCACCTCACTAAACTCAGTTTCAACCGCACCCGGTGCAATTTCAGTAACTCGAACAGGTTTACCTAACATATCCAATCTCATTGATTTTGAAAGAGCATGGACCGCATGTTTGGTTGCACAATAAACATTACCATTGGGATAACATTCGTGACCTGCCACAGAACTGATATTGACTACATGACCACGACCTCGCTCCAACATACCTGGTATCAAAGTACGACTGACATAGAGTAATCCTTTGATATTGGTATCAATCATGATATCCCAATGTTCTTCAATTCCCTTTTGCAAAGGCAAACTATCTAAAGCCAATCCCGCATTGTTAATTAATACATCCACGGATTGCCATTGGCCAGGTAAGGAACCTAGTTGCTTTTTAACTTGTTCAGGATCACATACATCTAAAGGTAAAACGTAATGCTCCTCTCCATAAAGTTGAGTCAACTCTTTGGCTAAGGCTTCAAGTCGTTCGACTCGGCGAGCACACAGTATTAATCGAGCTCCTTGCTGTGCGCACAAACGAGCACAAGCCTGACCAATTCCACTGGAAGCTCCTGTCACTAAAATAATTTTATTGGTTAAATTGTTCATCTCATGCCTCATCGCTACATGGTTAATGCGAGGAGGATAAGTTTGAGTGATACTTAGCTTTTTTGCAATAATTGCATCACTTCATCGTCGGTTGTTTGTGAAAAATCACTGTACCACAAGCCTACGGCATAAAAATTATCCGGGCGCATGGGACAAATAATTTCGTCAACTAGAGGAGCGATTTCATCACAGGTCGAGCGGGCGGCCACAGGAACTGAGACTATAATTTTAGCTGGATTTTTCTGTTTTAATGCGGCAATTGCCGCTCGCATAGTATAACCTGTCGCGATACCATCATCTACCAGGATTACTGTTTTTCCTGCTAAGTTAGGGAATGGTTTTTTTCCTCGATAAACCAACTCACGACGTAATAATTCGTCTTGTTCTGATTTTTGGATCGTATTAATCGCCTCTTTCGATATGAGCATGGCATTGACTATCTCATCGTTCAAAACAATTATTCCTCCCGACGCAATGGCTCCCATAGCTAATTCTGCATGTCCAGGAACGCCAAGCTTACGAACAATGAAAATATCAAATGGAAGCGAAAGTTTATTCGCAATTTCATAGGCAACAGGGACACCACCTCGTGGTAACGCCAATATGAGTACATCTGTTCGTTTCGCGTACTTCTTTAATAAATCAGCTAGAACGCGCCCTGCATGAAAGCGATCCTCATAATTCATTGCCCTAATCTCCAAACGTTCCATCAATTTGAAGTCTAGCCCATACTTCGTAATGTAACAAAGTAGATTAGGGGCCTCATTTCAACTAAAACTTCTATTGGTTATCGAAAGTGTATTTAGTGCATTGTGCTATATTTTAACAATCAGCTGTTTTCAAGGAGGAAGCGATGAATGTAACGGAAAAGATCATCAAAGCACATCTTCTAGAAGGCAAAATGGAGCCTGGTAAAGAAATTGCCTTAAAAATGGATCAAACTTTGTGTCAAGATGCTACAGGAACACTAGTCATGCTTGAATTGGAAGCCATTGGACTTGAACGTACCCACGCTGAACTATCAGTTCAATACGTAGATCACAATTTAATTCAAGAAGACAATAAAAATCCTGACGATCATCTTTTTCTTGCAAGCGCAGCCAGAAGATTTGGGTTTTACTTTAGCCGTCCCGGAAATGGAATTAGTCATGCCGTACACATGCAAAATTTTGGAAAGCCGGGTAAAACACTCACCGGTTCAGACAGTCACACCTGTGCTGCAGGTTCTATGGGAATGGTTGCAATTGGTTCAGGTGGGTTGGAAGTCGCACTCGCCATTGCCGGTTATCCCCTGTATATCAAAATGCCTAAGGTTATGGGTATTCATTTAACAGGTGCCTTACCCCCCTGGGTTAGTGCAAAAGATGTCATTTTAGAAATGCTCCGTCGTTATAATGTTAAAGGGGGAGTTGGGTACATATTGGAATATTATGGAGAAGGATTAAAACATTTAAGTGCCATGGATCGACATGTAATTGCTAATATGGGGGCCGAGTTAGGAGCCACGACTACCGTTTTTCCATCAGACGAGATCACTAAGGAATTCTTAGAAAGTCAAGGTCGTAAAAACGACTGGATAGAACTAATCGCAGATCCCAAGGCTTCCTATGACGAACATACAGAAATCAATTTATCGAAATTAATCCCCCTCATCGCAAAACCAACCAGCCCAGGTAATGTAGTACCCGTCGCTGAAATAGCAGGGGAAGAGGTCTATCAAACCTATATTGGTTCTTCTGCCAATCCTGGATATCGAGATTTTGCAATTGCAGCTGAAATCGTCAAAGGCCGGACAATCCATCCAAATGTATCTTTTGATATCAATCCAAGTTCGCGAACAATTTTAGAGGAATTGGTCCGAGATGGATATTTAGGAACTCTTATTCATTCTGGAGCCCGCATCCATCAGGCAGGCTGCAATGGGTGTATTGGGATGGGACAAGCTCCTGCAACCGAAAAAAATAGCTTACGAACGGTACCGCGAAATTTTCCGGGACGTTCGGGAACAGAAGAAGATAAAGTATTCCTTTGTAGCCCTGAAACTGCCGCTGCTTCCGCTTTGACAGGAGTAATTACCGATCCAACTACTTTGGACATACCTTACCCAGAAATAAAAATCCCTCAGAAAAGAATATTAAATCCAGCATGTTTCGAAGCACCCTTGCCTTTAGAGGAAGCAAAAAAAGTAGAACTCGTGAAAGGTCCGAATATAGTAACGTTGCCAGAGCTAGCACCCTTGCCAAATTCATTTAGAATACCCGTACTTCTTAAGGTAGGAGATAATATTTCTACGGACGAAATCTCTCCTGCAGGAGCAAAATTTCTTCCTTTCAGAAGTAATATTCCTAAAATAAGTGAATTTATCTTTATTCGGGTCGACCCAACTTATGCAAAACGTACTCGAAAACATCAAGAGGGGCATGTAATTATAGGAGGAGACAATTACGGTCAAGGCTCGAGCCGTGAACATGCGGCTTTAGCTCCTCGCTATTTAGGTTTGCGAGTCGTCATTGCAAAAAGTTTTGCACGCATCCATTGGCAAAATCTGATTAATTTCGGCATTCTACCTTTGGTTTTTAAAAATCCTAACGATTATGATGAAATCCATTTAGAAGATATTGTTGCGATCAATAACTTACCCCATATCTTAGACAAAACATTATTCACAATAACCGTTAATGATAGAGAAATAGAAGTAAAACAAACTCTGTCCAAACGTCAAATCGAACTGCTTATTGAGGGTGGATTAATTAATTGGGTGAGAAAGGATCTAAAGAATAGAGTATAGATTAATACTTTTTAAATGTATTGAGTAATGACTGGATTCCTGTCTACGTCAGAAAGACAGGAATCAGGGGCTATTAAAAATCAAAGTTAAGTTTCGGTCCTAAGGGTATAATTTGTGTTGGATTTATGTTCTTGTGACTAAAATAATAGTGTTGCTTGATATGTAAAAAGTTTACGGTGTCTCGCACTCCAGGATGATTGTAGAGTCTTTCTAAATAGGGCTGTATCCCTTGATAATCACTAATTCGCTGCTGATTGGTCTTGAAATGACTGTAATACACTGCATCAAAACGAATTAAGGTGGTAAAAAAGCGCCAATCAGCCTCAGTTACCTGTGGACCCAGTAAGTATTTTTGGTGACGTAGTCGTTCATCCAGTTCATCCAGTAAAAGAAATAATTGGATGTATGCCTCTTCATAGGCCTTTTGGGTTGTTGCAAATCCACAACGATAAACTCCATTGTTAATGGCATGATAAATTCGGTCATTCAATGCATCTATTTCCGTTCGAAGTGATTCTGGGTAAAAGTCCTGATTATCACCTGTCAAATGGTTAAACTCTTGATTGAATTGACGAATAATTTCTGCTGATTCATTACTAACGATTGTTTGTTCCTTTTTATCCCATAAAACAGGAACAGTAACTCGGCCAGTGTAATTTTGGTTTGCTTTCACATAAAGTTCATATAAATAGTTCAATCCATAAAGAGTATCTCCAGTAGCTCCCATTTCTTGTTTAAACGTCCATCCCTTTTCAAGCATGTGCGGATGCACTATGGAAACATCAATATAATCTTCAAGTTTTTTGAGTTTTCTGAAAATTAAAGTCCGGTGCGCCCATGGACAAGCAAGCGATACATATAAATGATAACGGTTTTTTTCAGCTGGAAAGCGAGAATTGGGCTCATTACTTATCCCCGAATGAAATTGGCTCGGTTCTCGTTTGAATGCCCCTCCTGTTTTAGACGTATCGTACCAGACATCATGCCACTGACCATCAATGAGAAGTCCCATGATTTTCCTTATAAGTCCTCAAAAGTATCTGTAAACAATTTATATCAGATAATCACTATACTTCACAAACTATGAATGGTCTAAAAACAGCAATAAAGAGTGGCGGGTAGGAAGTTGAATAATCAATTTCGTTCAACGGTCATAAAAAAAGAATAGCACAGAAGGATTCATTCTTATCCAGCAGGAAACTCCGCTGTTCTCATGCTATGATGCTTGACTCAAAAAATTTTTTTGATCCATTAATGAATAAACAAATAATATGCATTGGCGGCATAACCATTGATCGCAAATTAACATCCACCCATCAACTGCAATTAGGGACATCCAATCCCGTTTCATCCATTTCAAGCTTTGGTGGTGTTGCTCATAATGTTGCAAAAAATCTTTCATTATTGACTAACAATGTTCATATCTACGGCGTAGTAGGCCAAGATAATGATGGACTACACGCCATTGCCCATTTAAAAAGTATGGGCGTGGGAATCCAAAATATTCTTACTATTCATAATAAATCTACAGCTCACTATGATGTTATTCTCGATAAAGAAGGAGAATTAGTTCTTGCTTTAGCCGACATGGAAATTTTTGATCATGTTCCCTTCGATCAATTTACGTCTTCTTGGTGTGAATGGAATAATGAAGAGATTGTATTTCTGGATACTAATTTACCTCATGTTATTATTGAATATGCCATTCAAATAGCGCGCACCCAAAATATTAAGCTATGCATTGATCCGGTTTCTGTGAGCAAAGCCCGAAAATTACCGCCTTTATTAGAGAATATTTTTCTGTTGAAACCGGACCGTTTTGAGGCAGAAGCTTTAACACAAACTCATATTCATTCAGTGTCTGACTGCATCAAAGCAGGCCAGATATTGTTGGATAAAGGCGTTAGGAATTGCATTATCAGTTTGGGAAAATCAGGTTATGTGATTGTTAATGAAACCGTTAAAAAACATGTTCCAGCATTTTTTATTGATCCAATAGTCGATGTCAGTGGAGCAGGAGATGCTTTCATTGCAGGAATTCTTTATGAATTAAAAAAGAACACACCCATAATTGATGCCTGTCATACAGGGGCAGCAATGGCTGCTTTAACCGTGCAATCATGTCACACCGTCAATGAACAAATAAATTTTGAAGCATTAAAAAATATTCAACTAAACCATTCAGTACGAGAAATTCATCATGAACCAATTTTTTGATTACTCCCCCGAAGTAAAAGCAGCGCTTGAGCATAACAAACCGATACTGGCATTAGAATCCACAATTATTTCTCATGGCATGCCTTATCCTGATAATTATGAAACCGCACTAGCAGTGGAGCAAATTGTACGGGAACTGGATGTGACACCCGCAACCATTGCTGTGATTGATGGAACAATTAAAATTGGTTTAACAACAAATGAATTGCAGCAATTTGCAAACAATAAAGAGGCTTTGAAAGCAAGCCGACGCGATTTACCCTATATGTTAGCCAATCGGCACTCTGCAGGAACTACAGTCGCTGCAACCCTATTTTGTGCTGCTAAAGCAGGTCTTAAATTATTCGCTACTGGAGGAATTGGCGGGGTTCATCGAGGCGATGCACAAGATATTTCAGCAGATCTTATTGAAATATCCAGAACTCCCATTGCGGTAATTTGTGCAGGGGCCAAAGCCATACTCGACCTGCCGCGTACCTTAGAATTTTTAGAAATGATGAGTGTGCCTGTAGTAGGTTATCGCACGCAAGTACTGCCCGCGTTTTATACCGATGCAACCCATCATCCGTTATCAACCTGGGTTGAGGATGTATCAACCCTTGCAGATATATTAACAGCACATTGGGGTTTAGGCATGACATCAGGTGTCTTGGTCACCAACCCGATTCCTGCAGAATTTAATATTCCAGTTCAGATCATCGAACCTGTTATTATGAATGCCATACAAAAAGCGGAACAAAATAATATCACAGGAAAGGAATTAACTCCCTTTCTCTTAGCCGAAGTTGCCCAACTCACGCAAGGAAAAAGTTTGCTGGCCAACATTGCTTTAATTAAAAACAATGCACGCCTAGGGGCTGAACTAGCACGTATTATTTATTCCTGACTGTAACATAAGAATTGTAGCCTGGAGCACGACTTCAGGTTACTCGTTTAATTCATAGTACCTTTTACCATACATGCGCCAATGGTATTGCTAGTACTCTCTTTAGCCACTAGAAATCCTGTCTCGGATGAATAATTCATAGCTAGGGGATTACAAATCATGGCCCGGATTAATCTAGGCCCCATTCCAGGCATACCGGCATGCATAACTTTTTTATTATCAATAAGCAATACATCCCCTTTTTTCCACAAACAAGATGAATAATAACTTCGCATGAGTTGAGCGAGTTCTTTTATCTCTTTGTCGTTAAAACAACTCCCCACTTTTACTGTTTTCGCTGATAACCTTTTATTTTTTCTACTCGCTTTATAATTGGATAGTTTTGTGCGTACAATTTTATATGCATTTTGAGGTGAATTAAAAAAAGAAATACACACCATAGCGAGTAATTCTACTAAATTGAACATTGAGGTAGGTAAACGCCAAAAAAATCGATGCCAAAACCAAATCTTCCCTTTATAGTCGTTCATAAAACACTTTCTCAGTTCATAATTAAGTGTAGGCAGCTCAAACATATTGATTTGCAGGGCTTTTTCTTGAGTAAGAGGATGTTCCCAAACACTGGGCTTATACATCAAAACAAACTCATTTTCTCCATCGCCTTCAATTGGAAAATTGAATTTCTGGCATACTTTTTTTACCGCATCCTGAGAAATTTGATATCGTTCTGCAATTTCGGCAACCGACCATTTACAAACAAAAAAAGAATTATTTTCTAATTTTTGTTTTAGCTCATCTTGCAGATGGCTGTAAATTTTTTGCGTATTAATTAAACCGGTCTCCCCCCCTAACTCTGAGGGTTGGAAACAACAAAAACAAAGATAACTAGGAACATCAGCAGAATAATAATTTTCCGAATGGAAGCCCCCTAGATAGAGTGTTCCGCCCGTTTTATAGACGGAATTAGTATGTAGCACAAATTGCAGATTATCCACGCGATCGCGACCATTTTCAGACATAAATGCTTCACTAATACCGCGAAATTCTGGGATACTCAAAACAATCCTCTCGAACTCCTCATCAGTATTGATAGCAAAACCTCTTAAAAGAACTGCTCCATACTGAGCCATATCTGCAATAATTTGTTGCGAGTTAGATTTAAGGAACTGTTGCAAAAACTTTAGATCTGTTGCATCAGTTGCCTCAATAACCAGTGGCATTTCATATTCTTCGGATAATATGAGTCGCTCCTCTTGACGCAGAAATCGCGTCACCACTCCTTGGTATTTCGTGTACATATCCTTAAAACGTCCTTATAAAATCGCTCATAAAAACTATAACAAAAAAAATGCACGAAGATAAACCATCTTATTTAATTCATACGAAATCATTTGTTTCGAATAAAAATTAGTAAGCGCCCAATGGATACTCCCGCATTGCAAGAAAAATAAATACTATGTTTGAGTAGGTGTGGAGATTTTTATTGCCAATTTAAACTCTTGGTCTTCATAAAAAGCGGGCCAAGCTTGAATAAATTGCATCAAGTTTTTATTTGGGACAAGAGTCTTACCTCTTATGTTCTCCTGCGTCATTGGATCAGGGATTGGAAGTGTATTACTCACTGTTGGCAACCCAACTTGTTTCTTTTTTATCCATTGCTCAATGGATTTTTTCTCATAAGAATGTCCACTAGGACTTAACACAGGTTCGGTCATTGTTTCAGAAAATATAGGATCCTTAATATCTTCATCAATTTTTTGTAATTTGCTCCAATACTCTTCTGGCATTAAAATAGTTGCTGAAATGTAGTTGATAATGTTCTTTAGCTTAATATTGGGATAAAAATCTGCTCCTTCTTGCAGATAAGGATATTTTTCCAATAAATAGCTGCGCTCATAGCTAATTCCATCATCAACGCGTGTCACTGGATCTTTCATTACCTTCATCTGCCCTGTTTTTAATACTGAAATTGGACAACAAAGGGCCATGCTGATCCCTTCGGGCAAAAAAACTTCTGTTGATTGCACGGTGGATTTGGGTGACAAATCGATAATGTAAGTTGAATAACCTGTTAATTTTGATTGCTGTCCTGCCTTCGGGTTAATCCTATTTTCTATATAATATCCATTCTCGGCTAGAGTTTTTAATAACCCCGGAAGATGAGGCTTGGCCTTATCGGCCGTCATATCGATAAACCCCCCCACTGAATCCACTACTGCAAGAAAGATATCACTGCCAGGAATTGAATTATTTAAAATCCATCCGTGATAATTCGATAACATGTAACGCTGAGGCCCATTGAGTACCCATTGGGTTAACTCTTTATCCCAGCTAACCGATTGAACTGTAAGTAAGCCAGCCACTCGGCTATCGCGGATTAACCATAGCTTTTCGCTACTGTGTTGTAACTTAGCAATCTTTGAACAACCATCAGGCTGAATAAGTAACTGCTCCAGTTTAGTAAAGAGCATTCTGTCCGTTTCATCGGGTTCCATTTTACCGTAGATAAAAATATCCGCATCATTAATTTCTTCTATCTTAAGCTCCATTTTTTCTCCTTGTTATTCAGTAAAGGATAAATGTATCCTCGAATCAAAAACACGCTTTTAGCGCAATAGCACAGCTTTTTGATCAAAATTAAAAATTTAATAAGATAGACAAATAAAAATGGAAACTCATTCTCTGTCGTAAAGATAAAAGCGCTACTTATATTAACCCAGTTATTCCCCTAAATTACTTAGGGGAATTACATACAATCTACTTGTTAGAAAAAGTACTAGGTACTTGCGAAACAGACGCCTCTTCCTTCTCTGATGAATGATTCTTCTCTTGCCACCAGTAGTGGAGTTTTTGACAACCGTGAAGGGCAGCTTTATATAAATCGGGAAGTATAGATACAATAGCATCAAGAAAATCAGTAAAGCCACCTTTGTTGTAACCGTAAATGCAACGGCTAAATTCCGCACCTTTTTTACTGAGTGCAATCGTATCGTCTGTTTTAGAAAAGAATTGATTAGGATTGAAGCCTAATTTAAATCTTTTTTCATACTCATTTAATTCTTCAGCAAATTTACCCTCAATATCATCCGCAATGAGATGTTTTACTTGTTTTTCCGTAAGAACAGGATAAAGCACAGCCATCATATCACGTATCGATTCGTGGGTAGTCAAAAGACTGATACTGCTATTGCGTGTTTCCTCACCTTCACCCAGACTCCAATTGCATACACCTACTAAAAGAGCCAATGATTCTTGATATTCTTTATATGCAATAGCACGTTGTTGAATAAAATAAGCGGTAGCCCCCCAACCTATCCAACCTAAAAGGCCAACCACAGGCAGAAACGATAATGCAGTTGCAGCTACCCCAAAAACCACACTGCCTATGATTTTTTGATCGATATTCTTGAGTTGCGTGGATTTTTCTCTCACCAGCGCAGTACATCTCTTTAAAAATTCAACATGTTCACTATTTTTTATTCCGAAGTGTTGTCCTTCATTAATCGCAACACCGAGTTGGTTGCCATCAGCAGCATAAACTCCTTTTGCAATAGTAAAATAATTTTGGGACTGCGATTGAAGTTTACTGAGATCACTGCTGATCCCTAATTCCGTCATGGAGGTATATTCAAGTTTGTCTTTTAGTCCTAAGAGCGCAAATACTGATGACATTTTGTTCTACTCATAAATAAAAAAGGCATTCTAAATTTAATTTAGAACAATGACAATGAGTAAATGTACAAAATAAGACTTAAGTGCATAACTACCTGATTTATTATTTTTTATTGGGGAAGAGATCAATTTTCTTTCTAAAATTTTGACGAAATAGTCATCATTTGTTTAACAACAAGAAGACAATTTACACTTAGTTTTTTTTCGCAATTAATTGTTTAATATCGAGAGCTATTTCACGGATTGTTTTTTCTTTATGGATGTCATTACGAATATCAAGATCAAACTCATCCTCTAGATCGAAGAATAAATTAACTAAATCCAGGGAACGAGGAACAATTTGGTCAATCGACTGATCCAAATCAATATCTTCAGGTGGGATCTCTTGAGTTCTTGCAATTAAATTGATAACACGATGTTCTACTGTTTGCGCCATAAAAAATCCTTCTTTTATTCACTAATATATAATGTTCCTTCTATTTGAGTATACAGTCAGCTCTGGTTCAACTCCATTAATATTTATTATAAAGTCTCAACCCATATATCTTGGTAGTCTTAGTCATTTAAAAACCGAATTTCTTAAAGCACTGAGTCCCTAATGATTTCATCGCACTACATTGAATTATTGTTTTTGTCGCGGCGGCGTCGTTGGCAATTTGAATGACAAAGGACTTACCATTAGAACAAGCGATATTCCAATAGGCCGCATCATTCAGATCTACACCCTGATAAAAAGCTTCGGTAGGAATACATGGCTCGCCTGCTGAGTTGATAATCCCACTTAGAATTTGTGCTTTCTGCTCTGAGGTTCTACTTAATAAAATATTATTAGCAATGTTGGCATAATCGCAAGAAGAAACTACCAAGAGGAGCATCATCATAGACTTACTCATAAATGCATCCCTTAAAGTTGAATTGCAGCGCTTTAGCAAGATTTAGGTCTATATGATGTTATTGTAGAATATGTAATGGATTTCTCCATTTAATTCATAAATTGCTCATCAAATGGAAGAATTAACTAAGGTGTTCAGGAGAAAAAGCATCGTAACATTTTTTCTCCTGCAATCTGTGAATTCTAGCGTTCATCACAGACGGTGTAATATCCATGGCGAAAAGGATTACTGCGTGATCTAAACTTATAATCACGACAACGTTGTCCATGATCATCGGTATACCGTTTATCTAATCGAAATGAAAAATCACCAAAATTCATATCTTGTTGCCATTCTCGTTCTTGCCGTACCCTGTCTTCCTCATCCATTTGTTTTAAAAATTTACTAAGCTTACTGGTATGTCCAACTGAAACAAAAGAAGTAATGATTAGAAGTAAGATTATTTTTTTCATAACTAGACCCAAATGAATACAAACAGCTCGTTATTAAACCACAATTTATCTCAATAAACAAAAACTTATAAGGGCAAAGAAAGACGTTGTATACTATAAGGAACTAAAGAGCACTGAAAAATAAGGACTTTTAGATGCGAGCCCAGCCTTTTAAAATAACAATAATTTTTATTTTACTGAGTATGCTCCTTTATCTTTTGTTACTCTCTGTTATTCAATATCCTTTGACCACCTTATTTAAAATACTTCCCATTGCCATACTGATGGTATTTGTTGTTCAAACCAACCCTCCGAGACACCTCAAAATTTTATTACTTTGTGCCTTAGGCTTTTCCTTAATTGGTGATGTCTTTCTAACTCTTCCTACGAAGGTTGCATTGCAACTAGGAATCTTGATGTTTATGGGTGCACATTGCATGTACATTAGTATCTTTTTAATCAACATGCGATTTCAAAGAAAAAATTTGTTTTTCTTTTTACCCGTTTTAGTCTTTGTCCTAATAAGCTTTTACTTTTTATCCCCCTATTTAGGCGACTTAAAAAAACCAGTAGCCATTTATCTATGCCTGTTGACCTTCATGGTATTTTGCTCTTTTCAAGTGAAACAACCATCACTGTTGATACAGACTGGAGCTTGTCTTTTCTTATTGTCTGATTTTGTTTTGTCATTAAACTTATTTGTTCTATCGGATAACAAACTCACAACGATTTTGATTATGCTTCTCTATTATGCCGCCCAGTTTTTATTAGTAATAGGCATCACCAAGAGTTCAGAGTTAGTGGTTTTTGAGTTACGTGATATGGTACGCAGTTTAAAAAGGACCTAGGTCAAGAGATGCACTAACCCCGTAAAGGGTTCTTCAACGGTATCATCGTTGATATCTCCATACAAAGATTTGTTTTAATGTAGATCGGTTCTGAATGCCGCGAACCGGTCCCGGGACCTAGCGTGGGATAAATTGTTACATTCCCTAAAGGCTAAGTAACAAAATCATCCCAAGCCCAATATACTACTCAGTAATTACCCTATTTTTTTATAAGAGTCGTGGCCAATAAAACGAGCCCCAGGTCCTTCGTGAATAATGTCGGTAGCTTGTTTGCTGAGTATGGATAGGGTGTCAATGGCTTGCTGGTTTTTATCAAAATGGCCACTAACACTCAATATTGAGTCACACATCGGATAAACCACACTGAAGGATATAGCATTACCAACCATATAACCGGTAATAGGTCTTTTTTGATTAATTGCTTGTGGGCATGTTTTAGAAGCAACTGCTGTGGTGAAATAACCTTCAATTTTATGATCTGCTAAGATATTGAGTTCTAAAATTGATCCTCGTTCATTCTTATAAGCAATTGTTTTTTGCTCTGCATAAACAGACTGGGTCAATAAAGAAGAGACAGCGATTGTTAGACTACAAAAAAATTTATAATTCATCAGATACTCCTTTGTGATTTTGACTACTTAGTGACTTAATTCTGGGTTGGGGTGTAACATGTTACTATGCCTAGGTCAATAGCTGCCGTTCGTGGAATAAAGTCGGGAATCTGTCTCTAAATTGAGACCTTCCTTAAAAGATCAACTCTTTTTGACACATAGAATTCTTGAGCTTAATATACATAAATTAAATACCCCAAGATTGCATAGCTGCTAAAATTTGAGCAGTTCGTAATAAAGCTCAGGATGGGTTTGAAATGCAGAAACTGTTGCTCGTTGTTTTGACTCTCTTATTGCTCACAGCCTGTGAAAAAGAAAATAAGATATTTAGTGGATATATTGATACCGACCTGGTTTATTTGTCAGCTGATTTTGGCGGCCGGCTGACTGATTTAGCTGTATTAAGAGGACAGTTAGTCAAAACGAATCAATTTTTATTTAAGCTTGAGCAAACCAGCGAATTGTATAATGTCAAAATGAGTAAATTAACTAACAAAGATTTACTTGCTCAACGTCAACAAATTGTGACCCAACTCAATTACAATGAGATTAACTACCGTCGTACTTTGGAGATGCGCAAGCAAAATGCAGCAAGTCAAAATGATCTTGATGCAGCCAAAAGAGATCTAAACATTTCAAAAGAGCAACTTAATGATATTGATTTTAGAATCAAAAACAATCAAGTTGATACCGCCGATAAAAAATGGCAGATGACCCGCAAGGAAAACTTTGCACCTGATTCAGGAATTGTGTTTGATACATATTATACCCAAGGTGAGTTTGTCCAAGCAGGTGCGCCTGTGCTTTCCTTGATTATCAAAAATAATATTAAGGCTATATTTTTTGTTCCTGAAGAACGACTTGCTGAATTACGTCTTAATGAGCACGTTAAGATTAAGACTGACCACAATGAACATTTTGCGGAAGGACATATTTTCTTTATTTCAAATATTGCTGAATACACTCCCCCTATTATTTATTCCCGTGAGGAACGTCAACGTCTTGTGTTCCGAATCGAAGCAAAAATTGATAGCCCTGATCTTGAAAAAATTCATCTCGGGCAACCTGTTACCTTGGAATTAGCTTGATGAGTGATTTTGTAATTGATGTAAAACAATTAACAAAAAAATTCGATAAGAAAATCGCGGTCGATCATATTAATCTACAAGTAGAAAGAGGCTCCATATTTGGTTTTCTTGGCTCAAATGGTAGTGGCAAGACGACGACTATTCGAATGATCTGTGGTCTTTTAACACCTACCGATGGAGAAGGATGTTGTCTTGGATATGATATTAAAACTCAAAGCGATGAAATAAAAAAGCGTACCGGCTATATGCCTCAAAAATTCAGCTTTTACACGGGATTAACTGTTCATGAAAACCTTCGCTTTATTGCAGATATTTTTCAAATAAAAAATTCGGCTCAGACAATAGAAGAGATGATCCGCGAACTTGGGCTCGGAGACTATCAAAACGTAAAAGCAGGTAATTTATCGGGAGGATGGAAACAGCGCTTAGCCTTAGCATGCAGTTTATTGCATAAACCTCAATTATTATTCTTGGATGAACCGACAGCCGGTGTCGATCCCAAAGCGCGTAAAGAATTTTGGGATTATTTACATAAAATTTCCTCGCGAGATAACACCACTATTTTGGTAACGACCCATTATATGGATGAAGCGGAAAAGTGCACCGATCTGGCCTATATTAATTTAGGAAAATTATTATATACCGGCCGCACCAAAGATTTAATTCCACAATCAAAAGTCAAAACCTATGTCGTAGAAGTAAATCGGAAAGAACAAAATAAAGTAATGGAGCAATTACTTGCTTCGCAGCCAAAACTATTAGCATCCATTGTAAATAATGAATTGCGAATTTCATCCCGAGATCATAACTTATTAGACCAGGCCATTCAGGAAAACAATCATCTTTCATTTAAAGAGATCACACCATCTTTTGAAGAGGTTTTTATCGGATTAATGCGATGAACTATAAGGGTATATTACAAGGAATATCTCTAAAACGCCTCGGGGGTTTAATACGTAAAGAATTTATTCTTGTCACTCGCGATCGGGGCACTATTGCGATGCTCGTTATTTTACCGATTATGCTGTTAATTCTTTTTGGATTTGCAATTCAATTCGATCCAAAACATTTACCCACTACCATCATCAGTTATGATAATACCCCGTTAACGAGAAGCTATGTCAGCGCACTTGAGGCTTCAGGCTATTTTAAAGTAAAGAATGAACTATTAAATGAAGACAAGAAAAATCAAGATTTCGCGAATGGAAAAATAAGCCTCGCTTTTACTATCCCTCCCAATTTTACTCGGAAGTACATTCGCAAAGAAAATCCCCAATTATTGGTTGAAATCGATGGGAGCGATCCTGGAAGCAGCGCCAGTGCTCTTAGTAATGCGCTTCCCATATTGAATCAAACTCTGAATAGGTTCAATCAACAAGGTTTAGGCTCACCCTCTCCAAGCCATTTGGATAGAAGCGTCAATCTCAACATTCACCGGCTTTATAACGAATCAAACACCAGTTCTTATAATATTGTTCCTGGTTTAATTGGTGTGTTGCTTACCCTCACCATGGTAATGCTAACTTCAACCGCTATTACCTCAGAAAAAGAATCCGGCACGATGGAAATGCTCTTAAGTACTCCATTAAAACCTTTGGAGATCATTCTGGGTAAGGTTATCCCTTATATTGTTTTAGGATATTTACAACTCACTAGTATTCTCATTTTTGGTAAGTTATTAATTCATATTCCTACGGAAGGCAGCATTCTTTTGCTGTATATTGCTGTGGCGCCATTTATTATCGCCAGTTTAATGGTAGGAATGATATTTTCTACTCTCGCACACATGCCGATGCAAGCAATGCAACTGAGTGTCTTTTATCAATTACCCTCAATGTTTTTATCCGGTTATATTTTCTCGTTCTATGGTATGCCTACGTGGGCACAACTTATTGGATATTGTCTTCCCATGACCTACTTTGTCCGAATTACGCGTGGGATTTTACTGAAAGGCAATACACTCGTGCAAATTATCCCTAATATTTTACCTATTTTATTGATCGCTTTTATTCTGATTCTTTTAACAGGAAAAATATTTAGAACGAAGCTCGATTAATAAATTTATTGAATTGGCCAAATTATGAAACTAAAAATTATCTTGCTCAATCTATTTGCCCTGTTACTTGGAGGATGTTGTAAAAACTGCATTCTTCATGAAAAGGTAAGTTATCCTGAAAGTACCCGAAGTGGAATCAAATATCTCAATAACCACGCCGATTTAAGTCATTTTGCATGGTGGAAAAAACTGCACGATCCAGAGCTTAATCAGCTTATGGCCCAAGCCCTAGCCTGTAATGATTCGATTAGAAGTTCTTATGCGACAATTGAACAAGCAAAAGCACAACTTAAAGCGGCTCAATATGCCTGGATCCCAACTCTTGATGCCAGCGCTACCGGTTTTACTGGGGGAACGTGGAATACCCATATTACTCCCAGAGGCCAATTGACAAATAATCCTTTTTTTGGAAACCTCTCCAGCCTGAGGTTTAGGGGATACAACGCCGGGTTTGTTCCAGGATACACTTTAAATATCTTAAATAATATCAGCAACATTAAATCAGCAAAAGCTTCCCTTGCAATGGAAGAAGCTCAATCCCAGTCAATAAAATTAGGTATCATGAGCCAAATGAGCGGGGCATACTTTATGCTCTTGAGTCAACGAGAACAATTGGCAGTAGAGATCCGTCTGAGTACAGACTTAAAAAAACTACGTCAACTCGAACAAATACGATTCAAAAAAGGCGCCAGTACTATCGAGACAATTACTAATTTAGATCAACAAATTGCCCAAGAAGAAGCAAATATTCCCCAAATTGAAAATATCGTGGCACAAAGTGAGAATACGATTCGCCTCTTATTGAATCAAAACCCCGGTCCTATTGCTACTCATCGTAGTTTATTTTCTTTAAATGTTAATCAATTGATTCCTAAATCTTTACCCTCAGCAGTTTTAAAAAATCGTCCTGACATTATGATCGCCTTAAATAACTTAAAAATAGCACAAGCGCAAATTGGCGTGGCATATTCTGCATTTTTCCCAACAATTGCGCTCACAAGTTTAATTGGCGGAGCATCAGTTGATTTAACCCATCTTTTAAAATTGAGTACGAACATTTGGATTGCTGAAGCGGTTGCATCAACAAAAATTTTCAATGCCAGTTCCTATCAAAATATCAAATCAGCCAAAGCTGGATTCAAAGCCATTTATTATGATTACCTAGGAACCCTTCATTCAGCATTCGCAGATGTAGATGATGCGCTTACCAATCAGCAAAAGAACAATTTATCATACCTACAAACCTACAAAGGATATTTAGCAGCTAAAAAATCATTTGCTATTGCACAAGCCCAATATAAATCTGGAGCAAGGGATTATCGCAATGTAATTAATGCAAGAATAAATCTTGACCGCAGTAAATTAACTTTAATTCAAGAAAAAGCTCAATTACTCGATGGTATCGTACAAGTATATAACGCTGTTGCGGGCGGATATGATGCGGGGTAATTTATTAAATAAGTTTTCTGATTCAATCGATTGGAACCTCGGGAACTACATTGGTTTGAATCCCCAGGTTCCATTTCGTCCTTTTAAATCATGCTTTCTCATCCAGTGCTTTCTCAACAACTTTGATAAATCTTCCTGATTCTGGAGAAGTAGTTGAATAGAAATAATCAATAAGTTCTCCGTTACGGTTAATGAGATATTTATGAAAATTCCATTTTGGTGCGGTACCAAACCCTAATTTCTGTCGAGCCCAAAGATAAAAAGGATGCGCATCTTTTCCTGAAACTACTTCCTTGGCGGCCATCGGAAAAGTTACACCATAATTAACTTGGCAAAAACTAGCAATTTCTTCCTCAGTCCCCGGCTCTTGGCCACCAAAATCGTTTGAAGGAATTCCGAGTATAACTAAGCCCTTATCTTTATAGGTTTCATACAGTTTTTCTAAACGTGCGTATTGTGGGGTAAAACCACATTTTGACGCGGTATTTACTACAATCAACACCTTTCCCTTAAAAGAGGACAAAGGTAGTTTTTCATGTCCGCGTAATGTATGGAATGAATAATCATATGCATTATCATGATGTTGGGTATCAGCTGCTGATAAATTAGAAGTCATTGTAAACCATCCTAGTAGTATAAATGAGAGAAAATACATGATTATCCCGGTTATTATTAAATTCAAACTGAATCAGTTTTGGGACTAAAATCAATAATATACTATTGACCTTGTAAAGCAAGAATGGAAAAATCCGCAACTGTTTTTTCCTTAGATACACTAAGGACTATATGTTTGCAATCTAGCCCAAAGGAATAAGAGGTACGTTGTATGTTGTTTTACCCTAAACTCCATGAAGAGTTTTTTTCTGTAGCACCTGATTTCTCCAATTGTTTTCATTTAATTAATAAAGTTCATCACGAAGAATGTACTTATTTCATTGAGTCTTTATCCACTTTGGAAAAATTACTTGAAGAAAAGCGTTCAAAAAGGGAAGATCCTACTCTCCGTTTTTTAGTTGATATGGACGGACGTGTATGGTTCGCCAGGGAAACCAGACCCAATATAAATGCTCCTAAACATTTTCAAATGACTGGGAAACCCCAGAATAAAGCGCAATGCCAAACTGCTGGCAATATAAAATTTACCAACACCAAATGCACTACTTTAAAAAATATTAACCATCGAAGTGGTGACTTTCATCCCTCTTTTTATTCATTACGCATCTTTTTAGCTATTCTCATTTTGAATGAGGATGCGTTACCGTTTAAGTTACCCAGAATACTTGTTGTCAAAGAATTGGATAGTCATGGTGAGGTCATTTATAAGCACAGATGGCCTCTGTCAAAGATTAAAAAATGGGTGGAAACTTTTAATAATAAATCATTGATAATGCAATTAAAAAAACAGGGCGCCAAAACCAAGCAAGTGCATTACAAAGCAACCAATGAGTTTTGTTATGAACTTTGAATAGGTTCTTTAGGCTTGTGTTTTCAACTGCTTACAAATTTTTTCTTGCACTTCATGCATCTCGGCTTCGTTCTTATAATGAGTTCGCGGCCAGAAAAAACCTTTAAGTCCATCGTGTTTATTTCTAGGAACAATATGTATATGGAGATGAGGTATGCTTTGGCTGATTGTATTATTCATTGCAATGAAACTTCCTGCCGCATCCATTGCTTTCTCAACCGCAGTCCCCAGTTTTTGCGTGAGTAAAAAAAGAGGAGCGATCATAGGCTCAGGAACCTCATACATTGTTTTAATATGCATTTTAGGAGCTAACAGAGTATGGCCTGGAAAAAGAGGTCGAGAGTCCAAAAAGGCTATAAAATGCTTGTCTTCAAAAACAATAAACGATTTTTCTTTTTTTGCCACGATTAAATCAATAACACATTCACTTGTCATTTCATATCCTATTTATATCTTGGACAACGGATTAAAAAGCAACTCGATACGATGAAAACACTACTTGAAAAAACCATTATACTCTAGGAATAACGTCTCTTTTAGATTAAAAAATTCTCCTCGGTATTTGTTTTTTCTTTTCTAGGTAATTTCCGTGCCATACTTTATTATCTAATCTTTTATTAGATGAGTCGGAGTAAAATATTATGAAAAAATATTCTCTTCTTCTGTTCTTAGTACTTTCTATGTTTCAATACAATAGTGCTTATTCTCTCACCTTAAAAAGCCCAGACATTAAAATGAATTCACTAATTCCAGATTCTTATACGTGTACTGGAGCAGATCAATCCCCTCCTTTAACGTGGAGTAATATTCCCCCTAAAACACAATCGTTTGCCTTGATTGTAGACGATCCCGATTCTCCTGATGGCGTCTGGACGCATTGGATTTTGTTTAATATACCTTCCGACGTGCACCAATTAGATGCAGGAAGCCCAGTACCTACAGGAGCCGCAAATGCAAAAAACAGTTGGGATGGGTTAGGATATCGAGGCCCTTGCCCCCCTTTTGGAATTGCTCATAGTTATCATTTTAAATTATATGCTTTAGATACCGTCTTAAATTTAGGTGATGGTACAACGCGAGATTTAGTTTTGAATGCCATGACTGGACATGTTATCGGCGAAGCTGATTTAATCGGACTGTATCAAAGATTTAAACAATAAACCTGTTTTGTATGTTCCAGATATAGCCTGGTCGCAGCGGGTGGGGTCCGAGTTTCGCTTCGCTGCACCCTGGCTCCTATTGCTATTCTTCTCTTTTTTGACAAAAATAAATTCAGAATAGATAATTAATAATCAATTTAAAAATCATTTCACTAGTTTTTGGAGATCCTGACATGCATGCTGAGCTTTTTTATACAATCAATCGTGTCAACTCCATTCCGCTTTATTTAATTTCTCCAAAGCAATTCCAAGAACAAAATACGACATTAAGCCCTAAAGAACGTAATTATTTTGTTCAAACTCATTTTAATGGTGCAATTGGTGAATATTGCTTATTTCACGATACCGAGGGTTTATTAGAGAAAGTCTATGTAGGAACTGGTAATGAATCTCAGATATTAGCAATGGCTCATGCTGCTCTATTATTGCCAGCAAACCATTACCAACTGCAAGAACCTTGCTCTCAGGAAGCCGCCTTATATTGGGCTTTAGCGCAATACCGTTTTGAGCGATACAAAAAAGATTTTCCTTCTCCTAGGGTCTTAGTCATTGAGGAAGAAATATTCTCAAATTTGATCGATTCAGTCCAAGCCCATTTTTTGGTACGTCATCTAATCAATCAGCCCGCGAGTGAAATGGGGCCTAAAGAAATGGCAAATACAGTTGAAGCTTTAGCCGCAGAACATAACGCACAGTTCAAACAATGGATTGGCGATGAATTGTTGCAGGCAAATTTTCCTGCCATTCATGCTGTGGGCCGTGCCTCCCAATCAGAGCCACGCCTGCTTTCCTTAATCTGGGGTGATGAAAAAAATCCTCGGATTACCTTAGTGGGCAAAGGGGTTTGTTTTGATACGGGGGGATTGAATCTTAAATCCTCCTACGGGATGCGAATAATGAAAAAAGACATGGGTGGTGCGGCCCATGCGATAGGTCTTGCTCACTGGATTATGAAAAAGAACTTACCTATTCGTTTACATTTACTTATTCCCGCCGTAGAAAATGCTATTGGACCCCGTTCTTTTAGGCCTGGTGATGTTCTAACTATGCGTAATGGTTTAACTGTAGAAATTGATAATACAGATGCGGAAGGACGTCTGATTTTAGCCGATGTTTTTGTAAGGGCTTGTGAAGAAGAACCTGAATTATTGATTGACTTTGCTACCTTGTCCTCAGCAGCTCGTGTTTCTGTAGGAACGGAAATAGCAGCATTTTTTACTAATGATGATTTTTTAGCATCAGGTCTCATCGAGGCCTCACATAAAGCAGTTGATCCTGTATGGAGACTCCCTTTATTTGAACCTTATGAAAAATTTTTGCGCTCATCTGTTGCTGATATGAGCAATTGCACTGACTATCCCTATGGGGGAGCGATTATTGCGGCATTATTTCTACAACGATACATTACTAAACACACCCCTTGGATACATTTTGACATTATGGCATGGAGTGAGCAAAGTAAACCCGGGAAACCCGAAGGCGGGGAAGCCATGGGATTACGTGCAATCATGGAGTATTTGTTGCGTGTTTATGGTTGAGATGAACGAAGCCAGAAAACCGTCTAAGCGGAGGCTAATCTGAACTCTGCTAATGGATAGTAATTTTGCCTACCTTTATCGGCTTTGCTTTCTATAAGATGAATTTTATTAACAATGATTGCAGGGATAGTTGGTTTCTTTATAGTCTCCAATAGTTCATAGGGCACTCCTCTTCGAATTAATCTTCCCATTGTCATGTGCCCACGAAATGGGCGTTTTTCAATTGGAATATTTAAAGCAGTTAGGGCGCTCCCAATTGTATCGGCCAATATCGCTAAAGTTACTTGAGGTTGAACGGATAGCGAAAGAATCTTAGGATGTCGTAAGGTGGGAAACCATTCAAAAGGACCGAATTCGAGTCGAAATGCGGGTAGGGTTTTTATTGCACTGCGCGCGCTTTCAACCACAGCCATCAACTTCTCTTGTGGTAAGTTTCCGAGAAACTGTAATGTGATGTGCATTTTTTCTATAGGTATCCAGCGAATGTATTCAGAGGACATGATGGGTTGTAATGTCTTTAAGCTATCAGAAAGAGGAACTTGCGTTTCCTTTGGGAGAAGAATGGCAAAAAACGTTCGTAAGGTATCCATCATTTCCTCATAAATTCGAACTATCGATTATAATAGTATCGCTCAAATAAAACGGGTTGTCCTATAAACCAGACACCTCATTGTTTAAAAATAACGTATTTATTAAATAGATAAATTTTAATCAAGGTGATAGCATTGGGACTTTTTGTTTGAACGTGAATGAAATACCGTCCCGATATTGATGGACTTAGAGCCATTGCGATTATATTGGTTTTAATTTATCACGCAGGACTCTCTTTTTTTCCTTCCGGATTTATAGGAGTCGATGTATTTTTTGTCATCTCCGGTTTTCTCATTACGCGGATTATTCATGAATCCCTCCAAAATAATTCCTTTTCATTTTTAGATTTTTATAATCGGAGACTCTGGCGGTTACAACCTGTTTTTATTTGTTTGCTTTTTTTGGCAACCACCTCGACTTTGTTGTTTTTTTTACCTGATGATTTAATGCAATACAGCAGAAGTGCTCGCAAAACGTCTTTATTTTTGTCCAATTTATTCTTTGATAAAACGACAACGGGTTATTTTTCACCGGATACGCATCAACTTCCTTTATTGCATACCTGGTCTCTTTCAATAGAATGGCAATGCTATTTACTTTTACCTCTCTTTATCTATTGTTTATATCGTTTCTCCCCTAAGAGATATTTGCTTCCTATTCTAATTGGGTTGACCTTTTTTACTTTATTAGTATCTTTATACAATGCCCGAACATTCCCTGCACATACGTATTACTTGCTCTCCAGTAGAGTCTTTGAATTCTTAACCGGCTCTTGTGTTGCATTTATTCCGATGACAGTCGGCTCTATCAATAAATATCTTTTAAACCTTATTGGCGGTTTGGCATTTATAACCTTGATCTATATTGCTCGACTTAATCCCGAGTTAGCAGGATATCCGGATGTAGATGCATTTGTTGTTTGTAGTGCAACTGGACTCCTTATTGCCTTAGGAACGTGTTCTCCTAAAAACCTTTTGAGCCAAATACTTTCGAGCAAACCTCTAGTATTTATTGGTCTGTTGTCTTATTCACTCTATATTTGGCATTGGGTTGTGTTCTCAGTGCTAAGATATCAAAGCATTATAGAAACCCCTCGTGTTTTGTGCGCTGCTTTTGGGCTTATTTTTGTTTTAGCCTATCTCTCTTGGCATTTTATTGAAAAACCTTCTAAACGCTGGAAGAACATGCCATTTCGTTATACCGTTGTGCTTCTATTATTAGTCCCCATACTGCTGGTTCACCTGACTGACTACGTAATAAAAAAAAACCATGGGTTTCCACAGCGGTTTGACGGCGAACTATTAGCCGTATATCAACAATTAGATCAATACAGCAGTCAACTGAGGGATTTGTGTATTACCGACCACAAGCATGAAATTAATATGCAATGCCTCGCTGGCTCAAAGAAATTGAATAGTAAGCGTGCCTTGATGATCGGGGATTCCTTTTCCAATCATTATTGGGGCTTTATCGATGTATTAGGACAAGCAGCAAATGTCTCCATTTTAATGCAAACTGTATCCTCTTGCTTAACCTTACCTGATATTTATCTCTATGATTGGTGGCACTTTAAAAAGCAAGTTTATACCCTCTGCCATGAACTTACCCAAAAATATTATCAGATGATCCAAAGTAACCATTATGATTATGTCATCATTGGACAATTATGGGCTGATTATTTGTCAGAAAACATCATAAATAACGTGGATGATCAACGCTCTTTACCCTTGACCCAAAAAAGATTGGAAGAAGCCTTGGATAAAGCACTCTCAATCATCACCCAATCTGGAGCAAAGCCCGTATTGATGCACTCCACCGCTTTAATGCAAAATAATTTTCATGATTGCTTTTTTAAGCATATTAAATTAAGAACATCCTACACCCCCCATGAATGTGATTTTACTTTTAATGAGGATCAGTGGTTTAAACAACTATTTATCATAATGAAAAATAAATATCCTCAATTGATTATAATAGATCCAAAGGAGGTACAATGTGAGCAAAATATTTGTAAAGCGGAAATCAATGGTATCCCGGTATATCGGGATGTAGGCCATATTACAGATTATGCTTCCTATCAATTTGGTATGCTTTATTTACAAAAATTTCCTAAACCTTTGGGATAATTTATTCTCTGCGACGTTGTGAAATCTTGTCGTTATAATTTAAGATTGAAGTTCTTCTTCGCATCAGAAATGTTGTTCTATTCTTTGATAGTACATAAATATGATGTCTTGTTATAACTGCGAGTTATTATGGATACTACGACTACACACTCTTCTGATATCCTTTTGGAGATTGCCAACCACAAGGATTTAAAGGGCGAATTAACCTATCAAGAAATTTTACAAATTCTAGGAGAGCGTGCGTTTGGCATTGTGTTGTTGTTTTTTGCTTTACCCAGTGCTTTACCTTTCTCTACAATCCCCGGCGTTTCGGTGGTATTTAGCGTACCAATAGCACTTTTTGCCTGCCAAATGGTATTTGCCAGAAAGACATTGTGGTTACCCCAAGTTATAGCCAAACGTACGATTCATCAAAAAACTATTTCTAAAGTGATTTATGCCACCGTACCTTATTTGACTAAAATCGAATACTTTTTGAAACCACGCTGGGAATTCATGACTTCTCGGTGTATGGAAATAATCAATGGAATACTTATTTTTTGTTTAGCCATTTTTTTAATGCTACCTATCCCATTGAGTAACTTTATCTTTGCGGCACTTCTTATTATTTTTAGTTTGGGATTAATAGAACGTGACGGTGTACTCCTTGTTTTAGGGTATATTGGGATTCTTTTTTATGCCAGCTTCGTCTATCTTTTTATCGAAACAATCATAAAACATTTATTTCATTAGATAGCACATCTTTGTTGATGATCTTAATGGATTGATTAATTATTCTCTCCAGTTTAAACATCCCCTACTTCATAAATATTCTAAAAATTGAGTGAAGTCCGAGTAATATGACTACTACTCCTGCCAACAACATGATGATTCTGGGTTGAATATAACGAACGAGGTAAGCGGCAAAAGGGGAAGCAATTGCGCCCCCAACAATCAATCCTATAATTATTAACCAATGAGTGATCCCAATTGTGAAAAAGAAGGTAGCAGAAGTAGTAAGAGTAATTAAAAATTCAGTTAAATTAACTGAACCTATAGTGTAATGAGGCGTCGTGCCTTGCACCAGTAATGTGGAATTAACTATGGATCCCCACCCACCGCCCCCTGTGGCATCAAAGAAACCACCAAAAAATCCAAGAGGAATTAACCCGCGGGCATGATTTGAAGGCAATGCACGCCGGGTAACTCGTTTTACCATAAAATTTTTTATGAGCTTGATGATTTTACCACCTTGGCAGGCTCGGTATAAGATAAATACGCCCGTGATGACTAGATAAACTGCAATAAAAGGCCTTGTCACCTTTTCTGAAACTTTTGTTAAAACATAAGCACCCAGGATACTCCCTAAAACACCGGGGATAGCTAAACGTCTAAATAAAGCATAATCAATGTTTTTAAACATTGCATGGGAAAAACCTGAAATACCTGTTGTAACAATCTCAGAGGTATGCACTGTAGCACTTGCTACCGCAGGGGAAATACCATAAGTGACTAATACCCCGGTAATAATCACACCATAAGCCATACCCATTGCACCATCAACTATTTGTGCAATAACGCCAACCAGTACGAAAATAAAGAATTGCTCCATGAATATCCTTTGATTGTTAATCCCACGAGCGTTTTAATCGACTTTATTATGCCACAATTTACTCGCTACAATTGAGCCACCGAGTATGAGTACAATCATTGCAAGTGTTATTACTACAGGAATATCAATGATGTCATGCACAATCATTTTTATCCCCACAAAGCCTAAGATTAAACCCAATCCATAATTAAGATAATAAAATTTATTTTGGATGTGCGCCAAAATAAAATAGAAGGATCGCAATCCCAGTATGGCAAAAGCATTCGAGGAACAAGCAATAAATGGATCTTGGGTAATACCTAATACTGCAGGAATGCTGTCAATAGCAAAAATTAAATCGCTTACTTCGATAAAAATAAGAACCACAAATAAAGGAGTCATAAAATACGACTTATTCTTCTTAATAATAAAACGTTCGTCTGAAATTGTTTTTGTTATTGGAAAAAATTTTCTTAATGTTCTTAGAATAAAATTATTCGCAATAAATTGCTCATCTTTAAATAAAGTAAAAAATTTTGACGCGGAATAAAGAAGCAATAAGCCAAATAGATAAAAAATCCAATGAAATTTATTGATCAACCATATACCTAAGACAATGAGTATGATTCTCATAAAAATTGCGCCTAATACACCAAACAATAAAAGTCGACGCTGATATTTCATGGGTACAGAAAAATATTTAAATATCATGACAAATACAAATATATTGTCGATCGATAATGATTCTTCAATTAAATAAGCTGTAAAAAATTCCAGTGCTTTTTGGTTGGCTATATGGGTTGTTTCGTTTTGCATTAGATACACCCATAAAAATGTGTTAAAAAGTAAAGCTAAGACAATCCAAACCGTGACCCACATTATAGATAACTTTAATGAAGCCGGGCCTTCTTTTTTTCGGGTCAAAAAAATAAGGTCAATACTCAAGACAATGAGTATTAAAACAATAAAAAACAACCATAACCACCAGGTTCCTATAGAATGCATTTTGATCTGCCTGACCTTTTAAACACCTGTTACTTATCCATTTTTAGGTTCATTTTTTTTATTATTACCAACATATTCATCATCTAACAATACATTTCACTCTAAATATCAACGTTCTTTATAAAATAAAGGGCAGGTATAAATTTGGCTTAAATAATCATAGCAAGCGTTGCGCAGATTCCGCTTCTGGGAAAAAATGAGATTGATAAAATGTCATTCTTGCATCTAATGCAACCCTGGGATGGTTCTAAAATTTAGGGACCGTAATCTAACTTTTCGCAATTTTATAATTTAGGAATGGATTCCTCATTGTGTGTTAATACATATCCCGTAAATGCTTTTTCAGCAAACCACTGAGCATAGTCATCGATATTCGGAGTTAGGAAGGCTTTAAAATCCCAACCTAACTCATTGTGATTAAAGGGTCCTAATTCAATATTTTTTTCATGGGCAAGGCCTCTGACCATCCATTCAACAATAGCAGAGTTTCCTCGGCCAACGGGTTGTAATCGAGCAAGACTATAAGCAAGTTTTCCTGCACTTTTAAGAAATTCCTTTATATCTTGATCAGGAGTCCACTCCATACAATCCTGAAAATAAGGTTGAATTAATTCAAATTGCACCTGAAAATAGCTTGAGCGATCACGATAATCCTGATGAAAAGGAGTAGGACAATGATCAATAACTATCCCTGTTTTACTATCATTCTTCCCATAATCTTCGAAGGTAATTGTAAGAACTACATCATCCTCAATAAAGGGAAATTGTGATGTGGTATTTTTCTTATGTAATAAATCAAACTCCTCTGGGGTTAATTTAATTTTAATCGTGTATTTTGCCCCTTCTTCTGATTTATGTTCTTGTCGATTTACCTCTACATGTTCATTCTTTTGTTCAATCAAATTCTTCAAATGTTCATAAATCTTATCCTTTTGGGTAGGCAGATGTTTTGATAGATTAAACTCATCTGTGGACATAAAACCTGGTTTATTAATTAATCCAAATTGATGTCTAAGCGGGCCTTGTTTCAACATTTTTGCTACTTCACGGCGTTTATCCGCTAACCAAGCATAAGTACAGCCTACCTGGGAGCTCAACATATCAGGAGGACAATTAATATCTTTATGAACGATTGGCGGTTCTTTTGGAAAAGAGGATACTTTTGAGCCCAATTCATGAATCACTTTTTTACTGTATTCGAGCCATTGCTCTTGTTTTGAAGCATCAAAATCTTTCAGGCGGTCTTTAGAGGAGACCGTATTCGCTGGGGTAGCATCGTCTGACGAAAATAAGGTATTGCGATTTGTTCCTACCCGTTGCTCTGTTTTCTCATCTTTCATAATCAACTCCACCGGCTGGATTATTTTTAATTATAGATGGGAAATATAACTCTGAGATAACTGGTAGCCACCAGTCCTATTTGAAAATATTGGATCCCACTTCTATATTTATTTTTTATCCCTCTTTTTCCAAAACGAATATTTGGACAGAACTTGATCGGTTTGCATTTTGACATGCTAGGTCATTATGTTAACGGACTCAGAAGTTCATTGATTTTTAAAGCGTAATAAAAATAAAAATGGGAGCTTGCTTATGAACACCAATGAACACACGGAACTGGGTGATGCGTTACGATTTCAAGATTGGGAGAGCTTAGAGGGCAATCCCTACGTGACCATCGATGAGAAGGGAGGCTTGCGCTTGCAAGTACAAGGGTTTAATGAATTTGGTCTTCCTGAACCCATTGGTTTAAATGTATCTGCAGGCGTCATTATCGCTATGTCTGGCGACTATTTCGGTGGAAAAGAGGTCTCTCTTGATTTACCAAGCGTTGGTGAGTTTAAGAAGAAACGAAAAACTTTAGATCGCACAGGGGCTGGTGAGACCTTAGGTAAATATTTAATTAAAAAGCCAGTTACGCAGGATGAGGAATTAAAATTAATCAACTCTTATAAAAGGTTGGCCAATAACCAGGTCCACCAAAGTGATATCGATACGATTTATACTATTAATAATGGAAACTACATCCCCTTTTCGAGTACTTTGAATTTTTATGTACAACAACTCATGTTTGCTCTGAGGGTAAAAAATTACAGCGACATTTTGAACAGAAATTTATCACATTTTACTCCATGGTCCGTTCGGGTATATACGATAGGCCATCATATAGCTCTCAAATATGCGCGTATTTACTATGAGTTAAAACAATATATTACTCACCCAGATTATCAATCAAAAAATAAGGACTTTAGTGCCCTCCTTGAGCTTCTAAAACTGACGCCTAATGGATTGGATAAAGACAAATTGCACGATCTAGCCCATCGATATCAGGCTTTGGCACTAGGCATGGAGTTTTTTTGTTTCCATTACTATACCGATCATTTTGCTGCCGGACATATTTCATTTATGGGGGATCTACGTGCCCTGCTTCCACAGCATTTTGGAATTTGGGGGAGTATTTTAGTCAACAATTTACATGATGAATTAAACAAAGTGACTGTTTATACCAAACGCATTTACGATCCATCACCCGATAATAGTGAGCCCCCAGTTACAACAAGTGGAGATAATGATTTTAATATTGCCAATAATTATTTTAATAAACAAGCTTGTTTGGCAGGAATGACCTGTTCCTTACAAGATTTAAATTTTGTATTTAACGGGAGTAAATTGCCTGAACAGACTCAATATGGGGGTCTGGAGCAAATGCCGGATATTGATGATGCATATCGCCAACCCCAGCCTTTAATTTTACTAGGAGATGATAATAAGATTTATTACCGTACTGATCTCAATCACATTGAGATCTTATCACCTTCTCAATTACAGGCCACATATGCAGCACCATCACAATATGGATACACTGAGTTAAGTAGTAAATTCGAGGCATTCTTGTTGGTTTTCAAGCTTCGTATGTTACCTTTTATTTATTCCAGTCAAGTCGAAACACTTACTTCCGAGCAACTTAAATTACTGGAGACCGAGGAAAATGAACTTAATCCTGGTAGAAAACCAATTCCGCAACCTCCCACCGCTCTTGGGCAAATACCGGTTACAATACCCATCTGGCAACAACCTGCGACCCAGAACCGATTAATACAGGGGCTTATGAAGAATGGTTTCTTAGCTACTTCGGGAAAAAAGGGCAGTTTATTGGAACAGGATATCACGTTAGACAGCGAATCAACTTTAACGCCCTTATTATAAAAAATAAACAGTTGCGAGCCTGTATTAACTAAACTAATACAGGCCGCTAAATCCACTTAGGTGTTGTATTCTCTTTTCGTGCTAAATGAAGGAGATTTCCAGTAGATGCTGATTTTTTCATACCAAAAAAAGAATGACCAGCAGCTGAGGATCCGTAAATTTGGAATGAGTCAGTGGGATCTGATGGAGCCATTGGAGCATCTACAGAACCAGCATTTGCAGGTTCAGATTCCATTACTGGTCTTTCTTTGAGCTGTTTCGTTAATTGATCTATTGTTTGTTCTGCTCCCGCTACTTTTGAATTTAACTCGCTGTTCTCCTGCTTCAAACGATCTATTTCTTTTTTCATCTTCTCGATTTGTGCTTTATCTGCAGCCGTTTCATCTACACGTTTAATTTGAGAATCAAGATCCTTAATTAAGTCATTGAGTTTCCCTGCCTCTTTATCCACAAGATCAATTTTACATAATTCATCTATTTTCTCTTTATCCAATCCCTTCCATCGACTGATCAGATTTTCAATTCCTGGGCGTTCTACAAACCAGTACACAGCAAGTGCTGCTAAACCCACAACGACGGCTGCAACAACAATGGGCCATGCGGTTGCAGACATGGTCGTCACAAATAAGCTTGCAATCGCTAAAGATACGGTCTGCCCTGCAAAAAAACCACCACTGAAAAAGATCATCCCTGCAACCCCCGCAGTAAGAAATTTTGCAGCAGTTAAGTACATACTCTCAGAGGCTAAGGTTAAATCCATGCGAATTTCATCAAGCTCTTTGTGCCTTTGCAGTAAAATTTTTGCGAGCTTGAGGTATTTATCGAGCTCATCTCTGGTTACTGTCTCCTCTTTGGCAAGACGTATAAGTCGTGCACGCATTGCTTTTATTTGTTTAAATTCGTCGAGTGCCGCATCAATTAATTGGGGAGTTTCTGAAGATTTGACTCCCAGATTTTTTGAGATTTCAACTAAATCAAAACTGCAAAATACAATCATGGAAATAATTGAAAATGCTAGCCCCGTCGCAAAAATAGCAAGTGACGGTATAGAAGAAAAAATTCCCATAAATGCGGTGATACCATCAAACCCTTCACAACCAAAAAAAGTAATACCCGCAAGGGCAAGTAAGGCATATTTAGCTTTTGCAGACATTGGGGTTTTTGTAGTATCTTCTTCCCGTTTTCCGGAATTTAATGACTTATTAAGTTCTCTTAATAAATTAGCGCGTAAGGAGGTAACCAAAAAAAAAGCTTCCTCATTACTCTTAATTTTCGGACATGTTTGATACCAAGTAATTATAGTGTCTATATCAGTGGTCGTTTGGTGTTCAAATAGTTTAACGAGACTTGGATCTATTAAGCCTAATTTGTGAATTAAATCTTGAATATTTTGATTCAGTGTCACCGAATGTGGCATATCGCCTCCCCCTAATTATGGGTTTATTTGGTTTCCCAGCGCGATAAGGGAATAGCTTATATAATACTGATTATTTATTAACCAAATATTAAATCATCCCATAAACCGCCCACAAATGGTTAATTTTTGTAACAAAAGAGCAAAATAATTACAATTTATGCGATCCTAAAGAAAAAAGGTGTAATTATTTATATTCGCTGATGGGGCTGTTTGTGAGAACATATAAACTTAATGGACCTTCTTAGCTCTCGATCGGTTTAGTAGTTAAGAGGAAGATAATCTACAGACGTTAAAGGAATAATCATGCCCAAAAAGGTAATCGAAGTTCCCGAATTACTTTCTTATGAAAAGTATGGGTTTACACAGTGCATTCAATATAATGATTTGATTTTCGTCACTGGCCAAGCAGGACAAGATAAAGAAGGGAAAATAGTCGGTTTGGATATTGAATCTCAAACTCGCCAACTATTTCAAAATATTGAATACGCTCTGCATGCTGCTCACTCAAGCTTAGAGCACATTCTTTCAATGACCTCGTACATTGTTAATATTGAGAAAAATGGCCAGGCTTATTTTGCCACCCGAAAAAATTGTATCCCCGTTTCTTCTTATACAAGTGCTTCTATTGGAGTAGCCGCATTAGCACTGCCTGATTTACTTGTGGAAGTCACTTGTATTGCGGCACCTAAAAATAAATAGAGAAAGCGAGCTTTGCTCGAGAGCTTATTAAAAATTATTATATTGGTAATGCGCAAATCACAGGAGGTTTTTGATGATAATTTTGTATTCTTATCCCGAGCTTTTTGGCCTGCCGGATAATAATCCTTTTGGACTAAAAGTGGAGACTTTTCTTCGGTTAACCAAAATTGATTACCAACATATGCATATTATTAATACCCAAAATGCACCTCGCGGGCAGTTACCTTACCTGATTGATGAAGAGCAGGTTATTACAGATAGTAATACAATTCTGCACCATCTTTCACAAAAATATGTGAATTTAGATCATGACCTAACCGCGGAACAAAAAAATATCCATTTTTTGATGAATCGAATGCTAGATAATCATTTATATTGGATTATGTCCTATTCGCGTTGGCAAGATGAACAATTCTGGCCGTTGTTCAAAGCTGAATTCTTAAAACAACTTTCTGAATTATCAGAAACCTCTCTTGAGCAGGTACGAAAATATAATCTTGAAAAATATCATTACCAGGGTATTGGTAGGTACTCCTCCAAGGATATATATCAATCTGGGATCGACGATTTGCAAGCGATTCTTTATGTTTTAGGAGATAAAGATTATCTATTTGGCAATAAAGTCCATTCACTGGATGCCTGTTGTTATGGTTTTTTAGCCAATATCTTGTATTTTGAGATTGAAACACCTTTAAAAGATTTTATGATGCAAACTCCATTAAGTGATTACACCAATCGGATCAGAGCCTTACTTGGATATTGAATATATAAATTCAACGTCCGATCTAATTAAAAGGATATAGGATTATTTTGGCTTAATAGCGTGGGACATAAGGGTTTATTTTCTGAGCGTAAGATATGGGTTGACGATAGGTTAGGGTATGATCACTCAAACAAGGCGGGGTAGATTGACGCCGAGAGCAATTCCTTCTATCAAAAGAAAATAAAATTAATTTTTATTCCAAATAACGTCAAGAGCCCGTAACTCGCTCTCCGTCAAAAGTTCATATTGATCAATTGCGCGTGTAACATGATCGGGGTAGTGCTCCAGGCATTTTTTAATTAACTTCAATAAATCCTGCTCATTGATAGGTTTGGTAATGAAATCTATAGCTCCTGCTTTTATCGCTCTTACGGCCATGGGGATGTCGCCGTACGCTGTAATAATAATCACTTTGAGTAAGCTATTTTGTCTTTTTAATTTTTCGAGGAGCTCAAGACCATCCATATCAGGCATACGCACATCGGAAATTAAACAGCCCATATGTTTTGAATTATATTGTTCGAGAAAACTTGTCGCATCCAAGTAAGTTTTTACTTCAAAACTCATTGAATCAAAAAGCCATTTCAAAGCACGTAATACATTCTCATCATCGTCAACAATATAAATTGTCTTATTCATTATATGATTCCAAAATATGGTTAGGTAATCTAAAAGAACTTATAGTTCCCTCCCCAGCAGTATTTGATTCTATTTTAATGCGCCCGCCATGAGCCTCAATAATTTTTTTACAAATACTTAGCCCCAGACCCAAGCCATACTCTTTGGTGCTATAGCACGAAGTAAATAAATTATTGAGGACCCCTTGAGGCACTCCAGGCCCATTATCAACAATAGATACCAGTACCTCCGTACCCAGCTTTTTTATCTTAAGTAGTAACGAAGGATTTTTGGTTTGAGCATCGAACATTGCTTCAAAAGCGTTATTAATAAGGTTTAGAAATACCTGGCGCATTTGATTGCGATCCAAATAGACTTCGGCCAAATACTCATCGAATTCATAGTGAACTGTTCCTGAAAAATTCGAATAAAATTTTGACAAGATAACAGACTGTTTCGCTAATGAAACTAAATTTACTCGCTCAAAATGCAATTCTCCATGGGTCACGAAACGTTTCATTCGCTTAATAATAGTACTTATTAGGTCAACTTGTTCCAATGCTTTTTGGAGCACGACGATGAACTCCTTTGAACTGGACCCCTCTTGCTGTAAACGTAAAATACTACCTAATAGATAGGAATTCAGTGCCGATAACGGTTGGGAAATTTCATGAGACAATGAGGAGGCTGCTTCTCCGGAAAAATAACATCTTGATATTCGATCAAGAGTCGTTTGTTGCTGCTTAATTAACTCCTGATTTTGTTTTTGTTCGGTAATAAAATGCCAGGTACCAATCATTTTAATCGGATTATTTTCTGCATCACGAATATAACGTCCACGAGCCGATACCCATTCATAATGTCCTTTAGTGGATTGAATACGAAAATCTGAGTAATGGTCCTCATAATGGGTCAGAGAATTAACTAAGGCATTGGCAATTTCTTCACGATCTTCTGGATGAAGTCGTGTTATAAAATGATCGATATGCCCCACTTTGCTGTCTGCATTTAAAATGGATAGTGATTCAGAGTAGCCAAAATCAATTATTTCATTGGTGCCTAAATCCCATTGCCACACATTTAATTTGCCGACATCCAATAACTCCATTAAGTAATCATGAGAAATTTCGTAGGTGAGATTATTTGAAAATAGATCTTCGGAATATTCCTTTTTTAAATCCAAAGACAACTTGGAGTTCCTCATGATATATCCCCCATGAAATTGAATCCAGCCTAGCTTTATTTGTGTTTCAAATAAGGAAACTATTCTTCATTTTTAAAATCATACCACAGTATTTTTATCACAGAGTTGCATTAATTTGAATTAATATTTAACATAATGATTTTTATCTAAATTATACGTCAACGCACACCAAAGTGGTTCAATGATGATTAGGCTATCCCAACCATCATTGAGAATCTACTTAATGGTCAATGTGGTAAGGCTGATAAACTGGTTCCCATACATTGTCTGCAAGCTCCTCCTCAAATCCTGCTTCATTAACCCCAGCAAGCCCTTCCAATATTGCCTGCTTTCCGACTGCTTTGGCTACAGCAAGACTAATTGAGCGGAGGTTTGCCAATGGGGGTAATAGATTAGCCGATTTATTTTCTCGGGCTGGAGAGCATTCGGCAAGCGCTAGGGCGGCCGCTTTGATCATTCCATCGGAAACCAGTTTTGCCTTGGAAGAGATAATTCCTAAAGCTAAACCGGGAAAAATGTATGAATTATTTGTTTGATCAATATGATATTCTTTCCCTTTGTACTGTACAGGCTCGAAAGGACTTCCTGTTCCAATTAAAGCACGACCTTCCGTCCAATTAAACAGATCTTGGGGTATTGCTTCACTATGAGAAGTTGGATTAGAAAGCGGGAAAATAACGGGGCGATCGGTATACTTTGCCATCGTACGGACCACTTCTTCAGTAAATGCACCTTGTTGGGCTGAAACGCCAATAAGCACCGTCGGCTTAACATTGCGAACCACATCGAGCAATCCGATTTCTTCTGAATTGCTAAGCTGCCATCCAGATACTTCGGAGCGTTTACGCGCAAAAGTAGCCTGATCCGCAGTCAATCCTTTACCCCCTTCAACAAGAAGTCCGTATCTATCCACCGCATAGATACGATCGCCGGCTTCTTGATCGCTTAATCCTGCATCTTTAAGAGCCCCTCGTATCAATTCAGCAATTCCATGTCCCGTGCCACCAAAACCTACAAATACGATTTTTTGTTCTTTCAGTGGAATTCCAGTGACATTAATAGCAGAAAGTAAGGTCCCTGTCGCCATCGCTGCAGTTCCTTGGATGTCATCATTGAATGTGCACAGTTGATCTCGATAACGGGCCAATAACCGTGTTGCATTTACGCCTGCAAAATCTTCCCATTGTAGAAGAACATGCGGCCAACGACGTTTCACTGCAGATACAAAAGTATCCACAAATGCATCATACTCTTCCCCACGAATACGATGATGTCGCCAACCAACATAAAGAGGATCTGCCAATCGTTCTTCATTATCAGTTCCCACATCCAGTAAAATAGGCAAGCAATATTGTGGGGGAATGCCAGCCAAAGCAGTATAAAGTGCCATTTTACCAATAGGGATTCCCATGCCTCCCGCGCCTTGGTCACCCAGACCGAGAATACGCTCACCATCACTTACAACGATACACTTGATTAGATCATAGCGGGGATGAGAAAAAATTTGATCAATCAAATGCTTATTAGGATAACTAAGAAATAGACCTCGTGGTTTGCGAAATATTTCACTGAATTTCTGACATCCCTCACCAACTACGGGGGTATAAACGATAGGAAGCATTTCCTCAATATTATTAATAATCAACGAGTAAAACAGTGTTTCATTATTATCTTGGAGACCCCGTAGGAAACTGTACTTTTCTAATGGAGTAGACAATTCAGTCAATCCATCGTAGCGACGTTTTTGCTGCTCTTGCAAAGTACTCACTTGAGGAGGCAATAAACCGTGAAGAGAAAAGTCATCCCGTTCATGATCAGTAAATGCGGTCCCTTTATTTAATCTGGAATTATTCAACAGATTATAACCGGTCAATTTGGTTTTAATGGTTCCTTCTTTGAGATATTGAGTTTCCTGAGCTGATTTTTTCATTTTTCAAGGTCCTTTTAAATGAAGTATTTTAAACTGCACAACTGTTTATTCGGGTAAAGGGATCCATTCTTTATCATCGCCAGGTATGGTCCCAAACCGCCCTTCGTTCCAATCCAATTTTGCCTGCTCAATTCGTTCCTTAGAACTGGCTACAAAATTCCACCAAAGATATCGTCGTTGTTCAAGTGGGGGCCCACCTAAGATAATCATATGGACCTCAGAAGTAGCCGTTATTTTGACTTCAACTCCTGTTTTAAGGATAAGCATGCTAGTTGCGTTATACGGAATGTTCTCAATAGTTATCTTACCACTTAAAAGATAAATTGCTCGCTCTTCTACTGTGGATGGAATACTAAATTGAATGTGAGGTTTTAATTTACATTCGACAAAAAGTGCACCATTTGGAGCAATAACCGATGATTTAGAGCCCATCCATTCGCCAGTAACAATTCGCAAACTCATATTTTTATCATCATTATATATAGGAATGGCACTTTTATCATAATGGGTGAATGAAGGATTGGTTTCTTCTTTGTTAATAGCTAATGCGAGCCAGCATTGAATGCCAAAGAAGTGATGTGGATATAAACGAGCTTCATATGGCGTACGCTCTGAATGAGCAATCCCTCGACCCGCTGTCATTAAATTCACTTCGCCAGGAACAATAATTTGACAACTGCCAAGTGTATCTCGATGTTCCAATTTTCCAGAAAATAGATACGTCATGGTTGATAAACCAATATGTGGATGCGGAAGTATATCGATTCCTCCTCCCGTTAGCAGTTCGCTTGGTCCTGCTTGATCCCAAAAAACAAAAGGGCCTACAGTTTTTTTCTCCTTAGAGGGGATTATACGCTCTACTTGAAATCCACCCAGATCAACTGCCCGAGGGAGCAACACTACACTAACTTGTTCCGGACATCTTTGAGTCTTACATATTGGGTCCTTCGCATTAAAGTAACTCATTCTTGATCTTCTCCCTTAGACCACAATATCCTGCTCTGACTATTGAAATAAGCATAGCTCAAATTAAGAATTAAGCAGAGTATCGGAAATCAAAGCGCTTACAGCGAGTACCCGTATCAGTAAAAAAACATCATGCTTTTTTGTCCACAAGATAAGAGATAAAAGCACAGTGATAAAAATTTTCTACCTGGTTTTAATTCAATTTTGTACATGTTTGCTTAAATTTTGCAGCAAACTCATTTAAGGTATTTTGTGTTAGCTTGGAATTACCTGCCGCAACATAAGAAATGAATAATTGATTGAAGCAGGACTGGAGTGAACCTTGATTAGGCATTTCTTTGGTATCTGCGATAGTTCCTAGATCAACATAATCAAATTTCAATTGTGCATTGGAATCGACTTTATAATATGCTTTAGCAACACAACAAATAGCGCAAGCAGCCAAATCATCATATGCTTTAACCCTAGGATCAGGCTCTTTGGATAATGCAATAAGATCATAGGCGGTAAGATTTTGACTAAAGATTAAGTGATGGTTGCTTTCGGACACGTTTTGTAAACCCCCATTACAACGATCCCCCCCTGCTAAAGTTTCAAGATTCAAAATATCCGCCTTATTTCTCTTTACAAGATGGATGGCAGTAAAAACTCCAGTGCCACCACCACTATTAAGAGTGTAAAGCCAATATAATTTTTCTCCTGCATTAAAGAACTTATAATAGCTATATCCTTGGGCTGAATCTGAAAATTCGGGATCTTGCCAATTATAACCTATAAAACCTTCGGCAATAAGCTTCGAGTTTTGCCCTTTCATGACGTAATTTTCTTTTGCTAACCCGCATTGATTCAAATCAATTTCATTTCCTTCCATATTAAAGAAACACAACGCATCCACTGGTTTATCATGAAATATAAAATCAGCAGGAATAGCCGCCCTTATTTCTCCAGCAAAAAGATATGAAAAGAAACAAAAACAAACGGTTCTAACCCACATGCTAAAATATCCTTAAATTGCTAGATTACAAGCGACACATACCGACATCATATGTGGATTCTAAAATTTTATTCTACAGAATAGACCATTCCGGTTTGCGCACCTTCGACACTTTTGCTAAATGCCAGGGCAACTCGACTCGCCGGCACCGATTCAAAACCACGAAAAAAAGGAGCATAACGATTCATTGATTCCGATATGACCGTAGGACTTACTGAATTAATACGAAGATGATGAGGCATTTCGATCGCAGCACTTTTGACAAAAGAATCGATCGCGCCATTGACCATAGCGGCAGATGTTCCCATCGGAATGGGATCATGGCTTAAAATACCGCTGGTTAAAGTAAATGAACCGCACTTATTAATGTATTTAAGGCCTGCCAATACTAATCTGATTTGTCCCATTAATTTACTATTCAAGCCCATGGTATATTGTTCTTCAGTGAAGTTCGTTAATGCTTCAAAATACACTTCCCCAGTGACCGAAACAACCGCATCGAATGAACCCACCGATTGGTAAAGCTTTTCAATTGAATGTGCATCCCTAATGTCTGCTTGAAAATCACCCGTTGTATGCCCTACGGTAATCACTGTATGACGTTGCGAAAGTTCTTTACAGACTGCTTCACCTATTATTCCAGTTCCTCCGACTACAATAATTTTCATTTGCGTTTCCTTTTGCTAAAGATCGAGCCCTCAAAACGTATAATAGACACCCTTTCCAATTTTGGCTTATTCCAACCCGTATAATTGTTCTAAAATGTCATCAATCTCTTTTTGTGTAGTGGAAATTTCTGTGCCTGATTTACAATTCATTTTATTCGCATCCGTTAATAATCTATAGGAACGATGCAAATCAGTCCGTGCGTTAAACCAATACTCTTTTAATATGAACTGTCCACTACGGTCTACTAATTTCGCAGATTCTTGAATTATGGATGAGCAGGAATTTGTTTGATCAACGTTTAATGCTTCAATTTTTAGCGACACTTCATGACATTGATTTGCAAGAAAGGTTTTTTCTTCCTCGGGCATACCGTATGCTGAGCATGATAATAAGAAAAAAGCAGCAACGGATAGAAGATTTTTTAACATGTGATGATCCTTTATCTATTTAAGTCCAATTTTCACATGGAATTCTTACATGGGATGTTCCACTTTTCAATCCTATTCATTTATTAATTCACGCACTTAGGTAAAAATACAAATCGACTAACAGGATCAATTGATGTACAATAATTCTCATTATTGATCAGTTCAAATTCAATTATGTTCAACTTAATTTATGAATTAGCACTACAAGCAACATCCAAAGAAGACTTACGCTCGAGATTAAAAGGATTACATATTGATGAGAAAAGAGGCGATAATCCATTAATTACTCCAGCAGGTCTTTTAGTATTAAAAGGAAAATTTCAACAAGTTGAGTGGTTGCGGGAACTAGGAGCAAGCGTTGATCACATTGCCTATGCCCATGCATTAGCTGGAAATCATACTCAAGTTGGAGAATATCGCACAAGACATAACGCAAGCGTTGATCTAATTGCTCAAGGTTATGCTTCTGCGGGAGATATATATTTTCTGAAAGTTGAAGAATATCGAGAAACACATAAAGCCAGTGTCCATGCAATTGCAAAAGGTTATGCTTTTTCAGGAAAATATAAAAGAGTAGAAGATTATCGCACAAAATATAATGCAAGCGTTCATGAGATTGCGGAAGCATATGCTTCTGCAGGAAAACATGAAAAGGTTGAATATTATCTAGAAGAACACAATGCCAATATTGATAGCATAGTTAAAGGTTATGCTTTAACTGGAATTCACCCAAGGGTTGAATACTATCGGGAAGCAAGTCAGAAGAAATCATGTGTTGACGCAATTGCGCAAAGTTACGCCAGAGCCGGAAATCATCTTAAAGTTGAACGATATCGTAAGGAGCATGACGCAAGTGTTGATGCCATTGCTCAAGGCTATGCGAGAACGGGCAATCATATTAAAGTAGAAGAATATCGGACGAAATATAACGCAAGCGCAAATGCAATTGCCGAAGGCTACGCGATTGCTAATTGTCATGAGAAAGTTGAAGAGTATCGGATGCAACATTCAGCATCTCCCAGTTCAATTGTTAAAGGTTATGCGCTCGCCGGTAATCATCAAAAAGTTGAAGAATATCGTAAAGAACATCGCGTAAGTGTTCATGCAATTGCTAAATATTATGTTTTAGCAGGAAATGATAAGAAAGTTGACGAGTATCGTATCCGGCACAATGCAAGCGCTTACGGGATTGCTCAAAGCTATGCAATAATTGGGAATCATAATAAGGTCGAGGAATATTTACTTTTACCTAACGTAAGTACTCATATAGTTGATTTAATTGCTCAAGGCTATGCTATAGCTGGTAATCATGACAAAGTTCAAGAATTTCGGAAGCGGTTCAATGCGAGCTTAACGGCGATTGCCCAAGGTTATGCTTTGGCTGGGGATCACAAGAAAGTTGAAGAATACCGTACAAAAAATAATACTGATGACATTGTCAAAAGTTATATTTTAGCTGGAAATCATGAGAAGGTAGAAGAATACCGCGTGAAACATGGTGCAAGCATTGAGAAAATTATCCAAGAGTATACTTCACTTGGAAATAAGAAAAAAGTCAGGGAATATGACATCAGTGCACTCCTTACCGGCTATCTTGAGGATAGAAAAAAAGTAGTGGATTCTGAAGGGAATACTAAAGAGTATTTTCATAATTTTTTTACCCGCTTTCAGAAAAGTTTTAAACAAAAAAGTGAAGCCGTTGATGCCGTACGCAAAGCCTTAAAGGGAGAGCGCGTTGATTTAACCCCGCATATAGCGACTTTGGAAAACGGTAATTTAGGTAAAGAATTAAGCGCCTTTATTAAGGCAGGTAAAGCCGACTGCCTTTTGGGTCAGGAGGTGCGTACAATCAGAAATTTTGTGAGTGCATTGCAACAGAAAAAACAGCCTCAACCTACAGTCCATTGAAATTTATTATAAGGCTCAAATCAGATTTGATAACAGAATAACTTCGAAGTATCGAGTCTGATTCATTGGTTGAGTAACCTCTGTTAGACTCATTTTTAAATTTTAATTTTGTCTAATTTAAAATTGCGGTATATTCTAGATTTTCATCATAGTTCTGGCATATTTTGTAGATTTTGCTTTAACTCGGCCTTTTTATTTCAAGAGGCTGTAGTAAATGAACAGCACATCAACAGAGATAGGTAGCAACAAAAAAGCAGATTATGCAAAAGCTCTTTTATCGATAAGTTATAAGGACAATTATGCACCGGTTTATGAATAGAGTTTTATATAACATCCTTTTTTTAGTGAGCACTTCTGTTCTTGCTTCTCCTGTTGAAATTAATCTTGAGCCTAATAAATCAGTGGTTTTAACGAACACCAATAAACAGAAAATATCTATGCTTTGTGAAGTGCATGCCGTTTCAAGCGTAAAAAGCCAGATTTCTATTCAGATAATTCGTGGGAGAGGGACATTTAATGGAACTACATTTAAACAAGGTGATTTTTTAGTATCAACCGTGTCCAACATGCAACAGATTCCTGTGTTGGCAGAGTCTGGAACTCAAGCGCAAGTTAATAATTTAGGAACTTATCCGATAAGAGCAATCTGTAATTAAATATCCAGTTTGTAGGGCTGGTAGCCCTACATCCGATCTCTTATTCCCTATTTAATCCATCTTCCCGACTCTGTTTTTCCTGCGAGATCATTATCCAAGATATCCTCTCCTGTAAATCCTTTATTCGAGCCCCGTGTTCTTCCGTTTTTATTATGACTATTGTTTTTTATTTAAAAAATTTATTCGATTTAGAAGAATAAAAAATTAAATTTTTAAAAATTCTATAGCTTACCGGTAATACATTGGCTATCCTCAGTGAGGAAGTAATCCATTTACCATCACAAGGAGTGACCGACTATGAATCGTTTCTTTTTAAAAGGAATCGGTATAGCTATTCTTGCAATGTTATGTTCCTTAGCTACTTATGCTGATACGCCGGACGATTTTCAATCTCGTTGTACTAATGCCTGGATGAAAAAAGCAGATGATGTAAAAGACAAAGTAGATTTTAAGAATTTTGGGGAAAAATATTGTGCCTGTGCAGCTAAACAACAATTAGATAGTGAAGCAGCCGTTCAAAAAGCAGCTCAGATGTGTATCTCAAGAACCTTGCTCCATGATGCGATGGATTCCATAGAAGCTGATGTTGGTTTAGATAAAGCCAAAGATAGTGATGTAACTGATTATTGTCAGGATCGCTGGGCCCTGGTTATTCCCAAACAATCTGATGAAGATAAAAAATTAATCACTACTTTCTGCGATTGTGCCAAACCCAAATTAGTGGATTTGCTCAAAAAATCCAATGATATGACGGACAAACAATATGACGCAGAAATTGATACTATTGCTGATGCTTGTGCCGAAAGTACTGCTGCTTCTTCCAAATCTGAGGCTGCACCAGCCACTACATCAGCTCCAACTTCTACACCAGAACCTGCATCTAAACCTGCACATTAAGTAGTTTGAACCGTTGAAACCGTAACCCAGGTTGATTTGATAAATAGATCATCATGGGGTACGGTTCACAACATCACGCTTGATTTTCGCTGCTTTTGCCTTATATCTTATACAATCACGTAGGGTCCGACATATTAATGGAAACGTTCTCTAAGAATAAATACGGTCTTTTTAAGGAGTTAGCCCACCCTCTCCCCCAACAGGTTTGACAAGGTATAAACCGCTTGATACAGGCAATTTTTTCTTTGGTGATATAAATCATGCAGGTTCGAAACGCAATATGATATTCCAAACCCGCGCCAATTTTTTTTGCTATAGCATCACAATCCGGCTCTACCACCTGTGTTGCTAATGCTTCTGTTGCAGCAATTGATGCAACAGGGGTTAAATTACTATAGAGCTGGCTAAATTTATTGTCATAAAAGACCATCTCTTTTTCCAAACAATAAGCATATCTATCGCGAGTCAATGTAAACTGACATCTACCACTATAGTTAAGATAAGTTGCATGTACATGAGCCGAAAATAAAAAAAGACCTGAAAAAACGATATGTGATGTTTTTTTCACAAATATACTCCCTGTTTCGATAGAGTACTTCATACTTCTATCGAGTTAATAGAGCTCCCTTAAAATTACTATAAATGTTAATGCAACATTAATTCAACTAATCCATATGTTATGATAACAACCTGATAAAAGAGATAATAAAAAGCATGCACTACTCTAAATTTGGTTATAGGATAAAACAACAGAAGAAAGGTTTTGGCTATTCCTGGCTATTCTTACCTGCTGGTCCAGGTTTAGGATCGGAATATCTCACTGATTTATGTAACACATTACATTTGCCTGGCTCTTCTTTTCTTTTAGACTTCCCTAAAGATGGCACCAATACTCAAGGTGAACTGGGTATTCAATATTGGCAAGATGGTTTAATTGATTTATTAAAATCATTTCCTAAACCGATATTGGTCACGCACAGTTTTTCAGGAATGTTCGCTTTAAATCTACCCGAATTAAAACACCATCTGGCCGGTTTAGTATTAATGAATACTACTCTGGAAAACAGTTTCTTCCAACATGTACATGCCATGCAGCAACTGCACCATTTACCCGATCTGGTTCCTGCTGCCGGTCAATATCATTTGAATCCATCAAATGATACCTATAAAGAATTTTGGAACACTTATAAATATTATTGCTTTACATCCGATGAATTGGAGGCAGGAGAGAAAGTTATCGCTCTTTTTGCGTTTAATAATGCAGCTTATTATCATGCTATTGAACATTTTTATCCAAATTATTCCTGTAAATGGATTCCAAAATCCATACCTACAATGACAATTGCGAGCGAACATGACTTTATTTGTCCGCCCAAAATCTTTGTCGAAAACCAAAGCTTTCAAGAAAAAAACATTATCAATAAAATAATCACTAAAGCAGGGCATCTACCATGGTTAGTTGCTTTCGAGCAAGTTCAACAGTGCTTTTCGGATTTTATAGATTCATTTTTAGAGGAGGAATAAATGTATCCGGTAACAACCATCAGCAGTTCCTTATTGGCTCTAGCTTATGTTTATCTCTCAATTTATGTTGTGACCTTGCGGCGAAAATATAAAGTGACTATTGGCTGTAACGAATGTGTTGATCTGGAAAAGGCAATAAGAGCTCATGGCAATTTTAACGAATATGTTCCGCTCACATTGATATTGCTTTTTTGTGCGGAAGCAAATAAGGCTAGCTGGATAACTCTGTCTATCTTGGTATTTTTCTTTTTCCTGGGGCGATTTTTCCATGCATATGCATTTCTTAGGAAACAACATCATTTAAAATTTCGTGTCCAGGGAATGATTTTGACCTTTCTCGTAATTGCGTGCCTTTCATTTTTAAATTTGGCATTAATTCTTCTAAAATAATAAGCATACTTCTTATTTGATATTTTTGAGCCGATCCATTATTTTCTTTTAATAAAGATCATAAGCCTAGGTTATGGATGACCAATCACCTTATCAATAAAAATATTGATATTTATAAATTTCCAAATGAGTTGCAATACAATTTAGGCTCTATCACTCTCGGAGATTTACATGGCAATCCAATCAACCTCATACATTTCCTTTTTCGGCATCAAATCATTCGATTTAAAGATTCCGTTAAAAATGCTGAAACAGCCTATCAACAATTTGTAACACTCTATGAAGAATATGGTGGGATCCTTGAAGAGTACCTGGAAGCTCGTACTCTTTTGCAATTAACTCAAATCAAAATAGATAATGCAAAAGAACGCATTGCCCATCTTGATAAATTATTATCCGTTGAAGGCAACAATGAAACTCAACAGTATCAAGCCCTGCGGCAACAAACACTAGAAAAGTTACAAACAGCTGAAAAGGAACACCTAAAATTAAACAACAAGTTAACTGAACCTAAAGATAAGCTGTCTCATTATGTTGCCCAATTTAATCACTTCTTGGAACAGATAGAAGTCCATGATAATCAAACCATGATTCGCCTTCTTGGTGATGAAATTGCGGATCGTGGAAATTGTGATTTCTTCACACTCAAAATTCTCAACTTACTTCAACAAAATCGTTGTCCCTTAAATATTCTTATCTCTAATCATGGCAGTGAGTTCCTCTACGCGTTCGAGCAGTTGATGGCAGGGAAACCCTTTTTGCCTGCAGGTTATATAGGCGATTTCCAAATCCCTTCATTTTGGGGACTTAAGCTCTTACTTGAAAACGATATAATTTCCCATGAAGAGCTAAGGCGTTTAGTCAATGAATGCTATAAACCCACTTTAAAAGTACTGGACTACACAATAAGTGAGCAGGGAATTACTTTATTTAGTCATGCCCCCATCCGTTTTGATGCCATTCAATTGATGGCTAAAAGTTTGGGGGTAAACTATGACGACTCCACCGCTGAAGCTTTAGCAGCAACTATTGAACGAATAAATCATCAATTTCAATTCTATCTTGACAGTAATAGTGTTCACACTCTTTTTCATACGGATGCAATCCACGACAGAACCAATATGTCAGAACAAGAAAGAGCAGCATGGCCTTTAGTTTATCTTTTCTGGAACCGCTGGGATGCAACAAAAGAAACCGAAACAGCAAGACCAGTAATACACAATAACTACCATATTACTTATGTTCACGGACATGATGGTTTTCAAAGTCTCCTAGCACATATTTTCAATTTAGATACACTTTGTGGAAAGGAAGCACGCAAAACTGAAGAGAAACAAATCGAGCAGGTATTTCGCTATATTTTGGAGAATCGTGATAAAGCAGTGGATAAAACAACTGCAGAATTTTACCTGCGCAATGTTTTAAGATGTAAAGTGCTTAATTCAGATGAAGGCCCGTTAGCATATAAAGAACGAAACAAAGCAAGGAGCCAAAAAATTCTTCCGGATAATGAATTAAATAGCAGTATACAAAAACTAAGTCTCCTTGGTAGACCTGTAGTACCATCCCCAATATCATTCATGGAGTTAAACACCTCAAACAAAATCAATCCCAAAGAATTGATCCTTGCATCGAAGGAGGAAGAAATCGTCCTTCCCCCGGTGCGTTTAGTGAACTAAAGATTAAATGAATAATAAATCATGTAGCCTATGCTGCAATCAACTGGGGCTTGATATAAAGATGGCGCCCCTGAGCTTAGGCTACGATTGATGGATTATCTTTGATGCTGAAAGAATAGTTTTTTGTCACCATAATTTGAAGCCAATAAAGGACTTTCCAAGACTAAGGTGCCAATATGGTACTCTGTGCCTTGATATTCTCCATAGACTTCATATAGAGGTCCCATAGGTACTTGCAAGAACGAAACTCTAAAATCCTCTCGAGAGGTTTCCGGAATCAAATCTTTGACAAAGCTAGTGGGTCTAAAATAAAGTCGTTCAGGAAACACAGGTATCCCATTATATTTCCCTTCATTTGACCAGGCGGCTAAATGCCATAGAGGTAGATTATTCGCTGGGTCACGAGTAAATTCGAATATTTTCTCAATGGCAATCAAGGTCCAACTGGTAGGATGGGGGATTTGATTGGAAAAATCTTTTGCAAAATAATTCCAATTCTCTTTTTGTCCCTCAAGCAAATTCATGACGTGTAAATTTAAAGAAGAGTGATTCGAGATTAAAATTTTAATTGCCATTCCCGGAATATAAGTATCATCTGCAGGTGGCGTGGCCAGAGAAAGACGTACAAGCCCAACTCCACCGGATTGATAAATACCCGTGAACGGATGACCCTCTGCAGGAATCCAAGCGATTTTTCCTACCGAACCATTCGCATGAATAATTTTTACCCGCCCCTCGGGCAGTTCATCACTGGCATAATCAAATGTAGGTTTTAAGTTAAAAAGACCTTTTAATTTATCGAGTACTTCGTTAAAACTACTACCCGTTAATGGAGGTAATTGATCTTCTGAATTACTTAAGATGATTTCATTCCATAATAAATTTTGCTTTTCTGCAGCAGATAATTCCTGATAATCACAGGGTAACTGAGCATATAAACCAAAACTCAGGAACAAATAAACGAGTCCATGAATAACCAAAGTCAAACAACGGCGCATCCCAACCTCCTTGTCAAAGTTTAATTTTGTGACAGAGTATACGAAATAAGAGAGCTTTTCTAACATTTTTTTGAAAAATCCGTCGTATTTGGTGCAGCGCAGCAAAACCCGGGTTTATGTGATAGATACCGGGGTTAAATGAATAGGATGACCATTATGACTTCATAAAATGATCATAAATAGCGCGACTGGCAAGTGCAATAGCGCGGCTGCGAGGATAATCACTCGCTGATTTAGATTTAACATATACTGCAATTGCAATGTGTCCCTTATTCTTGGGTAAAGTAATAATCCCAACATCACTGACAAAACGATACAGTTTTTTGGAACCGGGATATCGTAAATAATCTCGTTCATAAATTGACCAAGTCCCCGTTTTATGAGCTACCTTCACATTGGGTGGTAGTAACCCTTTTATTCTACTTCGACCCGTTCGGCATTGCTCCATAATATTCATCAGAAGATCAGTACTCGATTCCGAGAGTGCTTCCTTTTTGTATAATTTAACGAGTAATTTTGCCATATCATCAGGCGTTGTGGTGTCGCGAATATCTTTTTCAAAACGTTGCCATGCTTGCTGCTTTTCTTTGAGAGGCACACGATTGGATATTTTTTGCCAGGAAGAGATAGGTTGACGTTTTCTTAAAAATGAATGGTCTACATGGTTTGTATCCAAAAACATTTCCATAATAGATCGATTAATAAAAATATTTTTAAATCCCAGTACGCTCATCCGTTTTGCTACATATTTAGGCCCATTAGCCGCTTGTAATAACGCATCACTCGCACTGTTATCACTATTTTTGAGTGTATGCATCAATATCTGCTTTAATGAAATGCTGAGTTTTTTCTTTTCAAATAGATAGTGCAATGCTCCAGAACCTGGAACAGAATCACTCGAGTCCATTTTAATCACGCGATCTAAGGAGTCTTTTTTTTCATCGACACGGTGCAGAAATGCCATTGCGATGGGTAACTTGATAGTACTTGCCATGAAAAAACGCTGGTTACTATTGTGTGTAATTGTTTTATTTTTCTCTATGTAGATAGCAGTAATCCCCATTACTGTATTCGAATTCTTTTCGATAGCTTGTAATTTTTTAATGAGTTCAGCCTCGCTAGGAGCCGTAAAACCATTCACTGAAAACACAAAACAAAAAAGCCAACATAGTAAGGTACTTTTTATCCTTAAAATATTGACGCATTGCGCCAGTAATTTTATTTTCATAAAGTATTAATCCATTTCTCATTATTTTTATTCAATATTTTTTAGCGTACCTATTTTATAAATAGGTCCATTTCTGGGTAGTTCAACTCATGTGATCCATATAATTAGACATTTCCCTATCAGCATGTAACAGTCCATAGTTTTATGAAGGTGTGGCCTGAATAAGGGTGTACTTTGTATCAATGAGACGGTACAGATTACTATGCAATTTTTTATTCTATTTTTAGGTTGATTACAACCTATTTTACATTTCAACCCGACAATCTGTTTATTATTTTTTTGAAAATAAATCACTCATGCTTGAGATGATATAATTTTTACGCATGGAACAAAAGATGACACTTCAAAATGTCTTCGATGAAGTTCATATGAGCCCGATAAAGGATATGCCGTTTTGGAACGCTTAATGTATAATCCTGAATCAAATTTGAGCTTCCACCTGAAAATAAGTATGTTCCATATATTCCAGTAATGCTTCCTTATTCACTGGCATTTGAGTTAAACCAATATATTTATCCGGACGAATCAAGACGGCAGTGGCTTGATTGAGTTTAAAGAACTGATGCATTTTTTGATTCTCGTCAATTAATAGCGACATCTCTTCAACAGGTAATGTTATTTCAGAATTAGAACATATTATGTGTGTTTGGATTAACCCTTTAAATCGCTCCTCCATAGCGGCTAATATTTTAAATAAAAGAGCGGATTGATTCGATGCAAGACCAGTAAATAATAATAAATGATGTCGTATCCCTTGGGTTATTTGGTGTAACCCCTTTTTCTCTTTACTGTGGGCATCAATCAAAGGAAAATCAAGAAGAAATCCACCTGTTTTGAACTGCGTCTTTTGACCCAGAACTCTTACGATGGGGCTCTTAGCATAATTCACGGACAATTCAGCCAGATCATTAAGGATGAAATTTTTCATCGCATCAAACGACATGGCAGTATGTAAAATAAAATTGCGTAACCTAATTAGCAATGGATTGCTTATCATAATTAAATGGGTCATTACCCCGGTTTTTTTCAAAACTCCTGCTGCAATGGGGTGACGTTCACTGTGGTAACTATCCAGTAAGGCATCATGTGCCAATCCTTTATGTACGAGCGCTAATTTCCAAGCCAAATTATAGATATCTTGTAAGCCAGTGTTTAAACCTTGTCCCCCCATAGGACTATGAACATGCGCTGCATCACCTGCAAAAAATACCCGACCATAACGATAATTTTGTATCTGTTTGTGATCGATACCGAATTGGCTGATCCAAACAGGATCATGAAGTGTGGCTGGATCCGTACATCGCAATTTAAAAGCCTGGACTATATCCTCCATTGTGGGCTCCTGGCTCATAATTTTTTCGGGGGCGGTCATAACGATACGATACCGTTTTTCTCCCATGGGAAAGCATGCGGCTGGGCCTTTGTCACTGACATAAAGAATAAATTTATCTTCAGGTAATTTCCAATCAATCAATACATCAGCCAACCACCATGTTTGCTTATACGAAGAACCTATAAATTCGGCATTAACTTGCTTTCTTAAGGTGCTGTGTGAACCATCACACGCAATAACCCAACTCACCTGAACTACTTCGATACGGCCATCAACATGTTTTAGGGTAGATACGACATGATTGGAGCCTTGTTCTATTTGTGTAAGTTCCGTTTGCCACTCAACATGCAATCCTCTATCAATCAACCCTTGATGGAGAATTTGTTCTGTTTTACTTTGTGGAAGATCAATAACAAAATGGTAATTTGCTTCTACGTTTGCATAGGTTGCATGAATTAACTCTTGACCTTTAGATTTAAACAAGACGCCATCAACTTTATGTCCTTGAATCAGAATTTCTTCGATAAAACCACAATCCCTAAGAAGATCAAGTGTTCGAATATGAATCGCTAATGCTTTGGATTTATCACTAGTTGTTAACTTTTTATCAATTATCCGACAATTCAAACCCTGACGAGTTAGTTCGTTTGCACAAAATAAACCCACAGGTCCAGCCCCAACAACCAGGACATCTAGTAATTCGTCCGACATTGTCAGTCTCTCATAAGCACACTTATTTATTGTAGCAATTTTATTTCTACAAGTTCGAAGCTCTAAATTTTTCCCTTATAACTATCATTAAAAAGTTGAGTTAATCCTTCTCTATAAGAAGGATAAAGCAGGTCTATCTTTAATTCTTCTTTAATCTTAGCATTAGAAACCCGACGATTACTTGCATAAAATTGTTGTTCCATTGGAGATAGGGTTGCTGTTTCCCATGAGAGAAGTGGTAAAGGCGGCCGATTGAGTAATGATGCAGCGTAGGCATCCACAATATGCGCCGGGGTAGGTTCATCGTCCGCAACATTATAAATTGAATAAGGCTGCGAATTCATTATGGAGGCCTTAATGACTGCAGCAATATCCGCAACATGGATTCTGGAGAAAACTTGTCCCTCTTTGTAAATACTGACTTTTTTTCCGCCGATGATTCGTTCTATTGCATTACGATGTGGTCCATAGATTCCTGCCAATCTAAAAATATGAAATGGAATTCCTTGTGCTCTGGCGAAAATCATCCATTTATTTTCGGCAACTAATCTTAACTTACCTTGACTTCCTGCTGCTTTAGAGTCCGATTCCTCCGTTACCCAAGCCCCCTGATGATCCCCATAAACACTTGTAGAAGAAAGATATCCCATCCATTGAATATGTGTTTTGTTTTGCATGATTAAATCACTAAAACATGAAAGGACAGGATCACCTTGTCCTGAAGGAGGGATACTGATTAAAATGTGAGTTGCCTTATTTAAGAAATAGGTTATTTCCTCCCCATTAAAATCAATGAGTTTGTAATCTTTTTGAACATTATTTAGAATTTTATCTTTATCTCGAGTTGTACCAACCACTCTAAAATTCAATTGAGAAAGTTCTCTTGCTAAAAATTCGGCCGTATAACCAAAGCCAAAGATAAAAAAGTATGGGAATTCAGGAAAATGTTCCATGACTGTAAACCTATAAATTTATAGTAATAGTTGATCTTATTCTTTGACCACCAGGTCCGCTAAACTAAATCCCACCACATTTTAATTCTGTTACTAACCGTGAACTAATTTCATGACACGCTTTCGAAAATTTGGACCGGGATCCTCTTTATCGGTTTGATAATTCGGATCGCGTTCAAGCCAAAGTGAGGTGTTTTTAAAATTCAAATATTCATTATGTCCAATAACATATTCTATTTCAGGATATTTCTTTTTGAGATAACACACTAAAAATGCATTGGCTTTAGTTTGGGCCTCAGTTAGATCATCCTTACCATCTATTCCGCCTATATTTTCAATGCCGATCGCATAATGGTTCAATCCAATAACATGTCTTGCCATCCAGTGTTCTGGCATGAGCTGATAAATACTTCCATCACGATCAACTAAAAAATGACTTGAGACATTCAAGGTACCCGGCAATTCTTTAATACGGGGTGAGTTCTGTGGGAACGTAGGCGAATCAAAAACACGAAAAGTCGCCTTGAGCGTAGAAATACATGTCCAATGCAAGACGATCATTTTCGGTTCAATTTCAATTGAATTAGAGTCAATCCCATAATGAGCTAATTGATATTGGCGTGTTAAAGCAATTCGTTGTTTATTAAATTGGATAGGTTTCTGATGGATAACTTGCGGATCATAACACGAAAATGCATGGGCCAAAGAGTTTAAAAACAATGAGCAGAATATGAAAGTTTTCATTTTTTCAACACCATAAAGTAGGCAGCCACATAATCGGGCAAATGACGAGCTGCTTGGGTGAACTCCTCTCTCCCCGCATAACTCCCTGCTAGAAAATCAACTTGGTATAAATTGTTTTGGAATGCACCACCTGTATCTGCAAAAATACCAGCTCGGGTCACCACTTTACCTGTTCGATCGGGGTATTGTATCAACAACAGTTTCCCTAAACCAAAATGTTCAAGATCTGCGGCAAAAGTGACCTCTGGATTTACTGTAATTTTATGATCTGCGTCTTTTCCATACCCTTTAATTCCTGCTACCCCTTTAAAATACCAGTAACGTTCTTGTTGATAGGGGTTTTTAGCTTTGTCGTATGCAATATTATTGCAACGATGAACATTAAAGATTTTTGTCTGGTTCTTGCCAAAATCTGCGACCAGAGTGCCCTGCATTAATGCCGCTTCTAGATCATCTCGGTTAAAATAAGCCAAAACAGGAACATTCTTATTCGTCAATGCACCTTTTAATATAGCTTGCTTCCCATAGTGGAAACGTGTCAATTCGGGTTTTGCATCGGCCTCTTCAACTGTTAATGATTCCTCATCTCGAGGAAGTCCGTACAGAGCAAATGGATAGGCTGCGCTAGGCTGGGTTGATGCCTTTGCACGGTGTACATAATATTTGGTCATTAAAATTTTATCTTGGGGCAAATGAGCAAGAAGTGATTTTTTTCTCTTCAAAGGTTTCGCTTGTTCCAGATCAGGATACCAGCGAACGAAATCAAAATGTTTTTTTATAAACGCAGGATTGTTCAATTCGTTTTGGTGTTGGCAAATGAATATTAAAGTGGCTTTGACTCGTGCTACGGGTACAGGGAAAACAGTACCCTCATGAATAACACGTGAATCATAATGGTTGCCCTTATTTAAATAAGCCAGGGTTTCTTTAGCAGTTGAACATAATGCAGCTCCGTTGATCTCATACTGACTGGCCGAAGATGGTTCCGCCGGTACAAAATGAGGAGCAGCAAAAACTTGAAGATTTACTAATAATCCATAAAAGAAAATTTTAATTTTCATTCTTTACAATAAGTACGTGTGAAAACAAAATGATACCACATGCACCTCTTGAAATTCTAAGAATTACATAAGAAGAACTTTATACATCCTGGATTATGAATTTAATCAGAGTCTTCCTTGGGTAAATAACGTGCAGACTAGGCAGCTTCTGCCTCACGCAATCCTGAGTCATCCGATTCGGCTGTTAGACGATTAAAATGCCAAGAACTATAAAGCGCACCAAGTCCACAAACAATTAAACCTAAAGGCAAGGCATTTAGCGTTTGCATTAGCAAATAGGCACTTATGATTGTTAAAACCGATGAGCCAAACATACGCACGGTATGGATTATAGCCAGTGCAAGTCCGGTATTTTCTTTATAATCTGCGAGCATGATGGACATGGTAGCAGGAGCAGCTAAGCTAATTCCTAAATTACAAATTAATGCAAAAGATAGAGCATACAAATTGAATTCATAAAAAGCTGCGCACACTAACATCGCAAACCCACCAATAATAATAAACCAAGCTCCAAGATAAATAGTCGATGCCATGCTGAAATATTTACGAAGCCAAATACCTAAATAGTTGCCCACAATTATATTTAAGCCATTAATAATAAAAATAATACCGTATACCAAAGGGGAAAACCCAAATTGATCAATAATAATATAGGACGAATTAATCACCGAAAGCATTACGGCTGCGAAACTAAACATCATAATAAAAGAACCACTCCAAAGAGTGGGAGATGGAATGATCTCTTGGTAGGCTTTAATTACTTTATTAACCATAAAAGATTCTTGAGGTTGTTTCCAAAAAGGAGACTCAAACAATCCTTTACGCGATTGCAGTAATAGTGTTATTCCAATTACCGCCATTAATATGAAATTAGCCTGCCAACCATAATAGGTAAAAATCAGTGAACCCAATACCGGAGCAAGAATAGGTGATATTGAAACAATCATCGAAACATAGGACAGAACCTTAGCTCGCTCTATGGTATCCTCAAAATCCCGAGATATTGAAAAAGCAATCAAATTCGCACAACACAAAGCAAATCCTTGTAAGGCGCGTCCCAGAATGAGTACATAGATATTCGTTGCAAAAGCACAGATTAAACTGGCAAGAACAGCAAGGAACAAGCTGCCTGGTAACAAACGGCGTCGTCCAAAATGATCGATTAATGGTCCCCAGATCAATTGGGTCACACCAAACACAAGCAAATAAATACTTAAGGTTAATTGACTTAAGCTATGAGTGGTACCAAAAACATTAGTGATATAAGGCAGCGAAGGTTGATAAAGGTCAAAGGTAAGTAAGGAAAAGGCTGATAATAATCCAATTAGCAAAATCGAAGTTCGTGGTTGGGACATAATATTCATTTTAAAAAAGAAAGCGGGCCATTATAGTAAAATCTCGCTATTTTTGCTCTAAGTTTAAGAAAAAATTTGGGACCTTCGGCCATGATTTCTTGAGGCTTTGATAAGCGCAGCAAGACCTAAGACATCCCGAATGTTACGGGAGATGGTAGCAAAATTCCCAAGGGTATGCTGCGCCTCCTAGCGCTATTTCCAATTAACCTTTACGAATCAAATAATTACTCCCAGCATGAATTACTTTTTTCATCCGATTATCTTCTTCTGGGTTAGGTTGACATGCTTTAAAGGAGTCTTTTAGTGAGGCTACACTAATAGGTAAGACAGGACGACTATCGGTTTCTAAATAACCTTCTTTATTCTTAAAAATAGTAAAATGGTCCGAGGCAAATTCTTCACATTCGCTTAACGTTTCATCCTGACAAATCGAAAATTTAATCGATCGTTCCACACGGTAAGACTCACCTACTTCATCCGCAAACACCATATCACCATATACTATGCTATGCCGGGTTCCACAAAAATAATAGCCATATTTATATTGACCATTCTCTGTAACATCAGTTCGAATATATCGTCCATCTCCTTGAGTAAGCCCATTGAGTGTCACAATATGGCGGACTTCCTCTTTGGGACCACTTTCCGCAATGGCTCCACCCGTTAGGGCCAATCCCATGATTAACAATGTAATTCTTTTCATTTTTATTCCTTATCTGAAAAAACATCCTCAAGGAACCAGTCTTTAAGGATCAATGATCTACTCTAATATCAATTTGGAGGAAAAAATTTTTACCAAACTGACATCGTGGTCTCATTATCCTAAGAAAAAATCACTTTGAACAGATAAAAAAATATTGCTTTTTGATTAAACGAAAGTCAAGTTGAGCACAATAGTACGAAATCAAAACCTTTTGCACAAAGAGTCTCGGTGTATACCTACAACGAAAACGCACGTATTCTAAATAGACCTTCAGCATTCGCATGATTCATGTTAGAATGATTTTTGTACATTGGGGGTGCCCGTTAATGGCTGAGAGGAATTAAACCAACCCTTTGAACCTGATCTCATTCGTCTGAGCGGAGGAAAATGTGTCTATTGTTATGCTCTCAGGTATGATTGCTTTTATTACTTCCTTTATTGGTTTATTACCCCAAATTATCAAATCGTTAAAAACCCGATCAACCCAAGATCTCTCCATGATTATGCTGATTAATTACCTCATTTGTTCAGTAGCTTGGATCATATATGGAAGTAGCACCGACTCATTTTTTGTAACCAGCTCTAATGTAGTGGGTTTAATTGTCAGTTTGCTCCTTATTTTATTAAAAAGACATTATGATACACGATGTAATTAATTTAACTGGGTATCAATCCATTTTATGCCTCAATGGAAATTTACCTGATTCATCTTTTTTCATTGCGATGAATTTGCCAATTATTGCAGCTGATGGCGCGGCAAATAGTTTATTTGAACAGGGAATTCGTCCTCAATTAATCACTGGGGACTTAGATTCAGTCCATCCAGCTCTTCTGAAAAACCACCCTTTTCTTCATATCCCGGATCAAAGCAGGAGTGATTATCAAAAAGCCCTGGGTTATTTAAAAGACCAGGATTTATTACCCGCTATTGTGGTTGGGGTAAATGGGGGACATTTGGATCATGTACTAAATAACATGAATATCTTTATGGGGACCAACTGTCTTTTATATGCACCACCGATAAGGGGATTTGTGCTGAATGCACAATCCAAGATTAATCTTTCCTTGCCAGTCCATACAAAAATTTCATTAATGGGAATACCAGAAGCAATCCTCTCTTCAATTGGTCTGCGATGGGAGCTCAATAATACTCATCTTTCATTTCCAGGACAAACCTCATGTTTTAATCGAGCTCAAACACCTGATATTGTTTTGGAGGTTCATCATGGTTCAGTTTTAGTTTTGGTTTATGAACAAATGATCGAGGATGCAGCACTATCATTCCGATAGACTCCATCTCGATGATGTTTCATTGAATACATCATAAAGCATGAACTAATTCTACAGTTCCTATTTAATTAACTACAATTGAGCAACTATCACCTTTAGTAATTAAAGTGACAATACTATCTTTAGTTAGAACTTGGGATCCGCATAGCACGTCGGGACCAAAGGCCGAATTTTTCCTAAATCCAAACACATATTCTCTATTTGCCGGCCCTTTTCCTTCATAATACTTTCCTCGAGCTCCTACTTTTTTACCATCTACAGTATATCCTAATGCAGCAGCTGTCTTTTCATTCGTTTTGACATGCACTCGAATCGTATCATGGGCAAGGGCTTGAATTGAAAAAGAAAGAATGACAAGACCACTCAAATTTTTTATGGAATTTCTTATCATAATAAACACTCCTTGTTTATGAACTTTTAATATACCTCATTTAATGAATTAAATTATAGATAAAAATATTATGGCCTCTCTTCAGCTTTTTTTCTAATAAAACGACGAAGCTCAAGAAAAACAAATATTCTTATCTTTCAACGAATACTAGTGAAAACTTAGAAGATCTTCTTGAATTCCAAACTAGATACACTATGATAAATATATGCTCTTATTGATTATTTTATTGCCCGCATAACCAAAGGAAAACTGGAGTCCATTGCGATATATGCACAAAAGTTAAGGATCTAGATTATGTTAGGTCGGTTGAGATTTTTCAGAGGTCGTGTATCTGCAAATGACATTTATTCTACCATTCATGAGGTTCACTCCTCACATAGACCCAACCTTCTGACAGGAAGCTTATCTGGTAATCTTTGGCGCCATGATAGTATCCACGAAACAATAATTAAAGTAACTACTCCCAAGGAATATCTAGATTTACAGAAAACGGCAATTAGTAATTTCGAACGTTGGAAAAAATTAAAACCTGTGGCTTCTTCGGTTGACCCGAAAGTTGAAGTCCAATATCAGGATTGGGGAAGTGCCACGTTAACAGCAACCAAAAAAAATGCGGTAATTTACACCGTATTGAATATGGCAAATTCTCGATATCCCGGAGGTGCTGTCCTAGAAGGTGGGAGTGCTCAAGAAGAAAATATGTGGCACCGAAGTTCATGTTTACTTTCATTGATGGATAAAATCGTCAAACTCGATAAGACTTCAAACCTGTTTATATATACTGAAGAAGGAGCCTCATTAGTAGAAGCTAGAAAAAGGATGACCCAACTCGAGTACGATATTGTAAAAGCACGTTGTCCTACATTAGATACTGCAGATATTTATAAAACCCTCCATAGTGCAGAACCTAGAATATGTTTTAGAGGTCCGGAAGTATTGCTGCCTTCGACGGTAGATGACTATGGAGGATCTGGACTTACATCCAGTCCAGAATTAAGTTATGCGTTTCTCCCTTCAGAGAGTATTTTTTCTTTTTATGAATTAAGATCCGCTGCGCCCGAGCACTTTGCTGAATCGCAATCACAAGAGCCTAGTGTATTAAAAGAACATAGAGAAGATTTACGCCGACGAATTGCGGCTCAACTGGATACCTTAATCCTTGTGGGACAAACCCATGCAGTTCTGGGTGCCTGGGGTTGTGGCGCTTTTAAAAATGAGCCTGAACTTGTAGCAGAGACCTATGCCGAAGAAATCGAAAAAAGAGCCGATTTTTTTCAACATCTACTTTTTCCCATAATTAATACCAATTCCCATTCCAATAATTATGAGGTATTCGAAAAAATACTTAATGGGATGAAGCTTAGCCCCTCAGCCAATAATAGTTTTAAAATGTAAGATGGATACAACTATTCTTTGATTACTTTTTAGCCCAAGAGTTTCCGCTCAGTAACGCTCAGTAAATAATTGTTCTTAAAATACTTTTTTATTAAATATGTGATTTAAATATTGTTTAATTTATAATGTGGCGCGAGGAATAATTTTTTTGGATCACGAATTAGGAGTACTAATAATGTCTTATGAAAAGCAACAACAAACCCCCTCACAATCTGTATCTACGTACAACCTTTTGAACTGGCTCACTGTCTATCGTGGCTACAATGCCATCATTGCAACTTTAGTTATGGTTCAGTATCTTACTAATCCAGATGCCTCAGCAATTGAATATCTTCCCGACGTGGCAATTCACGCATTAGAAGCAATCGCCCCTAACTCATATAACAATTTGGGTATAGGTGGTAATGTTGGCCGAGGAATACAAGCAGGAATCGCCTTTTTTTCAGGTAACTCTACAATTCCCAGGATTGCAAACGCTGTTGATGTCTTTAACCATGGAGTGAATGTTTATCATCGTTTGTCATGATATGCAAAATAAATCCTATGGCATCACTGAAAGTTCCTCATTGGAACTAATCGATTAAATTATTTGTTTCATCTCACTTCATTCATCGTTTACATGCTACTTCATGTGCATGTAAACGTTAGTATTTGCAATTATTATGCTTCCAGTTTTATGGTTCTATGTCTTACTCAAAACTTGATTCTCAATGAAGGGGTGGATACCGTATGAGTCTTGCCTCATGAGTCACTCCTGTTAAAGCTTAGCCCATGGGTTCTTATGAATAGCCCGGGAGTTTTGTCTCCCGGGCTAGGTTAATGTGACTAATGAGTGGTTTCTTTGGTTTTTCCAAACAACCAATCCATACTGACCTCGAGCTCATTAGCAACTTTTTGCATGGAGGTAGAGTCCAAAGCGATGACTCCATGTAAAAGAGCTTCAATTTTAAATTTAGGTAATTGGAACAACTTAGAGCACACTTGTACGCGTTCTGTCATTAAGGCAGGAACTCCAAGCTCATCAAGTTCCCGATTTAAACGTTCAGTTAGTTTCTTGTTTGACATGGTAGTCTCCTCTTGACTTTTTATCAGTGTAAAACACATAAGCTTAAGGATTGATTAACACGGAAAACTTTATATAAAAAAATTAAATTAAATGAAATCCAAAAATTTTAAGGCCTATAGATCTCTCTTTAAACGCCTTGCCCTAAGTTTATTCTTTGAGATGGGATTGAATTGCCAGCTAATTTTTATCTCAAGATGCCTTATGTTTTTTTACACTTACATATAAACGGAGTACGTAGAGCAAATTTTGTTTTTTTGCGGTTCAATCTCAAGTTTGAGAAATTTCTTACACGAATATGAGATAAAAAGGCAATGCTAATTTAAAACATTTTGTTATGCTTACTACAACGAGGAATGACAGTGGATGTCTTAAAAGGAATTTATAGCATCATGGAAGACGCTATACCACAAGGATGTGGTTACTCTCCTCGTTGTAGTCTGCATGTAAGTCTGGTTATGCGCCCATTAATCAGACTTACTCCCATTTCTTTACCTCCTATTTCAATGTATTTCTCATGGATCAAGCTAGAATATTTTTTGCAACTCCCACTAACAACTAAATCCACAAACCTACTGTTTTTTTAATGCATACCATGCTCTATTTTTAGAGTGGTTAATATTTTTTTTCATTACCGATCTTCCAATATCACTGAGCTCAAATTTGACTCTGAAAGCACAAATAATATCTTGACTCAAGATCATTTGTAGTACATCTTATGCTTACGTTACCCTTTCGAGCCAAAAGATGATCACAAAGCTTTTTAACTGGCTTCAAAGTGATGAAAAAATTTTTCATCTATCTAATCAACACCTATCTCGAGAACTTCTCGAACTGGAAGAACTTCAAGCACGTCACACTAACCGTGTGCTTCTGAGAAATGCCCGTCTTGGAAAGCTACAAGGTCTTGATACTCAGGAAGACATTAAGAAGGTAGAGCAACACATTTTATTCATGGATTATCTTCAATTTTGCAGAAAAACATTCGAAGAAAATCCGCAGGATTCTTTATTTTTAATTACCCTTAAATATCTACTACCTAAAGTGGATAAAGAAAATTCGTTGCTCCATGCTAAATTGTTCGAATTGTTTCGGGCTTTATTGCAGGAAGACAGCGGCCATACACTTAATTTTTATCAACAAAATGATGCATTGTTTAAAAATCTTCCTGAAATCCAAAAATGTGTTGATTCTGAGTTGCATAACCAGAAATTTATTGACGACATTCAACAGGTTGAACACCATCTAAGCCTGTTTAACAAAAAGCTATCCCAGCAAAAAAATCCGTTAGGGATCATAGGATTATGTAGAGATTGGATCTCTGATACACAGAAGTTCGCGGCATTTATACTCTGGTTAGTTCAGCGCAATACTAGCCCGGAACAGATTTTGCAAACCTATTTACTTCATGATTTTTTGAAATACAATTTATTTACATTACACTCCGAAGACAACGAAGTGTTTCTCTTATATGCTTTACTTAATCATTTTCCGGAAGCCAAGCCCCTTGTGGAAGCGGTTAAAAAAACAAGTAGTGATGAACGAGGATTTCAAAGCTACTCACTCCAGGGAGTGTTTAGTGAGCACGAACTTCAGAATATTCCTCAAAAAGAAGAACCCCTACAATTTACCTTAACCGCAACGAATTTTTCAGCCCTATATGAACTATTTGGAACAACATTTTTACACGCAGCACTATTAACTTGTGAAGAAGATACCGATTCGAAATGGGTGGAAGCCTTACGAAATACTCTGAATGAGGCTGAGACGCTCACCAAAGTACTACCTGGCCTCATTAATGTAATTGCCCGCGAGTCTTCCCCTGCTATCCTAGAACATTTAGCGCGTTTAATTGACGATCAACATGCACAAGAATTATTATCCAACAATGAAGGCGCCATATTTTACCTATTACCTTATAAACCAAAACTTTCTGAATACATCAATGAAAAAAATATCAGTGAATTTATTCAGCAAATCACGCTAAAACATACTTCTGATCCCGAACTCATTTTCCAATTAATGGCATTATTTTTGATACTTTCAAAGAAAAAAGGGCCCGTGACGCAACTCGTATTCCAAGCAATTATTGATAATCTTGTTCAACATCCATTCCTATTAGAAGATGAAAAATTATTACGCCAACTCAAAAGATACCCAGATTGCGAAGCCATACTTTCCCAACGAAGTGAACAAATAAAACAACGTGTCATCGAATGTATTGTTGAACAAACTAAAGATTGTGAATTTAGTAGTCGTAATTATCAAATTATCGAAGATATTTGGCTTGAAGCGTCTCGCAAACTTAATGTATTTAAACTCATCCAACCGCAAGCAAAATACACCCTCAATAACAAATATGCATTGCAGGCAAAAATCGCTCAAACTGCCTTTCTTTGTCATGGAAATGAATTTAACCTGGATGCCTTTATTGAGGCTCTATCTTTACCCCTTGTAATTCCAGAAGATGGGGTCAGTGAATACGAGCGTGTTCTTATTGAAATTCTAGCGGCCATTGATAACGAATTAATCAGAAAAAAAATCATTAAACAATTAGAAAGTCCCCCAATACAACGGCTTAACTGGACAGAGAAAGAATATGAAGGTAAAAACGTTATTCTTAAGGCTGCAAAATATGGCAATCTTGGTTTAATTACTCTGTTGGAAGAACAAATCCCATTGGAAGATTGTAACCAAGCGATAATTATTGCTGCCAAAGCAAATCAATGGGATGTTGTATCTCACCTCTGTCACCTTGATAGGGTGACCTTAAATGAAGATGAACTGGAACAAATCATTCTCGGGGCAGCAGCAGAAGGTGAATTAAAGATCATCCAGGACCTCTTCGATCTTTACGATTACGAATCCTCCGCTATCAAGATTAAAATCCTTAATCAAGCCATTAGCCGTGGCAAGTTGAACATAGTTCAATATTTTTATAATTCTGGTGTCACTCTCGCAAATCAATCAGCAATCAATAAATGGTTTCATTCGGCAAGCGAATTAGGATATTGGGATATTGCTCTATTTATGGCAGATGCAGAAGAACATCCGCCCTCTCTTTGTGCAATTGAAAAAGCATTCAACCATGCCGTAGCTGGTTTGGATCTAGAAGCAATTCAAGGGCTTTGTAATTTATCAACAAATCCCCCCCGAGGCTCCATCATTCAAAGAGCTTTTGTAAAAGCCTGTCAGTCCGGTTGTTTACCCTTGGTTCGATGTTTTCATGACCTACCGAGAAAAATAGTTCGGGCAGAATTTGAAGAAGCAGTGGATCATGCCATTATGAATGGGCATTTGGAAATTGTTACCTACCTATACAATTCTCCTACTTATTCATCGGATCAGGGTTTGATCAATCATGGCCTGATAACTGCAGCAAAAAAAGGAAAATCAGAACTCGTTGAATTTTTTTGCTCAATGACAACCAAGACAAAACCAACCCAACATAGTTTAAATCAAGCCCTAAATTGGGCGGTGAAAGGCAATCATACGGAGACATTTATTACTTTATGTCGCTCTCCACTGAATCCGCCAAGTAAATCTGCTGTTAAAGCGGCTTTTCTGCTCGCGGTTAAAGAAGGCAGGCAGAGTATTGTTACCTATTTATGCAGTCAGGAAATTAATTCACTCACCCAACGTACTATCGAGGACGCGTTAAAATTAGCAGTTAAATTTAAACATCCTGGAATTGTTCGGTATTTATGTGAACTTTCTAGTAATTCACCGCAAAAAAAATCACTAAGCATTGCTTATAAGAAGGCCGTTGCCAGTATTCAAAATGAAATTGCAGACTATTTAAGAGAGCAACTCAATAAAGTTAACCATAAAAAAATTGATCTTGAAATTGATGAGAGTTCAGGAACTGATCACGATTCGGATGTCAATTCAGAAACCGATGTCCTTTCCGAAATGGACGTAGAAACCGATTATAAGCCAACGCTCGCTCATGACCACAGTTTTGATGTGGAACTAAACTCGGATATTGACGTCGGAATCTCATTAAAAACCTTTGGTTTTTTTAAAAATACCACCTCCAAAGACCTTCCTGTATCAGTCCGGACATCTAAACCAGGCGTTCCCATTAATTAAACGGGAAGCCTAAATACATCCCGGCGCCTATACTAAAAATGAGATAAAGTGAACAGGGAATGGAGATTTAGGTAAGGCTCAAATACAGAATCGAATGAAGGACGCTGTTTACTGGGAGATTTTTATGCAAGGATATTGTATTCAAGCAGCCATGTTTCGGCTGCCAATCCCTTTCTTTAAGCGTGTTGTTCATGATTTTTGGATTTTAAGGGAGATTGAAAGTAATAATGTAGTCGCCCAATTACATGGGCTAGCTACCTCGAGAAAAAGGGGTTGTGTCGTTCCTATTGGATACAATAAAGATCATAGTTTAAGAGCGTACTGTATTGCATATGATCCTCAATTTGCGAATCAATATGGTTTGCAGACCGGTACTTTTGCATTACCTATTCATGCATATTGCACGGTGTACCAAAAAGAAGATTCTGTACAACACTGGTTACAAGGTGTGAAAGCAGTTAAAACCATTAATGCCTTAGATCTTAATTATCCACCCTTCGGATTCCAAATACCTTTATCAGCAACCATCAATAGTAATTCCATTTATCATACTTTTGCTCATGTAATGGATATCCCTTTACATACTTTTGCGGGCTTTTATCATATAGGGATTAAAACTTCTTTGTACGAGAAAATTAAACAAAATTTATAACTAAAGTTCAGTAACTTAATAGTAAAATACCTTTCTCTAATTTGGCTATAATTATCGGCTTTTTTTATAAATAAGGCTTTACCACCCTTAGTATTTTGGGTAGGCTTCGTTTTTTAATGATGAATAAGGATCTTTCATGCCAAACTTCTCTACGTTCAGCATCTATGAAAAAGAAATGCGCGAATTCATAAAAAAGGTTGTTAAAACGACTTCTTTAGACCCAGATGAATTGACTACCTGGCTTTATAGTGACGGAATAATGCAATTTCGTGGCGGCCAACGTGCAGATTATTATCCTTACGTTAATGAAAACCTAAAACAATTTGGTCATCGGCCATTAATCTCCAAACAACATTCCATGGGACAAATATTAACTGGTTTCATCACCCTAAAAAATGCATTTCTCAATCAGTTTGCAAAAGATGAGTCTGAGCTAAAAGCTCATTTAGAACAACTATTTACTCTCAATCTTTATACGGCTATAGAAAATCATTTACCTTTTATTGCCATTCAAAGTGAAATTTCTTCTGAATTGAGTGCTTATCAAGATAAAAATGGCCCGCTAGAACCTGCTGAGGCACTTAAGCTTTCAATTAAGATGTTTGAAGAAAAACGCTTGGTTAATTCTCATCTGAAGGAAGATTTTAAAAATCAATTAACATTAATGGATGAGTTCTTGAAGCATTTAAATCAGTTTACAGCTTCTTCTGGACCACAGTTCTTTAAAACAACTGACAAGAATTCTGATAGCACCCCATCCCAACTATCCTTATTAAAAAATAGTTAATAAGCTTTATTAATTGGTGGTTCACTACTCTGGGTAGGGGTAACCTGGGAAAGGGTGTCCGGGACATAGAGGAAATCATACAAGTATCGCTGGATCCCGTGGAGAAGCCACGGGAATAGCCACAACACATAACTATCCCATATCAGGTTGCAATCACATCGGTTTGTGAGGGGATGGAATAAATCCCTGTTGTGTTCGTATCATTTGAGAAAGTTTCAGTCATACCCAGATTATTTGCAGGTAAGCCATCTAAAAGTACATTAAATGCACCCGTTAAGGGTGTGACTATTAGCATGAACGTTCCAGAAATCACTCCCCCCATAGTTCCTGCCTGATCCCCGTTTGATTCGGGAATAATCGTTCCTGTATTACAGCTTGGTGATGAATTGATTAATACTGCAGGAACGAAATCCACGCTCATGAGCCAAGTACCGATATTCATAAAAGGATTAGGAACACCCCTTGGAGGCATTTTGCAGATATCTATGGGACCGGGAGTCAATACTTCACCACCTAGCATACACGCCATTGTCATTTCATCATCCTAACTGAATTTGTTTCGCAGCAATTTTGGTATCACCCTCAGCATGAATTTCCATTTCATCACAATCAATCCGGTAATTGTGTTTTACAATAGTTCGTATTCGCCCTAAAAATTGATGTTCCAGTTCCTTTACCCAGTGATAAACCCGTAATGCTTGAGTATTAACCGTGTCACTGATGGTATGGATATACTGACAAATCATCTTGAGCGATTGATATGAAAAGTTTAACTCTTGTCCTCGGAAGTGAGCGTGTTGTATCGAAAATTTTCCCGTATCACATTCCATATTTTGTGAGGATGCACTTAAATTAATTGTATCATTTGCCATTAGGCTGATTGTTGGTGCATTAATTTTTAAATGGTTATTTTCACCAACCAGACTTAAATGATTTCCCAATTTTATCGATAAAGCAGCGGTTTGTAGACGATGAATAATCGATAAAATATGATAGTTAGTTCCGTCTTTAAACAGTAATACTTCGTCATCAACTAAAGGCGTAATTAAACAGGAGAATGCTGGCTGAGCACGAACTAATTGTCCCTGGAGAAGGATATGGTAGATATCATCTGAAAAGAATTTGATTTTTCCCTTCAACAATTCGCCTTTGTTATTTAAGTTGGCTACATCCGATTCAAGCATGATGAATTCCTTAATTTTATGTCCATTGTTCTGCTTCCAATAATTCTGGATTGGTTTTCAATACGTTATCAAGATTTGCATCCTCCCAATTAACCCTGACTTCGCTAATATGATGTAATGTGGCTAAATTTAGATTTGCCTTGGAAAAATTGCAAGCAGTTATAACACTGTTATTGAATCGCGCATAACTTAATTCGGCATGGATAAATGAGCTATCGCTTATTTCGGATTCTTCAAATAATGATTGAGTTAAATTAGCAGAATCAAAAAGACAATTTATTATCCTGGACTGATTAAAATTACTTGGATTTAATAGGCATTCAGAAAAATTTACCCCCTCTAATTGGGCCTCCTGGAGACATGCTGCTTCCAAATTCATTCCTTTAAACGTCGTTTGTTTTATGGTCGTTTTAAATAAATTAATGTGTTTTGTTTCCGATGCGTTTGAAAAATCGGTGTCTTGGATTTTCGCCTGAATGAATAAACTTCTATGAAGATTACAGCCGTTAAAATGAATGTCATTAAACTCACTTGCTTCAAAATTTGCCGCAACTAAATTGGCATTTTCAAAAAGTACGCCAGAAAATTTTGCATTTTTGGCAGTTACTCGTTCCATATTGCAATCGATAAATTTACCCTGAGATAGATCACATTTTGAAAGATTGATTTTAGTAAGAGTACAGTTTATGAACTCACAATTTTTAAGGTCCTGTCCACGAAATTTAGTATTAGAGAAATCGGATTCTGTAGCCCCAATATCGATAGAACCTTCATTAGAGTTAAAATCCACACCCAGCCAATTGGACTTGTGACTTTTGAGTTGATTTATTGTAGAAGAAATTATTGTACCTAATTGAATCGTGCATGCTTCCAAGGTGACCTGTTCAAATCGACATTTTTCAAAAACAGATGCAACCAATAAGACGTTTTTAAACATCACATTTTTAAATGTCACATTCAAAAATACTGCACGTCGCGCCTCAATGTTTTCAATGGTTATGAACTCTAGTGATACGTTTTGAATTATTTCTCTTTTGGATAGTTTAATTGCCAATTCTTCAGCATTCATAAGGATTCATCTTCCTTTAACGAAATGGTTCTCATCAAGCAATCCTGTAGTTTTACATTGTTTTTTCGACAGTTTATAAACGGAATGCTGTATAAATTACAATGATTAAATTCAGTATTTTCAAATGTTGAACTGTGAAAAATACCTTGAAAAAAATTAATGTCCTGAAAAAAGCAAGAGTCCACTGTACAATTAACAAATCTAAATTTTTTCGCCTTACATTGACTGAATTTTGATTTAGTAAGGGTACTATTCATAAACTGAGAAGCATTCATTTCACACTGAGCAATAGAGATCTGTTCGTAATGGCCACCCAGAATGGCCCCTTTGCTTAAATCACAATGTTCAAAATTACTTGTTGATATATGAGTTTGATCGTTACACCGTAAATTGGTTATTCCACATTTTATAAAATCACCGCGAATTAATTGAGCATTCATCAGGTTTAAAGAAGACAAGGAGCAGTTGGAGAAACGACATTCAGAAATTTGTGATCCCTTACAGCTTAAATGCTCAAAATTACTATCTTCCATCACCAGATTATCGATAGCACATTTAGTTAGTGAGAGTTTAGGTGCAATGACCTTATTCCCGCTCACTTTAGACAATTTTGTGTCATTAAAATGAGCATGTGATAAATCAGCCTTAATAAAATTGGAATCTATCCAAACACATTTATTAATAGTAGCAAATTGCAGTCGTGACTCAGAAAAATTACAGGAGTCAAAGCTGCAGTCCGAAATATCGAGAAAATTGGCTTTAAGACTGACAAATAAGCTTTCATTAAGCTGACAGTTTTTAAGTTTGGCGTAATTTAAAAAAGCTGCGGAAAAATTGCATTCTTTTGCTGAACACCCTTGAATCTGGGTTCTAAGCATATCGCATTCTTTAAAATCAGTTCGATTTAAATCCGAGTTTTTTATTAAAGCCTGAGTTAAATTGGCCCGAGCCAATATTGCTTCAGATAAATTGGTATTAATCAACGTGGTGGTCGATAAATTTGCATTGTTCAGGCGAGTACGTGCTAAATTACATTCGCTTAAATTACAGCCTGATAAGTTAATGCCTGATAAATCTAAGTCCGATAAATCGATACCCGCCAAATTCTCACTGGAAAATTCCTTTCCTTGTTGAAAAGCATGAATAATCTCTTCTCGTGAATAAGGTGATTTCCCCGCTTTCCCGGTTCGAAATTGTGTAAAGGAGCTGATTTTATCTATACGGTTTAAGGGTTCTTTATATTGTTCCAGGGTTTTTAATAGCTCAGATTGTTTTTCTTCCGGAACTTCTTTTTGGATGATGTGTTTTTTAAGATACTCAAAAAAATTTATATTTTGTGGAGGGATATTTTTTTGAGCCCTTTCAAATGAAAATTTATCAAAAACTGGGACTGTTTGATTTTGATTTTTATAAAACTGCGCTACTTCTTGTAGTATTGCTTCGGGTGTTTTTCCTTTAAAAAACTTGGCTTCTTCAATTTCTTCCAAGGTCTTGCCCGGATGAAAAATTTTAGCAATCTCTTGAAATTCTTTATCGAAATCCAAATCAAGACCAACGCGGCGACTCGCTCGAGCCTTGGTTCTTGACTCATTTAGCTTGGTTTGTACAACTCTTTCTTTGGATGGGTTGCGAAGCTTAATGTAATATTCAATATCCTTTTTCGGTTCATTTAAGGATTCACTTACGCTGTAGATAAAATCAATATCATTGGCAGCTATATCCTGGGTATCGAGTACCCCATGCCAAATGAGAATTCCTTTTTCTTCTTCAGGCAATAACCAAAGTGTATCCAGATTTAGGTTTAATTCACTTAAACTCTCAGTGCTGTCAATACGTTTATAAAAACACCGAACACGTACGCCGGGAAGCTGACTTGTGATCAATGGTTTTTCAGGATGCATGTTGGCACAAGTAAATACTTCATCCCCATTAAAATAATGTTCACTTTGCTGATCCGCTTCTGCAAGATTGAAATAGAGCCAATCAATGTCAGATGGATAATAAGGGCTTTGATTTATTAGCCAATCGTCGTTAAATGTTCCTAATTTATCAAGTTGATATTTGCATGTAGGTGAATGAGGTAACAATAAAGCAGGCTGCGGAGCATCGGATGGGGATCTTATAAGGTGTGTCGGAATTTCAACATTTGGAACCTTCAATTCATTGAAAGAGTCCGTTTTTGCCCATCCTTTACCCTCCGGATTTATTTCATGTTCCTTACCACCATACGCGTTCGTTAACGTTATCGGCATACGGCGGAAGCAAACCGGTTTGGATAAATGGTAATTTGATTCTACTTTTACCCATTGCCTATCGCCAAAAACATTTAATTGTTTTTGCATGTCGCCCAGCGTTACTTTTACAAAACTTGAACTGGTATTGTCGTCATAAGCAAAACAGCACCCTTTAACAAAAAATTCCGCCCTTTTTTTGGGCATGTATAAATCAATAAATTCACCTTGGTTGGAATTAAATGATTTTTTTGCAAGCTTCCAAAAATCCGCATAACTTAAAAATTCGCCTTTTTTGAAAAAAGAAAACAGAGCCATAATAGTAATAGCGAGCTGGGGTTTACCTTGGTGGCGGAAGTTGAATGTAATAATACTGTGTGGTTTATCTCTTAATATCTTCATCTTTGAAGAATAGTCCTGGTGCTGTGGATAACAGCTAAAATTTGTTGACAATATGATTGATGAGAAAATCATTGTCAATCTCGTAAAATAAAAAGTTTTGTTAATTAGTCCCCAAGATAAGCATAAGAATGCTATCTTGACAGAGACAAGAGTACTTCGTTATTGTCATTCTCAATTCGATAGCCCTAACCAATTCAAGGCACAGGAGTGTTAATGAAAACCCAAATAGTGATGCCTCAATTAGAAATTCCAGGAGTTAACGCGTCCGAAATTATTGTTTTAGAGTTCGAAGGTAGGCAGGCTATTTCTGAGTTATATCAGTTTGATATAGAATTTGTGAGTAAGAGCGTAATCCGGGCAAAGCAAGTAATCAACCAGAAAGCACACTTACTATTTGCAAAAAAAATAAGTGGTACCACCCCCTTGAATGGAGAAATTGTATCGTTTTCTCACCTCGATGCGATTGATCAGTACCAAAGATATAAAATTAAATTAATGCCGAAAGTACATCGTCTCCAACATATAAAACAAAATGAAATTTTTCTACAGCAATCGATACCTCAAATTATAAAAAGCATCCTCGATAAAAATGGAATTACGCAAGTTGAACTCGACATAATGATGGAACACCAACCTAAAGCATTTATTTTTCAGTATAATGAAACAGACTGGAATTTCATTTCGCGGTGGATGGAGCGGGAGGGTTTAATTTACTACTTTAGCCAAGACAAAAGTGGCGAAAAACTGGTCATTACAGACAGCAATTCCACGCTAAAAAACAATCAGGATATCAGTATCCTTTATTATCAAGCCTATACCCCACTCAGTGAAAAAAATCCCACCTGCAATCTAGTCTACAATATTCAACTTACCACCCAAGTTCTTCCACAGAAAGTCACCGTAAAATCATACAATCACGCACAATCATCGAAACCCTACACCTCGAAAGCCATGATTGATGAACTGGGTTATGGTGAGGTTGTTTTTTGGGCAGAAAACGTCAAAAGTAATAAAGAAAATCAGCGGATAGCCAATTTTATTAGTGAAAGTTATAAATGTAAAAAGGAAATTTTAACAGGAGTTTCTTCGGGATCACTTATTATTCCGGGAACAATCATCCAACACCAGAATTTCCGAATCCACCCTTTAAATATCCCCATGTTAATTATTGAAAGTACCTATAGGGGTTCTCAAAAAAAATCCTTCTTATCCCTGCATTCAGGGGAAGTGCATTCACCCGAGGATTATTTTAAATGTGAATATCGAGCGATTGATAAATCGGTTGCTTACAGGAGCACAATTCAAGATTATATTCCTCGTATTAATGGCCTATTTCCTGCATTTATTGATCATGAAGGAAATGATGATACCGTACAAATAAATAAAAAAGGAATGTACAAATTTCGCTTTGCAATGAGAGATGACAATCCTGGGAAAGGCTCAGCATGGGTGCGAAAAATGGAGTCATACCTTGGGGATCAATACGCCTTTAATTTACCCCTTCGCAAAGGAAACGAGGTGGTAATCGGTTTCCAATTTGGTAACCCAGACTTACCCATAATACTCGGGACAATAAGTAACTCCACGCATCGAAATATCATTACGGCAAATAGCCAAAATTATATGGGGCTCTATACTAAAGAAAACAATGTGTTCATTATTAATGAGCGGGATGGGAAAACAAAAGGGATGCAATTCTCTACAACGAATAACAATACCACTATGGTATTAGGCACAGATAATATCTTTAATTCACAATTAGATGCAGGATATTGTCTTAGAACAGATAATAGCGTATGCCAGACAGTGGGCAAAAATGCGATTACCGACATTGCTGATCATAGCGCACTAACCGTTGGAGGAAATCATCTGGTGACCGTTAAGGGTACTTCTTCAAACACCATTTATGGAGCCGATTATTACTCTTGCTTTGGCGCTCGCTCGTCTTCTGTGCTCGGACTTGATTTTATTTCAAGAGCTGGCGCAATGATTGATACTACCTCTGGTTTTCAAGTTAAATTAGGTAGCGGTTGGCGATATGAACAAGACTCATCGACGAATTTGAAAACAGCGCCTGTTATTATGCAGGAAGCAGAGGTCTCGATTTCACTAACTGTGGGCGAATCTTCTATTACCATAACTGAAGAGGGAATTACTATTACCGCCCCCACTATTGATCTTGTCTCCGAGGCCGCTATAACTTTGACTACTGATGCAACAATTAATCTAGCAAGTACTGACGTCAATATAATGGGCACTATATCGGGAGGGCCTATGGCGGAGTTAGGGGTCGGCGGGGGAGAACTTGCAGTACCCGCGCAGCTTGCTGCACTGGCCCAAGCGCTAGAAGAAGCAGGTTTAAATACTGCACAAAGTGTACCGTTGATAGGGGGAGCAATGGCTGCATGGGGAAGTGCAAAACATGCGTTTACTGTCGCAACGGACACACTTGTCGACTTAGGTAGTGCGTTAAAATCAGAAGTGGAACCACTTATTGGTAAAGCATCCGCCTTGGTCGAGAAACTGGAGCCTGTAACAGAGAAAATCGAAACCGGGGTAGAGAAAGTAAAGGGTGGTATCGCAACAGTAAAAAAAGCGGCAATATACCCGGCACTGAGTTATGGAGGTTATTTCACCTCCTTGGCGACCAAGTCCCAGCTCTTAAGCCAAGGGCTGGAAGTCCCAAAATACGAAGCAGAGTTTGATGAGGATTAATCGTGTTGAAGGGCTTAACCGATTAGTAAAAAGAATCATTGCAAATAATACATCAAGAAGTAATTCGTAATGACATAAATTAGATTTATCTTCAATTTCATTCACTTAATTAATTGTAGATTAGGAGAATAATTTTGCAAATTTGAAGATTTATGCTAGTTTAATTTATATAAGAAGATTTTTTTATTTTATCATTGCCTACCTTATTCATAAGGAAAAAAAAATGACTAATAAGGATCAATCTGTCGCTCCAAAGGAACGGATTAATATTGTTTATAAAGCGCTCATTGAAGGAGTTGAGGAAGAAATTGAGCTCCCTTTGCGTCAACTGGTTCTAGGTGAGTTTTATCCTCAGGGAATAAATGCTCCTTTAGAAAAACGTCCCACCGTAAATATTAATAAAGATAATTTTAATGATGTGCTCAAAGAACATGACATCAAATTATCTGTTCGCGTACCCAACCGGTTTAGTAAAAACAAAGATGATACCGTCAGTGTTGATTTAAAGTTTGAATCGATCAGAGACTTTGATCCTGATGGGATTCTTCATCAAGTTCCTCAGTTACAAAAACTGTTTGAGTTACGTGAAGCGTTAAAATCGCTTAAGGGACCTCTTGGTAATATTCCAGAATTTCGACGCAAATTGGATGCAATCATCAAAGATTCTGCGGCGCGCGAGGAACTGGTCAAAGAAATTAAAGACAAAAAATAAGCAGTATCGAGTCGCTGAATCAAGGAGACAGCCATGGCTGATGCACAAGATAACGCTAAGAAAAAAGAAGAAAAATCTCTGCAAAAATTATTTGCTGGCACTAATATTACTGAGGATGAGGAACAGTATGCCCTCACCCAGAAAGGATTACTCGCCTTTATCGATAATGTTGTTGAAAGTAAGCTTACTGATGAAACAGTAACTCCTGCTTTAGTGGATGACATTATCGCTCACTTAGATAAACAATTATCTGCCCAAATGGATGAAATACTCCATAACCCTGAATTTCAAAAACTTGAGTCAGCATGGCGCAGCTTAAAGTATTTGGTGGATCGCACAGATTTTCGCGAAAATAGCCTTGTTGAGTTCATCCATGTATCTAAAGACGAGCTTTTTGATGATTTTATTGATGCACCTGAAATTCCAAAATCGGGTTTATATAAACAAGTGTACACAAAAGAATATGGACAATTTGGTGGTAGACCCTATGGTGCAATAATCGGAAACTATTCATTTGGTCCAAGTCATAAAGATGTTACCTTACTCAGAAATATTGCTGCAGTCTGTTCCATGGCCCATACGCCTTTTATTGCCGCTGCGGGCCCTGAGTTTTTTAACATCAAATCAATGTCGGAGTTGCCTCATTTAAATGACATTGAAGCCATATTTGAAAGTCCTGTCTATGTTGCCTGGCGTAGCCTACGTGAATCGGAAGATGCGCGTTATGTAGGTCTGGTTTTACCTCGATTTATGTTACGTATGCCTTATGGCAAAGAATCTTATGGTGTCCGTTCGTTTAATTACGAAGAAAATGTTCGCAAAAGTGAAGAATCCTTCTGTTGGGGAAATAGTGCTTTTGCTTTTGCAGGCTGCTTATCTCAGAGTTTTGCTAAATACCGTTGGTGTGTCAATATTATAGGTCCCCAAGGTGGGGGTGCTGTTGAGAATTTACCTTCCTACTTTTTTGAAGCCATGGGTGAAATTCAAACAAAAATCCCAACGGAATTACTCATTTCAGAACGACGGGAATATGAATTGTCCGAACAAGGATTTATTCCCCTCACCATGCGTAAGGGAGCAGATAATGCTGCTTTTTTCTCTGCGAACTCAATTCAAAAAGCCAAACATTTTCCAGATACTCCTGAAGGTAAAACAGCACAAACCAATTATAGTTTAGGGACTCAGTTTCCTTACATGTTTATTATTTGCAGGCTTGCTCATTACTTAAAAGTAATACAACGTGAAAAAATTGGTCTAGCAAAGGAACGTGATGATATAGAACGTGAATTAAATACTTGGATTGGTGCTTATGTTGTTGATATGGACAATCCAGTTCCCGAAGTGAGAGCAAAAAAACCATTGAGACTGGCCAAAGTAAGTGTAGAGGATGTTCCTGGCGAACCTGGATGGTATAAGTGTGTATTAATTGTTCGTCCTCACTTCAAATTCATGGGTGCGTATATAACACTACAATTAACGGGTAGTCTCGATCTTACACAAGGAGAATAAAAGTGGCTTCAAGAGAAAGCGATGGGAATGAAACAGCCATGCTACCTATGCTCCCAAATAGTGAAGTAGCAAGAACCCAGTATAAGTTAATGGCAAAAATAACTACTCAAGCTTCAGGGGTTGTTAAAGGAAGCAGTACTGTAAAAGGATATGAGGGGTGGGTTGCTCTTCTGGACTTTAAACAGCGGATTACTCGGGCATTTGATGCACAAAATCAACTGATTGGTGTTCCCGATTGCCAATATTTTCGCCTTACCGGGTTATGGGATCAAGCAGGTGTGGTTCCTCATACTCAAAGTATTTTTACAGGTGAAAATATCAATACAGCTCTTATCCATTGCTTGCGCTCCAGTGCTTCTGGCGAAGTTGAAGTGGCGGTCGAAATCACCTTAGAAAATGCTAAGGTATTAGAAGTAGACTATGCCTATTCGCATCCGGCAGGACCATTATTCATCGTGGATATGCGTCCCACAGTTTATAAAGTAATGGATAAAAAGAATAACCAGGAATTTGGCTGGGATTTAACTAAATTAATGCGAGTTGGTTAATGAGAGCAGAGCGTTTAACTGAACGAGTACGGCGCTATGCTCGTCAAGGCACCCTTTTGTCAGCCAAATTGGATTCATCGATATTAATTGAATCGATACGTGACCATCTTGAAAAAATATTATCTACAAGACAAGGTAGCGCATTAATTGACAGAGAATACGGGTTATCTGAATTACCCACTCTAGTTGAGGATTATTCGTTTGCATACCAAGAGGAACTGAGGACTCATTTGGAGAGCACCATTCTTCGCTATGAGCCACGGCTTTCCTCTGTAGAAGTGTCTAAAATCTTAATAGACTCAGGAAAGCAAACCATTACCTGTAATATTTTAGCGCATTTAAATCAATCCTTTGATGGCCTCAAAGTTTATTTTACTACGATTCTAACAAGTAAAGGTCGAGTACTTGTTACGTTGTAACTCAAGGTAGAGACATGATAATCGATTACTACCAGAATGAATTAAACAAAATAAGAAAGCTCGCCAGAGAATATGCCGAGCATTACCCCGCGATTGCTCCTTTGCTCAGAGAACAAAGCACCGATCCCGATGTGGAACGCATCCTGGAAGGGGTCGCTTTTCTTACGAGCCAAGTACGGATGGTAATTGATGAAAAGCTACCTGGAATGGTTGATGATTTAACCCAATTATTTTTCTCTCAATACTCAAAACCTGTACCGAGCACCTCAGTGATCCAGTTTATTCCTAAGGCTAATTTAGGCGAATCGCTTGAAGTGGCTAAAGGTACCGAGTTAGCCTCACTCCCGATAAATGACGTAAAGTGCATCTTTCGCACTACTGTACCTCTCACCGTGGAACCCGTTATAATTACAGATATTAATTTTCAAGACACTATGAGTGGAATAAGTCAGATTGAAATTAATTGTCACCTTTGCGGGATTACCTTAAAAAATTGGCAAGCCTCTTCCCTACGCTTTTTTATTAATCAAAATTGGCATGATGCCAGTAATACCTTTTTTTTACTCCAGCGATATGTGCGTAGAATTACTATTGAAGCACCAGGAGAAGATAAACTGATTTTATCGCCGGATTATTTACAACCTTGTGCATTCGAAAATGAAGAAACTTTATACCCTGCCCCACCAAATATTCACCACCCCCATCGAGTTTTATATGAATATCTTCATCAACCGTATAAATTTTTATTCCTTCGGTTAGTTGGCTTGGAGAATTGGCAAACAAGAACGGATGAGTTCGATTTTAAAATTAATATTGAATTAGAAGAAGTACCCCCATGGGCAGCTAATTTAGATAATTTCCCACTGATCTTGCATGCTGTACCTATAATTAATTTGTTTACTCATCATGCAGAACCTATTGCTTTGGATCATAAACAACCTGATTACCAAATTATCCCTAATAATGATTTTAATGAAAACTACATTGTATATGATGTAAAGAAGGTTACCGGTTATCGCCAACAAGAAAAGCAAAAGATCGCATATGATCACTTATTAAATTTCAATCCGGAGCTCAATCTAAATTATAAGTATATTTATCATCACAGGCCTTCTGTAACGGGACCGGGTCGAAACACCTATATTAGTTTTTTTTATGATTTTGAAAAGGAATTCCCTGTTGATGAAACTTTGTCTATTGAACTCGTATGTAGCAATGGTGCTTTAACCAGGCTCTTAGATAAAGGAGACATTATTTTACCTACGGATAGCTCACCCGAGAATCTAACTTACACAAATCTTATTCCGCCCTCATCGTTCTTAGTCCCAACTTACGATCGCGGTTTAATCTGGAATTTTCAGTCCTTATTAGCGTTAAATTTACTTCAACTCTTAGATAAAAATCACCTGAAGCATATTTTTAATTTATATATCTATGAAAAAGGTGAGAATTATCAACTCAATATGAGCAGGATAAAAGGAATCGAAAATATAATTGTTGATAAAGCACGACGTCTTTATTACGGGGAAATGATCCCAGGATCCCATATTACTTTAATCTGTGATCCTGATTGCTTTAGATGCATTGGAGATATGTATGTATTTGGTTGCATTATGGATGCTTTTTTTGGATCCAACGCGCCATTTAATACGTTTACTCTATTACATTTGCAAAACGCGAGAACTAAAGAGGTATGGAAATGGCAACCGAGGTTGAACAACCCGAGCTTAATATCTTAGATAAACTACTTACTGATCCTAAAAGTTTTAATTTTTACCAAGCAATTCGCTTGATCAGTCATCTCTTGGCTTATGAAGCGAAAAATGGGCTTAAAGGTACCTTAGAGATCATTCCTTTATTGAGCTTGGCCTTTCCAAAAACGGATATTCATCAAATTCAAAAAAATCAGGAGCAGAATCAATTTACCCTAACGGCGACTTTTTTTAGTCTTTATGGGACGACCTCTCCCCTACCTACATTTTATACGGAACAGTTAATCCAAGATGATGATCTGGATTCTAATGAAATGAAATGTTTACTTGATATTTTACATAAGAGGCTTTACAAACTGCTTTTTGAGGCATGGTCAAAAAATAGAATATTCGAACAATTTGCAGAACAAAACGATGAACTTTATAAAAAAGCATTATATGGATTTATTGGATTAGCGGTCAAAGATGTTCGCGAAAAAATACCTGATTACAATTATCTTTTGCGATATGCCAGTCATTGGGTTTCTGATACTAAGTCCATTTGGAGTTTACAGAGTTTCTTAAATGATTACTTTAAAGTACCATTCAAAGTTTATTCGTTTTACCGATCCATGCAAGATATCCCTAGAGAACAATATTGTCTGGTGGGGAAAGAAAATCATTGCTTAAGCAAAACTGCATATTTGGGTAGTCAGTTTAAATCAAACAGCAACAGTTTACTCATTTCTATAGGCCCTTTAAAAGCGGATATTTTTCCTACATTCTTAGCAAATACCGAAAATATAAATCGCCTGAAATTACTCCTTCAACTCTATGTGAGAGAACCATTCTCCTATTTTATTGAAGTCATCTTAGATAAGGGTTGCTTCAAACCCATACGATTGACCTGTGAAACCACAAGTATTTTGGGTGTGGTCAGTTGGCTGTCACCACAAAAAGAGATTGACCTGTTTAAGGTACGCTACTGGCTGAAATGAGTACATAATATACAGCTCTGCTCGCATGAATGTCACTTAACATTAGAGCACGTTGGAATCAGAACATTTAACCACAGTTAGAATTTGAATTTTAGGAGTTGTTAAACGTCGGCTTGACCTCTCATGTGCTTTAATGTCCTTGATAGAATTGTAATTTTAGTTTGGATGAAGGCTATAGGTGGGATCTATTGTTTCCCTAAGAGTTCTGATAATATGGAACTATTCAGCTTGTTACTAATTAACGCTCATCTCATGTTAAGGATAATAAAATTAACATCATGCTAAGAATAATATTTTGTATTTTATTTCTAATGCTCGGTGGATGCACGACAGGTGGAAAAGAAAAAGAGCCGCAGTTAGCCAGCAGCTACCAAGATAATGCTATTCTTATTCGAGCAGTAGCCAGTAAGGATTTGAATCAATATGATCATCGAAAACATACTTTAAAGTTTGCTGTAGTTCAGGTTGAAAAAATAGAAGATGTACAAAATCAAATAGTAACTGCAGAAGGCATTAGTCAATTACTCAATGGTGATACTGAAGCCGATAACATCACGCAAACGAACAAGAAAGTCCATATTCAAACCTTTTTTATCGCGCCGGGGATGACCCAAACCTTTACGCTTGCGCGTTTTGCAGCGGTAAAGAAAATCGTGGTTGTTGCAGGATACTTTAATCTAACCCCTGCGGGTGCTGTACGCGTCTATGAAATCCCAGTATTTAAGAAATGGAGTCCACTGACATTTTGGAAAAAAACAAAAGAGATGGGACGAATTGCCATTTATCTTGAATTTGGGTCACGAGGAATTAACTATACTGAAAGTTCTTCGAAAGCGACAAAAATCACGAAACAGAAAAATCGTGAGTCCTTAAAAAAATATTGGGATAAATAAATATGATTTGGAATACACCAATTGATTGGGAACATGGACTTTTTTTACAGCCACAACATTTCCAATATACTGAACTCAATCAGCATTATATCCACTCTCAATTTTTACGTTATATAACCCCCTTCTTTTGGGGATTTACTGATTTGGTAGTGAATGAAAAATCATTAAAGAGCGGCATTTTTGATGTGGAAAAAATGGCTTTTTTTTTACCCACTGGCGAGTTTGTTGAGATCGATGTTAATGCCAAATTTTTACCTCGTTCCTTTATCTCGGATTGGCCCGCGAATACAAACTCATTAAAAGTATATATCGGTGTCAAAGAACTTTCGAAAAACATAGGCAACGTAACTGCTGTAGAGAGTCTAGATAATTTGAGTAACGTGAATACTCGTTTTATTAGTTGGAATGCGGGCGATGAACTTCCTGACTACTATCATCAAGGAGCACAAGCTCATCTTAGATCTTTATTCTATGTAGTCAAATTATTTTGGGAATTCGAAATTGAAAATACCCATAATTACTCGATCATCCAAGTAGCAGAATTGAGAAGAACAACAAAAGATGAAGTGCTCTATGATCCTAATTTTTATCCATCTTGTGTCAGCCTCTCCGCACACCATAATCTCAGTTCATTAATGAATCAGCTTCTAAGTGATTTGGTTAAAACCACAAGTAAGTTAGAAAAATTCAAACAACCTCTTGATTCGTATAGCACCCAAGTGGATAAAAGTAACTTCGGACGTTTATTTTCCTTACGCTCCTTATTACGAAATGTTCCGGTTATGGAACATTATCTCAATGCCAAAACAGTTCACCCCTGGCAAGTCTATGGCCTTCTCCAACATATGATTGGCGAACTAAGTTTTTATTCTACTGAGATTAACTTTTTCGAAAGCGGAAGTGGTAACGTGTCGGCAATACCGGTCTATGATCACACCAATTTGAGTAAAAGCTTTAATCTGATTGTCGCGTTGTTGAATAAGTTATTAATCGCCATTACGGCAGACCCCGATCGTATTCGACGCATGGTTAAAGAGAAAACCCATTATTGGGCCGATTTGGGTCATAACTTCATCCAAAAAAACAGAAATTATTTCTTAGTCATGTATGCACAAAATGATTTAGAAGAAATTGCTGAAATGATACAAGATTTTGGTAAGTTATGTGCTTATTCAGAAATAGAAAATTATATAGATTTTGCTTTACCCGGAGCTCCAATTTCCCGACTTATTTCCGCTCCAGAAGGAGTACCCAAAGGCGCGAATTGTCTTTATTATCATATTGATCATAAATCGGTGATGTGGTCTAAGATCGAAATGGAACAAAAAGTCGCCTTCTATCTTGGTAAAACACCTGTAGACATAGTGATTGACATTGTCGCGGTAGGAGGGTAAATGAATCTGCAAGCCATTTTTTATGATTTATTTAAATACGTGTGGGATTTAAATAAAAATCAGTTCGCGACGGTTAGTTATGATGAATTCAGAGGGAAGGTCACTTCTTTAATCGCTGAAATTAAAATGAAAGAAAATGAAGTGGATAAGCATAATCTAAATTCCGCTTTATTCGCGGTTTGTGCATGGATTGATGAAGTGGTCCAAAAAACCAGTTGGGCAGGTGTGAGACAGTGGCAAGATAAGTTATTGCAAGCTGAATATTTTAATACAACTAGTGCTGGGGAAGAATTTTTTGTTCGCTTAAGTAAAATTCCAAGCAAACAAGAAGATCTCGTAAGAATTTATTATCGATGTTTGGTTTTGGGATTTGAAGGGGTTTATCATAAACCCTTAGATAAACCTGACTTATTAAAATATAAGAATTTTGCATTAGAACAATTAAGTCAGGGATTTGACATGACAAATTATCCCTCTGAATTTGTTGCATTTCCGTTAGCTTATAAGAATGATAATTTACAAATTATCCCTCCAAAATTAGATCAGTATCGAAGCGTTCTTTGGTGGTTGCTACCTATTCCGGTGATTTTAATTATTTATTTCTTTTTTTATTTTGTAATTAATAATACAGTTACTAATTATTTACATTTAATTAAGTAAGCAAGAGAGTCAAATGGGACGATTAGGACATATCATTTTTTGGATCTTGCTTGTGGTTATTTTGGGGGCGTATGCCACCTTTATAACATTTCATCTAGATTATCCAATATGGGTAGGAATACTCATTTTCTTAGCAATGCTATTGGGATTCTTAATACTCGATAGCATCACGTGGGCAATTCGGAGATGGTATAAAAATAGAAAAGCTGAAAAAGCAAAAGAAACCGGCAAAAAAATAGAGACGGAAGGATTGCGCTTAACTCTAGAAAATGCCCTGAATTATATAGAAACCAATCATATCGCCGGTGGGGCAAAACGTTTTTGGCAAATGCCCTGGATTATTTTTTTTGGTAAAACAACAATTCTTCTTTCTAATGGATTGAAACTACATACCCATTTTATGGTTGGCGATGCTGAGGATGAAGCCCTGCAACGAAATCAAGTCTATGTACTCGACCATTTTGCCATATGGTGCGTTGATGCGGAACTACTAGAATCCAACCCATCAAAAAACGTAGAGAAACAATGGCTTGATTTTCTGAAGTACATTAAGAGTCAAAAAAAAGCAATTACCCCTATTGATCAAATTGTTATCGAACTACCATCCTCCACGCTTTTAAATGGTGATAAATCAAATATAGCCCACTTAGCTCGAACATTGAAAGATAGAGTGGATCAAGTGAGTCTTATGACGGGTTACCGCCAACAAGTACTTTTTTTGATTACTCAATGCAATGAATTGAGTGGTTTTGATGAATACGTAGCCCTTATGCCTGATAACTTATGGAGTCAGGCCATGGGATATATCGTAACCAATCCATTAAAAGATTCAACTTCTACAGCCCCACTGAAATACATCAGCAATCGTGCAGATGAAGTAATTGATATTGTTTTGTTTGATACTCAAAAGCCCATCGATGTCACTGTATTCAACTTTCCTTCAACCGTGAAAAAACTTGAAGAAAACTATTCAAGGTTTACAAGTTTATTTTTTGCTTCCTCGCCTTATACCGAACCCGCAGTACTCCATGGGGTTTATTTGCTGGGTGAATATCAGCATAACGGTAAAAATGAGAGTGTTTTTTATTATGATTTTATTGATCAGATTCAGCTCTCTCTCATCCGTCCTATGTCTTTATTAAACTCTGAAATAAAGCAACGTAATAAACGGCGATGGGAATATCTAGGCGTTTGGTATTTTGCGAGTGCTCTGGCTGCGGGTTATCTAATTTATGTCTATAACGCAACATCAAATCGTTTAGTTGAATTAATCAAACCTTTACCCAAAAAAGAATCGTTCTCGGATCAATTAGAACCAAATTTACTACAATTTGGCGATTATCATGTTTTGATGGGGCAACTTGATCTTTTTAGGAATCAATTGCAAATTAAAATATTGCCTTACCGAGGGGGTTTAAATCGGTTATATACTTATTACAGCGAGCAATATGTAAAGCATTTTAAACAATACATTTTAGTACTTCTTGATAATCGAATGGAGCAAATGCTTACTCAGGGAGGTCTTACGGACACCCAAAAAGCCTATTTGGTCCAGAATATGGTGAGTCGTATTAATTTAATCCAAGCCAAAATAATTAGCGGTGTAAGCCCTGCTACGCTAATGCAAATGCCTAATCCACAAATAAAATACTTAGGATACAATCGATTACCGGAACGTTTTCTCAATACCTTTGGTCCCTTATACAAAGATTATGTAATTTGGAATCCAAATTCCGAAAAACTGCGTAGTGAGGCTGGTAAATTGACCCTCTGGCTTGATCAATCTCATCTCTTGGCGTCCGATTTGCGTTGGCTTCTTGCCTGGGCTAATACTCAAGATAATGTATCTGAGCTTGGATTAAACAGCTTCTGGATAGGGTCCAATATTATCAGAGATTACCTCATAGACCCTGCATACACCAAAGCAGGATTTGCAGCCATTCAATCGTTACTGATACAAATTAATCATGCTTTACCGCTCTACATGGATATGAGCAGATCAAAAAGTAGCTTTGATGTATGGTATTCCGAAACACGTCTTAATGTATGGAAAAATTTTGCCCTTAATTTCTACAAAGGAACTAAAACCCTAGCCTTTCAATACGAATGGGATCAAACCTTCAATGATATGTTGCAAACCACCAGCCCTTATAATGGCTTCTTGCAAGATTTAGCCTCAGAATTCCAAGGCAGCCTTCCCTTCGCTAAGCCTCATTGGATTCAACTCGTTTTGCAATTTTCTGATCTCATGGTGTACAGTCATAGCAGTGAGAAGGGAATAGAGTTTAAGCAGCTTTCCGATTTGATTTCAGATTGGATGAAAAAGCTCCAAGAAAAGCCTTCCCAATGGAACAGCGATAGTCCGAGTAATGTATACAACAGACCGCCCAGTGTTGCCAATAAATTAAATTTCAACACTCAAGTAAACGCAGCCAAGTCGTACATGAAATATCGTGATTTATTAAAGCAACTTTATAAAGAACCCTATGTACAATCAGTGAAAGCGTATACGAACTCCCGAGAGTTATATTTAAGCCAAATTGAAGTAGACAGACAATCTACATTAGTTATGCAGGCCTATCAGTCTTTAGTTGATATGAGACGCGCACTCGAACATTTTGACCAACTCGACGCTTCTAATCCTTTTTGGACCCTCATGCGTGGTCCATTGGATTACTACATTGACTATACAAATCGTTTTGCATCGTGCTATATCCAACAGAAGTGGCTCGATGAGGTGTACCTCCGAACAATTGCTTTAAGTGGTGAAGAATTGAATCAAACTTTATTTGCTAAAGGGGGGCTTGTCTGGATTTTTAATGACAAATATGCGCTTCCCTTCATGAAGCAAATAGGAACCCATTTCCTACCCAGGTATATTCTTGGGCATGAGTTTCCCTTTAAAGAGCAGTATTACCAGTTGTTAACCTTTGGAATGAGAATTAATGAAGATCTGGAAGCGTTAGGCCATTTAAAACAAAAACCTGAAGAGCGCTCTCCCGTGAATTTAATGATTTATGCTCAGCCTACCAATCTTGATGTGAATGCTACGGTACTGCCTTATAAGACAATATTGCATGTTGAATGTAAGGAAAAAGAATATTCCTTAGAAAATTATAATTATCCGTCAAAACAAAAAATTTCTCATTGGCAATTAGAAAGTTGTGGTCCAACTGAGATTACTTTGTTTTTTCCAGGGACTAAATTGGTAATTCCTTATCCAGGGGATGAAGGTTTTTTACACTTCTTACAGGACTTTGATACTGGAGTTAAAGATTTTTATCCGCATAACTTTCCAGAACATGCGAAATTTTTAAAAACACACAAAATTGATAAAATTCGCGTGAGTTACTACATAAAGGGTGGCCATGACATCATGTGGCAAATTGAAAAATACTTTGCCGCGCAAAAAGATTACAAAGTAGCACAAAAGAACCTTACTCATGTCTCTAAGCTTCCAAGGACCATCACGGATTGCTGGGCTCAGGGCGAATACGATGTTTAATATTGACTCAATTAACAAATTAGGAACCCAACCTATTCCTGGGACCAACAAAGCTGGGGAACAATGTTATGAGTTTACTCAATACGCCTTAATTCGCAATGAAGTGCAAAAATTATCGCGAATCGGGCAATCCTCGGATGTGCATTGGCTAAGTATTATTGATAATTCGATTGAGCTTCTCACCTATTACACGAAAGACATTCAAATCGCTGCTTATTTGGCTTATGGTTTATTTCATCAATATCAATTTAAAGGACTGGCTGCGGGGTTAAATTTTCTTTTAGATTTTATTGTAAATTTCTGGGAGGATGCCTATCCCCAAGGACGAATGAAAGCCAAAATTGAGACGCTAAACTGGTATGCAACTCAATCGCTGAATCATTTAAAACAAGTTAAATTAAGTACGGACGACGAAGACCTTCTACATCCAATTATTAACACCTTAAAAAATCTCGAGCGGGAATTACTCACTCGAGGGGTACACATTGATCTTTTTTCAAGTTTACAAAAAAAAATAGAAGCAACCGAGGTAATCACCGTCCACACACCTGTACAAGATAAATCGAGTACAGAATTGCCGAGCTCAAATCTACAGAATCAATCAAGTGTTAATTTAGAACCCGCCCTTATTCTATGTACTCAATTCGCTCGAGAACTTATGGAGAAGGATCGAGCAAATCCTTATGCTTATTATTTAAATCGTGTTGCAGCCTGGGGTGGAATAACCGGAATACCTGTTAACGACAATGGAGTTACCCTTGTAAAGGCTCCTGAATATTTCAATCAAGAACGGATTAAAAAAGTCCAAGATACCGGGGATTGGGCTGAAATAGTAGCTACAGCAGAAGAAATAATCCCTCAAGAACCTTTTTGGCTGGATTTAAATTTAATAAGTCTTAATGCCTTGCAAAAGTTAGATGGGGTATTTAATGCTGCTTATGAAACTGCTAAACAAGAATTGGCTCATTTTATCCAAAGAATTTCTGGAATTGAGAAATTAAGATTTAACGACAAGACTCCTTTTGTAAGTGACCACTATGTAGGGCAACTAAGTCAGATTATTGCTAAAAAAAGCGCCCAAATTTCGAATAGTGAAAAAAATTTATCTGCAATCGAACAAAACCAGCTGCGAGAAATAAAAGAGGTAATTGCTCAATTTAACACGAAAAAGCCAGATATCTCGCGACAACAACTTGAATTGCTCCATAAAGAGTCCATCAGCAACAAAGTAAAATTATTCTCTTATATGGCCCTGTGTGAATCATTGCTTGAAGCAAATGAACAATCTATTTTAAAACCCTATTTGAGGTTGATCCTAGAAATAATCGAGCAACACCATTTGACAACTTGGGAACCTGGCTTGGCATTAGAAGCACTTATTTTGACTTATCGCTCTATGAAATTTTTAAAGAATTCTTTTTCGACCCAGGAAATGGATCACGTATTTTACTTGATCACAAAACTGGATCTGAGTGCAGCAACAGAGCTTGCTCATCTTTAAGAAAAACCTTCTTTAAAATTTTTTATCAAACAATTAAAATTCTTTTAATTTTTAAATGATTCATTACTTTCAATGGATGGTAATGATGGAGGACAGGTAACTTAACAATCTTAATCAAAATTCGATTTTGGCTCTTGAGAAAAGATTATAAGTTAACTATCCTCATGGTTCTCGATGATTATTCCTTCACGTTTTTATCTAGGAATTTAAATCCTGTCCAATCTTATTTTTTCTCATTCGCTTTGTCGCTGGTAACACAGGTTTTGTATGTGCATAACAGAGCGATATTGCTTATTCAAAATCCCCTTGACTGTCTTTATGAAATGGAATTACATCATGAAAAAATTAAATGAATATCAAATTAAAAAAATCTATCCTGAGATGTCAGGTCTTGGAGGTTTAATTAATACAGCGGATCGATTGATTCCCGAACTGCGTAAATTGCATGACTTTTGTGATACTTATGGGGTTCCAAACGATTTATTCAATGAAGATAATGAACTGTTTTCATCTGCAATGATTCACATCCTATTGTCCTTAAAAAAAAGGATAAATCACTTCAATAACTGGATGACCTTCATTGATACAATCTATAAAATTGATAATCTCATCTGCATAATTGTTACACAAAATGAACTTAATGAAATACACTTTCGAAATCATTGGGCGGGCTTTTTTTTAGTGTGCGATGAGCTTACCAAAAATATTGATGACCTTTTTAATAAAAGGCTATCGGGTAATCGTTGTACAAAAGACATTGATGAACTATGCCAAATGATGAGCCATGTATATGCACAGATTAGGGAGCTTAAGAAGAACACTGGGGAACTCATTATTCTTTTGAACGATTCCGAATTCAGTAAACAACAGGACTCTATTGCTCCCAATATACCAACCAACGAGCACCCTTTTTTTTCATTACCGGAAGAAGTAAAAAATAGTATTTTGAGTCATTTGGATATAGAAGATTTAATATCAGTGCAACTTACAGCGAGAAATTTATCGAAAACTGTAGCGACATCTATGGTTCAACGCTTTAACAAAACCCCTTCCCAGGTTATCGCCCATTTAACTCAAATTCCTCCTGAAAAAGCCTACACCTTTGTTGAGGGCTACCGACGTACATGTGAATATAAGGCTTTAATGAGTCTGGTTAAACATAAAATGCCGATGTCTGATCAGGAAGTGGTCTGTTACATGCTGACTCGACACCATTCAAATCTTCCTGACATCGCCCAATTCCGGTCTATTTGTAACGCTTCCAATATAGATGAAAAAACAAGAAGACACCTCCGTATTCTACTCCAAAATGCTGTGGAAGTTGATATAGCAAGGCGAGCTGATTTTTCAGCAAAAAATCCGCTAAAAGCAAATGAATTGTTCGCTTTATTTTTGGAAAATTATAAGAAAGTCTACCTTAATGTTTTACCCTCCATCGCACTGGAAGAAGTTAACCTTGCAGGTACTGATGTATCTTATGCACCGCTATCCCACGGGCAGATGCCTAGGATGGATTTATCCGCAACAAAATTGTGTGGAGCAAACTTAAGTTATACAAATTTGGCTTCCAGCACGCTAATGAAGGCAAATTTGTGGCAGGCAAATTTATGCCATGCCAGCCTTTTAGAAGTTTGTTTGGACAATGCTGTACTTGAGGATGCCAATTTAAGTCATGCAGATTTGAGATACAGCACTCTTCGTAAAGCATGTTTGAAACAGGCAAATTTGCGATGGGCAGATTTGAGTGGGGCAACACTTGATCATTGCATCATTGATGCAGCAGATTTTACAGGCACAAACTTGGCCTATGCTCAACTTACTAACCTGGATATGCGTACCATCGATGTGAGTCAATTTAACGTGGAATGGACCTATTTGAAAAACCTGCGTCTGGTTCCCGATGCAGCTCTAGAACATCCCCATGCATTAGAAAATTTCTTTAGCTCCTTTGAAAAAAATCTTGAGAGTCATACGCCTGGGAGCCAAATGAAATGGCGAACCCAGATGTTAAAGGATCTCAAACGATTAATGAGCGCAGCATCACTTAGCCCTGAAATCCAAAAGCTCTTTTTAAGTAAAATACTCACTTATTACCCTCCCCACCTATTATCAAGCACTATTTTTAGCAACAAACACCCATTTAAAAAATTATTTGAACAATACAAACTCATTACTGTAGATGACTCAGGAGACAAAGTAGAGCACCCTCTACAAGCTGAGGTGATTTCCATATTAGACAGGTTGCAGGATCGTATTGATAATACCATCCCTGACATGCACATTCGGTTCAAGAAACTAAGATTCAAATTCAACGAATGTGTTGTCAAGGCTCCAGGTATCACTAACGTCAATCAAATTTGTCAGCTCTCCCACCACCATTTTTTCCTTCTGCAATTATTCTATTTCATAGGCACGAATGAAAACGCACTCTTTAAGCCATATTTAGTGGGGTACCCCCAAAATAATTTGCTGACATTGAAACATTCACAGCGGTATGCGAGTCAAATATTTGATGGTGAGCTCTTTCATCTGGAGATGTTACAAAAAATTCCTCCCGAACAATTAAATAACTATCTTTATGGCGATGAAGATTTTTTTATCAAGCAAAGCGACCGCACCTTAAACCAAGTTAAATTGGGAGGATTACTCATCAGCTTCACACCGGGAGGTAAAGGCTCCTGTTTTTCTAAAGTTGAGATTATTGATTTTGCAAACAGGCGATTGACCTTTGGTTTTACCATAGATGCCGACCGGTATCCCTCCTTAAAAACAGAATTGTATCTTCCGATCCAAATACTCGATGATTCGATGACCCATGTTGAATGTAATTTATATGCTGATGATATTCCCGCCATCCGAGCGGCTCTTGAATTGAGAACCAACCTGACTCATTATATTTTTACGACACAAAAAGGACCTGTCCCTGAGTTGAACGAAAAAATTAAAGCCTTGGCTTTAAATGCTAAAGTTGAACAGCCCTTACAAGGAGAAAACCGCTTTGGCCTATATCGCCAAAAATCCCCAAAAAATCATTTGGAGGTCTCTAAAAAAAGGACTTGTGTGTTGATCTAAGTAAATTGAGATTTTTTATATCGTTGAGAAAACTGAAGTATAGGGGTCTATGACACTTAATCTAAAAATCTGTTTAAAATTAGCAATTAAGCAATTACAATTCGCTTAATTTTTTAACTTATTTCATTACTCACATAGAGCTCAGTAATGATGGAGGACAGGTAACTTAGCAATCTTGATCAGAATACAGCTTTGGCTGTTGAGAAAGATTATAAGTTAACTGTACTCGGGTTCTCGGTGATCCGTTTCACCTTTATTCAGGAATCTAAAAAAACCGTTCACTTGTATTTTTCTCAGTTAATTTGTCAATTGATTTAACCCATAAACCCTTAAGTTCAAACTAAGAAAACATTGTCTACGAAATGTATTACAAGCCATATGCTTCGAAAAGGAATTACATAATGAAAAATTTAAAATCTCAAATCCTAAAGATGTCTCGACATCTCCATTATTTAAAGGTAAAAGAGTTGCTATATCAAGTAGAGCGATTTATTCCCCAACTCAAAGAATTACAAAACTTCTTTGAGGTTTATAGCGTTCTAAGTGATGAAATACTCAAAAGTACCCACCCTTTTTCCTATAACATGATTCATATTCTTTTATCATTAAAGAAAAGAATAGTAAATCTAGAGGAATTTTATAAAGAAAATGATCTCATCTTGATGATTACTCTCGGTAATGAACTAGATGAAGTACAACTTCGCAACCATTGGACTGCTTTTTTTTCAACCTGTGAAGAACTGCAAACCAATATGGTCAACGCCTTTGCTAAAAGGCTTCCAAATACGGACAACAATCATCACGCTGAAGCTATACCCCATTATGAGATTGATGATGAACTGCGACAATTGCTAAATCAGCTTCGTGCACGGATTAGTGATTTACAGTTAAAAACTCAACAATTATTTGAACTTGTAAAGGATTCTGAAATTAGTGCACCCCAGAGTGCAATTTCTTCCATCCCTCCAACTAATGAGGAACATCTTTTTTTTTCGCTGCCTGAAGAGGTAAAGGTCAGTATTTTCACTCACTTGGATGTAGAAGATTTAATCTCAGCCCAACTTGCATCAACAAATTTATCAAATACGGCAGCCACAGCCTTTGCAGTACGCTTTAAAAAAAATCCATCGCAAGTCCTAGCACATTTGAATGAAATCAGTCCTGAAGAAGCCTATAAATTTGTCGAAGGATACCAACACACTGCTGAATACAAGGCTCTAAAAAGTCTGGTTGAGCATAAAATGCCTATGAGTGATCATGAGGTGGCCTGTTATATGTTGACTCGGCATCATCAACAGCTCCCGGATATTGAACAATTAAAAAGAATTTGCGCCAGCCAACATATCGATGAAAAGACGAGAGACCAGCTTCTAATTATCCAAAATATTTTAGAGAGTATTCCAGAAAATCAATCGGATTATTCATCTACTGCAGCGGTTGAAGCAACAGCATTATTCGATTTATTTCTAAAAACTTTTCCCCAAAGCTATCTCAATCTTTTACCCTTCATCCATCTTTCACATGTCAAATGGGCAAATGCTGATTTATCTAAAGCCCCCTTGCCCCATATTGATCTCAGCTATGCGGATATGTCTGGAATCAACTTATTTCAAACGGACTTAAGGTATACAAATTTAAGTAAAAGCTCATTGAAGGCAGCCAATATGCAGCATGCAAATTTACATCATGCCGACCTGGCTCAAGTCTGTTTGGATAATGCACTGCTTGAACAAGCCAACTTAAGCCATGCGGATTTGGGGAATGCAACATTGAGACAAAGCAATTTGCAGCAAGCAAATTTGAGATGGGCTAATTTAAGTGGAGCTATCCTGGATGGCACCATCATTGATGGAGCTGATTTTAGCGGCACTAGGCTTCCCTATGCTCAGCTTATTAACCTCGATATGCGCACCATCGATTTGAGTCAACTCCATGTTGAATGGAGTTATTTAAAAAAATTGCGTCTGGTTCCTGATACAGCTTTGAAAGATGCGGAAGCATTAGAAGATTTTTTCAACTCCTTTGAAAAAAGTCTAGGGAGTCATATGCAGGAAAGTCAAATAAAATGGCGGATCCAGATGTTAAAAGATCTAAAACGCTTAATAAATTCATCCGAAGATGCTCCTGAAACGAAGGTACTATTTTTAAAAAAAATACTCGCGCATTATCCTTCGCAAACATTATCAAGCACCATTTTTACCCAGAAACATCCATTGAAACATCTATTTGAACAGTTTCAATTAATTGAAGTTGATAATCCAATGGACGAGATAGATCCTTCTCTTCAAAAAGAAGTAATATCCATACTGGATGAGTGGCAACATCACCTTGATCCTACGACTTATGCTGACTGCCGGGTTACAGTTCAGAACTTAGATACAAGATTCGAGAATTGTTTCGCCAAAGTGCCTGGGTTAACTAACGTCAATCAAATTTGTCAGCTGTCCAGCAACCATTTTTTTCTTTTGCAACTGTTTTATTTAGACTGCAAATACTCAAAGTTAAGACCCTATTTAATAAATTATCCGCATCGTTATCTGAGGGTGGGGGAAGATTACTCACGGTATGCCAGCCAAATATTTAATGGCGATGTGTTTCACATTGAGCAATTACAAAAAATCCAGCCAGATGAATTGGAGACTTATCTTTATGGCGACGAAGATTTTTTGATCAAGCACTGCGATCACGACTTAAACAAAGTGAAATTGGGCGGCTTGTTGATAACCTTTGCCCCGGGAAGGAAAGGCATTTGCCCAGCAAAGGTTGAAATGATTGATTTTCAGAACAAGCGCTTAAAATTTTGTTTCGAAATTGGACATAGTCCTTCAATAGGATCAGAAATCTACCTTCCTATAGACTTAGTCAATTATCAGTCAACTCGATATGGATTTTATTTATATCCCAAAAATGTGGCCGCGATCAGAGCAGCGCTCGCATTAAGAGCAAGCGTCACTCATTATATTTTTTCGACTCAAAAGGGCCCCATACCCGAGTTAGCGCCAATTACCAAAATCGCGCCGCCCCTCCCCAAAAATGAAAAGACCGAAGTCAAAACTCTAAATGATGAAGCTAAAAGTCCATTACTGGGAAATAATCATTATGGCTTATATCATCGAAGAACCAAAAAGCCATGCTTGATGGCGTCTGAAAAAATGCTTTGCACATTGACGTAAAGTTTGGGGTCACATTTTGTGACTCCATCAAACTGTTAATACATAGATAAGTCATGATAATTATTATTAGCACCGAAGTAGCCTAATTAACTCATTTAATTCATGAGCAATTTCAGATAGATGACCTAGACAAGAAATGAACTCATTTTTTTAAATGGATTCAGCATAAAGCGTGATGAATTGGCTATTATTCCCTTTTATTTCTGTGTATTATCCCCAGCAAATTGTGTTTATTTTAATAAAAGGGGAGTTTTATGAAGCATCTTGCTAATAATATGCTGCGCACAAAAAATATGTTGGAATTGTTGCACGCGATGGGTGTCCATTTGGACAATACCAAAGTCGTTTGTCATGATGAACGGGTGGTTTTTCATCCCCCATCAACAAAGGATAATGAAAGTCTGGCCGCTGAATTGCAAGAACTTTTACAACAAAATACTGTAAAACCTCCCCTAAAAAAAGTAACCCTGACTGAACTTCTGACTGATGAGATAAATCAAGCAACCTGTGTTGATAGTATAACAGCGGATACCCACAAAAAATCCTGCCTTGCGGTATTGAATGTTTTACAGCTCAGCGGACTCGATTTTAACATCGATGAACAACAGGAATTCTTGAATATACCTTTACCGTCTGCCGCTTTCGCCCCCTTATTTAATTCATTGAATTATAAATTCATTCATATTGAAGACGAAAAAATTAAATTTAATTTGAAAGAGTTTCTTAGAAGTCACAAACAAGAACTCATTTTAATTGATGGTAAAAAGCCTTTACTATTAGCGCACTCAAATTCATTTGAAGAAAAAAAGGTTTTTTATGCAGAAAAACGGGTTAGCGAGGACACGCTTGAAGTAACTCCTTACTTTTTTGTTCCTGAAGCGCTGACACCCCCAACCTATCATTTTGTTTTAGATACCAGCAGCAGTATGGAAGGTGAACGCTTAACCAAGTTGCAAAAGAGTGTGATTGAATTTGCCGACGCCCTGTTCAAATTCCAACCTGATGCCGTCATTAATATTACCGAATTTAACGATGAGACGAAAAAGGTGGGCATGGGCAGTTATCAAAGAAAGGACCTTGTTCAATTGTCCGAAGATATCAATGGTTTAAGAGCCACAGGTCTAACTCGTCTTTTTGCTACAGTTTCCGAGCAACTATCCATGCTTAGAAAATCATCGCTACACAATAATGTTTTATTATTTACCGATGGCGAAAATACTATAGGCCACAATCAAAAACTAAGTACTGATATAGAAGAATCTATCGATGCCTTAAAAAAAGACTCATTTCTGGTTTCAGTGCGTAATAAATTTTTCATTTTGAGTTATGGTAGAACTCAACCGGAGGTTTTGCATAAAGTCGCTGAGCTATTTGCATCACTCGTCCTTACGACGGATACTGTCGATTTTGTGGAGGCTTTAGATAAAAAAGATAAGCTGCAGGAATGGGCTGCTGCACGGGAGTTATTTAACTGTCGTATGGAAGTGATTGATAATACCACTCTTGATGCGAAATCAGAGGAGTATGTTTGTTCCTTTGACATGTCGGGTCAATTTGTGGCACTTAAGCCAAAACAATACCAAAACAATGAAACCCTGCATTTAACGATCAATGACAGTAATGGTAAAGTACTACTGGATGATAAAAAGCTGCTTGCTAAAAAATCAATGGAGACATCTGTGATGCCGGGTAGTGCAAAAACAGCAACCCAACTCGGTGTTTTTGCCGTTCAAGGAAATAAATCCAAAGAAGAAGAAGGGACTCTTACAACGACATACTCATCTAATTTATAATTTATAAACGGGTGGCTTATAGATAACTCTTGCTCCCCTCTTCGAGCCTTTCCCAAAGGCAGGTCGAAGGGGGGGATGTTGAGTAGTGGGCAACATAGAGGATCAAGGATATATAATTGAGTGCAACCGATGAGGATTTTTTTGGTAGAACAATAATTTATCAGACCTATGATTCTTGGGGCAATATTTTTGTTCTTGATAGAGGAAATATTAGGGCGCTAAACTTCGATCCAGTTTATGATCAGACGGGTATTTATATTCAATACCCCCATATCCCTGTACATGAATACACACGTGCCATGCTGTTAGTCCTTGCATTTATAGATCCTGAGCATATTACTTTATTAGGTTTAGGAGGCGGAAGTTTGATTCATTGCCTTCATTTTCTTTTCCCCCAGTGCTCGCTTTTCTGTATTGAATTACGTGAGAAGGTTTATGAAGTAGCACTGGATTTTTTTCAATTACCACAAAACCCAAATATCGAAATATTAATTGCAGACGCCCACGTTGCCATGAAATTTCAAAAAAATAAGACAACGCAAGTCATTTTCGCTGATATGTATCACGAATATGGAATGGACGGATTTCAAATTCAACAAAAGTTTATCGAACAAGCTTATCGTGTTTTGGACGATTCAGGTTGGTTGGTTATTAATTTTCATGAACTTCCTGAGTTACACTCTACCTTCATCCAATACATGCGCGATTATTTTGCTGAACTATTCATTTGCCCTACTATAAGTGATAATTATATTTTATTTGCAAGTAAGGCTACTGTCTCTGACGTGCATGCAGATCACTATCAAAATGTCCTTTCTGAATTTGAAAATAAACTCAACATTAAATTAATACGTTTACTAAAAAAAGTGAGACGCTATAGCGAATAGAAAAAATCAATTGTGATTCTGATTACTCCATTACCAAACTGCTTTACAATATAAAGAAATCAACTATGAGTTTCTTACTACTCAAACTATAGAATACAACTATGAAAAAAATATTCTTACCATTCATTATACTCATCTCTGCTTTTTTATTAACGGGATGCTGGTCCGTACAAAAAGGACAAAAATCTGGGGTTATTGTCAAGGTTGCCAAAGAAGGTAGATTTTGGGGAACCTATGAAGGAGAAATGATTCTTGGCGGTTTGGAAAATGCGAGTGGAGCAAGTGGGCGTGCTTTTCATTTCACCCTTGGACAATTCAAATCCAAACTGGTAGAACAAGCTGACTTTGCCATGCAAAATAATAAACATGTGGTTATCAGCTATCATTGTGATGCATTTACTCTTCCCTGGAGTGGCGAAACCAAATGCTTTGTAAACAAAATTGATGTATTACCGGATAAATAGAATTGGCTTCTTAAATTGCTCTTATAGAAAAAACCAATTATGCATGTCCATTTTAAGAAATCTCTTACAAACCTTTAAGCATTGCGGATTATGAGCTTTAGAGGATTTTTGCTATGCTTTACATAACGAGGAAATAACAGTGGATGTTTGAAACGGAATTGAAGGCGTCATGGATGATGCAAAACCACAGGGAAGTGGTAGCTCCTCCTCGTATAACTTCTCCACAATTGAACCGACTTAATTATCATCTTCCTTTCTCAAAAAATCTTTATGAAGCCTTAGTTTGTCATCCTAAATTGCACAGGGTCAAACCCCTGAGTAATGCAATAAATGAGCAAAAGCAGACTTCACCCTTTAGGATTTACTTTATTTGAATCCTCAATTATTTTGAGAGCATCCTTAACAATATCATTAATAGCGTCGACTGAAGATGTAGTAATCAAACTACTAAGAGCAACTTTATGAGCTCCTCGAGTAAACGCCCCTTGCCCAGTCGCAAGAGTTTGATATTCCGGGCTTAGTTTATAAGCTTCCAAAAACTCTTTAATATCTTGTTTCGTGGTAAATTGTTCAATCTGTGATTTAAAATCTTTTAAGATACTAATTTTTAATCCATCGCCTTTAAGCGCTTGATATTTTTGTTTAAATTCATCTGTTGTATTATTGGCAGTATCTGTGGTCACTTCATATTGCGCATGATCTCTTGGCTGTTCTAGGTTAGCAGGACTATATACCGTTTTAATATAAAGCGCTCTGAATGTCTCTTTTAATTCTGTAAGCGTTTGGACGGATGCTTTGGACAGATAAACTGCAACAGGATCGTTTTCACTCTTAAGCACCTTATGGAAATTAGTAACTGCTGTTTTATGCGGCCCTCTCCATTCCTCGATGTCTTTGGCACTCGCTTCCTTTACCGTAATTCCAAACTTGTCTTTCAACAGCATTTCATATTGTTTTCTTAAATCGGATAGTTCTTTTTTTATGATCTCAACATTTTTTAAAAAATCAGGATGGCTTATTTTATCTAGTTCCTCTTTAATCCCCATAATACTATTGGTTTTTGATTGTGCTGACATATAAAATTCTGCGGTGCTTAGAGCTTTCCCAAAACTATTTTCCTCTTTAATTGCAGTCTGAATATCATCCAGTTTTTGTAAATTTACCACGGCAGTTTTATGCGGCTCCGGTAATTGGCCCTTTTCCTTGTAACTCATCTTGACGGCACGATCCGGAGGTATGCCAAGCTCCTGAATTGTAAGTTCCAATTGACTTCTTATCGTGGCTATTTCATCATTTATTTTGATGAGTTTAAGCTCCACTTCTTCAAAAGACATTATTCTGCCTTTTGATACCACGAAACGATTTGGTTTCTTCTCAAGTCCTTCGAGTTCCTGTAGATTTAAATAATTGTCATCAAAATAGTCTTCTTCCAATTCTGAACCATCTTGAGTCAAGGTTTCGCGCAAATTTATTAGTTGTTGTTCCTTGTTCACAGGATATCCATCTACGTCCGTAGTTTTATATTCTTCATGCGTAGATTGATATCCAGCGACGACTTTTTTTTCCTCACTAATTTCATTTTCTAATTGATTTTTTAATTTCTTTATTTCTGCTAACTCATTATCCGTGAGTAAACGTTGTCTGATGACTTCTATTTCTTTTAATTTATCACGTTGAGATTCTGCCTCTCTGCCCAGTTCCTCTATTTTTTTTAAGTCTGCTTGATGGGAACGAAATTTGGCTAAATCACTTGTATTCTTGAGAATGAGTTCTTCAGTAGTTTTTAATTGATCAAAATAAGTAAACGGTCCATCAAACATAAAATCTACAGAAGTAGATACCTTAACAGGCTTTCCTAGTGCATCTGACAGGTGTGAAACGGCATCATTCGTGGTTTTAATTTCATCTTCTGAGAGTTGTCTCGGTAGACTTAATGACTGAACAAATTTACTTCTCTGGGTAAATAAAATGATTTCATCGTACCCCCCCTGACGAAGTCGCTCTACCAGATCAGTATTAAGCTTACCCTCTATAATAAGACATCCATCAATATCAACGAGCGCTACTTTTTTTTTATTATGGACTTTAACTTGTTCCAGAGTTTCAAGTTTGCCATCACTCATATTTTTTACCTTATAACAGCGTTTGCATGATGTGCGATTGATCTTTACTATTATTCTATAATTGTATATTAAACGACCCCTGTGTTCAATTTTTATAATCAATCCTTTTGTCATTACAGTAGCTTCCCAGAGTATCTTTCCGCAATATTAAAAAATATGATCCAGTTTGGTTTATAATATGGGGAGAAGAACATTTTGAACTCTATGAGGGAATATTATGATCAAAGGTTCCGAGCTCTTAGTTGCAGCCCTTGAGAATGAGGGCGTCCAACACATTTTTGGTATTCCTGGCGAAGAAAATCTCGATGTTGTCGAGGCCCTTCGCAACTCATCAATCGAACTGGTGCTTACTCGACACGAACAAGCAGCCGCATTTATGGCAGCGACCTATGGGCGACTAACCGGAAAGCCCGGCGTATGTATGACCACTCTTGGCCCTGGAGCACTAAATCTCACTACTGGAGCTGCCTATGCGCTTTTGGGTGAGATGCCTATGATCATGATAACGGGACAAAAGGGAATATTATCCTCCCATCAGGCGCGATTTCAAATGGTGAATACCGTAGCTACCATGCAACCTTTAACAAAGATGTCGCGCCAAATTATATCACCGTCGATGATCCCCACTATTGTGCGCGAAGCGTTTCATCTTGCTCAAGCAGAAACACCAGGACCTGTGCATTTAGAACTTCCTGAAGACATTGCCGCAGAACGAATCAAGAACGTTCCTCTCATTCCACCACACACTATTGAATATCCTGTAGCAAGTGAAGCGGCTATAAAACGCGCTGCAGAAATGATTATACAAGCCAAGCGACCACTGGTGATGCTCGGTGCAGCAGCATCTCGTCCACGAGCGACTAATGCGCTTGCCCAATTTATTTTGCGAACAAAAATTCCTTATTTCACCACCCAGATGGGGAAAGGGACTGTTTCGGGAGCAACCGAGCTTTACATGGGAACCGCAGCCCTTTCAGAACGAGACTACGTACATGAAGCGATAGAACAAGCGGATCTAATTATAACTATTGGTCATAGTACTGTAGAAAAACCCCCCTTTATCATGTGCAGTCATCTTAAGGTCATTCATGTTGGGTATCAATCTGCTACAGTGGAACAAATTTATTTTCCACAAGCCGAAGTTATAGGTGATATGGGGCCTTCATTAAATTTGCTTGCGGACAAACTCGAAGGCAAGCTTCCCCATGCAAACGCACTGTTACATTTACGTGAAGATATTTTGAACAAAATCGCTGCGCGAGCAACTGAAGATCGCTTTACCCCGCAACGCATGGTCTATGACGTACGGCAAGTCATGCCACATGATGGAATTCTCGCATTGGATAATGGTATGTATAAAATCTGGTTTGCCCGCAATTATCGGACGCAAATGGCAAACACCCTCCTTCTTGACAATGCTCTGGCAACAATGGGAGCTGGCCTTCCATCAGCAATCATGGCCTCACTTTTATATCCTAATCGCCGGGTAATGGCGGTATGTGGCGATGGAGGGTTTATGATGAACAGCCAAGAGTTAGAAACCGCGGTTCGGCTGAAATTAAACCTGGTAGTCCTAGTGATTGAAGATCATGCATTTGGAATGATTCGCTGGAAGCAGGCGGTGGATCATTTCCCTGATTTCGGCATGACATTTACAAATCCTGATTTAATAAAATATGCTGAGGCATATGGAGCACATGGAACCCGAGTGGAAAAAATAGAGGATTTTCGATCCATTCTGGAGAACGCATTTACTGCTGGGGGAGTTCAGCTTGTTATTTTCCCAATTGATTATTCAGAAAATAAACGTGTCCTGGTCGATGAGTTACAAAAACGTCTACCCCCAGCATCAATGAAAAAGGGAACTTCATGAAAAAAATACTGCAAGTGGTTCAAGCATTTGATCGGGTCTTAATTAAAGAAATTCCTGTCGATGATGAGCACACGCTTAAATTAAAGCTGGATACCGCTGCATCAACACTAAAAAATCGCAAAAATTGGCTCAAGCCCTATGAGCGCATGGACATTTTAAAACGCGCAGCCCAATTATTAACCTCTAAGCAGGATCATTTTGCCAAACTCATTGCGCAAGAAGGTGGAAAACCATTAACTGACGCAGCAATTGAAGTAACACGGGCCATAGATGGCTTAAACGATGCCGCAGAAGAATTGCGACATTTCGCGGGCCAAGAAATTCCTATGGGGCTTACTCCTGCAAGCGAGCATCGCTGGGCGTTTACGATTAAAGAACCTATTGGCGTTGTAGCAGCTATTTCTGCATTTAACCATCCTTTAAATCTCATTGTACATCAAGTTGCTCCAGCAATCGCAGTGGGATGCCCGGTCATCATTAAGCCTGCTTCCACCACTCCTTTATGTTGCATTGAACTCATCAACTTAGTCCGCGATGCCGGACTTCCCGAAGGATGGTGTCAAACCTTGATTACGGAAGATAATACCCTGGCGGAACAACTTGCAACCGATGAACGAATAGCTTTCTTAAGCTTTATTGGCTCTGCTAAAGTGGGATGGAGTTTACGAAGCAAGCTGTCCCCTGGCACCCGTTGTGCCTTAGAGCATGGGGGTGCAGCACCCGTAATTGTAGATCGCAGCGCGAACATTCAGAAAACCACGCAATCGCTTGTCAAAGGTGGGTATTACCATGCCGGCCAAGTGTGTGTTTCCGTACAGCGTATTTTTGTGCATAAAGATATTATCACCCCTTTTATGGATGAATTCGTGAAACGAGTCACATCATTAAAGGTCGGGGATCCACTCTTTAAAGAAACCGAAGTAGGTCCATTGATTCTCCCACGTGAAACAGAACGTGTCATCTCTTGGATTGATGAAGCAGTTGCCAAAGGCGCAAAATTATTTGGTGGAGGCCGTCTTTCTGAGACAACCTTGCTTCCAGCCGTATTACTCAATCCACCTGCTGATGCTAAAGTGTCTCAATTGGAAATTTTTGGTCCTGTAACCTGTGTTTATGAATATGAACAACTCGATGAGGCAATTCGTATTGCGAACTCCCTACCGGTTGCTTTTCAATCCAGCGTATTTTCTGAGGATATAGAACCTGCACTAAAAGCAGCAGAATACCTAGAGGCTTCTACCGTACTGATTAATGATCATACTGCCTTTCGTGCGGATTGGATGCCCTTTGCAGGATTAAAACAATCAGGTTACGGCATCGGAGGGATCCCATGGACAATGCACGATATGTCCAAGGAAAAAATGATTGTTTTGAAAAAGAATTAAATATTGTGCATCAAGGATATTTGAGAGCTTAACTAGGAATTTATCATACAACTCGATTCTTTTGGGTAAAATTTAAATTATCGTTATCAGCCGACTATACTTAACATAACGTGTTGAAAAAATTTGATGATGGCACCCATTCTAGTTTTACAACATTCTCCTTATGAACCCTTAGGTATAATTATTAATACCTTAAAGAGTACGAATTTGCGTATTCGCTATGTCAATTTTGCTAAAGAACCCCATCGACGATTAGATATGAATTGTTATCATGGTATTGTTGTACTGGGAGGAATGATGCATCCTAGTGAGATTGATCTATACCCGCACTTAACTCATGAAATAGAATTATTGCAAGTAGCAATTGCTAAGGAAATACCCATATTGGGGATTTGTTTAGGCTCTCAACTATTGAATTTAGCTCTGGGCGGGAACTGTTATGCCTTAGAAAGGCCTGAATTTGGATGGGTAAGTGTCAACAGACGTGGGGAACATGATCTATTTGGAGCTTTTGCACAGCCAATACATGTTTTTCAATGGCATCAATTTGCAAGTGAGACAGCTCCAGGTGTGGAAGTTCTTTTAGAAAACTCTCAATGTGTGCAAGCCTTTTGTTATCATCAAAATAGCATAGGGATACAATTTCATTTGGAAGTCGATCCTCATCTGATTCAGCGCTGGCTAGAGCATCCCGACTATTTAGAGCATTTGCTTCGTCATCTACAACCAGAAGATATTAGTGCCATTCGCGCTGAGACCCAACTGCATTTACCTCAATCAATGACTATAGCACAACATTTTTTTACTAACTTTTGCAATTTATTTCACAGGGAAACCTCATTGCCACAAAGAACCCGGAGAGAGCTATTTTGATTGTCAAATCACAAGTAAGCGAATCTCAAAGGATGCAGCATAAGTTTATGCAAAACCTATCACCAAGACCCCGATAAAAATTAAAAAACCTCCAAGAATGACGGAAAAATTCACATGAACTTGATTAAATAAAAACCAAGTAAAAATAATGGTAAATATAGGGTAGGTTAATTCAACGATTCCCGCAATTGTAGCGTTTTTAAGTGTAATGGAGGTCGCAATAAAATAACTGGCGATGAGAACAATTGCAATCTCAGCTCCAGTTAACAAAAGAAGACCTGAGTCTGTTGTTAGTATTTGAATGTCTCTTTTCATCGTTGTAAAAAAAGAAATTACTGTAAACAATATCGCTCCAATGGTCATTTCCAATGCCAATAAGGTGATCGGTGAAATGCTATTTAATATTTTTTCCGCTAATGCGTAATTAAATCCCCATAAGATAGCGGCAAAGAGAGCGAAAGTGAACCACATGATGTACTCCATGGACAAACGAATTTCTTTTTTGATTTATTCTTATTTGTAATACGAGATCGAGTCTAAAGCTGATCTGGACTCAACAACGAATGCCTATTATAACAACAAATAGATAAAAAATCAATCACCTGTTGCGTGAGCAAATACCCCAACCGGTGTTAGACCTCAAATAGTTCGCCGGATTTATGGATGATAATTTCTTGTTGGCCTATTTTTGAATAAACAAAAACGATTTGTTTAAACCTACTCGTACATTTCAAAAAGTTCGAGCATACTCTATATTAAGTGCTGTATTTATTACTCAAGTGCGTTATCGCAAAAGAGAAGAAAATGGACAATAGGAAATTTAATTTAATCTTTGATTTTGATGGAACATTAGCGGATAGTTTTCCCGTTGCCATTGAAAAATTAACGCTCTTGGCTGATGAGCTTAATCTACGCAAAATCGATCCCTCAGAATTAGAAACATTAAGGAATCTGACCTCCAAAGAACTCATCCATTATCTAAAAATTCCATTTTATAAACTACCTCATATAATGCATCGAGCTAGAGAGCATATGAAAAAGGAAATTCCTATCTTGTCTACGTTTATCGATCTACCTGAAGTACTTACTGAATTAAAAAATTTAGATTGTATCTTAGGGATTGTAACCTCAAATTCATTAGCAAATGTCTCAACCTGGCTTGAACAACATCAAATGCAGAATATATTTAATTTTATTCACGCAGAATCAAGTTATTTTGGTAAACGATATTTATTAAAAAAAGCAATTAAATCGTACACCATGAACTTACAGGATACTTTTTATATAGGAGATGAAACACGAGACATTGAAGCGGCTAAAAAATGTCATATTCTATCCATAGCGGTCACCTGGGGATTTAATTCAGAATCATTGCTAACCCGTTATAATCCAACCCATATTGCTAGAAGCCCCCAAAATATATTAACTATTGTGAAAGATCTACTTTAATTTTATGTCAACCCATTACAAACGAGAACTTGTTTACACAGTCAAATCACAACATTTTTTATGTTTAAATAAAAGTGAGCCACTTTGTAACAACTCAGAGGATATTCTTTTTTCAACACGTAAATGTCTAATTACCTTCGAAAATATAAGGCGCACCCATACTCATGAATTCCTAAATGCAGCGGAAAGTAACGGTACTTTAAAATCATTTTGCAAGTTATTGATTTCTAAAAAAGCATCAGAGAACTGATGAGCAATCACATGATGAGGACACAGGTTCACACAAAACTGGACTTGTTTAAACCAGGATGATTGGGTAAATTTTTGGATTTCCCTGCGAGTTGATTCAAGAATTTGATGCAATTGGCTGTTTTGTGGACCCGAAAAAAAAGAAACCATCGTACTGGTCCCATACTCACGCGCTATAGCTCTTTGAACTTCTTCCAATCTTTTTTCGCATCGAAATAATTTTGCAAGCGGCAATTTCAAGGAACTAACTTCTTTCTTTAAATTCTTTATCTCCTCCACCTGATCTGGCCGCCTTCGAGTTTTTTGGGAGTAACTCTCAACATTCTTTATCAAACTGTTCAACATTGCCTCAAATTTCTCAATTGAAATTACCGTGGGTTTGTCACGCGCAACATCATTAAGAAAGAGTTCTGCCGCAGATACTCCTAATTTCTGCCACTCTTTGCTTACCTTAAATAATGAAATCCAATCCCGAATAGGGAGAAAAGTAAGGAGCTCGCATTTTACTTCTGCAGGTAGGAGACCGATAAAAGGAGTAATTTTTTTCAGCACTTCTGAGATATGAGTATCCGCATAACTTTTATTTCGAATTAACTCAATACTTAAGAACGGATCTTGAGCCACTCGAGCAAGTATCATATCTTGCAAGCTGTTTGGAGAGGTTGTTATTCCGTCTTCGGATGGCTCTGCTGAGGCATCCATCGCTTCGGACAACTTCTTTTCTTCATAGTTCTTATCGTAATTTGTTGAATCCCGAGAATTATCATGCATTTTATTTAACCACTCACTCAATAAGAAACACAGTGTACAACAATTTATAAAAACACAAAACTTGGTTGTTTTGTGGTGAATTGCTCTGTCACTAACAATCACCAAGTTGGACTCTGCTTACAATACTCGCGTGGATAATTACATTATGACCCTGCCGCAAAATGTATTATATTTAAGCCAACAATTAATTTATTAGGTATTTAGAAAAAAATATGAACTCACGCATATCCTACTTTCAAGAACAAATTAATCTTATTCAAGCTGTTTATGTGCGATTAGCACAATCGTATGACTATTTAAAACGATTTGACCTACAAGGCATTAATCAGTTTCATGGGGTGAGTCAATTATTCAAAATTAAACTGGCTCTGGAGCACTATACGGAACGTGTGAGCAAGGTACAGGAGATGCTCCATGAGCTAAAACAAAAAAAAGACGACAAATCAGCATTTAATTCTCTGGGCGCTGAGCTAGGGATGCGAGTAGAGCAACTACTCACTGAACTCATTGATCTGAGCTGCCCTTCTTCATCCCAAACAGCTCTCAAAAAACAATATAGTATGCTTCTTGCTAAAACCTTTAGCGCACTTCAGTCTCAAGAAAAATCTTTATTAACTCAATTTACCTCAACTTTTACAGGTTTTCCTGCTATCAAACAATTTAAAGATGGAGTAAAAAAATATATTGCTGAATTAGCTGTAGCAATGCAACAACAACAAAAATCCATGGAACGTGAATTACCTCAAGAAATGCAAAACCAATTAATTACTATAAGAGCGGGTAGTTTTGCTAAATTACCTCGGGAAATATCAGCCTATATGACTTCTTTTCTCAACCCACATGACGTATGCAGACTTTCAGAAACGGGGCAGTTTTTTAGAAAGATGACCGAGATTACCCGGGCAAATTATAAAACCTTTTTTGAAAAAAATGTCCCCAGAATTATGATTAATTTGATTGGCGATACAGGAATTGGTATTAGAAGCCTGATCTGTCAACTCACCGAAAACGAATTCATTGATTCGAATATCATACAGATTGAGAAAAGTCAGATTCAGCATCATAAGAAATATGGAACATTGTTGTTGTGTTATGAAAGCCCTTTGGTTCAAGGACGCGATTATCCAATGACACATAATGCAACTGCTTATTATAGAAGGCAATATTTGGGGGATAAAATTCATCTTCTTTGCTTTGATATAAGTTCTCGCGAGAGTTTTAATAATTTAAAATTCTGGTCTCAGGATGTTTTTCACTACAATGAACATAATCCGCATTTCAGATTTTTATTCGTGGGATTAAAAAGCGATACGGCGGAGCGTCTGGTAAGTAAACATGAAGCCACCGAATTTGCGGAAACGTTTTCTACAGTTTATATCGAAACCTCTGCGAAAAAAGCGATTGGGCTTGATCAATTAAAATCTCATATTATCGAAACGTACGTGGCAGACCATAAAGCACTGTTTGGAAAATTAAAAGAAGAATCCCATTCTTCTGCAAAGCCTTAAGTAATGATGGGGCTCCCTGTGACAGCAAAATGGAGTTGGAATCTTCACAGGGAAATCTCCTCAACTCGAAGCGGTTATGTTTCACTTTGTACAATTTTGGTCAAATAGTATATATATTATATAGTGTTCAAATTAATGATATGGCTATTCCTATGAAAACCTCGGAACTATTAGAAATAGCGAAAGAAGCCTGCGCTTATGCTAGGGAACATATAAAACAAGGAGAGACCACACCGCGGATTAAGTTTTATAAGAAGAATGCTGCATTATTGGATAACGATTTAACCTCCGTAAGAAAAGAAGAACTGAAAAATAAATATGCAGAGCGGTATAACCAACGTAAAAGCTCCGGATATTATGAAAGCTCTATTTTCCATAACTTACAGTATTTGGATAGATTAGCTCTTGCAAATGAAGTAGCTGATATACGGAAACAAGCGGATGAGTTATGGATGGCTTTTTGCGCCTTTAAAGGGGTGGAGGAAGACTCTACACGCGGTCAATCAATTAGAAGGCATTGTTTAGAACTCTGTGTTTTAGAGAAAAAAATAGGCAATTGCGGGGAGTTTGCCACTTTGGCCTTTCACTATATCCAAAAAATGTATCCTGAACAACTTGAGGAAATGAATCTCACTGTCCTTGGTGTTAACATCAATAGACATGTGGTGGTCAGTCTGGGGAAAGATGAAGATCGAGTGATATGTGATCCTACGTTAAATCTTGTTTTTGAATTAAATAAAGAGCCTGAAAAGTTACATAGCTTTAGTCAATCTCGCGGCAAAAACACTTATTATCCGTACAATCCCGAGTTTGATACGCTTAATCCTTTAGTCACTTATTCCCCAGAAGGAATGCTTTCTCGGGAAGAGATAGAGGAATTAAACCAATTCAAAATAGGACAAAGTCAAGCTGTAAGTCCATCATCTACTCTAGGAAAAAATTGAGTTTGTAGCTAGCAATGTCGCCTGGTTGTCTCCAACCAGGGCAATTTATCTATTTAAATATGAGTACTTTGTGACTTTAAATACCACATAGGGTGTTGCTGGGTACGTCCTTTTCAAGCATCAGCTCCACATTAGGATAGCTAGTTAAGAAATTTATACCTGCATCAATCTCATTTAGTTGTTTATCCCCTATAAATCGTGCATCTACATAAACACTATAGGCAGCAATGGTTAAAACAAGTGTCGACAAGAGGGCCATCCCTATTCCTAAAAGAGCAATACCTAAGGGTCCAGTTACTGCAGCAGCCCCAAATAAAACAACACCCAGAGCAGCTGCCGAAGTCACAATTGAATTCGCGAACACGTTGCATCCAGAAAAACACTTTTCTAGATTCTTATGTTCTTCAACCTCATCTTTTAATAATGAAAATTTATTGTTCAATACATTAGAATGCTGACTTCCATCGAAGGAAGGATTGGATATTGCTTCTTTAATCACCTCCTGAATGAGCTCATCCATCGAGTCAATTTGTTGAGCCTCGGTAACTTTTTTTAACTCCTCAAGACTTGATATCATGCGAGAAGCATGCTTCTTTAAGTTCAATAAAGCTTTGTATCGAGTTCGTTCCCAATTCAAAGTATCGGTGTCACCAAGCTTGTCTTGAATTGCTTTTTCAAGGGTTGTTGGAAAAAAACGCGGAAAATATATTTTGGAATAAAAAAACATAATTTAATTAGATGATTAACATTTTGGCATTATAGAAACTTAATGTGAGTTTTCAAGTATAATTAACTTAACCTCTCCGGAAACTCCGGTTTACATTTTCCAGATGATTTGCAAAATACTCTGTTGGCCTTTAGCACGGAAAATGCACCCTGTAACCCAGGAATTTGCGTGAAAGCCCAGGTTACGTCAAATCAAGGTAAGGCAAAATGCCAATTCATGGCTTTAGACAAGCCTTCAAGCATGATTTCACCACGAATACTGTTGCCCTTAGCATTTACTCGTGGACTTAATACTACAATCCCAGCTTTCCCAGGAACAACCGCAATGGTATAGCCCGATACCCCGCTTTTAGCCGGCATTCCGGTTTTAACCATATGGGTTCCTGTCTCATCATAGAGTCCACACGTTGCCATAATTGCCAAAGTAATTTTAGCGGTTTCGGTGGAAATGATTTGCTCCCCGTTGTCAGGATTTCGTCCTGCATTGGCTAATAGAGTAGGTAGAAAAAGCATCTGCTCTAACTTAGCTTCATAGGAACATAGGGCAAAATATAAATCCAAAGTTTCATGAACATCTGCTTTAAGGTTATTCCTACTCTTTAATAAATAAGCGAGTGCACGATTGCGATTACCAGTACGTTTTTCAGAAGCAAAAACTAAAGGATTAATACTCAGGCGTTGATTAAATAATTTTTGCGTCCAATGTTCTAACCATCCAAATTGTTGCTCGCCCTTGCCTGGAATTTGAGAACATAAAGTAATTGCCCCTGCATTCAGCATTGGATTTGAGGGTTTAGGTCCAAATTGTTCTAAGCGGGTAATCGAAGCAAAATCATCCCCAGAGGGCTCAACTTTAACCCATTCGAACACCTGTTCATCGCCAAACTCTTCAAGTAACCCAATCAAAGGGATCATCTTAGAGGTACTTTGCAATGTCACCGGATTTAAAAGGTTATTACTGTATGAAAGAGGATCCCCTCCCAAAGGTTGGACAGCAATCGCGGTTAAATCTGCATCCACATTAGCAAGTTCAGGAATATAATCTGCTGTCTTACCTTCTTGATTCAACTCAGCGGCACGAACTAAATCCTCTAGCAAATTGATAGTAAGCAATGATGACATAAGATCCTTAGACTCAAAAAGCAGCATTATGATAAATTTAGCACATTAAAACAAATAAATTTGCAATACGAATTAATTTGGAGAAGCCCATAATGATCTGTTTATGCTAAAATCAAAATTTATATTAAACCTCTTTTGTAAAGATTGAAGATCATGAACATCGATAAAATCACTTGTCCTATTTGTGGGAAACAAAATACCTGGCGTCCGGATAACCAGTTCAAACCTTTTTGCTCACATCGATGTAAGCTTATTGACTTGGGTGAATGGGCTAGTGAAACAAGAAAAATTTCTGGTCCCCCAATTGATCCAGACCTCATTGTGGATGCTCATAATGGTGAAGACTAATAGTTTTTCTTAATTCAATAGAACTCAAAGATCCTTATTTAATTGATTTTTGTTTTAGTTGGTCTTCGGTAGGCAACTTGATTTCTTGAACTAGGCCAATACATGAGAGTAAATATATTAATATATAAGATAGATCTATCTGCCATTTTTTTAGCCCATGTCTGGCGGAGCTTGGAAAAGCATGATGTCCATTATGCCAACCCTCGCCATAAGCAAGAATCGCCAAAAGCCAATTATTTTTACTGTTGTCCTGCGTTTTAAAATCTTTTCTTCCCCAAATGTGACAAACTGAATTAATGGACCAGGTAACATGCTGTTGGAAACAGATTCTGACAAATCCACAAACAATAACCCCTTCCCAGAACGAATACCAATTCATGTACAACAATCCATTGATAATTCCGGGAACAATTATCCCACTCAGGGCAATAAGGCCATAGTGTTTGTTTATAAACAATAAATCGCGATCGCGAAGCAAATCGCCTAAATAATATCGCCAGTTCTCTAGGGTGTGGTCCACCATCCATCCCATATGGGCGTGATAAAAACCATATAGCCACCCTTTCTTTGTCGAAAGAGGTGAATGCGGATCAAACTGCGTTTCTGTATATTTATGATGTCTTCGGTGAGCGGCTATCCAAAAGAATGGAGGACCTTCATAAGCCATGCAACCAAAACAAGCAAACACAATCTTCACCCATCGCTTTGTTTTGAATGAATGATGCGTTAACAAACGGTGAAAACCGATCGTAATTCCTAAAACAGTACAACTGTAACAAATCAAAAATAATACTAATGTACCCATACTGATATTAAATAACATCCCTGAAATAATACTATAGAGGGTCACTAATAAAGGGATCCCAATGATGGCTCTACTGTATCGCTTTTCCGAACTGGTTAAACCACGATACAAATGCAATTCGGTCTGATTCATAACTACTTTTTATAGAAGACTGTTAAGTCACTCCAGAGTGGTTTTTTATAAATATAGGTAATGAATTTCCACAATTCAACCAAATAGAGCGATATTTATACACAAATCTCCGATCATACGAGGTACTCCAATTCCTGGACTCAATAGTTTGGTGCCCTCCTTCTATCAAAAAAACCATCAAAATCTGACTATTTTTTGAACATTTATAAAAAACGACTACACTCATAAAATATGAGAAAACAATGATAGAGATGAGTTGTATTTTGTATTTGTAACTATTTGGTTGTGAAATGAACGCAAGGAAAAAAATCGAAAATATGGTTGAGCTGTTCAAAGAACGGGCTTTCGCAAACCCATCAGCTCCCTTATATTACTTTTCAACAACGGGGCTGTTTGAAAACAGTGAACAATATACTTACGGGGAACTTCAACAAAAAATTTATTCTATAGCGGCATTGATTCAACAATATGCTAAACCTGGAGACCGTGTGTTGTTGATCTTTACGCCCGGCATTGATTATATAGTCACTTTATGGGCTTGCTTATTTTCTGGTGTACTTGCAGTACCCGCATACCCTCCATTTGATAAAAGTACTGTTGAAAAATTACAAGCAATTATTAACAACTCGAAACCATCTATTATCCTATCCAACACAGAAATAACCCAAAAAATTAAAAAATTGGGATTTATAAAAAATCTTGCCTCTATTCCTTTAATTCAAAAATTTGTGAGTAAATTTTCTACAAAAATAGACCATCTAATGGAATGGGATTTTCAAAATTTCCGCTGGGTTGACATCAATAAGGCTACCATTGCAATGGCTGATTTATATAAACCTTTATCATTTAAAGGTTCCGATATGTGTTATTTACAGTATACCTCGGGCTCAACCGCTTTGCCTAAAGGTGTCATCGTACGACATGGAAACCTATTGGATAATTTGAGCTTAGTTTATGAAACTATAGGAAAAACAAGCAAAGAACGGATGGTTTCCTGGTTACCCCCATATCATGATATGGGATTAATCGGCAATTTATTGTTCCCTGTATATACAGACTTTAGCATTTTTATGATGTCCCCTATTTCATTTCTTAAGCATCCTTACCTATGGTTAAAAGCCATTTCTGATTTTAAGGCCAATATCAGTGGGGGGCCCAATTTTGCGTATGAAATCTGCGAAAAAAGGATCAATGAACAATTTATCGAACCTAATTTTCAATTAGATTCATGGAGAGTGGCATACAACGGAGCAGAATATATTAATCATAAAACTTTAAATAATTTTTATAACAAATTTAGTCAATATGGATTTCAAAAAAAATCTTTTTATCCAATTTATGGGTTGGCTGAGTCAACCGTATTTGTTAGTGGCCACAAAAATGGGCATGAGCATCCGCAATTTTTGAATATAGAAATGGATTCCTTACATCAAAATAAGGTAGTGCTTGCTGATGAAGCGAATAATAATACACAAAGCGTTCTTGTGGGATGTGGTAAACCCATGGTCCCTGTAGTGATCGTATCTAAACCTCCTTTTAGAAGATGTGCCGAAGGTGAAATTGGAGAAATTTGGTTGTGTGGTCCGAGTGTTACCTCAGGCTATTGGGAAAATGAGCAGGCAACCAAGGAATCATTTCATGCAGATATCGATTCAGATACTACCAAATTCCTTAGAACGGGTGACTTAGGATTTTTATATAAAGATAATTTATTTATTACCGGAAGAATAAAAGAACTTATTATAATCAATGGTAAGAATCACTATCCCTATGACATTGAAATACACCTTGGATCTTCAGATTCACGTTTGAAAACGGGTTGTATCGCTGCATTTTCTGTTAACATGGATAATTCGGAGCAATTGGCTATTGTAGCCGAAGTCAGACAACTGTTCCCTAATAATGAACTTGAAGACATTGTCAACACAATAAAATCAAATATTAGTTCAAGCTTTGGCTTAAGCCCTCAGTTCATTGCCTTATTACCTCCTAAAAAAATTCCTAAAACTACTAGTGGTAAATTGAGAAGAAACATCATTAAAAAATTAGTGACTGATAATGAGTTAACCCCCCTTTTTGTATGGCAATCTGGAACTAAAGACTATGATAAGTAAAGAACACCTTACCGTTTGCAAAATCGAAGATTATTTACAAAGTAGTATTGCAAACATTTTAAATCAACCTAAAGAAAATATTGATACAACATCCGCTTTAATCAATTTTGGGTTTGATTCTTTGCACGTCCAACAATTCATTGCCAATATTGAAGATGGCTTACAAATTACAGTCGACAATGATTTAATCATTAATTTCGAAAATATTAGAGAGCTTGCCGGCTATTTACTAGAATGCATTAATGAACAAGCAAAACCCGATTTGAGCAGTTTTTTTGATACCAAACTCAAGAGCATAGAAAAAATTAATGGGAATTATACCGAGTTTAAAGCATACCCCCCTTATCTGCAGCTGAAGAAGTTACAAGCAAACCTCGGTAATACTATTTTTTTTGATGCACAACAAGGAGTTTCCAATAGTACATGCATTATTAATGGAAAAGAATACATTAATTTTACCTCTTATAACTATTTGGGTCTGGCCTCTCATCCAGAGGTTATTGCAGCAAGCTGTGAAGCAATTAAAACTTATGGTACCTCTGTTTCTGCAAGCCGGCTTGTCTCTGGACAAAAAGTAATTCATCAAGAATTGGAGGCTGAATTAGCGAAGCTGTTGGGAGTTGAAGATGCAATCGTATTTACGAGTGGCCATGCTACCAATGTTATGACCATTGCTCATCTCTATGGACCGGATGATTTAATATTGCATGATGAACTGGCCCATAACAGTCTGGTCTTAGGTGCAGTTTATTCTCGAGCCACACGCATTGCTTTTCCGCACAACGATTGGCAGGCTATTGATACTATTTTAACTAAAGATCGGGATTTTTATAAAAGAGTTTTAATTGTTGTCGAAGGTGTTTATAGCATGGATGGTGATATCGCGAAACTCAACGAACTCATTAGCATAAAAAACCGTCATGGTGCCTGGCTCATGGTAGACGAAGCGCATTCCATGGGCGTTCTTGGAAAAACCGGCAAGGGTATTAGTGAGCATTATGGCATTAATTCCACGGATGTAGAAATATGGATGGGAACTTTAAGTAAATCTTTTGCAAGTTGTGGGGGCTATATTGCAGGTAAAAAAGAGTTAATTGAATACTTAAAATATACCTGTCCTGGGTTTGTATTTACCGTAGGATTACCTCCAGCCAATACCGCTGCTTCTTTAGCCTCAATAAAAATCATGGAAAGAGAACCCGAGCGAATTAAGCGATTAAATGAGTTGAGTCAGTTGGCAAGAGAGACCGCAATTCAATATGGTTTCGATATAGGATTAAATGAGAGTACACCAATTTTACCCATTATTTTGGGAGACTCGAAAAAATGCATCACTACCTCAAAACAATGTTTTCAACAAGGATTGAATGTTAAACCCATTATATATCCTGCAGTTCCTGAAAATTCAGCTCGATTACGATTTTTTATTACCGCTACTCATACACCAGAACAAATTCTAAAATCGTTAGAAATTTTATCCCAATCAATTTGACGATAAAATAGTCTATCGAATTTAGGTCCATTATTTTAAATTCCCTTCGCGATGAACAAAACCTTTGGGGTAAATCCGTACTTTAATAATTTTTGAAGGCGTTGCTTTTTCAATTTTGGCATTAAATTCTGGGAATTCAATGCTTTCCCCTTCTTTAGGTAAGTACCCTAGTCGATGAAGGAATAATCCATTTAAAATATCAATTTCATCTTCTACATCAATCTCTTGATTAATTGCTTGTTCTAAAAAATAAATCGAACAATTCCCTGAAGCAGAGATGCTTCCATCCTCATTTAAGACCCAATCCACTTTAGTACGATGAAATTCATCTTTAATACGGCCAAGCATTACTTGAAGCAAATTATCAAGAGTGACAAAGCCCAGAATGCTTCCTTTGCCGCTGTACACCACAGCAAAATGAGACATTCCTTCACGAAATTTGTTTAATAAATCTAAAGCAGGTACACGACGGGATATTTTAATAACGGGTCTAAGTAGTGAGTGCAACTCTTTGATTTCGCCATGCTGATAGAAAATGGGCAGTAAATCTTTTACATGAATAATACCGATCACCTCTTTTTTATCTGGATCATAAACCGGATATCGACTGTAACGATGCTGCATGATCACATCGATAATGTGTTGTATGGGCTTATTTAGGTTAATCATAATCATTTCTTCACTAGATCGCATAACTTCAGTGACCTTAAGGTCGGCTAAATCAAGAGTATGTTCAATAATTTCGACTTCTTCTTCAGTAAGCTCACCATGTAAATGACTGGCGCCCAAGAGCAATTTGATTTCCTCGGTGGAATGAAAATATTCTGTATGATGAACTTCATCTAATTTAAAAACTTTTAAAAGAAAATTAGAGCAGTTATTAAGTATCCATATAGCCGGATACATTATCCAATAAAAGCCATATAAAGGAAGGGCCGTCCATACCGATACTCGTTCTGATTGACGAACTGCAAGGGATTTAGGCATTAACTCTCCCACCACTATATGGAGAAAGGAAATAAATGAAAACGCCACAAAAAAAGCAATTACTGTAATTAATCGCGGGGAATCTATGCCAATAAAAAGTAGAACAGGCTTTAGTAATTCAGCAAAAGCAGGTTCACCTACCCATCCCAATCCAAGAGATGCGATAGTGATTCCGAGCTGGCATGCAGATAAATAGGCATCAAGATGTTTATGAATATGAACTAAAATAGTTCCTCGCAAACCATAATTATCCTTGATTGCCTCGACGCGAGTAGCACGAAGTTTTACCATACCGAATTCGGCAGCAACAAAAAATGCATTGAGTAAAACCAACAGGAATGCCAACAAAACCTGTACTAAGTGAATCACTTATAGTTCCTTACCGAAAAGCTAGGGGTTTTTATCCTTTTTAAGGGACTCTTTCCATGCTTGCTCTTCAGACTCGGTTGAAAAAATTTCTGTGTCTGATTTTTTCGACAAATCTTCCGCTACTTTTTTATGCTTAGGAACAGGCATGCCACGCGGTTCATTTCGAACTTTATTGACTCGTTCGACTGCATGTGGCTGGGGATTCAAATAGTTTTTCATATAAGTCCTTTCTAAAGTTTCACTATAAATATAAGTATAGACCTCTCCACTAAAGTGAGCATATGAGTTGAAAAGGTCAGAATTTGCATGAATTTACCAAATGGAGCAAATCTTAGCCTTGGCCTGCACCGTGGAACCGAGAGAAATGGGTGCTAAACCAGGTTCCACTGCTCTTCCCAGCGCAGATTATTAATGGGTTCTTGGTGCTCGGCTATTGTAAGTTGCAACCCGGGCTCCCCACTCCAACAAATTTTTATTGCAATCATCTTTGTCTAAAATGACCTCAATAAAGCATAAAGCGTCAGTTTTTTTTGTTTCTTCAATTGCATCAAGAAGCGTTTGATGGGTAGGGGCCCTAAACGCACGAGCGTTTACTTGCTCGCCATTAAATACCTCTACTAAATCTGCGTACCGCCAATTATTAATCACATTATAGGGACCATCATGAATTTGAACTTCAATCGTATACGAAGCATTATTCATTAGAAAAATTATCGGTTTATATCCATAACGAATGATCGTTGAGAGCTCTTGGGCACTCATTTGAAAAGATCCATCGCCAATCAAAGCAATTACGCGCTTTTTATTATGAAGTGCTGCTTGCATGCCCAGAAGCGCACCAACAGACCACCCAATAGATCCGTATTGCATTTGGATTTCGAATGGGCAGCCTTCGGGTAGATTCAGCCGCATGCCATTAAACCATGAGTCGCCAGTCTCTGCTAACACCCCATAATCGCTATTTAATAGCTTTTGAATTTGCCCAAATAGAAATCGAGTGGTTAGTGGTGAATTCAAATCATCAGGTTCATTGTATAAAGGGGGAGAACCGGCGATTCGTTTATATGCTTTAAGAGAGGCGTCATTGAATTTTAATTGATCCTTTAAACCGGATAAAAACTCATTCATATACACATCGGTATAGACCTTTCCTGCGATTGAAACACTGCCATCTGCAATAACAATAATCTTTTTTGGCTGGATATTACATACATGGCCTACCGTTGTATAATCATTAAAATTAGGTCCTATAAAGAAATACAGGTCACTTGATTCTACAATTTCTCCACATCCCGGTGAGCTCACTGGCCCCCAATAAATACCAATGTAATTGGGATGCTGTTCTGAAACAAAACCTTTAGCATCAGGCATTGCCGCTAAGGCATAACCACAGGATTGACTTAAAGCTTCGATCATCGCTGTTGCTTCGCAAGGACGAGATTTACTGCCGGCGATAAGTACAGGTTTCACCGCGGCGTTGAGTTTAGCAGCCGCATCTTCAATTGCAGCAGCAAGGGATGAAGTATCGCTAAATCGTTTCACATTCAGTGCCCGTTGCGTGGGTGGCGAAACACTAAGCCCTGCAATATTACAAGCGATTTCAATATATACGGGTTTTTTCTTTGCAAGTGCAATCGCCAGCGCGGTATCAATTTGCATGGGCGCATCACTGGGTCTGTGGATAAACACACTATGTGCGGTAATTTTCGCAAAGATTTCGCGAACATAGCTGTAATTTTCGGTGGCCAGAGTATGATGTAAAATTTCCGCATCTTGCACGGAGTTTGTATTCGGCCCTCCTGAAATAACGATAATGGGCAGATTCTCAGCATAAGCACCAGCAACAGCATTGACCGCACTTAAGCCCCCTACACTAAAGGTAACCAGCAGAGCTGAAACACCTTTTATACGTGCATACCCATCCGCTGCATAACCTGCATTCAACTCATTACAACAGTTGATCATTTTTAGTGATTCGTTTTTTAATAGCTCATCCAATAAGCCCAAATTATAGTCACCAGGAATAGCGAAATAATCAGTCATACCTAATTCATGGAGGCGTTGTGCGAGATAAGTACCTACAGTAGCCATAAGGAATCCTTTTCTTAAAATACTGCTAGAGCGTTAAATTTATTATGGCAGCGGACTACTCTTTCTTCAAGAATTACCTTGAACGCGCAGTGGTAATCCGAAAGTGATACCGTAGTTAGCTTTTTAAATGCTCCACAAAATAATCCCAAATTCTACGCCAAACATAAGGGTGCATAAAATACAAACCATGGTTTGCATTAGGAACTAATAACATATCAAAATTTTTATCTGCCTTAATCAATGCATCAACAAATTGCAGCATATTGGAGGGATGAACATTATCATCTAAATCACCATGGATCAGAAATAATTTACCTTTAAGTTGGTCCGCAAGGGAATAATTTGATTGCAAGGTATAGTCTACATCGTGCGGAAGGCCATGATATCGCTCCCCCCAAAATGCTAAATAACTCCGTAAATCCTGTAATCCGGAAACACAGACTCCCACGCGATAAAAATCAGGATAATCCAATAACGCTCGAGTCGCCGCATATCCCCCTGCTGATTGACCTAAAATACCTACTCGATTTAGATCAATATAAGAGCAATGCTTTGCGAGGCATTTAATAACTGCAACATGATCTTCTAATCCTCCTGCAGTTTCTAAATGTTGATAGGAATATTCATGGAATTTTTTTGAACGCAAGGGCGTTCCTCGGCCATCGATGTTGACCACGATAAAACCTAATTCTGCTATGCTTTGTGGCCACCAACAGCCATAAAAATATTCAGGAGGATCATAACAATATGTTTTAGGAACTCGCGTTAATTGCGGTCCTGGATAAATATCATCAATTATAGGATAGGTGTTCTTCGGATCAAAATCAGTAGGGAAATAAATAAGACCATGAATATCGGTTTCTCCATCCGCGCCTTTTAGACAAAAAGGCTCAGGGTGTTTATATCCTAAGGAAAAAAGCTGTGAAAAATCAGCCTTTTCTAATGTATCGATTTCTTGGCCATTTTTATCGCGTAATTTTGTGATTGGTAGGGACTCCATAGAAGAATAATAATCAACAAAATATTCTTGAGTAGGTGAGAAAACAATCGAATGGTCTGCAGTTTCAGGTGTCATCAATTGCACCTCACTTCCATCCAAACGAGCACGATATAAATAACGGAAGTAGGGATCACTTCCAGGCTCTTTTCCATTACCCAAAAAATAAACCCATCGATGTTTCTCATCAACATGGAACACTTTACGAACCGTCCAGGTACCTTGCGTGATCGGATTTTTTATTTCTCCCGTTCGTAAATCGTGTAAATAAAGATGCGCCCAACCTTGATGAGTGGATAACCAAATAAACTCATTCGACGGCTCCAGAATTCGCGTGTAATTCTGCCACAAAATTAATTGACTAGGCTCGACATACTCTTTGGCTTTTTCGGTAAAAATAACGCGCAACTTTTGGGAGCCCACATTGAATTCACATAAAGAAAGTTGATGATTACCTCGCTCTTCTTTTAAAAAAAAGATTTTTGTACTATCCGCACTCCACCAGACATAGCCTGCTTCGATTGGAGAACCCACCAAGGCTGGCATCAGGGGAGGCATGTCAATTTCATTTACCTTTTTTTCCTGGACATCAATCCAACATAATTTAATTTCCGGAATGAATTCATCACCTAAAAAAGGAATATGTGCCTCATGTACTTGAGGGCGAAAAGAACCATCTTCAGGCACATGTTGTAATAATGCCAATTTTTTTACATGTCCTTGTTTGCATTGGAAGCTTACAATTTTTTTTGAATCAGGAGACCAAATAGCCATAGGAGGGAGTTCGGTTTGCATACGACGCAAGGTAAGTGAACTTAAATTAGTATCCGGGGAAACTCCATAAGCATTCGTTGCAGTACCTTCGGTCGTAAGTTGATATTCTTTATTTTCCTTAAATGAAAAAAGAAATAGATTATGCTGTTTACAGTATAAATCCCAACATGCATCGGGTGAGCGAACTCTAGGAACAATGAGAGTGGGTAAAAGTCCCCATAGCTCCATGATTGTGGGACATCGAGGCATCGCCGCCGGTTTTTCTGCCTGGGAAATCTGCGAGAGCACCTGCGTTGTTCGTTCATATTTAAAAATAAATTGCTCAATGTGCAAGTACAAAATGTGTTCCTCGACACATTCGATTTGGTTGATTGGCAAGGCAACAGCTTGTACTTCTCGATTTAATAGTTCCGCAATTTGTTTTGCCAGGGCTGAATGATCAAAAGCGAGTTCCTTAATCCTAGTTTGTAGATTAAAAATAAAATACTCATAACCTTCAGTGGTATCATGACGATAACAAATATATTTATCCTGCGGCGACCAGGCAATTGCAGGTTGGAGATTTTTTATCAAACTCACAACATTTTGTGGAAGAAATTTTTTTGCACGCTCATAACGCTTTTCCCAATCTTTTTCCATAATCACGCCTGTTATTTTTGACCTTGTTGCATTTGGATGATCATCTCGTTTAAATCACTATACACCCAAGCTTCAGTAATTTGATGATTAGTATCTAAGCGAAAAATAGTAATGCCACTATAAAATACAGGGCTTCCTGTGGCGGGAATTCCAGAAAATTCAGCTTTATGGGTACCCTGACCGTGCCAGCGAGCCACAACTTTATCTTCACTCACTATTAAATCATCAATGGAATGCATCAGATCTGGAAAAGCATGGAACCATTGAAGTAATGCTTCCTTAAATTCTTGCAAATTCGCCGCTTGATCGTAACTAAAATGAATTAAGGTCTTTGCTGAAAAGAGCTCATCTGCTAAGGCTGCCTTTTGCTGGTTCCACATCTCATCAAAAACTCTTCGCACTGTTTTTTCAATTGTTATTGCAGTCTTGTTCATTTCTGTTTTTCCCTAATCTATAAGATTCATTAAATCCAAGGGTTCTGCTGGATTGTGAATAATTACATTATAGTGTACTTCATTGCGATTTTTATGGTGCAGACTTGCTGAGCCCCGTAGTTGCCGCAAGTGCACTCACCGTAGTTAATCCTAGAGCCAATGCAGGTTTAAAAAAAACAAAATGATTTGATTTTTTTTCTACTTCTTCCTTAGGTTCTTGAAGCATTGTGGGACCGTATGGCGGGCTTGCATTCACAATCATTCCTTTACGTGCTTTGATTGCTACTTTAGAAAAAGGAATATTGTCCTTTTTGGCTTCCATTACGTAATCACCGGGTGGGACATTGATGAAAGCAACTCCGCCATCTAGTGAAGTCGATTTCAATTTGTGAATAAATGGATTTGTTTTGTGAACTATAGGAAAAATACCAAAATAAAAGGTTTCTGCATTAACTTTTGGCGTTAGAGTAACGGTTACTCCTTCCACTCCTTGCGGGATATCATCCATCGTGGTATTGGGTGGGGTAACTGTTGCAGCGATTTGGCATGCGTGCGGATCTTCAGTTTTCCACATCGCGTAAGATAGGAATTGATAAGCCATGTTTGAAGGCACTTGGAAGGAAATATTTTTTAAAAAATTCTCATTATTTATTCCTTCGGGGGGAACGATTAGAGTTGCTGTTTGTATGGTTTTATATCCAGTCCAAAAAGATCCAGGTTTCTCAAAAACTAAGGTGATCGGCTCTCCAACCGGCCATTCAAAGGGGCCAAATCTTCCTGAAGAGTCAGTTTTTAATGCTAATTGCTCATTTTCAAGAACTGTAATTGTTGCATCTGCGATGGGCCAACCGGATATAAATGAACGAGCAAATCCAGATACCAATGCTGTTTTCATAATAATTCCTTTTAATCAATTGAATGGAAATCCTAATTCAATATGCATCAGGTTAACAAGCCCGATTTTATTTAAATTGTTAATGCCTATCGGGCTCCATGACTGTACCTTTTATCTTTGTTTAATTGTGTAATGCATTATGTTCCCATTCAACAGGTTCCAATTGATTTCCCATCGCCCCTGTTCCCCCAACAGATCGTTCAAGAAGTTCCTCCGGATGAGATTCTCCCCCGGCAGTCAGAGACCTAGCCTCAGTGGAGAAAAACATTTTTTTATGCACCAAAGAACTTACATGCCGCCAGGATGATCTTCGTGTTTTCTTAAGAGTAGCTTGATCAAACGAAGACGATTGCTGCATTAAGCCCTTTATTTTAGCCTGATACAATTCTGGACTGAGAGGTTCCATTAGTTTTTGTTTGACATAGAAGGTCCTATTTACCTCGATGATCCGTTCAACCGTTTTTCCAAGCTGCTCAATCAACTGGTCCAATTTTTCGTGTTCTTCTTTTAATTTGAGCTGCGCGGTGGAGAACTCCCCAACTTCGTTCAATTCCTTAACCGCTTTACCCATACTTTTTATACGAGTACTGAAATAGGAGATTAAACGATTTGCCAATTGAATCGGGGGATGAAGTTGTCCTTTAAAAAGAACGGATGGAATTAAATTATCGTTTAAAAAATTAGTGTTCAATTCCTCCAAAATGGACTGACAATCTTCACTTGAGTCATCCAGATTAATCACATCAGTTTTTCTTGGTTGAATTCTAAGAGAAGCTAAATATAAGTCGTCCTCACTGGCTTCAGGATTATTATTTATAAAAACTATGAGATCCGTAATATTGCTGCTGTATTTATTGTTTAATAAAGTCTTAAGTTCGAGTATTCTCATTAAGATTGCGCCCACGGTTTCAAACTGGCCCAAAGGATAAGGATTTCCATCACGAGCAAAGGTAACATCAGTCAAAATCATACCTAAAAAAGGCAGGGTAGTTCGATAAAGTCGATAGACTTCACGCATCCATTTTGAATTCGCTTCCTTACTAACTATTTGCTCTAGTTCAGCAAGTGTTCTTCTTTCTTTGGATGACAAAAGTTCGAATGAATGGGACAGGCGTATAATATTAGAATTATTCAATACGCTGCAAATTAAGATCAGATTATTTAAATCAGGGTATTTTTCACCATCTAAAAGACAAAGCTCATGAGCCAATTCCAGCATGAATTGTAGAGCATTTTTAATATTATCATGGGGCTGACTTAATATTTTTTTTACAAAATAGGAGCTTAACCTATTAAAAAATTGAGTTACCTGTTTAATATGCGGCACATTATTTTCATATTCTGCTTTGGTCCAATCGCTTCCGAATTCTTTTATAAGAACTTTTTGGTAGAAACTGATCGTAAACAGGCGCATTTCTTGAGCAATTAGTTTTAACTCATACTCTCGTTCGCCTTTTTTAAAATCTAATGCTCGATTCACGAGCTGATCAAAAGAATTTTGTGAGATGTGACATTCTGTAAGCCAGTTGGTGATTATTTGGTAATTAATTAATGCCGGATCCTTGAACACATCCGAATTACATTCGATCAATCCTTCAAAAAGAGAGTTTATGTGAAATCCCAACAAACCTAAGCCTATTTCCTCATCAACATTAGATTTCAAAAAGAATTTCATTTGTAAAAAAAACGAGGAATTAGATCTAAGTCCTTCAATACATTGATAGGAAAATAATTGCCAAACAACATAATTGGCTACTAGCTTCTGATGATAATCGAGGTCCTTGTATAATCGTCTTAAGTTAATCAGAATGGGTACCAAATCATAAACACTTAACAAACCCAAAGTTCTATGGGCGATTCGTTCAAAGTCAAATTCGCGTATTGACTCTGGTGTCTCCTTGCAGGCTGTTAACAAGTTTAGGGAGTTAATAAGCGATTCTTCTTCGGAAACTTCTATTTCTTTTTCCTCAGGAAGCATTAAATTATGGCTGAGTAACAAAGAAGAAAAGTCTTTAAATAATTTGTAATTTCTGTTTTGAATTTGTTTATATCGCGTGTTTACAGCCAAATGCGAAGAAGAAAGAAGATTCAGAAGTACCTCTTGAACGGTATCAGCTGAAAACTCAGTTAAATCGAGAGCATCACTTAAATGATATTTACAAAGTAGCTTACTCACTTGTTCAAATAGTTCTTGATAAGAAGAGTCTTTAGTTTGATGTGCCGCAAGTAAATCCTTGAAATAAGGGGTTAACGAATACGGTTCTGCAGGCTTACTAGCAAAAACTTCTGTGCTACCTTGCTCCTCCATTAACTCAAAATTGAGTGTCCGCAAGTTGATTTCTTGTAATTTATATAAGGGACTGGAAGAGTCGTAACTCTCTGGAGAAGCTAAACTATCCGAGGAAGCACTCCTGGAAGACATCAAAGGAAATGATTCATGAAAACTATCAAGAGAACTAGAGTCAGCACTACTTGGACGCTTGCGTAAATCGAGCAATTGAATTTTTGACAAATCAATATTAAGTATTGCCTGTCTTAGCGCAGGATTTTCAACAGCCAATTCCGGGGCTGTTTTCATATCTCCATTTTTAATTGAACGCTTCGTTTGCTTATGATTAAGAAAAATTTGCACCGCCCAAAGCTGATTGAAAAGAACCGCATCATGAAAAGGGGTATTTTTATTGCTATTTTGGCTGTTAACCATTTCAGGGAAATGCTTCAGCACAATATTCAAGACATCTTGATTTCCTTCTCCATCCCTAACAGCTAAATGTAAAATGGTGTTCCCTAACCGATCCGATTTTTGCGCAACTTCTTTTCGATGCTCATCGGATAACAATTTATCAAGAACCTTCGCTTTGTTTTTTAATACTAAAAGATGAAAAATGTTGCGCTCAAAAATGTAGGTTTTTTCAATTAATTGAGGCTTTTTACTAAACCATGAATCTAATTTTTTGAAGAGCAATTCTTGATCGTCTTCCTTAGAAATTAAATTTAGTATTTTTTTTGCTTTCATTTTTGCACATCCTGTTTATCTACATACGACCTGACCGATTTAAAATGTCCCAATTTTAACCTTTATTAGTGAGATTGATAGATGCATCAGTCAGTTTTTTTTAGATAAAGCCATGTCCTATTCTGTTAAAAAAATAAGATTGGATCAAAAGAATGGGGGGCAAACAGTTTAATTGACACATTGCAGAAAAACGTTGAATCTGAGTTATAAAATATGCTTAATGTATTGGTCTTTTTTCATTTTAAATATAATTCGGAACGAAATCGCAATGACCCCTATTAAAAAAATAATTTTCTTCTTCTTATATTTGTTTTTAACTATCAACTCCTATAGCCAATCACAAGAAAATGAGCAAAAAATTCTTGTGAGTTACACTTATTTAGGCGAGTTTTCTAAAGAGATGGCGCAAATGGCATTAAAAAAATCGCCGCCGCTTAATGTACTTGAAGCCAAATACGATGTAACTCTTTATAAAATCAACTACAACACTCCCGCCCCGAATGGTTCTACCACTACCGCTTCTGGTTTGGTTGCTGTACCCAGTGTAGCCGGTACTCTGGGAATCGTCAGCTATCAGCATGGAACGCGTTTCAATCATGAGGACGCACCTTCGAGGGTGAAGGAAGGTGATGCAATATATCCGGCTCTATTTTCCAGTCATGGCGGTTATCTGACCGTTATGCCAGATTACCTGGGTTTCGGAGACAATGAGTTAGCACTTCATCCTTATGTACAATATGAAACCCTGGCCAGTTGCAGTATAAATATGCTATTAGCTGCCAAGGAGCTTACTAAAATAATAAAGATTGATCTCAATGACCAGCTGTATATTGGTGGCTACTCAGAGGGCGGATTTTCTTCTTTAGTACTGTTTGAATCCCTTGCCACCCAGTATCCTGATATCCCAATTACTGCAGTTGCTTTAGGTTCGGCCCCTTATGACTGGAATGAAACAATGCAATTTATTATGCGCGATCCGGGGCCTCGAGCAACCGCATATTTAGCCTATTTTTTCTATTCACTACAAACCTATAAAAACTATTGGGCTGATTTAAATCAGCTATTTGTTTCTCCTTATAACAGTATGATCCCAGAGCTTTTTGATGGACATCATTCTACTAAAGAAATAATCAATGCTTTGCCGCAAAATCCCGCATTAATTTTTCAAACCGAATTTTTTGAGGCCATTTTAAATCATACTGAAAACAATTCTGAAACCTTGAAGGACTATTTCAATCATTATAGTTTTTCCCCATCCGCACCTTTATTGCTCGTGGGCACCAAGGGGGATCGGGATGTTCCTTATCATGGAGCAGAAATAGCCTATGAACAGTTTAGAAAAACGGGGCGTAATGTATTTATTCATTCAGTAAGTGACACACTTGACCATCGAGATGCAGGGCCCTATGTCTTTTATGAAATGCTTCAATTTTTTAAACGATATCATCCTAAATAAGAGCAAGATGAAATCGATACCCAAAGAATTCTCCTGCTCCAGTGGGGAGAAGAATGTTTCCCTCCTTTTTCTGGACTGCGGGAGGGAAACCTACTTATTCGTTAATTTCTTCCCGCCATAACCCCACCATCAACATTAACAATTTCTCCAGTGATCCAGCTGGATTTATCGGATAGCAGGAATTCAATAGTGTTTGCAACATCGGTGGCCTTCCCTATTCTACCAATAGGGTGAAAGCTATTAAAATCTTGCAGCGAGACTTCAATTTGATCTTCGGCAATGAAAGACTTATAAATAGGTGTTACGACCACTGCAGGTGCTACCGCATTCACTCGGATATTGTACTCTGCCAGCTCCATAGCTAAATGCTGGGTTAGTGAATGAAGACCTGCTTTTTGCATCGAATAGGCTGAGGAGGGAGTAGCCTTGATGGCTTGATTTGCCCACATGGATCCAATGTTAACGATTGCGCCGCCGCCCTCTTGTTTCATTTTTTTTGCAACGGCCTGCGTAATAAAGAAAAATGCTTTGTTGAGGTTTACTTGTAGATCATAATCCTCTTCTTTGTGGTCTAAAAAACTTATGGGTTTAAAATATCCCGCCGCATTAATGAGATATTTTATTTTGCGCGTCTCATTTTTTATGTTCATAACCAATTGTGCAACCCGCGCCTTATCATAAAGATCAATAACGAACTCTTCGACTTTAACGCCCATCCGTCTTATTTGATTGGCAGCATGGTGCAACTTGTGCTCATCCCTTCCCGTGATGAGTAAATCAAGATCACTACTTGCGGCAAGCTTTTTTGCTGTTTCCAATCCCATACCACTAGAACCACCTATAATAAGGGCTAAATTATGATGTACCATGTCCTTCACCTTTTAGTTAATAAAAATCTGTTCCGCGGAGTATGGGAGATATATAATCCTAAAAAAAGTAGGTACTTAGTGGTACAGTAGGTACTTATTGGTATACTTTATTGAATTACTTGAAGAACACATTGAAAGAAAAAAAACCTTTAAAAACAGCAAATATGGTTGAGACAATTTACGGTTGCAAGTGGTCTCTTACCATTTATTCTCTTTTGCGAGATGGAATCAACCGTCCCGGGGAAATGGTTCGCTGTGTCGAAGGTCTCACCACTAAGGTTTTAAATCAATGCCTTAGAAAAAATCTTGAATTTGGTATCCTTGGCAAAACAACGTTCCACGAACTTCCCCCCAGGGTTGAGTATTTCGTTACCCCATTTGGAGAAAAATTTCTAAAGATTCTCGATGAAATCGAAGCACTCAATCGTTCGCTTGAACCTTAGCGAGCCCTCCTATGAACCCTAATTATTTTAAGGTACAGGAAAGCAGACCATTATCCAGTTGCAGTTCATTGCCGCCAGAATCCGTCATAAATTGGCCAATATAAGCTTGTTTTTGTTTATTAAATTGTGCTGAAAAGAAAATCCGTGGGCGATCTTTCTCATCCTGATCCATAGCGACGAGCAGTAAATTATCCGTTCGCAGGCTGAATCGGGTGACATTCACTGGGTAATCAAAATCAATTTTGGGTAAATCTCCGATTTTATTAGGGGCTAAAAAAGAGAGAGCATCTTCTATTCCTTGCATATGACAGACAACTGTCTTTTGCGCGGCAGACGCCACACCGAAGCCAACCAGAATCAGTAGCAATGATAAACTCAGACGTTTCATTAAAAATGAACTCCTATCCTGCAAAACCTTCTCCTTGAGAATAAATAATAACTTAATCGGTATTACTTCTCCAGTGACGTGTCAGGGATATTAATCGTTTGTCCATTTTCTTTGTTGTCATAAATTCTCGCTTAAAGATATTAGTTCTTATGAAGCTCCGGCGGAGGGGACGACACCTTAAACCGAAAAAATTTATTTGCAATGGTTATAATTTGCCAACCGTATCTGTAACCTGGAGTAGCAAATACGGTTGATTCAGAGTATTAATTTATGAAATTAAGCAACTTCCATTGCTTAAAACATCAATCGCAATTGGCTTAGGGAAACAGGGATCAGAATCGCCTTGAGTCCTATCTTGGACTGTTTCCACTCTTCTTTGCTCCGGAAACATTCTTAGTCCCAGATTTGGAACTGTGTTTTTAGATACCTTTTCGCCTGTATGAGAAGCAGCTTTTGTACTTGATGAAGGCGATACTTTCTGATCATTCTGTTCTAAAGCAGCCGATATCCTTTGCTCTGAGGCCCTTGACGGTGCAACAGGCCCTGTGCTGTCCTGGTTGAGTCCATTTTGAGTCTCTGTAAATAATCCTTGAGCTCTTGGTGCAGCAAGCTTTGCAGCAGATTTAGGTTGCTGGTTTTCCATAGCGTTTATCTTATTTCCTTTTTCCATGGAGCTTGAGCCGGCGTGGCGATTTGCAGTCTGCTCTTCTAATGATTTGGCTCTTTCCCTGAAAAACTGCCCGTGTAACTCACCTACTTGGACTAAAGAGGTAGTATTTTTGTGCGACCTAAATTGGTTCTTATGAACATAGGCACAAACCATATCAAGCAATTCCGTGGGCAGCACAGCTAATTGATTTTCATTTTTATCTTCATGTTGTTCAAAAATCGGAAAAAATAGCTCTTTCTTACGATTTCGATTGACTCGCTCAGATGCAAACACTCTTTCTATAATTTGTTTTTTTAATGCATAGACTTCTGGTAAATATTGAATATCATCCACGGTCAACCCAAAATTTGTAATGCCTGCCAGTGCATCTATATCAAAGAGGTCGAATGGTAAGAATGTCTCGAAAGGTATGTTCCCATAATGCGCTAAGTTAATTGAAAAAGCGAGTTGAAGTTGGCGACGTTCATAATCAATCACTTCAAATTTGGGAAAATCACTACCCTTCGCATAAGGACAAAAAGTAATCAATAAATCACCCAATTTTACTTTTTTTTCTTCAAACTCATTGCCTTCCAATATAACAAAATCTTCTTCTTCGTATAAATATTGGTCTAACTCGGTCCACTTTACTTTTTGTAATAAGCCGATATTAAACTTATGGCCATTAAACACCTCACTGGCATAATGCCTCGTTTCATCATCCGTTTGTTGGGTCTCTCGAGGGTAATCGACTAAAATTGGCGAATACGAGGGATGCCAATTAAAAAAAGCCGGATATGTAGTATAAAGCATATGCCACATTTCAGGACTAATACCAAGCGCTTTGGTAACCTTAAGGCCATCGTTTAACTCAGGATATTTACTAATACATTCGATCAATGACCTGCATTCCTGTTTATAGGCATAAATGTTAATTTCTTTCCGTATTGGAAACCAGCTTGGTTTTTTTTCTTCAGCTTTGTCCGTTCCGTGAAGCATACCCCAAATACGATCCAGAATATCCTTAGCCTCTTTTTTCAGCGGATGTTCTGGAGTGTTCTGAGTAGGTTGCGCTAAGCTCATCTTTTCTTTTAAATTTTGACACGCATTTTGGAAAGGAAATAGTCCTACAATCAGCTCGGCTGGCTTAATCGCTGCTAAAGCAACATCCAGCAAGTCCATTTTTTCCCTTAAACTGTGTTTGGTGGAGATTTCAAGCTGCTGCGCAATTTCTGCTAATATGCATTCTTGTAATTTTCGCTTGCTACCAGACGAGTGTTTTGCAATGCTTTGTGCAAATTGAGCTAATGTCGCACTTAATTCTTCGGCGCTATTTAGGGCATCGACCGGTAATAATTTCGCGCCACAGACATAGGCCCATTCAAAATCAATCCCTTCCAAATTATTTGCAGACAGGTCAACCCCAGCAAAGTTTGCCCCATTTAACTGCATATCTCTTAGTTGTTCATCAGTAAAATGAACACCTTTTAATAAAGCTCTACTTAGATCTGCACCAGCTAAACAAGCCCTATTAAAATTAGCCCCCCGAAGATCCGCATCTCTAAATTGTATGCCTCGTAGATTGAGATAAGAAAAATCCTGACCTGAAAATTGCCCACCACTAAAATTGGATCCAGCAATTAAATTAACGAATTGGAGGGGATGTAGGTGTTTTAAAGTGGCCAATAGATTTGAATAAGCCTGCTCCATGATGCTGCGAATTGTGACCAAGTTATTAAATTGAAGCTCGTTTATTTTGGCATCAATTGCACGAATTTCCTCTGATGCAGTGCTAATCAGTTCCAAATGGTTCCTGGTGGTTTCATCTAATGAAAGTTTCTGCATTGCCTCTTTCAAGTTCGCGGGCAAAACATTGCAATCACGGGTGAGCGTATAGCAAATAGCCTCTTCGGCAGTAAGAGGCTCATTTGCCAGAACTTTGCGCTTTAGCTCTTGATAACGCTGGGTTCGCTGGTAAAACGCTGTAAATTGATGGCCGACCATTCCATCCGCATGGCTTAAGTAATCAATGATAAAATGAGGTCGGGTTATGAGTTCAAATGTGGCATCAACTACTCCAGTTTTTGACTTGGCCACCCCTCGTGCATTAAGCAAATCCTGGGGCGATAATTGAAGCAGAATGTACATCATTATTTCATCAGGAAGCGCAAAGAAGGCATTGCCTTGATTGATATCGTCAACGCCTTCTGCTGCCTCAAGTGAGGTACTCGGTGCGGTCGAAACGACTGAAACCGTCAGTTCATCAACATCATGCAATGGCTCTCCAGATAACTGAAGCAGAATGTGCTGCAAGTGCTCCTGAAGCATGTTCACGTCGACGATAATACTCTGATCATGATAACGTCGCTCTTCATCTCGGTCATTAATATGCGCCGTAACCTCATTTAAATGCTCCTTCAGCATTGGAAGACCTTTAAAAAACTGCGTTAATTCATGTTCAAATGAAGCGCCCAAACCACTGGATTTGCCACTAGCCAGCAATTGCATCGCATGACTGAGCAGCCTCAGATCGGATTCAATACCGTCCCATTCTTGGATTAACTCATTAAGTACGGGTTGTAACTCGAGCACTGCGGTTACGTATTTGTCGGTACTTTGTGTTGTTGCATAAATATCTTCATTTTTGTTTGTGGGGAATGAATAGTGATGGAAGAATTCATTAAACAAATTTAAATGTGCTAACAATCCTTTTGCTTCTTCCTTTGCTTTTTGCTCTGCAAATTGTCGCGCTCGTTCTGCTCTTATCATCGCTATTTGCTCTTGTTGATTCAGTTCGTGTTTGTCGTTCATGGGATACCTATTCAAAATTTAATTGCACAGCCAAAATGCTGCAGTCTGCTAAGTAATTCTCTTCTGTGTTTGAGACTTGCCAACCGTATATAAAATACGGTTGGCTCAACAGGAGTTTAAGTTTAAGAAATCAAACAACTTCCAGAGGTAGTTACATCGACTGCAATCGGCTTATGCGCATTTTTTGCTGATTTTTTTTGCCCTTCATCTACTCTAGAATGCGGTACGCTTTGCTCGCCAGCAGGAAACATTCTTGATCCCTGATTTGACGCAGTTCTTTTGGGTTCGTTTGTCGCATGAAGAGCGGTTGTGCCAACTTGAGCAATGTTCTGTTGTGCGGCAGGAGATACCCTTGGCCCTAAAACCTCTCTTTTGGGAGGTAAAGTAGAACGAGATTCTATGTGCTTGCGAGCAACTCTTTTTCCCGTTTCCGCAAATAAACCATGGCTTTTTGGGGAAGACGATTTGACCAGCCCAGTCTGCTGATTCTGGTTCACAATTTCTTTTTCTTTACCTTTTTCTGAAGTAGAGGATACAACACGCTGAGAGGGTGCTTTCACTTTAGGAATGTGTGACCTGATTTGCGGAAGAGGTATCCTCCCTTGAGGCATTACCGATACGCCTCCAGGCAGGAGTGCGTTCACCTGAGGGACAGATGGTACGACACGCTGAGTAGATCTCTTCGCTTGAGGAGTAGTAGATATGACTCGCCGGGGCTGTGCAGTCATTTGAACACGATTCGTTTTATCTTTAAAAAACTTATCGTGCAATTCATAAACTTCACTAAGAGGCGAATTGTTATTGCGTCGAGTATATGTGTTTGCATAAACATGGGCACAAACCCTATCCACTAACTCCATAGGTAATTCAGCCATCAGACTTTTTTGTCGATTCTCGTTTTGTTCAAAAATCGAATTAAATATAGCTTGCTTAGGATAGCGATTAATTTTTTCAGAAGTAAATATCCGCTCTATTATTTGTTTTTTTAATGCATAAGCCTCTTCGATATAGGGCATATCTTCGACAGAGATATTCCAAGGGGATACAGTTGCAGCAGCATAATTAAGATAAGGATTTAGTGGCATAAATGCCTCGAAGGGAATATGCCTACCGCGTTGTAAGTTAACAGAGAACCCCGGCATTAATTTTTTATGTGCAAAATCAATAACCTCAACCTTTGAAATAACACTTCCCTTACCACCTGGGCAAAAAGTAATAAATAAATCACCCAGTTTTACGCGCACATTTGTACGGTCATTTGCTTCTAAAATAAGAAAATCTTCCTCTTCATATAAATATTGCTGCAAATCCTTTAATTTTATTTGTTGCAATGCTCGAATATTAAACTCAAAACCATCGAACACTTGACTGGCATAACGCTTGCTCGCTCTTGGCTGTTGAGTTTCCAGATTGTACCCCGCCATAATAGGGGTTACTAATCCATGTTTTAGCATAATTGCGGGACATGAAATAAAAAGCATATGCCACATTTCAGCACTAATTCCTAATGCTTGCGTAAGCTTAATACTATTGTCTAATTCAGGGTATTTTAAAATACATTGCTTTAACAATGTGAATTGATCCTTATAAGCATTATGACGAGTTTTTAGCGATGCTCCTGCAAGACTTTCATCTGTTCCATAGAGAATAGCCTCAATACGCTCAAGAATCTCTTTAGCCTCCGTTTGCAGTGGATGGTCAGGAGTATGGGTTTGAGATTCTCCCAAGCTCAATTTATCTTTTAACTCCTGGCAAGCATTTTGAAAGAGAAATAGACCTACAATTTGATCACCGGGTTTTATTATCGATAAAGCAATATCAAGCAAAGTTATTTTTTCCCTTTTACTGTATCGGGTAGAATTTTCAAGCTGGTGCGCAATCTCCATCAGGATGCGTTCATGTAATTTACGTTTGCTTCCAGACGAGTGTGTTGCAATTTTTTGTTCAAATTGGTGTAACGCCGTAATTAGTTTCCAGGGGCTATTTAAGGCATCAGCACGTAAAAATTTAGCATTGCGGATATAGGCCCATTCGAAATCGAGTCCGCTCAAGTCCATTGCCGACAGATCCACATCCTCAAAATTTGTTGTGTTTAATTGCATCCCTCTAAGTTCTGCATCAGTAAAATCTACTCCCTGCAATAGAGCACCGTTGAAATTGGCTCCAGAGAGACAAGCACCTATAAAATGAGCCCCCCTAAGGTCTGCATCGTTAAAGTTAATGCCTCTTAGATTAAGATAAGAAAAATCCAGACCTGATAACTGCAAATTACTGAAATTAGCACCTACAATTAAATTAACAAATTGATGGGGATGCGGTTTTAAAAGAACTAATAAATTATTTAATTTATCTCGCATTAGCTCACTGAGCTCATCCCTGGGTAAGCAAGATTTTTTTTCCAATTTGCGATTAAAAGTACGAATGTTTGCTGAGGTAGTTATAATGAGTTCTAAATGCTTCCTAGTATCCTCATCCAACTCGATTTCCTGCATCGCTTCTTTTAAATTAACAGGCAGTTCATTACAATCACGAGTAAGTGTATAACAAATGGCCTCCTCCGGAGTGAGGAATTTTTGGGCAAGGACTTTACTTTTTAAATCTTGATAGCGTTGGGTTTTCTGATAAAACGCTGTAAATTGATGACCTGTGATTCCGTCCGCTTGACTTAGGAAACCGATGATATAAAGGGGTTGGGTTATCATTTTAAGGGTGTCATCAACTAATGCAGTTTTTGATTTAGCCATTTGCCGTACATTGAGCAGATCCTGTGGAGGAACTTGACTTAAAATGTACATCATCATTTCATTAGGAAGTGCAAAAAAAGGATTGTCTTGATTTATATCCTCATCAGATTCAACAGCCTCCACTGATTGAACTGGTGCAGTAACCAGGGGTTCGCTCTTTTTTTTCTCACTATCATTGAATTGCTTTCCAGATAACTGGAGCAGGATATGTTGCAAATGCTCCTGAATTATCTTGACCTCAACAATAATATTCTTATCCTGATTGCGTCGTTCTACATTTCGATCATTAATATGCGACACTACTTCATTTAAATGGTCTTGCAGCAAAAGGACATATTTAAAAAACTGTACGAAATCGTGTTCGAATGAAGCATCCAAATCACACGATTTTCCAGTGGTACCCAATTGTTCACTCATTGCTTGACCCAGAGGTTTTAAATCGGATTCCCTACTGCTCCATATATTAATTAACTCATTGATTTGATGTTGTAACTCGATAACTGCAGTTAGATATTTAGTCGCACGTTCTGCTGAGGCATAAATATCTTCACTGCTGTCTTTGGGAAATGGATTGCGTTGAAAACATTCATTAAGTGAATTTAAATGACCCAAGAGCCCTGAGGCCTCTTTCTTTGCTTTTTGTTCTGCAAATCGCTGAGCCCGTTCTGCTCTTATCATAGCCATTTGCTCTTGTTGCTTCAGATCGTGCTTATTATTCATGTGAAACCTACTTAAAATTTAATATGGAAACTCAGCAAACGCCGAAGTCTGTTTCGTAAATCGAGAAATAAGTTGGGAATAATCTCTTGCCCCAAGAAATCTTATTCAATTCGCTGTAGATAGTTTTAATTTAAGAAAGTTTATGAATACAAGTTGATCAAGATGTAAACCGGCATACGTACTGCTTTTTCCTTAGAATCTAATTTTTATTATTGGATTGTTTTGAGCACACTGATAACTTAAAAAATCTATCTCAACATAATTCCAGCTTATTGATTTAAGATTGCCTAAGTTGTATCAGTCCTCCGCTCATTCAGATATTTTACTATTTGGAGATTATCTGCATGAATAGCCCATAAATTGACAGCATTATAATCGAGCAATCCTTAAGAAAATATTAAATGCACTCATTGGTTCAAAAGTTTTACTTTCCTGACGTTTTATTATTTATATAGAAAATCATGCTTAGCGCGCTGGTGTAGACGGATTCTCATCCACTAAAAAATATATCTCGATTAAACTTAATCGATTAGGATTATTCTTTTGCAATGGAACCCATTATCCTCATTGGTTGTAAATCCAATGTTCAATACTTATTGGTTTATTTGAGTGCAGCATCTTTCATACAGTTGCCTTTATGCCGGATAATTTAAAAAGCCCCGGCACCAAAGCAAACTCCATACGATTCATTTAATTTTTATATTTCAAAACGACTGGATAAAATTATCCTTTCTTCCCAAAGTTCCTTCCCGTTCTTTATCACCTTGTTTCTGAGTAAATAAGGTTATACCTGTTACAAAAACAGAAATGTGTTCTTGATGTTTTGTGGGAGGCGTCATTTCTTCAAGTTTAAATTCGTATTTTATTGAGCGAACCAAGTCTGCAAGGTATTTATTAGAAATTTCTTTAGTATAAAAAGGTAGACGCTCTTTAAAAAATGCTTGAAGGTCAGGAGCAGTACAACCAAATAGCAAAGGGCTTTTCATTTTAAACAACTTCCGCAGCACTTCGATTTCATAGATATATGCATTGGCTTCCGAATTAGCAATTTTTGCAGCTACATTAAACGCATGACCTGCTTCATGAACAATTGCTCCGATAATATTAATTGTTTTTTGTTCTAAAAAGCTTATCTTTAAGGCAATAGTCTGATTAATTATCCAATCCTTATGATGTTGTCCTAATAATTTGTAGGTGTTTTTATTTACAAAAATCGCAGGATTACCTTGCGCACCTAAAAAATCATGTGGGGGTTTTAAGATATCAATTTGAAGTTGTGGCATAGCAGCGGTGACACCACTATCGAGTCCACTCCCACCTATTTCCCGACATTTTTCTATAAGTAATCTAAGGTGATAACTTGTCAGCATGATATTCTCCTGGTTTGCAGATTAACAGAGTGCATCAAATTGAGATCAAAATGACTAAATAATTACAAAATCATTATTGCGAATAGAAATTTTCCAGTCAATACACTTTTTGATCATTAAGAGTTTATTTAGAATATCTTGTTGGAAATCATGGAAATAGAATTGATTAATATACATAAAACCAAATTTTTGACTTATTGGTAATTAAAAACTACAGATTTATTTTGGATAGACTAGGTTTAAAAAGGTCTCATTTAGATTTAGACACGCTTTAACCCATCCCTTGAGCATAACGATCATATCGTGGGTAGAAACTGGAGAAGGTTATTTTTATGGCAACAAAGAACATAAACTCTAAGTTTGTTTTCATGAAACAATTAACTCATTGCGAATAATGATGTACCCCTCATCTGTTGGACAACATCTTACTGCAGCTAGGGTATCGATTAGGTCATGCAAGGATTTTTTTTCAATTGGCTTGATTAGATAGCCTGCAGCTCCTAGTGCGGCAGATTTTTCTCTGTCTTTACTATAATCTGATCCGGTGCACATTATGACTGGCGTTTTATTGAGCTGTTTATCCGTTTGAATTTGTTTCAAAATTTCGAAACCATCCATCCCCGGCAAGTTGATATCAAGAAATATCAAATCAATCGGATTATTGCGAGCGCACTGGTCATGTAATAGATTAAGTGCATCTGTCCCGCTTTGCGCTATAAATAGATTAAATTTTATACGCGCGCGTTCTAAAATAATTTTAGTGAACTCTAGATCTTCTTTAAGATCATCTACAAATAAAATATTAGCCAAGGTAGTAATAGGTATATTAACTGGGCTCGCTGAGATGTTTTTTACTTTTCTTCGTCTCTTTATTTTTAGAGCACAGGGGAGAGTAAAGGAAAATATGGTTCCTCCCTCAAGTTTGGATTTACACGTTATAGTTCCACCATTTAATTCTAAAATTTTGGAACATATCGCTAACCCTAACCCAGACCCCTTACTTATAAGAGTAGCGCGTTTAAATGGCTGAAAAATGAGCTCATGGTCTTTAGCATCAATACCTAAACCATTATCCGATACGTGAAACTCTACAAATTGTTTTTTGGGGTTTGCCGAAATCGATATTTCGGGAATATTTTCATTATAATAAATGGCATTGCTAATTAAATTTTGCATTAATTGGATCATTTGGGTTCGATTTGCACTTACATGAGGGACCTTTTCGGCAATAATATGCACATTTTTTTCTCGAATGAGGTAGTCAAGGTTTTTTGAAACTTCTTCGATTACCTCATTCATATCACATTCTTCCCTATATTCTTTTTTAAACTGATCAAGTTGCATGTAATTAAAAACGGTATCGATAAGCGTCAACATGCGTTTGCTGGCATTGTAAATATGCTGAAAATAATCAGCGACCCTACCCGAAAAATGAGGTTGTTCTTGGGCAATAACATCCACGAAAGAACTCATAGTTCGTGCAGGTTCTCTTAGATCATGTGCTAACGCACGAGTAAAAATCTCCAGAGTATCTCGTTGTGCTCGGGCATGCGCCTCCCGCTCGCGTATGGTTTCTATATGTTTATTGAGATCAATGTAAAGGTCGGCATTTTTCAGTGCAACCGATGTGGTATCTGCTAGTGCTTGTAAAATATGGAGCTCTTCTGGCGTGGGTAGACGTTTTTTAGCCCAGTAATTACCAATAGCACCTATCGGATCCTCTCTTCGTATAGGGACCATTGCCAAACTCTTAACAAATGTAGGTCGATATGCATCTTGTGGAATTCGCGGATCACAATAGATATCCTCAATGACGGCTAATTCTTGATGCAGCATAACCCAACCACTGATGCAGGTTTCCATTGGAAAACGCTTACCTTTCCATAATGGACCGATCGCATTTTCCTCCACATAGTAACAACAGTTGTCCTCCCTTAGGACAAATGTTGCACCATCTGCTCCCGTAAGTTCGCGGGCAGCATGGCGTACAATTTCGGTGATCGCTTGAATATCATTTGCCTGAGATAAATCCTGTACGACCTTAACCAAATGTTCCATTGCTGAAACATACCAAGTAGAAGATTTAATGTTAGAAGGTAATTTGGCATCCTGCATACAAAAAACTCGCTGAGTGAATTAATTTAAGTATAGCAGGATGCAAATAGGAAAATTGCTCCTATTGAGTAGTCCTTTTATTTAACCATCCACAATCAATTCGGAAAAATTAAACACCTTGACACTGAACCTGGCGCACTGTAGAAATTAAAACAATAAAGGATAGAGTAGGAGAAATTATGGAAGGAAAACTGGAACTCCACCGACAAGAAATAAACAAGGTAATTCAACCAATTTTTACCCGTCTTGATCACTATAAGATGGCGATGTTTAAAATAAGGGAGTTATTAAAAAACTATTTCTTTAATGAAGGACGAACACAAAAACTCACCGAAGTGGCTCAGGGAGAAGAACAAGTTTTTAGTTTCAATATGGTTCGTGCAGGGATGGAACAATGTCTGATTGACGAGCGTTTATTAGTGAGAACTGCAGAAGAAATTATGGGTTCAGCAGAACACCCAAGTCTCGTCGCAGCTTTTGATAAACATGTTTCAGGAAGTGGCTTACCGTTAGAGTTTCACCAACAAGAAGGTACCTATCTGTTTAAACCCGAAAAAAAATATACTCCAGAAGCACAAGCTTTTATGCGTCAATTTGCTTATGCTTTGGGTGCTTACAGAGTAGGCTTGGGAATTGGTGAGATCTATTTTGCTATCTATAGTCATCGAAGCATAAAAACGGAACAACTCCCGAATTACATTGATTCAGCGCACTATTTGAAACAACAACTTAATGAAGACGTCGATTTAATTTCGTTATATAAACAAGTAAAAGCAATACAAAAAGAAATCAAGAGCTTGCTTCGAGCGAATAAAGTGCATGAAGGATTAACTCAATTCGAGAACGATATTAGCTTGCTTAAAAGGAAATTGATTGACCTGTTAGAGTCTGGGGCTGTTCATTTAGAGAATTGCTATAAAGAATTTCCTAACAACCCCATATTATGGATGCTGCATGATCGCAGCTGGCATACCTTACTTAAAACCCTTTCCGGACTGCTCTATGCAGAGCAATATACCTATTCGACTTTATATGGCACATTGGAGATTAAGAAAGAATTTATGGGTCTTATCAAAGCCGAAATCGATCAGTTCGAAACTACTCACAGAGAGCAGATCCCCTTACTTAAAATTGAACTCTTAAGAAACGCTGCAAAGATAATTGCTGAAACAAAAATTGATATACAAGCAAAGCTTGCTGAAAATGGAATCGAGTTGATTGAAGCACCTGCAGTAGGTATGTTTTCTACACCTCTATCGAATAGTATTTATGGATTAATGCTTGCCTATCACCAAAGACAATTAACCGGTATAAATGCAGCAGAGGATGATAAGTTCGATAAGGATGAAGAGTCTGATCAAGGTATTCCATTAAATAGCTTTTCATAAGCATCTTGTCATGACAAAAGGAGACTCTCACGAAGACTCCTTTGATTCTTTTTCGAAAAACGAATCGTTTTAGAATACATTAAACATACAAACGCAAGAGCAATAATAAAAAACTCATCATTGTAGTTCCTAAGATATTGGTTTCATAGAAAATTTTGTTCACCATGAATTTCTTTCAAAAGAGCATTGCTCATCCTTCCTGCTAAATTGGTCAAAATATAATCGTCTATACTATTATTAAATCCAAATGAACTTATTTAGATCATGAGAGAGAAAATTGAGGTTATTTCTAAACAATTATCAGAGCTGGGTATTAAGCATCAAAGCGAATTTCCTCAAAACAATAATCCTGACCTAATGCAACAAGCCGCTTATGTAGATCAGTTAAACCACACATTGTATAGGGCAATCGAAGCAGAATATGCACAATTTAACCCTCAAGCGACAAAAGATGATCAAATTATATTTTTTAAACGAATTCTCGCGATAAAAAATCTTTTAAGAGGTTTACAAGTTGTCCATAATGATTTGGCTAAGAATTTATATGAAAATTCAGCGCTCTATATTCATAATGAACAAGAGGTTGCCTTAAACCCACAATACATTCTTCCTGAATTGAAAGAAAAGGAAACTGCAGAAGTTGTACGCGCCAATTTTTATCAACTTATTGCTAACCTACGTAAAAATAATTCACTAACTAACGAAGAATTCAACTATATAAATTCTCTGTTAATGCAACTTGCCTCGAGACCAGAAGGAATAAAACTGATTGTAAAACTCAATTATTTACTTACAACTAAAGACGCTCAGTTAATACTAACGCGCAGCAATAATTTTGAATGTTCCATGGCCGCAGGAGGACTCGCAGAAACAAGTCCGGAATATGCCAGGAAAAAAATAACCCCTGAGCAAGATTTTAAAACCATTTTTAAAAGAGAGACCGTTCGTGGCCCTGGTACACGAAGGGTAAATATCGGAGTAGATTATCGCTATAACGATAAAGTTTCGTCTTTGAATTTAGAAGTCTATGCCTCCCCCGGAAAGGGGCTAACGGATATTGGCCCAGCATTTATCTTATTGGGTCATGAGCTTATTCATGCCCTGCACAATCTTACTGGCAAAGCGAGACATAATTTTGGACCTTTTTTCCAAGGACCAAAATATAGTGATGATCCCTTACTTCAGACATTATATCCTACCAATTCCATGTACAGTTATGGTCCTTCGGCTGAGGAATATTGGACCATTGAAGGTGGAACTCTTTGTGAAAATTCGCTTCGCAAAGAAAATGGACTCTTTAATAGAACCGGCCATATCAGCACCGAGCCGGGTAGCAGGGCCATTCGAGATCTTTATTACATTGGCTTAGCTCGAAGTTATTCACAATCTGATTTGGAAACCATCGCACGATACGTCACACAGGCCGATACCCTAGACGAGCTTAGCGAAGAAGATCAAGAAATTGAACGGTTTCTGCAACTTGAAAAATTTAATTATATGACTTATTCCTTTGCTAATCTAATTGTCTTATGCAAAATCCCTTCCTACCAACTCAAAAAAATGGGAAGAATCATCGACCAATTGAAAAGCTCAACTAATGGATCGATGGATGATGAAGAGGTCTTACATATTTTATTAATGAACGCACCACCGAAAATAACTCAGTTATTTATTGCCGTTCAGCGTTATGAGGAGCTGGAGAGCGATGCAGAAATTGATGCTCAAACTCTTCATGAGATAGTACCTAATCTTCAAAAAATGAATGAAATGCTACAATCCTTAAACTTGCCGGAGCATTTTTTAAATACTTTTAATCGGATCACTGAAGAAATAGAAACAAAATCGGCTAAGCCTCATTATTCGCTATAGCTTTGCATGTACAATAGCTTAGGATTCGAAGGGGACACAATTGTATCCATACATAGGCAGTTTAAATCACGGTTTTAGTTGGCATAGCGTTTTGAACTACAACGCTTGAATCCAATGGTTCTGGCTGCTTATTTACCCTATTATTATTCATTTCATCTTTAAAATTCTTAATCTTTTCAACTCCCTTTGAAATAATATTATCATCAAAAATTGAAGCCACTTTTAAAAAAAACTCAGATATTTTTCTTAAAACCCTAGGTAGTTTGTGTTTTAGGCTGGAAGCAAAGTGCAAATCCACCTCATCTTGTAATAAATCTTTGTTCTCAATTCTATCAACCAGTACATTACAAAATTTTTTAAGCTGATCTTTTCTCATGATTTTATGGGATGGGTCGACCCTTTGGACTTCTTTATCGAGTAACCACACCAAATTATAAATATCCTTCTTATATAAAATAACCTCACTCAGATGTTGAACTTTTTCTTTTCCTTCTTCTTCAAGTCTGTTATTGACCACCTCTAACAATCGGCTTCGAATTCCATAGGTAAAATTCCCCCCTTTAGGAATCCCAGTAAGCTCACTTAGCACTCGAATTAAGTCCTTTGCTTTAAAATTAAATTGAGCATTTCCTTCAACCAATTCCGCGATATCTTTTGGAATTTTTACATCCCCGAGAACTAAACAACACCCTAACTCTAAGCTCTCATAAATTATTTCTCGATCCGTGCGACTGTACCTTTCTACATCGGCTAAAAGCCCCCTCACCTTCTCCCATTGGCCGCTTTGTGCATACAAGGGCATCAATTGCCGCTGAACTTCAATATTATCTTGAGTTCCAAGATGTTCTAAAGCCGTAATTTTCTGAGGACGACTATGTAGGTGATGAATCCGGTCAAACTCCATTTTAATCTCGGGCGTAACTCTAGGAATAATCGATATTTTTGAGGGAACCATAAGCGCTTTTTCCTTAGGTAACTCCTCAATTGCATCTTGAATTTCCTTGGCTGCTTTATACCAAGTTATTCCATTGGCATGCTTAAACGCTTGGTTTAAAAGCTTAGTAATTTTTTCATATCCAGGGGTGTCTTCGAGGATATTTTTTACATACAAACAATATGCCTCAGGAGAACAATAAGTGTTACGCTGTAAATCATCTATCTCTCGAGCGCGAGTATGGAACATAAATTTCATATAGGGATCTTGCCCAACCACCGCTGAGCCCACAACTCCTATATTTTTTTTCCATACATCAAATGGGATTGATGCGGATTGCTCCCTTCCCCACGTCAAAATGCGAACATTGACCTTATCACTTTGTTCATCATATTCAATATTTCTAATAATAAAAAAATGACCATCCATAAAGCGTTGTATTAGGTTTTTTCTCTGGGGCTCTCCTTCCTCTGGATCAAGAATATATGAAGCAAGGCTTCCGGTACCTGCAAAACCCACCCTATAACCGTCCTGGATGAGTAATTGTAATTGTTTTATTGCTTCTCGATTATGAATAGGAATATTTTGCACATGGTGATAACCTGCTTGTTTCATCCAACGATTGATTTCCTGATGAGTAGTAACACCAAACAACTGTTTGGCCAGCTCAGCACCTTCTGCACTATAGCGAACAATTGAATTTTCCGAAGAGCGTATCCCATTTAAAATGATATGATCTACATCCCGAATCGTATCTTCCTGGCCACTTTTTTTATTTGCAACCGCATCCGTTACTTCAATACGCAATACGCCTTCTTTGCCAGCAAATTCTTTAAGATCACACACCCCTTTAGAGGCAAGTTCCGAGACTATTTTCACGTAATTTAATGGATTAAACAAAGCAATGTTGTGTACAAAAGCATTGACACCGCAGACCTGCTCATCGCGCTGATTGATATAACGGGGATCCAATATCCGAATCATCATTTGCAATGCAAGTAAATTACGGTCAAAATTCTTAAATTTAAGCGGATCTAAATTATTTAAAAAGTTCTCATGGCTATACGCTTCATAATCACATTTAACTGATTGTAATAAGGGAAATTCTGCGCGTATTTGTTTCATTGCTTCTTGTTCGCCTATTAGAAAAGCAAAGGCTTCCAACTGTTTTGCTACGGTGTAGATTTGAGGATTGTTTTTATCATACCAATCGCTTTGCGTTGCCCTAAGATGCTCTTGGAATTTTTCCAATAAAACTTTAGCCAGATTCTTCACGTACGCCGGAGATAAGGGAGCATCCTCTTCGTTTTGACAAATTTGCGTAACATTATCTAAAACAAGTAAATAATCTTGATAAGAAGTGGCTTCTTTTCCATTGATGAATGCATTTAATTGGACTTGCCCGTTCGCATCATAATCTAAAAATTCAGATAGTGAAAATCCCATGTGATCCTCTAATAAAACTGTATTTCTCAATAAGCGAACCCCTGAAATGTCTTCGATATTGAAGAAAATTCATTATTTTTTTCATCAGATTAAAAACACCAGGTTGCTCTATGCTTCACTTATAATCTTATTATAGTTGAACATTTTGGGTTTAAATTGTTTTAATAGGGAGGAACACTACTCGGTTTTATATGCTATATTTATTGGATTTTAAAAAAGAATGCAACACGTGACATGGGTTGCATTCTCTTGAGGTGCAAAATAATAATATAGCGTGTTTTTGTCCAACCGATCCTGGTAAGGAAACTCTTTATCACTTAATAAATGATTCAGCCATGAAGCATTCATATTAAGGGATGAATTATAAAATGTGCAGAGGTCTGTTTCAGTTAAGCGAAAAATTGTACCTATCCAGGGATCAAGCAAAAAATCTTTGGTGATAACCACTGTATGTTCAATATCTTCAATATCATAAATAAATGCGGGAATTTTTTGGTCTCGAAGTAATGCAGCTAAATAGAATGCTTGGTGTTCACAGTTTCCAGCCCTACATCCAGACATGGTATATTTTATGGAGGCTCGCGCATCAAGAAAATTAATCTCCCTATTTTCAAGGTATTGGGACACTTTAAACAAAAAAGATCGGAGCTTGCCTATTTCTTGCACAGCCATAAAACTATTTTCGTTATATTGAGCCATTCGGTAGGTACAAATTTTTGCTGTTAATGGATTAATCACTAGTGCAGAAGTACTCGCAACACACACCCTCATGGTTGCCTCTAGTGCTTTATGTAGGGCAGGATAATATTCATTTGGCGGATCGACCGACTTTTTTTTATCTTTAAAAAAGTTAACCATAACTAAGCCCTCCTTTGAATAATACAGTAGTTCAATTGTAAAAAATTTAAAATAGCTTCCGGTATGAACTTCATAACATCCTGTAATATCTCGACTTTTCCCTAATATTTTCGGCAACAAAACGAGATTTTTTTTACTCAAGAAAATAACTTTTACTGTAACTCACAATGAGTTAATATTAGGCACTATGATTATCCTAACTATTTTCATAGCTTCATTTTGAATACTCGTTTCCTGCTTTAATTGAACAATTCGTTATGAAGTATTCGTAAAACTACTTTTAATAATTTAATAATAAGGACAAATATATCGCGTTTAGAACATAGGCTGTTGTTATCGAAAAATGTAACTTTTTTGTTCAGCCTATCATTTGACATTCGTGTTTTTGAAAACAATGCTGTGAACGGAAGAATGGATGTCCTCGAGAACAAAATAAAATTGAGGATTTTTCTGGCTAACTAAAGAAGAGAGGGATAATGGGCATTTTTAAAGATATGACAGACCGTTATTGTCAAAAAATATTGGAAACCTATCAAACGCAAGCGGATGAAAAAACTTATAAAGGCAAAGAAGCAGAGTTATTGGTTCAAAGGAATGATTTTGCCAAACGTTTAATTAAAAAAATAAAAGAAATAGAAGTTAAGGATAATGATTATCTGGCCTATTTTGATCTGATTTTAAAAGAAATCCACTTACATCGGAAAGAGGTTAAGACTGCAGTCAAAGAATACAATAAAGAAAATAAGACAGAATTCACACTGGATCTTTATGAAAGTCTTTTTCATACCGGCCTCGTCAATTTTATTAATGCCTTACGCAATCTATTTGAAAGCAGCCCTCCTCTCATCACTGAAATTAAAGAGCAAGATAAATCGCTATTTAGCAACGAGAGAGGAGTCCCCTGGGTTTGGCAATTTTCAGCTGTTTTATATGAATATATTCTTGAAAGAGAGTTTGACATGGCGATCAATAAAGCGGATAGAGATATTTTTGATGCAAAAAAACAAATGATCTTTAAGTACATTAAAAGCGTAGATGATCTCTGTTCCCGTGTGAAGGAAGATGATACCAGCTATGCAGAATTAATGAAGGCGTTATTGAAGAGCATGCGGATGGAAGAACAAAAAATACAACGACGCCAAGAGGACAATTCGTCAGGTTATAGTGTCATGTCTTATTTTTATAAAGCCTCTGAAAAAATCGTGGGGAAAAATCAATTAGGACAAAAAATCGAGCTCTTAGTGAGTGAATTTGATGAAAGAGCGGAAAAGGGATTTGTGTGTAAATAAATCCCTTTTCCAGTACTATTAATAACGTGTCCCTGAGTTTTATTCGTTCTTTATATGGTACTGTAGATACTCGTACGCTTTTCGCGCGTACACAAGTGGGGGCGCTTTAGCCGGATCTTGTTCCGCCTCCACGATCATCCAACCCGAATAGTGATGTTTTTTTAGCACTTTAATGATAGAGGCAAAATCAATGCCACCATCACCAGGAACAGTAAATACCCCAGCACGTACAGCATCCATAAAGTTCATATGTTCATTCTTAACTCGGTTAAGAACTTCTGCACGAATATCCTTTAAATGCACATACATTATGCGATCATGATGTTTATGGATTAAATCAAGCGAATCAATATTAGCAAAAGCGGCATGGCCCGTATCAAGCAATAATGAAATCAATTGAGGACTGGTGTTTTCCATTAAATGATCAATTTCATGTTCATAAAAAACACCAGTCCCTGCATGATAGTGATATGCAAGACGCATATTGTGATCCTGAGCAATTCGGCCAATAGCATGCAAACCTTGAATTAGTTTTTCCCATTGTGTCTCACTAAATTCAGGCTTGTGGGGGCTTAAAATAGGCAGCCCAGTTCCTTGAATTGAATGGCCGCACTCGCACACATTGATAAACGAGGCCCCCATAGCCTTCATAAAACTCAAATGCTCCATAAAACGCGATAACGTGTGCTCATACTGCTCTGACTCAGTAAAAAAAGTACTGAACCAGGCGCTTGATAAGTGTAATCCATGCACATCTAATGCTTTTTTTAAAACAGGTACCTCACGCGGATATTTATGACCGAGTTCCGTACCTATATAACCCGAATCCGCCATTTCGCTAATGCATTGTTCAAAACTAATTTCTTTGCCTAACTCATGATCATCATCATTGCACCAATTAATTGGTGCTATTCCCAGTTTAATGTGCATACCTTGGTCCTTAATATTCTCTAACTCTTTTTAATTGTTCCTGCATCCTGTGATGCGCTTTCGACACTTCTTCAGAATTGGATATTTCTGCAACCGCAACACGCCACCAAGTTTGATAACCATTACTCATCGTTTTAGGCAGTATAGGCACTACTATCACTGAAGAATGTTTTTCATTGCGTGCGGCCTGCGTAGCAACTGCTAACTGATCATAAGAATCTACAAAAAAAGCTTTAGCGCCTAGTCCTTCAGCATACTTACAAAAGTCTATGGGTAAATAATCACCCGATAACTTATTGGTGTTAGCCTCTCGATATCGAAACTCATTACCAAAACCTTGGCTACCCTGACTTTCCTGTAAATTTCTAATGCATTGAAAACCATGGTTGTCAAAAATGACAATGGTAATTTTTTTTCCTTCTTGAATGCTCGTCAGCAATTCTGAATGCATCATCACAAAGCTGCCATCGCCCACCAAAACGTATACCTCGCCCGGCGCATTTTCTTTAGCTAATCGCACCCCTAGACCGGCCGCGACTTCGTAACCCATGCAAGAATATGCATATTCCAAATGGTAATCTTTAGCCTTTTTGGATTTCCAAAGTCGATGTAAATCACCGGGTAAACTGCCGGCGGCACAGATTATGACATCCTCTTCAGTCACCATTTCATTTAATAAGCTGAGCACCTTTACTTGTGATAACCCCCCCGCTACAGGATGAGACGAAGTACAGATGCGTTTTAATTCATGCTGCCATTCATTTTGATAATGTTGCACCTGCTGCTGATATTCTTCGGGGGATTGGTACGCTCCTAGTTTTTTTCCTAATTGCTCTAAGCCTATCTTTGCATCCCCTTGCAACATCAAACCATTCATTTTGATTGCATCAAAACGAGAAACATTGAGATGAATAATTCGACACTCTTGGTTTTTAAAAACCCATTTAGACGCAGTAGTAAAATCTTGCAACCGGGAGCCAACCACTAAAATCACATCGGCTTGTGCGGCCAGCGAATTTGCAACTTCAGAACCCGTAACCCCGACTCCCCCCACATTCATGCAATGACTTGCTGGCAAAGCACTTTTCCCTGCTTGAGTTTCAGCAACGGGAATTTTATGATGCGCAGCAAATTGCGATAAGACATTGGTTGCTAAGGAATAATGCACGCCACCTCCGGCAATAATGAAGGGCTTTTGAGCTCTAAGAATAAGCTGAGCCGCTTCTTCAAGCGCACGTTCACTGATCGGTGTTCTATCAATGTGCCAAAAACGTTTTTCGAAAAAAGAAGCGTCATAATCATAAGCTTCAGATTGCACATCTTGCGGTAAACATAAAGTGACTGCCCCTGTTTCGACAGGATCAGTAAGCACTCTCATTGCATTGATAACAGCCGTCATCAATTGCTCTGGGCGAGTAATACGATCCCAATATTTACTCACCGGTTTGAAACAATCATTAACCGATAAAGTATAGTCATGGGACGCTTCAAGTTGTTGTAATACGGGATCCGGTTGTCTGCAACTGAATATGTCTCCGGGCAATAACAATAATGGAATTCGATTAGTTGTTGCAGTAGCCGCTGCAGTAATCATATTGGTCGCACCCGGACCTATTGAAGAGGTGCACGCAAAAATACTTAATCTATTTTTTTGTTTCGCATAAGCCGTCGCGGCATGAGCCATTCCTTGTTCGTTATGTCCCTGGTAATAAATCAAACCATAATTATCGTATTCCAGGGCTTCTCCTAATCCAGTCACATTACCATGCCCAAAAATTCCAAATACCCCAGCAACAAACTGATGTGATTTACCATCCAACACCACATATTGATTTGCCAAAAATCTCAATAATGCCTGTGCCATTGTCAATCTAATCTTCATGAAACCCACCATTAAACATTATTTTTCCAGGCTTGAAGCACCGCCTTACCCTAGCTGCAAAGTCTACTCATAACCTCAGTCGAGGTTTTTTTTCCATACTCTATTATTTGCTTTATGTGTTCGCGTCCATTCATGCTCTTTGATAAAGGTTGGCGTCGTATAAGGATTATCTTTTAAATGACGTATAAACCATAAGGTATAAAGAGCATATCCCGGGGCTGCACAATGAGCATGGGTCTGCCCATTCATAATTCGATAGGTGTCATAATTTTCGATACGTAGCACCTCATTCCCATTTTCACCAAATGCATAACCTTGCGGTTCTGAAAAACGATAATGGTAGATTTCTGGCTGATCGTGATAATGAGAAGGATAACTTGACCAGCGTCCTTGGAAGGTAATAATTTCGCCAACAACCAAATTAGATTCAGGTCTATTGCGCTTATCAAATACAGTTCTTACAATGCGATACGAGCTATCGTCTAATAGGTCTTTTCCTCGATTGTCCAACTCCAAGAGATTGGCCTGATTAAATAATAAAGGAGTAAAAGATGCATCATTCTCTGTTTCAATCAATAGAATTTCACAATCAGTCAATGCTTCAACAGCAGCTATTTGACCGGAAGGGCAATGCAAGACTATAGGTTCTTGAGAAAAATAATCATAGCGGGCTACACGCTGACTTTGATGTGCAAAATAAAACTCGACGCGTCCCGTCATTAATAATGCAGCAAACTCATAATGCTCACTGAAGAAATATTTTTCTCCAGCAGCGAGTTTAAGCGAGCTAAAATTCATATTGTCATTTGATAAACGATCTATAGTAACAATCGGATTGAAGCCTCTAATAAACCCTAGTGGATTTTTAATAAGCACCTGAGGAAGTTTCTTCTTTTGGTGTAATTGCATTAAATGAGTACTGTTCCAGATCTGGGGATGCTCATCAAAATGTTGTATAAAATATTCTAATTCATCTTTATAGGGAATGGCGGGGGCGCAACCATGTCGCGTGACGACTAAAGCACCACTCGCATTTGCAAAAGTAGTAGCAAGCTCCCAGGATTTTCCTCGTAAAAGAGCTGATAAAAGGCCGGCCATAAATCCATCCCCAGCGCCTAGTACGTTAAGTATTTCCACTGGAAACGGTTTAGTGGGTAGATTCTGGCTACTGTGAGCAAAATTAACTTCACACCCTTTTGCACCTAGTTTAATCACTACAGGCGCTTGGGTTAACTCTCTTATTTTCCTTAAGGCGCTCTTAACCTCATCGCATCCCCCAGCAATACAAATTTCTTCTTCAGTACCCACAATTAAATCACACAGAGGCAGAATTCGTTGGTAGGTTTGACTCACGTTTTGGCTTTGGAGATATCGCGTTTCTCCATCGCCCAATGCGGTTAATCCCCAAAGAACCGGACGATAATCCAAGTCCAGAACTACTGCAGTTTCGGCGTGTCGGGCACGTTGCGTCACTTCTTCCGTAGTTTGCAGCATATCTTTTGTGGATAATCCCGTGCCCGTAATTAAAATGGCTTTTGCCTGCTGCAATACATTTTGGTTTATTTGGTGCGACTTAATTTGCATATCCGCACAATCAGTGCGATAAAACATCAATGGAAATTCATCAGGCGGCTTAATTCCAAGCAAAACAAGACCCGTCAAATGATGAGCCGTCTCTTGCAATAGATTCGTGTTAACGCCCTCACTTTCAAGTTCATTTTTTAAAAAACGGCCCATTTCATCTTGGCCAATACACGAAAACATCATGCAGTTTAGACCCAGACGAGCCGCTCCTACAGCGATATTTCCCGCGCAACCGCCTAAGTATTTTTTAAAACTCTGGACCTCACTGAGTGCAACTCCAATTTGCTCGGCATAAAGATCAACAGCCACCCGTCCCATACAAATTAAATCTACAGGTCGGGTTGCATCAAAATAGAATGATGGATGTATCATGCCGGCCTCAACTCAAAAAAACAGGTAATTTAGTTACGAGCGATTGTTTCGCTGCTTGAGCTATGCGTAAAGCATAAAGCCCATCCCTTCCTGGCACTGGACTGGGTTGATTATCTCGCCACGCATCATAAAATGAACTTAACTCTGCTTTAAACGCCTGATGATAGCGCTCTAGGAAAAAATATTCTGGATTCGCTTGTTCTGTAAATGTATTAGTAAAATGCATCACTGAATGTTTCAATTGATTATTTGCCAGCAACATTCCTTCTTTCCCGAAAACTTCAATCCGCTGATCATAACCATACACAGCCTGGCGACTGTTATCGATTACTCCTAAAGCCCCACTGGCAAAACGCATTTGAATGATTGCTGTATCCACATCATCCAATGCCTCAAAATCAGGATTAATAAGTACTGCTCCTGTTGCATACACCTCAACCACTTCGGATTGGGTTAGAAAACGGGCCATATCAAAATCATGAATGGTCATATCCATAAACATACCGCCGGAAGTAGCGCAATATTCCTTAGATGGACAAGCAGGATCCCTGGAGGTAATTTTAATTAGATGAATCGCTCCAATGTCACCGGCCTCTACCTGTTTTTGTAAATGGGCAAAACTAGGATCAAAACGTCGATTAAACCCCAGCTGTAATAAAGTATTATTTGCTTGTACGGTTTGTAAGGCGTCTAAAATTTCTTCTTCATTCAACCCAATTGGTTTTTCACAAAATATCGCTTTGCCTGCTTCACTTGCTGCTTTAATCTGCTCCACATGTAAATTTGAAGGTGAGGCAATCAAAATCGCATCCAAATTAGGATGAAACAATACTTGCTCAAAATGAGCGTATTGGCCCGCAATAGATAATTTATCGGCCCACGCTTTATTCAAAAATGGATCGGCGATGGCTTGTAATTCAAATTGGGGTAAATAATTTTTGATATTTTCTGCATGGAGTTTACCGATTCGTCCCGCACCAATGATTCCTATACGACATTTTCGTTGCTGATTTTCATTATCCATTTTTAATCTCTCACTAATTCCAATTCATTTGTTTTTATTTCCGATATAGGCCTTCCAATGTCTCTGATTTTTTTACCTGCTCGCAAATTTTTTTCTATTTTTTCTAAAGACACTCCTGTTGTTTCAGGTACAAAATGATAAATAAAGAAAAAGGCTACTAAGCATAATGAACCGAATAAAGCAAAAGTAAGCATTTCTCCTAAATTTTGATAAATCGTCAAAAAGGATATAGACACTACAAAGTTAGCGCCCCACTGCACCACAGTCGCAATGCTCATCGCAAGACCCCGGACGGATAAAGGATAGATTTCGGAGATTAACACCCAAAATAAAGATCCAACACTAATGCAGTAACCTATTACATAGGCAGAGAAAGCGCCCAATATCCAGAATTTTTGGCCCGGTAATGGTGTATTAAATAATAAACAAACCACAAAAAGACTCAATGTAGCGATCATCGTCCCGCTTAATAATAAGAAACGCCGACCTAATTTATCAATATAAAATAAAGTGAGTAACGTAAATAAAAAATTAACAGCCCCCATACAAAAAGTTGCCAGAATAGCATTAGTCACCGGATAAAAACCTGCCGATTCAAAGATCACCGGCCCGTAATACATTACGGCATTAATTCCTGAAAACTGTTGAAAAACTCCTAAAGCAACGCCCACAGCAAGTACAAAAATAATGGGCGCTTTAAATAATAAATTATTCGTCGAGTGACTTTGTTTTAAATTACTCTGTATTTCATCGATTTCTTTTTGAATGTCATAACCTGAAGGGCGGATTCTTTTTAAGAGCTGTAACGTTTTGTTCACTCCCTGTTTCTTCATAATCCACCGCGGGGAATGGGGGACAAAATACATCCCAATAAACAAAATCAAAGCGGGGATACTCCCCATACCAAATAACAACCGCCAACTGTTTGTAGAATAATCATGAAGCAAATAACCGATTAAATAGGCTATAGCTTGACCAAAGGTAATCGTTAAACCATTCATCAGCACTAAAGCCCCTCTTTTATTTGGAGGAGCAATTTCTGCGATAAACAACGGAGCAATATAAGAAGCAATTCCGATACAGATACCAATGATGAATCGACCTGCTAATAATACGATGAAGTCATCGGAGAGAGCACAAAGAACAGTCCCCAAAATAAAGCCTATTGCCACTGTTTTGAGTAAGAAACGCCGACTGAGTCTGTCAGCAAAGAAACCACTTAAAGGAATACCAAGAACACAACCCAGGATGCTGATGCTTACTATTTGAGACCATTGCCACTCAGATAGAGATAATTGGCCAATAACTTGATCTTTAACATCCGCTATAACACTCGAATCAAATCCAAATAAAAACCCTCCAAATCCTGCAATGAGGGCTATAAAAAAAATGAATGAATTGACTCCTTCCTTCATGGATCACTTTCCTTAGCTTATCCTTAATCGTTGCAGATGTTATCACCCTAATTAGCGAATAAACAGATGTTAATTGTAAGAATAATTTAACAAATTTATCAGGCCAAAGACTTTTATGAATACAGTTTGTCGAAAATATATTTCAAGTGATATACTAAATATCTTTAATCTTTTTAGTTCAGGCCATAATGCTACAAAAAACGGAGATTGAGAGAGTAGATAAAGTTAAATTTTCTCCTGCTCAGAATTCAGGAGATTGTGGTTACCATGTGGTTGTCATTGGTATTTTTTATTTAGCGCTCAAAGCCGCAGTAGATGAATCTATAAGGTCCGCACTTAACTCCAGTAAGCTGCTCACCAAAATTTTGGAAGCACAACCAAGTTCTCTTAAGGGCTGTCTTGTAAAGTCGTTTAAAACCAATCATGAATGCTTACTCAGTTATCTGGACGCAATGGCTGCACATGGTTTTGAGCAACTTTCTTTTAACGAAATTTTATCTAATTTCACACTACAATTAAAACAAGCGAATACCAATTCCCCCTGGTTACATGAACGTCTAAAAAATGAAATTAAAAGCGGTTTATGGCTTGAGGATAATCGAGTTTGGGAAAAGTTAGCTTCATTCAAAAGCATCATGAAAAAAATTGAAGCTAAATCAGATGAACTCTATGAGAAAGCCACTCGGGAAAAAAGCCTTAAATCAGATAACGATTCATTGTATGCCATTATTTTCCAAGCGCAAATCGAAGTGTGTAATGCGTTAGCCGATGAAGAATTGAGTGCTGCGGCCCAAGAGGTAATTACTCATTTTTATACGGGAGATGCACCAAAAGTCTGGGTAGACAGTGAATTTCTCAAAACTCTGGTGGGTGATTTACTGGGCACATCTTCCTTCATGTTTGATAAGGATGGGGCTTATATCACAAGTAACGGGCCAAGTGAAAGTCATTGGTATGTAAATCTCCCTAATGATGAGTACACAAAACAATTTATGTCAATTTATAAGTCAGGTTATCACTCGGGACTTACCATAGTGTTACCGGGAACCAAACTTGAAGTAAGTTTATCAAGTTATAGCTCCCTCTTTTCACCCGCAACGAACATCAATATCAATATCAATAATGATTTTGAAGGCTCGATTTTCTTCCCTTATCAATAAAGAGTCTATTAAGTTGGTAACCCTTTATTATTGGGACGCTTTTCGCGACCCTCAAGTTCCTCGGATGTATCATGAGTCGAGGTTTTTCTATGCCCTCTAAAAGACATACCTGCACTAATAAGAGAAGTAGCAGAGGTTTTGTCTTTTTTTAATTCAAGCTCCTTTTCAACTTTGCTGATTTTTTGGTTGAGCTCCACAATTGACTTCCGCGCCATAGACAATTCGGTATATGCTGGAAAACTCGTATCATCATGTGAAATAATTATAAGTAAAACCTTATCTATAGTTTCTTGATCCGGAGGGTCTTTATCAAAGCAACTTAATACAGAAAGATCGAATTTTAAATCTTCTGAAAATGAAGAATCCAGATGTTTTACATAAAGCCCTGAAGCCGTAACTTTAAATTCGGAAATTGCTTTCTTTTGTGCTTTAAGTAGCTCATGATGTTCCCGGATCAAGGAAGAAATATCTTGTTCTCCTTTTTCTTTTACCCGGTATACTTCAATTTCTTTTAGCCATTTACTGGATCCTGAATTAACACTTGTCAATAAAGAATCGGTTATCTGATCTTTAGGAACATCAATATACCAGTGGGTTGAAGAGGGACCTATACTGGTGATTTCAATTTTTCGTGGATCAAAAAATAAATTGTCGGCATCAGGAAACATTTGTTTCGAACAATATTTTAGAAAATCCGCATCGAGCCAGGCTTTTTCGGAGCCGGGGCCATAATATTTTCTAATAACTGCTTTTGCCATATCCTCTAATACCGACTCATTCAAATTTTTAAAGATTTCCAGTGTCGCCTGGAACCTTAATTCACCTGCTTGTTCTGCATCAACTTTCTTGCCATTTGCAAGCTCCTCCATCCTATCTAAAATTTTTCCGTTCAAACGTTTAAATGAGGGTAAATCCATCCATTTTTGATTATCTATCACCCATGCACCTTCCTTAAGCATTGCTTTAAAAAAATCAGTCCCCCAATCGGACTCGACCATCGAACGACGTATCCCATTACTAAATTCACTCAATAACTCCCGCAATGAAAGACTATCCCAACCGGGGGCACTAAGCGCTTCTAACACATGTTCGAGGGTCTGAACATTATTAGAGCCCAGTATCCTATTTACCTGTGGCATATTAGTAAAAATAGTGCTGAGAATCTTACTCTTATTAATTTCTGCAGCCAGAACCCCATTGCTTTTAGCTTGCATTCCAAGATGCAATAAACCAACACACAGTGCATAATATCCGCAATCCCCCGCATCATAAGGGGGCTCGAGTTTGGAACGTTTTTGAACAGAATCACCTTTTGCGACACTCATTTTGCTTTTCATAATGTACTCAACATGCAAAACACATAATCAAATTATAGTACAATGACTCGGGCTGTTTTATTTTTCATCACATACTATCTTGCGTAGCACCGTGCTGTTTTAAAAAAATCTTTAAAATTAGTGTCTTAAGTAAAAATAGAAGCTAACATTGAATACAGATATTTTTATTTTTTTCCGAGAAAAGCGAGAAATAAAACTACTCGTTTTTTGATTGTCTCAAGATTACAATATGGACTATTTCATTGAATGATTATTGAATAGTTATGGACAAGGAAAGCAAATGATTACCAATAAATTATTTCAACGAGCTACCCTGATTTTTTATTTGTTAATGACCATACTTTCTCTAAGCGCCTGTGCGAATTCTGGCTCATCAAATAGTGGTATTGGTGAAGAATACGGTACCAGCGATCGGGGTTGGCATTAAAATGAAATTTGATCTTGATACAGAGCCAGGTCAAAATATCTCATCGTTGATTACTTTAATTTAAGAAAGTTTGTATGTCATTCTGAAGGCGGGAATGAGGAAAGCGATCCTATGCTTCCAAACTATTTATTCAGATAAGCCTTTTAGGGATACTCCTATGAGAATTTTTTTGTTCTTATTGGTCTTAATATACTGCGCTTTGGGTCAGGCTAAATCGATGATTGCTTTTGAACGTCATGGTTCGATTTGGACAGCTAATATAGATGGCAGTAATATCAAAAAAATTACAGAAGGATACATCCCTGAAATTTCCCCAAATGGAAAATATATTGCCTATAATGTAGTGGATAAGCGAAAATTCGAAAACCGTTACCTTGCAATCATCGCTCTTGAAACGGATCAAGTTACCTTATTGAAGAATATCCCTTCTCCAAACAACTTTAATCCAGTGTGGTCGCCTGATGGGCAAAAGCTATTATTTAATACCTTTGTAAACAATGATTGGCATCTGGCATTAATCAATGCTGATGGCAGTGGGTATCGCCTTATAAAAAATACCCAAAACGCATTCAGTCCGACATGGGCAGAAAATGACACTTCTTTTTTTAGCCATGATTTGTATTCAATTTATTGGAGAGACTTTGCAGGAAATCTAATAAAAAAATGGCGCATTAATGACATTATTCCACACGCGAGCATGAGTAGTGCTTCGCACATCCACGCGGCTCCCAATGGAGCAATGCTCATTATGGATGTAGATATGGATGAAACCATTCATAGAAACAATTGGAGTGAACCCCCACTTGCAATATGGACATTTGATCTTAATTCCGAAAAAGCAACTCGTATTACTTCGAAAGGCAGATTGACATGGAATCCTTTTTGGATTAACTCAGAAGAGTTTATTTTTTTAGAACAAGAAGCTAAAGATAAATCCCCCTCGTTATTTCGAGGCTCAATAAAAAGTCCGTCTAAAACACTCTTATTAAAAGATGCTCAAACTCCCAGTGTTTCAGGCTAGCGAATCATGTTCCTTTTGAAATAAGAAATAAATAGAGACAAATTAAAGTAAAATAGTTTATAAAGAAATAAGGCAAACTATAAAAAATACAATTATGGATCGTACGAAGAAAAAAAGTATTTTTGCTGGTTTATACGGAAATACTTTAGAATGGTTTGATTTTCTTCTTTATGCTAATTTTGCTCCCTTATTTGCACAAATATTCTTTCCATCTGATGTCTATTTTGTTTCCCTTCTCCTCACCTTTGGCGTATTTTCGGTAGGCTTTTTTATGCGTCCATTAGGAGGGGTATTATTAGGACATTATGCAGATCATATCGGTAGAAGAAAAACGTTGATTCTCTCCGTGTCGATTATGACCTGTTCCACAGCGTGTATCGCCTTAATCCCTGATTTTCATACTTTGGGAATCCTCTCTCCGTTGCTGTTCGTTTTTTTTAGATTAATACAAGGAATTGCCGTCGGAGGAGAACTACCCGGTTCGACTACTTTTCTCATAGAACATATGGCTGGTCATCGACGTGGTTTTGCCGGAAGTTTAGTTTTAAGTACTGCTTTTCTGGGTATTTTTTTAGGTTCTTTTACGGCCTCTGTACTCAGTGTTTTATTGACCGAGGATACGCTGCGATCTTGGGGATGGCGTTTCGCTTATTTAATGGGTGCCCTCCTTGGATTAATAGGCATTTATTTGCGTCGTACAAGTGTTGAACCCGAGGCTTTTTTGCACACCAAACCTACCACCGAACTTCCCGCAAAGCTTGTGGTCATAGCACATCAGCGCAAATTATTATTAGCTATTATTTTTACGAGCATATTAGCAATGAGCAATTATTTACTCATTGCTTATATAACCAGTTTTTTAGTGAAATCTGAAGGATTTTTATTAAAAGATGCTCTGGTTATAAACTTTATAGCACTACTGGTATTAACGATATTAATTCCGATAATGGGCTTATTATCCGATTTCTTAGGTAGGAAACCTATTTTTTTATTAGGAGCTGTTGGTATTTTTATTTTTATTTATCCTCTTTTTATTCTTTTTTTGAGCGGTAACTGGTGGCATGTCCTTGTGGGAGAAATAGGGCTAGCAATCATACTTGCACCATTGAATGCTACAGTGCCTACTATGCTTGCAGAGATGTTCCCCACCGCGATTCGCGCCAGTGGCGTATCTATTGGGTATAACATTGGCCAAGCAGTTTTTGGTGGAACCATGCCCTTAGTTTCCTTAACCTTGGTTGAGCTAACCGGAAATAAATATGCTCCTGCGTTATACATTATATTTTGGGTCGTTATCGCAATTATTTCGGTCCGGTACACCAAAGAGACTTACCTTGATGAACTGCATTAATGACTTTCAAATAGTCATGAAAAAAACTTGAATGGCTTTAATGATTGCTTAATAAAAATAGGATGCGGCGACTATGAATCACAAGATTATAAAAATTACTTTATTCAGTCTGTTTGTTGTTTATTCGACATTGGGTTTTTCCGAATCCCATAGAGACAGTGTTTCTAAAGAAGAAGTAAATGGTACCTTTATTATGAAATTTCCTGCCCCTCATAATGATATTTCCAATACCTTGACGGTTCGTGCTTTGGGAGGCGGCAAACTTAATATTTCCTTCGAATTAATTTATCCTTATATGGTAAATGGCGAGCTGCAAGCCAATACCGGGGAACTTTCGGGTGTGGCCAATATTAAAGGGGACACGGCCGTATACTCTTCTTCTGAATATGGCTCATGTATGATCACGATAACATTCCTCAAACCTGGTATGTTATCTGTTAACCAAGAAGGTTCCGATGCAGATTGTGGTTTTGGTCATAATGTTTACGCGAATGGGACTTATTTTAAGAAGAAAAAATAGTGATGAATCCCATCCTGTCTTGTCCGGATAGATTATAGGGAATTCGTCAACCTGATTTTATATTTTGAGTACTTGCACTTCAGGCAAACATTCAATATAGTGAAATATCAAGTTTGTATGTAGTTCCACATTTAGACTAATGGATTTAGCTTTAGAAGGAATTTTACATGACGAGACTAGAAGAATTAATTTATTCTCTGACTGCAGTTATAGTGCGCTATCATGACAGTCAACCGAAAGTAAAAAAATTAGTCACCGATACTGACGAAGAATTACTCAGAGAAAAATCACTCATTCGTGCCAAAGAAATCATCCAAAATAAGGATGTTCATTTTAAAATCCGCCTGAACGAGCTTATCAAGCAATGCAGTGATAGCGGCCGAAGACCTTTCTTATATTATATTTTGAATGAAATTACTTCGCTAAATACATTACTTAGCCAAAAAAACTCCCTTGAGCCTACCAAATTAGAAGAATACAAAAATCAAATTTTTCAAGTACTTGTTGATCTTAAAGTACTTTTAGAAACTCCAAAACACAAAACCTATAGAATGACTTATACCCAAGATGAAGATAGCAAAGAAATGACCATTGCTTTGTCGGGTTTAAAAAATGACGGGTATCTCGGCGGTGAACTATGCAATTCAGGGGATATTTTAAACGATAGTGTTTTAAAACGTTTTAACATCACTACCCAAACATCCAACGCTCGAATTAGTGACATTGCAGAACAAATATGCACCGAACATCAGCATACCCTTTTAGTAGCTGAGCTATCGGAAAAAAATGCCGCTCTCAACAAACTAAATTCAGAGCAGGAACAAGAGCTTGAATTATTATCAACCGAAAATAAAGAAGCTGAAAAAAAATTGTTAAGTTTCACAGCAAAAGAACGTACCGCTATTTATGTGTCCTATATTTTATTTAAACAAATGCAAGCAAAAGAAGAAAAACAACAAAAAGTGATTGAGCAACAACAAAATACCATTGGTGAGTTAAGACAACAAATTAGTGAATTGACCCATTCGGGCTCAAAATCCTCTAATCATAGGTTTTATACCCCTGCTATTTAAAAAGCCCGGAGATTGAAGAAGTTATATTTATTTGCTTAATCTGGGCTCGAAAAAATAGTGCAACCTGGACACTCGGCCCGGTATGACCTATCGCCGCTCAGTTCACTATTATCTTCAGTGCGCATTAGCAAGTCGTTTCCGGTAATAAACTTTAGCCTTTTTTGTTTTTAACTGAGCACTATTTAGATCAATAACAGAATAATTAATAAACTACTCGACATAAACAGTCGCGTAGCCAATCAAGAAATGGCCGTAACAATAAGCCACAAGCTGAAACCTAATAAAAAAGCTATAAATCCAGTCCCAAAATCTACAACTAATCCTACATCGGCCAAAACAACCAAAGGCTTTATGATGAGCCAGAGCATCTCTAAAAAACTAATAGCTTTAAAAATTGCACAATTAAGGTGCATTTTTTGCATTTTTATGGTAAATTAGTTGTCAATTTATTTCTTTATTGGATAGTTGATATGTTTTTTATGCGTTTAGATATAATATTAGTCGGATGTTTTTTGATGCTATTTCAACAGCCTGCTCATAGTCATGAACTCATAGAAAAACCGGTGTCACGAGAATATTTTTGTAACAAGGTGATGCAGCCACTTGCCTCGAATATTGATTTACTTATTAATAGCCATTACCAATAAGCGAAAATATACGTGTTTTTTTACAATTAACCGCGCCTAATCCTCTCGATTGGCCAGTTTACAACGCGCGCATAAACCTTTGATTTCTGTTGTGCAATTAATAATTGAAAATTGCAGTGAGTTTGCTAATTCTGTAATGCACGTGAAATCAATAATACATTCTAATTCTTTGACAAAATCACATTGATTGCAAATTAAAAATTGAGCTTGTCCTACATGATGCCCGTGCAAACAAGCAACATAAGATTTGAGGCTATCAATACAATGGATGAATCCCTCTTGATGCCAGAACTGAATCGCTCGATAAACTGTAGGTGGTTTGGGATTTTCAATTTGTGTGGAGAGTCTTTGCAAGATTTCATAAGCCCCTAGAGGTTTTCTTTCTTCTATTAAAATCTTGAGGACACGCTCTCTCGGGTCTGTGAACCGATAGCCATGCTGCACGCAATGCTTATAAGCCTTGTCCAACAAATTATATTTCATCAATCATATTATAATTTAATCACTTAATTCATTATACCACAGTCCTTGTTTTACAGAAAAATTATCAAACACCGGCACCGAATATTAGCTAAATTCCTCTGGTTTAAAAATTATTTAATATGACTTGTTCTTTGGCAAGACGATGTTACAATATAACACTTTCTGAGGCCTAGGATGCCTCGTAATAAAATACCAGACGCTGTTTTATCGGTTTAAACGAAATAAATTACTTGATCGTGCCGTTTCAAAATTACGTAATCTCTGTAACAGGTCTGAAGTGAATATTGATATACAACTGAAGTGGGCGTTGCTCCTCTTTAACATTTATGTTGTCCTTTAAATGGAGGAAACCAATGTATTGTAATTATAGATTCCGCCTTTCTAATAACGTGTCATCTTTGAATCTGGAGAACACTTCCACAAAAATCGAACAGATTTTGAACTCAGCACTAAGCTTAAAGCTCGTACGTATTGCTATCGATTTAACCAGTGAAGATAAAGGCATCAGTTTGTTATGTGAAGTGAACGATTCTATTACGATACAGACTGTAGTGACTCAGCTTTTATCAAAGGAGGGAATTATTTTAAGTGACATCATTGAAATGGAGACTATTGACTATCAAGAAGATATGCATATGGCCCCACTAATTTCCAAACCCACTCCCTCTTCTCCTATTAAAAAAAGCAGAAAAAAAACAAAACGTTTCAATTCCGATGATCATTTTGATGATCATACTCACGGTCATTCTGATGACCATTTTGATGATCATACTCACGGTCATTCTGATGATCATTTTGGTGATCATGCTCACGGTCATTCTGATGATCATTTTGGTGATCATAGCCATGGTCATTCTCATAATCTTTCTCACGATCCTTCCCAGGGTCATTCTCATTCGCACGGTCATGGCCACCTTCATACCCACTCCCACCATCACCACGGCTCTGAGGGGGATGAAAATCATTGGCTTAAAGCTGGATTAGGGTTGCTTTGGGGATTGGGTATGCTCGTTTTAGCAATTGGGAGTTTTAATATCCCTATGCTTGCCTATTATGCCATCACCGGTCTTACTACCTTAATGACCTTATATTTGGGAAATACTGTTTACAAATCAGCATGGCATGCATTGCTTGCAAAGGAATGGGATACGACCACTTTGTATGCAATAAGCACCTTGACTATCGTTGCGGTATCTATCGCTAGCTTGTTTATTCCTGGATTACCTATGATGTTCGAAGCAGCACCGCTGGTTTTAGGTTTCTGGCATTTAGGTGAAGGGATCGAACATACTTTAATTCATGAAATCAACAAAAAATTAGATGTCCGCGATTGTTTGTCTCAAAAAGCCTTATTAAAAGGTAATCCAGATAAAGAAATTTCCGTCAAAAATTTAATCCCTAATGATCTTATTATCCTTAAAAAAGGAGAGGTTATTCCTGTCGATGGAGTATTAACATCAAAAGCACTGCTTTATACTACACGCATCGATGGTTCACCGCACCTACAAGAATTTAATCCAGGCGATAAAGTTAAAGCAGGGATGCGCTTGGCGGATCATATTCCTTCATTGGAAATGCGGGTTACCAAAACATATCAAAATTCTTACTTATCTCTAATTGCAAAAAATATTGAACAAGCAAATGCTGAAAAAGCCCCTCTCGAACAATTTGCGAATAAATTATTAAAATATTTTATTCCCGGTCTGCTTACAATTGCACTGATCTCCGGCATCGTCATCGGTTCGGTGTTTAATCCTGTTTTGGCTATTCAATGTGTTATCTCAGTTCTTGTGAGTGCATGCCCATGCGCTTTGAGCTTGATTACGCCAATGGCAGTTAAAATCGGTATGAAAAAAGCATCCGAAAACGGAATCCATTTTAACAATGGTAAAGCATTACAAGCAGCTGCTGATATTGATACTGTTGTTTTTGATTTAAATGGCACCCTGACTCAAGGAAACATTGAAGTAGAGCGTCTGCGAATTTCTAATAGAAAATTATTAGCTCATGTTGCATTATTGGAAAGTAAGTCTGATCATCCTACAGCACAAATAATTAGGTCTTATATAGAAAATCAAGACATCGCTACAGAGTCGTTAAAAATCACATCCATTGATAAAAGTCATCACTCCGGAATAAAAGCTACTATTGAGGGTGAAACCTTCATGATTGGTAACGAAGATATGCTCAAAGCAAATGGAGTTACTCTTATTAATAAGCCTTATGATAATCCTGAAAATGGTAGCATTTATATTGTGCAGGGTACATCCGTAATCGGACAAGTTGCTTTAACTGACCCTTTGCGTAAAGATGCTATTGCCACTGTAAAGCAACTTCAACGCTTAGGTAAAACAGTGCATATTTGCACAGGTGCAGATAAAGTCACTGCCTTGAAATACGCAGCATTATTAGGTATTTCTGAAAATAATCTGTGCGCCAATACTGTAGGTGCGATCTCTAATCCAACGGAAATCTCAAAAATAAGTTATATACAACAGCTGAAACGCGAAGGCTGTAAAGTAGCCATGGTCGGTGATGCGGCCAATGATGTGAGTGCGATTGCGTATTCCGATCTTGGAATCGCGGTAAAATCCAGTATCGGAGATAGCATTACCCAACAACATGCAGGGGTTGTAATTCAGCAAGGTATATTATTTCCTATAGCGACTGCCTTCGACGTCGCAGAAAAAACCAAACAAAACATTGTCCAGAACTTATCCGTAAGTTTAAGTTATAACTCAATAATTACACTTGTAGCAGCCGGATTGTTTGTGGCAATAGGTTTTGCTCTTAATCCCGCAGTGGGTGTTGCCTTGATGGTACTCGAATCTGCGATTGTTTTAACTAATTTATATCGTTTTAAACATCAGGATGTGATGTCAGCAGCAAATGATACAAATGCAGGAAAGACGGTAGAAACTGCGGGGAATACAACGGTTAACCTGTTAAATACCTTTGGTTATGCCGCTGAGCCCAGCCCCACTCCCAGCAATTCCAATCCTCCGTCAACGAAGTCTAAGGCTCTAAGTTTCTTTGAAGCTAAGGTGGAACATTATGCGGCTCATCATGAAGCGCAACCAGGAAAGGGATGCGTTGTCTTTGATTAGAAAATCTTTGAGAAGATTCTAGACTTTGTTGTGAGCATAAACAAAACATTCGGATTCGAAATTGATGGCAACCTATTTTGGTGGCTTAAACCACAATAAACACAACCTAAAGTTACGTAACCAACGATTAAACTCAGTTCATTAAAACAACTCTAAAAATCCTTTTTATTATAACTTTTCCTATTCCTCCGGCTTTAGGTTCATCAAGACTAGATAGATAACCTTCTCAAAGCTCAAAACATGCACTATATGTACATTTGGTGTACAATAAAAGAAACAGATATTGTTTTTAGGACTTAGAAATGACATATAAAGAACTTCAGTTGTGGATCCAACAAATTGAGAAATTAAACCCAACAAACCAAGAGTTGATGGAGGAAATCAAAACGCTTAAAAGAATTGTCGACCTATGTAACGTTGCCACTATCTTTAATGATGTTAAAAATAGTATACAGGCTATAGCTGAGTTAGACAAATTAAATAAGATAAACTATGGCGAAGAGATGCTTACCGCAGAGGCACTTGCTAAAGAATTGAATTTATACGATTTCCAGGCGTCCCTGCCTATATCTAAAGTCCATAAAAAATTACCCCCGCCAGATCCCCCTCCAACAATAGAAACCCAAATTTTAAAAATTTTCCAAACGTATAAGGATAGAGTGGTGCAAGAAATTACAAAACTTCAACAGGATAATCTCACTTGGCATCAGCGTTTTGTAGATCATCAAGTAGAAACTAGAGACCATAGCACTGAGAATTTTGTAAATTTTTCATCCATATATAATAGAGGCGAACCAAGAGTGACTCCACCAAAAGTTGGATATAAAAGCAATGACGTGATCACGGATTACAGTCTTTCTAATGGAGATATCATTAAAGAAAAAGCAGCAACTAAATCAGAAGAAATAAGTCAGTATTCAATGATACTTGCAGAGAAATCCAGGTCATACAATTCTAATTTCGAATCTTTTAAAAGCGAATTTATTTATGATGATTGCTGTAAGGTAAAGAATGATCTTGCTGTTGAAGCGCTTAATGCAATAGTTGAACTAATAGAAAATACGAAGTGGCAAACTTGGAGAAGCAGATCCAGAATTGAAGTGGACGGAGAAGAGAAAGCAGTTCCCAATCATATTTATGAAATTTATCAGAAAGCACAAGAAGGCATTTCAGATCCTAGAAAAGCTAGCAGCTCAATGGAGGAAATCAATGAGATAGCCACAAGAGCGCTTAAGCATATGCCCTCAATCTTTAAAGAATTAAGGAAAAGAGATGAGCAAACTCAAAAGGCCTACGAGGAAATAGCCAGGCAAACAGCACCAAAATAAACAATTTTCCAGATTTTATGGAAATCAATTAGGAATACGAAGGTTTTATATAAAATGCAACCTAGGCGAGTTTTAAGTTATTAGACAAACCTTTACATAACCTACACTGCAACCTTTGGCGTGGTATCGCGAATGACCTCAATCTAGGAGCTTGATTATTTTCACGCTCAGTTACTTTTAAAAAAATCCTCCCTTAAGGAATCGTTGACCTGGCTGACATCGAATAAGACTCCTTTCCTATATCGAGCTTATCTGGCTTTATATTAGCCTGCCAAAATAGGGCTCTATTACCTGTGGGCTCCATCTCGGATGTATGATTTCGATTCTCAGTAGACTCTTCCCAAGTCAGATAACATGGATCCTCAAACCCATAATCCGCTAAATTGGTCTTTGGAAGTAACTTATTTTTGAATCGATCCCCATATAAAAGACACTGATATACTGAAATGAATTTTTGATAGTCTTTAAAAGAAAAATGATCATAAATCTTACTTCTGTAAGTATAAAGAATAAGTAACAGCTCTTTAACGGTTGTTGTGGGTTCCAAGGTCAGAACGATAGTTTCTGCACTATTTTTTTTATTGATTATAAATTTCATTGATGACCATTATTAGTTAGGCATTCTTTTAATATATTTTGAAATAACGAGAAAGCAAATAACATTCGAACTTTAAATAAAATTGATTTGGCAAATTCACTCTATGAATCGCAAGTTATAACTCAAATCCGAGCTCATTTATTCTAATTTCTGTAAGATAATTAACGGATGCACCAATAATTAGTTTATTTGTACTAAAATTATACTACATAACTATGTTGTATGGGTTCCAATGAGTGAAACAATTTACAGGCTTATCCTTAGAGGCAAAGCAACCTATGATGGTCAAAAAATCGAAGAAGCGATTAATGAAATCTTATCATTAGAGGATGAATATATTGGCCTAATCTGCTATGAGGCTTTTGAAGAATTAAAAAAAGCTCGAATCAGCGAAAATCATAATCAATATGTTTCCATTTTAGAAGCACTTAGCAAGGAGGACTTATTTGAAATTATTCTTGAATTTAAACATTCACTTCCCAAAATCGATAAAGAACTTAATCATTTGCAGAAGGATGTAGACGAACTGAAAGAGATTAACTTAGAAATCGAACGATTACAAAAAGAATGTGAAAGTAATACTGAAAAGATTATTCTACATGATAAAACAATGGGCACTCTTCTCTCAGCAGAACCAGGGATATTGGACCGTTTTTTAGCAGATGCAAAACCTGGTATAATAAAAGGTTTTTTCTTGCGTTTTGTACGCAAAGAATTAATTGAGGAAGCAAAAAGTAAATGTACTCAGTATGACTCGCGCAATTCTTTAATTGCAGAAATTAGGCGTTTAAAAGCAGACAATGCAAGACTAGAAGAAAAATCTGGTTTTTATACAAAACAAATGGACCAACTACAGAGCTCGGAAAAGGAGCATACACAATTATCAGCGAATAAAGTGACTTTACAAGCACAAATCGAACAATTAGAAAATGCTGTTGGATCCATCCCAATAGCTAAAAAATCTAAACATGTAGTCCAAGCTGCACAAAAGGTTGATGAAGATGATGAGCTGCAGTTTTCTATAGATCTGTAACGGATAATGGATATAAGCACTTCTTTTCTCCCAAATTTCACTATTACTTTAAAGAGTGAAGGCCAGTCGCTTAAAATTTTAAATACTATATACTGTTTCCATTAGAAAATACGCCTTGTGCTCTACTCCAAGAATTTCAATTTACAAACGATCATCAAACTGAATTAAACCGGATATCAAAATGAAAAAACTGTTTTACAGTCTGATTTTAATTTTATTGGGTATGGAGTTATTGTACTTATTTCAACCATTTCTTGGATTTAATATCGAGGTTTCGGAGCTAGTAGGGCAATCTCTTCCCTTTTTAAAATCACACCCTCCTACACATATTAATCTGAAGAATGATTTTATATTGAAGCCTTATATTCAAGGGCTCGACAAACCAAGATTTATGTATGTTACCGGCTCAGGGGATTTGCTAGTAACCGAGCCCTCAAAAGGAGCCCTCATCCTAATACCTTATAAAAAGCCGGAACAAAAACTCGTGCTTCTCACGGGTTTGCAAAAGCCTCACAGCATGGATTTATTGGATCACTACTTATACATTGCAGAAGAAAATGCGATTGGCCGAGTTAAATATGATGTACAAAAGGGACGTATTCTGGGGTCTTATGAGCGAATAATAACAAATATTCCCTATGATGGAGGGCATTGGACAAGAACTATTAAATTTGGTCCGGATGGATACGGCTATGTATCGATTGGTTCTTCGTGTAATGTGTGCATTGAAAAAAATCCTTTAAGAGCTTCTATCGCGCGTTTTAAACCCGGTGAGAATCATTTGACTGTTTATGCCAAGGGGCTGCGAAATGCGGTTGGGTTTGATTGGTCACCCATCGATGGAAGACTTTATGCAACTGAAAATGGACGTGATTATTTAGGGGACCACTTCCCTCCTGATGAGTTAAATCTTATTATAGAAAATCAATTTTATGGATGGCCTTATGCAAACGGAGATCGAGTACCCGACCCCAAATTTGGTATTGGAAAAGAACAAATTATTAATGGATCTCAACCGCCGGCATTCAAATTCGACGCGCACCAAGCACCTTTAGGCATTACTTTTATAAAAAATCCTGAATCTCCACTTTATAAAAAAGCATTAGTTGCCCTTCACGGTTCCTGGAATAGTTCAATTAAAGTCGGTTATAAGGTGGTGAGTCTTAGTTTTGAAAATGGAATAATAACTCAAAATGACTTTATTACCGGATTTCTTAAAGAAGGCAAAGTGATAGGTAGGCCGGTTCATATAGTCGAAGGTAAAGGTGGCGAATTGTATCTCTCTGATGATTTTAATGGAGTTATTTATTTAATTGAGGAAAAACATTAATCGGGCAATCGCCGCCCGAGTTTAACTTCTCAGGCTAAGCGCTATTCAAGTTTTTAAACTGATCTTGTATTAGTGTTGCCAGCCTGAAATCTGTTGTAAATAATGAACGGCCCCAGAGGAGTCAAACTTTCCTGCCTCCATTGACTCTTCTACAGTGTAATCATCATACAATTTAGAATGCTTTTCCAATATTTCCCGTTCCGGTGTCGCACTTCCAGCGGGGGGCCTACCAGGCAATGGCTTGGGTATCTCGTTAAAAAATCTGTATCTACGATTGTAGTTGATTTGATCGGTATAGACTGAATTTTGGGGATCCGCTGAGTATCCGTAAGTAAGCGACTCATAATTTTTTATTGAACCATCAGGTCGAGTACTGATATCAATGATCCGTGGATCCCAAGCATCCACCTCCCATGTGGAAGGATTGTTCTCACCTTTTAACTGCACTAATATTTCTAAATAGACATGATCACATTTAAGTGAGCTAAGAATACGAATTTTTGCAACTGCGCCTCTACGGGTAATTTCTTTACCAATCTCTACCAGAAGATAATCTGCAAGCTCATGGCAATTTCCTAAACCGGCATGCTCAATTAGATCATGTCGGTACATGTATTCATCTTCTTGGGTAGAGTTTAGAGGTTCGCGAACATTTTTAGTAAAATAGTCATTTTCTTTAATCTCGCGATGGTATTTTATATATCCACTTTTTTGATTACTGATTGTTATTTTTCTTCTAGTCTTCAAAATAGCTTCTGTACATATATTTACAAACTCTTTTCGTGATAAAAAAGGCATAATACTTTCCCAAAACTTTTCAATTAGGGACCTTATTATATCCTTTTAGTGTGTGTAAATTAAGCATAAAGTGGATTGTGTGGACTACTTTTCCCTCATTTACAGGGCGCGAACCTGTTTGCTTCTAACATCCAACTTAAGGTTTCTTCTAAAGTAAAACGGGAAAAGGAGCCTATAATTTGCTCAAGTTTTTGTTTGCATCCTACTAAATGCTTGACCTCATTGCTGCGAACAAACCTAGGATTTACGCCAATTTCCAGACTATGCCCTGTTAATTTGCTCAGCATGGAAAGTAACTGCTGCAACGAGTATCCTTGACCAGTACAAATATTAACAACTTCATTTGCAGTTCCGCCTACTTCTATAAGTCGTCGGTATGCGTGGACAACATCACGAACGTCAGAAAAGTCCCGCACGATGTCTAAATTACCTAATTCCAAAAAATCGGCACGCTGGGAAAAATGAGTAACTACTTTGGGTACCAAAAATAGAGATGATTGCGCTACTCCCGTATAATTAAATGGACGCACGATCGTAATGGGAAGCTCGTTCATCCAAAGTTTTGCCATCTGCTCCATAGATAACTTACTAACTGAATAATCATTGATCGGGGCGGCGGGCGCCGTTTCATCAATGAATTCGCGCTCTGTATTGCCATAAATATTTCCACTGCTGGCCAAAAGAACCTGTTCTGGAGGTTTTGATAATTGGGTTAAAGCCTCCAATAGATTCCGAGTACCGATAATATTCGTTCGATACATTGTTTCCGCATTATCCTGTCCTATAAAAGAAACCGCTGCCAAATGAACCACCACTGTAGGCTCTATTTCTTTAATAATATTGCTCAGCTCAGCTTGATTTAAAAGATCGGATGAAAAATAATTCATTCCTGGAATCGGATGAAGCGGTAACCGTTGGCAAAGACCGATGACATTCATTCCAGCACGCAACAGTTCCAAAGAAAGATAGTGCCCGGTAAACCCAGAAGAACCGGTAATCATAACCTTCTTCATTATAAAGTTACCCCACGCTTATTTCGTTCCAGATCTGCTTCTAACATCATTTGACATAAATGTTCTAAAGATATTTTAGACTCCCACCCTAATTTTTTTTTTGCTTTGGAAGCATCCCCAATGAGCATATCCACTTCAGCGGGCCGATAAAATTGAGGGTTAACTTGAACTATGGTCTTGCCGGTTCGTTGATCAATAGCTATTTCATGGGCACCACTTCCTTCCCAAGCAAGATCAAAATTTGCCGCTTGTGCCGCTAAGTTTACAAAATATCGCACGCTTTCAGTTCGTTGAGTTGCTAATACATATGTATCAGGCTCATCTGCTTGCAACATACGCCACATCCCATCTACATACTCTCTTGCAAATCCCCAATCCCGCTTTGCATCTAAGTTCCCTATTTCTAAGACATCGAGCATTCCTAATCTGATTTTTGCAATACCGTTGGTAATTTTTCGTGTAATAAATTCACAGCCTCGCAGAGGCGATTCGTGATTAAACAAAATGCCACTACAGGCAAACAAATTGTAGCTTTCACGATAATTAACCGTCATCCAATGAGCATATAATTTAGCAACTCCATAAGGGCTACGAGGATAAAACGGAGTTAATTCAGTTTGCGGTAGGGTTTGTACTTTCCCAAACATCTCCGAAGTACTTGCTTGGTAAAAGCGAATCATCGGATTCACTATCCGAATTGCTTCTAAAATATTTAAAGCACCAAGCGCGGTAATTGAAGAGGTCATAATAGGTTGTTCAAAAGAAGAAGTGACGAAACTCTGTGCTGCTAAGTTATAAACTTCTGTCGCTTGGCTTTTCCTAAGCAAGCCTATAATTGAACTCAAATCAGTTAAATCGAATTCAACTAAATGTAAATTTGGATGTTTATCGATACCTAATTCTTTAATTCGCCAAAAATTAGTTGCACTAGCACGTCGATAAGCTCCATAGACGATGTATTTTTTTTCCAATAGTAACTCAGCCAGATAAGCGCCATCTTGGCCGGTTATCCCAGTAATCATTGCGATTTTAGGAGAATTATTTAGTTGCATAGCTCCTCCTGTTCTGGTACTTCTTCCTTCTTAATCGAAAACTGATTCCAATCTGGTTCACACTGTTCTGGTGTTAATTGGGTATACCACTGCCCATTGAAAAGTACTTCCAAAAGTTGTTGGGTACTTTGTTCCCAAGTTAGCCATGGCATGTGTTCCGATAAAATATGGGTCTTTTCTTTGAAATTACCCACCCAAAAAAGAATTGCCTCAGCCAAATCAGTGGGAGCATTGGAATTAAAATAGGTAGCATGATTTCCTGCCACTTCCCGGAATACCTTAAGATCACGGGCTATGATAGGAAGTTTATATTTTGCTGCCTCAATTAAAGGCAAACCAAATCCTTCCCCTTCGCTTGCAGCCAACATACACGAAGAAACGGCGTATAGCTTTTCTAAATATTCATCACTCACCTGTTCCAGCCAGAATAAATGTTTAAACAATTCCGGGCTTGTGCGCAATTTTTTGACAAGATTATCGACTTCCCATCCCTTCTTTCCCACAATGACTAAATTAAATCGATGCCCTTGCGACCAGAGTAATTCAAATGCCTTGAGTACTTGTTGATGCCCTTTTCGTGGTTCAACCGTTCCAACCATAATAAAGGTTGGATCTTGTTTTAACTGTTGAAGTAGGTGTTCTTCATGACTATTGATCCCATGGGTTGGCAATGAATTTTCAATATCCGCTCCCAGGTGAAAATAGCCTATCTTGAAAGGACGGGCGTGTTCTGATTTAAAACTCTTTAAGTAGTCACACACATTATCAGCCACTGCTTTAGAGATACATAATGCACCATCGAACATGGAAATCGTGTTCATCCAGGCTTGGTGCATTTTCTCCGTTTTAGGAGTAAACATTTCCGGCATTAGAATGGGGAGTAAGTCATAAATAACAAAATGAATAGAAACGCCCTTTCGATGCAAATTCAGCAGATATTCTTTGTGTCTAGGAACAATACTGGGGCTTAAATCCAAACCTAAGAAAATATCCCCGGCATTTGCATCAATAGGTGAGTCTTCAAAATTTTCAGCAGAACACGCTAATAAATTAAGTGTGAAGTTACGGGCGTACCGATAAGTATGGCTCTCAGAAGCATAAACAGGCTCCACTCTATAACCGGCTGGAGGAGACTCCAATAATCTTTTTAAAATACTTCGTGTCACTCGTTGAATCCCTGATTTTACATCTTTAACAATGAGTACCGACACATCAATAAAGAATTGCCGTGTAGGGATTGATTTGGAAATAGACTGAGCCACATCTCTGGCTAATTGCATTAAATCGCGTGTATTTGGAGAATAAGATTTTAGTTGGGCTACTGACTTACCTAATGAGAAAATATCCGCTGAAGCGAGATCATACATTTTTTCAATGGAATGATAATATTTCTGTGCACAATCATAGGGCGCATGCTGAGTTCTTATATGTTTTTGAGCCAAGTCGCCCAGAGCCAATCGTCGATGTTTATCGTTCCAGAGGAGTTCTAGGGACTCTGTTAATTGATGATCAGTAAATTCTTCGGGTATCTTCCACACGCAGTGGTCAGGTATTTCGCTAAGACTACCATGTGCATTGATAATTGTAGGAACACCATAATTCATACAATCTAATACGGTTCCAGATGTTTCTCCCCGGGAGTTTTTTCGCAGTTGAATCGCTAGATCCGCCGCTGTTAAATATAACTCGTACGTTGGATTATCACACCATCCAGTAATAGTTATATTTGCCCCTGAACCCGCATTAATAGCGGTTAATAATTGGTTCTCATAAGAACTGGTAGACTGGTTTTCTCCTACAAAGATCAGCTTGCACTGTTTACTGTACACAAGCTCTGAATCCAACCAAGCCTTTATTAATCGATGGTTTTCTTTATTAGGCCCCAATATTCCAAAACTACATACTAAAAAAGCATCGGGGTTTAGACCTAATTGTTCGCGGGCGGCAATTTTATCAACGAGTTCGACAGGTTTTCTTAAATGGGGAATAACCGTCCATTCTCTTGCCGTATTGAGGCCATAAAAATGGTTTGCTAGATAACGAGAATATTCTGAATGAACAATAACGCCTGTTGCCTGTTGTAGGATGCGAAGGTTACATGGATATTTAGAGAGGGCCTTATCATGATCATTCACTCTATCAAGACATCCTTTATACCCATGGGAATAATATAATTCTAAATTTAATAAATTCTTGGTTTTATTCTGATAAGCGACATAATCGATAATACCGGATAGGAAAAAATCATGCAGTACAACAATACCAGGTATTTGTTGAATCAACTCAAACATATGTTGATGGAACATCGAGTTACCAAAATGATAAATCACTCGATCGTAATAACCAAGACCATTCTCCTTAAACCATTGAACTGAGCGAATGTGATGATTGGCTGTAATCCAGGAGTCATTAACCTCCTTTTGAGCGACAACAACTTCAATTTCATAAAATCGACTCAAAAAGGGCAAAAGTTCTGCACTATAATAGCTTATCCCACTACGTTCTGGGGGCAGAGGAGAAACATAGGCTAACTTGGGTCGTTGGTGTGAATTAAACGAGATGCCTTTCTGTTTCTTTTGTTTAACTAAGGCTTCTAATGCGTTAATCGCTTTGCGAGCGCTAATATCCCAGGAAAATAATTTAGATTGCTCCAGTGCCGCATGTTTCAATTCACAGCGAAAATCATCATTATCTAATACCTTTAAAAGCATATTTGCTATGGATTCATCGTCGCGAGGATCAAATAGATTGTCCTCTCTACCAATCACTTCTGGGATACTGCTGGTATTCGACCCAATTACCGCTTGACCACAAGACATCGCCTCAAGAACAGGTAAGCCAAATCCTTCATGCAGTGAAGGAAACACAAAAATTTTGCATAAATTATACAAGCTCAATAAATCAGTGTTGGATACAAATCCGGTAAATATTAATTCCTCAATAGCTAAACCCTGGGAGGCAGCCAATGAAAACAGTTTTTTCTTTTCCGAATTATTAATTGAGCATACCACCACCAATTGATGTTCATCACGAACGTCCTGAGGTAACTTCGCATAAGCCCGAATTAATCCTTCAACATTTTTACGAAAATCAATTCCCCCTGTATATAAAATAAAGGAGCGAGTTAAACCAAATCGAGCTCGGATCTCATCTTCTTTGGTTATCTTGATGGGCTTAAAATAATCATCTACTGCAGAAGAAATATTGATAATTTTGTCTTCTGAAAAATTTAAGTATTTTAAAGCTTCCTTTCTTGAATGTTCTGAATTAGATAACAATAGGTCTGCCTGTACCAGAGATTGAAGTTTTGTTAAATACCATTTTTTTATTTTTGAATCTTTTAGATAATGATCCGAATATACCAGGGGGATTAAATCGTGAAGTATGACGGCTACAGGTATTTTACTCAATCTGCCAATACTCGTAATCACACCCCCATCATTGGTTCCTTCAAAAAAACTCCCAATAAGAACTACATCGGGCTTTAAATGAGCCAGGAATGCCTCTTGTAGCAGCTCTGCAGTTTGATGAGACCAATTCTGTTCACTTCTAGATGCATTACGAGACCACACGCGAATATTCTCCGGTGGCAATATTCCCTCAAATGCGGTTCGTATAGGAACGATAGTTTCCGGAAATTGTCCATTAAGAGCAATAAACAGCTCATGCTCTCCACGATTTCTTGCAATCGCTGACGCGAGAGAAAGTACATAACGACCAATACCCCTAAAACGAGTGTGAGGTGTTTGAGCGCCTTGAAGATCTAAGACAATACGCATAACCACTCCTTCAATGCTTTCCATATGCCACTATCTTCATATAAATTGGAATTGAACCATACCTGAATCCCATCCAAGGTGGTCATGCCCGTTAGAGAATAAAGCTTCGGATTGAAATCAAATTTACAAGGTTTCTCATGAAGTAAAATCCATTTGTTTTGGGTGAACAGCTCTAACAATTCGCCTTCAATTGCTCGACTATGAGTTGCTACAAGCGTAAAACGAACTTTTTTATTTAATGAAGCTATCGAATGTTTTATTGATTTAAATTCGCCACCTTGAATATCAAGATGGAGGTAATCAACATGGTTATAATCATTTAAAATATCTTCTATCGTATAAGCTGGAACCTGCTTCTTAGGAAGCTCATATCCACGATAATCCTCTGCAGATGAGCTATTCGATACAGCCCCACCCCAGTCACCAATTCCATTTGCCGCATAAAATAGTGGCTCGTTGCTCTCACTAATACCCCCATAAATACAACGGGTAATAATCTGTTTTCCGGGTTTAATTACATGCTCATCCCATGTAGGAAGACCATTTTTAATAAAATGAGCCTTCATCAACGCAATTCGTTCTTTATCGGCTTCCACACCCACAAGAGTAATATCAGCTATTCCGTTTTGTTGAGCAATTTTAGCAGCGAATACTAACCAAGGCCCGTAGCCGGCACCTAACTCAATGCATACGAATTGGTTTTTAGCAGATTCTACTGCTTTGACAGCAGCGATGTATTCGAGCGCTTCTGCATGTAGCGTGTCACATGGAAAAGGGAGCCTACCAAGAGTGTGTTCATGGTGAGTATTATTAATAGAAAAAAAAGCTAAATCGGTTTTAATGCCAAAATAGTCTGTATAAAATCCTTTTTCCAGTTCTGAGTGTGGCTGATGATATTTTTCAAGTCTTTTTAAATCTTCAAGATTATACCCCAAATAAATCTGATTTTCTGTTAAATCCGTTTTCCAACAGTTGGTTTTTTCTAACATTATGCAATCCTTTATTTACATCTAATTCAAATAGTTTACAAAGTCTTTTGATGCTTATTTACTAAGCACCAACGTCAATGCATTGTTTCAGTCGAAAAAAAATATCACGCTCATGTTCCGATAAATGATTTAATTCGAATTCAACTTTATTTGTATTTTGGGCTAATATCTGTTGCCTGATTTTATTATTTTGTCTTTCATAAACTCTTCTAAAGTACGATCCAATCACAGGCCAATTTTGTCTTTTATAGCAGCGCATAGCCTTATTAAATCCCTTTATACGAATTTTTTTACTTTGTCCCTCAGGGGATTTGATTAAGTCTTTAAGTATTAATAACTTATTTTCGCCTCCATGCAGACGGGACAAGTAATACTTCATACCCTGTGGATCAGGTTCTCTATTCAATGCGGCAAGATAAGCATGATAAATAAAATCCTCTCCTTGTCGATGCAAAAGCACTTTGATAGAAGTGGCGTGTCTTATTGAAGTTTGAGTATTATGCTGCTGCATTTGCATCGATGCTTGCTCTATTCTACGTTGCTCTTTCTGCTCAATCAGTTCCTCATTTAAGGCGTTCATTTTTTCATGGGCACTATTTAATTCATTTTTTAAATTTTGAATATGTATTTGCTCTTTTCGTCGATATTCTTGTTCTGCAATGAGCCCATCGCTGAGGACACCTATTTTTTGGTTGGCACTATTTAATTCAAGCTGTAAGTTCTGAGCATGTACTTGTTCCTGCCTACGATATTCTTTGATTGTAATTAGTTCTTCGCTTAGGGCACCTAATTTTTGATTCACATTATTTAATTCAGTTTGTAAGTTTTGAACAAAGCCTTGCTGATGAGTTAGGTATTCTTTTTGTAAACCCACCTCCTGGACCAAAGCATCTTTTTCTTGTTGTAAACGTTGCATTGCGTCTTGCTGTTGTACTTGATTTTCTTTTGCTAAATTAAGTTGGTTTGCTGTTTGCTCCAGTAAGGTATTAATTTTTACCTTATAAGTCGCGAGCAATTCTTGACAAAGCCATGAGTTCTCAGTGATTTGCCATCGATCAAATATATTAGGGGGGCTCATAAAAGCATTAAGGAGTTCAGGATGTTCTTTGGCAACATAAAAACGATTGAGTCCATCGGAATAAACAAATAGATAATCGGCTGCAATCAGCAATGACTCCCATTGGGCATGATTTGTTTCAGGTGAATTAGGAACTGTCGCTTCAATTAATATTATCCAGGGGCGTAAGCTCGTGGAATCCCAACCGCTGAGAACTTGTTGCTCAAACCCTTCAACATCAATTTTCATCCAATGAATATCGTGCACAGTTAATGTATTCATAGCTGCTTGCAAGGTGAGCGTTGGCACTTGTACTTTATGGAAGGGTAAGCCTAATTCCTGGAGATGAGTTTCTGCAATGTGGTCGATGGCTGTACTTAATCCGGTTCCAGGAATAATATTAAAATCAAGTAATCCATTAGAGTCAGAGAGCGCGATTTGTAACACGGTTTCATCCGGTCGTTCGTTTCGCAATAGTTCAACAAATTCAGGGACAGGCTCAAAGTGAATGCCACGCCATCCCTTGTCGTAAAATGCCTTACTGACCGAGTCGATTATCGGATGTTGAGCACCAATATCAATATAGAATCCTTTCTGCACATGCTTTAGTGCGCGCCACAACATGATGTCTTCAAAATTTTGTGCGAAAGACATGAAGCTCATAAAAATCCCTTAATTTAATGCTATGCTGTTAAATTGACTTCTTCGACGTATACAATAGTTCTTCCGGAGAGGGCTCAAAAGTATAAGTCTTGTCCTATTTTTGTGAATCCATTATACTTTTTCAATTAGAAATAACAATCGTTTTAGCTCAAAGTTGAAGACTCTATCCCATTAGATTTTCTCTATTTATCGTATGGAAATTGCCATTAAATAGGATTTTTATGTCGTTGCAAAAGGACTCATTACTCAAAATACAAGCTCGGGTAATTGGCGCGCTGCTTATGCGGGAAATCTTAATTCGCTATGGTAGACATAATATTGGTTTTTTATGGATCATCGTAGAGCCCATGTTATTTACCTTGGGAGTGACTACATTATGGACATTGACCAAACTCACCCATGGTTCGAGTTTACCTATTACGGCTTTCGCACTTACTGGGTACTCATCAGTACTTGTGTGGCGAAATACAGTGACTCGTTGCACCATGGCAGTACGTGCGAATCGCAGCTTGTTGCATCATCGTTACATTAAAGTACTGCACTTGTTTTTAGCACGCATTACGCTTGAGATTAGTAGCGTGACAATGTCGTTTTTGATTTTATCCATTGCGTTCATCAGTATGGGATTAATGGATTTTCCGGATAATGTTTTAACGATTTTATGCGGTTGGTTATTGCTTATGTGGTTCGCTGTGGCGCTAGCCTTGCTGATTGGTGCGATTAGCGAGCACTTTGAAACAGTTGAGCGATTATGGCATACCGTAGCGTACTTACTTTTTCCCATGTCGGGTGCAGCATTCATGGTCGACTGGCTACCTGAAAAAGTGCAATCCATTGTTTTATGGTTACCAATGATACATGGTGTGGAATTAGTACGAGAAGGATTTTTTGGCTCCACGGTTCATACTCATTATTCAATTCAATATCTGTCTTCTTTTTGCTTGATCTTAAGTCTATTCAGTCTTGCGATGGTAAAAGAAGCGAGTAGACGCGTAGGTTCAGAATGATTCATATCGATAATATCAGCAAGGTTTATCCCGTTCGCAAAGGGGTACGTACCGTGCTCGATAAAATTAATTTAACCCTTGAGCGTGGTCAAAAAATAGGGATTTTAGGACGCAACGGCTCTGGGAAGTCAACCTTAATCCGTCTAATTAGTGGTGCCGAAAAACCGAGTTCAGGAAAAATACATCGGGAGATGAGCGTTTCATGGCCACTCGCTTTAGGGGATGCATTTCAAGACAATCAAACAGGACTCGATTGTATTCGTTTTATATGCAGAATTTATGGGATTACAAAAAAGCTCATGAACGAAAAAATCGAATTTGTTAATGATTTTGCCGAACTGGGTATTTATTTCCATGAACCTATTAAATCTTATTCCTCTGGAATGCGAGCGCGGTTGAGTTTCGCAATTTCCATGGCCGTTGAATTTGATTGTTTCTTAATTGACGAGGTGGTTGCAGTGGGCGATGACCGGTTTCACAAAAAGTGTTATGAAGAATTATTTGAAAAAAGAAACGATCGAGCGCTTGTTATTGTTTCTCATGATCCAGCTTATATAAAAACCCATTGTGAATCAGCAGCGGTGCTAAGCAATGGCCGGCTCTATTCCTTCGATAAAATAAATGAGGCATACGATTTCTATCAATCAACACGAATCAATGCACCCACTAAAGAACATGTCATTGCGGGTTATCGTTTTATACTCGGACGCGAACCTGAAAATGAATTTACGATTCAATTTCAACAATCGGCCTGTGAAACCGTAGAAAAACTAAGAAGATGCTTATTTTCTTCTGAGGAATTTAAAAAGCAATTATTCCACGATAAGTTTGAGGTGTTTTCAGATACACTTCACTCCAGCACCCCCCAAGAAGAGGACATTATGCTGGCATTTAATCTCCTTCTTGATCGTGATCCAGAACCAGATGAACTGAAAAAAATCAAAAAATCAAATAGTTCATTTGAACGATTACGAACTCGACTCCTGGAATCTAAAGAATTTCAGTTAAAGCTCAAAAGACTGTCTTTTTAAGTACAAGGCCTGGTAAGTGGCTCAAAGAGGTTTTTCCAAATAACATCCCTATTGAGCTAAAAATGCAGTTAATTTTAGACTGACTTTAAGAAGCCGCTATCGTTGCTGCATATAAAAATGGATTTAATGGCGCTGTAGCCGTAGCTAACACCCCCAGGAATTTTTGCAGTTCAGCCATCGGAGCATTCGATACATACAGAATATCATGATCCTTAATCGGGAAACTTTGAGCCACAAAAAAACTCCGCGGGTTTTTTAAATCCAGTCTATAAATCACCGGTACTCTACCCTCTGCGGTGATGAATCTAGGAGGTCTTGGCCAATGAATCGCCGTAGCCTGTTCGAAACGGAAAACGAACACGCCACTGATGTTTGCTCGGTGATCCTGTAGACCGCCTGAACGTCCCAGGGCTTGAGCTAAATTAATTCCTTGGGCCTCAAAATTAATTTCTTCACTTTTTCCAGTTGCCCCTAGCACTGTAAAGCTTTTAGATTGAAATAAGGCCGTAATTACATCCCCTGCTTGCAATACAATATTTTGTTGGGGATCACGGATGATAATATCTAGAGGTAAGGAATGTACTTTTTGTCCTCGGGTTACTTGGATCATGGTTTTATTTACTGGGGTTTTTACCCCTTTCGCAGCGGCTAATGCATCCAATAATCGCTCTTTACTAGGCGTTAATGGCAAGCGCCTACTCGAAACCACTTCGCCTACTATGGTCACTGCGGAGGTAGTATTTTTAGCAAGACGTACCAACACCTGAGGTTTATTAGCTTTACCTTTTAATGCACGTCGTATTTTATCTTGGATTTGTTGTACAGTTAGCCCTGCAACATGAATCGTACCGGCAAAAGGAAAACTTATCGTGCCCTCTTGGCTAATCACTTGGGAGGGTAAGGTGTTCATTGGGCTTGAGGTCTTTCCAGAACTCCCAACAAGGGTTGGTGAAGTAAACAATGTTGCTGGGGGTATTTCCCAAATGGAAAAATCAAGCACATCTCCAGGACCCACACTATAACGATTGGAGTGATTTGGTTTTAATGCATCAGAAAATAAATAATTTTTATGGCTTCGTGCTAATTGGTGGGTAATATCGGGAGTGATATCAATCAATTGAACATCACTATTTACGGGTTCAGCAGCCTGCTTTACTACTCGTGCACTGGGTCCACTCGACATCATGGTACAGCCTGAAGAAAGTACGCAGAGAACAACCAACGCTAAGCAAGACGGTTTAATCTTATATTTAATAATACGACGGTGCATAAACTCATAATCCTAACAATTAATTATTCCAAATGCTCTTTAACATTTGCAATCAGAAGGGATAGTACCCCCCAAGTAATAAGTCCCAAGATGAATATTGAAAAAATATTCCTACTACGATTCGGTTCAAATGAATTATCAGGCTCATTAGGATGAGCAATCATCTCTAAATATAATTGTTTGCGCTGCGCTTCGATTTGGGCTTTTTTTAATGAAGATAAAGCAAATACCAGTTGTTTATAGGCAAATTTTTTATTTAAAACCAATCGTTCATAACGGCGTACTTTGTTCGTGAGCGAGGTGAGATTTCCAGTGACCTTGTTTTTTTCCGTATTGATTGATAAACGTAAAGTTTCAATATTTTTTCGTAGTGAAGAAAGGTAAGGGTTACGCGGGGCCAAACTTTTAATTTGAGCTAATTGACCTTTTGCAGCAACCAATTCAGCTTCCATTTTGGATACATGCTGAAGCCTCATCGCCGATTCACGATTAGGATCAAAAACACCTTGAAAACCTCGATAATCCGACAAGGCGAGACTGGCTTCTTTTGCTTTTTGAATTGCGGCATCTACTTCTGCTTTTGCAAAATCAACATAATCTTTTCTTGATTGGATATTAAAACGATTAATAAATTGCTCAGCCAATTCCAACAAATATTGATTCATTTGATACGCATCTTTGGCGGTAAAAGCGCGCACTTGTAAGGTTGAAATGGAAGATGAGGAGTCAATGACAATATTGATTCGATTTTTATAATAACGATAAAGTGATTCAAAGCTAGAATCCACACCAAGTAATGCAAAACGGTGAAACCAATCAATCTTGTGGTCGCTATAAAGCTTTTTTAAATTAAGTCGGTCGTTCAGTTCCGACAATGCATCACGAGACAAGATATAATCATGAATACTATAATCTGCCTCCTCTGCCTTTGATAAAGGCGTCGAAGACAGTAAAGCAGATAAACCTAGGTTAACTGGAGGTTGCCCTGCTCTGCGCACAATAAATCGCGACTCAGACACATATACATCGGAAGCAAGGAAGCCAAAATAAAAAATAGACAATAATGTAGGAATAATAACTGTAAATACGAATAACTTATTTATTTTGTTTAAAAAAAGGGAAGCGCTTTGAAAAGATGATTTCCAGGGTAATGCAGTCACGGATGATAATCGATTAAATTGCTTCAAACTAACTCCTTTAGTTTTGGATCGATCTGGAATATTTCCTTTTTTTCCCCGCCTAGGTCGCAAAATATAGGGCTTAAGGGTATCAGCTTAACTTTGTGCCACTGAGGTATGCCGCGTTTTGCAAAAACAGTTCAAAACAAAGCTACAATCCAATCCCTTCGAATATACTGGGAATGGAAAATCTGAACTATGCCTTTAAAAGGGTAATTGGGGACATTCTACTGTCCTTAATTAAAAATAACAATGCAGGTAAATCAAGCACCCACAGACTAGTTCTGCTTATTACTAACTTTTAAAAAGAATTTATTATATTTTTGAACAATCAATCCTGCAAATGAATTATCTAGTTTAACTTTTTTATAAAAACTACCATTTAGTTGGGTTCTGGTGATTAGAAAATTAAGAAATTTTTTATACAAATCGTGATCGACAACCGTATTCAATGCTGATGTCCAAAAATCATCTAGCAATCCTTGATAAGTCAGTCCGGGAAGATTGTAAAGACACTCACCACAAACAAAGGTAGGCACTTTATGGTGTAATGCAGAAAGCCCGACTGAACTATTAATTACCACGACCCCAAGGGCATGCTCAAGTAATGAAGGTAAATGCTGATCATGGATGTATGCCACGCGTTCGTTTATTTGCGCTTGAATGGCCAACCGTTTAATTACATCTGCATAATCCACATATCCTCTATCCATAGGATGATGTTTAAATATGAGAAAGGTCTCGTTCTTCGATGATCGTGCAAAAGAATTTATAATGCACTCAATAAATTGTTTCACTTCTTTGAACTCGGAATGAGCTGTTACTTGATAATCAGAACAAACTTGCAAGGGAACTAAAAAATAGCGCTTACTTAATGCACCTAGGAGTTGTTGCTCAATGCCCGCTTCTCGCCATTTATACCAATGTTTCCTCCTTGCAGAACGCATCCATGCCAGTCCCTCTAAAATTTTAAGTGGCCTATGGTGAACATTTTTGCTAAAAAGACACCTGCCTAAAGCACCTATCGTAAAATAGCAGAATCCATACCAGATCATTTGCCAATAAGCGCCCTCTATTTGTTGTTCCTGATAATATTCACAGTACTGCGTGTCAGTTGGCTGAAAATGGGTAATCGCATATGAATTTGCATTGACCCCCATATACTCCAGAGTCACATAATTAGGTCTAATATAACCTTCTTCGAACACCCCAACGTCTATTTCATGTTGCGTTGCAATTTCAATAGCAACCCGATGTATCGGACGACAATCCCCATATACAAAAATAATGTCTATTGCAAAACGCTCTAAAAAATGTTCTAACCATAAAGGCCACTCTGCCAGACTTTTTCTATAGATCACTGCGCCAGACAAGAAAAAAAAGCAATCGCCTGCATTGAAGTTAATTTTATATACCTGCGCTCCTTGGGCTTTTAAGTCTTTCGCCAAACGAGCAAAGAAAGGTCCGACCGGTCCTTGAAGCAATAAAATGTTTTTACCTTGAAAAATAGAGGTAGAATTATTTTTATACATAAGTTCCATAAGTTCCTTTCCTGAAAGTAAGTACATAATATACAGAAAATAATCTTGGGATAAGAAAAAAATCGAGAAATTTGGTTCCACCTCTACAAAAAAAATTTAATCTTTGCCTCTCGCGTCTCGAATCTTTCTCTTAATTTTGGTTCATGGTATAAATGTTCTCGTATATGTATTGCAGTATACAGGCAGCATCAATGGATCATATTGTTCAATTGGCATGGATGTCTTTGCAATGAAAGTTCCCCCAATTTCATAAGCAATCTCAAGCTTAAATTGATTCATTCGGTGTTATTATCATTTTCCTATTATGTAGTCGGAATCCTTTAACATGATTAAAACACATGTCTTGTTTGCTTTATATTGATGTCACTCGTTTAATTCGAAGGCAATTGCAACAACTAAAACCAACCGGGATTGATCGGGTGATGCGTGCCTATTTGAAGCATTATCAAAACTCCGCAGGTGGTGTTATTTATTATTTTGGACGACTTTGGATTTTATCTGAAAAAGAATCCAAATATCTCTTTCATTCATTGTTGTTTGACCGTTTAAAGCCTAGAAGTTTCTATGCTTTCATCATTCAAGTTGTATTAAGTAGATTTTTTGAAAAAAAGCAGGATGGTATTTTATTATTATTAGGACATAGCAATTTAGAGCGCCCTCGATACGCCAAAGCCATTGAACGAATAGGACTGACCCCTATCTTCTTTATTCATGATTTAATTCCGATAACTCATCCTGAGTATTGCCGTGCAGGAGAAAAAGAAAAACATATTAAACGAATGATTCATGCCCTCAGCCTAGGAAAAGGCATTATTGTGAACTCTCAAGACACCTATAATGCTTTATTTAAGTTTGCACTTTCATTAGAAAAAAACCTACCCGCACTATGCATTGCAGCACTAGGAGTTGATTTACCTCCACCGCCGTTGTGTTCACGAACACTCGAGTCCCCTTATTTTGTGATGCTTGGTACGATAGAACCGCGAAAAAACCACCTAATGATACTTTATGTGTGGCAAAATTTAATTGATCGACTAGGTAGTAATGCACCTAAACTCATTATTATTGGCCGGCGTGGATGGGAGTGTGAGCATATTACTCGCATGATCGATCGTTGTACCAAATTACGTGGCTTTGTCTTTGAATGGAATCAATGTTCCGATCAAAAATTATCCTCATGCTTGCAACATGCTCAAGCACTCTTATTCCCTTCCTTTGTTGAAGGATATGGCTTACCCTTGATCGAAGCTTTAAATGCCGGTGTACCTGTTATTGCCAGCACAACACCTGCCCTTATAGAAATTGGTAAAAATATCCCAGAATATCTTGACCCCCTAGATACAGTGCAATGGATGAATACCATTTTGAATTATGCGCATTCAAACAGTACGTTAAGACAAAAACAAAAATCACGATTAATTGGCTATAAAGCACCGAGTTGGAGGAAGCATTTTTTGAGTGTGGAACATTTTATAAAATCTATTACACAGCAAAACATCGCAGGCTCTAAAGTTAGTCCTGCGATGTCTACAGATCATGACATCACTAGCAGTAAGCCCACACTGAGTGATTCAATGATTTATGCTTGGCGCATGCCTTATTGGAAGAGACCAATTATCCAACGATTTCTTACAGATCATGCTATCCGCTTTGTGCGTAGGGTACGCGCGATTAAACCTGAGAGCGTCCTTTTACTTTGGGGGTCGAGTCGGGCCCCATCTAAGCTGGATAGTACAGTTTCAATAGTTCGATTAGAAGATGGCTTTCTGCGCTCGGTAGGTCTCGGTGCCGATCTGACACGCCCATTATCTTGGGTTATTGATACGCAAGGAATTTATTACAATGCAACAAGCCCCTCAGATTTAGAATATATCTTACAATACTCTACTTTCGCTGAGCCATTATTGGAACGTGCAGCCTCTTTTCATCAACGGATCGTCGAGTTTGGGGTTACCAAATATAATCTACAAGGACAAACTTGGAAACCAACTACTCATGGCAAACGGATCATCTTAGTTCCCGGACAAGTTGAAACCGATGCTTCCATTGCTTTTGGAACTGGGATTATTAAAACAAACATAGAACTACTTCGAGAGGTCCGCAAAAAAAATCCTGACGCGTGGTTAATATATAAGCCTCATCCAGACGTGGTTGCAGGTTTGCGAGCAAAAGGAGTCAATGAACAAAACTCGCATCAATATTGTGACGAATATCTTGAGACAGTTTCTATCGATCATCTCTTAAAATACGTGGATGAAGTACACGTTATGACCTCTTTGGCTGGTTTTGAGGCGCTACTTAGGGGCAAAGAAGTTACATGTTATGGATTACCTTTTTATGCGGGTTGGGGATTAACAACAGATATGATGAATACCCCCCGACGCACTCGACGGCTAAAATTAGCTGAATTAATTGCAGGAACTTTATTACTTTATCCGATGTACATTAGCTGGAGTAAAGGAACACGAGTTTCCCCCGAAGAAGCTTTAGAGGAATTAATCTTGGGAAAAGAACTCAAACCAAGGATGAGCGCTACATTTTTTAGAATCTGTTATCGAATAGTACGCAGGTGGACAAAGCTCTATAAGTAATTCCGTCCTTGCTCCTTACAGATCAATCTAGATCTTAGAGACAAAGCGTGATAATTAATAAAAAGACTATATTAATTCAGCTTAATAATCATGAACATGAAATTTTTTTTCCGACAATTCTTTATTATGCTCAATTTTTTTACCCTATTTTCAAACAAAAAAACGTTTACGGGTCCTCTAGGCAATGTTATTGCTAATTACTGCGGCTTACATGTTGTTCGGATTATTCTGAGTGATGTAATACAATTTATAAAAAAGTTACCGTTTTACTTATTAGCACCTAAATCAGCTTTTGAGTTTAATAAAAATGGTCTATTGATCCTTGAAAATTTTCTAGATCCTCAAAAGTTTCTGTTAGTCCAAAAAGAAATTGAAAAACATATAAATCAATTGCCTCAAGCGCTACCTAATCTCGAACAACAAATGTATGGAGATAAGTTAAAACGAGCTACAGGGTATGATCGTTACGATGGTGACACTTTAAATCGTTTTGATCATGTTCCCAGAAATTCTATGGTGCAATTTGTTTTTAAAAACGCACGCATGCATCGCTTAACTCTAGCTTTATTTGGTATGCTGAATACACCGATGCGTTACTTCATGTATACGTTGTGCCATGGGGATGAAGCCTCATTACCTGACTCCCAGAAATTGACTCATCGTGATACATTTCACCACACTTATAAGATTTGGTATTTTACTCATGATGTAGAATTAGCTTCCGGTCCTTTCGAATATTCTACTGGAAGTCATGCCTTAACTTGGAAGCGTTTACGTTGGGAATATCGACGCAGCATACAAATCTGCTCTGACCAAACCATGTCGCGTGGAGGGGCATTGCGTATATCGGATGAAGAATTAGCAAATATGGATCTTAAACCACCACAATCTTTATGTGTGAAAGCAAACACGATGATAATCGCAAACACCCGAGGATTTCATCGTCGCGGTTTTGCTGAACAAGGAACAATACGTACGAGTGTTTTTGGTTATTTCAGACCTTTAGCTTTTTTCCCGCTGGTACATCCGTGAATAGTTTCGACGTACTATTTTAAGATTTTCTTATTATTAGATGCTCGAGGCAGCGACGATCCTAAGGGAATCGAGGCCGAAATTGAGAATACTCACCACCTTAGTAGCAAATACGTAGCTAGAGTTCCCAATTTTACTTTAAGATGCTCGAGATTCCTCTAGAACATCTTCTTACGAGATCTGTGAGAAACAAAATTAGTGTTTCGGACTCATGCCTTTCGCTTGAAGCTCTTGAAGGGCAGCTTTATTTTTATGTACATTTATATTCATCCCGGCCAACACTTCGGGGGTCTTGGTAAATTGGATATCAGCATATTCGATTACCTGAATATAATTACCCCAAGGGTCAAGGAAATCCAAAAATTTTCCGTCTATTAATTCCGCTCCAGCTTTTTTTGCCAATTCCTTGACCGTGGCACGATCATCGACCACGAGACCAAAATGACGTAAGTTGTCTTTATGTGAATTAGAGCTTTTCATTAACGCTATAAATTGATCTCCTAAATCAATAAAAGCGTGATGTTCATCTTTACCGCGCAAAGTAAAATTAAAAATTTTGCTATAAAACTCTAATGCTTTTTCCACATTACCCACTTCAAGGGCGATATGGTTAATTCCTATTAGATTTGCTTTTTCCATAGCGAGTTCTCCAGTGATTTTATAATAACAAATAATAGTCTAAGAAAATAAATTTCTTAAAAACTCGCTATAGATTTTTAATTCATTCATCAATTAGTGCACTATAAAAGACTGGTCTGCCAAAATTAAGAGGTCATTTTTATATGCAGTTAACAAGTGCTCGGTATCGTTTTCCATAATATCTTTCAATCCAATAAAGCATCCGAAAAAAATATAATGAGGTTATTTATAACCCATCGTCGTTTTGTCCTCTTCGGGATTGATATTTTTAAGCTGCGTAAATAAAAGGTCTACCTTCTCATACAATTGCTTGTCAGTCGCTGAGGGAGCTTGTAAAGAAGCGGTTTTTTTCTGAACTGCTGAAAGAACCGATGTAAGCTTATCAACAACAACCGGGTTATTGCGAACACCAATAGAAAAATGATCCTGTAAGGGATGCTCTTCCAAAACATCGATAATGCGACTGATTGACTTGGCATCAAAATGAGGTCGTTCTAATAACGCCTCAATAGCGAAGCTTAATGCTGTCGTGGAGTAAGAATAGCAATTGGATTGATACATGTTGCACATTTGCTTTTGGTTAATGAGTTGATCTGCAGAATCAAGAAACTTATTAATTTCTGGCTGAGTGAACGAAACTCCTGTTGGATAGCCAACAAAGTTGTATCCCTTACTTAGGTATCTTTTCTCATTGTCTTTTTGAGTATGGAACGTTACTCCATTTCGCAACCACTGGGAGAAATCCCAGGGGCTTTGACGTCCATATACAGAAAAAGTACCATTCTTACTGTTTTTTAAAGCAATAGCTGAATGTCTAATCGGCATGCCAGGAAGCGGTAGACCAGGTTTGGTCGCAAACATTAATTCAAAGGTGTCCTCTGTGGACGCATCCTTCAAGGAACACATTTTTTCGGGTTCTATAGGTTCTGGGCTCAATGAAATTGGCTGTTCTTCCTTAGCCTCTTCGTCCTTAGTCAGTAATTTTTGAGATTTATTTCTCATATGAAACAGAGCATACCGGCTAAATGCAGTCGCCTTATTCGAATATGCTATAGGACCTACTAACTTGGTTAACTTTGTAAGCATGCCAACTCCCTTTAATGCCAATTCAACACAGAGTGTACTTTATTTAGTTATCTTTAACACAGTATCCAGCTATCGTCAACGGCAAGCGATGGGAAAATAAAATTCACTATAGTCTATAATAATACAAAAATAGCATTAGAAATAGATTCTTGGAGGTAACAATGTTTACTCTAATAAGTCGACATGCTGGCAAACTAATAGGTACATCAGGAGCCGGGACTCTTTACCTTGCTTATGATACCTACAAATATAAACAACTGCAGGAAAAAATGACCGAACTGCAAATGTCCTCTCCAGAAGATCAGACTATTATTGACGCAGATCAAAAAAATTGGCTCCTATTAGGCCGGCAAAGTCCCGGTTATGTCCGAGATACTGACAAAACACCCAAGCAACATTTACATCACAAAATAAATTCGAGTACTCTTTGGTTTAAGACATTGGGGACCCAATTAGATAATGAAAAACACTTTGATTTATTTGTAGGCAGTGATTTCGTGGTTGAAATGTTTGCAAAAAAAGGAAAAACGCCAAAGGTACGGGTTCAACCCGAAAAGATGCTCAGCGATGACTTAGATACGATTAAAGATGATGATTTATTTGAAGTGGGTTTTGCACGGAAACAGGGCTTTGCAGATATCACCCAAAAATCTCCTTTTTTTCACTCATCTATCGCATTAAGAAGAATTAGTAAAGATGATGTTGCTAATTCAGAATTTGTGGTGGTTCGGGGAAGCGAAATAAAAGAGGTCATAAACAGAACAAATAAAGCGATTTGTGACGAACAATCGTGTAATCTTTTTAGCTCCAATTGTTATTCAGCATCAACCTATGCCAGTGCAGAACTTATTAAGGTAATCGATGAGCGCGTTATAAAAGCAGAAGACAAAAAAGAAGACTTGAAGGCAATTTCTGATGTACTTTCAAGACGAGCACTTGACAATTTTGCGCGTGGGGTTAGTAATAATTCGGTAGTTTCCGATCAATTGATTACTCAAATACCCAAAGTATTACAAAAATATGGGCTAGTAAATACCGAAAAACCCAAAACTCCAGATGGACCCACGTTATAAAATAATTACCATAAATCACAAGTATGCCTTTATAGGAGGTAGAAGATGAAATCCAGTAATATGTTTACAGTAGATGAAAATATTTTGAAAAGCCTTGGAGCAGATACTTTGAAAACGATTAGAACCAAAGGAATCCAAATGGAAGCAGAGATTGCTGCGAAATTGGAGGAATTAGAGTCATTGGTTGTGGAAGGAGTTTCTAGTGATGGTCTTGCTAAAGCCAAGGTGGATGGAACACATCAAATTATAGAACTTTCTTTGGATCCCTCCTATTCAGAATTAAACAATAAAACAAAAACATGTGCGCTGATGACTGAGGCAATAAATGATGCGATCTATAAAGTTAATCTAACCATCGAAAATGAAATATCTAATATAAAATATAGATATAGCGGAGAGGTTATCAAAAAATTATCTTAATCGTGTAATATATTTATTTGCGGTAATTATTTCGGTTCTAATGTATTTTTAGAGCGTTGATCATTTGCTTGGTCTTTATCCGTGTCTTCCTTGGTCGTGTTCCAAATAGATAAACCATGTAACGGTGAGGATTTTTTCTCCATAGATGAATCCTGCATCGTTAGGCTGGATTGGATCGCATGTTGATAGAGTTTATAACTTTTTAGGGCGTTATATAAATTCGCCACATGCCGATTAAAGCCGGCCCCACATGCTCCAGATAATAAATGATCGATATCTTCTACGAAATTACATCGACGTCCCGTTACGGCTGAATAGCTGCTGATGGGACCGTTGTTGGAGGTCAGAAAAATAAGTGGGTTCTTTTCTACTTTTTTTAATTGATCAAGATGCGTTTTAAATGCGGCGAGAGGTTCATGCAATTCAGCAGTAAGTTTATTCTGATCAGCACTCAAGAGCGTGTTTTCGAGAATTTGCGAAGCTAGAACCAACTTACCCATCAGATTTAAAGTAATCTCATTTACCCCATCAGCATATTCTTGTAACCCAGCAAAGATAGGGCTATTTTCAAATGCACTGCGGACGACTTGATGGGTTAAAAGCTGGGTAATATCTTTTTCGCTGAATAAGTTCAATGCCAATCCTTGCTCTAAATCTTTTGCATTAGATGCTTCCAGGGGTTCTTTATTTTTAAAATCTCGAAATACACCCGCTAGTTCAGAGGGGTTTTGGAAATCCGCAAATACCCAGTCTCCAGAAATGAATTCGGCGATTTGATTAATATCGTACGCATATCCACTTTCAGAAATAAAAATGTTCTCTTCAGGGATATCCATCAAATCTGCTTTATTTTTAACCGCAACAGTCTTTCCCATTTTCTCATTATCTTAGCTCGTCAAGGACAGAGTCAATTCAACTGAGTAATAATTAATTATACAACAATTTACATCAATTAATTTAGCTGGTATTTTTCAAATGACTTTGGAGTATAGGGGTAATCGTTTTTTTTCTCGAGTAAGGAACAATCCCCTTAATTTTGATAGTGTAATTAAAGGATAAAAAATGAAATGGAATTTTTCTTTTCTCTAGGAGTTTTTTCGCAAAAGACCTATTTTCAGGTGAACTATAAATTCTTGAATGCACTAAGGTTCTAATTGAGTCTAAGGGTTTACGTAGGATACTTAAACGTTCGGGAATTTAATATGCTCCATCAATTTTTCAAAGAGCCTCTTCTATCTTTTTATTTAAAACGTATCGGCGGTGTATTTCTTACTTTACTGGGTATCTTCGGATTCATAGTAACACTTCCTTTTTCATTTTTAGGAGGGACTCTGGGCTTGTTAAAGGCAATCCTTAATAAAACTGATCCATTGCCCTTAGGATTTCAAGGAATAAGAATTGGTTCTTTAGGTTCCATAGATGCAATTATTTTCGGAATAAAATTAACCCGTTCAACAACACCCGTTATGGAGGTTAACAAATTCAAAGAGCCGTTGCTAAAAAGAAGTGAATCAGACGTTGATGAGCACGCTCCAATTGTTGCCCCCGCTGACATGGAAGAAAGGGTAGAGACGACACCAACGCTAAAACCCAGTGCTCTTTCCGATACCTTTTTTTCCAAAACCGAGGTGAAAATAACATCAGAGATACCAACGGTTCTCTCTGAAACCAACGAGGTAAGAGAAACTCCCGTATTTTTAGTTAAAGTAAACCAAGTTATAGCTCAAGAAGAAGCACAAGGTATAATTAAAATAGACGATGAAGTCTCAAGTGTCACAGAACCTTATATCGACGAATTAATTCTACTTATCAAAGCTCCGACCTCAAAAAATGAGTTTTGGACTCGCTTGGAGCAAATGGGGAACAAGGACATTAAACTTCTTGTTAGTAAATTAAGCACTTATAAAGAAAAAGGCAGATTTAGTTCTACCGAACTGGATTATTTATGGCGTCAATTTATGGGTTTTGAATTTGAAATCTCAAAAAGAGAAAATAAAGCAAGCAAATTTGCAGTAATGCTCGAAGCTCTATCTGAAGAACAATTAAAAGCATCCTTTGACTCACCCGACTTCTTAAACGTGTTAAATAAAGACGCATTTGCAGATAGTGCGGTCAACACGTTTACTCGTAAGCAATTGGAATTGTTTGCCTCCGATAGCAAACGGCATGAACTATTAAACTCTCTCATCAAAAAACTCAACCCAAGTCCTTACTTATTAGGTAAACTGGTCTCTATTATGCCTTATGCCACTTGGAAATTGAGGATAGCGATCCTTGATCAAATAAGCCATATGGCGCATCCTGTCTCTTTTAAGGTTGAACTTACCAAATTAGTTGACCATTACATTCAAGCAAATTTTCAAAAATATAAAAAGCAACTTGAAGCCTCACAAGCAAATACTCAACACACCACACCCCCATCTCTGTTTACAAAAAAATGGGCACCAGTAACACCGGTTTCAAAGCCCATTTATATAAACAGTTCGTTACAAAAAAAAGAGTGGAGCGATGAGGCTTTTGATGCATTCATTAACGAGTTAAATAGGTCCACCTTTATTGCAAATGAGGGAAAAATAAGTGCAGATTTAGATAGCCTACCAGATTATCGAATTAAAATGCTTGTAGAACGAGCCACATCGGCAGCAGGCCCTAGAAATTTACTAAGTCACATTTGGATACTCGATTCCAAAACAATAAACCATAAATCGTCCCTAGAGTGTAGAGAACATAGATTAAAAATTATTTTGGAGAATATGACTCAGTCGCAGCTTGAGTGCTCGCTTAACGATAACAAATTTTGGGAAATTTTTAGAAATCCTCAAGAACCGTTTTGTGAAATGGCAGCACGCGTATTAACCCCCGAACAATTTACAACAATTAGTACCAAGGCACCGCTTGAACGCCATACAGATTTTGCAATAATCATTGCGCACATCAAGAAAGATAGCCCCAACGAAAAACAAAGACTGCAAAACATCTTGGAAGCAATTACCCCTCATACTACTCCTTGGATTGCTTTGGCCTTGGAGCGCCAGATAAAAAATTTATTAACACACGATAAACATCTATATGAACATTTGCACAATGAATTAAAAAGGTCACTTACACACTCATTAGAAAGACCTGATGTTAATTATAAATATAAACGAGATCGCAGTTTAAATAAGCAAGCAATTTCCTATCTTATTGAGTCCCCTTCACACACCTCTAATACGACACCGTAACCTTTAAAAAAAACCATGTAGAGAAAAAGGCCGCAAAACCACGGTCTCTAAAGACAATTGTTCTGCCATGAGTTGGATTTATTTAACATAAGTTGTGTAAGAAAATATTTATCTTTTTATTAATTAAATATAATCTAGATATTCATGCCCTAGGGCTTCCAATAGGTATGTATCACTATGGAATGGTGAATGATAAAAAGGAATTTGCAATAATGCGTATTAAAACACTATTAATATCCCTGAGCCTTCTTCTCTCTTCAATCAGCTATGCCACTATTAATATTGGTACGCTTATATTTAAACCCCCTTATATTTTCTCTCCCAAAAATGGATTTGATATCGATTTAGCACAATTACTATGTCAGCGCCTAAAAGAGCAATGTGACTTTATTCCCATGGGAATGGATGAATTGTACAAAAAACTACAACAGGGAAAAGTTGACCTAGCAATGGGGGGTATTCCGATTTCTCATGACCTTAAAACTAATTTCATTTACAGTCTCCCCTATATGTTAAGTAAGGGACAGTTCCTCATTTTAAAAAATAGTGAAATTAATTCAATTAATGAATTACAAGGAAAAAAAGTCGGTGTCCTGCGGAATCCGCTCAATGGTGGATTGTTTTATGAATATTTATCGACACATTATGCAAAATTATTTCAAATGAAACTCTATGAAGACGTTGAAGATTTATTAGCAGATTTACATAATAAAACCATAGCAGCGGCTTTTCTCAATCGCTCATCTGTAAATTATTGGACTCAGGAAGGTGGCGATCAATTTCAGCCATTAGGCGAGGTACATATCGTTGGAGACGGTGTAGTCATCTTGGCTCCCCCCAAGAATCAAGCACTCATCGGTCGGGTTAATAATGTATTAAAAGCAATAGAAAAAGAAAATACTTACATAAAATTATATAATACCTATTTTGCTGATGAATAATACATTTTGAAATCGCTAAAGAAAAACATTTGCTTGGATGTTTGCAATCCACTCAAACTGTTCTTTGGGGGGCTTTGTTTTTTCACTTTTAAATTTGCTTTCTAATTAAAGTAGTATTAAACAGCTGTGTAATCCGATAATAATGGAGTTCTGATTAATTAACAAAGGAGCATGTTATGAAAAAGAGCTGTTTACTAATTGCCTTATTTTTATCACCCCTTCTGGTTTTTGCACATTCAAAGAGTTCAGAGCATCTTATTTTTTCTCCATTGCCCAACAGTAAAAATACCATATCCAGACACCATACAAATGAACAAGAACCACCTAATCTGAGTCAAATGATGCAACGGACCATTGATTTTCCAACTCAAATCGTTCGTGTTCATGGTGATGTAAGCGGATTGAACCTCAGTTGTGAGGAAGTAGAACAGGAAATAGACCGGATATTTTCAAAAAAAATCTCTGCGAATCTGTTTATCTACAACACATATATTAACTGCAGTTATGATCCGGAAAGTCCAGAAGAATACGCCCGCAGTTTTTCAATCCAGAGTTATTTTGATCCACTAACAGATAAAGCCATCGATTATCTAAAATCGTATCTGGATCAATATAATGGATACAATTTATTTAATACCACCACCTTGCAAATTGAACCTGCTAGAGGCGTTATTACATCGATGAATTTCAATGCCGGTTTAAAAAGCAATCCCAACAAAACGCCCTTTATGCTCTATCATCAAGACCGAAGTAATTTCTATTTTAAAAGTAATTTCGAAATGAGAAAGAAGTTAATTGCCGATATCTATCAACGGTTTTATTCTAACGATCCCGAAATCATTCTCCCTTTTTTAAAACAATGGGTTTCCTCTTCTGCAGAAACCATCTATTACTCCATTTTAAAGGCTTCCAATTATCTTGAATTACAGCCTGAACGAATATTTGTTATGGAACAAGAAGGCGATATCTTTGTATCCAGTTTAAAATATTATTTTGCCAATCTTTGTATGCAAAGAAATCCCAATAAACATTGCCTGTGATTTATACGATACTCTAGTAAAAACCCCAAACCAAAGCCTTGGGCTGAAAGCCCATAGTTCCGATTGGGGTTAAAATTAAACAGCCCTGGCACCGATAACTGGGTGATTAATGGCTGTTTATTATGGGGCCATGCATTGTTCAATTAGATTGTCCGTTTTACTATGGTTTTCTTTTTGTTTTTTAAAGAAATTATTAAGTCCTCCAACAAGGGTATTCCCGGCAGAAAATAATTTATCGATAAGACTCGAATCCATCTCCATTTCAAAACATCCGACTGTATTGATGTCATTAAAGTCACGAACAATCATTTGCGAGAAACACATCAGCATGTAATTTTGAACCGTTTCATCCTGTTCTTTCTGCTTCATCTTTTTAAAGTCCACATCACTCTCTAATTTTTTCCAGGTATAAAAGTTAATACTACGCCCATGGTTAGGATCAAAAAAATAAGCCGTTTTTTTCTTTGGATCATAACGAAGATAGATAGCATGCCCCCAAGATGCTTGATTTGCGACTAGGTCCCCATCTTTTTTCATTGTATGATGGCCAATGGATATTTTTACAATTCCATAATTTTTTAATTTCGAGTTCTGTTGTTGAACCACTGCTTTGGAAAGTATTTGATAGAGAGCATCCGCACTAAACGCAGGATCCTCTGCATAATTAAATTCACTATGCAATGCTTGAATTTTCTTAAGATGAAGACGTTTTAACACTGCTCGCGATAAACCATTATTCGCCACCTCTCCTATATTTATTTGATATAAAGCTTGATTGTAACGATCTTGCGGGGAAATTTTCACTTCCGCTCGCCATTGAGAGTCGGAGAGTACTTGATTTCTAGCTAAGCTGGTCATTTCTCGAGTAATGACCCTGTAGGTATTTGCCTGACATACTCCTTCACCTAATATCTCGTTAGTACCCCCTATAAATCCCTGAATATTTTCATACTGAATTGGATCACCCCATTGATTAAAAAAGGCAAGGTCCTTTTTAACATCGTCTAACATTCGAGTTCTTATTTGACTGGAAGTGTTATCGGTTAGGGGAGAAAGAATTGCTTTTATCTGATCGTATTGGTCAGTAAATCCAGCCAGGCTATCTTTATTTTCTTTAATTTTTTTATCTATATAGCGATAAAACGATTGCAGCCATTTATTTTGTGATCTTTTCAAACAGCTATCAACATGTTGAGAAATACTTGGATTAGAGTCACACAATTCCTTTTTACATTGCTCATATTCTTGTTCTAACAAATGAGTTGCTTCAGCGATGATTTCTTGTCTTGCTTTAGTGAGTATGTGGATCAAGGGGGTTAAAGAAGACTCACCTCCAGCAGCGATAATTTTTTCTTTCAAAGCCAAAAGGTCAATTTGATGTTGCAGCTCCTTCAAGGTAGGGATCTCATGTTCTGCTTGGCCATTAAGAACTAGATTTTGCAATACATGCTTTATTTTTTGTTGGACTAATTCTTTATTAACCTTTATTTTGCTGGGATCTAAAGCAAGATCGGTGAAGACTGCTGACTCATGGGGATTTTGGAGGAATTTTTCAGGATGAGTGATCTGCTGATGTACAAATGCTCGCTTTAACACAAGCGAAAAGTCGGCGAAATATTCTTTAGGTAATCGGGTCAGTGCCTTTTTAAGCTTTGGAAACATTTTAATTACCACTTCTTCTTGGGCAGTAATCTCACCTCGTTCAAGCTTTACATTTAATTTAGACATTTCCTCTTCGTATTCTTGTTTTGTTTTTTTTCCTTGAGCATAAGCGATAATTCGAAGTTTATCGGATTCTGTCATCATCCGCTCACTATCACGAATATCCGTTCCGATTACATCCCAGTTGCTAATCATCTTTTCAGCTATTTGTTTGTTTGTGCTTTGCTCTAAACGATCATAAAGATTTATCAACGCGGCACGATTACACGCTGAACGCACATTCACCACAAACTGATCCAATGCTTGAACATTTTTGGAATAATCAACCAATGTAGGCTTATCAGACATGTGTTCGATCACATGCTGAATATCACGAACTACTATAGGAGCTAACATGGCTACATTATCAACACGTTCCTGATCCATTATTTTGGTTACTACCTGGAGAGGATTCGAATTCACTAATGAAAGCGATTCGAGGAGTTCATCTTCAGCTGCAATTTTTTTTAACTGCTCCGAGAGTATTTGTATAAATCCTTCATTAGTTGTTTCCTTAGCCTCTGATATGGATTGGGTTCGTTCGATTGCAATCGCAAACCCGGCAGGAGACCCCATCCACTCTTTCTTTTTTTCTTCAATCATCCTAAGTAACTGTTGCTCCGCAATAACTATTTTTTCCATGAACTCATTTACTTCGGATAGTGAGCGTAATGGAGGAGTATTGTCTTTTAGGAGTTTGGAGGTAGGCCAGTTTGTTTTATATAATTGTTCAAAGGGTATTTTAGAGTTTAGTCCCGCACATTTTTTTCTCAACTCATCTAGAATAGACTCATTGATTAGCACGATGAGTTCGTGAGTTAATCGTTGCTGTATTTGCTGCCAATATTCAAAATCATTTGCATGGATTGTTCGTTGCGTGGTATCGAGAAGTAACTCTTTTTCATGGATCAATTCTATAATTGCAGAAGGATTAAAAACGTTGAATTTATTGGGGATATCGGTTGGATTTAAGCTATCCCAAAGACTAACTAAATAACTATCAGGATGTGACCTTATTAAATTAAGTGCATCCAAAGCCATTAATTCATTCTTAAATTGCTCCAAATTGCTGCTCAGTCGAATTCTGTATTCATTTGGAGTTGGAAGCGTCTCTTGATTCTCAGTATAAAAATAGTGCGCTGTTTTTTGAAAAAGCCAATTTTTTACAACCTCAATATTAAATGCTCTTAATTTCTCCTCATCTAATTGTTGAGGCCAATCTCCATCCTTTTTCCAATAAGCAGCCGTATTCAAATATTCACATAATTGTCGCAGAGAACTCCTTTCTTCTAAGGAATCCAGTGCAGAAGGAACTGCACTCATCATCCATGCCATTTTATCGTCGCATTGAACTTTTATTTTACTTAAATACTCTGAGTAACGAGTACTTTCAATGGAATATTCATCATCTTCTGAGGTAATTGTAGGCAATATCTTTTCTGGTGGGAGTGGGATAAAATTTACATCCACTTGGTTCGGAAAATCATCGTAATAATAAACATATTGTCCACTATATATAGGATTAGGCATAAAAATCTCATCAAAATATAAACACTTTGCGCATTATATACAACATCATCCTTTATACCATGAGTAATGCCCTGATTTTTAAAAAATGTTAATAAAAAAGATCAGCCCATAAAAAAAAGATTTTATTGCAGCTACATCCTGATTGAGGAGCTTCCATTCTTTTTACAACTTCAAAGCCTCGGAGTTTTACTTTCCTTAATTAAGTTTTTGAGAATAACTTCTTTAGCTGGCCATTGTTGAATTAATGATTTATTTAATTGCGAACAATTTTCAGCAAACCAAGGGCCAAATTGAAGTAAGAGCATAGGTATTCTAGGCTGGATACATCCTTTGATCTCTTTTTGAGTATCCTTTGTACATGGGACTTTGCTTCCAAGGCAATTTTTTATAATGTCATCTGTTACAAACTGCCAATTTTCAGGTGGAGTAACCCCTAGAAAGGAAGCAGTGATAATTTTAGACAAGATATTCTGACTTATCGAAACAAGTTTTTGGGGATCAACGTGTTCTTCGCAAAATTCATGGCGAAAGATATCGTTAATTTGCTTTCCTATACGTTGCGCTTCATCCTTATTAAAACAGGGAATTATATTAGCATCTGATGCCTCCACTGGATTAGCACTGAGTAAATGACTAGTTAATAAAAGACTTAATCCAAATAGAATTCTTCTCATTCTTTAACCTTTAATAATTCGTAATAAATTAAATATAGAGGAAAAAATCAGCGGTTTCCTTTATCAGTATCATAACGATTTAAAAAATAGACCCCGAATTACATTTTAGGAATTTGGAATAATTCTTTATAGTGTTCTTCGCTAAAACCTATAGCGAGTGTTTTGTTATGTTCTACCAAAATAGGCCTCTTGATAAGGGACGTATTGGCGATAATGAACTCTACCTGTTCAGGGGCACTCAATGCTTCATAATGGTCTTTATATTTTCGGTATGTCGATCCCTTTTTGTTGACGGGAAGCTCGCCTAAGTAATCACCCCAAGCTTTTATTTGTGTAGGAGTTGGTGGAGTTTTTTTGAAGTCGATAAACTCATACTCAATTTGATTATTCTCTAAGAAAGTACGTGCTTTTTTTACAGTATCACAATTGGGTATGGCAAACATTGAAATCATTTTTGTGCAGAATCCGACGATTAACAGGGTTTCATTTTATAATGTTGCGTTAATTTCTTCTAGGATATGGTATTTCGAAATAGTACCTTCGAACTAAGGAAATCCATAGCCTAAATTCGTTTTCTTTTCCTATATAGTAATCAATCCTGAATTGCAGGTTTCCTAAAGTGCACGCCAAAAGTTGTGAAGGCATACAAGTTCTTAGAACACCATTTGGAAAACCACCCGCTGAGAGATGATTATGCCCAAATTAAGTATAATTCGTGATTATTATGAACCCCTTAAATTTATTAAATCTCACGCTCAAGAGAGACCAATTGATGAACAGAACTTAATTGAATATTTAAATAAAACGTATCGTCATGCTTTAAGAAAAATATTACTCGCCTATCCCGCATCTTTTGCAGAAGATTCACCCATATTCGATTTGTGTATTGATGTGATCTTAAACAGCGACGATCTAACTCAAGTCACTGTGGAATGGATTGAAACACAAATAAATAAAAATAAGGCTCTCAGTAAACTAAAAAATTTACAATCAGACGACTCCGATATAAAAAAACTTCAATTAATCAAAACGGTCACCAAGGCGCATCAAGAGAACTTGGTTATAGATAAATCCATTCTTTCTTTTATAAATAGTGCACTCATTTTTGAAGATCTTTTAAGTAAAGACTATACATACCGTATCTTTGCTTTTTCTGAACAAAACGCTTCCGAAAAGACAGCTATTAAAGCACTGAAAGAAGCCTTACAAGAAAATCCAGTGGATCTTTTAGCGCATTTATCCACCTTGCGTAGCGGTAAATTAGGTGACGCGATTAGGCTCTTTGTAAAGCAAGGACTGGCAGATAATTTATTGGAAGGCCAAATTGTCCGCACGGTAAGTGAGTTCATCACAGCACTACATCAGCAAGTTAACTCTAATTCATCTCTCATCGCCGGTATGTGTTAATACCCCGATCACAAAGATTAATTAAGGAGAATAAATAGATTTTGAACAACCAGGGTTCTCTTTAGGTTTACATACATTCAGCAGAGACTTTTTACTTAGATATTCGTCGGTCTTAAAAAAGGCAATCGCAGAATTTGGTGTTGCTAATTGGTTTTGTTCATATTGATGCAGTAAATTGCATAGTTCCGTATATCCTAATGCGGCTGCAAGTTCATGCAGTGATACAACAACTAAGGAGGATGCATCAATGGGTTGATTTGGGTGATTTTTTTTACGAACTAATTCGTCCACTAAGCCTTCATCTATTTGTGCAGCACGTGCAAATTGATACAGGGAATCGACCTGGATGTTTAAGCTCATGGTTTGGGTTAGTGGGCAAGCAAGTAATTCTTTTACAACATCGATATGGTTGCAGCAAATGGCAATTAACATGGGAGTAACCCCTTTAGCATCCGATACAAGATTCGGATCAATGCCCTCTTTTATAAGACTTTTAGCCATGACGGGATCATTATCTAATGCGGTAAGAAGCAGTAAATGGGAACCTGATTGTTTCATTTTTGTTGCATTAATTTGATGTATTGATCGGAATTCGCGGTGATTTTCCCATGCTGCCACGCGTTTTTTGAATTCTTCCTCATTTGATTTATTACAATAAATATTAGTTACAAACGCACATTGATTGCCCGACGAGAATGCGTTAAATACGCTCTGGGCTATCTCTTGTACCTTCGCTCCCGGGATGCGTTCAGGTTCATGACTCCCGTTAATAAATAGCCATTGATCCAGTGCCGGATCATATCCCACTGTAAGGGCATGATCGCCACTGCCAAGAATTAAAGCAATTGGTTTTTTTATTCCATTTAATTGACTTTTGAGGGTTAGAAAATATTGAAATAATTCCTCAGGGCTATACCCCCCTATAAAACAGCTTATCCTGCTAATTCCACCATTTTGTTCCAGCTTTTTGGAAAGTACTCGCGGAGCACTGAGCAATGTATCTTGTTTTAACTGCACGCCCTTTTCAAATAAAGGACCATGGAATCCAGGTCTCTGATATACTTCTACGCCCTCAAAAAAAGCCATATACTCGCGTTCTGGGTTAGAAAACGCTGTTTCCAATGAGTCTAGCTTTTTTTTGCAGTGTTCTAATTGCTGCTTTATAAAAATAGCGTATAAAAATTCATTCTCTTTCCTATTGAGTTCCCTTTTCAACTGACCAAAATCAATCTGCTCTACCTGTAACAAATGCAGGGACCATATTTTTCTCATCTCGCGAAGTTTATCGTCAAGATTTAACGTGTTTATTAAAGATTTTTTGGCTTCTTCTTGTAATTGCTGGCTAGGATTTACAACCTCTTCCTCCAACATATCGATAATTCTACGGATATCATCCCGTTCGTTATAAATATTGATAAGCTCTAGGAAACGTTTCTCAAATGGGTTGAATTCTTCGGCGAGAATTGCTTGCATTCCCATGTTGGCAACACCAAAGCACATTCCGCCAGGATCAGGGTGATATCCTGATTCGTTCATTAACTCAAAGAGCCAATCTTTATGCTCTTTATCTCTCACTTGTGGCACATTGCCTACTTTTTCATCACATTAAAAGAGATGCAAGCATAAAGCGTAGCTTGATGACTTGCAACCACCAACAATTGCAACCCAAACCCAGGGGCATCACGGTTACTTCTTTACAGGAACATTTTTTAACATGTCGCTAGATTCTTCCAGCGCATTATTAATTTTTGATACTACATCGTATTTAGAATGAAAAAATCTATTACGGCCGCTCTTTCCAACGGGTTGGGCTAAAGTCTTCGCCTCTTCTTTGGTAATTTCGGCTGCTTTAATATAAGTCTTAATCGATTGCCGCAAAGTTTTATCTAATTGAGAGATGATCTCGTAATAATTCTTTGATTCATCAATAGGCCTTGCAAAATCTCTCGTGAGTTGTTCCGTAGCACTCTGGATATGTTTTATCTTGTTTTCAATAACCTGGTATTTTTCATTATCTACCCCATATTTTTTTTCTAATTTATTGCGTATTTTTATCAGGGCTCGCTCTAAATTTACTGCTGCACCAACAACCATTTGCTGTTTTTTCTGAAAAAGATCATAAACCTCAATAAGGTGTTCTTGAGTATTATATTTTCTGATGTAGTCGGTATTATAATTTCTAATCAAGCCAAAAGTGTGTTTGGAAGGATTAAAATTCTCTACCTGATTCGTATATGTGTCGGAAACTTCGTCATATTCCTGGTAGTAATTTTTAGTTCGGGAACGATATTCTGAAGCTGGATATACATCGTTCGACCAAGGATCGCAAATATAAGCTTCTTTACCCCAGGTTTCCGGTTTTCGAGGGTCACTGTCTTTTTGTCTTCCAACTACAAGTACCACATGATTTCCGCCTTGTAATTGAAAAACTTCTGCATTTACATGAGGGACATAATGAGCAATATAATCTAAAGCCAATTCGGAAAGCTCATTACAATTTCCAATCGAATATTTTTTACTGCACTCAATAGATTGATAAAACTCATAAACATAATAGTCAAACTCTAGCCAGGAACTTACAGTTTTTTGAGATTGTTCTCTTACATCTTTTACTGCGTCGCTAAGACTTTTTTTCTTATCAAGAGGATAAGAATTATTAATAAGTTGAGTTCCACCTTCTATAATAAATTCTCTTGCGTATTTATTAGCGAGAAGAGCAGCATCCTTATTTGAGTAAGGAACAATAGCCTTGGGCAACTTCATAACAATCAAAATTAAGCAGATTTAAATCAAATTATAGTTCAGTATCTTCCTTTTCTGGGATTATTTAATCAATTTGACGCCTAAATGTTCCTATCAAAATAAATTACGTATGCTTTGTTTTTCCATGAAGAAACGCCGTAATGCGAGTACTTAGGGCATCAGGAATTAACTTAGCAGAATACGCAAGCATCTTATTTATGATCCCAGGAATAATAAATAGTTTATTTTGTTTAAGGCCTCGATAGGCCGCTTTTGCGACGTATTCCGTAGATTTGACCCCAATAAGACCTCGAGCTAAAAAACTATTTTCCATCCCAGCTTTTTTAAAAAAATCTGACTGGGTAGGACCAGGACAAAGTATGGAAATTGTAACCCCTGTGCCTTTTAATTCATAAGCCAGTGCTCGTGAAAAGAATACTACATAACTTTTTGAGGCATAATACATGGCCATAAAAGGACCGGGTTGAAAGGCTGCAGTAGAGGCGACTTGAAGTATCTTACCTCGACCTTTGTGGATAAATTTTTTGACAAAATAATAAGTTAATTTAGTTAATGCCGCCATATTGAGTTGTATCATTTCATTTAAATACTTCTCATCCATAGAGGAAAAATCGCCCAGGTAACCAATACCTGCGTTAATAACCAAACAATCTACTTCTATATTAAGAGTCTCAATTTGCTTCACTAAAGCAGCAGGAGATTTAAGTGCGCTGAGATCCAGTGGAATGATAGTTACCTCGACCGGATACTTTTCTTTGATTTGAAAAGCAAGCTCTTCCAACAGACGCTGATTTCTCGCAGTTAAAATTAAATAATGACCTTGACTTGCAAATTCAAACGCTAACGATCGGCCAATTCCTCTTGAGGCACCCGTGATGAGAGTCATCATTTTTAAAAACGTCGATTAATCACCTTCCCTATATTATAGATGATTACTGCACCAGATCGTGGCTCCCCCAAACAGACTATGCTTCACCTAAATTTAAAAGACTTGAGCTCGTTCTCTTCCAAATCACCCAAATAGATAGCGGGTTGTATCCCAATAGTGGAATCGGAAGTGTTAATTATCGTACCTATCTCCGTGTGAGCAGCTTTTTTTTCAACCTTAATAAATAGGGTCCCCGGGCGAGCTACTAAATTAGGTTTTTCTGCGCCATCAGCGATAATCAGCTGTACATCCAAAGATATATTGTTGTCATTAACAAAATTAGATAAAGAGCTTTGTACACTATCGTAACAAATTTCCACGCCCAACTTCAGTCCAGAAAACTCCTTAACTAAGGTGTCCTCCATCCCTGATTTGAAAAAAATTCGACGTAAATCCAAGTAATTTAAAAAACCTTCATCAGTATAATCAAAATCATAATTTGTATGGGGATATCTTTTTTTGTATTTTTCTACCTGGCCACGATGGAAAAAATATGCCGTGTTGCGATAATAATTTTGGGAATCGTGCTTTGATTTTTTATACCAACAAAATGTTCCTGGAGCAATTAACATGTCTGTGTCTTTGGACAGTTCTTGTATTCTTTTTTTAAATAAATTTTTTTGCGTTTGAGAATAATATTTGTGATAACAGGTTTCGGATTGATCTTTAAAAAGATACTCCGGTGCTACAAATATTGCTCGCGGTGGTGTCATTGCAGGCGGCTTTAATTGTTTTTCTTCCTTTTTTAGCACTTTAAACATTATAGACCAGGGTAAGCTTGTTTTTTTACTTTTAGGAGAAGGATGATTCATTTCATTGCTAGCTGTTTCTTGCAGCGTTTTTTTAGCAAGAAGAATGCGTTTTTCTAAAATGTTTAACCGTTCCTCAAAAGAAGAATAAAAAAACTCCTCATCGGGTTGAAATACAAAAACTTTAAAATTCGCAATTTCGCTTGAGAGGGAGTTGTTTTGCTTAGCTGTATTTTTAGGCGTGTCAATCACTTCTTTTTTATGACGCATACAGGAACCTTTAATGATAAAATGATAATTACCGTTTTGAGTTAAAAATTTACTAACTACGTCAAATCATATCAACTGAACACATTTTAATCAATTATTCAAAGCAAATCAGCTACACCCGTTAACGGTACAATGCGTGTAAAATTCCTCTCTTTGATGACTGACCAATAGTCCTATATAATCCTACTTACATCATCATGGTTGGGTAAAGGATACCAATGTTTCAATCCATTTTAATATTTGCACTTATGACATTTAGCCTCATCGCTCAAGCAGCCCTCCCTGATGATCCAATTCAGCGCTGCTTAGATGTTAGAAGGTTCGCCGACTTCACCACACGACAGAAAATGGCCGCCAAAGAGCCCGGAGTGTTGCGCTTTAAATTTCATAAAATTTCAGCATCTGAGCTACCGTTAGATAATCCAGCCGGCAATATGGGCGAAGTGATTAAAGCATTGAATAATCAGATTGAAAACTGCAAGAAACATCGAGGTGAATTTCAAGCAATGACCATCGCGGGTCATACATATAAACGACAAGAATGGTGTCATAATATCAACGAGAAAATGCTCGCTCTTGCAAAATCCGCCCGTGGCGATTTTAAAAAATATTTATCGAGCATCAAAACCGAATTTGACTGGTATAAAAGCGATGGCTGGCCCGAAAATCATGCGGGATTTAAAAAGGGTGAGTTTCAATTTACTGCTTATTATGCACCAGCTCCTGTTGAGGCACGCACCAAACGTGGCGGTGCATTTTTATATCCTATGTATAGTAATCCTGGTGTGGTGCATGTAGCTTCGGAATGCAAAAAATATAATTTGAAAGCGCCTCTTTGTGGGGTTGACCCACTCACTAAAATGGCACGTGGATTTTGTCTGAAGAATGCAGATGGCACATACTCCGTAGTGCCCGACCGAGAAGAGATTGAACACGGAGCTTTAAATCCCAAATATATACTTGGCTACGTTAAAGACCCAAATGATCCCGCTTTTTTAATGCTTGAAGGCTCTGGTTCATTAATTCTTGATGGCAAATTATTCCACATCAATTACGATGGGGCCAACGGCAGGCCACGCACTATGCTGGGTCGCATAGTCCAATGCGCGCAAGATCCGACCTGCGGCGGGAACCTGGACACAATGGAACGGTGTGCTAAAGATCCTAAATGTCATGATGAAGCAAAATTACGTTGTAATGTGTCTAAAAAAATTAGACAAAGTGCAGCATCGGAACAGTTGATTCGCCAATATTTAGATAACCCGCTTAACCGTGATAAAGCTGCCGACTTGCGCAATCGAGATCAAAGCTATGTATTTTTTACTAAAGAAGATGGCGGCCCTTATGGTTCAGAAAATATTTCTCTAACCCCCCATGCTTCATGTGCAACAGACCACAAGGTAATCCCTGTTGGTATGAGTTTTATCTACAATTGCAAAAAATCGACATCTTGGTGCGTAGCCCAAGACACTGGGGGCGCTATTATGGGGGCTCATGTGGATGTTTATACGGGAGAGGGAGACCAGGCGGGTGTGGAAGCAAATCAGCTAAATCATCCAGGCTCATTATATATAGCCCTTCCGAAACGTGGATAAGACTCAGAAAACTTTTCTTTAAACTCCAACGTAGCCTGGTTGTTCGCAACCAGGTTCAATCCAAGTTTCGCAATAATTCAAGCTTTGAAGGTATCTTTGAAATACCCATTTCTTAAATCCTCTTCAAAATCAGTTGGCCATATGGTTGCATAACCCGTATTGTACGTTTTGGTTATATCTGTGGCTTTGCACCTAATACTTACTTTGCCAAGTATAAGATAAGGATTTTGGGTGTAATCCGTTTCATCTTGCTCAATTAAGTCGAAATCATTCTCATCATACCCATAACGGGAGAGAATATCTTGATAATTATCAAATAAATCAGCTTCCATAATCTTAACTCCTCAAATTAAAATTATAGTACGTAATACCTGATTGCTAGCAACCAGACATCCATACCGGCTAAGCATTCCTCCACTATTACCATATGAACGGTATAAGCCGAGTTGTGACTTTTTTTTGATAGTCCGTATATCCGGGTAAATCATGGACGAGTATTTTTTCCTCATTTAAGATACGAGCAACTAAAAGGAATATGAAAATGGGAAGCAAAAGCAAGGTCCACAATGAACCGAGTGCAAGCGGCGTACCAATAAAAAGAAATAGGGCTCCAAAGTACATCGGATGACGAACCAATCCGTATAGGCCTGTGGTAATTACTTTCTGTCCTTTTTCCACACGAATATTGGCAGCAGCATAGGTGTTCACTTTTGAAACCAGATAGAACATGTAGAATGAGAACATCACGAACAGGTCACCGAGAATGGAAACATACCACGGCACTAATGACCATCCATTACGTACATCGAGCGGCGGTAGCAGGATCAGTACCAGGCAGGCAATATAGAGAAAAAAGATAATTATTTTCTGAATAGGTTCCTTTTCATAGGCTATCCCGACTTCAGTACGCCGCTTAAGGAGAGCAGGATCATGTATTGCAAGATATATACTGTAGGCAGCAGATGCACTAATAATTACCACCAGATAAACCCAACCTTGCCAATAGTTTAGGGTACCTGCAGGAATAAAAAGAAGCGCCAGAAACACAAGCATTCCTAAAACTGAAGATCGAATCAGCTGTTTATAGAGAGCGTTCATATCTACTTCTTTTCGGAAGTTATCATCAAATTATAGAACTTAAGTTCATCTAATACATAGCGCGCTTATACAAATACAACTATCAACATAGTCATGGCTAGTTTCAAAAAATCTGGAATAAGAGAAACGCAGGTATGGTTTTGATCCAATCTTTGTTAAAGAAATATGGCAAATAAGACGCCATATTGATTGAAATAAATCAAATCATTATAATCAAAGTTTAGTTTGTAGAGGCTTTTGTGGATAACAAATTTGAACTAAATTCTAAACCATCTTCACGTAAGTTATTTTTAAGAACGGATAATTCACCCTGCATACTTCCTAAGACAGTGGAGAAATATAATGCAACTCCGGCTATGCATTTAAATCTGCTCCCTAGCAATATAACTGGATATGTCGATTCAGGTTATTTGAGTACTTTTGAATACAAAAAAGGGCTAGGATTAGACTCGACCCTGGAATATAGTACCAATTACAAATATATTCACTTTCTTTTTTTAGACTCCGAAATTGCAGAAGTTATTCAATTAACTGGGGGAACGAGTGGATTGACCCATGATGGAGAACAGACCCATTTAATCGCGACGGAGGGAACCGTTTGGGAACTGCCTTGTTATCAATCGGAAATTCCACAAATTTTTTATACCGATGGGGTAGAGGTAGAATTAGGATCCTTAAAAGTTCGCTCTGCTTTTGAAGTTCTTCTTGGTGGGAATTGGGCTGATTTTGCGGAAATCATTAGCATTGAAGGCATTCTTGCCCATACATTATTCAAACAAGCACGGGGTAAAAGTGAAGAGGAGTTCTACACGCTTTTATTACAACTTGCACACCCGTATGTCATTGGAAAAACAGAAGTCCAGCCAGAAGCTTATCAACTACGCTATGATACGGCCTCAGAAAAAGCCATTTTAATTAATTGGTGGAACCGTTTATCCAGTTCAAATAAAAATCAATTAATCATTTTTTATTCCAATCTTCACAATAAATCGCAGAGCTACCCTCAACCTAATGATTTCAAGTTTTTAAAAGAACTACATCAGTTATATACAACTAAAAATAAATTAGAACAAAATCATCCTGAAATGCGGAGTTATTTCCATCTCGTAGAATCGGCGATCGATAAATTCGACGCGCTTTGTCGAATTTATAAAATGTATGAAAGTCCAAAACAAAGTTTTATTCGCATGGGGTTAATGGATATTCTCTCTGGTAATTTTCCTCAACAAATAACGCCAAATACTATTCATGATTTATGCAATACTCTAGAGACTTACATAGATTATTTAACATTGGAGACTCAATTTTGTCTGCTTGTTAGCGAGATCCATTCTTTAAAGTTAACCGTAGAAGAACAAGAAAAGTTATTCCCAACATTAGGTAAATTTGTATCCATTATTGAATTGAACTGTAAAAAAGATATAGATAATTTGCATGCAAGGCTAGATCATTACCGCCACAATATGGCGGATATTAAAATAAATTTACCCAAAATTAGAGACGGTCTCAAAGCATATAAATATCAAAAACATTATGCACAGGCATCAAAAGTCTGCAATTTTTGTAATGAGCTACAAATAATAGAGCTTCCTACTGGCACCTTAGCGGAGTGGTTAAAAAAATTTTATATGACTCAAGCCAGTACCGTTTTTCAATCATGCGATGAATTCGAAGAAGTCATTACATATGGTAAATTAATGGATAGTTTGCTGAATCATGCAAAAAGATTGCATGATTCAATCATAAAGTTCAATAAAGCAGGTGAACTCGATCCCCCCTTCAAAAAATATTTTCTTAGTGAATTACAAAATAATATCGTTTTTTCTATAGCATGTTTTAAAAAAATAAATGAACGCGATCCCTATCGCGCTGCTCAAGACATGGATTATAAAATTCAAAAGTTATCCAATTGGACCACCATTCTTGCAAGGGGAAATTATAAAACAATTTATCCAGAATCAGCTCGAATGTTCTATGAGCCCTTTTTTAATCCTCAGAAAAGAGATAGAAATCAAAATGAATCCCAATACGAATTAGGAGGTTATTCCAAGAAAGGCCGGACTTAGTTTTTGTATGAGCTCTTTATTCGAGTGACTAATGACCTTTTTTCGATTTACCTGAACTATAAATAAAAATTCTTTACCAATTTGCGTTTTCCTGAATTAATAAATACTTAATAAAATATTCCTGATAAATTCTTGTGATTTGAAATCAGGATAGAACCGATTTCTCTTTGCAATTTTGGAGTCTTTATGTTCACTCAGCGGATGATGGTAATTTTAGGATTCTTGTTTTGCACTCTAGCTTTCGGAGACAAAGTGTCTCCTATTGCTACGAAAATAAATCAGGTTATTTATATCACTTTGGACGGTGTTCGTTGGCAAGATATTTATCAAAATCAGCAGCATTTGCCAAAATTTTGGCAAATGCATGCGAACAAAGTTATTTTTTATGGAAACCCTAGGGGCAATAAGCCTATGTACACCGCTTCAGTACCGATAAGTCTTCCTTCATATCAAAGTCAAATGGCCGGGGCGGTACAACCCTGCGCAGATAATAAGTGCGGTAGAATTAAAGTTGAAACTTTGCCAGAAGTTATTATTCAGCAATTGCATCTACCTAAAAAGGATGTGGCAATCTTTTCCTCTTGGCCTGAGATTGCCTATGCTGTAGAGCATATTCCAGGGACAACATTCAATAATAATGGAAATGAATCAGTCTATGATCCTAACCATTTAAAACCAGATCAAGTAATGAAGGAATTGAACCAAAAACAACTTGAGGATCACCCTAAAGGCAACGATCGTTATGATCGTTACACGTTTGCCCAAGCATGGCATTATTTTATTACCTTTCAACCTCGCTTCTTATGGATCTCATTAAATGATGCCGATGAGGCGGCCCACGTCAATGATAGAACAGCCTATTACAAGATATTGTCCTATTATGATGGGGTACTCGATGAAATTTTGAGCTATTTAAAAAATAAGGGGATAGACAAACAAACCCTGGTCATAATAACTACGGATCATGGTCGCGGGGATGGGAGCAATTGGGTACATCATGGCCCGGAATATCCCGAATCTAAGAAAATATGGGCCTTTGTGATGAACGGACAATTGGCCCGCGATGCTGAAGATAAAAAGAAAAACCGCTATAGTTTATTGTCTATCCGTCCCACTATAGAAAAGGCTTTAGGTTTAGATAATTAACAGTTAAACAGTAGGCAACTGATTTATATTCATTTCAATAATAAGCTATATTTAAAGTACATCATCAAAAGGAACTGATATGGAACATACGAATATTGATACGCTTCATCCCGATACAAAAATCATCCAACGCCATAGGGGATGGTTTTTAGGTTTTGGAATTTTACTCTTGATTTTTGGGATGATTGGCTTGGGAATGGACATCTTTTTAACCATAGTCAGCATGTATTTTTTTGCCGCCTTACTTTTGATTTCAGGATTATCGCACTTTGCTGATGCGTTTAAACATAAAGAATGGAAAGGTACGGTTTGGCAAATTCTCGTAGCAATACTCTACATAATTGGCGCCGTTATTGTTTTATATGATCCTTTATTAGCATCGACCATCATAACAGCGTTATTGGCATGGACGCTTATTGTTATTGGTATTGTTCGCATTAGCATGTCCATATCCTTACGAAATACGCATGGCTGGGGTTGGATCTTATTTGCAGGAATATGCTCCTTAATACTCGGTATTATGATTCTATTGCACTGGCCAATGAGTGGATTATGGGTCATCGGGTTGTTTATTGCGATTGATATGATCATCAGTGGTTGGACTTACATTCTGATAGCAATCTCCCTACGCAACAAGGCTTAGCCGAGAATCTATCTCAAAGACACCATAAGGAATTAGTTCCTGCATCCGCGGGAGAACATTATAAGCAATGACATGGTGCCTAAAAGAAGGGAGGATACCCCAGGGGTGTGATCCACCCTTTTTACCATGCAACGTTCAAAGCATCCTGAAATAGAAATACTCTTTCTTTAATTTCTGCTATTCTTGTGTTAGTTATATAAATATTAAATTTTCAAGGAATGAATAATTATGAAAACTCTACCTATAGTTGCTGCTCTTTTGACAACTTCCTCACTAAGTTTCGCTGCATCTATTTCCTCTATGAGTAAAGCGGAAGTGACGGAAGCCATTACTGATAAAACGATCACCACAATATCAGCTGCTACCCTAAATGATAAATTACTCGCCAATAGTTTTACCGGCTACTATGGTAAAGACGGTAAGATGATGGGAGGATTTGCGAAACCAACCGAGGGAGCTCCCCAAAACGATAAAGGAACCTGGCTTGTAAAAGAAGACGGCAGCGTTTGCATGACTTGGGAACACTGGTTCAATGGAAAGGAAGATTGCGTTTATTTTTATAAGCTTAATAATGGATTACTGGTTGTAGGAGCGAACCAAAATTTTGAGAGTGTGATCTTAAATTCTGATATTAAATCAGGTAATCAAACTACAACCCCTCCTCAAACGAATCAATAATTATATTCTCTGATTGCGCTCTTTAGCAGCAATCAGAGAGTCGATACTCATTTCCAATGTTTCAATGCCAAAATTGTGTGGATATATTTACTAATTACTGCAATTTATTTACCCCCCGCTAAATCTGGGTTCTGCCACCAAAATTTCTTGATAAGAGCTGAAAAATAATGTAAAAGGCCACCACATTGAATAATTAGGAAAGAACGTGTTAAAAAAAATTTCTATAGGCTATTTGACTGGTTCACAAAAAGCTATCGAGAATCATCTATTATCAGATACGCTGGTACCAAAGACTCCCTTTACATGGGGACAAATGTTTTTTAAGCCTTATGAGTCGACCACAGAATATATTTATTGTGCTCGTCATACATTCATTTCTGCTGCTTTCCTTGGTTTGATTATTTTTGATCCTATGCGAGCATTAGAAATTCCTTTGATAGTGTTGGGGGGGGTTGCGGTATTATTTGGGGTAGAGACTGCTGGTAAAGCGATGGGTTCGAAGCAAATATCCTCATGGGCTTTTGAAGCAACCAATAATATAGTTCAACTTTTTTGCCAGGCCTTAATCGATCTTATTTTACTACCCGTATCCGCTATGGCTATGTTGACCAGGGTAGCTTCAACCGCTTTAAAAGAAAGAGGTATTTATGACTATGATGCCTCCTCATCGCAACCAGGAGAACATGCGATGGACCCTTTAACCCCCTAAATTTATATTTTATAGAGTAAGATGAGCAACGGTCTTAAATTGTTCATTCAATGCCGTTGCTTCAGCATAATAGACTGACTCAAATTATAGAAATAAACTATATACAATCAGAAATAAAACTTGTGCTGCAGTAACGGTTAATCCATTTTGTATCATTGCTTTGACATTTTCGCTTCCAGCAAAACCCATCGCAGCAAACATATTCGCCCCCGGATAAGCATAATTTGTAACACGGGTAGCAAAGATCATGCATAAAGCGAATGCGATCATGGGCAATTGCATTTGCAGCACACTTGGATAAAAGAGCTGATGCAACATTTTAATCGTTGCTTCCGCGGCCCCAGGCATGCCAAATGCACCGGTAAAGCCAATTAACATCGATAATATCGGCTTACCCCCTACATTAATTAAAGGAGTTAATAGTTCGGTTAAAGCACTAAATCCTCCTGCTTGATGAATTAAAACCATAAAAGGATCGAATAAAATAAATAAAAAGAAAAGGTGTAAACTTTTACGCATTCCCTCAACGAATAACCTAAAAATTTGATTTAAGCCTAATTTGCTCACCAATCCTGTACTAAGCCCTAGAAATAACATAACAAAAATAACATAAGAAGTTTTCGCATGCGAAAATAGGCCATAAATCAGGCAAGCCATAAACGAAATCAAAAACAGTAGGGTAGTGCGCTTTTGTTGTTTACTGGGCACAAATGGCTCTGAAGTGTCCTCATCTTCGCAAGATTCATGCGCATACTTTTGTTGTAATCGATTCGCCATAACCCAGGTCGTAATTAAAGTAACCAGGGCCACCGGAAGAGATGCATAAAGCAGGACCGTCTGGTAATTTAGTCCTGTAACGCCTAATAAAGCCACGACTGGGGGGGCAAAAGGGCCAAGAATTAAAGCTTCCTCCGCTGAAGCCTGCATTAATACCGCCAAACTCGGTCGCGATAGTCCTACAGACCCAGCAATCGGACGTAAGCTGGGTGCTAAAATTGCCAATCCGCCCGCTAAAGTGCCCAGCAAACCTACAATAATAAAAGAAGAAAGCACAATGCCAATTTTAGCGCGTCGTTGGGTATTAATTCCAATTCCATACACAATTTGATGCACCAAAGTATGACTGACCTGGGTATGCGTTAAGATCTCGCCCAATCCATGACCTAACATGATAATAAAACCCACTAAGGCCATGAAGGAGCCTAAAGCATTCGCCATAGAATTTCCAATGTCGATGGGGCTACTTAGATTCCACAAATAACCCAGTCCGACACAAATTGCAGTCGCTATTAAAGCATCGACATTGCGAAATAACAGTACCGCATAAAGAACAATAATGCTTAAACTGGCCAGCTGAATGTAAAATAACATTATTGGATCATCCCAATCTGATTTAATCCTTGAGTAATTCCTTCAATCCCCAAACCCGGCTTGTCTGACAAAATAATCTTACTGCCAAGGCGTTGCGCTCCGCCAAGTACATAGTTGTCACGAATTAAATAAATAGGATCTAGGTCCGCATAGAGGATATCCGGCTTACTTAGAGCAAAACTCGCTATCGCAGCGATGCCAATGGGTGATTCCAGCATACAACCGACCATGATGTTCATGTGTGCTGTTTTAGCAATATTATAAATTGATTGCGCATTCTCAAGGCCCCCTGATTTCATCAACTTAATATTGACACCATCACAGGCATTAATTTTTGCAAGATTCAGCGTATCTTCAGGAGAAAAACATGCCTCGTCGGCAATGATAAGACAATCAACCTGTTCACTAATCGCCTTTAAGTGCGCGAGATCTTGAGCATGAATAGGTTGTTCGACCAAGGGGATATTCAAATGTTGTTGTTTTAAAGAATTAATAACCATTAACGCATCTTCATAAGACCAGCCCTGATTGGCATCGACAAGTAACGTGATTGTATGACCTACCGCTTGGCGAATTGCACGGACGCGTTCAATGTCTTCAATTGGATTTACTCCTAATTTAATTTTTATAGTTTGATGCCCTTGCTGAACGAGCTCAAGCGCATCCTGCACCATAGCGTCAATCTCTTTAACGCTTATTGTAATACACGAGCTAATGCTATTCGTAGTACCACCCAATAATTTATAAAGGGGTAAACCTCTATGTTGGGCAAATAAATCATGCAATGCAATATCCATGGCAGCTTTCGCAGAAGTATTGCCGGCTATGGATTGATTATTCAATTGGAGTAATAAATTTAATTCAGCAATACTTCGCCCAATTAACTGGGGGCCGAGGATGGTTTTAATAGCAGTGATAATCGATTCGGTACTGTCGCCAGTAATTGCTGGGGTTGACGCGGCGGAACCATAGCCCCAATGGCCACAATCTGTTTTTATCATTACCACTACATCTTCAACACATTCGGTACGTCTTACGGCAGTAATAAAGGGGCGAATTAAGGGAATTGTTAATTGCGCAATATGAATCTCCGTAATCTTCATCGAAGCACCTTTTTTGTGTGGGTCCAGTTATAAGACATAGGGAATACCTTGTTTAATAACCTAAGAATGAGTAATAAGGGTATTATCATCACATCATAACTTAATTATGGGTTTTGGAGACAAATAATTTGTAAGGTAAATCGCTATTGCTTTTCATGCATCCACTAGGTAACCTTACTATTTTTCATCTTTAATTCAGGAGTCCATATGAAATCCATCACTGCATTTAAGATGAGCTTTCTTTTTTTAATGATAAGTCTCTGCTTTTTTGAAGCACATGCTGTTCATGCCGCACAATCTCCTAAAGAAGTTCGCATTCCTGAGTGCAAAGACATTCGCGTTCCTAACGCTGCAAACATACAAATTAGTAATGAAGGAACTCTTTATCGTTTCCATTTTGCGCTTCCTGCTTGTGGGCATGCTTCCTATCAAAATTACTATCCCACAGCCTACATCGTTCAAGAACTTGTGGAAGATTTTTATAAAAGCGGAACGGTGAAACTCACCGTAACCCAAGACCCGCCCTCTCAGCCTCTCGCAAAGGACACCTTCCTGCTTGAAGTAGAACAATCACTTTTTGGCGATCGTTTTGCTTTTCGAGAGGAAGTTCAGCTCGTTTATGAGCGTAACCACATCCATATGGTAAATCAATCTCACATCATCCCTGGCAGTGTTCGTAAAGCGTTAGAGCCCTATCAATTTTTACGTGATATTCAGTGGAAGAATGATTGCGAACAAGAATCAGCAGGCTGGTGCTATACATGGAATGGATATTTTTCAATCACTTGGGAATGGGATGGCCATCAAAATATTGAGAAGATGAAAAAGGAGGTAATCCAGAACATTTTACCCCTAGCTTTTAGAGAAACTTATCTTCGGTACGAACGCTACATCTATGAAGTAGCTAATCCTTAAAGTAATTGAAATAAAATATATAAGCGAGAGGTGCAATAAGCAAAGCATGTACGGGGCAAGCAAGCACCTTTGTATCCTCCAAAAATTTGATTTCAAACCTGAGTATTTGCATATTTATTTAACATTTTAATTGATTAATATCTGACCTCAAAATAAAATAAGTCTTCGATAGATATGGGTAGTTACCTGTATTTTCTATACTAAAAATACCAGAGGACTCTATGCAAAGTCATATTGAAATTACAGCTTTAAATCGTGGTGAGTTATTAAATCTGGCGTTGAGTAAGCTTATTAAGTATAAAAATGAACATCTAGATGAAGTGAATAAAGAATATAACTTTCAGCACCTGCCTTATGAAATAGAAAACCTAGCGGATCTTGTTTTTTTAAGAAGATATAAACCGCTCAATGGCTTATTCCCTTCCTCCCATTATATTTGTCACGTCAACAAGATGATCAAAGGAGTAGAACAAAGACTTGCTCAGTTTGAAAAGAGTAAAGTGATGATTGATCCAGTTATTGAGAAGTTGCAAGAAGAGTTAAATTTATCAATGAACGATGTGAATACCTTGAAAAAGCTCGTGTATATACCTCTTGATGACATGCCCTATGCTGAAGGTTTATCCTATGCAGCCTTGAATATCATTGAAGAACAAAACGTGCTTGAATGTGATTTGATTAAATCTAAGGTGGCTATCAAATTACTCGAACATGCGTTAACCCTTTCCATTAGAGATGAATCCGCCGGACTTTCAAAACGCCCTGCATTTCTACTGGCAGAAATTTATGCAAATGCAAGAAAAGAGGTCATAGGCCTCGTTGAATTTAATCCGGAAAAAGCTTTGTTCTATTTAAAGGAAGCATCGAAACATGGCTCCGAAACTGCGAAAAAATTACTGTTTGAAAAAAACCCAGTGATTGCTCTGTTAAAACAAAATGGGGTGGATGTTAACGAATCAAACGCTTTATGCCCACTTAGGATGTTTACCCACCCAGATAGTCCAATAACAAGTCCCCCTCTAGAGTCAACCAATATCACTTACCCTCAATAAGATTAATGACATATGTTAAGAACGTAACCTCGTTGCAAGCAACCAGGTTACACCCTAAACATCTGCGTATACTTGGGTATTTTCAGATTTTTTTTAGTAATTTAACAAGAGATTTAAGAATTATGAACTAAAAGACATCTATCAAAATCAAAAAGTATCTTCGGTTATGCCCCGTTTTTTATCAAAACATATCAATCAACTTATTGCAAAAATAATTGAGTTAGCAGGGAGGGTCATGACTCAATCTCATTCTTCTCCCCATAGTCTATTCAAACTTAGCCTTTAAATGCTAAGACCAAAAATGCTTGAGGATCGTGTTTAAAATAATTTAATATCATCGAGGTCCTCAGCAATGCCTGTTGTGAGCTACTAAGTTAAGGAGCGTTATGATCGTTATTTTCGTCCATGGTTGGAGTGCCACGAATACCGATAGTTATGGGGAACTCCCTCAATGGCTTGAAAGTCAGAGCAAGAATCAAACACTGAATATTCGAGTGGGCAATATTTATCTCGGCCGTTATATCAGTTTTGACGATTCAATAACGGTTGACGATATAGCACGTGCATTTGATCAAGCCTTACGTGATGAAATTGCGGATAAGCTTGGCGATGGAGAACGTTTTGCGTGTATCACTCATTCAACTGGTGGGCCAATTGTTCGGAAATGGATGGATTTGTATTTTAAGAATAATCTTGAAAAATGCCCATTAAGCCATCTTATCATGCTCGCCCCCTCCAACCACGGATCTGCCCTTGCCCAACTTGGTAAATCCCGTTTAGGCCGCATTAAGAGTTTTTTTGAAGGTGTTGAACCAGGACAGCAAGTCCTTGACTGGCTTGAGCTCGGAAGCGATATGAGCTGGCAACTCAATGAAAGTTGGCTTGATTATGAATGCACTGCTCATGGAATCTATTCCTTTGTACTTACGGGCCAGAAAATTGATCGACAACTTTATGATGCACTAAACTCCTACACGGGAGAAGCTGGCTCTGATGGGATAGTACGCGTAGCGGCTACAAATATGAATTATAGCTTGTTGAAATTACATCAGGAGGGAAATAATGGGGAAAATCTTGTTGTCTCCAAAATGATACGCTCAAAACCAATGGCATTTGGGGTTCTGCCTCGGCTTGCGCATTCCGGAAAAAATATGGGAATCATTCGAAGTGTTACTCTGGCTAATGCAGCAACCCACCCCACAGCAATATGGGTCATGCGTTGTCTGCAAGTAAAAAATACCGCTGCCTATAATGCAATAGCAATAGAGCTCGATAAACTTACTAAAGAAACTCAGAATAATGAGCACATCGAAATGGTGAGCACACTTATCTTTAAGCGTGAGTACATCACCAATCGCTACTCTATGATTGTTTTTCGACTTATTGATGACCGAGGCAATCATCTTGCCGATTATGATCTTTTTTTAACTGCTGGACCAAAATATAGCGAACAGGCGCTTCCTCAAGGGTTCTTCGTAGATCGACAGAGAAACCTAAATAATCGAGGAAAACTGACCTATTTTCTTGACTACGATATTATGGAAGCCGGGATTAATACACCCCAAATGCAAGGTAATCTTGGATTCCGGATTAGGGCCTACCCAGAGTCAAGTGCCCAAGCCCTTGCCTATTATAAAGTCCTTGATTTTCATTCCTCGCTTGCGGATATGAACCAAATCATCCATCCCAACGAAACCGTAATGGTTGAAATCATGCTTCAGCGACGCGTAGATAAAGCAGTCTTTCGTATTACTAATAATCTAACTCCAGCAAAAATTAGTGGAAAACCAACTGGTGAAAAAGTAGATTAGGGTTTCTGCATTTGCAAACGCACCTGGTTGCTCTGCAACCAGGCTACGCTTTAATTAATTGAAGAAACTCAAATACTCTTCTTCAGTAAACGTTTTAATAGGCTCATTGGAATTAGAATCATGGAACATGGATTGAGCACGTGGAGCAGTCAGTTTCGTGGCCTCCTGGTTCGTACCCGACTTTTGCTGAGTAGACATAAAAGGAAGAGGTAGAGCATCAGGTTTAGGAACAATAGTCTTACCCTCTATACAAATATTAGGATAAATTAGCGGATCAGGCATTGGAACCACGGTGTTTTTACTATTAAATGGAGATACATATATAGGCTTTAGATGGGTTCCCGTTGGAGCAAATTGGGGTGGGAAAAACCTTTGAGTGGTCCTTCCTTGTAACTTTAAAAGATTAGGCTGATTCCTTAATTTTACTTTTTCATCCCATGCAAGATACATTTTGTCTACAACAAGGGTTCGTTGTTTAGACTGTTTATCAGCAAGACCTTGCTTGGTTAAATCATTGACTAATGACACCTGTATTGGCGTACCATAAATTTGTTCTAAATAGTCTCTGGAAGCAATTAAAATAGGTCCCTCACACACTAGAGTAATATGTTCACTATTAGTCACCAGCGGAGTTGCCTTTTGTTTCTTTTTTTCATCCTCTTTAATTTTTGTTTCCAGCATTTTCGCAATTTTATGACTTGAACATCCATAGGCTGTAAACATTGGGCGTCCATGATGAGACTTGGCAGGTAGCCAAAGTACACTAAAATTATCACTTGGTGAAAAGAGTCCATTAAAATTATATGCTTCTTTTACTTGAGCACTCGTCTTATTCCTTTTAGTATATGAAGTAGCGCCTAAATATTCCTCCGAAAAATCAATGAGATCCTCTGTCATTGGTTCAGCTAAAATAGGTTTAATTGTTAGTGAGTTTTGGTTGTTATTTACGATAATCATACGGATATGTGAGTTATCACCATCACCCATATTTGACGCGTATATAAAGAATGATTTATTTTCAGATTGGTTCTCTTTGGGTACTTCTTCAACTTTTCCGTCAAAATACCTTTCTAAAAAATTCGTTGAAGCAATGACATAATTTCTATGGGTTTCTAGATAGTAATCGAGAAATGCAGGGGGGTGTTCCCCTAGATCCACATCCATAGAATAATCAGTCGTGAATGCTAATTTAATATTTTCCATCATCTTCTGAGCTTCTTCTGACGAACTGCATTCAAAAAGGCACAGATTATCCTCCTCATCTAAGGGAGATTTGGATTCACTAACTATCCATTTGGTTAAAGTAAGGTTTATCCCTGTAACAGATATAACTTTCATATATGACTCTCTTATTTATTTGGATTTTATTCGTTAAACAACTCATATATTGGAATTAAAAATGAATTAGTTAGAACATAAAATTGACAAAAGCTTTACATTTGCACATAAAAAGCGCAAATATAGCAGACAAATTAATTTATGAACAATAAAATTAAAGCCTGGCGCGAGTGGTGTGTTTCTAGAAAACCGTTTAGTTGCTGAAAATTCAAGAATTTATAAAATAGATGATACTGCTTGACCTTGCCGCAACGTTAACCCTTATTGTGTCTCTTGTGGCTTAAGAGGAATACGATATGAGGTATACAATTAAACAATTAGCTAAGCTTTCAGGTATCAGCACCCGAACTTTACGCTTTTATGATGAAATTGGTTTATTGAAGCCTGCATTTTATGGCGATAATCAATATCGTTATTATAAGGAAGAGCAGGTACTTTTACTCCAGCAAATTCTGTTTTTTCGTGAACTTGAGTTTCCTCTTAATCACATTAAGAAAATTTTGAGCTGTAATGATTTCGACAAAATAAAATCATTACAACAACAAAAATCTTCTTTGCAATCTCATGTTGAGCGAACACAAACACTCATACAGACGATTGATAAAACCATTTCCCATTTAAGAGGACAATATAAAATGAATATTGAAGAAATGTTTGAAGGTTTTGATCCCATCCAGCAACAAGAACATGAAAAATATCTAGTTGAAGCTGGGGTACTTTCAGAGCAACAAATTGATGACAGTTGGAAAAAAGTTTCTCATTGGAAAAAGCCCGATTGGGAGGCATTTAAAGCATCCGGGGAGCAATTAAATCGTGCACTTGCTGATGCAATAAGACAAGGCCTTAAAATAGACTCAAAAAAGGTTCAGGACCTTATACAACAGCATTATGATTGGGTGAATAATTGTTGGACCCCAACAAAAGAATCTTACATAGGGCTTGGACAAATTTATTTGGACCACCCGGATTTTCGTGACTTCTTTAATAAGTATCATCCTGATTTAGTTGAGTTTTTGACTGCAGCAATGGAAGTATATGCAAATCGTCATTTATCTTAATTTGCTTGCCTACCGTAAAAGTAGGCAAGTTTTATATTTTACTATAAGTTATAGAGGAGCAAACAAAAGCCAAAAAATCAACAGTCTTAATTGTTCAGAGCGTAGGTACTTTCTTTTTCGTGACGTTGATCGTTCCCAAAGCACTTCTGCAAAAATGAAAAGAACCATTCAAGAAAAATAAAATTGAGAAAAGAAGGTTTTTTAACAATATTAAAAGAGCGTGTATAGTCCTCATTCGTGTTTTCTCCGAAGACTATAAGTATATTGTGCAAATCACCCTTTTCATAAATTGACCGCCCATGAAGAATCATCTGTAAATCTTGGATCACACTGGACATACTTTTTCTATCAGGAGTTGAACGAGTACTTTTAGAATTAATACTGGGCACAAAAATACTTCTTGATTCCCCAAAATAAAAATCAGCGACCTCTTTACCGTACGAAGTAAATGATTGTCGTGCGTAACGCTTTAACAAATAATCAGCATTCTTATAATCTTCTAGAAATCCTGCATCTTTCCAAGCTTGTCGCCAATAATGCAAACCTTTGCCGCTCATATTAACAAATTGCTCAAATAATGATATTTGTTGCATTGTATTGAAATAATAAATTGATTGTCAAACTTGATTTAGGATCTGGAAAATTTTATAGCCATTCTCATCAGCAAGAATGGCTTCAATGTAAGGTTTTTTTGCTATTTCAGTTGTTCTAATTTCTGTAGATCAGTTTGTTTGTTATGGATGGATTTCAGAATTTCTCTCATCTGAGGATTATGGCTACATTTGAGTAAGAACGCCGTCATTTGCATTCCTCCTTTAAAATGATCGCTCATTTCACTGATATACATATCATCGAACTCCTTACCTGAAAGGTTATCAAACGACTTCATTTCCATAGGCTTCATTCCAGGAATTTGATAATTGGCATCAGAAGTCGCAGGTAATTTACTAAGTAATCCTTTCATCTTAGTAACCTCATTATTTTGACGTGCGAGCATTTTCTTTGTAATAGCCACAATTTTGGGATTTTGAGATTTCTTTATTGCCAGCTCCATTATTTGTATCCCTTGTTGATGATGGGTAACCATCATTTGCAAGTATTCTTTTTCGAGTGCTGCAGTTTGTTTCTTACCTTTAGGACATTGATTTTCACTCATATTCATCTGTCCCATATTTGATTGATCCATTGCAAAAACACATGAACTTATTAGTGTCAGCCCTAAAAGTATTGAACACTTCTTCATTTCCCTATCTCCTAATTATTTAAAGGACATTAAAATTATAGGTCATTACTACCAAATTGGTACTTTTCGCAACAGAATCTATCATAAAAGTAAATTTCAAGCCTAAATACAGGTTGTAGCTGTTGCTGGAACACGCAGGTTAATCATCTCATTATGCTGACTTTTCTTTGGCCAAAAAACTCCAGCGAGCAAGCAGCCTACCAACTCAGGATATCCTGGGATTGTTGGTTTTAATTTGGGGAAAACCGTCTTACATCAAAGGTCAGTAATTTAAAATAATCATAGGACATATAAAACTCCCCCTTATTTCCCAGGTTACTCCCCCAGGAATTGCGTAAAGTTAATAATCCCTTGTGTTTCTGGCCGTAATTATCAACAGCAACTGCATCATCATCGTACCCTGTAATGATCATCCCATGTGCAGCTTGTACGCTTGGCAAGCCAATCATTACATCTGAGGTAATTAACCAGGTGTCATTGTTGCTTTTATAATTTCCAACAGCACCCACAACTCCTATATCAAGGCGCGGTATCATAACCGCAAAAACCGATCGGTCACCGGAGATAAGCGCCTTTTTTACTTCATTTAAGGTCCAGGTAGAACTAATTCTCCAATATATATTGGACCAGTTAACCTGTTTGCCGAAGATCAATTCACTCATTGTGCTATATTCTTCGGGTTCTATAAAAGAATCCGGTTTCTTATTAGAATGAAGGGGATATTCAGTCAATCCACCACACCCTATTGTTGTTTGTTTGTCTTTATTTACAATTCCATACTGTTCAATCTGATTTATTACCGAAATAGGATAATTTCCATCCCAACCACTTAGAGCATAACCATGATCTTCCAGATAATTTCCGAGCTGTAAATGACAAAGTTGGCTAATATAATCTCCATGACCTATAACCGCATCGAGAGCACCCGTTATGGCAAATGTGATGCATGTTCCATGAGGTCCCTGGTCTAAAACAGGAACCTCGTTCATAGCCAATTGAACCCTTTTAGGAGTTTCATTATTTTGCAATGAAGGTGAGACCTGAGAAGGATTTTTGACAATATTTTTAATTCGTCCCTCTAGTAGCGTTTGAGCATCCTGAGACAGCTCGACTTTAAGCAATTGGATGACTTTTGGCTGATTTAACCCGCGGTGCGCGGACGAAGATTCGGTAGGCAGCTGTATGGAATGTTTTATGGAGCCAATAACATGAACATCGCCTGCAATGGCCCCTTTAATTATCAAGAAGGATAAAACAGCCACTTGCAGTAAGGAAGTTAAAGTTTTTGCTGGTTTCATAATACTCGACAATAATAAGTGATAAGGAACTGATTATTTTCTTTTATGAATCAATTTGCAACCTATGTTTACGGCCTTAAAATCAATAAAAATGATCCATCCAGGGTCCGCAAAAGATACTTTTTTAGTTATAAGACACCCGAGAATTATTTACACGAATAAAACCCTGCATGATTAATCAATAATAATTCCATTCTGTGTTAAGCTTTGACTCATAGATGAAAAAACGAGTTGATGATGATAAAAGTTGGGCAGTTTAATCGATTGAAAATGGTACGAGAAGCTCCATTTGGAGTATATCTTCAGGGTGGGGAGTGGGGAGAAATTTTATTACCCAATAAATCGGTCCCTAAAGGCGCGTTAGTTGGTGATGTAGTGGATGTATTTGTCTATTTTGATTCAGAGGACAAAATTATTGCGACAACAATGCGTCCTCTTGCCACCCTAGGTAGCTTTGCTTTTTTAAAAGTGATCGATGTAAACCCTGTGGGAGCTTTTCTTGATTGGGGATTAGAGAAAGATTTATTGGTGCCCCACTCCGAGCAACACCGCCCTATGGAAAAGGGGAAATTTTATCTGGTTTATTTAAAGCAAGATAATCAGGGACGCATCATTGCAAGCTCAAAAATCGACTATTTTTTGGATAAAACTCCAGCTCACTTTAACCCAGGTGATGAAGTGAGCCTGCTTATTGCAGAAAGTACCCCGTTAGGCCGAAAAGTAATCATTAACAACAGCCATTGGGGATTAATTCATACGGGCGATATTTTTCAAACTTTAACATATGGAAAAAAAATAAAAGGGTATATCAAAAAGATGCGCGAAGATGGCAAAATTGATATTACTTTACGACAAATAGGTCAAAGTAGCATCAATGACTTGGCGCAACGTATTTTATCTAAGCTCGAACAGTCCCAGGGTTTTTTAGCATTACATGACAAAAGCTCGCCTGCAGAAATTCAACAGATGTTTTCGGAAAGTAAAAAAAATTTTAAAAGTGCCATAGGCCAACTTTATAAACGAGGTTTGATTAATATTGAGGCCAATGGCATTCGATTACAAAAAGTAGAATAGATTAGAAGTTGAATTTATATTCCACCATAACTGTCAGTTTAACAATAATCCCTATGCAACGGTGTAATATAAAAGGAGGGTTTTTAAAAGAAGCTCTCTGCTGACCATCCTTGGTACAGGAGAGTGATCCTAGGAACAGAAATAAGCATAATAATCATCGTCTTTAGCTTTTGTATCTACTTTTGGAGCGTCAGTAAGATAGTGTTTTTTCACTTGAGATGAAAAAAAGCCCAGTTCCCCTTTTGCTGCTTGTAGATCTCGAGGTTTTGCACGAGTTACTTCTCTTAATCTTTTCTCATGTTGGCGTAGTACATGGTAGCCCAAGTCTGGATCCGAAAAGTGATTTACACCAATTTGTTCATCATAGTATTTTTCCTTTAGCTCGCTAATTTTTTGTTCCCTTGCTTCCGCACATGAACTTAGGACTGCTTCAGGATGATGTTGGAAGCCGATGGTATAAAATCTTCCAGTCCTTTTCTCAACACTTTCCACCATTCGGTCAAATTTACCCCGTCCAGTTACGTGAAGTGAGGTATTTTGGGGATCCTCTTGAACATGCTGATGATGCAAGCAAGTAACATTGTATTCGATATCACCCTCTTTTTGGTTTAGTTTATAACGTAATGCATTATTAAGTTGGCTTCCTTCATGAACCACTACCCTGCTATTGTAAGTAGGGTCTTTTGTTTCTTTATAAACCGCATCAAAATGCTCATAATGAATTTGATGTTGATCGGCATCTTCCGGGATGTCTGTCACTTGAAAGCGATGGAAATGTGCGACTGTCTGTTGTCCACGGCATATACCTAAAAGAGGAATATCTTTACTCTGGGCCAATTCCGTAAGGTCCCCTTCCAGCTTCTTACGTGGATCACTATCATCATGTACCGGGACATTAGGCCCACCGGGTAAATAGATCCCATTCACCTTACCCGTGAACGCTGGATGAGTTAATCCTTCCTGGGGGGTTACCGGAATAACATCAAATCCTTTACTGTGTAAATAATCAATTGTAAGGTCGCAATAGGTTGTACCTCCTTCCTTATCATAAAGCGCAACAATTTTAGGCTTTTCTTCCGACTGCTTTAATTGTGCTTTTTCCTCTTTACTTAAAGCGTATTCAAATTTTGGTCTTTCTTCGTTAGTATTTTGAACGGGACTCCCGTAAACAAATTCTCTCAATCTCTGAAACATAATAACTACCTCACTAACTTAGACCACAAACCATATATGGTCATCTAATATACAAATTGTACTCTTAAATTATTAAGTAATTATTATTAGGGCAGGTATTTTGATGCAATTTTTGTAGGCTTCGAATTTATTGCTTTACGCAGGAATCCAACAACCAACCTTGTTCTTAGCTAAGTTAGTGAAAAGAAAAAAAATTTGGAAAAAAAGTCGACGAGGCAATAACCGAGTTAGTGTATTAGGTATGAATTCTTTTAATTAAACCGAATAAATTATGGGGTTTTTAATCCAGAGTGACTTACCTCTTTGCCTTCCTTGGCTATAAGAGGCCTGTAGTATCAAAGAAAATTAGATCATGAAACTATAAAGTAAGCCTGAGTCGTCTCTGGGCTGTTTTTCTTTTGGTTTAGGCGCTTGTTCTAGAAAGTGTTTTTTAGCTTGATTGGTAAAAAAGCCCATTTCAGCTCTAGCGGCTCTTTCTTCTACTGATTTTGTTTTAGCTTCTCTTAGTTTCTGAACATATTTCATTTCGGTATCAAAGGAAGCCTCAGGATCAAAGAAAAGCGATTTTAAGCGATCTTCATTCGCTTCTTCTTCTACCTGAAGAATGCGTTCTTTTCTTTTATTCTCATAAGAACTTATAAGTACTTCGGGGTGATGTTGTACCCCAAATGAATAATACTTTCCAGTTTTTATTTCAACGCTTTCGACCGTACCATCAAATTTATTGCGGCCTGTAATATCCACATCATGATTATTTGCATTATCGCGTAGATGTTGATGATGAATGCATTTGACTGGGTATTCCATGGGCTCATTATCTCTCTTTTCCTTAAATTCATTTTGTAATGCAGCAAATAATTGACTTCCTTGTTTGACCACAACTGTATTATTCGAATCAGGATAATTCGAATTATCCGCACCTGAATAATGCTGTTCATAGTCTGGCAAATCATCAACCTCCAAACCATTATGATGACCAAGAGCTTGTTGGCCTCGACATACTCCAATGAGAGGAATATCTTTAGTGCGTGCAAGTTGCGTCAGCTGACCTTCAAACTGCTTACGTGGATCATCATCGCTATGAACGGGAATATCTGAACCACCAGGTAAATAAATACCATTAATAGATCCATCTGTAAAAGCAGGATGGTTTAATCCATCATTTGAAGAAACTCGAATAACGTCTAAGCCATCATTTTCAAAATGTTGAATGGCTAAGTCAGCATTCGCTGCCCCATCATTCTCCTCGTAAAGAGCAACAACTTTGGGTTTGCTCTCTGAACGTGCTAGTTGTCTCTTTTCGTCCTTATTTAATTCATATTGGAAGTTAGGTTTTTTTTCTTCCTTTGGGGTTTCAGGACGGGTTTCTGAAAATAAACCACCCAATGGTGACCAGGGTGATGAAAAAAAACGTGAAAACATATGCTCTCCATAAAATACAAGTGATTTGCGAAGGAGATATTAACATATATATGAAAAACTCAAATGGTAATTACTTAAATTTTGAACTGAAAGATATAATTTTTTACAATTTCAGCCAGTATGCTGGGTACTTTAAATCAAGGCATCGGCCAATTTTTTTCAAGAAATAGCTTCTATATAGTTTTTTTGCAACTTTGTTTGGGAGACACCCTGGCGGATGGAGTCCATTTAAAATAACGAGGAAAGTGATAAACCTTTTCTATAATTCAAGTTTAGCATCTAAATTAGGGGGTTTTTTATCATCTTCCATCCTTGATGATACAGTCTCAGGAGTGTTTTTGAAAAACCGATGAGTTTGTTGTTCTTCTACCAAATTTGGCTTTGTTGAATTTTCGTTTGCAACTAAAAGACATGAATTTATAGTTTCCTGTATAACGTCCGGATGAATACCTACTACCGAGTCCACCAACTCTCCAAGAATAGTATTTTCATCCAGTTTACGAGGAACAAAGGGCTCAAAACTTGCTACTAAACTTTTAAGAACTTTGTCCCGAACTCTATCCAACTCTTCTTGATGTTCGTATTGTTCTAAATAATCCTTTACCGTTATCGGATTATACCTAGAAAAAACATAATCGCTGGAAAGCCTATTAAACAATTCCGGGTATTTACGGTTATTTATTCCATGTTCTCTAGCCTGTATAAATAATTCCTCGGGACTCGGAAAATTTCCTAGTTTACCTTCGCGCTCATATAAAATACAAATTTTAAGTAAGGGTAAATCGAATCCTTGATGGAGATATTTTTGAATAAGCATAATTTCCAGTAAACTCAGATAAAAATCTTTTAAATCCGTTGCCGAGAAGTCTACAGCACGCACAAATAAACCCACTAATGAATCTTTTGTTGCATCAAGCAATACTTCATTCATTTCAAAACCACCGTTTTTGTCTTGAATTTCTTTAGCTAGCTCATCTAGTGTTTTAAGCTTTAGTTTTATAGTTTCTTCGGAAATGCTCTGTAGTTTAATGTCTTTTCTGTCTTCTCGTTTTTTTAATTTATCGGTCCTAGTGGTATTAGCATCCTTTGAATTAACATCATATACATAGGCTTCGTCTGCATTAATTAAAACCCCATAACGCCGTCCATCATATGAATAGGTCGGTACATACTTTTGGTAAACAAGTAGTGTTGTTGAAGATAGACAATTACCTTGTTTACTGATAAATAATTTAGCCTCGGTAGCCCAATCTGTTAAACTTACATGATCAGGCTCTACAGTTATTCGATTTACCGTTTTTGCAATGAGCCGATTTGCCTTAAAAAGAGTCCCGATTGTGGGTTTGTTTTCTTTTGTGTACATAAAGATCTCATACAGCTAATTGACTTATGTAAAAGTATAGATCAGAATGCAAATAATTAAACCAGGACGATAATTATGTTTTCTAATTTACCCAATGAAATTTTAGAAATTATTTGCTCGTATTTAAACGTTAAAGAAGAACGCAATCTTAGTCTTTTTTTTAAAAACGTGGAAAACGTAAGAAAATATACTCTGGAGAACCGATTAGCGAGAGTTCTTAACGGTTCAGAGCCGGTTATATTTTGTTACTTACTTCAATGCATTATAGAAAACGAAAAAACGGGACTTGCAATTTTACAAAATGAATATTGCAAAAATATCTTGATAACTCAAAAATCAAAATCTTTACCTCATTGGATTTTAGGTATTGGGGAATGCCAACCCCGTTTATTAGAATTCATTATGGAAGATAAGGATTACAGAAATTCACTAACCAAGTTAGAGACTGAATATGTCATAACCCATTATGAGAAATTATTATCTCCAGAATTGGCTGTAACAATCCATGAAGAATTAGCCAATAAAAAAGATTTTCCCTTCGAAGAAATATTATTAGATGAAGAAGAGGAGGATATACCCCGCCCTGCTTCCTTGCGATAGAGATATTAAGACTTAGTCCTATCCTCTTAGGCAGGTGTTGTATCAATCCGTATCCGTTCTTCTCGGTATTGATCAATATTGTGATTCAAATTTAGCGAACTGTTCTTCTAATTTCCATTGAAGTTGAGCTTTTTGATTCATTTTTAGAAAATTCTCACACGCTGGGATTGGCTGTTTTGTTTGGGATTTCATGGGGGTGCACAAGGGGTTCATAGCCTTATATTGTGAATTTTCCCAAAGATTATCGCCGGGTAAAAAAGAATAATACAGACTATTGCGGGCTAATTGTTTTAGGGTGAGATAAGACAGTTTTTGTTCTTCAACGGCACGCTCATATTGACGAGTTAAAGGCTCAAGGCTTATTCCTTCATCATCGGTTGATAATGCAACCGGTACACCATATTTTAAATATAAAGCTAAGGGATGATTGTCTCCTTTGATGCCTAAAATATAATCGTTACTACTTAGATTGACTTCAACGAGTACTTCTTTTTGAGCCATTTTATTTATTAATTCAGAGGCATTGTATTCGTATTGGATGTCAACACCATGTCCAATTCGTTCTGCAGAAGCAGTCTCTACGGCTTCATGAATATGAAATGTCAATCCGTCTGGTGTGACTAATTGAGGATTAAGTTCACCCGCATGGAGGGTAATATGAACATTAGGGTAGAGTTGATGCAAAAAAGCCACCATTTGCATATGTAGTCGATAATCGCGCATAGATATTGGACCATCCTCAGTCTGAACCATATTGATGCCTACTATACGTGGATCGTGTGAAGCAGATTCAAATCCTGCCAGTAATTGTGCAAATACCATCTCGGGTGGTTGTTCTCTACGAACCTGATACAAATAGCGAACCGTGATCTCACAACCTGCTTGTTCATTTTGGGTACCGCATTGTTGTAATGCATTCTTCTTAGCTTCATCTTTGTTCAAATTAAGAGAAATATTAGTCACTATTTGGTCAAAGTTAGCACTTAATAATTGATTGCGCAGGTATTCTAAATTAGGATTCCATCCCATACTTTTTCCGAGTTGACTGGCCTCGTTTCCATCTGGGGTCGTCATGATTTCTAAATAAAGTTCGTTTTGGGCTGCCGCACGTTCAGTTATTTCAGCTAAAATTTCTCCTCCATGCATTTTGGTAATCAGGCTAAATTTTCCAAAAGCATTAAAAAAATGATCATGACCTGATTCATTTCCCATTTTATCGAAATGGCGCATCGACCATGCGTCAATCAGTGAGTTGTATAACTTATTATTGAGTACCGCGTTAGCTAAATAATCTTCTGTGTTGCATGAAGGATTGATAAAAACCGACAAATTTTTATTCTCAATACATAAATCATCCATTTCCGCATAGTGAATTAAATTTTCAGGGAATGATGAGCCGCTCACGTGCATATGCAAATCTCCCCCTTTAGGCATCTGAGTTAGAAATTTTTTTAATAGCCTAGGAGTGCTTTTAACGGAATCAAAGTAAGATTGCGTATTTTCTTCAGGACTAGCGTAGGCTTGTATTTGAACTATTAAGAAACAAAACACATAAAAAAACTTATTCATATCGCGAACAATTTGCTTAAAATATCGACTATTTTTGCATGATAAAATTATTCGGTCAAATAAATTTGCTTTAATAAACATGCAATGACACGAATAATGAGACTACAAGCAATGATATTGATATAGAACTGTCCCTCTAAGGGCTCTAAAAAAATGTAAAATTATTCATAAGATTTGATTTTGTTGATAATTAAAAACCAATATCAGCTACTATTATCCTATAATTGATTTTGATCCACATTGAACCTAATTCCTTTCGTGGCCTTAGGTCGCCTGGGTCCACACGATATTATTGATCCATTAAGAGAGGTATTACTTTGGAAAAGCGTATTTTCATAGTAGGTCATATGGGTGCTGGCAAGTTTGTATTTACAGAAGCCTTGGCTAACAAATTAGGATGGCAGATTGTCGATGCAAATCCCAGTATTGAACGTTATATTGGACGACATACTCGAGAAATTCTTGGTGAGCAAGGCGAAGCAGCCTTTAATCGTTGCCAGGCCGAAATTATTTCTCATAGCCTAGAAAAAGAAAATGTTGTTGTCTTATTGGAAGAATGCGTAGTTTCGAGTGAGGAGTGTCGAAAATTGTTATCCTCTGAATTTGTAGTTTATTTGAAAGTTTCTATACCCACGCAGCTAGCTCGTATGAAAAATGGACGAACTTCCTCACTTCCAATCGATGATATGAAAAAATTTTTGGAAGAACAACATCGCGAACGAGACTCTTTTTATGAAGAGGTTGCTACTTTAGTCGTTGAATCCGTTGGTTATTCTGATCAAGTCTCGGAAATCAATAAAATTATTGATGAAGATGTTAGTAAAGTTATGAAGGCCTTGGAAAGTTAACCCATTCAGACTCATCCCTAAGAAGGCCATTTTGACCCAACCTCTTGAATTAGCTTGGTACTGGGTCAAAAATGTCCTACCAATGCTCATTCTAAAATACAACAGCGAATTTTCAATTTTTGATGTTATAAAAAGTTACCAAGTCAATAATTAAATCTCCCAATAGCTTTATTGCATTAAACCCTTATTCTATAAATGCCTCATCTATGATTTAGAATAATCAAAAAAAGGTTATGAACAATGAATGTTTACCACAATTCGCTTTTATAGCTTATGTAATGAATTTTCTTATCTCAATTTTAGGCATTACCTTCCTATTTGCCTTAATTTTTAATATTATTCCGGATGTGATACTTCAATGGAAAGATGTATGGTTGGGCGCTTTCATTACTGCACTTTTATTTTCAATAGGTAAATTTTTATTGGGTATTTATCTATCTCACTCCAATTTATCCCAAGGATTTGGTGCGGCTGGCGCTCTTATTCCAATTCTCGTGTGGATTTATTATTCCGCGCAGATTTTATTTACGGGAGCAGAATTCACAAAAGTCCATCTTCTTCATAAAGGAAAAAAGATTAGCAAAGAGGCACGGTTGGTAAGCAAATAATATAGGAATGAGAAAGGCGGATCCTATCCGCCTTCATCAATTAATGGATGGGGGCGTTCCAATCCTTTTCTAAGTCAGAGTAATCTCTATTCGGACGTCGTTTTACACTCATCACGATTCCTCCAGATTGTATTCCTCGCTCATATTCTTTTGCGCGTTCTTCTGGAATACCCCAACCAATTAATGCCCCAACTATTCCGCCTGAGATACTTCCGGCTCCCGCTCCGGCCAAAGCAGCAGCAATAGGTCCTGCAATTACGAGACCTAATCCCGGGATCACCAAACTAGTACCCACCGCAGCAAGCCCACCTAAGAGAGCGCCAAGCCCAGCTCCAATCGCGCCACCCACGCCTAGTCCTTCCGCAGCATAAGTTTCTTCGTTTTGGACTAAATCAGAATCATAATACTTTTTCTTGGAATCTTCTGACATAATGATATTAATATCATCTGGGCTGTATCCTCTATCTAAATAAGATTGATACGCTGCCTCTGCAGAATCTCGATCTGGAAAATATGCGGTAAGCATCTCATTATTTCGAGTTTCAGACATTGTCCCTTTTTGGACGCTATGGGTTCCTGTTCTAGGTCGTGTATAATTTGTCATGATAACCTCCTGTTCATTTTGTAATCCTTAATTGTAGAGTATAGTCCATTAATGGGATGATTGATTAATTATTGACCACTTATTCGACTTAACTTTTTTTGTAATAATGAGGTATTCAAAATGCGCTTGACAGACTATAGAAACCTGGTTGCAAGCAACCAGGTTACGTTTTAATTTCTACCTATTGGAGTATAACAACAGGTAAATTCAAATGGCTGAGAGTCGACCTGCTTGTTTAAATGTAAATAATATCCTTCATTCTTAAGTAATGAATTAACATTAAGTAAATGATCTACTTCATATAAATAATCACGATGCGGGGACTGCCAGTCAGAAATTTGAATGAGTGCTTTTTGTTTCGCTTCAAGCTCATTACCGGCCACTACAAAAATATTTTTATGTAATTCTGTAAATTGGGTTTTATCGTACCCCCCCAAATTTACGAAAAATAATTTATTACTATGATCTTCTGATTGTTCCTGTGAAACTTGAATCCTATATCCATCTGCATACTTTAAAATGCCCCAAGCATCTATATGTAAAGTTTTTGGTATTCCCCACCAGCTTTTTCTGAGTCCCTCATAGGTATCTTCAATGGAGTTGGCGACTAAAAAGCGTAGATCATGGAGTTCGATTAAAGAATTAGAGTGGCTTCCACCAATATAAATCACAAATAAATTCATCTAGTTATCCTTCAGTATTAAGAATTACATCACCACGGGGGGTAATTTTAATACTTTTCTTATTATTAATAATTATTTTTCAAATAATAGTTTATATGGCTTTTAGGCATGCAAGCAGCAAAATCTGCTCACCCCTTTTTTAGAGTATTAGCTGATTCTGTACCAGCAGATTCAGAATCGGGCGAAGTAGACTTTTGTGCCCCAGCGGCCGCTTCAGCTCCTGTATCATACTGCTTTACTTGGCGCCAATGGGTTGGCTCTCCTTGCTGAAAAGTTCTACTGAAAAAACTTCCCTGGTATTGATTTAAAGCGTTTGTATCAAGATGGAGCTTTAAAATTGATTTATATTTCCCTAAAGATGCATATTTATCCGCGCATTGTTCAATCTCTTGCACTATAGCTGTTTTTATTTGTTTCCATAACTCCTTATTTCCTCCTTCACGCGCTCTTAACATCATATCGCTTAATTGGGCTGGGTTATTGAGGGGAATATTCTCATTTGCCAAAGTAAAAGACATTTCTTTTACTGGGGAAAAATCTTTGTCGAAATGAATTTCTTCCAAACGTTGTAGGTCCTTTAATAATTCATCCCATCGCTGCTTATCCCCACGTAAACGGGCCCAATTAAGTAAATAAGCCAGTTGAGATAGATTTGTGGGAGTATCACTATAATCTACACAAGCCTCTTTTGAATTTAAATTTCCGCGTGCCACCAGACCATGGCAATTTATAAATTCGCCATATTTACCATTAAAATTTATACCGAAACTGAAACCTGACTCGTCTAAATTTCGACCATTACCGGCACAAAGTTGTAGACTGGTGAGTTGGAATCCTAACTCATTAAGTTGATTATCAAGGACTTCTAAAATTTCTTCATCATCAAACAAACCGTTTGGGTAGTGTGAACTGCTAAATCCAATTACTGCTTCAATTTCAGCACCTTCAGGCGCCTTAGCCACCATCGCAGCGATAACCTCTTTTCCCAAGGGTGAATCTAGAGTATAACTCGTAATACCTCCTGGAAAATGGATCAGAGATAACCGCTTCACTTCATTGTTTTTCTTGACGAAAAAGGCAAAGGATACACATTCAGTCATGCCAGAAGTGAAAATTCCATGAGCGTCCTCTGAACCTATATTAACCACGTTTTTTGGATCGCACTCAGCATAAAACGGCGCGTATTTATAAGAAATAACATCGTCATCGATCGGATCTATGTACATAATTAACCTCACACAGGATAATTATAGTACTGTGTGGATCATTTTTACCAATTGGGTCAGACTCGATTGATTGGCATCATGACGTAACCTTTGGGACGATTTAGCCCAGTTTTAGCAGTTAAATCAGGTTCTTAAGCTAGGAAACCCGAGATTTTGCAATTTCAAACTACTTCAATTTCAACAGGAGCAGTACCGGTTATACCGAGTTTTTTAGCAGCACCAAAGGATAAGTCAATTATCCTATTCGATAAAAAAGGACCTCGATCAGTAATCCGAACCACAATCGACCGGCCATTATTCAGGTTTTTAACCCGAACTCGGGTAGCAATTGGAAGCGTGGGATGAGCTGCTGTCATCGCATACATGTTATAGCGCGCTCCGGTCGATGTTTTTTGATGTCTACCGTGTGACCCATACCAGGAAGCAACTCCTTTTGCTTTGTAATTTTTGGCAGATTTCATCACATGATATGTTTTCCCTCTGACCACATAATGATCTGGCCCATTAGGTGGCTGATGCACACAAGCAACGAGTAGCATCGGGAGTAAGCCTGTAATGAGTCGTTTAATGGTCAACAAAATCGTATCATAGTTCATAAAATTTTCTTCTACTTCCGCAACAGATATTTTACATTTAAAGTTTCAATGTTATCGAGATGATCTTTTTTAAAAAATATCACGAGAACAAAAAACTTCCTTGCAAAAAAAATCATCAATGAGCAAAAAATTTTTTATCATTGCCCTTCAGTTGATTTGGATTATATATTTTTTTGATGAGTATATACCAATAAATTTTGTTGTATCACCTCTTTCCTAAATCAATGATGTTTATAAATAGTGGTTTCATGTTCCTGGAGGCTTAGTAAGATTTTAGATATTTAATTAAAAATGAAAAAAACAAAAACTCTAAAAAAATTACGGGTATTTAAGCCCCTTTTGTAGTTTAATGAGTATTTTCAATCTTAAAAAATCATTAAGTAATGAGTGGATTATATAAATTAACCAGGTTCAGTTTATTTCTAACTATTATCTTTTCATGCCAACAAATTTTGGCCAAAGATATCATTTCGCCACAAGCCGAAAATGAACCTCCAAATATAGGAAATTTTGCACTTCCCCCATCCCAACAACCTGGTCCTTTTCTCTCATTTGGCCAAAGTTTAATTGAAAAGGGTCAAATGCAATTTTATGTTGCACCAAATTATTTGAAAAGTAGAAGTGAGCATTTTTTAAGCACACCCATTTCATTTGTTTATGGCTTATCCGATAAAGCGTCCCTTTTACTATCACTCCCAATTGCTGCAAGTTATGTGAGCGATAATCATTCCTCGGGAATTGGAGATATTTACATTCAAGGAGAATACGCTCCTTATGACAATAGTACTTCAAAATATGCCGAACAGTTGACTGTTGTAGGTGGGTTGTCCGCGCCATCAGGTTCGTTTCGTAAAGACCCACCTACAGGTTTTGGGGCGCCTAGTTATTTTTTGGGAAGTACCTATAATCGCATGTCTGTAGATTGGCTATGGTTTGCTGCTTCTGGGTTAACATGGATAGAAAAAAATGGCGAGGTTAAATTAGGAACCCAATATCTATATCAATCTGGCTTAGGTCGAAACATTAAAAGCGTAACGGGGAAATACATTTTTTTTAGCTTAGTTGAAGTTCATGGAGTCCATATGGACAAAGATAAGGTCTCAGGGGAAGCAGATCCCGACACCGGAGGAGACTTATTATTAATTACCCCTTCTTTATGGTTTTCTACCAAGAAATTCTTTTTTCAGTTAGGATGGTCAACTCCAATTTACCAAGCCTTGAATGGGGAGCAAAGCAAGATTAACTATCATATCAATGGGGTTCTCGGTGTAACTTTTAACTAGGTAGTGATTGATTATGAAGCATTTATACTATCCCACTATAGGTGCCACTCATATTGATCAATGTGATAAGTATTAATTATATGATTTGGTTTGTTCAAAATTAAAGAATTAAATAAGCTTTATAGATACTTTGTTTGGGTCTGTCCAAATATCATTTAACTCCTCATAACATTCTTTACTTGGATGCAATTGTCCCTTGTTTCTATAAAAATTAGAAAAAACAGTTTGTTCTGCTAATTTTAATCGAGCATCTACTTCTGTATTAGCCCAAGTATCCTGGCCATTTTCAAGAAGATTTTCATAACCTCCTATATCTCTAATTATTTTTATTGTTTCCTTATCTATTATTCGTAATCTGTAATGATTCATTTTAGCTCCAGAAACTTAATATTCTCCTTTTGTTTTATATTAGCTTATTTTTAAATAGACCAAGGATTAATGAACACTAGATTCAAAAAAAATTTACAAAGTTGAGCCTATAAAATCTGCACAATTACTTGTATAGAACCCATCACTAATGAGGAGAACGGCAATCCACTTCATTTGAGGAATCTATTTGGAGATGCGACATAAGTAACCAAGAAATTAGGTAATAAAAAATTTATTAAGCATAATTCAAACATGTATTGGACAAGATAATTCAATATTAGCCACATTAACTCCCAAGGGGACTTCCCAGGCATTGGGAAATAACTTGAGTTTAAGTAAATACCCGCAAATTAATAATTCTTTATGTCGTTAAGTATAATTAGAGTTTTAATACTATAGTTATAAGTAGATGGCGTTTAAGGAGAATAATCATGCTGGGGACAATATTGTTAATTGTCTTGATACTCATTTTAATTGGTGCCTTACCAAGATGGGGGCATAGCAGAGAATGGGGCTATGGGCCCTCTGGTATTATTGGGCTTATTTTAGTAATTTATTTAATATTACTTTTGATAGGGCGGGTGCCTTTTTAGAATCTTAACTCTAAAAATAAACTCTACCTAGCGAAGCCATTGAATGAAATTATTTGTTGGGGGCTTTTGAAGATGGAAGGCTCCCTAGAGCAATTTACTTTTCTAATTATAGTAAATATTCCATCGGGTCCCAGGACTCTTGGGAAGGAATCTGCTTTTCGAATAGGAGGCACTCCTGGAATAATTGAAAAGAGCACATTGGGGTTCAATAAGCAGATATCCATTAATATGCAGACTATACTTAAAATAAGATTAATAATTGGATTAAATTATGAAAAAACATCCTTTCCAAAAAGGACTAGAAAAAGCAAACGAGAAATTAAAAGAAACTGATTTAGGGGTTTATAATCAAGAAAAGAAAGAAATTGGGCATCATCGAGATAATCATAAAAAAGGCAAAAAAAGATAACTCCTTCTCCACCCCAGTTTGTTCCTGAATATAATTAAAACTCTTTATAATCGGTTAAGCAAAGAAGGCTCGAGCACTTTTTAAACACCCTTATTTAATCGCATGCCACTCTTCATCGTGTTGCTCAAAGTTATAGCTTTTTATACTCATGCAAATAATCAAACAACTCTTTATCAGATAAATGCATCAGGTTTTTTTGTATCTTTAATTTTATTAAATCAGTCGCATTTTTATTAAGATGCTTGGAAAATAAACCCTCTATTTGAGCTGGCATTACAATTACCAATTCCTTATAAAGATTCTTATTTCTTGCTTCATTAAGTTCCAGGGCTATTTCTCTAGAGAAATTATTGTCTTGTACGTCTTCGATTTCTGTATGTGGGTCGTAGACTCCTCCTCCCCCCTTAGAATAACTTGAATTGTACCTTCCAGGTTTATCTGTAACAAGCTCACTATCCTTTAATTTATTTTCAGGACGACTAATTTCTTTAAGTAGATTCAAAGCATCCTCTTGATATTCATAAATTCGGCAATTATTCGTATTTGCAGTAACTATCCATTTCATTTCAATCTCCTTTTTAAAATCAGTGGATGCCTGGGATTTTATTAGTTTAGTACAAGATCTTGATGAGACAAAAAATAAAAATATGCTATCCCCTGCCATTTTGCAGAAAGATGAGGTTAAATATATTAAACCTGCGCATATATGAACGTAATACTATAGAACAATTTTCGACATAAAATAGCGGTAGAGAGATTTACATGAAAGGTACTATAACCGGTAAATTAGTAAATTTTGATCAAAAAATCATTGATCTACAACAGTCGACCAATATTCACATTAACCTCAAAATTAAGTATTATTGCACTCTTTTTTTTCTAGAGTAATAGTATGAAGCTAAGTGATTTAACAGCAATAGTTCGCGCCTCAGAAATAATGTATCAGCAAGTTGATAAATCTTCGTTTAAAGAATTAACCGAATTTATGGGAACTTTCAGTAAAATTTATTCCCTATTTCAAACTAGAGAACTCTATAAACTTGGTAATGCTGATATTCCATCTGAGCTCAAGATTTTTTTTGATGAAAATGACTCTGAACTTGATCTATTAACCCGAAAGACTTTAGCTTTGGCTGATTCTATTGACAATGAGTTTAAAAAATTTCGTGCCTCGAAAAACTCTTCTCTCATGGGACAATTTTTTTCATTCTTTGTGGAATCTGATTCTGATCGCAAAGTATCGTCAAGCAGTATATACAATACTGGAATGAGCCAAACAACGAGTGGCAGTTCGGTTACCCTGGATAGCATTCTAAAGATATATAACACCAAGGATAAAAATGTCGCCCTCCGAAAAGCAGCCCACCAAGGCAGTGTTACCCATGTTGAGTTACTAATTAATAACTTTGGGGCCGATATTAACAGCAAAAGTAGTAATGGCTTTACGGCTTTGGACTGGGCTTTCTATAATAATAAGATGGAGCCACAAGGCGTCTTCAATACACTATGCTGGCTAGGAGCAGATCAATCAACTCTTAAACCTCTTCTTGGAAAATATGTAACCGATGATGAGTCTGAATTTCCTACAAAGGATCTGGCTTTAGCAAGAGCCATGAAACAAGAAAATCAAAAAGATATCGGCATATTAGTCACTAAGTACAAGGCAGACACGGAAAAAGCTCAAGAAATTCTGAATGCTGAAACAAAATCTCTAAGCTTTTAATGGATAAAGCGGCGTAGGCTGGGCTGTAAAAGCCCAGCGTCCTGAGCATTCCTATTCTTGTTAACTCGAAAACAAAACATTAATTAATGGATCCATTCATTCGTAAGATCATGTCAAAACATATGTTTTTGGACGTAAACCATAAAATGCCCCTGTAAATTGCACTATAATTATAGAAATATACCCATTTGAGGTGATTTATGTGCAACTTACGAGATGTCGTTATCTTTTTAGCTGGTGCTGCGTTTTTGCATACCATAAGCCATATTGTTTTGCCATATTTTATTACTATGCCTCTGGATATGGGATTCATGGTGCTGACAACCCAATTTAATTTTTGGGTCATAGGTATCAGCGCTATAATTACAATTGCTTTGTTATGGTGGGCATGTAAGCTTAATAAAAAATAACTTTTGTGGCCAGCAAGCTCATTAGTTCCATTGTCCCTATGCTTTGTGGTTTTTGGACATGGAGCCCAAAATTATTCCTGCGTTCACAATCCCCATCTTTTCAAGATATAAAGGGGACTAAAATCTTAGCTCATTTTATTTGGCGCACTGGAATTTGCAATTAAACGTGTAGTTATATTCAATATATGAGAGACATCCTTGGTCGTTAAATAAATAACCTTGACTATATGAAAAAATACTCTTACAAATTGAAAGATATTCCCATTCACGTTTGAGGTTCATGGCAAGCTTCATTGATTTCAGGATCCACTTGAGCATAGGGCTTTTGTTATTATACTCGCCATTACATGCCTCTTTTATTGAGCAAACAATGGGAACTGCTGTAGTGAAGGATGCCACAGCTGTTTACTTTAACCCTGCGGCATTAACTATTTCACCCCATCAACAACTTATCCTCCTGAACACCCTGGCAAAAGCGCAATTTGAGTTTAGCGGGAGAGCGCAAAAAATACCTTTTGGTAATTTCGAGTCAGGATCAACAACCTCTAAATCCAATTTTTTCTTACCTTCCATGTATCTTAGCATTCCTATAAGTGAAAGATTCGTGGCGGGTTTTGCTGTCGTTGCAAATGATTTCAATCGCGAATTGGATAATCACTCAATTCTGCGCTATATCCTGGCACGCAATCAAACGAATAATATTGACTTCATTCCCGCGCTTGGCATTAAAATTAATCAATTCCTTTCCATAGGGGGAAACCTTAATTTTACCTATGCTCATCTCATCCAGGAGCCTATTTCTGCAGGCATACCCCGTTTGAATATTCCTGAAAGCCGTAGCTTGAATGACACTCAAGCAAACAGTTTGGGCGGTGATTTTGGGATACTAATTAAACCTGGTAAAAAGACAGCCTTGGGTTTTAATTACCGCAGTGCAGTGACTTATAATTTACAGGGGAGTAGCACGATAACTGGTACGCCGAGTATTTCTTCGGATGATTACCATTTTGAGTACTGGACACCAGCAAGAAGTGTCGTGACACTAAGCCATTTTCTTAATGAAAAATTAGGCTTTATAGGAACTGTTCAATACCTGCAATGGAATATCTTTAAAGAGGTTTCTGTGTATAATTTTGCTACGCAAGCCGCCTCCCAAGTATTTATAGTCCCCCGGGCTCGCATTAATTATCACTTTCACAACAGTTGGCTTTTAACCCTCGGGACAATTTATCAAGTTTCACCAAAGTGGGTAGTCCGAGTAGCAGGAACATATAATCAGTCACCCTCGAATGGGAGATTTCAAATAGGCCCTGGAGACAGTTGGATTACTGGTTTTTCCATGGGCTATCAATTGATGAACCATCTCACTGTTGATTTCGGTTATGGCCATGCTTTTTTTAAAAAGGAACAGATTGATATTAAAACTTCCCAGAATATTATAACGGGCACCAATGAAGGCGCCCATGACGCCGCCTCTCTCAAATTTACACTCACCGCTTAATGGTTACTTGAATGTGACATATATAATAGTCTAGATGGCAAAGTATATTTTGATGGAAAGAGATGGATATAGGCAGGGGAGCGGATATCAGAGTGAACGTCTAAGGATGAAAAATCTTATCTATAACAAACTTTTGATTTCCTTTTTTTTGGCGATCCCGTAAAAATCGTGATAAACCTTCTGAGATATTTTTTTGTTCAAGTAATTTTTATAATGTAGGTTCTGATTAAGCCTCACAACATGTTCCAATTGGAAATGGCTAAGTCATGGTATCCATTTTTAGTAATATAAACCACTTTCGATTATGACTTTAAATACTGAAGAAAATAATTTTAAAATGTAAATTAATAGGAGTACAAATGGTATTTTTTACAACTGCTGGAAGAGAACACACCCTTAATTTTAAGAAATTATCTGAATACGAAAACAATAAAGAAGAATATCTAAAACTTGCAGCTTCTTGGGCAAAAAAAGCATGGGGATATTTGCAAAATAATGATAAACAATTTTATCTCAAGGATGTTCGGGCAAAGCAGGATCAAATTTACGTTGGCACTTTTAATGATCAACCAGTGGGTATGTTTGGTTTATTTGAAAAAAATTTTCATCGATTTCAAAATGATGATGAAGATAGTGCTATCCGCGGTGAATTAAAAGTGGTTTATTTTGATTATATTTATGTAGAAGAAAACGCCCGGGGATTAGGTTTTGCCAGACAGCTTCTGGAGAAAGCAAAATCTCTAGCTGTTGAATTAGGTGCGGATTTTATTTACCTCGATACATTGAATCCGAAACTTAATAAAATGTATATAAAACTTGGAGCAAAAGTAATTTGTGAAGGGCAATACCTTGAAAATCCAACAGATGTTTTAAGTATTCATCTTTAGTAGGTATTCTTTTCTTTTAAAAATAGTCGGGCACTGCCCGACAACTCCATTCAAAAAAAGAACTTCTGAAAAAGATTACTTGCACCATAAAAAATTTAAATCTCTAAATACTCCAGAAAATGCATAAATGGTAATGACCCTTTTACAAGCGGTTCTGTATACTCTGAACTAAATCAATTAAGGAGCCATATTTTGAGTAGAACTTGGGCCTTCGTCAGAATGTTCTTGACGATGTCTCTTCAAATTAACCGTAGGTCTGCTGCCCCTTTGCATCCATGATAAAATAGGATAGTGTGACTTATCTTGTTCACTCCGCTGTCTAATTCTTGATAAAGTACTGGGTTTGAAATGAGCTAATTTAGAATAATCCACACCCTCTGAGCGAATTAATTGGCGTTGTTGTTCGAACGGCAAAGCGGCTAAACTTCTAACTTGCCCTAACTCAAATGTTAAAAAATTGGTTTTATATCGATGACTCACCTCTAATAGCGCAGGAAACTCGCTAAAGCCTTGTTTCTCAACATTCTGTTTTGGATTAAAAGGATCAAATCCTTCGGTAATTTGCGGATCAATGAGTGAGTGTTCATGAATATAAGGCTTTTTGTGATAATTGACCCAACGACAATGAGGATAGGACGCCTGAAAACTCCCATTTGTTTTGGTGAAAATAGTTTTTCCATATTTTTGGGCCGCAGCAAGAACACATCCATTTCCATAAGTTCCTCCTAATAATAAGGTCTTAGATCCTGCTCTTTGACACTCCTGATTAAAAGAACGCATGGTAGCTCCAGAAGCTATTTGTTCTTCAATTTTTTTCTGAATTAAATTATCGTTGCCCAAATATTGACTAATATTCAAAAATAACTCTTTTACATCCGTTGTATTGTAATGAATAAAGGCAGGATAAGAGGAATCTTTACACATTATGAGTCGTTCTTGAATATTATTTAAAATAGAAAATATATAGTTTTTATTCGAAATATCGTTAAAAATATTATGAAATGATTCAATGTATAAACTATCCCAGGCGGGTAAATGAGTGGCTTGACGATAAAAATAACGGTCGTTTATCCAACACTCTTTATGTGTTCTAAGACAGCTAAAAAATATGTCTAACTTTGCAACATCATTATCAAATCCACTCCGATATTGAGGATCGATTCGTAGTGGAGAAAGCATCGGGGTAAGAAATTTTAAAGCTCTTTTGGCATTGCTTAAAACACAGAAAGGAAGAATCTCATTTTCGATATTTTTGTCTTCTTTACTTCCAGTGATTATGAGTTCATTTTGATGTTTTACTACTTCATTCATTAATGCAAAAAAGTAAGCGACTTGTTGGGTTTTTAAAACAGAAGGGTGGGTTTCTTTCTGTAAACACTCAAGAAAAGCTTCCTCGTTTGGAAAATGTACTATTTGAGCAGCTAATTGATTCAAAGCAATTAAGGCATTTTGAAACTCTTGAATCGATGCAAAGAATGCCATCTCCTCCATAATAATGTCTATTCCTTCATTTAAAGGAACTTCCTCTCTTTGAGAGCCTTCTATGGCCTTGATTAAGCTAATCATCCTATCTCGTGTGAGGTTTTTTTTAGGATTTATCTTAAATCCTTCAATCGTACTCGCCTCTTTTTTATCTTGCATTAATGACAACCCTTAAATTTAACTGAGCAAAAAGTGTGTATTATAAAAATAAAATGGAAGAACTCCAGACAATTATCGAATTATTCAATGATCATATTTGGATAACGACCACTATAAGCATGCGTTCAGGGACCTAAGGGGAATTTCTATGTACTTTTTCAATCTAGACAAAAACTTCCTTAGTCTGATATATATATGGATACCCCAAAATCAAGGAAGAACATGAACAACATCATTCGTAAAGTTTTAATTTCTATCTCAGCAGGTACAATATTATTACTTAGTTTATCCACTTCAGGGTTTGCTCAGTGCAAAGGTAATGCCGAATCATTTGAATCGGGCACGGCGAAACATGAGAAATGGCAATCAATAGGCAATAGTTACAGCAAATCCACCCGACAAGCTGTCTTGTTTAAAGAAATGAAAGGAGGAATTGCCAAACTTCCTGCAGGCCACAACCATCCACCACATTTTTACAAACACAAATTGCTTGTTGTCATTATGGAAGGAACCCTTCACCTTCATATTAATGGTAAAACAACAACCTATAGCAAAGGAGAATATTTCATTCTACCTGCTTACACTTGCGTTAGCAGTCATTCTAAAAATGGCGCAACAATAGTTATGGTTGGAGCAAAACCCGGGGATAGTTATCCAGTTAATTCAAAAAACTAACCTCTTAATTTGAGTATTTGCCCTGAGATATCAGCAATGGGGGGCAGACGCAATTGATTGATGTTCCTCATTGATCAGGGAGAACAATTGAGCAATCGTAGGTTGGGTTCCTGAACCTACCTAAGATTGCTAAGCTGAAAATTGAATTTAATTCCTTATCTAAATGTCTTGGTGATATAATAATCAATATGACTAAGTTATATAAATTTATAGATTGGAATAGATGTTATGTTTTTAATTAGTTATAAAAATTCAAAAAATATCAAGATAAGAGAAAATTTTGAGTCAGATACCACCCTTGATAAGGAACTAATAGAAGAATTACTTAAAATAAGATCTGCAAATTTAGAACGATTTAATATGTTGGTCAAATCAAAAAGGACAGTTGTATTCAGTGATACAAACGATTTAAAAAAAGATGCAGAATATTTTGCAATTTTTAAGTCTTATGAGGCTAATTTAATAAATACCACCTATCTTAACCAACAATTTTGTCTTAATCTTGCAAAAGCCTGGCCAACAATTAAAGACATTTTAACGCAACTCGAAATAAGAAAAATTGCATTATCTTGCATGAGCCAAGACCCTCTCCAACGTGAAATAATTATCAAATTAGTTAGTAGTGATCGACGATTTAAATCACTAGAACATTTTAATTATGAAGTTGCATTTAGGTTAAATGCAGTCAAACTCATGAATAATGAGAAATTTCATTCGCTTGATGGTAATTATCAATATCCTACAGCTGAAGCTAATTATCTACAACTCAATAAAAACTATTGGATCCAAGCAAATAACAAATTAGGACTTTTTAAAGTAAAAGAAGAAGTATTACCCTCTGAAGCAATAGATTCCATTTTTGATGATACAACAAAAATAGTTCTTGAATGCCATAGCATGATGATGTGTATCCAGTATAAAGCATTATTAGATACTATCGGCGCAAAAAATTTTAATCACCTTTTTAAAAGCCACCCGCTTATAATCGCGGATGGTCTTTTGATTGGGGATCATAAACAGGAGATGTTAGAAATCTTTCCTTACTCTCCTGTCTTAAAAAAAGAAGATTATATCCCTGGCGATTGGTTGTATCTTTCCAATTTTCAAGAATACAGTCATGCAAGCCTGTATGATTATTCGAAAGATGGTAATGGCCTCCACACAATGTTTATGGGAAATGAGAAATATCGGGGTTTTGGCTCTCCGTTAATGACAGAAAAGGAAGCTGAGTTTCATTTTTTGGAAATTTATAACGAGGATTTTTGTGCATTTCCTATTGAATTAACACCTGAAAATATCGATATGAGGACCATGGGGCTGGATTCTTGCGAAGAAGAACTCCAAATAGGTAAAAAAGTAATAATATATGGACATATAAATTGTCCTCTACAAGAATGGCAACATGTTGAGTGTATTTATAACGGAAATGGAAGATTCGAGTGTAGTAAATTAGAAATGAAAAGCGCAACGGAAGAAGAGATTATATTAGCTTTATTAAAAAAATATAATTCATTACTTCCTAAAAAGAAAACCGAGGAGGATTTAAAAGATCTAAACATATTTAGGGGAGCGCATTATGTTAAAAGCATTAACTTTTCCGGCGAACGATTCAACTTCCTCTTTGAACCCGCTCTAAGCTTTAAATTTTTCGATAAACATAAATCTTTCGAGACCGATCTGAGCCAGAATATGAGTGATCTTTCTTTTAATTAGAATCTGTGTCCCCTTTTATTTTACCTAGCGACCCGCACTTTGGCTATGCAGCCTGAGGCAGTTGTATGCTGCATTCAAATTGCTCTATTCGCTTGATACATTCTTGTTTTGCATTATTGCATAGGGGATTAAAATTAGGTCCTGACTTCTCATTAAAAAAAAGTGGCGTTTTACTGTTTTGTGCTGAGTTACACATACCAATGACTCGATTAAATATATTCTCAATTGCGAAGCTAATTCCGTCTTTGTCAAACTCACAATGTTGAAGATCAGAAATAAAATCCGATAACTCAAATTGTAACCCATCGATTACATCGATATAAGTATAAGAAGATAGAAGCAACATGTAATCAATCAGTTCATGATCGTTATATATTTTATTGTGGAGTCTGATATCGATACTTTTTACCTTATCAGCATCTAAAGCGTTTTTATCGATGACGAAATGCACTACATTATTTTCTATTCTACGATATACAATCCACTCATTATCCTTATTTATTAGCGCAACAGTATTTTTATCGAGCTCAGCCTCAGTAGGCGGTTTATCGAGTATTACGAGTTTTGTATATCCATTATGATATATAACTAATGATTCTATAATTTGGTGAATGCACTGGATTAATGGTTGGGCTTGGTAATAATTTTTCCAATAACCATTTAAGTCATTGGATTGGGTATCCAATTGTGTAAAAACATTCTCGTGACTCAGTAGGGCTTGTACGTATTTATCATATCTAAATGAATTTTGATCCGCATATTCCATCGCATAACATACAGGAAGTAAGCCATTAGAGGTACGTTGGTTTACATTTATTTGCGGGTGTTTTATTAATAATTTTAAAATATCATAGTGCCCTTCCCTAATTGCAATTTCCAACGGATTTCCTTGATTCACATCAATTGCTTTATGCTTTAGTAATGCCTCAACAGCGTCAAAATTGCCACATTGGACTGCAGTACATAAGGGACTCTTTGAAGCACTATCGGCCAAATTCACGTCAATTCTTGAGTGATCTAATAGAAGTTCCAGGGTTTTTATTGACTCAGGAGTCTTTAAGCGAACAATTTGATTTAATAAAATTGGCTTAGATAATCCGCGTTGGTAATTTACATCGATATCGGGATGCTGAAGTAATTCGCGCACGATATTTAAATGTCCATTTTGGGCTGCAAGGTTAATGGCTTTATCGCGTTGCGGGCCTTCAAGATTCACATCGATAAATGAAATGATACTACCCGCGTGAACCAATGCAGAGAGTAGGCGCCGTTGTATATCTGGGTTTTCAAAAACTGAGTTAATTTCGGTGTGGCCTGCTTGTGTGAGGGCAAAGAGTATTCGAGATTGAAAATTGGGTTTCACTATTTCAATATCGAGTTCTTCCAAGTTTAAAATAGAAATAAAATCATTTGGAATAATCCCTGAATGTAGGGTTCCATTATGATTACGTACTATATAGGTGCCCTCTTGGGATAAATAGATATGACCAGGAAGTGCTTTTTCAGGATCATTTTCTAAACTCGAAAGCAATCCAAAGTTATAGGGACGCAATCCGGACAAATCAAAAGTACTCGTATCCACAGTTCCTGTACGTACTTCACCATGAATATTAAAAACCTTGTATTCGCCGGTATGGGAAAGATAAATAGTATTAGCGTGATAAGTAGGTGCAATAATTTGCTCAAAAGGCATCCAACGCCATAAGGTTTCGTCATTCATAGGGGTAACCTGTTTGCCTGTCGCCAATAAGGCTTTTGTCAGCGCAATATCCCCTCTTTCTGCAGCTAAATGCAATGCCCCGAATGACATGTGAGTTGAATTGAGTCCTATATCTGGGGAAGCTAACAATATATCAATTGTTTTACTGTCGCTTTTTTTATATAAGGCATACGGTAAAATACTGCTTTTTTTAATAGCAGGCTCTCTAAGCAATCGATGTATCACGTCATATTTATTATTGATCACTGCACCGCTCAAGGGATTAAGAGCATCTAAATAAATATTTGGAATACCAAACTTCTTTAACACTGCTTCTACAATTTCAACGCTACTATGAGCTGAAGCAAAAAATAGGGCTGATTCTAGTTCATGCATCGTAGCAGCTTTATTCATCGGATATTTTAATAGCTCGTTTACCACCTCCGCATGGCTGAACATTATTGCTAACATTAATGCGGAAAGATGACTGTCATTTATTCCATTTAAATCAATATCGTTTCTTTGGGCTAATTGTGAGACTTTATCGCTAAACCCATACATTGCAGCGACATGTAACAAAGTAGTTCCATATACATCTGTTCGATTAATATCGGATGTATTCTGCAGCATTTTTTCAAATGCTTGGTTGGTAATCTTAGTCAGATCCTGCGAAAGAGATTGAGCTCTTTCCATTTTTTTATCAGTATAAACACCAATAGAAATATTAACGATATCGTCTGTTAAGCGTCTTTTTTTAAATGCATAGATAATTTCTGCTGTAATCTCATCTATTGATTCACGTTCTAAAATATCATCATGATTAGTTAATACCCATTTATTGTTTTCTTTATCAAAAATAACGTGGATGTCATGATTTGCAGAGGAAATGACGCAACCGGGCGATACATCACCATACTTTTTATGGTTTCAAAAAAAGTTTTCAATCCATCACAATTATCATTGGATGCGGTAAATAGAAAACGATCGGGGTTGGGTAATGGAGAAATTGTTTTATCCACAGAATCCTTATCATACATTACTTCTTCAATTTTAAGTGTTTCAAGTTGATTGAACAATTGGCCATGATTAAGGTCTAAAAATTTCTGGGTTTCACTCGGGTTGAAGTGAGCCCAGATCTGAAAGAAAAAAGCATCTACGGTTAATAATATTTGTTCATTCTGGGATAAAGGGGCAATCGTTCTGTGTTCTCGCAAATCTTTATCGTGTTGCTTCGCGCTCAGTAATAAATCTTCTAATTGGTTTGGTTTAAGCCCGCGCAGGTAGGCCATTCTTGCTTTAAATTGATCAGATTGTCCTGCCCAATGCGCTCTTTGGGCCATAAGTGCTAATCCTTTACATACGCCTCCTTCACTAGTGGGATAGTGAAGTTCCTTCATCAGATCGATTATATTCATTATGCGCTCCTGGTTGATGTGCGATAGGCATGGCCTTCCTGATCTCATTTCTTTAATGACTCAAGAATTCAACTACATTTCAGACAATGATTTATCGACTTTAAGTTCAACTTTTATTTTAACTTTGGGAACTTAGGGAAAACTTACGCCTTATACGAAATAACTGCATATAAGAAAGAAAGTATGTAGGTGTGATGCTTAACAAACTTGTGTACGCGGTATTTAAATGGAGGGATAATTATTGAATAAATGGATAAATTAGGAAATCGCTCAATAGTTTACAAAAATTTAAAAAGCCATGTATCCCTCATTCTCTAACATGGCTAACCTAAAATTCTATTAAAAATTTTGGAGCGATGTACTAGCGACTAAATCATTTGTATTATCACTGAAAGTGGGCTCTTCAGGCTTTCTGTTTTTCTTCAGAACATTTGCGTTAATGTATTTTATGCAAGCGGACATCTTAGATAACTGACCTTGGGAATCATTATCACAAATCCTAAGAATATTGAGAAGATGGTCTTTTTCAAAAGTATCCGGCGGAATTTTTTGCCAAATATTGAGTCTTAAGCATTTTTGGTGGTGAATAATACGATCAAAAGATTCTTGGTTTAATAGATTACTTTGATTTAATAGTTTGAACAAAGGCGCCAGAGATTCGTCACATTGCGCAATTTTTTCATAATTTTCCTGTCCTTGTTCCTCCCTCAATAGATCAGCTGAATGAAGGCTGGAAACCATGGAGTGAAATGCTTCAAAATGTACTTTTCCAACAGCAAGATCAAAATTTCTTTGGGCAAGAGGTGCATTTAAAAGGTTGTTTTCTTGAAGGCAATTTAGGAGATCGATAAACTTTTTGGGAGCATTGCATGCAATAAGCAGCTTACGATTATTTTCTATGGAGGATAGTGAGAGGCCGTGTAAAGCGTTGAGAGCTAAAGGAATTTCTTTTGGAGAGTACATAAGGGCATTCCCGGCACAAATTTCCTTACCCATCCGTTCATCTAATAAACCTTCGAGTTGGAGGGTATGAACAACTGAAATAGCAACGAGAGGATTGTGACTTGTTTTTATCAGATCACGAATATCCTGAGCTAACGGTCCTTCTAATAAACCCGCTTGTCGGGCAAAACAAAGAGCCTGTACACTATCTCTAGAAGGTTTTTCTGCGATCAAAGTACGATCAGCTTGGTCTATTTTCTTTTGCGAACAATAGAGTAGATGGAGCGCTTTCCCAACTTGTCTCGGATTATATTCACTGCTTGCAATGGCATCAAGATCGGCTTGAAGGGTTTCTTTTGAATTTTGACTTGAAGCATAAATCGTTGAAATCTCACTATAAGAAAGAAACGCTACAAAGGAATCAAGAAGTTCATTCGGATTTTTATGATTTGCTATTCGTTCAAAATTAGCCTGTGCTCTGTGGCCAGTAAGAAAGACTACATTATGGGTATATTGGTCATCCAATTTTTCTTTATACGAAATTCCAATGGTCGATAGGGCATCCCAAAGATCATAGGGATTTTCATGTGCGGCTATCACATTAAAATTGTTTTCATTAAATAAATCAAAATTCCCTATAATTTGGTTGGATCGATGCAAATCACTTTTAGCAAAAGTGTCCAAAAAAGGGAATACGGAGCGCCAAAAAGATGAAAACCAGCTACTTAATAAAAAATTACAAATAATAAAGGCATTCTTTTCATTGGTTGGCTGTGTAAATTTGATTGGGAATATCCATCGTCGCCAACCCGAAAGTTCGTTATAATTTTTAAAAAAATTCGAAATGATGGTTTTATTAGTTTTAGATATTGCCAATTTCTTTACTCATAATGCTCGTTGGTGGTTGATTATACCAAATGATCATGTGGTGCAAAGTTTAAATTTTAATTATCTTGCCCTATAAAGACTCATTTTATTTGAGTGGTTCAAGACTTTCCATTGCTCAAACTAAGGGTTCGATCTGGTCTAGTAATTCCTCCTGTTCGATAAGGTTCACCAACAGATTTTGCCAATATACAGGCGTGTTAAACCATGGGAAACTTACCGGAAAAGCTGGGTCGTTCCAGCGTTTTGCAAGCCATCCTGAATAATGCAACATACGCAGCGTCCGTAAAGGTTCGATTAAATGACGTTCATGCGGCTTAAAATCATGAAATTCACAATAACCTTGTAAAATCTTGTCCAATTGTAAATTCATTTGATCCGTTTCACCAGAAAGCAACATCCAAATATCCTGTATCGCCGGTCCCATCAGGCAATCATCTAAATCAACGATATGAGGACCTGATTCACTCCATAACACATTTCCTGCATGGCAATCACCGTGTAAGCGTAGTGAAGAAACATTTCCAATGGCTTCAAAAACCTGTTTAATTTTGTGGAGTACCCTTTCTACAGTGTTGCAAAAATTGGTGACTAAATAATCTGGGATAAAATTTTGGTCAATAAGAAAGTTGTAAGGATCATGCCCATAATTTTGCACATTTAATTGAATGCGGTGATTGAATGCTTGGCAGGCACCTACTCGGTGTAAGCGACCTAAAAAACGGCCCATCCATTCCAGCTGCTCACTATTATCTAGTTCAAGTGCATGGCCTCCGCGTCTAGGAAAGAGTGCAAATCGGAATTCATGATGATGATGCAGGGTTTGATCCTTTATCATAAGGGGGGCAATAATGGGAATTTCATGTTGTGCTAATTCAAGAGAAAACTGATGTTCTTCTAAAATAGCTGCAGAACTCCAACGATTAGGCCTATAAAACTTAGCAATGAGGGGCTCAGCATTTTCTAATCCGATTTGGTAAACTCGGTTTTCATAGCTATTCAGTGCAATCAGGCTGCCTGTGCAAATAAAACCTGTGCTTTCAATTGCATCCAAAATGGCATTTGGATCCAGCTGCGCGTATGGTGTTTGATTCTCGTGATCCAAATGTGAGTTCTCTGGTGGTAAACATAGGGATGCATTATACACAAAGGCAATCCATAAAGATAAAGTTCACCCAGTTTAAATTTTGAGCTTGCATTTGGCTATTCATTGTAAATTAATTAAACAAAGTGATTTGACAAACAGACTTTCCTTATTAAGCTTTAATAGAAGAATTTAAAAAAGAGTATTGATTACCCAGGAATCTTACTAACTATTTGATATCGAATAAAAGTAATAACAGCTAGATGGGTAGCGTTACAATCGATTATATCCCTTAGTAATGAGAGTAAATGGAGAGCAGCAACTAAAGATACGGTAGCTGCTTAATCTTTAAATTATCAAACAAGGATGAAATAAAATGGCTAATTCAAATGTTCGTTCTGGAGAGGTTGTAGGTGTTGCAGTTAAAAACAACGCACTGGAAGATTTAGGAGAAGTCGCTGAAATGGTAATTGATAAGCTTTCTGGAAAAGTTACTTATCTAGTTCTTGATTTTGGAGGCTTCATGAATTTTGGTAATAAATATTTCGCAATTCCATGGAATGCTTTTACTTATAATCCTGATGAAGATTGTTTTATTTTAAATATAGATAAAGAACGATTGGAAAATTCCCCAGGTTTTGATAAAGATCATTGGCCTGATTTTTCCCCAGAAATGAGTAGAACAATTTCAGATTATTATGGTTTGTAAAATAAAGAGGGCTGGGATTTTACCCAGCCCTTATTGAAGGCCGACTCAAAATCATGTATCTGCATTTTTATTACGATACATATGGAAACAGCCAATTGCAGCACAGTTTTTTCACAGTAAACGGACTTAAAAATGAATTCGGTCTGATCAAAGCCTCTTCACTTAAGATTTGTATAAACTTCGCATATTACGAACATTACTTAATATTCAGTTAATTTCCTCTTTGTAAACTGTTTTTCATACCCGTTTCTTAAAGGCCTCAACCATGAAAAATCCCTTACACTTCATTTTTGAATCTAAAATTTATCCACATGCACGAACTCTACGTACCTCGCTTGGTACCAAATTTTTTGACTCTTTTATGGTTATTAACGGCGATATGTCGGTAACGGACGAAGATCCTTCCTTTGGTTTATTTGATGTCCTTACCTTAGGTATACCTGGTGCCCTTGCAAGACTTGACGTATTTATGACTGAGCGATATAACGAATTATCAAGAAAAAATAAAACTAATAGTTTCGAATCAACATTATTTGCAGTAAGCGGAATGATTAATTTTATTTTTAATCAAGTTCCGCGATTTCTTTTTTCTGGGATAGTAGCAATAGTCGCATTTTTACCAATAACTTTGCCGACTTATCTAATTGCAAATGTAATTGATAATTTAAGGGACGATAGTATGCCCAAAGCCTTCAACGTCAAAGGCACAGGAAAGGGCGGAGAAGAGAAAACACTGAAGGAAGCATTAGCTTGGCATAATTCTAAAAATACAACTAGCATTCTCTATGGCATTGAAGAACTTCAAAGTGAAAAACTGGATGAAGAAAGTGTAGTTTTATACATTCCCGATAACGGAAAATGCTGTAGGAGAGATTTATTTACCTTTAAATATCATTCGAATGACCTAGGCGTTAAGGCGTTGTTTACTCACAACATTGGTGGTGTTGCCAAACAATGCCCTGAGCAAGCGAGACAAATAGCTGAACAAAAATCTGACGAACAAACAGGATTGAAAATTTAAGCTAAACCGCAACCGTTAAAATACTCCTAAGAAAATTTTTTATCTTACTTTTCCACTTCCGTTGAGGAAAAGAAACGCACCAAATCTTTTAACTCCTCCTGTTGTACCTGAGCATTTATCCAATTCAGTTGCACCTGGGTGGTTAGCTGTTCTCGCTGATTCACTAGGAACAAAGTACTGTCCCCTTCATAGAATTTTTGTGACTCTCCTTGTTGAACCTTTAGTGCCAAATGATACTCTTTTTTTAAATAATCTACTTGTTTATGGATTCTTCTTATCCCAATGTAAAGATTGGTCAGTTGATTTTTAAGCTGCTCATACGTAAACCTTCTCTCGGCTCTTATTTGCTCCAATTCACTTTGGGTGCGAATTAATCTGCCTTTGGCTTCTCGTTGTAATACAGGAAATTTGAAAGAAACTCCTATAAAAGCTGCCTGTGGAATTAATTCAGGATATCCTCCACTGCCGTTTTGCTTAAATGTATATGCAGTAGCATCCAAATTGGGAAGTAGCTCATTTTGCGCTAAGTCACGCTTAAGCTTAATTATTCTTGAGTAATTTTGTAGCCTTTCTAATGAAGGATGGCGGGCTAACTGAGATAACCCTTGTGCTAATTGACGTGGCTGCATCAAAATATGCGAAGGAAGACTCTTTTCCAAAGGAATTTTAGGATTTCCTTTTTCATCTCTATAATACAAAGATAAATTAATTCCGGCCTGTTCAAATATCATCATTCCCTGGTTAAGTAATTGCTCTCTCTGGATTATTTGTTGCATATTTTCAATGATTGCCAGTTTAGGCAGATCACCTTGATTTGCTTGTTGTTCGATTGCGACCTGTCGCTTTCGAGCTAATTTCAATAACTGTCTAAAGGTTTTTAATTGCAATCCTGCTTCTACCCATTGCCAATACGCTTTAATTGTTTCTTGGTATATTTGAATTTTAATCGCCTCCGAGTCGTGCTTTTTCATTTCAATTGACTCAGCGGTAGTCAATAAATTGGTTCGTTCCTTATCAATTGCTCGGTCACGGAGTAAAGGAAATGAAAGTCCAGCTCGATACTCCCCTCCTGAATTCGTTAAGTAGTTTTGATAATAAATGGGCCAGTTCCCGTTCCCATTTCTATAACCTGCAAATAATTTGACTCCGTTATAGAAGGTAGGAACAGTAAGCTGGGTATCTCCGTAATTGTTAATATAGCCACCAAGGGGTTGTGATCGAGTGGCTGCATCGAGAGAGGGATCAAACCTTCCCAATGCACTCAAATGCTCGCCTTGAGCCTTGGTAATTTCCAGCCGTGCTATTTTAATTTTTGGATAATAATAAGAAACACTCCGGAGCACTTTATCCAGGGTTAATTTATTTTGTTCGCTTGCCGCACTGAAAGCCGAAAGGGGTAAACAAATAAAACCCAGGATGAGCTGATATTTAAATCCGGTAGGAGAGAAAAATCGATTCATGGCTGACTCTTCTCTGAAGTACTTTCAGGAGGGAAACCATTATATTGCCGCCACAGTTCGTACCATAAAGGCACCCTCCCCAATTGAACCCAACCATGAACACGGACACCCTGCCGTAAAAATCGTGTTTGTGGCCAAGGTTCATCAGGAACAATAACTGCACGAAATAATCCTATACCATTGTCCGTGGGATCTATAAAAGAAACAGTCCCTCCAAAAGTACCTACGGCAATTTCAGGCCAACCTCTAAATTGGATTGCAGGCCATCCTTCGAACTGTAAGCGAGCTTTTTGATGAAGTCGAACAAATGGAATATCATTGCCATCAATCCATAACTCCACCGCGCGTGATTCAGTCTCGGGAATGATTTGTGCCAGAACATCTCCTAATTTGACGACGACACTCTCTTGCCCTGTCAATCGTTTAAAAATAACACCGGCCACTTGTGCTTTTATGAGTTGTGTCTGTTGACGTGCAATTCGTACATCAACATCGACCATGTCAATATTTGCTTGTGCTAACTCACTTTGGTATTTTGAATATTCAATTTGTGCCAATTCAAACTGACGTTTTGAATTAATTCCTTGCTCGTACAATCTTTTTTGTCGTACTAAATTGGCTTTCCCCGCTACTATTGATTGTTCTGCGGCTTCTCTCCGCAGGGCTATCGCTTTCTTTTCCAACTCCAATCGCTTTAATAACTCCGGATCATTATCACTAATTTCAACTAGAAGATCGCCCGGTTTTACCCTCATCCCCTCATCGACATACCATTTTTTAATACGCCCATTGATTGGGGAGTTCAATGTATGAAGTCTTTCGGTTGGGGAGTAAGCGATCACCTTGCCATCGCCAAGAGCAAACTGTTGCCAAGGAGTAAAACTTAAAAATAAAACGATAACTAGAGCGATAATAAAAATTATTTTGGCAATTTTTTGCGGCTTTGGGAGTTTTGCAATCATGGTATAGGCATGTAATTTCATGGAAGCACCACGCAATTTGTCATTTCTTTAAGCTCATGAGTTTGAGTGATTAAGATCAAAATGGTATTTTTTAAATTCAGTAATCGCGTCATGAGTAAGTCAATTTTATCTTTCTCTAATCCATCAAAAGTTCGGTCAATAATGAGTAATTGTGGCTGCAGTAGGACAGCACGAATAACCATCAGGGCAATGAGTTCAAATTCTGTAAATTCATTTTGCCAATCATAAATAACTGTTTTTAAGCCATCAGGTTGATGCATTAGTTTTTTTGAGAGTCCCAATTCATTAAATTGCTCAATAATAATTTTGTGTGATGTATTTTTATGATTTAACACGAGATTGTCATAAATGCTGCCGGCAAACAATTCTGGTTTTCGCAACAATAAACTGTATTGACGTAGTGCTGTTCGATGCTCTTCATTACAAATACTTTGATTGACTAAAACGTCCATGTTACATTTTTTTCCAAAACCCAAAAGTGATTCGGCAAATGATTTGCAGGATTCTGCATCTTGAGAATAAACCACTAATGGCTTTTCCAATGAAGCATTTACTTTGGTCTCATCAAAGATACCTATTTCGATTGTCCTCATAGGTAGAAATAAAGCATGAAGCTCATTTTTGATTTCCTCAAGAGGTAAGTTCAGGACTGCATCCATCTTGCTTTCTGAGGACACTAAATCGTAATAATTTTCTAAAAGCACACCAAATCTTTTAAATGCATAAATTAATGCACCAAGTACAATTTCAGCAGCTACAAGTTGTCCCAAACTCAATTGATTTTTGATAACGAGATATCCTCCTAATCCCAAAAGGAGGCTACTTGAAAACGCAGAGAGGAGATAAAAACCAATTTGGTGCTTAATAAGTTGTCGAAAATGAGTGTTTCTTGCATTCAAAAAAGACACCAAATGCCTGTCGGACTGTAAAGTAGCATAGTGATTGTAGTTACTAAAGCGGAATAAAAATCGATTAATTAAAAGTTCTTCTAGCCAGGCACCTACTTGGTGTTTTTGCGCACACTCCTTTTTTGCACTATCTAATCCCTTACGATATGGGATGAAGATAATTAACACGATACTGAGAAGGATAAAAGTGTCAAAAATAATAAATAGCGGATGATAAACCAGTAGTAGTAATAACCCCAGGAAAAGTTGCAGACCTAAATTCACTCCATATAGCAAAAGGCTCGAAAGTGATTTTTTGATGGTAACCACTTCAAAAAAGCGATTCACCAATTCAGGACCATGATGCGTTGAAAAACTATCTAAGGACAAGCGAGTAAAATGATTGGTAAGGTTTAGACTTATTTTTACCATTAATTTTTGCTGAATGACCTCGAGAATTACTATTTGCCAAACATTTAAGGCACCAAGAGCCATCATCAAGATGAAAACAATGAGGCTCAAAGTAACTACAGGCTGCATTAATTTTCCAAAGGCAATTAGATTAATTAATGTCTGTGCTGCGATCGGGATGCTCAACGTTAATAGGCTTGCTACAAGACTGATGAGAGCAATTGATATCACTGTTGGTCTGTCTAAAACATCTTTAATAGAATTCATTTCTTTTCTAATTATCCTTTTTATCTTAAGACATTAATGTTTTAATTTCTTTAGTATAAAAAACTCAAGTGATTCAATCGCTTTATTATTTTCTTTCTTTTTTAACAAAGATACATGAATATCACTTAACTTTGGTAAAAAATCTTCATCAAGACGGTCAAGATCGCTGGGAATCATACTGCGTTGTATCGCAGTAATGCCTAAACCTGCCCGCACCGCAGCCATTTTCCCAGCAAAACTTGGACTACTAAACACAAGACGCCAGTTTAAGTGATGTTTCTCTAGAGAACCAATTACGTTCCCACGGTAGACACAAGGTGTTGGTGAAAGCACCAGCGGAATTGGTGTGGTTTTGTTAAATTGAGTCAAAAGCTCTCTTTTCGCTACCCAATCGACTGGCTCATTCCACACATCTACGCCTTCAGCAATTTGATTTCTTTGATTGGTTTTAATTAAGATCAAATCAAAATCGCCATGATTAAATCGCTCAATTAAATTAAGAGTCAGATCACACTCAACATTGAGCATCACTCGGGGATGCAGTCGGGAAAACTCAACTAGTACCTCCGATAAAATCATCGAAGCAAAATCCTCAGGTAAACCAAAACGAAGCTCGCCACGAAGATCTGGCGCTTTAAATCGGTCAAGTGATTCACGATGAAGTTCATAAATCCTCTTTGCATAGCCGAGAAAAAGCTCTCCATCAGGGGTCAGAGACAACTCACGCCCACGAAGAATTAATGGTTTTTCAATCAGTTGTTCGAGTTTTGCAATCTGCTGACTGATTGCAGATTGAGTGCGTCCGACCCGAAGGGCTGCTTTTGTAAAACTTTGTGTTTCTGCAACCGCCAAGAAGCATTGCAAGGTCACTGTATCAAGACTCATTAGAACTCCTAATGAAGTGCATAAAAATTATTAATTTTACTTATATCAGTTTATCTAATATATTTCCATTCTAGCAGAACAATTTCTAATGGTGAATACTGTGAATACAATAATACTTTTTTTATATAGTGCACTTCTGGCATGTCCAGCCTACGCACTGCTCATTAACTGTTTTAGTGACAGGAAAAGAGCTGGCTCTGCGGCTCGCTTGGCAAGTCTCTTTATCGGCCTTGGATTTATAATCGGTGTTTTTCTATTAAGCCATCTGAGCTTTTCAGAAATGCCGGTGACTTATTTGCTCATCAGCTTTAATACCTTAAGTCTATTATTATGTAGTTTAATTTTAGTAGTAAGCTTTATCGTTCATCGGTTTTCTCTAAGGTACATGGATGGCGACCGACTTTATTCGCGTTATTTTTGTACCTTAGCAGCCATTACCTTAAGTGCTGTAGTTATGGTTCTTGCTGACAACCTCTTTCTGTTTTGGCTTTCCTGGTCGCTAAGCAACCTGTTATTAGTTGTCTTAATGGTTCATAAAAGCGAATGGACTGCAGCCAGAAATTCGGGTCGGCTCACCCTAAATTGCTTATTAGCAGGGAGCATCAGTTTATTAACCTCCTTCATATTAATAACCTTAAGCACTGACACTACTTCCATTCAGGCTTTAAACCAGAAAGAAATTATAAGTTCTTCTGTTTTTGTGCCTGCAATGACGCTAATTATGCTCACCGCATTAACCCAATCCGCGATTTGGCCATTTCATCGCTGGCTGATTAGCTCTTTAAATTCGCCAACCCCTGTTTCTGCGCTGATGCATGCAGGTCTTGTAAATGGCGGTGGAATACTGATTGTAAAATTTGCCCCACTCTTTGCGGCATCGAGTCACTTACTCATGATTGTATTCATTCTAGGATCCATCTCAGCATTCTTAGGAACTTTTTGGAAGCTTATGCAGCATGATATTAAGAAAATGCTGGCTTGCTCCACCCTGGCGCAAATGGGATTTATGATGATGCAATGCGGTCTAGGATTATTTGCCGCCGCTGTAGCTCACTTGTGTTGGCATGGTTTGTTTAAAGCCTATTTGTTCCTAAGCTCGGGCTCTGTCATTGCGCAAAAAAGTAACGAGCCTAGAGAGTCTGCATACAAACCAATTATCTTTTTAATTGCAAGTATTGGTGGGTTTTTAGGCATGCTTGGTTTTGCGTTTATGACGAATAAGCCCATCCTATCTCTACAAGCAACCTCATTCTTACTGGTTTTTGCATTCATTGCAGGAACGCAATTGATGCTCGCATTATTGAGCAATCGCTTGTCGATCATCAACATGGCGATTGGACTCTTGATGTCTTCCTTAGCCGGTTTAGTTTATGGCGCAAGTATTCATGCGATTGAATTACTTCTTCCTAACTTAACTCAGTATTACTTGCCCAAGCTATCAATGCTGCATCTAGGTACTTTAGCTCTACTCGTATTGCCCTGGTTACTAATTAACCTTGGGTTTATGAAAAAAATTAAAGAATCCAATTTCTGGTGCAGGCTCTACGTGAACTTGTTCAACCAAAGCCAGCCTTCACCAAGCACTATCACAGCAGTACGGTCTGATTATAAATACTAATTACCCTAAGGAGTAATCATGAGCACAGCAAGAGTAATAACGAACAAAGAAAAAACAAATGAGCACCCTATAAAAACAAATACTTCAGTCAAAACCCAAAATAAGAGACTTGAAGTGCGGGCCTTAGTCGAAAATGCAGCCCAACGTATTGCTCCGGTTTGGCCATTAGAAACATTTATCGCGTGCAACCCCTTGCATGGATTTGAAGCTCAAAGTTTTGAAGAAGCCTTAGCAAAAGGTGGTTTTAGACGAAATGAAGCTCCACGCAATCGTCCTTTGGAAAACGTCAACCTGCAGATGATTAAATGGTGTGGTGGTTTTTTTGATGCTGGACAAGGTGCTATCGAAATGCCGCATCGAGACAAAGGGTTCTATTTTGGATTTTTAAAATTAGCGTGTTTTGACAAAAAGTTGCATCAGAATAAAAAAGAGGCAAAACAATGGTTAATGACTTTGCCTTGTTGCCCAGAAGAAGCAATTATGCTTTGTCTGGAAAAACTGCAGGTACCCGCAGACAAAGCCGAAGAATTCATCACCCAAACCTTTCTTTATTTACCGGGATGGGCGGGTTTTGTGAAATGGAAAACCCACTGGCAAAATCCCACAACAGCAGACAAACAACCGGTGACACTCACTGACTTTCTTGCGGTACGTCTGATCATTACCTGTTTGCTTTGGCCTGACGCAACTTGTGAAAAAAAAAGCGAAGAAAATGGCTATTTGGTTCAGGAGGCTCTTAAAGAAATAAAAAACAATGAAAAAAACTACGAGCAGGCATTGCTAAAAACACTGCTGCCTGAAGCTAATCAGGAGTTCACCAAGAACCAACGAGCAGATGCGCAACTGGTGTTTTGTATTGATGTCCGCTCAGAACCCATACGACGCGGTATCGAAAAGCTGGGAAATTATGAAACTCTAGGATTTGCTGGCTTTTTTGGCCTCCCCATTCGAGTACAGGAGTTTGGGAGTAGTAAAACAAAAGACTGCTGTCCTGTATTATTAAAACCACGTTTTCATGTTGATGAAAAACCAATTGCAGCAAATAGCTTTTTAATGGAGCAACACCAACAGGGAAAGACGATTAAGACTACCCTTGGCAAAATCTATCAAGAATTAAAATATAATTTTGCAACGCCTTTTGCTTTGGTTGAAACACTTGGTGCTTGGTGTGGCCTGAAGATGCTTTTGCAATCGCTTGCCCCAAGTTATACCAAAAAAACAAGCCAAGCATTAAATCATTTGATTGTACCTCAACTTCAAACAGAGCCCTCATTTGAATTAAATGAGGATAATGTGGAATGTGGCATCGCTTTAAGTGAGCAGATTGATTATGCCGAAACCGTATTACGACTTATGGGGCTCACTTCAGATTTTGCAAAACTGATTGTTCTTTGCGGTCATGGAAGCACCACCGAAAACAATCCCTACGCATCTGCTCTAGATTGTGGTGCTTGTGGCGGGAATCATGGTGGAACCAATGCCAAGCTTTTAGCCAGAATCCTCAATAAAAATGACGTTCGAAGAGCTTTGGAAGATAAAGGAATTCACATTCCAATCGACACGCTTTTTTATGCCGCACTACACAATACTACCACCGACTCTATTGAGCTTTATAACCTGGATACAAGTAAAGTAATTTATCCAGAATTAGTCAATCAGTTACTTATTGATTTGGAGAAGGCAAAATCGAGTAATAATTCAGAACGTGGTAGAAAATTAAATTCAAAGCATGCAGAAAAAGACATTACGCGAAGAAGTCAGGATTGGTCTGAAACAAGACCTGAATGGGGGCTTGCGCGCAATGCTGCTTTTATTGTGGCGTCACGGTCATTAACAAAAAACATCAATCTTGATGGCCGATGCTTTTTACATTCTTATGACTGGGAACAAGACCCCGAAGGAAGTTTCCTAGAAACAATTCTGACTGCACCCATGGTGGTTGCGCAATGGATTAATACGCAATATTTGTTTTCAACTCTCGATAATGTTGCTTATGGAAGTGGCAGTAAAATCACCCACAATGTCACCGGTAAAATGGGAATCCTGCAAGGCAATGGCAGTGATTTAATGCATGGGTTGCCTTTGCAATCAGTGATGAGTCGCGATGAAACCCCATACCATCAACCGCAACGTTTACTGACCGTAGTCTATGCACCAAAGGCACGTGTAGCAAACATCATTGCGCGTCAAGCGATTTTAAAAACATTGTTCTTCAATGAATGGGTTCACCTCATCATCATTGAACCAAGTGATGGTCAAGCCTATAAGCTCAATCAAGATGGCAATTGGATTTTAGCACACTAAAATGAGGAGAAAAAAATGAATGTTATCAAAGTTCAAGAACGCAAGGATATTGGTATTAACCTCCATCCTATGAAAAAAATAGAAATCATAGTCTCTGGAGAGCATGAGCAACTCATCAGCTCGATGATGGAAGAGGCAAAAGTCACCGGATTTACGATATTCAGAAATATATCAGGTAAAGGCCATAACGGATTTCATGAAGGAAAAATATTATTCAATGATAGGGCTTCATTGATTATGTTTCTTGCCGTAGCCCCGGAGGAAGTGATTGCAACCCTTGCTCTAGGAATGAAAACTTTATTTCAACAAAATTCCGGTGTAATGTTTGTTTCAGATGTTGATGTAGCCCGAATGGATTATTTCCACTCAATCACTGGAGCATAATGATGGACTATCGAAATAAGTCGGTTTTGCTTGCCTCAAAACATGAGAAAGAAAAAGCAATTGCTGAAGTATTTTTTGCTAAACTCTCGTGCACACTGGATGTGCACGATTTCGATACCGACCAATTTGGGACCTTTACTGGTGAGATAGCAAGGACATTAACTCCGTATGATACCTGCGTTTTAAAAGCAAGGCGTGGTGCGGAGCACTACGGGTATGATTTGGCGATTGCGAGTGAAGGAAGTTTTGGTCCGCATCCTGCATTTCCATTTATTCCCAGCGACCATGAAATCATGGTATTTTTAGATCGCAAAAACAATTGGGTGATTGCAGAGCAATTTACAACAACCAAAACAAATTATCGTATGATGACCATAACCCCAAAAACAGAGCTTGACGAATTTTTAGAAAAAGCCGGTTTTCCCGAGCATGCTCTAACCCTGCAAACCAACAAAGATAAAACGGTTATTGCCAAAGGAATCAGAGACAAGGAGGCCCTCGAGACCGCATTGTCTCTTGGCTTCCAACAAGAAAATGAACTCTTTCTTGCAACGGATATGAGAGCCATGATGAATCCCTTGAGGATGCAGGCGATTTCTGAACTCGCAGAAAAACTAGCTCATCGAATTCAATGTTGTTGCCCCAATTGTGGTGCTCCTGGTTTTGGGTTTAAAGAAACCTCAGGCAGTCTTCCTTGCAATGATTGCACATCCCCGACTTCCTTCTACCTTCACGAAGTTTGGGGCTGCATTCAATGTGATTATCGGGAGACTCACCCCAGGAAAGACGGGTTAGAAGCAGCTGAGCCACAATATTGTGATTATTGTAACCCTTAAAAAAGTAACCCGATTAGGAGTATATTGAAATGCAAGAAAAACCTTTAGTTGGCATCATTATGGGCTCTCAAAGTGATTGGCCGATACTCTCTGAGAGCGCAAAAACACTAAAGGGCTTGAAGATTTCCTTTGACGCAGACATTGTATCGGCACATCGGACACCAGACAAACTCCATGACTACGCACGAAATGCGGAAAAACGCGGAATACAGATTATTATCGCGGGTGCTGGAGGTGCGGCTCATCTTCCAGGAATGATGGCTGCAATGACCAGACTTCCTGTTTTGGGTGTCCCAATACCTTCTTCTTTACTTGATGGATTGGACTCCCTGCTTTCCATAGTACAAATGCCGGCAGGAATACCGGTTGGTACATTAGCAGTCGGTAAAGCAGGCGCAATTAATGCAGCTCTTTTAGCAGCAGCAATCCTTGCCAACAATAACCCGGAGATTTGCGAACGCTTAAATCAATACCGGGCGCAACAAACCCAAAAGGTTCTTGATAACAATAAACCCCAATTGGAGTCATGATGAAACTCGGTATTTTAGGGGGTGGGCAACTCGCAAAAATGCTGGTCTTGGCTGCCCACTCGTTAGGAATTAGTACGTTATGCTTATCACCCGATCCTAATCCCTGTGTGCGCCATTTAACTCGCCTAATTTCAGCATCATTTGATGACGAAAAAGCACTTACTGCGTTTTGTAATGAAGTCGATTGCGTCACTTTTGAAACAGAAAACATACCCTTGGCCTGTGCTGAGTTCATTGCCAAAAAAGTTCCATTTTATCCCTCTACTAAAGCGCTGCAGATAACTCAAGATCGCTTTTTAGAAAAATCATTTTTAAACTCATTAAAAATAAAAACAGCTCGTTTTACTGCGATTGAAACGCAAAAGGAACTGCAGGATGCCTTTATAAGTTGGAATAGCTCTGCTATTTTGAAAACAAGACGATTAGGCTACGATGGCAAAGGACAGTATGTTCTTCGTGAGCTGTCTGACTTAGCAAAAGCCTGGGAATTGATGCAGTCTTGTGATTTGATTTTGGAGCAGTTTGTTTCTTTTGAGGAGGAGCTATCGCTTATTGCGGTGAGAAATCAGCAAGAAGAGATTGAATTTTATCCTCTCATAAGAAATCAACATCATCAGGGCATCCTTCAATGGTCCGAAGCCCCATTGGAAAATAATTTATTGCAGCAAAAAGCCCAAGACATTGCCAGAAAGATTATGGATTCTTTGAGCTATGTCGGCGTCATAACTATCGAATTTTTTCACCACAAGGGCGAACTGATAGTCAATGAAATAGCTCCAAGAGTCCATAATTCTGGGCATCTAACCATTGAAGGAGCAATAACCAGTCAGTTTGAAAATCATTTACGTGCGGTTTTTGCTTTACCCTTAGGCCTTACGGAGCTTATGAGCAATTGCTTTTTGGTCAACTGCCTTGGCAAGATGCCCCCCATCCAAGCGTGCCTTGAGATACCAGGTGCCCATTATCATGATTATGAAAAAAAATCTCAACCTAAGCGCAAGGTTGGACATATTACTTTAGTCGATAAAAATCATGAGCGATACCAAGACAGCAAGCTGAAGCTCATCAAAATGCAAAATGAGTGCGCCATCGCTGATGGGTAATCTATGACAGGTAAGGTCAACGGGTAAAATAATGTTCATCGAGCAACAAAAAAGTATTAGAAAAAACTTTGCAATAAGGAGGTGTTACATCATAAAATTTGATTCGTACTGAGAGTAAATGTTTATGATTTATTAAATAAGCTAGGCTGAACTTAAGGACTATTTGAAATTGCTTTAATCAGTAAATAGTCTAGTTTTCAAATAATGTAAAAAACTCATAGGAATATTAATATGAAATTAATCAAACAGTTGTTCTTAGTTGCACTCATTTCCCTCTACAGCATCGCAGCAAGTGCAAGCGATACAATAGTTAACGTTGCTGAAGGCAACAAAGATTTTTCAACTCTTGTTTCTCTACTTAAAAAAGCGGGACTTGTGAGTGCACTTGAGGGAAAAGGACCCTTCACAGTTTTTGCACCGACCAATGAGGCTTTTGCCAGTGTTCCAAAAGCTGATTTAGATGCCCTTCTAGCAAGTCCCGACAAGCTGAAGGCTGTTTTACTTTATCATGTCGTCAATGGAGACATTACTTCTGATAAAATTAAACCAGGAATGGTTAAAACACTCAGCGGACAAGATGTTGATGTTACGGTTAAAGAGGGTAAAGTTTTTGTCAATAATTCCGAGGTTATAAAAGCTGATGTGAAAGCGTCTAATGGCGTGATTCATGTCATAAATCACGTTTTAATTCCTAAAGAGTAGTTACTTTGAGATGGCACTCATTTTTTTTGATTGTCATCTCATCAACATACGATAACTTCACGTACGGGGTCATGTCACGTAGCACGCAGGGGTCAGGGCTTGCACGAAACGCAGGGTCAGGCCTTGAATTGTGAATTTTCAAAACTATATTCGTAATTTTTTGATTATTTTACTCACACTAGAATAATGCACTCCCCAATTTCTTCACAATTCAAGGCCTGACCCCATTAAATGCATTAAATGCCCATCGATGAGTAAATTCATACATTTTTGAAAGAATCTATCGTTTTGAGAACTTTAACTTTATTTTCCCAAGCAAATAAGGGATAGAGCACCAACCGATAATACCTTCCATAATCAATACAATACCCAATGTAATATAAAAAAACTTTCCCATTTCAAGGATCGCAGCAATACACAATGCAGCACCAATTATTGTACGGTTTATCCGATCTGTTTTATCTATATTACAAGCAAGCTTCATTTAAATTCCTTTATTATTCAATTCTAAATTAACTTCAAATCCAGCATCGCTGGGTCGCTTAACCAGTTTATCTTTCTTACTTCTAGGCCGTGGGATAAGGCCTGGGATTGTAAATTTTCAAAACTTTAGTCGTAATTTTTGACTACTTTACTCACAATAAAATAATACAAGCAAAATATTCCACATTTTCTTCACAATTCAAGGCCTGCCCCCATGAAGTGACCCCATGAAGTGCATGAAGTGGAAATCATAGTCTCTGGAGAGCATGAGCAACTCATCAGCTCGATGATGGAAGAGGCAAAAGTCACCGGATTTACGATATTCAGAAATATATCAGGTAAAGGCCATAACGGATTTCATGAAGGAAAAATATTATTCAATGATAGGGCTTCATTGATTATGTTTCTTGCCGTAGCCCCGGAGGAAGTGATTGCAACCCTTGCTCTAGGAATGAAAACTTTATTTCAACAAAACTCCGGTGTAATGTTTGTTTCAGATGTTGATGTAGCCCGAATGGATTATTTCCACTCAATCACTGGAGCATAATGATGGACTATCGAAATAAGTCGGTTTTGCTTGCCTCAAAACATGAGAAAGAAAAAGCAATTGCTGAAGTATTTTTTGCTAAACTCTCGTGCACACTGGATGTGCAAGCAGCTGAACCGCAATATTGTGATTATTGTAACCCATAGTTAAGAGCAAATCGGGATGCAAGAACAACCTTTGGTTTAGCACCCTGTTTTTTGCTAACAATTAGCATCTGCTCTACTGCACCCTATACCAGTAATCTATGTAAAATGATAATTTATCCCGACTCTAACACTCCCAATAGAAGGAGTAAGTGCAGTACTCACAGCTGCACTTCCCCAAAGAACAGTGGGTGTTTCAGCACCATTGCGTTGAGCAAGTACAGCAGGCGTGTTCAAATTATTTAAACGATAGTATGTGTAATCAATTTTTGCACTCCAATTGGGTTTAAATAACCACTCCACTCCTGCACCAGCAGTCCAGCCGGGGAGAGTTTTACTTAAGTTATTTTGAATGGAGATCGCTGGAAAAACTGTTGGCCCTAATGATTCACGAGCTGTCCAAGAGGCATCCAATGCAACATTACCATAAGCAAAACCTCCTGTGCCGAAGATTAAAAAGGTTGGATGATACAGGTAGCCTAAACGAGCACTCACCGTTCCCAAATAATTAATCTTTTGTTTAACAGCCAGAGCCCCTACATAGTACTCCTCAAAGTCCATTAAATTGACCATTTTTTGCAAGGCATAGGAATGATCTGAATCAGTTAAACCATCCAAACTGATATCGAGTCCCAGTAGAACCTGTTTGCTCTGTTGATAATTGTAGCCAACTTGGCCTCCGCCTAAAAATCCATTGGAATGAAGCGAAAAATTGTTAGTAGCCACTTGAGCTAATGCACTTGCAATATTGCTAGCGCCTAATGGAAATGTTTGATTGATATAACTTGTCGAACCCGTGGTGACAACTTTATTGTCTTGAGAACTCCAGTATCCCGCATTAGCACCAAGATAAAATCCAGTCCAATTGGGCTCTGGGTTAATTGGCCCCATGCTGCCAGAAAATGTAAAACTACTGACAACAGTCATCATTAAAGAAAGCGCTATTTTTTTCATGTCTGTTTTTTGAAACTCCATTTTCGATTAGCCCAAATAGGGTTCAAGATACTATTAAAATTGTGCCAAAAACTGTGGGACACTCATATGGGTACCAGGTAGGTTATTATAAAAAACATCACCCGGTTTAACCGGTATCATATAAGACCAGTGAATTAAACCACTGACACCGTTTTGTCCACTATTCATTTGCATAATGAAAGAACATTGACCACTGCTTTTTACGTGCAAATCACCTATCCCAGTGACGAGATCCGTTCTTGATGAGGTCCCGGAATAAAAAGTAATGTAGACTTTTCCTTCGGAAGTCACAGAGCCTATTAAATATCTTTGCGATAAGACACTGTTACTTAAACTGGTATAAGATTGTCCAGTAAAATATCCATGATTATAACTGGAAATGACCCAAACCGTTTGGTCACTAACTGGAGTAAAATTAGCATTATCATAGAGATAGGCTAGCAATGTTTGGGGAGGAACTATCCATGTTGAATTTTTAAAACAGTATTGGTAGGGATCAGCTGAACTCAATGGTTCATTTGATTCAGTTGGCATAGAAGGAGGTAGTACTGAATTATCAATTGCATAGGATACTGATAATAAATTTGCTAGTACGATGGCAATTAAAATTTTATAACTCATTAATTATCCTTAACAATTTTGAGGGGTCTAATGAGATTCTACCTTACTTAAATTATGCCAATCAAACAAATTTTTCTTTCACTTAAGCTCTCTATCCTAAGTATAAATTTAGTTTTTAAAATACACTTTACGTTTTTATCGAGGCGATAAATGGTGACTTAAGTTGCCCTCCCTCTTTAACTCGCACTAATACAACCTCATAATGCCTATTGATTTCATTGAATGCAGAAAATGTCTCACTTAATGAATTGCCAAATTAAAACAGAGATTTGTCATATATTGTTTTGTATTAAGCTAGTTAAATTTTCATCTTAGGACGAACACGGCTTAAACCCCCGTCAACTGCAAGAACCTGCCCTGTTATCCAGCTATTCTCAGGACTAAGTAAAAACATAATTGCCTGGGCAATATCTTCTGGCGTTCCTATACGTCCAAGAGCATGCATCATTTTTGAGGCATTAGAGGCCAAAGGGTTATTTAATAAGGAAGCGGTAAGTGGGCTATTCACCATTCCTGGCGCTACGACATTAACTCTTAAGTTATTGGGTGCATAAGTAGCAGCTGCTGCTTGAGCAAGTCCGATTATCCCTGCTTTGGCTGCAGCAATTGCTTCATGATTTGCAATTCCAACCAATGCAGCTGCTGATGAAATCAATACAACCGAGCCGCCTTGTTTCATCATTAAACCAGCTGCACGAACTGTTGCAAATGCGGTTGTTAAAGAGGAATTAATGCTGGCTTGAAACTCTTCAAATGTTGTCGTGTGGGCACTCTTCAAAAGTAATGAGCCTGAGCAATTGACAACCCCATCAATGGAGCCGACTTTATGAAAAACTTCGGTAACTGCATCAAAATTACTGGCATCGAGTATAAAATCTGGATGAATCTTATGGTTATCCCTTGCAGTGGTGAATACTTTATCGCCACGCTTGGTCAAAAAAGTAGTAACCGATTGCCCTATTGCACTGCTTGCCGCAATAACCAAATAATGACCCATCGTGAAATTTCGCAAAAAAGGAAAATTGAATTCACTATGCTTGATTAAGTTTAAAAGTTCAATATTTTTCATAGAAAAACCATTAAATTTCATAGCAGATAAATCCGTTCTGCTAATAAATTAAAGGGACTCAGAAAAACACAGAACTTATGTGAACAAAGATTTTTTGTTACATTGAGACAAACAATCTAGTCATTGGAATTTAATCAAGATTATTGAATTATAATATTCCTACTAGTCAATAGCCGGATGAGGGAAATGCAATGGTACAAAAAAATGGTCTTGTTATATATTTAACTTATTTAGGAGCCCTCCCGTTTCTTATTGCTGCATTTTGCTCTCTTATAGGAATCACCGAGCTCCCATACCTCGGTTCCACACAACCATTGTTTTACTCTTATGCAACACTTATTGCTAGTTTTATGGCCGGAACTCTTTGGGGATATGTGATACGTTCGAATTCTTCTAGCCGCCTAATCCTTTTTGCAAGTGTCATAATAGTTCTAATGCTATGGGTTCTATGGGGCAGTAGTAAAACAATGCCTTATTCGGCATTTTTAGTCCCCCTTTACCTACTTCTTTGGTGCTTAGATTATTGGTTGTTAAAATACAAATATGAGGACCTTTCTTATTTTAAGATGCGCACAGGAGTAACCACCATTGTAATAGCAAGCTTATTGATAATTTTTTTGAAAGAATAGACGATATGTATTTGATTATTTATTGTGCATATACGATAATCTTATATTAGCCACGTAATGCAGTCATACTGCATTTTAAATGCAGTAGGTCATGTTCCTAATTTGATCAAAGACTACATTACAAAACTCAGTAGTACGAGCGGAGTAATGAAATGCTTGTAGAAATTCTTTCACGTGCCCAGTTTGGTTTTAGCATAGGGTTTCATATTTTATTTCCAACCTTGAATTTAGGCTTGGCTGTTTTTTTGGTCATCATGGAGTTTCTTTGGCTAAAATCAAAAAAAACAGTTTATCTCGAGATATGTAAATTTTGGACCAAGATTTTTGCTCTTACCTTTGGAATGGGGGTTGTTTCAGGCATTGTCCTTGCCTATCAAATTGGAACAAATTTTGGACCATTTATCACTCAATTCGGTAACGTTTTGGGTGCACTATTTGCCTATGAAACACTGACCGCTTTTTTCCTTGAAGCTGGTTTTCTGGGAGTGATGCTTTTTGGTTGGAAAAGAGTACCACCGGTATTCCATTTTATTGCAACCTTGTTGGTAGCTCTGGGGACAACCATATCTGCATTTTGGATTATGTCTGCAAATTCGTGGATGCAAACGCCTAGCGGTTATGAGTTAATTGGCGGAAAGTACGTAGTTGATAACTGGTGGTCTGTGGTGATGAACCCTTCATTTATACCTCGGTTTATCCATATGATTCTGGCCTCTTATGTGACCACTTGCTTTGTCATCATGGGGGTCGCCTCTTACTATTTGCTTCGCAAAAAAACAATGGAGGCAGCAAAGAAAACGATGTCCTTTGCACTTTGGGCGGCTTTGATTCTTGTTCCTATGCAAATTGGTGTTGGTGATGTTGTAGGTCTCATGGTTAAAGAGCATCAACCGCTTAAAACAGCGGCCATGGAGGGATTGTGGCATACTCAAAGTGGCGCTCCATTAGTATTATTTGCTTGGCCTTCTCAGACGCAACAACAAAATAACTATGCTATTGAAATTCCCAGACTTGCAAGCTTCATTAATACTCATGATTGGAATGGCAAAATGGTGGGTTTAGACTCTGTTGCACCTGACCAACAACCAAGAGTTGCTCCCGTATTTTTCTCATTTAGAATTATGGTAGGCATCGGTCTTTTGATGTTCGCCACGGCTATTGCTGGACTGTTTCTTCGTTACAAAAACAAAATTTATGAGACTAAATGGTTTCATTATTGGTGTTTTGCACTAACACCGCTCGGTTTTATTGCCAGCATTTCCGGATGGCTCACTGCTGAAATTGGAAGACAACCTTGGGTGGTCTACGGGTTATTAAAAACTCATGATGCCATCTCTGCGATTAGTGCTGAGGATGTGATTATCTCTTTTATACTGCTTGTGATTGCTTATGGAGTTGTTTTTGGGTTTTATCTGTATTATTTATTGAAACTCATTCGTTTAGGTCCTGAAGTCATTGATCAAGAACAAGTCGAACATCATGCATTTCAGTATATGACTGATCTAAATGTGGAGAAAAAATAATGCTTCCACTTATATTTGCGGTATTACTAGCTTTTATTGTCATGATGTATGTCATTTTAGATGGTTTTGATTTAGGGATTGGAATTTTATTTCCCTTTACCAACAGTGAAAGCGAAAGAGATAAGATGATGAATTCAATTGCCCCTGTATGGGATGGTAATGAAACCTGGCTGGTTTTTGGTGGTGCCATATTATATGGAGGATTTCCTCAAGTTTATGGGGCTCTTTTGCCCGTTCTTTATATCCCTATCATGTTCATGTTGATAGCATTGATTTTCCGCGGCGTTAGTTTTGAGTTTCGTTTTAAAGCGGATAAGTCGAAACCTGTATGGAATTGGCTATTTGCAACCGGTTCGATTGCAGCAGCATTTTTTCAAGGAGTCATCTTAGGATGTTTTGTTCAGGGGTTCTCAATGAACCCTCAGACGATGGCGATTAGTCAGTCCAGCTGGTTAACTCCTTTTAGCTTATTTACCGGAGTTGCCCTAATCAGTGGTTATGGGCTTCTTGGTGCTACATGGATGATTATCAAAAGCAGAAGCAGACTTCAGAGAAAAATGGTGCATTATGCCAGGGGGTTACTGGTTAGCGTAAGTTTCTTTTTGATTTTTGTTAGCATTTGGACTCCATTGCACAGCGCCGAAGTCTTCAATCGCTGGTATCAATTTCCCAATTTTTTAATATTAAGTCCACTTCCTTTAATTACGGCCTTTGCAATTTATCTTACCTGGAGAAACTTATCTTTAAATTCTAACAACGAACGCAAGCCTTTTATTTACAGTATTATCATTTTTTTGTGTTCTTATATTGGCATAGCTATAAGTGTTTATCCTTATTTGATTCCACATCAGATTACGATTTGGGAAGCTGCAGCTCCATCTTCGACACTCACATTTATTTTGGTCGGCGTGGCTATTATGTTACCCATATTGCTTGCATATACATTCTATGCCTATTCACTTTTTAGAGGTAAAACAGAGGAGCATTACCATTAGTCAATTATCAATTCATCAGCAAAGTGACAATTATAATTTAGCAAATACCTTTATAAGGAATATAAATCATGGCAAATCAAACTCGCGAAGGATTAATCAAACAGGCTAAGAGTGAATCTAGAGCAATCGCTTTAATTTACTCACCCATCGAGCTTCATGAATACATTGTTGAAATTATCGCTAAAGATTCTGATGAGTTCATTCATAAAGGAAAAGAACTATGGCATTTCAACTCTATTGACGAAGCTATGTCTCGGGCAGCAGAATATGGGGCAGAGGAATTTTTTCTGTGTGCTGATAATACTTACGATGAATGTGGCTCGGAAAGTGGCTCACCCAGTTTTGACTATATACCTCTTTACTCAAAGGCAAAGCACACCAAAAATAATTAATTATTCAATAGGTGAGCGTTTTAATTTAAAGAAGAGTTAGGGATTAATTTGATGAAGTCTTTAGGAAGTTTGATACACAGTTGGATTGTCAGTGAGAATCATTATAATCCTGACGAACCATTAAGTAATAAAATTGATTGGACTCGAGCCATCCCTTTCATCTTGATTAACCTTAGCTGTCTTTTGGTTTTTTATGTACGTTTCAGTTGGATTGCCTTGAGTGTTGCAGTCATTCTGTATTTTTTTCGTTTGTTTACGATTGGTGCGTTTTATCATCGTTATTTTTCTCATAAAGCGTTCAAAACCAATCGCTTTTGGCAATTCATTTTTGCAGCAGTTGCAGGAACGTCAGCCCAACGCGGTCCACTTTGGTGGGCAGCACATCACAGGCAGCACCATATGGTGTCTGATACGCCAGAAGATGCTCATTCTCCAGTTCAACATGGGTTTTGGTGGAGTCATGTAGGTTGGTTTCTAACAAAAAAGCATTACAATTACAATCCGGAGCGAGTTAGGGACTTGGAGCAATATCCAGAACTGGTTTTTCTTGAACGCTACGACATTTTAATGCCAGCATTATTGTTTTTTGTTCTTTTCATAATCGGTTGGATACTCCAGACTTATGAGCCTCAATGGGGCACTGGTATTGGTGAAATGTTAGTCTGGGGCTTTAGCGTTTCCCTGGTGGCATTGTTTAACACAACCGTAATCATTAACTCCCTGTGCCATGTGTATGGTACAAGACGTTATGAAACGCAGGATAACAGTAAAAATAATTTGTTCTTTGCTCTCATCACTCTTGGTGAGGGTTGGCATAATAACCACCATCATTATCCCGCGTCAGCACGTCAAGGCTTTCGATGGTGGGAAATTGATATTACTTATTATCTAATCAAACTTTTAGAACTCCTGGGAGTCGTTTGGGATGTTAAACCGATGCCGAAATCTTTATTAGAGCAGAATTTAGCTAAAAAGTAGTTAATCAAGGAGATGATAATGAAACTTATAGGACTTTTTTTCCTAACTATGGTCTGTATCTTTGTGTTGGATATGATTTGGTTGGGGATCATTGCGAAATCGGTTTATGCCCAAAACATCGGCATGTTATTACGTAAGTCGGAAGAGGGCATGACGCCTATTTGGTGGGCAGCAGGAGTTGTTTATGTTTGCATCGCCTTAGGAATTGTTTATTTTGTTCTGCCCAGCGCACAAGGTAATTACCTGCAAGCACTTACTGGTGGAGTAATCCTTGGATTGGTAACCTATGGAATTTATGATTTCACCAATTATTCAATCCTTGCGAACTGGCCTTGGAAGATAACATTAATCGATTTTATTTGGGGAATGGTCTTATGTGGACTGAGTAGTATATTTGCTGTCTTCATACAGAATCGATTTTTTTCTTAAACCAAGGAAAAAACATTGAAGTTTGCTTTTGATATTCAATGTATTTTTGTCCTCTTGATCGTATTGAGCCTTCTTCGGTCAAGGGGCCTGTGATGCGGGTAAAAACAATATATAACATCAAAGGCGAAAGTAAGCCTAGGTATCCTATGTTCGACTGTATCGCAAATAAAGCGAATCCAATCCAGCTTAACCAATCAAAGAAATAATTTGGATGGCGTGAATAATTCCATAAACCTCGGTTACATACCTCCCCTTTATGTTGTTTCTTAAACTGTTGCAGTTGCAAATCAGCTATAGTTTCTCCGATTACTCCTAGTGTAATAATACAAGATGCAAGGACATCGATCAGGGTCATATGAGTTAGTCCTGATTTGCTAATCAGTAAAAATACACTTGAAATGATTAGGATGAGCAGCCCTTGGAGTTGAAAGTTAATAAAAAAACCAAGAGAGGGGCTAATTTTCCAATTGGCACTGAGTTCAATATAACGCTTGTCCACATGTCCTTTTCTTATTCGCGTGTACCATAAATAGAGTGCAAGGCGTAAAGCCCATACAATGAGAAGAGAGCTAATAATGAGCGTACGAAAACTAAACGGTGTAAGGCTTAGATAAATTAACCCTGAAACCATTAATCCCAATGACCAAGAAACATCAACAACTGAAGGGTTTTTTAGAATACGATATAATCCCCACATAAAACACATCTGTAAAAAAAGATAACTTACTACTATGCCTATAGAATACATTATTTATCATCCTTTATCTTTTGATACCAGTAAACACAAAGTGGTAATAAAATTGACCAAATTATCCCGATAATAACAGAGGTCGTATTGCTGCCATACGGAAAAAAAGCAGCGCCTAAGCTCGCGCCAATGCGAAATGCCAAGGCAAAACCTACACATGACAAAAAGCCAAGTAAGAATAGGTGAGCAAATAAGCTACTCAATGTGGCATATAAAACAACCGTAAAACTTATCCATATCGTTATCATCCAAGGGGATGTAAAATAGGGAGAAAAAGGGTTTGCTGCATAAATTACAATTCCTTTATAAACCAAAGCACTGTCGATTATAGTACTGATGGAGACGACTATCGCTAGTAAAAGCCACAACCCTTCAAGGCTTCTTCTCGTTTGATATTGCCAGTACAATTGCAACACAACACAAGCAACTACAATAAGAGGGCTTATCCATGCATAGCCACGAGCAGCAAGAGTGATGCATGCAAACCAGGCAACATAATACGCAGTTGTATGAATTAGGAAATGTAATGTATTCATCGTCTTTTTCGCCACAAGGCATGAATATCGCTAATGTAATTGCTCTGAAAACCTGCAGCACAATAACAAAAATAGAATTCCCATGTGCGAATAAAAGACTCAGTAAATCCTTGTGCAAGAATTTCCTGTTTGTTCGCTAATAATTTTTTATGCCAATCATTCAAAGTAGAGACATAATGGTGGCCTATGTCTTCAAATGACAGCAATTGCATGGTTGTTTGACTGGCAATCGATTTATTTATGGACAACACTGAGGGCAGGCAGCCTCCAGGGAAAATATATTTCTTAATAAAATCAACCTCATCTTTTGCTGCTTCATAGGCTTGATCATTAATTACGATTGCCTGTAAGAAAAATAAACCTTCGGGTTTTAGCAGTCGATTACATTGACGGAAGAAGGTATTAAAATATTTATGTCCAACGGCCTCAATCATCTCGATTGAAACTACTTTATCATATTGCCCGGAAAGCTTTCTGTAGTCCTCTTTTAATAATTCAATCTGATGATCTAAGCCCAATTGACTGATTTTTTCTTTGACATAAAGATATTGTTTTTCTGAAATCGTTGTCGTGGTGACCTTGCATCCATATTCTTTCGCGGCAAAACATGCAAATCCACCCCATCCTGTACCTATCTCCAAAATATGATCACTTGGTTTTAGTTGCAATTTGTTACAAATGGCCTGAATTTTTTTCTGTGACGCCTCCTCCAAACTGATTCCCGAAGGTTGATAAAGGGCACATGAATACATCATTGAAGGATCTAGAATTAATTTAAAGAAATCATTTCCTAAATCGTAATGGGCTAAAATATTCTCTTTAGCCCGACGAATTGAGTTAATTTTTAATTTATAGCTTATTGTCCTAATGAAACTAAACAAACGGGCGATGGGACTTTCAATATTATTGAAGAGGGAGTCATTTTTTATAATAATCGCAATTAATTTTTGTAGGTTGTCTGCATCCCAAACTCCATCGATGTAACTTGCTCCAGCACCAACAGACCCACCCATGAGAATGGATTTATAGGCTTTGGGGTGGTTTATGGTAATGGTAGCAATTGAATCCTCTTTCTCTTTTTGATTACCAAATACATAGCTACCATTCGCATCATTGACTTTGATGGCTCCGTAGCTGATGCTGTTTAATAACTTGAAAAAGACTTTTTTGGAAAGTCTTGTGACCTTACTCTGGGTAGACAAATATTTATTTTGATCCATTAGATATCCTTTTATTCGAGCTTGGATGTGCATGAAATGGAACACCCTTAATCCATAATTTTAGTGCTTGCCAATAAATAGCAGCTGCAACTTTGTAAGTTATTAAAGGATGGTGCCAAAATATTTTTTTAATGGAGCAGTTATCTTGGGCCTTTAAAATTAATGTTGCATCAAAATCCTTCCTTCCTTCCGTATAATTTTCCATATGCACCACTATTTTTTCTTGACTCAGTTTCAAATTGAGTTGATAAGAATAATTCATGGACATAAAGGGAGATACATGTAGTTCTTTTTGAAATCGATAAGAATAGATTTCATTTTTAGGTTTGGCTGAATGTTTCAGCACATAATTATGCCGTTCACCCCAAGGTGTATTAGTGACCTCTAAAATTAAATAATCAAGATTTTGATTTGTCTCATCAAAGATAAAATAAATACTGATGGGGTTAAAGCAATACCCTAAACAGCTCAGTTGAGATAATAAATAAATTTTTCCTTTTGGGTAAGTTCCATACCGATTGATAACCAGTTGACGAGCATATTCATCAAGAGGGATAGTAGATTCGTTGAGATAATTTTTTCGTTTAAATGAAAACCAATTAAAACGCTCAATGGAAACTTGTTTGATGTCTTTGAAGGTATTATTTATGTGAGCCAGATCAAAGTAGAACATAAATAACTTATATGAAAACTGATGCCGTTTTGGAAAAAAGCGGCGATGTCGTACATAACCTGTAAAAATGGGATGGTTCATCATCTAGGCTCCTAGCAGCTTACAGGTATTGATCGCACTATTGACCCCGTCTTCATGAAAGCCATAACCCCAATAACTTCCAACATAGAATGTATTATTCATTCCATTAATCAAATTAATTTGCTTTTGAGCTTTTAACGCAGATAAAGTCAAACAGGGATGCGCATAGCGGAATGATTGGATTATTTGATTTTCAGCAATTTCATTTTCAAGGTTAACTGATACAAAAAAATCATCCTTAGAATGAATCGATTGCAGTCGATTCATATAATAAGTAAGTGTAGGAGCTGCACTCTGGTTATCGAGGTAATTCCAACTTGCCCAAGCCCTTTTATTTTTAGGCATTACATTTCTATCTTTATGAAGAACTACTTCATTCTCAGTATATTTTATTGCCGACAAAATATTGATTTCCTCAGGACTAGGTTTTTCGAGCATCATTAATGCTTGATCGCTATGAGTAGCGCACACAACCGCATCAAAGATATGTTCTTTAGAATCGATGATTAGTTTAATCTTATTAGGTTCTCGTATTATTCGTTCTACTTTTGAACTTAAGTGAACTTGATCTTTTAGCCGCTCAAGCATCGGTGTAATGTAGTTTTTTGATCCTTGTTTAATAACATACCAAAGAGGTCGGTTGAATAAATCTAGAAGCCCATGATTGTTATAAAAGTGTAATATAAATGAAGCAGAGCAATTTAGGGTATCGGCTTTATTTTTAGACCAAATAGCAGCCATCATTGGAATCAGATAACATTCTTTAAATTGCTCTGAATACTTGTTTTCCGTGATGAAGTCTTTGATGCTTATTTCGGGGTCGTTGGTTCGAGCCAAGAATTTTTTTGCATCAGAATTAAATAAAACGATGTCTTTGATGAGATGATAAAAGTCTAATTTAAATAGGTTTCGACGATCTGAAAAAAGAGTATTTAAATTATGACCACTGTACTCAAGTCCCCGAAGATCAGAGCGATAACTAAAACTCATTTCACTGGGTTGAATAGCTACATTTAACTCTTCAAGCAATTTACAAAAGTTGGGGTATGTTCTTTTGTTAAAAACGATGAAGCCGGTATCAATCGAGTATAGAGCTTCTTTAGTTTCGACAGATAGAGTATGTGTATGACCACCAAGATAATCGTTGGCTTCAAATAAGGAAACATCATGATTTTTGCTTAAAATATAGGAACTTGTTAAACCAGAAATTCCCGAGCCAATTACTGCAATCCTTTTCTTCAAAAATAATTCCTTTCTATAAGGGTTGGGTTTTAATTTAATGTTAAATAAGACACTTTGTAAGGGTATCTGTTCTTAAGTATTTATAGGAACATTTCGTCCTAGCTTATTTGTGGAGAAGAATTGTATCTCTGTATGCACTCCTGCTCAATCAGATTTTGAATTAGTTAACAATTACACCTTAGTTCTCTTGGAGGTCTAAAATTGTCTGCAAATGGTGCCCGATTTGGTGCCGCCATTAAAATCAGCCTAAGCTGCTTCTAATTCAATATGAATGCGTTGCCTAATCGCTGCACAATGTTTACCAGTGCATTTAATAAACTCTATACTTGATATAGCCATCGCTGGGCATGGCGCGTACGTCTGCTCCCTTGCCCATATTGACCTTGTACATCATTTTAAGCCATGCCGCACTTCATCTTCATATAAATTTTTTCCTGCATCGTCAGGGAAAATGGGTTCAAGAAGGGTTGCTATTTCCTTGATTGTTTCAATACAGGCTTTTGTCAAATTCTCTCTTTTTAACGTTATAGTAAATCCATTGATAATTGGATCCCAAGATTTTTCCTCAATTTTATTAGCAATCCTGTGATTGGGTAAAATATGAACATAATGTTCCGCTAGGGAGATAAACAGCAAAACAACAGGAGTCTCATGAGACACCGACTTAGTAATGGCCAAGATCTCCTCTGCACCTAAGTGAGATGCGCGATGGAACAGTAATTTTCTGGGTAAGAAGTAGAGCAAAACACGGTTTAAACCTGGAATAAAAGGAACCAGAAACATACATAACAATTGAATTAAAAAAAATAAAGGAAATTTATTTAATCCTGTAGTTTCCCACAATACAAAATTGATTAAACTTCCAAAAACAAAACCATACAGCATCATTTCGGCAATATAATGATCACTTCTGGGGACAACAACCACCGCAATTTCTGCACAAGTACGTTGCTCCGCCAAAGCAATTGCCTTGGTGATTTGCTCTGACTCTAAAGTTGAAAAAATCTTTACCATGATCCTGATGAACCTCCGCCGCCAAAACTACCGCCCCCGCCGCTAAACCCTCCACCGCCCCCTCCACCTCTTCCTCCGAATCGATTTCCGGAACCCGCAAATATTAAAAAGGCAAGACTAGGGTTGCGAATGAAAAAAATAATGATTAAAAGAAAGAAAAGCCATTCCAGCCAGCCGTATTTGGACGATGTTTGAGTTTTGGCTTTGGTTTTAGTAATTTTCCCCCCACCTAATACATCTAAAATACTCTGGGTTCCCTCGATAATCCCTTTTTGATACTCCCCTTTCTTAAAAGAAGGAAGGATAACCGTTTGAATTATTTGATTGGCTAACAAATCGGTAATAACAGGTTCTAATCCATATCCTACTTCTATCCGTACTTTTCGTTCTTTTGGCGCAACAATAAGGATCACCCCGTTATTCTTGCCTTTTTGTCCAATTTGCCAATGACGTCCGAGTTGATAGCCATAATCCTCTATATCATAGCCATTTAACGTAGGGAGGGTTAAAACCACTACTTGGTTCGTTGTAGTTCCTTCATATTTGGCTAATTGAGTTTCGAGGTCCTGCTGGGCCTGAGGGGTTAGGAGTTGCGCATTGTCGATGACTCTGCCCGTAAGGGTCGGGAAATTAGGTGCAGCAACTGCTAAGCTGCTGCCTAAATAAAAGAAAAGGATTAGTATGAATGCAATTAACGGACGCGCGTTCATACGCATAGGTTAAAAGCTCACCTGGGGTGCCTTTTCCGCACCTGTAGTTGCTGTAAATGAAGGTTTAATTTGGGCACCGTAAATTTTCGCCCAAATAATCCCAGGGAACGTCCTAATCGTTGTATTATACTCCTGAACGGTGTCGATATAATCTTTTCGCGCAATCGCGATTCGATTTTCTGTTCCTTCAAGCTGAGATTGCAGTGCCAAGAAATTTTGATTGGCTTTTAACTCAGGATATCGTTCTGCAACCACCATAAGTCTTGATAGGGTTGAAGACAGAGCGCCCTGTGCTTCTTCATATTTTTTCACAGCCACAGGATCGTTTAACATTTCCGGGGTAAGGGTGACTTTTGTTGCATTGGCGCGAGCATTAATCACATCGGTTAATGTAGACTTTTCAAAATTAGCGTACCCCTTAACTGTATTCACAAGATTAGGAATTAAATCCAATCGTCTTTGATATTGATTTTGTACTTGCATCCAGGATGCTTTAACTTTCTCATCCAATCTTGGAATTTTATTGATACCACTGATAATAAAAAATCCTAGAATAACGAGAATCCCTATAATAAATAAACCCGCTCGCCTCATATTAACCCCATTGATATTTATAAATTTTATAGTACGAATTTTACAGCATAAGTACAAGAGAGCATCCCGACGCACACCGAAAAGTGGCAATGGTTGATACACCTTAGTTGTACTTATAGTGCTGAAATTGTCTGCAAATGGTGCCGTTTTGGTGGCACCAATAAATATTTAATTCTTGATTTAGGTATCCTATCGCTGAGAGGTGTAAACCCGCAATAAACCCATTCTAACTTAGTGCTAAGATTCTTATCCCTATGCCTAAAGGTGGATGCAACTCGTTCGTGCAACTACTTTTTAGGCCCTTCTCCAAATTTAAATTCTTGTATTGGGTTAGTGCTTATTGGCTCTTTTGAATGATCAAAAAAGCCTTGTTGACTTTTAGATACCGTAGGTAAAAAAGCAGCTGATGTATCTTTAGACTTTTCTGATTCGGAAATTTCAGTTTTCTGTTCTTGAAATTTAATGAGCATTTCAGCAATTGATAGAAATCCTTTGGAATTGGCATACTCGACTGGAGATTTCTTATTATTGTCAATAACATCTATTTTAGCCCCTCCACCTACCAGCAATTCTGCGACCTCTTTTTTTCCCTGGGATGCAGCTACATGCAAGGGGGTTCTATTATCTTTACCCCGTATATTGGGATCTGCCCCTACGTCTAATAGGGATTCTACCGAAGTAGCAGTACCGAAAAAAACCGCATAATGTAATGGAGATATTCCTTTTCCTGGCATATTTGGATCTGCCCCGAACTTAACGAATGTTTTGAGAAGCTCAGTATGATTTGTTTTTATTGCATGATGAAAAATGGTTAAGTTACTTTTATCTTCAAAATTTGGATTTGCACCCTTTTTTAAAAGGACTTCTATCATTTCAGGATTGCCTTTTCTTAATGCGTATACCAAGGGGGGCAACCCATTTTGATCGAGAGTATTAAGCCCTCGACCTTCTTTAATTAACGCATCGATTATTAGGTTAAAGAGTGGCATATCACCTGAATTTATCGCGTGATGTAAGGCAGTAAGACCTTGTTTGTCTTGCATATCAGGATTAGCATGCCGCCTCAAAAGAGAGCCGACAATTTTATGTTGCTTCAATTGAATAGCGTAATGTAATGGAGGCACCCCATCACCATCTAACACATTAGGGTTAGCACCATTTATTTCAGGTAAGAGTGCTCTGACAAGATCATGACTGCCGCTTTTGACTGCGAGATGCAATGGACTTTTTCCAGCATAATCTAATGTGTTCGGATCCGCTTTCTTTTGCAAAAGTGCCTTAATCATTGCAGGTTTCTCAGATAAAACAGCCAAGTGGAATAAAGACATTCCATTCTCATCAATATGATTTAGGTCTCTTTTACTGGATAAATCCTCATGAGCCTTAGCCAAAAGAATATTGTCTAATTGTTTTTTAACCTCTGGGGAGACCTTTCGTATATTTTCCCTAAACTTGTCCATAATGATTTGTGGATTTTCATCGGAAATTTGGGGTTTTTCTTGCAACCAATTTTTTAATTGATGATATGCTTTGTCCACATGAGCACTAATTTCGATATTGTCCTTGGGTAACTGTTCAAAACACCTGTCCAGTTCTTTTAATGCTTCGAAAACTTGATGTAATTTAGCATTTAATATAATCATCTTGCGGTAGTCATCAGCATCAGTATTTCTAAGATTATGGAGCTCTTTTTCTAAGTGAGAAATGAGTTCATTTCGATTGTCTTGATCCTCACGCGGTTGTTTAAGATACTCAGTGATCCTTTTCAATATGATTTCTCTAACTTCAAGATGAGGTTTATGGCTGTTACGATACATTTTTACAAGAGGAAAACCATTTACTTTTGCTAAACTTGTATTGGTTTTATCAAATTGAAATCTCCATTTATTTAAATTATTGCTGGGTATTGAATGTAATGCTTTGGTAATGGAATCAATGATTAAGGATGCATTATTTTGATGAAACTTAAAAATTCTATGAATATCATCCACATTTTCGCGTATTATTTGCTGAACAGAATCCCATCTTGATAAATAGCTATCCAGTGCAACTCTAGGTTGATCTAATTTAGTAGGGGATGCATATAACATCCATGATTCGTACTCTTGACCCACAGGTGCTTTAAAATTATCTTCAAGTGGAAAAGTAAAGTGAGTTGTATTATCGGCAAATCGGACGCTTGCATCTAACGCATATCCACCTTCAGTTGCTAGTAAGAATAAAGAGAAAGCATCTTTAAAGGCCACTCTATCTACAATTCGATTGCGAGGTTCCGCCAAGAGCTCTCTTCTAACCTCCGACATTTTATTCGCTTGTTCCCGGATATAAGGATCCTCATTTTTTTGCATGGCTGCTATGTATTGATCTATTGATTTAACCTCTACAGTGCAATCATTCTTTTTGAATAAATCATGATAATGTGGAACATGTTCATCAAGACAATAATAGCAAATCTTATTCGAACATCTTCGTGAGACCTCAATAACATCCTCAACATCAGACCCTAACTTATTTTCTCCGGAAGAATCAATTTTAGGAGGACCAATCCATAAATAGTTAACATTGGGTAAATTCTTACTGTCCTCTTTCACAAAGGTATCTTCATGCTTTTTTAACACAATACGCTACCTCTAATTTCAATCACTCCTAAGATTAATTAAAAATCCTGATGATTTATTATAGTTTAAAATGTACACGATATTACCAAGTCAATGGGAAAAATAAAAAAGAATGAAGGAGCATAATGAACTATAGTTGAGGCTGCTCATTGAAAATGCTTTGCAGACCCTCACTTCTTGAATGATGAGATTAACGAAATGGCTAAGCCTATAGGCAAAAATTCTTGATATATCTTCTTTAATTCTGATTCGCTAATTTCCCCCCTTATAGCGCAATTATTCTCTATTTTTCCTACTATACTTTTTATAACTGCTCATCAAATCCTGGGCTAATCATGTATTCTAAAGAACTCAATCCAGATACGTTATATTCATGTGATCATTACTGGGGGAAAGACATTTCATTTCCTAAAGGAACTCAAGTGGGCAAAGACAGCTGGTTTGAAACGGCAATAGAACATGTCATTGGCTTAAGTGGTAATGATACCGGGGAGGGTCCGGGATTGGTTATCGAAGATATCGAACATTCTGATGTAGATATGTTATGGACTTCAGGCCTCAATGGATGTATGGGATTAGCCATCCTCGGCCTCAATCCAGTAACACAAAAAACAGACGTTTTTTTTACTCATGCCAGACACTATGAGAAGAACGATGCCACTACAGATAAAGATAACCCTATGTCTTTAGCACATCAATTCGTACAGTCGCATGAAGGTATTCGTGTTTTTTGGGGTACCGACTTCACGAAATATGGGAGTCAAACAGAAGCCCAACGTCAAGAGGCCCAAAAAAAGCTCAGCAATACTCTAGGGTGCTGGGTCCGGAACGATGATTGCTTTAACACTGCCGAAATGACCTTTTTCCCTAAACATAGTCTCCTTATACCCAAGTTACCTCCATCTGCATACAAGGATTACAAGGAAGACAACAATCGAGAGCGGAAAAAAGAATTCTCTGATAGCAAACAATTAGGCGAGTATAAACCTGATCCAAGTATAGAAGGTGAGATCCGCTTACATATTGCTGCCTTACGTAAAGACCGGAAATCTGCTGCCCGCTTATATCATCAGGATAAAAAAAGAGATTTGAAAATCCATGCGCTGACCGAAATATTGGAAGCTTATCATGTAGGCAATTATGATGTGTTAAGGCAATACCAGAGAGCAGCGAAAGAAAATAAATCTCCTTATATGGATCCTGATGGGAAAAAGATATGGGATTCCACCAAAGGCAAAACAGTAGAACTAGCGCAGAAAGCAGCGCAAGATGCGTTTAATAAGATTAGAGATATGGGGAAAGATGGGTGTGGATTACAAGAGAATGGGGAACCCATCCCGACTTATCGGCAATACCAACCTAAGACAAACGCTGAAGTATCATCTTCATTTCTGTGATAACCATGCTAATGGAACTTAGTTACCTTCCCCACTTTCATTCTAGGAATATTTTTTAAATTTTAATAAGAACAGTTCATCGTATTGGTGCTATTAATTAATCAGACTTATATTTAAGCGCATATTCTTCTTAACACTCAGAGATTATTTTTACAATTGCCCTACGCCATTTTTAGTCTTTGTACAAAGATGTAAAATTTTTCTGCATACGTATTTAGCGCAAATAGAGTCTTTGGAAAAACGTTTGGTACATCCTTTTATATAAAGAACTCGCATTTGTAAACGGACAATATCGTTAGTGTAATGAGGCATAAAGAGTGGCCCTTTATTAATACTACTCCGCTCGATATTTGCCTTCGCTATCAAATAGCTCTTCAATGATGGTTTGCATTTAATCTTGCCTGGCATTACGAAAAATTTCCCGCAAAAACCCTTTGATATTTAATAATGTCCAGATTTCCAACTTATACTTAAAGATTAAAAGTAATTAGACTTACCGTTTAATGTTGGCATACATAAGTCCCCAACAGCATCATTATTCCCAATGATAAATAAATAGCAACCGTTCCCCAAAATGAAATAGGTTCCTCTATGCGTGTAATAGTTCGTTTACAATATGTTTTACCTAATACTATGGAAATAAATCCACAGAGTAAGAATCCTCCCGCAACACTGCGTAAAATAGAAATATTGTTAGGATCAACTTTACACATCATAATTTAACCTTCGAGTCACACTTGCTTCGGCCTAATAACAAATTTAATCACTATCTGCTTTTCTAGCTCGCAACAAAATACCCTATTCTAAAAATTGAAAACATCTTTGGAGCGCTGTAATTCTTCCGGATTTTTACCCATTTTTACAGCCTGCTTGTATTAAATTGTTAATCAGTACCCAACTTTAGCCGAAAGACCTCGCCTTTCAATTCAATCGTATCTCCCGCAACCATCTTCTTTCTTTTTTGTTTTTCTATTACCCCGTTTACCAATACAGCGCCCGCAGCTATCATATCCTTAGCTTCTGCTCCACTCGAGGCGATACCTTCAAATTTAAGAATTTTGAAAAGTTCAACAGGTTCTTTATTAATGAAAACATCCTTCATATTAGTTAATACTCCAGTAATTATGGGTTGTCGCAATTTTTATTTTTTAAGGACGCAAGATAAAGGGCTTCTACTTCACTCCTTGCCCATGGTGTTCTGCGCAGGAATTTAAGACTTGATTTGATGCTGGGGTTCGAAGAAAAGCAATTAATCTTGACTCTTTCCGCCAAGCCTTCCCAACCATAACGAAGCAACAAACTATTTAAGATAGCCTCGAGGGTAATACCGTGCAGTGGATCATTAGAAGTTCTTTTCATCAATTACACCTTTCTTTATTGTCAGGTAATGAAAGCTTAAAAAAATAATCAACTATTCTATCTGCTATTTTTATTAAAACCATTATCTTTCAATTGAGTATAAAAAATTTTCTGAAGAATCGATTTCTGATTTCGTTAATAATAGATTTAAATCTAAAATTTTAACTAAGCCATTCATGAGTGGTAATTCTTTACCTGATCCGTTCCCATTTAAGGTCACTTACGGGGTCACACTTACGGGGTCACACTTACGGGGTCACACTTACGGGGTCACACTTACGGGGTCAGGCCTTGAATTGTGAATTTTCGAAACTATAGTCGTAATTTTTAACTATTTTACTCACACTAGAATAATGCAAGCAAAAATATTCTCCAATTTCTTTTAAACTAAATTGACCACTTTTGTACGCAACTTGAATTCCTTCATTTCTTGTACTGGTCTTTTGCTCTATCTCTTTTAAAGTGTAACTCTCTGTTTCATATTGAGTTTTTGGGATATCTATTAGATTCATTTGAGGGTCGATTTTTTTCAACATCTCATTAATAAACTCATCATTTCCCAAGTAAATTTGTTTTTTTAAATCACTCCATGGTGACTTACTCGTTATTCCATCAATGACAAATTCTCGATATTTATGAATGGCTACGGCCACATCTTCACTAAATAAACAAAGAATTTTATCTGTATGCAACCAATTGGGTTTAGACTCTTTTAATGTCGTAGCTTGATAACTACTCCATTTCCATTCATCTGGTGAAGTAACCATTTTTGCGCGTACAGGATTTAATACAATGTATCTTGATAACTCAAGCAAATAACGCTCTTTATCAACTAATATTGATTTGAATCGCCCTTGAAAAACGTGCCCCACGCGATTGTGGGTTCGATTAAATCTTTGAGTATAGACACCATTAAGTAATTGCATCCCTTTACTTAAATTTCCAGCTGGAGTCTCTATTAACAGATGGTAATGATTATCCATGAGACAGTATGCGTAACATACCCAAGTACATCTTAAGCATACCTCAGAAAATGTCTTTAAAAATAGATTTCTATCTTCCTCTGAAATGTAGATACGCTCCTGACCATCTCCTCTTGAGGTGATGTGATACAACGCTCCTGGGAACTCTATTCGCAGTGATCTTGCCATGTTGGACTATTAATTATCTTTTCCTTGACATGTTTTTAATTCATTCCATTCTGAGCGTCAATAGACTCCATCAATCTTCAATTGAAATTCACAATTCAAGGCCTGACCCCATTATTACACTGCAAGGCCTGACCCCATTATTAATATGGTCGTGAATTTTCCAAAACCGGAAATTATTTCGCTCACGCCCCTTAGCTTGAAAATACATGCTATATTTCATGAGAGAAGGATTGGAAAAAGTCGTTTAACTCATAAGCTCATTTTCACCATACGTTAAAGCTCTGGGCAGGAGGAGGTAGAAATGACTACTGCAGGGGTATACTACAAAGATTGCCCTAGAGGTATGACTATTGACGAATGGGCCGCACGTGTCGATTTAGCTGCACTCTATCGTCTTGTTGCCTGGAAAGGTTGGGACGATTTGATCTTCACTCACATATCAATGCGAGTACCTGGAAGCAAACACCATTACCTGCTAAGCCCATTCGGCTTGATGTTTGAAGAAGTGACCGCTTCAAGCCTGATAAAGGTTGATGTAGAAGGCAATGTGATTGAGTCGGAAAGCAAAATGATCAATCCAGCAGCTTTTGCCATCCACAGTGCAATCCATAAGGCACGAGACGATGCAAAATGCATTATCCATCTTCATACCCTAGATGGTGTTGCGCTTTCTGTGTGCGCAGAAGGGCTATTACCACTAACGCAGAATGCCATGATCATTGGTGGCGAGCTTGCCTATCATGACTATGAAGGTATTGTACTTGATTCTCACGAAGGGGAACAGCTGGTTGCTGATTTAGGCTCCAAACATCTCATGCTGCTTCGCAATCATGGAACATTAGCGGTGGGACCTAACTGTGGGGCTGCCTGGTTACTGATTTACTACTTAGAATCTGCCTGCTCCATGCAGTTGCGCGCCACAACCCATAGCAGAGAACTAAATAAACCGATACAGGGTATTCCTGAAAAAGTTCAAAAAATGAGTCGCGCTTGGTACGATGGAACCTTGGGGACATTTGCCTGGCCTACTTTTCTGCGAAAACTTGAGCGCATTGATTCTAGGTACCGAACCTAAAGAAACCTACGTATGAAAACATATACCATTTTAGAACAAGGCATTCATTTTCTTACCAGAAAGCATACGTCAATTCCTACACAAGAGCTTAAAGGAGAATGCGCCTGGAAGGCTAAGGAAATTGGAAGTCCTGAAACATTCGCCCATCATTTGTCTTTAGCGGAAATCAACGCTATAGATACTTTAGTTGATGAAGTGGAAGCAGTAGATATCAGCCTTGATGAAATCGGGCCAGGAGACTGGGGTAATGTCAATTTACAATTACTTATTGATGAATGTTGCACTGCATTGTTTAAAGGTCGAGGCTTTATCCTGATCCGCGGTATTCCGATTGAGCGTTGGTCAATAGCACGCGCTAAATTATTCATGGCAATTTTCGGCAGTCAATTTGGCCATTTAGGCATCCAAAACCCACAAAATGACCTCATTGGGGAAGTATGTAATCACCCTGAGGTAAATAATAACTATGCACGGAATTACCTCACTAACCGGGAATTTCTTCCTCATTGCGACGGCGCTGACCTGCTGGGGCTCCTTACCATCCGACCTGCGGCACAAGGCGGGGAAAGTCGCTTGACGAGTTCAGTTTCTGTATTCAATGCTTTACGCAGCGAGTCACCACATCTGATACACCGATTGTTTGAACCTGTATTACTCGACTTACGCAACGAACAAGCTCCAGGAACTCCCCCAGTTGTCTGGATAACACCTTGTGCACACCATGAGGGTCAACTTAAAACGGTTTATCTCTCAGATTATTTCCGAAGTGCAGAACGTCATCCGGGAGTTACAATTGATCCTGAAGCGAAAATTTTGTTTGACCTATATGATCGTCTTGCCACTCACCCTGATCTTGAATTACGCTTCACTCTAAAAGCAGGGGATTTACTGATTATCAATAACCACGTTATTCTCCATGCACGTGATGCATTTGTCGATGTACCCCATGCGAAACGACTTCTGCTTCGTTTCCTCGTATCCTCTAATCGCTAATTTAATAAATTATTGGAATTTGGAGTGTGCCCGACACTCAGTGTAGATACTGAGTTGATTATCGACAGTATCAATTTGTAAATACTTAACTCGTTTGAGAAGCAAAAAGATATGTAATTAACAAAGCTAAAAAATGGATTGATAATCAAATTAAATCAGGGACACTTAGACCAATCAAATAATACTAAATGGTGCCGCGATATAGTGGATAATGGGCTTATAAATCAAGGAGTTATATGGTGGGAGCGGCGGGAATCGAACCCGCGTCCGCAAATCCTCTGCCTTCAGCTCTACATGCGTAGCCGTGTCTTTTGATTTAACTGTGCATTCTCCGACGGGCAGGATACTACACAGCGATTCCCTGAATTTCGCATCTTAATACGGGATGGATTAAGACACTAGCTTATCTCTTATGACCGTTGATTCGATACCGATAAGCGGGCTCGGTCGATCACAATTCAAGGCCTGACGCCATTAATGCTTGATTTACACCTCTTTTTCTTTAATATGATTATAACTATTTGATAAAATCTGTTACAAAGCATACGAGGTTTGCTCTTCATTATGTACGTCATATTAACGAAATTTTGGCAATTTTAATTGAAAAATAAAGCAATACTCATTTCAAGTATGGGTAACATTATAGAATGGTTTGATTTTGGGTTATTTATTTTTATGGCTCCAATCATTGGGGGAAAATTTTTTCCTCAAGAATCTGCAAGCACTTCAACTATTGACGCCTTAATGGTATTTGCAATTGGCTTTATTTGTCGTCCTATTGGCGGTATTTTTTTTGGTTATTATGGAGATACTCGAGGCCGGGCAAAAACATTAAGAATTTCATTACTCATTATTACCTTATCCACCTTCTTAGTTGGTATTATTCCTACTTATAAAGAGATAGGAGTATTAGCTCCGACCCTATTTGTTTTACTGCGATTAATACAAGGATTATCCATAGGTGGTGAATACAGCGGTATAATGATTTATCTGGCTGAATCAGCTTCACCTAAACATCGGGGATTTATTACCAGTTTTGCAGCAAGTGGAGCAAATTTGGGGTTTTTATTTGCAACATTAACATTAATATTACTTAATTTATTTTTTTCTGTAGAAACTATCAATACGTGGGCCTGGCGGTTACCTTTTCTTGTAGTAGGTCTATTCGGTTCATTACTTACATATTATCGTTTTCAATTATCTGAAACCAAAGTGTACTCATATTTAAAAACAAATCATCTTATTGAAAATAGACCCTTTATTACTGCTATGAGATATGCCCCTTACCAACTCATTAAAATTTTGGGACTTACTTGTATGAGTGCCACATTTTATTATTTTTTTGTTGGTTATATCGCCACCTATTTAGAACATTACATGGGTTTCCCCTTCAAAACAGCGTTAACTTTTCAAACTATCATATTAATTACCATGTTATTTATCGTTCCCTTTGGAGGAGTTTTTGGAGATTATTTTAGTCGAAAAAAAATGATAATAATCACAAGCCTAGCTATTCTATTATTAATTTTCCCTTGTTTTTATTTATTGCAGTTTAAATCATTATTAATGACTTCTTTAGCTCTAGGTATAGCAACCCTTCTTAGCTCCTTAGACCAAGGTAATACCATGACCGCCATTGTTGAAAATTGCCCTGAGAATATACGTTACAGCGTCATCGCTTTTTCATACAATTTAGGAAATGCCTTATTTGGTGGGACTACCCCGCTAATTGTTACCTTACTTATAAACAATGTTAGTCCTACAGCCCCCTCATATTATCTATTTTTTATGGCCATTATAGGTTTGATTACAGCAATAACATTGCTTCCAAATAATCAATCCAGGGAGGCAATTTCTCCCGTACGGCCACAAGATCTATCGCTTTTGCCCATATTAAGCAAAACTAAAAAGTAAGTGCAAAACATACGTGCGGGGTCATACGTGCGGGGTCAGGCCTTGAATTGTGAATTTTCAAAACTCTAGTCGTAATTTTTTGACTCTTTTACTCACACGAGAATAATGCAAGCAAAAATATTCCCAATTTCTTCACCATTCAAGGCCTGACCCCATGAAGTTTCGTTTAGAAGATGGCTTATACCTTTTTGATACTCCAGGTATGTTGTGGCCAAAAATTGCTAATGAAAATAGTGGTTATCGGTTAGCTGTATCGGGGGCTGTTAAAGATACTGCCTTTGAATATGATGATATTGCCGACTTTGCAGCAGAATATTTACTTGTAGCCTATCCGGAACGCTTAATGGAGCGTTATAAACTGGAAGAAAAGCCTATGGGTAAAGAAGAATTAATTGCATCTATTGGTCGTAAGCGTGGCTGCGTCCGTAGCCGTGGTCATGTTGATATGCATAAAGCTTCCGTTATTTTAATTAATGAAATACGAGGTAAAATATTGGGTGCCATTACCTTTGAAATGCCAGAAAATATAGAAAAAGAAAATGCACATTTTGCTGAGATAGAAGCAAAGAAAATTGCCGCCCGTGCAGCGACGAAGTTAGCACGAGGCAGGGGACGAAAAAATAAAAGATAGTTGTATTTAAGGAATCAGTTTAAGTCTGAGATTTTAGTAAGCGTTCATTCTCATTATATAGATGGCTCCTTTACACCGAAATGCCTTAATTGTGGGATTTGGGGACATCCACCCTTCTGGATCGTTCATCGGGAAGAAAATCGGGGGTTTACTTTACTACCCGGCCCTAGTCATATGTTCAAAAGAATCAATGCCCTTTTAACCCCTTAGACGCGGTATTATTTAACTTGTAAAAAATAAAATACTTCAACCAATTTATGAGTGGTCTTTGTTTTAAAACAAAGTCAAATGAATAAGCAGGAATAAAAAGAGATTAATGGGGAACTATAATATAGTTGGCCCTAATATGGTTAATTTTTATTAAAATTGATTATAAATAATTGACTATAATAAAGAGGGAAACTATTAGCTTAAGGAAGAGACTATGATTTTCAGGGTTCTGACCATATTTGGTTACTGTCTGATTCTAGCGGCTTGCTCTACAACTAAAGATAACTCGGAACAATCACAATTTGCATTAATGGAAAATACAATTTTTCAAAATGCAAAAAAAAATGGATTAAAAAAAACAGATATCACTATTTACAGAAGGCAAACCTTTTTAGGGAATCATTACGCAATTGTAAAGTGCAATAACTCTCAAAAATGTAAAAATTCGGAAATAGTAATACCCGTTTCCAAAATCAATAGTTACTCTGTCCGCTCCTATAATTATAGTCCGAATAATAAAGCTAGGGGCTCCTCACCTTCATACATAAATACTGGAAACCCAGGTCCCGGATTTTCACCTTATCCCAATAACAATTGATAGAGGAAACCAAAATGAATAACAAAACATCGGGCCAACAAAAAGAAGAAATAGAACTCGAAATACATAAAAAATTTTGGGCTGTTTACTCTGATAACACAAAAACTCTTTCTAGTATATGCCGACAGCTTGCATTTGGAGAAGGTGGTGTTTGCTGGTTTTTTATACAAGAGGCATACTTTTCATTTGAAATAAAATTAATTCTAACTTTTTTATTACTTTTTTTTGTTGCCGATGCTGGCCAATATTTATTTTTAGCTACAAATAATAAAAAGCAGGCAGAATTTTATGAAGAGTTATTAAATAGGAACGACCCAGTGATAACTAATAAAGAACAAGTTCAAAGACCAATTAAAATAAACAGCGCCGGTAACATTTGTTTCGGATTAAAACTAATTTCACTCGCCATTGCTTCACTGCTATTAATAGCAACGTTTTATTATAATTCAAATAATATAAATGCAGGTTCTATTAAGCCTATTGTCAAAACGCGATTAAACTAAGATGCCATCACTGCCATCCAGATTATATGCTACCTTGCTCAATAATCTTTTGTATTTGCTGAATACGAGCTTGGATGTCCTTAAGATCAAATTTCTTATTTAAAAAAATCTATTCCATATTATTGTGTTTTTAGGACACCTCCCTTCTTGACTAGTTCATCAGTAAGAAAATCGGGGTTTTCCTAACTTCTTGGTCCTATTTTAAACGTTAATTTAAAATAAAATGAGTAAACAATTAACTTATTAAAATTTGTCTAAAATTAAAATAAATAGTAAGGAGATGTAATGAGCTCCGTTGAATGGAAGGATGTTAAAAATAAACCCGATAAGCTAATAATATGGCTCAGCATGCACTCAAAAATAAATGGAGGCAATCTTCCTATTATCATTAACGATTTTTTTACTACAGATTTTCAAAATTTCTTATTTCCGCAATTAAATTGTTTGACTGAATTTTTCAAATTTAATTCGAAATTGGATAATTCTCTCTGTCAACAATTAATCTATGACTCAATAAAGGAACTAATTGAAAAAAAACAAGAAAATTCAGATAACTTGTTAAATTTATTAGAAGATAAAATTAATAAACTAGTATTAGTCAATGAAACAAAGCATTGCCTCACCTCTATATCTGCCAAAAAAGTTTCATTTAGACAAATTCGAATATTTGAAAGTGAGATTAAATTTTACAAAAAATTTCCTTCTAAGTTTCAATCCAGAAAAACTATTTTAAATAGGTATAAATATAACGAACTAAAAACGTTTATAAAATGTGTGATCACTACTAATACCTCATCTAATGAATTAAATGACCATTTAAATAATATGGACATATTTCGCGCTTTAGTTAATATCTACATTAATAGTAATTGGGATATGACTTTTGATGGACGTTCTGAGCCCATAAACAAATTGAGGTTAGGCTCACACCATACCCTACATAAGATTCAAGGTGATCTTTTAAATCAGGATATTCACTGTGAAATTAATTCATCATCTACTGAACTAATTAATATCCCAAAAGAAACAAAAAAAAGAATTGAAAGGGATTTAAAAATTATTCATAAATGTCCTTATAAGGATATTATAAAAAAAAGTCTTTTATTGTATATAAGATCTTTAGACTGGAATGAATCGAATCTTTCATTAACCATTTTATGGAATTCAATAGAACTTTTACTTTCGAAGAAGAATCAAAACCAACGAACTAAAATTAAGGACTTTCTCAATAGATGCGAGGTTATTTTCCCAAATGAATCGTATATTGGAGAATGTCTAAATGCTATTCGGTTAATACGGAATAATTTTGTACATAATTATGAGGGTTACGAGCAGTCACGAAAACTTACTTTTCAACTACAATATATTTATAAACACATTTTGGCATATCACTTAAAGTCTCTAAGTCATTGTAATGACCTTAATACCGCAATAGATGAGCTAGACCAAATTTATAGTTTAACCCCAAGGATTACCTAGAGACATAAAAATAGTTTTTAGACATCCAAATCATGTTTTTTGGAACATTCTGTACAAACATGCTCTTTAGCTGTATTATATTTTGCCATCACATAAATCGAACATTTCTACTGCATATTATTTGCTGATCTTCTTCTCGAGCATAATGAATAATTGGAAACATATATATAAAACTATCCTCTGCAATAAGGTCACTAATTACATCAATGTATTCATTACTAGGTTTTTCGGTGCAAAAATCAGCCACACATTCATTTATTAATCCGGCCAACAAGTCTGCTATTTGCAACGCAGCATAATTTTCTGAATTTTCAAATTCAAAACTATGTATTGGTAAGTAATCAGGAAAAACATAAAAACCCTTATCTTGGACTTTTGAATTTAATATCCTTGGCTTATCCTTTGCAATCCCTTGTAATTTATTAATAATCCATTCTCTTTTTTTAATACCCAGGAAGCATCATGGACTACATCAAAATTTTTACCATCAAAAAAATATGCCCAATGATTTAGTAGCTGATACACGCAGGGTAATGTGGTATCCAACCACGACGGTTTGACGGATTCATCTTGAAATGACCCGCCATTAATAAGTTTCACACTGTCTTCAAAAGTCGTATTTAAAATCCAGTTATAAATTAGAGCTTCCTGTTCACATTCATTTGTTAAAATTTCAATATGTTTAATTAAAGACTCATACCCCTTCTCCGACTTCTCCTTTATAAAAGATGAGTACAGATCAATCAATTTAAATATATAGTCTAATCCTTTAATTCTAATAAAATGAAACCATAAAGCGTGCATCCTAGAGAAGGTCCAATCCGGATCACCAGTAACATGAGATTTATTAGGAAATTTTTTTTCATAAGCGCTATCGTGAAATAAAGTTAAAAAGGAATGAAATAGAAAGAGAGGTTTATATACAGAATACGCTTTAAAACAAGAGTCTCCGTTTTTCTTTAATTCAATCAGGACATTATAACATTTATCAACTCGTCCTTTTTTTCCCAGACTTGAATATTTGACTTCTTTAGCTTGACTTCGAGGGAAGTGGCTTTTCAGAATCTTTTTGCAACTACTTTCTGAAAAATTATGTGACGCAAAAGTAATAAAAGGCTGTTTCTTATCTTTGAATCCCTGCTCGGTATTACCTGACTCATCAAAATAAACGACATTTATACCTTTGCTCCCTATCATTCGATGGATTTCCTTATTGATCTAGCATTACATTTAAACTTTATTACTATTTTGTGCTCTTTCCGCCTTAGTTTTACTCCTTTATCAAAATTGGCAACTGACTATCTGTCAACCGTGAGCTTTAGATCCAGTATAAACATATTCAATTCATTGGTTGATATATTTATATAGTGTAGTTTTTCCTACGCCAACCATTTTGCAAATGGATTGAATTGAATGTTTTTTATTAGCATAAAGAGTTTTTACAAGTTCTTTTTGTTCATCACTAAGCTTTTCTGGCCTGCCTCCTTGTCGACCTCTAGCTCTTGCAGCTTCAAGACCCGTAAGGGTTCGCTCTTTAATTAAGTTACGTTCAAATTCAGAAAGTGCTCCAAAAACATGAAACATAAATTTGCCAGAAGGTGTTTCAGTATTAATGGCCTCGGTAACGCTATGAAAACCTATTCCCTTTTCCTCTAATTTACTGACATAAGAAATAAGATGTTTAAGGGATCTCCCTAATCTATCCAATCGCCAAACGACCAACACATCCCCTTCTCTAAGAAAATTTTCAACTTTTTCTAAACCAGGTCGCTCAGAGACAGAGCCACTTATTTTATCTGTAAATATTTGCTCACATCCTGCTTTCTTTAATTCATCAAGCTGTAAGTCCAAATTTTGTTCATGTGTTGAAACTCTGGCATACCCTACTCTCATTATTCCTCTTGTTCAGAAAGGCTAAAAGAATAGATTAAAATGAACTTTGATTAATGTATAGAGTTTTCGAACTGATTTTCGTGGTGAGTTAGACATTTTGAATATCAATTTTATTCGTTCGCAAACCCATCATTTTGTGGAAACCCGTTAACACAGAAATTCGATTTGATATAAATCCTTCTTATGGATATGTTAGTATTAAACACTACATATAATCACTTGAAATAAATATGGACGATTCATTAACTAATTTAATTATAAAACTTGAAGAACAATTATTAGAGAAGACTGATTCCTTAACCAATTTGATTGATTTAATTGATGACGAGTTTATTGAGATTGGAAGTAGTGCTAATGAGTACAATAAAAAAGCAGTAGCAGAATGGCTTAAGAGCAATGATCAATCTGAACGTACAGCTTCTTTATTCAAAGCACAGCAACTTTCTGGAGATATGATTTTACTAACCTATATTAGCTCTATAAAGGATACACCTGTTTCAGAAACTAAGCAGGCTGCAAGATCATCTATTTGGCGTTTAAGAAATAACAAATGGCGTATGATTTTTCATCAAGGAACGCCAATTAAATAATCTTATCCATCATAAACTTCGGATATCTAATTTTTTTCAATTCAGCCTGCCATTGGATTATGTAATAATCTTTTGCCCCATTTTAGCAAATTTCTTATGGATCAGGTACGTTATCTACCACAAGTTACTTCCCCCCATATAGCTACAATATGTAGGTGACTATAGTCTAACTAATTAAAACTCCTTTTTGGGCATAATTTGGGTACTTTTAAAATATACTATTTGAGAGAGAATAAATGATTAAAAAATAGGATTTCAAATATAATCAAATAGTTACTTATTAATGTTTATTTCAATGAAGCAATAATCAGCGGGAACAAATTAATAAAAATTTGTTATAAATCAATAGCTTGGTGGAGGCGGCGGGAATCGAACCCGCGTCCGCAAATCCTCTGCCTTCAGCTCTACATGCGTAGCCGTGTCTTTTGATTTAACTGTGCATTCTCCGACGGGCAGGATACTACACAGCGATTCCCTGAATTTCGCATCTTAATACGGGATGGATTAAGACACTAGCTTATCTCTTATGACCGTTGATTCGATACCGATAAGCGGGCTCGGTCGAACGGGATACTGGGTTTATTGGCCAGTACACAGTGATGGTTCATCTAAAGTGCTTATTAGGCAGCGATAGCTTCCCCACCAGCAAAGTTTTCATCGTTTGCATTTATATTTATTTGAGTCTGATTTACGAGAGTTCTCATTCTCGGCATGCACCTCTGGTTTTGCAACCCACGTCGAAGCCAGGTCGCCCCCTTTGTACACTATAAGTATAACATAAAATGTACACACAATAGCAGTTTTCTTTTGAAAATTCAGAGGGAATTTCCTGGGTTTGAGACTTTGCCCTCACCCAGGTTTGCTTTAACCTTGAATTCCATTGTGACGTAATAGCGCATCAACCGTTGCTGGGCGGCCTCGGAACTCTTTATAGGCCTCGGCCGCTTTCTTCGAGCTGCCGACTTCCAAAATATGATGCAAGAAATCGCGTCCGGTTTGGGGATTTAAAACTCCTTCCTCTTCAAATCGAGAAAAAGCATCGCTGGACAACACTTCTGCCCAACTGTAACTGTAGTACCCTGCTGCATATCCACCAGCAAATATATGACTAAAACTGTGTGGAAAACGGTTATATGGTACAACCGGGATCACGCTGGTTTTAGAACGAACATCAGCCAAAATATTCTCAACCAAGGAATCTTGGCTTGGCATATACTCTTGATGAATACGGAAATCAAATATAGAAAACTCCATCTGCCGTAACATCGCCATCGCCGATTGGAAATTTTTAGCAGCGATCAACCGCTCAAAAAGCGATTCGGGAATCGGTTCACCGCTGTCCACATGTGCGGTTAAAACATCCAAACCACTTTTTTCCCAGCACCAATTTTCAAAAAATTGACTGGGTAATTCTACGGCGTCCCACTCTACCCCATTGATGCCAGAAGCACCTAGATAATCGACTTGAGTTAAAATGTGATGCAGACAATGACCAAACTCATGGAATAAAGTAACTACTTCCTCATGGGATAACATCGCGGGTTTATTGGCGGATGCTTTGGCAAAATTACAGGTCAAAGTTGCTATCGGCAACTGTACCTTACCATCCTCCAATCTTCTGCGACTTTGCAATGAGTCCATCCACGCACCGCTGTGTTTGTTGGGTCTAGCAAATAAATCAGTATATACGTAGCCTCGAACCGTTCCATGTTCGTCGACCACACAATAACATTGGACATCTTTATGCCAAATATCCACACCCTTTACTTCTTCAATTGACATGCCATACAGCTTTTTAACTAAATCGAATAACCCTTGCATGACCTTAGGTTGTGGGAAATAGGGACGTAGATCTTCTTGTGACAAGGTAAATAAAGCTTGTCTTCGTTTTTCAGACAAATAACCCACGTCCCACGGTTTGACGGGATTTAGCTTAAATTGTTCTTTGGCAAATTGCTCCAGCTGCTTGAATTCCGTGGCAGCTTGGTCATGGATGCGCTTGACCAAGTCATTCATAAATTCTCTAACTTGATTGGTAGACTCGGCCATTTTGGTCGCAATGGACAATTCTGCATAATTGTTAAAACCTAAAAGCTCGGCTTTTTCGTGACGCAAGGCTAAAATTTCATTGATTAAAGGTGTATTGTCATAGGTATGCGCATTGGGTCCTTGGTCTGAAGCTCGCGTAATAAAAGCTTGATACATCTCTTCACGTAATGCCCGATCTTCGGCATAGGTCATTACCGCTTGGTAACATGGATATTCCAGAGTGAGTACATGTCCATCAAGGCCTTTTTCGGCCGCGAGTTCTTTCGCTGTATTTAAAGCGTGTTCCGGTAATCCGGCCAAACGCGTTGAATCTTTAATGTGCAACGTAAATGCTTGCGTGGCGTCCAAAATATTATGTTCAAATTGATTGGTTAATTCATCGAGGCGCGTCTGAATTGCTTCAAATCGTTTTTTACGCTCTTTATTGAGTGCGACTCCAGATAATTCAAAATCACGTAAACTATCGGCAATCAACTTTTGTTGCACTGGATTCAACGCGTGCTTATCAATGGATTTAATGGCCTCATACAGTTCATGGTTATGGCCCATTGCCGATTCATAGGCTGAAAGAAGCGGTAAGCAGGCATCATAGCATTTACGTAATTCTGGAGAATCCATGACACCATGCAAATGCGACATCGGCGACCAAAATCGCTCCAGCTCATCTGCCATATCCTCCAAGGGATACATTAAATTATCCCAAGTATAATGGGGGCTTTCTTTGAGCAAACTTGAAACCTCTTCCAAATGCTTTTTTAAAAGGGCATCCAGATGAGAATGAAAATGATTTACATCAATACGACTAAATTGGGGTAACCCTACTGGTGCAGACATGCTTTACCTTTGAAAATTGATACAAGAAGTAAAGCATAACATTCAATTAATAAAGCCTCTATACTTCGATGAATCATTCATGGAGTAATCCTGGGCTCTTATTAGGTAAGTTTTAGACTTGAGTGTTCAGCAGCTTATCATTTGGCAGCATTAAGGATTTCGCCGTAATCCGAAGGAAGAGTTTAATAATAGCTGCTCTAATTTAGATACAACACAATTGACCATCCAGTTGCAAATCATCTTCTTCATTGTGTTGTACATCGCGAACAACCTTGGGCTGTTCCTTTTGGTTAAAAAATCCCAACTTTGCCAAAGCGGTGGAACGGTCAATGGTATCTTGAGGCCGGCTCTTATTAACCTCTTCTGCTATAGCAAAATTAATAAAACAAATCGTAACCAAACACATTGCGGCAATCAGTGGAATAATTGGATTCGCGGCAAACATAGGAAGAGCACAACACATTGCCAGAAAAATTAGAGTGGTCGTGGTTACATGGGAACCGAGTCGGAAGCGTTCAAAGTCAATTTGGTTGTCTATAGCCTTAATATGTTCCTTAATTTGTCTTTGCTCTTTCTCATCCCTTGTAGTACTTAACATGGTCACATAGTGCGATCGCAGCTCGCTTAAACGATTCAGTTCGATATATGCTCTTGTCATTGCCATGATGACATCAAATGCAAAAACAGAAAGCGATACATAAATTCCAAATGGAGCCAAAGCACCAGTCAAAATAAAACAATTAATGAACCCTGAACTAACCCAGGCAATGTCATTTCCTAACTCGAACCAGCGACGTTTTAATTGAGTACTCAGACGTACATACCAACCTAAAGAGTACTCTTTATCATCCATCCACCATCCGGGCACCGTATGTTTTATTAGCACAATTAGATTCACTAACAAACGAGGTAACCAAAAAAACCACGATAAATGCGCCAAAATAGGATCGGTTACTGTATCCATAATTTTGACAAAATTTCGATAGGACTCGGAGCTCGTCTTCAGAAGAGCCAGGAGATCCAATGCCCTTTTGGAACGGATTAATAACAAACGGTATAAATTGATCTCGATGGTGGTATTGCGAACTTGTTGGGTAAACGACGGAGTTTCTTCTACTTTTTTCGATTTTTGTGTAGGAGCGCCTATTAGTTCTAACAATTCACGATATAAATTCTGTTGCTGACGTAAGCGCGTGACTTCTCTGGGGATGATCAAATAGTTTTTATAGATCTCTTCCAAAAGCTCAGCCATTATTAATGCAGCAAACAGCTGTTCTTTGAGCTCTTCTTGGGCGATTGCCTGTTTCGACAGGAATTTAGCTCTTAATTGTTGTCCTAAAAGGCTATATTCAAGATTCAACACCAGATGAAGAGGGACTATCTTACGATAAAAATCCGGACCTAGCTTTTGAATATGCTCTGATGCCCAGTTCTTAGGAATTTGCCCAGCCTGAGGAAGACATAATTCAGGAAAGCTTTCTTGTAAATGCCGAATTAGTGGGGTCATGATGTCCTAAAATGAATTTGGAATTTCGGGATATCAAATAAACAATTCTATATTTATCATTTGTTTATTGTCTATAAATAACTTCAAAAGTAAAAAAATAGGTCTGATTATATATAAAATTACACAAAAAGAAAATTTATGAACTATTTTAACTATTTATTGTTGCTATGCATGAGTATTTACCAATTAAAAATATACATGCTCTTTTGGTGCTTAGGAAGTCTTTTTATTAGAGTTATTCGATCTATACTATAGGTAGGTATTTTGTGGTTTTAGGAATGCTCATAAAACGAAAAAATAGGACAAAATTAGCTCTTTTTGCAAAAAAATGATCAAAAATGCGCTTATTTTCTTGCTGATTCCTGTCTTCTGAGCGACAATATCACACCCAGTTAAGTGCACAAGAGAATCCATGAATCTTTCCAAAGAATTAGCTAATGCCATTCGCATTTTAAGTGTAGACGCGGTAGAACAAGCCCAATCAGGACATCCCGGAATGCCTCTAGGGATGGCGGATATTGCCACCGTGTTATGGAACAAATTTTTAAAACACAATCCGCAAAACCCGCTTTGGTTTAACCGCGATCGCTTTGTATTATCTAATGGACATGGTTCCATGTTGCTGTATTCCTTACTTCATCTGTCTGGATATAATCTCTCCATAGATGATTTGAAAGATTTTCGCCAATTAAACTCGAAAACTCCGGGACACCCAGAGCTTGGTCATACCCCTGGAGTGGAAACAACTACCGGTCCTTTAGGGCAAGGTCTAGCTAACGCAGTGGGAATGGCATTAGCAGAGCGCGTTTTGGCGACTCACTTCAATCGCGATGATTTTGATCTTGTGGATCACTATACGTATGCTTTTACAGGTGATGGCTGCCTCATGGAGGGTATTTCCCATGAAGCATGTTCGCTCGCCGGAACTTTAGGTTTAGGGAAACTGATTGTCTTCTACGATGACAATGGGATTTCGATTGATGGTAAAGTGGACTCTTGGTTTACTGATGATACCGCACAACGTTTCAAAGCCTATCATTGGCAAGTCATCGAAGCAGTCGATGGCCATGATATGGATGCGATTGAGCAAGCCATTCTTAAAGCTCAAGCCAATAGCACCCAACCTACCCTGATTATCTGCAAAACTATAATCGGGCTTGGTTCTTCCGTCGCAGGCAGTGAAAAAGCTCATGGTGCCGCCTTGGGGGCAAAAGACATTGCCAATGTGCGCGAATTTTTTAAATGGAAACATGATCCTTTTGTGATCCCTGATGCCATTTATCAGCAATGGAGTCATAAAGAGCAAGGCGAAAAAGAAGAACAGCAATGGCTCACTCTTTTAAACGACTACCAACAACACTATCCACAAGAACATTATGAATTTTTACGCCGTATTAATGGCGATCTCCCAGATGATTGGGAAAGTAAAAGTAATGCTTTTTTTGAGCAATGCCTTACTAATGACAAAGCGATCGCGACTCGTAAATCGTCACAACAATGTATCGAATATTTCGCTCGTATGTTGCCGGAAATGCTCGGGGGTTCGGCTGATTTAACGGGCTCCAATAATACGGATTGGTCAGGCAGCAAAGCCATCACTGGCGAAGATTACTCGGGTAATTACCTGTACTATGGGGTACGGGAATTTGGTATGGCTGCAATCATGAATGGCCTGGCCGTCCATGGAGGATTTATTCCTTACGGGGGTACTTTCCTTGTGTTCGCAGATTATGCACGCAATGCCATCCGTTTAAGTGCATTAATGAAACAACGCGTCATTTATGTCTTTACCCACGACTCTATTGGTTTAGGCGAAGACGGTCCAACCCACCAACCCGTAGAACATGCGTCCATGTTGCGGATGACTCCAGGCATGAGTGTATGGCGTCCTGCAGATTTAATGGAAACAGCCGTTGCATGGAAGCTCGCTTTGGAGCATCATAATGGGCCAACATCCTTACTGCTTTCAAGACAAAATTTACCTGCATTGCCCCATGGAGCAACCGCAGCAGAATTAATAACTAAGGGAGGTTATATCATAATGGATTGTGATGGCACACCGGATGCCATCTTGATTGCAACAGGCTCGGAAGTGCAGTTGGCACTCGCGGCCGCAGAGCAAGTGAAAACACGTGCACTTAAGGTGCGTGTGGTTTCTATGCCTTGTGCAGAGCGATTCCTGGAGCAAGACCAAAATTATAAAAATCAGGTATTGCCCCAAAACGTCCATACACGTATTGCAATTGAAGCTGCAAGTTCGGCTTATTGGTACCAATTCGTTGGTTTGCAAGGTGCCGTAATTGGCCTGGATCGTTTCGGTGTATCAGCTCCAGCAAATCAGGCATATCAATACCTGGATATTACTGTAGAGCGTATAATTAAAACTTTGGAAGAATTAGTATCACATTAAAACATTATTAAAAATTTGTAGCCTGGGTGGCAAAGCATCACCCGTGGAAACCATCAAATATCTCGGGTCATGGCTTTGTCTTACCCAGGCTACGATTTACTGCTATTAAGTTAAAGAACAACCGTTCCCGCGAAAGTAGGAACCCATTTCTAGCGAGGCACCGCGCTACTTTAAGAATAGATTCCCGTCTTCGGGGAATGACAACATCCTTAACCTAGCGAAGCAACGATTAGAAGCTTAACTTGAGATAGTAACTCATTACTAAAAATTGGAGAGAAGTAATATGACAATACGTGTCGCTATTAATGGCTATGGCCGCATTGGCCGTTGTATCTTAAGAGCAATTTTTGAATCCAAAAAACAAAATGAATTTGAAATCGTTGCAATCAATGATTTATCTGCAATTGACACTACAGCCCATCTGACCCGTTATGACACAACACATGGCCGCTTCGCATCTGATGTCAGCGTGGAAGGCGACATGTTAGTAGTGGATGGCCATGCCATCAAAATCATCGCAGAACGGAACCCTCTAAATCTGCCTTGGAAAGAGTTAAACATCGATTTAGTTTTAGAGTGTACTGGCTTCTTTACTGAACGCGAAAAAGCAATGCAGCATATTACTGCGGGTGCTAAAAAAGTATTGATTTCCGCTCCAGGAAAAAATGTGGATGCAACCATCGTTTATGGCGTGAACCACCAAACGCTCAAAGCGTCTGATCTCATCGTTTCTAATGCATCTTGCACCACCAATTGCTTAGCACCCGTTGTGAAACCTTTAAACGATGCCTTAGGTATTGAATATGGTTTATTAAATACAGTGCATGCTTATACTAATGATCAAATGCTTTTGGATGGAAGTCATGAAGATTTACGTCGTGCTCGTGCAGCAGCGCACTCTATTATTCCAACTAAAACCGGTGCAGCCGCAGCGGTAGGGTTAGTTTTACCTGAGTTAGCAGGAAAGCTCGATGGTTTTGCGATGCGTGTTCCGGTCCTTAACGTTTCTGTTATCGATTTGACCTTTACAGCAAAGCGTGAGACTACCGTAAAAGAAGTGAATGACATCGTACGTCAAGCCAAAAGTCGTATCTTACAAATCAATGATGATCCTTTAGTATCCTGTGATTTTAATCATAATCCTGCATCATCTATTTTTGATACTACTCAAACCAAAGTATTTGGAAACCTAGTGAAAATCGTAGCCTGGTATGATAATGAATGGGGCTTTTCTAATCGTATGCTTGATACAGCACATCAAATGATGAGTTGCTAAACCCCAGTTTGGAGATATTGATGAGTCTGATACAAATGAGCGATATAGACCTGTCTGGGAAACGGGTACTAATTCGTGAAGATCTAAATGTTCCAATCAAAGAGGGAATTATTACCAGCGATCAACGCTTGCAAGCGGCATTACCCACTTTAAAAGCAGCCTTAGATGCTGGTGCGGCAGTGATGGTTTTATCTCATTTAGGCCGTCCTGAAGAAGGAAAGATTGAACGACGCTTTTCGATGAAACCTATTGCAGAATACTTGCAAAAACATTTGAACTATCCTGTTTATTTCGTAAGTGATTACCTCAATGGTGTGGTTGCTAAACCAGGAGAGTTAGTCGTTTGCGAAAACGTACGTTTCAATGTGGGTGAGAAGAATAATGATGAGCAGCTAGCCAAAAAACTTGCAAGCCTTTGTGATGTCTTTGTTATGGATGCCTTTGGTACAGCGCATCGAGCCCAAGCTTCTACCTATGGTGTCGCTCAATATGCACCAGTTGCCGTTGCAGGTCCCTTATTAGTTCGTGAACTCAACGCCATAGAGAAAGCACTCGCAGCGCCCCAGAAACCGATTGTTGCCATCGTTGGTGGTGCCAAAGTCTCTACTAAACTCAGTTTATTACGTCAATTAGTCACTTTGGTTGATTACTTAATCCCTGGAGGGGGTATTGCAAATACATTCCTTAAAGCCCGGGGTTTTGAAATTGGGGTTTCACTTTACGAAGAAGCACTACTGGATGAGGCACGAGAAATTCTCCAAATTGCTGAAGAAAAAGGATGTCGCATACCTTTACCCACTGATGTAGTAGTCGGTAAATCGTTTAGTGAACAATGTCCCGCATATAATAAGTCGTTACAGAATGTTGCCACTGATGACATGATCCTTGATATTGGTCCCATGACCGTTAGTGAGTATGTCGACATTATTAATGAGGCTAAAACCATCATTTGGAATGGCCCGGTTGGAGTTTTTGAATTTGCACAATTTGCTTATGGAACCCGGGCGTTGGCGATTGCAATTGCCGAAAGTGATGCCTTTTCCATCGCAGGTGGTGGGGACACGCTTGCTGCGATCGATCTCTATGACCTAAATCAGCAAATTTCTTATGTTTCCACGGGAGGTGGGGCATTTCTTGAGTGTTTAGAAGGAAAAACCTTGCCAGCTGTTGCCATTTTGCAGGAGCGTGCAAAAGATGTTAAGACAAACTAAAATCGTTGCCACATTAGGGCCGGCTAGTAATACTCCGGCGACACTTCGTGCCATGTTAACCGCAGGTGTTGACGTGGTACGGATTAACTTTTCCCATGCTGACGCCTCCGCATTACAACTTATTGCTTTAGTTCGAGGGATTGCAGAAGAATTAAATTGTCCACTGGCAGTAATGGCTGATTTACAAGGGCCTAAAATTCGTATCGGTCGTTTTAAAGAGAAATCGATCACTTTGATTGAAGGCCAAGAGTTTACTTTGGATTGTAATGCCGCAGAATTACTAGGAGATGAACAGGAAGTTTCTGTCGCATATCCCGACCTTGCTCGTGAACTGGCTCCAGAAGATCATTTATTACTAAATGATGGTTTAGTTGAGTTGGAAGTTATGAGTATATCTGGCTCCAAAATTCATTGCCGTGTTATTGAAGGCGGGGGCTTAAGTGATCTTAAGGGATTAAACAGAAAGGGAGGCGGGTTAGCAGCCAGGACCATGACAGATAAAGACAAGCGTGATTTACGTACAGCCATCGAAGCTGAAGTAGATTACATCAGTTTGTCTTTCGTAAAAGACGCTGAGGACATTCGCCATGCTCGTAGGCTCATGACTGAATTTGGCAAAAAAATACCCGTTATTGCTAAAATTGAACGCACGGAAGCATTACACTATCTAACCGAAATAATTCAAGAGGCAGATGCAATCATGGTTGCGCGTGGCGATCTAGGAGTTGAGATAGGTGCCGCTGAAGTCCCTGCAATCCAAAAGCACATCATTGGTGAAGCACGTCGATTAGATAAAGTAGTCATTACCGCAACCCAAATGATGGAATCGATGATTAACAATCCTCAGCCTACCCGCGCAGAAGTCTCAGACGTTGCCAATGCTATATTGGATGGGACAGATGCCGTGATGTTGTCTGCGGAAACAGCCAGTGGCCAATTCCCAGTTAAGGTGTTGACTATGGTCAATAAGATCTGCCTGAGTACTGAAAAACATGCTAGTTTTTACTATCACAACAATAAAACTGAAGCCTGCCATTATCAGCGAGCGGATCAGGCTATTGCCATGGCAACCATGCATGCAGCCAATCATTTTCCCATCCAAGCAATTATTACGTTGACCGAATCAGGGGATACCGCTTTATGGATCTCCAGACAACAAAGTAGAGTCCCTATTATCGCGGTTTCTGCTAACAAACGAACCATAGGTCGTTTGTGCCTTGTCCATAATGTTTTTCCAGTGTTCATGAATTATTATCAATTTAATGCGGAAACATTGAATCAACAAGTGCTTGAAGAGCTGGTAAAATCAGGTCATCTTGGATCAAAAAGCTTTGTCTTATTAACACGGGGTCGAATGATCGGTACCGCAGGAGGTACAAATAGCATGGAGATTATTCGGGTCTAGACTTAGTTATAGGATAGTAGATAGAAGAACAGTCCATCTACTATTTTGCGGGTGTAGTTCAATGGTAGAACCTCAGCTTCCCAAGCTGATGGCGTGGGTTCGATTCCCATCACCCGCTCCATTGCAATAGAACCGATGTAAAATCGAAGGCTTATGCACCAATGGCTCACATTTTCATAATTGGAGAAGAAGGATAATCTTTATGGAAATTTTCCTCCTCTGCAGCGAGCTCTTGTTCTTTACATTCCAAACATTTTCCACAACCACAACGGATCGTTCGAGAAACAACTAAAGGTGTTGTGCCCCCTACCCCCATACCCAAACCCGTGGCTATGATCCAAGGTAGAGGAGTAAAACAGGAAACTAGAATGCCTCCGATTACACCGAAAGTACAACCGCAACCGACTGCAACTTTCTCTTCTGGGGTGATGCACGATTTACTTAGTGGAACGTTCCATGTTTGATTGATATCATTTTTTTTGGCTTTAACGGCAATCTTAAGTTCTTTAATCGTTTGTTCTTTTTCCTCTCGCTTTTGGCGAACAAGTTCAGCCTGTTGGACTCGTAGGTGCTCTACAAATTGAGTATGTATCTGTGAATAGGTTCCATTATATTCTTTGTTACATATTTTAACGTAGAGCTGCTTTGGATATTTAAAAACCAGTTCTTTGAAGGTTGAATTAGTCCTAGCTAAATGATTTAAAGACTGCACGTCAAGAAAAAACATCACCAGATAGATTACGTCATTCGGAACTTGAGAAAAGTGTCCTTTGTTAGTTGCCTTTTGCGCTTCTCTTTTTTTAAACACAACGCCCCCATATCGATTAAAAACGGAATCGGTTGATATTAGCCAATAATATTTAACATTCAAATAGTTATTTCATTAACTTTCATTTCTTAATATAAAATATATGAACGCTGTTTGTATTTTGAAGGGATCATGAAGTTAATGCGGGGTTAGGTTTGCGGAAGAACCTGGGTATCGCTATGCTGCACCCAGGCGACATAATTCGAAGTAAAAAGTGAATTATTCGATGATTTCCTTTTTCTCACTTCGAGATAACCCCAATTTCTCTTTCAAACGTGCTACTGCATCTGGATCATATTGCCTTGTCGTTTTATTTTTAACGACTACAGCCGTAGTTCTCGGGGGTTGTGTTGGGGTATTTAAGCTGTTATAGGTTGAAGAACGGACTGGATAGGTAGGAAAGTGAGCCTCAGTGGATGAGGACGATTGGGTCGTTACCTGCGATTGAAAAGTCGTACTTTGTGGGGTAGAAGCGGCTTGATGTGTCGTCTTTTCTACTTGCGTTTTTCGAGCGTTTCTTACACTTTTTTCAACACGTTTTCTAATTTTGGTCGCAGCATGTTCCGCCTCTTCTTCACTTACCTCAGCAACTTCGTTACCTTGTAAATCAACACGCATCTCTCGTAGCTTGAGGCATGCCAAATAATCAAGTCGACGCGTAAATATAACCACGGCTTCTCTTAATTTACTTTTGGAAATTCCTGATTTTTCAGCTTCATCGGCATGCAGCAAAATGTCATCCATAATCCCCACTTTTAATGGACGGATTCTTAATGAATTATCGAATGCTGCGGGAAAATGTGCAGCGAGCCACAATAAGGCATCTGTTCGTGCTTTTTTAGAACTATTTTTTTGAGCTTTATTAATAACGGCGGTGCGTGGGTGCAGCTCCTGTTTTCTCATTAGTGGACCCTTGTTAGATATTGAATGTCATATCCTGAAAATGAAATCATTCGCCTTAGGAATGAGCGCACAATGTACAATGTTTGATGATTGTTTGCAAGCACTCTGAAACATGTTCAATACTTATATAAAAACAAGAAATCAAAGTAGAAAAAGAGGCCATGATAGTCCTATAATGAAAACAGGAAGGTCGTAATTTGATATAGATGCGATATGATTTCTGTATCTCGCCGAATTTGTCCCTTTGATTACGACTTATGGAGCACATATGACAGATTTTATAAAAAAATTATTTATATTATTTATTGCCTTATTCTTTCCATGGGTCATATTTCTTATGGATGATAATCCTGGGGGGGCCTTTATCGCCTTAGCATTACAAGCCACTGTCATTGGATGGCCATTTGCAACCGGCTGGGCTTTGCGAACACACTATCCTCCCAAAAAAGAAAAGCAACAATAAGATCATAAGGAGAACTATGTTAACTCGCGTCATTGTCAATGGGGCTAACGGTAAGATGGGCTCAATGGCCTGTGAAACTCTAAATAACCACAACGAATTTGAATTAGTCGCACAACTTGGCAAAGAGGATAATTTGGCGCAAGCCATTAAAGACACCCAAGCCCAGATTGTGGTTGATCTTACGCGCGCAGATTGTGTCTATCAAAATAGTCTTACGATTATTAATCATGGAGCCCATCCAGTTATTGGAACTTCAGGACTTCTACCCCACCAAATTAAAGAATTAACTGCCTTTTGTGAGAGCCGCCGTCTGGGAGGAATCATTGCCCCTAATTTTTCTATAAGTGCAGTTTTGATGATGATTTTTGCGGCCAAAGCAGCTGAATATTTTCCCGAAGTTGAAATTATTGAAGCACATCATCAACAAAAGCTGGATGCTCCCTCCGGGACTGCCTTAAAAACTGCTGAAATGATTGCTGCAGCACGGAAAAATCCTAAAAATAAATTAAATCTCAAAGAATTAATCCCTGGGGCTCGCGGAGGGGTACATGGTGAGGTCAATATCCATTCCTTGCGTCTACCTGGTGTTATTGCTCGTCAACAAGTCATTTTTGGTAGTGTCGGTGAAACCCTAACCATTACGGACGATTGCATTGACCGACGTTCTTTTATGCCGGGGATCATTTTGTCCTGCCAAAAAGTTTTAGGGTTATCTACATTGATTTATGGACTCGAGCATTTACTCTAAGCAAGGGCTTCATCGCTGACTCCCGCAAATAGGTCGCGGAAGATAGTCCCATAGCAAACGAGGATGATTGGGAAAAAATGGCGATATCCCATAAATAATTATTGGGACAATCTGTACTGAGCCTTGGTTTAATAGATGTTGACACTCCCTCCTTTCTTTTTTTAGCTATAATGCATCTAGATGCTAGCAATATTTAATTAGAGATGGCCCCCCAAATAAATATTAAGGTGGAAAGGATGCGTCAACGTAAATATTTTGGTACAGATGGCATACGTGGCCGAGTTGGGCAATCAAATATTAACCCTGAGTTTATTTTAAAATTAGGCTGGGCAGTAGGAAATTTACTTAATCAAAAGCCAGGAAGCAAAGCGGTAGTGGGGAAAGACACCCGAATATCCGGCTACATGTTGGAATCTGCTTTACAAGCAGGTTTATCCGCATCTGGAGTTGATATTGCATTGTTAGGGCCTATGCCTACTCCTGGAATAGCATATTTTACTCAAACCCTTAGAGCGGATATGGGAATCGCAATTAGCGCTTCTCATAACCAATTTGAAGATAATGGAATTAAATTTTTCTCATCTGAAGGTGGAAAATTTCCTGAGAGTATTGAGTTTGCAATAGAGGCTGAATTAGAGAAAAAATTGCAGACCGTACCTTCCGCGCAGTTAGGTAAAGCAATACGGATTCATGATGCGGCGGGGCGTTACATTGAATTTTGTAAATCTACAATTCCTTTCAAGTGCCGTTTTACCAATTTTAAAATAGTCGTGGATTGTGCCAATGGGGCAACCTATAATATCGCCCCTAATGTATTTTCTGAATTAGGCGCAAAGGTAATTCCCATAGGGGTGAAGCCTAATGGTTTTAATATCAATCACAATTGTGGATCCACAGCACCTGAGTTATTACGGAAAAAAGTCCTCGATTCAGGTGCGGATATCGGTATTGGTTTGGATGGTGATGGGGATAGAGTTATTTTAATAGACTCCCATGGCAATCTGGTTAATGGCGATCAGATTATTTACATTATTGCTAAGGACAGATACCAGCGAGGGGTACTACACGGTGGGGTGATAGGTACTTCGATGACTAATTACAGTCTTGAGCACGAACTTAAATCGTTAGGGATCCCTTTTCTCCGATCTCAAGTAGGGGATCGATACGTTCAGGAAATGCTGCGAGCAAAAAATTGGAAACTTGGTGGAGAATCCTCCGGTCATATTATTTGTTTTGATAAAACCACCACAGGAGATGGAATTATAACCGCCTTACAAGTTTTGGCGATTATGACCAGGCAGAATCAATCACTATACGAACTGACGCAAAGCATTCATTTGTTGCCTCAAGCCCTCATTAATTTTAAAACCAAAAATGCCACCTTTCTTCTCTCCCATCCCGACGTAATCCAAGCCGTTAAAAATCTGGAAAAGAGTTTGAAAGGTAAAGGGAGAATTTTACTAAGGCCTTCGGGTACAGAACAATTATTGCGAATTATGGTTGAAGGAAGGGATCAAATTGTAATTAATGGATATGCACAAATGTTACACGATATTATATCTAGTTTCGATAAAACATAATTCAACCCTAAATACCCAGGAATAGCTAGCACCGCTGACAGCTAGGAATGGGAGCGAACCTTCAGATTTAAAACTTGCGCAGGCAAAACAACCGGAATTTTGGCGTGTTTAATTATTTCTAAAATTTGCGCAAACTTTTCAGGGTTAATATGTCCTGGGATTTCATTATTATCAATTTGGTTAAAAACGAGAATAAGCCAGCTGTTAGAGTCAGATGCCACGTCTATTAGACTTTTAATCACTGCAGGGTTTGTTTTATTAGATACGGGATAGGACTTTAAATTATATTTATCATTTAAAGGCAAGGCGTTCAATTGCTCATCTAAAAATCGACTGGAGCTGTAAAATTGTTTTGAAAACTGCATCATTTTAGATGATTTATTATACGAACAAGGTGCCACAAAATTTTCAGCGCGCAATCCTCTTGATTGTAATACCTTTTTAGAGGCCAACAATTCTTTTTCCAAATTATAACTGAAGTAACTGCAATGTCCTGAAACTGAGTAGGAAACTGTTTCCCAACCTTTATTTTGTAATGATTTCAATTGATTCCATGATAAGTAGCTATATCCACATATAGAATCGGTGGGAACAGAGATCGCGGCAACAAATTTATTTGCATCCATAAGCTTTAAAACATCTTGCGAACCTTGAGATGAATAAGCCCCATCAAACCAAATGGTTACCAATCCTCGCGTGGGTTTAGGAATGGAAGGGATGCTTGCAGGGGGGGTGGTGTCAAAGGGTGCGTGTGTACAATTGTATCTTTTCGTTATTGCTACTGTAAATCCAATTAAAATGATTAAAGGAGCGATGACACCCAAAAAAAAATAAACTCTGAAGACCGTAGCCATAATCATCCCATCGTATTCCAGTTGATTCGATTCAATCACTCAATCAACGAGCTCTCGTGACCCTTTGATTGTAAATCAAATTTAATAATTTCACAGTTTTTTAAGGGATTGGAAGTTTCAAATTGTCTAAACTGTTGCATCCATTGGGGTGTTACCTCCCACCCGTGCTCTAATCCAAATTGAAATGCCCTAAAAAAAACACCGTGCCCTATAACAACAATAAATCCTGTGCGTAAAGATAATTTTTCATAAAAACTTTGAACGCGTTCTATAAAATGTGCAAAAGCCTCTACTTGCTCTCCATCACAAAATAAGGGATTTGCTTCTTGCCAATACCATTCGATGCGTTTTTTTCGTTCTGCACTATCCATGTTTTTTAATTTTATGGGCGACAAATAAGCGAACTCCTCTATGGGCCAAATCTCTACTGGGGTCTGCGGCCATAATTTGATAATAGGTTCTGCCGTTCTTAGTACCCGCTGCAAGGGTGAACGAATAATCAAATCCGGGGCTCTTTTGATTTCTTTAGCCACAGTGCAAGCCTGCTGGATACCTAGCGGTGTTAAGTCTGAATTATTTGGTTTATCCGTCCACTGGTGGATGTTAACAAATGTCTCACCATGACGAATTAACCAGAGAGTTAATTTTGACACAATTCCATCCATTCACTAAAAGGTAAAAAATGCTCGGTCCAATAGCGTACCATCATCGTTTCTTTAAAAGGCATAAGATGCTCAGGGAGCTCTTCATTATTTATATCTTTTATGAGTAATTTGGGCATATCGATTCCAGAGGCAGTGGTTAAAGGTAAGGTGCCGGGAAAACGAGGATTTATTTCCAAGAGTTTAAATATATTATCGGCAGAAGCTTTAAATTGAATATTGGCCGCATATTTGATATTCATAACCTTGGCAATTGAAAGAGCCGTTTGTTGCAATTCAGGAAAAAAGACACTGCGCGCTGTAACTGCTATACCCGAATCAATTTTCATCCTCAAACGAGGTACTGCTGCAAGAGGTCGGCCACTGCTATGGATATACACATCCACAGAGTATTCTTCTCCTGGTAACAATTCTTGAATTAAATAGCTGCCATCTCGGGGCAATCGCTCAAAATCGTTAGGATCTGTTATTTTCACGCATCCTCTGGATCCGGCACCAACTCGTGGTTTTGCAAAGCAGGGAAAACTAATTTTTAAAGAAGAGACATCTTCCATTACTAAATGAAAATCCGGTACGGGGGCTGTGTCTTTACATAGGTTGAGTAACAAATATTTATCAAAACAATTTTTTAAAGTAAGGTATGGGCTTAAAGGAATTATTGTGCCTATGTCTTTAAAAGCCTGGTCATGCGCTGCTAAAGGAGCTAATTCACTATCGACCGTGGGAATAAGGAGATCAATCTTATCCTTTTGACATAAATCCAGCATCTTATTTACAAAATCTGGTGCATCTCCCGGTAAAGACAAGCTGCGTTGAGCCGGAGGTACCAGATATAAACCCGCAGCATTGGGATCCATATCGCACATATAAATCGTATGGTCTTTAGCAAGACTTTTCCAAACACTAATTGCGGAAGCCCCTCCTGCACCAGTTAAAAGAATATTCATGTGACCTCCTGTACATTTATTTCTTCTTAAGGGATGACGATTTTTAGCTTATCTGTTGCTGCCGGATAACCTCCATCGCCTCTGCCATGCTGTAGTTTATATAGCGTCCCCAAAATGCAGCAGTTGCACATACGAGCTCGGAGCTAAGATAGGGTTTTGAAACCGATTGCGATTTGTATAAAGCTATTATTTCTAATTTTCGTTCGAGAACACTTTTAATATCAATAAATAGATTGGGCTTAAAATTAACCGTAGATGAAGGAGATGCATAGCAATATATATTTTTAACCTTACGGGCGGCAACAAGTGTTGCATGATGTACGTTGCGGTGATCTTGATGGGAGTCATGCAAAGAATGTGTATAGATATGCGTTGGATTAACTTCTTTAATGACTTTTTCAATATAGTTGATGGTGACACTGGTATTCGAGATTTGCGTGTCCATCAGATTATATAGATATAAATTGGCATTCAATTCGCGGGCAGCCTGTTCTGCTTCAATTTTACGTAATTGGGGATCACCACCTCTCTCACCCAAGGAAAGAGTCAAAATGTGGATAGAATCTTGGTTTAATTGATGGAGCACAAGACTTCCTCCACAACCAATTTCCACATCATCGGGATGGGCACCAATGGCCAAAATTACATTTTGCTTTTCACGTGAAGGTCTTGCTTCGTTCACTAATTTATAGACAGTTTCTACTAATTTATTTTTTTCTAATGGCCTAAATACAAGTGCATCTGCATGGAACTCTAGAGCAGCCAGGATAAAGTCTATTTTTTGATTGGCGGTAATGATTAAAACAGGAGTAAAAGGACTGGATATTTTTACCATCTTGGTTATTTCTAAAACATTACTATTTTCCAAATTGATATCGGTAATAACAAGATTCCAATGCTTTTTTTGCAACAAGTCCTTGGCTTCGATCAAGTCTTTGGCAGTGGTTATTGCCATGTCTTTTTTGAGCCAATTCGTTATTTTGTTAACAACATCTGCAGAACTTCCAATAATTAAAATGTTGTATAATTTCATTGGATCTAATCCGTTATTTCCTATCAGTTAAAAACCATTATTTTTTTATATTGAAAAATATCGTAATTTACCGAGTCACGAGTCCATTCTTCTTATTTACTATGCAGTATTTTATACCCTGATTCAAATATTATAACTCATATAACGCATTTTGATTCTAAATGAGGATAAACTGATGTAATGTATATCCTTTAATTTAAATATATAATAATAATTATGGTGTTAAACTGGCTTTTATTTGTCTAGGTATCCAGATTAGATTATTACAACCATTTCGTTTCACTTTTAAGTATACCTTGCGGGTGTGAAGCTTGATTGAGTGCAGGGAAGTAAAAAGGATTTTATATGTATATTTCGGTTAAATTTAAATTTTTAATTGTTTTACTTATTGCCTTTGCGTGGTTGTCCTTATCTATTTATTTAACAATTCCATGGATAAATGATCTGAGTGAGTACGTTAACTGGGTTGGGGCTTGGATTATTATTTCACTTATTGCCCTCATACCAGGTTTTATGTATGCGTTTTTCCTTGCCTCTTATATTTTCGACAAACGACCCAAAATTCGCCCTGTGCATGAATGGCCTGATATCTCCGTAATTGTACCCGCACATAATGAAGAATCAAATATTGTAAAATCGATCCAATCGGTATTTAACCAAGACTATGCGGGGCGTTTTGAAGTAATTGTTATTGATAATGCATCAACAGATAACACGCTTGCTTTGCTCAAAGAACTGAAAATGGAAAACTTAACTGTGCTGGAGGAATTGACCAAGGGAAAATCTCATGCACTGAACACAGGGATCGCAAAAGCGAAATATGACCATGTGCTCACATTAGACGCTGATACGTGTTTAATGAAAAATGCGTTAACTGAAATTGTGAAAAAATTTTTGAATTGCGCGCACCTGCCTACCCCTACGGCTGCCGTTGCAGGGAGTATCTATATTCAAAACTCCAGAGCGACTATGATTACCCGCATGCAGGAATGGGAGTACTTCCATGGTATCGCTGGGGTCAAGCGAATGCAAAGTTTGTTTCAAGGCACGCTGGTGGCACAAGGCAATTTTTCATTATATAAAAAGTCTTGCATTACCGAGGTGGGTCTTTGGCAACATACAGTTGGAGAAGATATCGTTTTAACTTGGGGATTATTATTGAAGGGATATCGTATAGATTTTGCCGAAGATGCGATAGCTTTTGCAAATGTGCCTGAAACTTATAAAAAATTTTTCCTGCAACGAAGCCGATGGGCTAGAGGGTTGATCGAGGCGTTTATTGCATACCCAACCATACTACTCCAACCCAGACTGATTACTTTCATTGTATACTGGAATTTACTTTTCCCTGCCATGGATGCGGCTTTTTTCTTTATTTTTATTCCAGCAGTTATTGCTGCCCTCTTCTTTGGCTTTTATTTAATGGCAGGTCCAATGACTCTGACTGTCATCCCTCTAGCAATTCTCTTGAATACCATCTTATACAAAGGACAAAAAAAAGTGTTTCAACGCCATAACCTCCATGTAAGGAGAAATAGACTGGGTTTCATATGCTATTTATTGTTTTATAACTTTATTATGAGCCCTGCTTGCATTCATGGTTATATGTCCGAGATTTTTAGTCTTCAGAAAAAGTGGGGAACAAAATAATGGGGTATTGCCGATTGATCGGAGCGTTAAGCGTGGTAATTCCGATGACTCTATTTGCGACTATTGCCAACACTTCAGCACCGCCAAAAACCAGCACCTTGCCTGAATCACAAAACAATAGTGATAATAAACAAAGCCTTAATATTACTAAAAATCCTGTTGAATCTAAAAAAAACCCGCAGGATCTGGAAGTAGCTAAGCCATTAGTAAATAAAGTCAATTATGAAGTTTTTTTATTAACTGCCCAGAGCTATGAACTTTTAAATAATTCTTCTGAAGCTTTAGTATTCTATAACAGAGCATTAAACTATGCGCAGACCAACGATGAAATTGAAACCATACGCTCAAAAATAGAAAAAGTTAAACAATTGCCCGTTAATGGTACTTTGAATGAAGAGCCTATTATTCAGTCTGCAAGAATTAATATCGCCAAAAAATACATTGATGAAAACAAAGGACAAGAAGCATTAAATGCTATAAAGCCACTATTAACCCAATCTCCTAATTTTGAGGTGTTCATTATAACAGCCCAGGCTTATGCAGAGATGGATAATCCTTCGGTTGCCATGGAATATTTCAATAAGGCGCTCCTTTTGGCCCGTTCAGATGTCGAAATCCAAATTGCCAAATCAGGCATTGATAAAATGAGCAAATGGTTGTCTGAATATAACAAGGCATTAATTGTAGAACAGAGTGATGTAGACGTTACCTTAGTTAAGAAATACATCAATGAAAACAACGGGATCAAAGCGTTGGAGGAGCTGAGGCCTTTACTTTCAAAGCCCCAAGTCCCCTTTGAAGTTTTAATTTTAGCAGCCCAGGCCCATGCCGAGTTAAATGAGCCTGCCCTTGCATTGTTTTACTATGAAAAAGCAGAGTTATTGGCTGACTCAGAAATTAAGCGCCAAATTACAAACTCCGGGATCCAAAAAATGAAAACTTGGCTTGCTCAAGCTAAAGTAAGTAAGAGCGCTACACCAAAACAGGATCCCAAACTGGATTTGGCAATCAAATATATCGACACGAATCAAGGTAAAAAAGCCCTTGAAATCCTTAAACCGCTGCTCAAATCCCAACAAAATTTTAAAATTTTCCGTTTGGCAGCACAAAGCTATGCTGAAATAAATGAACCTTCCCTTTCCTTGAGTTATTATAAAAAAGCCCTTAGTTCTGCCAAAACAGCCGATGAACAGAAAATTGCTTCCGAAGGCATTAAGAAAATGAACAATTGGTTGGCAAAAGAACGCAAGACAGCCAAACCTGCGCTCTCTCCCCTACAAATTAAATTAAACCTAGTAAGAGAATATATTTCGAAGGATCAAGGAGACAAGGCTTTAGAACTCTTGCAGCCCTTACTTTTGGATAAACCCAATTATCAAGTATTTATGCTTACCGCACTAAGTTATGCGCAAACTAATAAACCGCGACTGGCGTTAAATTATTATAGGAATGCACTGCCACTTGCCACAACTCCTAAAGACAGAGTGGCAACTCTATTGGGAATTGGAAAGATGCATTTCTGGATGGGGCAATACTTTCGTGCTGAACGAGCTTATGCAGAGATATTTAAATACCCTACCAACTCCAGGGAGTTCGATTTAGCCTTGGCCGGGAAAGTAAAAAGTCTTGCCTATGCAGATAGGCCTATCCGTGCATTTAAAAGTATCCCACCTGATTTGATTTATGAAACCCCTGAACTGGTGGTAGCGGCTATACAATCTTCCCTCTGGTCAGATTGGGCGGATATTTCAAAACAAATTTCGCTCGATTATGAACCTATCATAGCAAAAATCCCGCCTGAATCTGCTTTAGGAAAGGACATTAGCGATGCGTTTTGGCAAATTAATCAAGCAACATGGCCCAATGCTATCACTCCAGGTTATTTTTATTCTATTGATAGTGACGATTATCAAATTTCGCGCGGGTCTTTCAATTATAGCCACTATTGGTCTCAAATTTTTCAAAGTGAGGCCGGGTTCATTGATACTGTTTATACTCAACCCCTCTCCAAACAACCTGCATCGATTCAGTCTTTATCCAAGTTAGTATCCAAGACCGTATACTTTGGAGAAACCATAAGACCTACGCGTCAGCTAATCCTAAGTGGAAGAATTGCACCTTCAGATTATGAATTATGGCGCCCCTTTTTATGGTCTTCTCAATTAACTTATCGACCTAGCGATTATGTGAGTTTTCTTGTCCAGGGGTTTCATGAAGCGGTTGAGGCTTTACCCGCATTATCGCAACATATTACTGCAACTCAAGTTCATGGCAACATCAATTTAGCACCTCTTCCTTATGTTAAAGTACGTGGTGTACTAAATAATATACGTTTTAGTGACACCAATAATCGAGATGGATATTTCGTGTCCGTAACGACGCTTCTTTCAACTGAACTGGGATTAAGTTTTATTCTTCAAGAAAAAGCCTTTAGGAGTAAGTTTGTTTCTCCATATTATTTCAGTCCCAATAAGTATGTTTTGGATACAGCTATTTTGAGATTCGGCAGAAGGTATGCAACCCGTTGGCATTACTATATAGACGGAGGATTGGGAAGGCAGTTTGTAGGTGTCGATAATGTAGATTCTCGCCCCTCAAGAACCTGGCAGTGGGGCTTAGGATTAAATGGTCCGATAACTGATAGGGTAATTTTAAATTTATATTATTTGATGACAACCCAAGCGGCCAATTTTACCAATTCATCCGTGTACAAATATCAGGCAGGGGCGGTGGAGCTGAAATTTTTGATTTAAAGTGCTAAAAAGCGCTCCCATCGCTTACAAACTTTCGAAGCTTTAATAACAATAGATTGTTAGAAGATCTTACCCCTGTATCTTATACATTATCAAAACAGGGGCGCTGCATGGAAAGTGTTTTTATAGAAATAACTAATGAAAGACGTTTGGTTCACTCAAATGAGACTCTTTGGACTTGTTAAACAGAAGGGACCATTCCTCTACAGTCTTTTCAACCATTCCCGTAAAATCTACATCGTCATGTGATTTAAAAAATTCACGTGCACGTCCATAAACTGAATTGGTTGCCTCAGTTCGGCTTTCATCTGATTCGGGTCGCTCCAAGATTATTTGGAATATCTTTTCCAAACGAACTATATTATCTTTTCCAGAAGAAGGACTCAGCATTAAGTCATAAATTTGTTTGATTCCATCAGGAATTGTTACGGGTTCAGAAAAATATTTCATTGGTGCCGTCTCAGAAAAGAATTTTACCGTCCAACGCCCGCTCGTATCTTCTGATGGAGTAAATAGTCTTTTTTCATTGATTAATAAATGGAGCGCATCATAAAGCCGATTACAGTTAGCTTTACCTAATTGGCGCGCAACCAAACGGCAAAGCAATGTTTTTTTGGGAAGCAAATATTCTTTTACTTTTTTGGAGCCTCCAATAAAAATATTTTTTACCTCATTATCTGTTGCAGCCCGATCATCTTCTTTAAGCGCTTTCTCGTTATCCAGCCGTTTTTTAATTTCTGAAGCAATATCTTCAGGTAAGTACCATTCAGGAGTTTTGATACCTTCAGAACCTGGCGCATTCTGCCCAGCATGTTCATGATGATGACGACTCATATACAGATCGGCTACTAAGGAAACAAAACGAATGCGATTTTTTTTATCCGATTGTTCATCAAATTCAGGCCAGCATCCATAAAGTTCTTTATAAAGAATCATCGCATCAGTGTGAATAAGCTCTATAGCTTTTCTATCCTTGCCACTGACACATGAGCCGTATGGGTGCCCTCCAAGAGCCATAATAATTAACTGCTCCAGAGAACTCAAAAATAACTCCCTTCCCGCATAATCAAAAATAGTTGCGGTTCCTGGAGCGGATTCTAAAACGCTTTTATATTGTTTCAGAAGTATCTTAAGGCCTGGACATGAAGGTTCTAATTTCTCGGCAACAGCCAATAAATTCAAACTGTCTTTATCTGTGGACTGAGTATAATAGAGCCTTTTTGCTAAATTATAGGGATGATTATTCTGCAGAATAGTTTGCTTCTCAGCACGTCGTTCTACTGCTGCACGTGCTAATTTGTACAGCTCTAGATCTGGAGGTAAGGCGGGTAAATAATCTTTAATCCAAGTTGCATAATCAGTTGCGTGAATTGGACTAATTAGGGTTTGCAATATTGCAAGTTGATCCGGTTGCGCATACTCCATCACTTTATCCAGATTCGAATCGATATGACGTTGCTGGACCGCTGCCGGCCAGTTTAATCCATCTCGAGTGGCAATATGGCTTGAACGGTATCGCTTTTTTGAGAGTTCACGAAATGTTCCATCCTGACTCACTGCGAATAAACTGTGAACTGCATAGTTTGCCGGCAAAGGCAGCGTTCGATGACGACTGGATAAAAAAGAAACTGCATCTTCGACTCGTTCACAACCTTTTAGTACATGCTCCAGAAAATACTGTTGATGTTCGGACAATACCCAGTACCACTGTGGAAGACTCGAAATGGACCCTACTGTAGCAGAGCATTCTCTCTTAAAACTTTCTGAGACAATTAACTTCTTAAACTTGTTTAAATGAAAATCCAAAGTTGAGGGATCAGGAGCTAACACTCGGATCATTTCTTGCAAATGCGGACTCAAATCATTAAACCAGGCTGGAAGTGGCGGAGAGCCTGAGGCAATTTGTTTTAGATCTGCATTTAAACTAATCGCTCTTTTTTTAATTAAGTCCCATTCGATTAAAAAACTAGTAAAGTCTTGGGTGACTTCAAGATGGCTTTTTATACTGGAATTCAGATTACAAAAATAGGCATGTTGATACTCTTCAAGCTTATAAACCCAGGAAGGGGTTTTTGGATATTTACACGCTTTTATTTGTTTTAATTCTTTTCTAAATTGCTTGTAGTGAGGAGGAAGAGATTCGTCAAGTTGCAGAATATAATCGCCGTCTTTCGACTTCATAGGCGTTAATGTTGCCAGATCGTAGCGACCTTCACGCATCAATTCATATTGTTCTGCTTCATTGAGTAACTCAATTGCTTCTTTAATGGAAACATCCCATCCCAAAGTAATTAGCTCAACTAATTTTGCAGTGTATTTTTCTAATTCCCTATGTAACTCATCCATTGATCCTTTTGCAAACAACGCTTCTTCTTCGCATTCGCTTACATAATCTTCTAAAGTGCTTTTGAGCAAAAAACTGCTTTGTGGGGCTAATGGGTAAGCATCACTAAGAAAGGTGAATGCTTTATGAAGACTGTTAACCCGACGCACAAAACTACGGTGATTGTCTGGCTTCTTGTGGTAAGTTTCTAGAATATAGCCCGGAAAGCGGTTTTCTAAGGCTCGTAGTAATTCAGATGATAATTCGGTACCATGAGGTACACGCAAAATAATTCCTTTTCCCATCGATTAATTTCCTTAACGACTTACCCCAGTTTAAAGAACTCCCTTACGTTAATTCAAAAAGAGGTTATATTAGTCCTAATCTCTTCATTATTATTGTATAAATAATTCCCCGAAACAATTACAATAATCACTTAATTTGATAAAAATAATAAAAAGGAGTTTGTTAATGAGCTACATTGTACAACATTATATTGGTGGACAATTAATCAAGGAAACGAACACGACGAGCCATCCTGTCTATAACCCAGCGTTAGGCGAAGTGATCGGTCAAGTGCATTTTGCATCTAAATCACTCTGCGATAAAACGATCGCTACCGCCAAAGAAGCTGGCACACAGTGGGCACAAACTCCTGCAATAAAAAGAGCACGAATTCTTTTTAAATTCCGCGATTTACTAGAAAAAAACCAATTGGATCTAGCACGCATCGTCACTCGGGAACATGGCAAGACTTTAGATGATGCAAAAGGTTCTGTAGCACGTGCTATCGAAGTAGTAGAACTACATTGCGGTCTCGTCAATCAACTCCAGGGAGATTTCTCTGCGGATGTAACCAATGGAATTGACTGCCATACATTACGTCAACCCATAGGTGTTTGTGCGGGTGTCTCACCTTTTAATTTCCCTGTTATGGTTCCGGTCTGGATGATGATCCCAGCGATTGCTTGCGGTAATACATTCATTTTAAAACCTTCCGAACAGGACCCGTCCGCCCCCGTCCGTCTCTTGGAATTATTAAGTGATGCCGGATTGCCTGCTGGAGTTGCCAATTGCTTGCATGGCGATAAAACAACCGTAGATTATTTACTGGCTCATCCGGATATCTCCGCCTTCACTGCAGTAGCCTCTACACCGGTTGCGCAGCATATTTATACTACCGCAGCAGCTCATGGAAAACGCGCCCATACCTTTGGTGGGGCTAAGAACCATTGCATTGTGATGCCTGATGCGGATCTCGAGCAAGCTGCCTCGGCAATTGTGGGTGCGGCGTACGGCTCAGCAGGTGAACGATGCATGGCCATATCGGTCGTGGTGACTGTAGGTGAACACACCGCCGATGCGTTAATTGAAAAAATGGCGCCCCAAATTAAAGCCACTCGGATCAATGCCGGGGATGTACCAAACACCGATATGGGGCCATTGATTAGTGGGCCACATCGAGAGCGAGTACTCGCAGCCGTCGATAAAGGAATTAGTGAAGGGGCAAAATTAATTATTGATGGTAGATCCTTTAAGCATTCTGAACATCCCCAAGGTTTCTTCATGGGACCCTGCCTGTTTGATCATGTCCATGAAAACATGTCCATCTATCAAAATGAAATTTTTGGACCAGTTCTGGTGATTGTTCGTACCGATAATTTTGAAGAAGCGCTCGCTTTGGTGAACAGAAATCAATACGGCAATGGGACAGCAATTTTCACACGCGATGGATTTACAGCCCGCGAATACAGCCAACGGGTCCAAGTTGGAATGGTGGGAATTAATATACCTATCCCTGTTCCTATTGCCAATCATCCTTTTGGCGGTTGGAAGCATTCTTCTTTCGGAGACACCAATATGCATGGGCAAGAAAGCGTCAATTTTTATACGCGACGCAAAACAGTTACCAGCAAATGGCCGGTTAGTGAAATCAAAGAAAGTGCTTTTATCATGCCCACGCATGATTAAAAAGAGTAATTAATTTAGATTGGGTAAAGGCGACGCCATAGTTCCACCTATCCTAAAATAAGCTGTCCTCCCACGAAGGCGGCATCCATGTCTATTTTAGGATTAGATTCCCGCCTTGGGGTGACATAAGTCTAAAAGGCGGGACGCCATAATCTCAGGCTAAATTTTTACATTATGGAGAAACTCAATGGCAAAAATAGGATTTGTAGGACTAGGGCATATGGGATTGCCTATGGCGATTAATCTGGTTAAAGCAGGTCATCAGGTCACCGGCTATGATTTACAACAAACAGCCCTGCAACATTTTTCCCAATCCGGTGGTCTTATCGCACCCAATGTCCAGGAAGCTGCTCAAGAAAAAGATGTATTGATTACGATGTTGCAAAATGGACAACAAGTATTGAATGTTTGTCATAGCAATAATGGATTATTTCAGCATGCAAAAAAAGGAGCTTTATTTATCGATTGCTCCACCATTGATGTCAATAGCTCGCGTGAACTGCATCATTTAGCCAAACAACACCAGCTCCAAGTGGTTGATGCGCCCGTATCCGGCGGCGTTGCCGGAGCAGGAGCCGCTACTTTAACGTTTATGGTTGGTGGTGAAGAGCAAGCGTTTCATGCGGCTCAACCTATTCTAGCCTCTATGGGACAAAAAATAATTCATACTGGCAGTGCAGGAAGCGGTCAAGCTGCCAAAATATGTAATAACATGATCCTAGGGATCTCCATGATTGCTATTTCTGAGGCATTTATTCTTGCAGAACAATTACAATTGTCTCCTCAAAAACTTTTTGAAGTAGTAACCAATGCATCAGGACAATGTTGGGCAATGAGCAAATATGCACCTGTTCCTGGAGTGTTAGAAAATGTCCCTGCTAACAACGAGTACAAACCAGGATTTGCTGCAGCAATGATGCTAAAGGATTTGTTGCTCAGCCAAGATTCAGCTCAGTCAGTGAATGTAAACACTCCTTTGGGGGCTAAAGCAACTACCCTTTATCAACATTTTATAGATCAGGGCATGGGCGATTCTGATTTCTCAGCCATTATAAAACTCATTTCCCAAGGCACAGAGGTATAACATGCATTCTCATTTGCGCACTCCCAAATTAACGCCAACCGAAGATTCAATAAGTGAGTTTTGGTCGGAAGTAGCCCAACAAACTGTAGATTGGCTTCGCCCCTGGGATTCGGTGCTTACGGGTGGGCTAAAACACGGTGATGTGACTTGGTTCAAAGGCGGGAAATTGAATGTTAGTTTGAACTGTATTGACCGCCATTTATCCCACAAGGCAAATCAACCCGCGATTATCTGGGAAGGAGATGATCCAGACCAACATAAAACGCTGACCTTTGCTGAACTACATGCCGAAGTGTGTCGGATGAGTAATGTGCTGAAACAGTTAAACGTACAAAAAGGCGACAAAGTAGCCATTTATTTACCGATGATTCCTGAGGCAGCAATTGCCATGCTTGCATGTACACGTATTGGAGCCATCCATACCGTAATATTTGCTGGATTTTCAGCCCATGCATTAAGACAACGCATTTTAGCATCTGAATGTGTCTGCCTAATTACTGCAAATCATTTTAATCGTGGTGGTAAATTGGTAGGTTTAAAGGAACAGGTGGACGAGGCCTGCAACGATTTATCATTACCAAGGCTGCTCATCAAAACGAGTGAGGATCCAGTCCCTATTGATAAAAATAAAGACCATTGGTGGCATGAGCTTAAAGAAACAGTAAGCGCACACTGCGATGCAGAACCTATGGATGCGGAAGATCCCTTATTTATTTTGTACACATCAGGAAGCACCGGCCAGCCTAAGGGAGTAGTGCATACCACTGGAGGCTACCTCGTACAAACAGCGTATACGCATCAATTAATTTTTAATTGCCAATCCGACGAAGTATTTTGGTGTACTGCAGATATAGGCTGGATTACTGGACATAGTTATGTAGTATTTGGTCCTCTTTGTAATGGAATTACCACGCTGATGTATGAAGGGATTCCTACCTGGCCTGATTTCTCTCGGAATTGGCAAATCGTCGATAAACATCAGGTAAATGTGTTTTATACGGCACCTACCGCCATACGTGCCTTGATGCGTGCGGGAGATGAATGGTTGGCTTCTAGTTCACGAGATTCTTTACGTTTACTTGGCTCTGTGGGAGAACCCATTAATCCTGAAGCTTGGCAATGGTATTATCAAAAAGTAGGCAAAGGCCGATGTCCAATTGTGGATACTTGGTGGCAAACCGAAACTGGAGCAGTGATGATTAGTCCCAGAGCCGATGATCCGATTAGTAAACCCGGCTCGGCACGTCAACCTATTCCCGGTATTATTTCTGTGTTACTCAATGAGAATGGCCACGAAATAACTGGAGCGGGCGAAGGGTTTTTAGCAATAAAGTATCCTTGGCCTTCTATGGCGAGAACCATCGCTGGAGATCATCCGCGTTATTGTATGACCTATTTACATCATGGTTATTACATTACCGGAGATGGTGCAAAACGCGATGAAGATGGTGATTATTGGATTACGGGTCGAGTCGATGATGTGATTAACGTTTCCGGACATCGCTTAGGTACAGCAGAAATCGAAAGTGCGCTTGTTAGTCATCCCGCCGTTGCCGAGGCAGCGGTTGTGGGTATTCCCCATGATCTTAAAGGCCAAGGAATTTATGCCTACGTCATTTTAAAGAAGGATATCAGGCCCGATGACACCTTAAAAACCCAGTTGATCCAACAAGTTAATAAAGAAATAAGCCCGATTGCAAAACCTGATGTCATTCATATTGTTAATGATTTGCCCAAAACCCGATCAGGGAAAATCATGCGACGTATCCTGCGCAAAATTGCAGCAAAAGAAATACAAAGTCTGGACGAGCTAGGTGATATCTCCACCTTGGCAAATCCCCAAATCGTAGAAAAATTGTGGAAGGAGTCGAATCAAACCTAAAGCGTTTTAAACTCTTTCATAAAATGGATGCTAAATCCAAATAGGAAAAAATCTGGGTTATCACTTCGCTCTGACCCAGACTCAAATGATCACGCCCCAAAATGGGCAAATTTTTAGCAATTTGTTGACTAAATGCAAAAAATGTATTGCTTTATATGCGAAATACGATTAAAATTAGTCACGTTTTAGCTAAAGGTCAGATCCCCTAAAATGCAAGAAGCCCCGGATTGTTTTGATTTTTCTCAGCTGTCCTTGGAGGAAATTGCCAATTTACTCCAACGTTTTAGCGTGCGCCTAACTCCTGATGAAGCCCTCACCATACAGAATTCCCTCTTAAAGCGACCACCAACTTATGCAGAATGCATTTTATGGTCTATTCAGGGATCTGAACATTGTTCTTATAAAAGCAGCCGCAAACATCTCAATAAGTTCAATACCAAAGCCCCCCACGTCATCCTGGGTCCTAAAGAAGATGCCGGAATTGTTGCAGTAGCAACGGATAAACAAGACAGACGTTACGGCATTGTGGTAAGCCATGAATCGCATAATCATCCCTCACAACTTGTACCTTTCGAAGGTGCTGCGACTGGAGTGGGTGGAAATGTACGCGATGTTTGCTGTATGGGCGCGGAAGTAATTGCAGTGGCGGACAGTTTGCGTTTTGGCGATATTGATCGCCCAAAAACGAAATGGATAAATCAAGGAGTTGTTCAAGGAATTGCAGGTTATGCGAATCCTCTTGGCATTCCAAATTTAGGTGGTGATACTTATTACGACGAAGCCTATAATGAAAATTGTCTGGTTACTGTCGTTACATTAGGAGTTGTCAGAGAAGATCAAATCATCCATTCTTATGCCCCACCCCACGCAGAGGGCTATCAATTTATTTTAGTGGGTAAACCCACAGATAATAGTGGCTTTGGCGGGGCGGCTTTCGCTTCAGCAACCCTAAGTGAAGAACAACAAGAACAAAATAAAGGAGCAGTGCAAGAACCTAATGCGTTTTTGCAACGACATATTCTTAAAGCCAATTACGCCATGTTTGAGTTTCTGCGCGAAAACAATCTTATTGATCGGGTAGGATTTAAAGATCTAGGTGCAGGAGGAATTGCTTGCGCCAGTGTTGAATTGGCAGAAGCCAGTGGCTATGGGGCAGAAATTAATCTTGATCTGGTGCCAACCAGCATGAATAATCTATTACCCGCGGTGGTACTTTGTTCGGAAACCCAGGAACGCTTTATGTGGGTTGTCCCTCAAGAACTCGTTGACACCTTCTTAAAGCATTATAACGAGCGCTTTGCCCTTCCAGAAATCTGCGATGGCGCCCAAGCAACTGTAGTAGGAACCATAAGAAATGATGGTTTATACATTGTTAAAGCTCAAGGAAAAGAAATTGTCTCCGCTCGCGCACAAGACATTACCCAAGGCATTCTTTATGATCGCCCTTATAGTACGAAACAGAACAATCATAGAGAACCAGAGCCGATTACAGTAAGCGATTTCAATGAACAACTATTGGATTTACTGGCTCACGAAAACATCGCTTCTCGTGCGCCAATTTATGAAAGTTATGACAAACAAGTTCAAGGTCGCTCAGTCATCGAGCCAGGGTGGGCTGATGCGGGGGTCATTGCTCCATTTAATGAAAATAAATATCCACCAGAAATTCAGTCTACCGGCGTTGCCTTATCCGTCGATCATAACCCGCGTTATAATAAAATCGATGCCTATTGGGGTGCTGTCAATGCCGTTATCGAATCGGTACGCAACATCATAGCCGTAGGCGCCTGGCCACTTGCGCTTACTGATTGTCTGTGTTTTGGTAATCCCGAAAATCCAGAACAAATGGGCGAGTTTGTTGATGCAGTACGTGGCATTGTCGATGCATGCAAGGCAGTAAAAATGTTCGCTGATCGTAATGTAACCTTACCCATTATATCGGGAAATGTTTCGCTCTATAATGAGTCAGCTCAAGGAGCCATTCCACCAAGTCCTATAATCAGCTGCATTGGTTCAATCAACAATTATTCCAAAGCCATAAGCTATGACTTCAAACAGCCTAATTCAGTTCTATTAATGATTGGCGAACGCAAAGATGAATGTGGCGGTAGTGTGTATTACCAATTACATAATCAATTAGGCAGTCAACTACCTAAACCCAATCTGAGTTCATTTGCGGATGAAATCAGCGCCATACACGCCGCCATGCAAGCTGGTCTTGTATTGTCAGCCCATGATATTTCAGAAGGGGGTATTGCAGTTGCGCTTGCAGAAATGAGTTTTAAAAATGAAATTGGGGTAAATGCGTTTATTCCTGGTAGTTTATCCAATGATAAAAAACTGTTTTCAGAAAGTGGCGGATTTATCCTCGAGGTTTCACTCGAACACCTAAGCGCATTGGAAGATATATTTCGTAATTATTCGGTTTCGTTTCAACCTATAGGCGAAACAACCGCAACCCCAATCTTGGTAATCAATTCGGTTATCAATCTATCAATCAGTGCAGCCAAAACTGCGTGGGAAAATGGTTTAATTGAGAGGCTTATATAATGTCAATTATTGATTACAAAGCTGCGGGTGTAGATATAGAAGCAGGGAATCAAGCAGTGCGGAGTATCAAAAAAGCGGTAGAAAGCACTTTTTCTCCACGAGTTCTTACCGGAATTGGCAGCTTTGGCGCTATGTATGATCTCAAAAGTTTGTTGCAAGACTATGAGCATCCCGTTCTCGTGCAAAGTATCGATGGGGTTGGTACGAAAATGATGGTAGCAAAAATGATGCAAAAATTTGATACCATCGGAATGGATTTAGTCAGCGCCACCACCAATGACATTATCGTCTTGGGAGCAAAACCTCTTACCCTTCTTGATTACATTGCAAACGACAAATTAAAACCAGAAATCATCGAACAGATCATTAACGGGATGGTCAAAGCCTGTAAAGAAAACCACATTTCTTTAGTTGGCGGCGAAACTGCCGAAATGCCAGGTACCTACTTGCCAGGCGAATTGGATTTGGTTGGCATTATTACGGGTGTTGTTGAAAAAAATAAAGCGATTGAAGGTAAAACAATCGGTGAGGGCGATCTCGTCGTCATGTTTCCTTCAAGTGGTTTACATACTAATGGGTATTCGTTAGCAAGAAAGCTGCTTTTTGATGTTGCTGGATACAAGGTGGAATCTCAATTTCAAGATTTTTCTCAGAGCATTGGTGAAGAACTTCTAACACCGCATCTGAATTACACCCGACCTATTTTAAGTATTTTGGAAAAAAATATACCGATTAAAGGAATGGCGCACATTACAGGTGGAGGATTACTGGAAAATATTCCCCGTATTCTGCCGAAACAATTTGGCGTTGAAATTACTAAAAAACAGATTCCTGAACTGCCTATATTTAGTCTATTGCGTAAGTTAGGAAATCTGGATGATGAGCAGATGTATCGTACTTTTAATATGGGCGCAGGATTAGTTCTTTTTATCGCACCCGATACATTATCGGCTATTCGCGAAGTGCTCCGCGATTTTCCCTCCTTCCCTCTTTATGAAATTGGACGTGTAGTGAAAGGAGATCAAAAGGTGAGGCTGTTATGATACGTATTGGCTTAATTCAATTCCCAGGCTCCAATTGCGAACGCGAAACAGCTCTTGCTGTAAAACGGGCCGGAATGGAACCTGTTGAGTTTTTATGGAATGAACCTTTAGAAAAACTACGTACCTTGGATGGATTTATCCTTATTGGAGGTTTTTCCTATGAAGATCGCTCGCGTGCAGGAATTATTGCAGCACTTGATCCCGTAATCCAAGAAATCAAAGCTCAAAGCGAACAAGGAAAGCCCATATTAGGAATCTGCAACGGCGCCCAAATACTCGTTGAATCCGGTTTAGTTCCTGGCCTAAGGAATCGTGAAATCAGTATGGCCCTCACGGAAAATAAGCGCATTGCTCACGGGAAAATCGTTGGGACAGGCTTTTATAATGCCTGGGTGCATATGCGTCTGGCTGAAAATCATCAACATAATGCATTTACGCGTCATCTAACACCCCAAGATTTAATTCACCTGCCTATTGCACACGCCCAAGGACGTTTTCTTATGCCAGAATCCTTGTTAAAGCAGATAGAACAACAGGGTTTAAATTTATTTCAATATTGTGATGCCGAAGGTCAAGTCATCGATAATTTCCCGATTAATCCAAATGGCTCCGCAGGCAATATTGCGGCAATTACCAATCAGGCAGGCAATGTCATGGCCATGATGCCGCATCCAGAACGCACCATAAATGGAGACCCTATTTTTACTTCGATGCGTGATTATATCGAAGAACTTAAAGGTAGGCGGAATGAAGGCGCAGCCTTTGCGAACACGTCGCAGGATGTAGTGGAGGAAAGGGTAAATCTCAAAAGTTTCAAGAAAATCCCAAGCAGTCATATCTGCCTTGTCAAACTGATTATCACCGATAACCAAGCCCTAACTGTACAAAAAACGCTAAGACGTTTAGGTTTTCCAGTAACAGTGAATCGGTTGGAACACTGGGAAATTGAATGCGATTCTGCAGAACATTTTGCCCAACTTAAAAAAACAGGACTTTTATATTCGGATCGTAAAGAACGAGAAGTTTGCGCAAGTGAACTCCACACTCCAAATACCTTAGCTTATCTTGTTCGCGCAAAAGAAGACTTGCAGGGACAGCAAACGTTGCAAACTCTTAATACTCACTATGCAGTACCTAAAATAAGTAAAATTAATCATGGTGTTTTATGGCAATTTACCAGCGATGAAACCAATATCTCTGCGTTAATAGACCATATTTTATTAACTCACATTATCGGGAACCCTTATGCTCATGAATGCTACCAATACGACCCCTCATTATGATAATGAAATTCGAGAGGCCTTAGCTTTCTGCTTGGATAAAACAAATTTGCCCGTGGGCAAAAAATACCAGGGAAAGGTAAGGGATTCGTATGATTTAGGTGATTCTATCATGTTAGTAACCACGGACCGACTCACCGCGTTTGATAGACCTCTTGCTCTCATTCCTTATAAAGGTGCCGTACTTAACTTAACCAGTGCTTGGTGGTTTGAACAAACCAAGAATCTTGTTCCTAATCACATCATTGCAGTTCCTGATCCCAATGTCGTGATTGCCAAAAAATGCACCGTTTTTCCGATTGAATTTGTAGTGAGAGGCTACATTAGTGGTACAACCAGCACTTCATTATGGACTCAATATCAAAATGGGGTACGGGAATATTGTGGAATTACTTTTCCTGAGGGATTAAGTAAAAATCAAAAACTGGACCAACCTGTTTTAACTCCTACGACCAAAGAAAAAATTCATGATCGACCTATCTCACCTGCCGAAATTATTGCAGATGGATGGATGACTGAAGAAGATTGGTTAGAAGCAAGTGCTTTAGCGCTTAAACTCTATCAACGGGGTACGGAAATCGCTAAAGATCATGGTTTGATTCTAGTAGATACTAAATATGAATTCGGTCGCGATGCCGATGGTAAAATCATCGTAGTAGATGAAATTCATACTCCGGATTCCAGTCGTTATTGGCTTGCTGACAGCTATCAAGCACGTATTGCCGAGGGCTTAGAACCTGAAAATATTGATAAAGAATTTTTGCGTTTATGGTTCGCTAAAAATTCAGATCCGTATCACGATGAGCAACTTCCTCAAGCACCCCAAGAATTAATTGAAGAACTTTCCTCACGTTATATCCAATTATATGAGCGTATTACCGGTAAAAAATTCAGTTTTGCAGAACATAAAGAACCTGCTGAGCAACGGATCATGCGCCATATTGCAAATTATTTGAGGTAAGCAATGTGTGGGATAGTAGGTATTTACAGTCATGAACCAGTAGCCTTCGAATTGTATGAGAGTCTTATTCATTTACAACATCGAGGGCAAGATGCTGCGGGCATACTCACTTGTGATCAGCGTTTCTATACCAAACATGGATTAGGTTTAGTTCGGGAAATTTTTACTTCTGATAACGTTTCCACATTGCAAGGAAATATAGGGATTGGTCACGTACGCTATCCCACTGCTGGTGGCTATACGGCAACCGATGTCCAACCCTTATGGATTGGGAGTCCACGAGGTATAGCGCTTGCCCATAATGGTAATCTGTCCAATTATCAAGAATTGGCTGATGACATTCGTTTAAAGCAACATCGTCATCTTAATACTTCTCTTGACTCGGAAGCACTATTACTCGTGCTTGCGGATAACCTAGCTAGTAATGCATCCAGCCATGAGGAAAATTCAGATAGTTTTTTCGAGCTTTTAACCCAAGCCGTCTCGCATATTTTTGAACGAATTGAAGGAGCATACTCAATTGTATCCGTAATTATTGGCAAAGGTCTTGTTGCCTTTCGCGATCCTCACGGTATCCGCCCGCTGGTTTGGGGAACACGTGAAAATCCTGATGGAACTGTTGATACTATTTTTGCATCAGAAACTACTCCTTTTTATGCCTTGGGCTTTGAACCTCGCGGGGATATTTTGCCCGGTGAAGTTGCCTTTGTGGATCTTAAGGGAAAACTACACCGCCGTGTTCTAAAAACCGAACAATTTAGACCTTGTGTGTTTGAATATGTTTATTTTGCACGTCCGGATGCAACACTTAATAACGTCAGTGTGTATCGCGCTCGTTTACGCATGGGACAAAATCTAGCGCAGCAATGGAAGCAAAAACACCCTGAACTCATACCAGATATTGTTATTCCCGCTCCGTTCACTGCAAATACTGCAGCTCTTTCATTTGCTCATGAATTAGGAGTCCGATATTCCGAAGGCTTGTATAAAAATCCATTTATAGGACGTACCTTCATTATGCCTAATCAAAAGGCACGAAGTCGAAATATTCGCTACAAATTAACTCCTCAGCAAACTGAAATTAAAAATAAAGTGGTGATGATTATTGACGACAGCATAGTTCGAGGAACAACCTCTCGGGAAATTGTCAAAATGGTAAGAGAGTCGGGAGCAAAGAAAATCTATTTTGCTTCCACATCGCCCCCCCTTAAAAATCCCTGTTTTAGTGGAATTGATATTCCCTCACGCAAGGAGTTGATTGCGGCTAATAAAACTGAAGATGAAATTGCCCATTATCTTGGTGTGGATGTATTACTCTATCAATCCAATGAAGATTTGGTTGAAGCAGTTACACGTCGCGGGGAGCATCAAATCAAAAAACCGTGTATGGCGTGTATGGATGGCGATTATTTTTGTAAAAAACTCACTTCAGAAAAAATGAAAGAACTGGAAGAACAACGTGAAACAAGCAGACTTACTACTCCCCCAAAAATAGAGGATAACCGCGAATGAACATTCTTGTTATCGGCTCTGGCGCACGTGAGCATGCACTGATCAAAGCCTTAGACCGGTCGCCACAAAAACCGTCATTGTTTTGTTATGGCACGGCAATTAATCCTGGAATCCAGCAATTAACTCATCAATATTGCGCAGGGGATATTACCAATTGTACGGCAGTAGTATCAAAGGCAAAACTTTGGGACATTGAATTAGTCATTATCGGTCCAGAAGCCCCCCTTGAACAAGGTATGGCTGATGCTTTTTGGCAAGCAGGAATCCCCACCATCGGTCCGAAAAAAATATTGGCCCAAATTGAAACCTCTAAAGAGTTCGCACGCGATCTGATGCAAAAGCATCATATAGCCGGTTTACCACGTTATAAAAAATTTACCCACCTCGATGAGATTGAGACTTTTCTCAATGAACTTGGCGAAGGCAATTACGTTATTAAAGCAAATGGATTAATGGGTGGAAAAGGGGTTAAAGTTGCTGGAGATCACCTGCATTCAATTGCTGAAGCTTTGGATTTTTGTCAGGAAATTCTTGATAAAAAGCAGACTATTCTTATCGAAGAAAAATTGATTGGGCAGGAATTTTCATTCATGTGTTTCGCTGATGGCAAGAAGCTGGTTCCTATGCCTTTGGTGCAAGACCATAAACGTGCTTATAACGGCGATAAAGGACCCAATACCGGTGGTATGGGAAGTTACTCCGATACCGACCATCAATTACCTTTCTTGACTGTACATGATGTTCATGAAGCCTTGGCGATTAATAACGCCGTCTTTAAGGCCCTATCTACGGAATGCGGTGAATCCTATATTGGCATTTTATATGGCAGTTTTATTGCAACTAAAAGTGGGATTTATGTTATCGAATTCAACGCACGCTTTGGCGATCCGGAGGCCTTAAATGTATTATCAATTCTGGAGTCTGATTTTGTTACCCTATGCCAAGCCATGGTAAACGGTACTCTTGCTGAAGAAAACGTTAAGTTTTCTAAACAAGCCACTGTGTGTAAATATGCAGTCCCTGAAGGTTATCCTGATGCACCTAAGAAAAACTTTGTCGTAGAGTTTTCAAAAGTCACCTGTCAAGATCATTTATACCTTTCATCCGTAAATCAGGTAGATGATCAAATCCTTGCTGAAGGTTCACGCACTGCGGCTTATGTAGGAATTGCCGATTCAATTTTTGCTGCAGAGCAAAACGCTGAAAAGGAAATTTCATTGATTGAAGGTCCTTTATTTCATCGTCAGGACATAGGAACTAAGCAACTAATTCAACAACGAATTGACCATATGCAAAGGATACGCGCATTATGATTCGCATCGCCGTACTTGGTTCAACCCGAGGTACTAACCTTAATGCACTGGTTGCTGCAATAGAACAACACCATTTAGCGGCATCAATCGAGCTGGTTTTGAGCAACAAAGAGGATGCGCTCATTTTGGAAAAAGCGGCAAACTTTGGAATTCAATCCATGTTCGCCAATCCTCAAGGACTCAGTCGTACAGAATTTGATAATTATCTGTCTGCGATACTCAAACAACATCAAATAGAATTGATTGTTTTAATTGGTTATATGCGCATTTTATCCGCTGAATTCGTCTCCCAATGGGAAAATAAAATAATCAATATTCACCCGTCTTTACTGCCAGCTCATGCAGGGCTGATGAATCTTGATGTCCATCAATCTGTTTTAGATGCAGCTGATACTGAAACCGGTTGCACTGTTCACTTTGTTACCGAACAAGTCGATGCAGGACCAATTATTTTGCAGAAAAAATGTCCCGTTTTTCCAGGCGATACTGCTGAACTTTTGAAAGCTAGGGTGCAAGAACTCGAAGGATTAGCCTTGATTGAAGCGATACAGATGATTGCTAATTCCGAGAATAGTCGGAGTTTACTTGGATGCCAAGCTACACCTACCAAGATGATAAATAGTTAACGCGGGAAATTATGCCTAAAATACTTGTATCAATACTTATGGGCTCAAAATCTGATTGGACCATTATGGAAGAAGCCAGCCGAACTCTGGAACAATTTAACATTCCTCACGAAGTTCGCGCTTTATCTGCACATCGTACCCCAGATGCATTATTTGAGTATCTCAAATCTGCAGAAGAACGTGGCGTAGAAATTTTTATCGCTGCCGCAGGTGGTGCGGCTCATTTACCCGGGGTTGTAGCAGCTAAAACACTAATACCTGTTCTAGGTGTGCCCATGCCCTCTTCAACATTCACTAATGGTCTTGATGCGCTTTTATCCATAGTCCAAATGCCAGCGGGAATTCCGGTAGGAACCCTTGCAGTGGGCAAAGCAGGCGCTATTAATGCGGCTATTTTGGCAGTAACAACCCTCGGCAATCAGTATCCTGTATATCGTGAAGCGATTAAAAATTACCGCGCGACTCAAGCACAAAAAGTACTGGAACATGCTGAAATTAAGTGATAACTCGAACACATATCGTTTCACCTCAGCCTATAAATTTATGGGATGAGGTGAAACTATCTGCAGGGTGATGCTGAAGAAATGTCATAGCTTGCATCATCACCTAACTGCTCGTGTAATCCCTTGCTCACTGCCATAAAAGTATTAGTTAGATTATCTAAATAAAGTTCTTCTGATAACTTCATTCCATCTTTCATCATTTGCATAGCGATTATGTGTTGCTCTTTTGACAGTGACGCTGCGAGTTTTGCACTGGTTTTAGTTAAGATTTCTTTGTACTCCTGATGTTTATCAGTTAGGTTGTTTTTGTTTTTTAATTCCGCAAAAATGCGTAACATTAAATGGAGACGCGTTGTTAGGTCATTTTTTTCACTTAATTTAGTCGATTTAAAGATCACTTCAATTGCATTTCGCTGACTTTTACCCACAGTAGCAGTAAGAAATTGAAAACTTTCTACGCTATCAATAACATAGGGCAGCAAACCTCCGTATTTAAGAAGGGAATTTGATTCAATTACTTTCGTATTTCCATTTGAAAAAATATCCAGTGTTGTATTATCAATTTTTTCAAAGGACCGAGCCTTCATAACCGCGGCGAGTTGTTTTTTAAGACCCTCAATTGAGTGTACCAGCTCTTTATCAACACAGAGCAGTTCAGAACCAGTGGATCTTTGCTTAACCATAAATCGATACAAATCATGTAACAAGGAATCAATAATCAAATTGATATCATGTGTTAAATGTTTACTCACGGAATGATCTTCATTGACCTCTCGAAACCATTTGCAAACTAGGGACATGTTGTATTTATCGGGGAGGTTAGTCGCAAGGTTTTGACAAATTGGGAGTAGCATTTCATTAGGAAGACATTCAATTGCTGGACTTTCTTGCTCTTGTTTGCGAGAGTCCGTTTTCGCTCTAGAATTTTTAAAAAATCGGTCACCTCGTAACATTAAAATCCCTTTTAACATTAATGCGACTTAGGTCGCCGTATCACCTCAAATCGTCTTGTCGATTCGTCCTTATTTTTCGAAAAAAACATATTTGTTCCTGGAGGTAAAACCCCGGAAAGTCCTTTAATCACAATATGTCTTGTCTACCTTACTTCATCCTGACGATAAATCAAACCATTGGTTTAGCAAAGCGATCAATTCCCCCACCCCTTCCTTTTTTGAAGATGAAAAAGATTGAACGGTTATCAAATGGGTTGCCAGTTCATAATGTTTACGCACTTTGGCTAAGGTATTTTTTACTTCACTACGGCTTAATTTGTCGGATTTAGTCAATAAAATATGGACTGGTAGCTCCCGGTTTAATGCCCAATCGACCATCATTACATCTAAATCTTTCAAGGGATGACGAATATCCATCAATAAAATCAAACCTTTTAAGCTTTGCCTGACTTCAAGATAATGCGCCAAATTTTTTTGCCAGTCCATTTTCACTTGCAAAGCGACTTTCGCATACCCATAGCCTGGTAAATCAACAAGGCGACGCGTTTCATCGATGCCAAATAAGTTAATTAATTGGGTTCGACCGGGTGTTTTACTGGTACGTGCCAAATTTTTGATGCCAGTGAGACAATTCAAAGCACTTGATTTTCCAGCATTTGAACGTCCAGCAAAAGCAACTTCATATCCGGAGTCCTCAGGTAACTGAGGCACACGGGCAGCACTTTTTAAAAAAACAGCTTTAGAATAAGGATTTTCCAACATAAGAATTATAATATTTTGGGATTCAACCAAGGCAGTGTACCATTACTTGGTAAATTTATTATGAGAAATCGATGAAAAAATTTGTACTCACTTTTATCCTTTGCTTTCCATTAGTTCTTTTTGCTCAAGAAAATACCTTATCTGCACCCAACAAAGCGGTAGTTTGTTCCGCATGCCATGGACAACAAGGTAATAGTCCAAATCCTGACTGGCCTAATATCGCAGGACAACATCCCAAATACTTTATAAAGCAACTCAACGATATGAAAGATAGCGCGTTACGTAACGCACCAACGATGAATGCGCTTGTTGCTACCCTTAGTAAACAGGATATGGATGACTTGGCAGCATATTATGCTAAAATGCCTCTTGCTAAGGGCAGTACACCTAGAGAATTTCTTACACGGGGTGAACAAATCTACCGTGGAGGAGATTTTGCAAAAAGGATAACGGCATGCATCGCCTGCCATGGTCCCAAGGGTACGGGCAATGCTCAAGCTGGCTTCCCCATACTGTCTGGCCAACATGCTGCTTATACCGTGTTGCAATTAAATGCATTTAAAGACGGGAAGAGGAAGAATGATTTAAACCATATCATGCAAGATATTAGCAGTAGAATGAGCCAAGAAGATATGGAAGCAGTCGCACATTATATTGAAGGGTTACATTAGGAAACTAAATTATGTTAAAAAAATTAATCGCTGTATTCTTTCTTTTACCAGCAATGGCCCTGGCTGCATCATTTGTTGAGGGGAAGGACTATCAAATTGTTACCAATCCAAACGTAATGAATAATAAAAATAAAGCGCCCATTATTGAAGAATTTTTCAGTTATGGCTGCCCCTGGTGTTACAAAATAGAAGCACCTCTCAATTCTTGGGTTAGTAAAATGGGCAATAACGTTCAATTCGAACGTGTTCCAGTGGTATTTAAACCATCATGGGAGCTCTACGCTAAAGCGTATTATACTGCAAAAACCCTTGCACTTTCTGATAAAATGACGCCCTTACTGTTTAAAGCCATCCAAGAAGAAAGAAAGCCCCTCGACTCCAAACAAGCTATGATCAGTTTTTTTGTTGCTCAAGGAGTGGATAAAGAAATCGCGAAAAGTGCGTTTGAAAACTCACCAACCATTGATATGCGTGTTCAAAATGGAATGAGCCTCATGGGCGCTTATCAAATTAATGCAGTGCCTGCCTTTGTGGTAAATAATAAGTATAAAACGGACTTACAAATGGCTGGTAGTCCAGAGCGTTTATTAGAACTATTGAATTATCTCACGCGAAAATCTGCTTAATAAGCTGACTATTATAAACCTGCAAATGCCTGGGTGAAGGCACAAGCCGCAACCCAGGCCGAAACTACGTTTCACGCTACAGTGCTTAGTCAGCAGAAATTGGAATAAAGATAGAGACAATGCTTCACGTGAAACGTTAAAACGCGTGCTCGATGGATTTTTTCTGATATATCAATTCTCGTGCAGCGACAAATCCCATCATGTCACTTAACATGGTACTTACAACCTCCAATATTTCCTTGAAGATGCTTGCAAGTGGGCTAGTGAGAAAAGTACTTAAAACAGGGCTATCTTGTTTATAGAAGTTATTGGCCTGTTCCATAAGATCTAATGTTGTTCTACAAAACTCGATTACTTCATCTACATTTGTAGAAGCGAACAATTTTTCAAACTGAGCGTTGTACTCTGCCCTTGTTTCTCCTTTTAAAACCAGGTTCTGGTGCTTCTCCGTAAACAAGTGGGTACGATTAGGATTGGTGAGTTTTAAATAATTATTAAAGAATTCATCCAGGAGTGGCTTAATGTTGCTTAAATGTTTGGCTAGATATATGCGAAGGGTTATGTGGTAAAAAAGTTGCTCGACATTCATTTTATTACGGGAGGAAACTTCTAAATACTCAAGGCCCAGCTCATCAGCTAATTCCTTTGCTTGCGTGGAGCTTACCTCTCTTCGTTTCTCTATGTCCGCTTTGCAACCGACAAGAATCATTGGAAGATTTTGCTTGGTTACTCTTAAACGAGCTACGTAGTCTTTCGTGTGCTGCAAAGAAGTTTTATTAGTTAAATCAAAGCAGACTAGCGCTCCATCAACCGATCGAAAATAAGAACCAACGATTTCCTGTAATTTAGGCGTACCTGAGGCATCCCAGATGCGTAATTGGACTGTTTTATTGAACAACTTAATCCATTTTATTTCTTGGTCAACACCCATAGTGTCCATGTAGGTATCATAACTATAGAGAGAACCCCCACAATACGCCTGCACCAAGCATGATTTACCAACGGCGTTATTCCCTAGAAGAATTATTTTGAAATGCTCGTCATACTCTTGTTTGCGTTCCATGCTAACAACCCCTCCTTGGATCAAATCTGCACAAATAATAACAAACTATTCGCTCTAATTTAAGTGGTCATTGTCCCCAAGGAGGAATTTAACGAAACGGTTTGGATTAACATTTTAAATCTTTTATGCTCCCTTACCTGGATTTTCCAAACTTAAAATTCCGGTATTGAAATCATAAGCAAAAATCTCAGCATAACGTCCCCAGTCAATCATGGTACGTAATACACGGTCGGCTTCTTTTTCACTTAGATAATCTTCAAGCTTACTCAAAAAACGTTCTTCAGAAACTCTATGTCCTACTTTTTCATCTAATACTCGGCGGATGTAACGGGCAAGAGGTACCTTTTCCAATAATCTCTGCGCGAATAATTGTTTACGCTCTTGAAGATCAGCTTCAGCAAATTGCTTTCCTAAGTCGCTTAATTGGATATCTCCTGCAGAAACTTTAGCGAAACCTAATATTTCCAATGTTTCAAGTATGGGAAATAGGTCATCAATATTCATCATCAACTCATCTGCAAGCTCTGGTAGATCAATACGCTCTTCAAAAGAGGTCATCGTCTCAATCAAGCCAGTAAGTTCGGAAGGTTCTACATCGGGTAATCGGTATCCTAAACCGATTTGTCGCTCTCTTTGGGCTCGTTTTGCTTTTTCTTTAGGCCCAGTCGTCATTAATGTATAAATTTTATCAACCAAAGCCCGAAACTCAGGTGACTCAGGATCTCGTGGCTGCGGTAAGGTAACAGGTAATTCGGCGCGGATGTACCCTGGATCATTCCCAAAAATTACTATTCTGTCAGCTAATGTAGCAGCTTCTTCAATATTATGAGTCACTAATAAAATCCCATTGGTATTGGTTTTCTTTTCTGCCCATAATTCCAACAAGTCGGACTTCAAGTTTTCCGCGGTAAGTACGTCAAGGGCGGAAAAAGGCTCATCCATCAATAAAACATCGGGATTAATGACTAAGGCTCGCGCAAAACCAACCCGTTGACGCATCCCACCGGAAAGTTCCTTTGGAAACGCCGATTCAAAACCATCAAGACCAATAATATCAATCGCTTCAATGGCTCGATGCCTGCGCTCATCCCGACTTACTCCTTGAGCCTCTAGTCCAAGCTCTACATTTTCCAATACGGTAAGCCAAGGCATTAAGGCAAACGACTGGAAAACCATTGCAATCCCAGCGACAGGACTGGTGACCGGTTTACCCCTATAAGTTACGGTTCCACCAGTGGGGGCTATAAGACCTGCAATAATACGCAACAAAGTTGACTTCCCTGAACCGGATTTACCTAATAAGGCAACGATTTCGCCTTCTTGAAGCTTAAAGTTCACATCCTCAAGCACAAGCAAATCTTGTTCTGCTGCTTTTTTAAAAGACTTGCGTAAGCTTTCTATTGCAATAATGGTTTCAGACATAAGTATCTTTAATTAAGGTTAAAACGTTCTTCCGCCAAGCGATAGAGCGGACGCCAAATCAAATGGTTAAAAGTAAGTACATACAAACACATCATTGCAGTACCTAAAGCAATTTTTGGAAAGTCTCCCGTTGCCGTGCTGGCTTGGATGTATTCTCCCAAACCTGTAGCTCTAAGGGTAGTATTCCCCCAACTCACGAACTCTGCCACAATGCTCGCATTCCATGCACCACCCGCAGCTGTGATGGCGCCCGTAATATAAAAAGGAAAAATGCCAGGCAATGCTAACCTTTTCCACCAGAGCCACCCCTTCAAGCCAAAATTGTCTGCAGCAAGATAGAGTTCTCGCGGAATAGTCGATGCTCCTGCAATCACATTAAATAAAATATACCATTGAGTTCCAAGAATCATGAGTGGAGTCACCCATAGTTCTACATTTAAATGAAACGCTACGATAGCTATCACAAATAAAGGATAGAATAAATTTGCAGGGAATGCTGCTACAAATTGAATCACTGGCTGTATTTTTTGTGCAATTCTTGGCCTTAGACCAATCCACACGCCTACTGGAATCCAAACTAAGGAGCTAAGAAATATCATAGAAAGTACCCTAGCCCCGGTTGCTGCTCCCAGCAAAAACACATGCAAAATATCGCTCACTTTCAATTCTGCAAGAATAAAGCGCAATAAGAACCATGCTCCAGCACAAACGCTAATTAAAACTAAGATGCTCCAAAGTCGATCGAGACGCTTCTGCTTTTTAAAGTCAATTTCCCTTATTATTTTTGTCTCATTGATTCTCAGCCAACGCGCATTGACAAAATGATCGGAAAAAATGCCAAGAACTTCAGCAAACTGCTTCATTAGTCTACTGCCACGAATCCAATCCACGAGCCAAGATTGATATTCCGCTCCATCATGGGAGGGCTCTGTTTTAAACTTTTCAGACCAGGCAATTAGAGGACGAAAAAAGATTTGATCGTATAAAAATATAACAATCATCATTGCTAAAATAGCATAACCCACCGCATGTAAATCTCGTTGCTGAATTGCCAAGGCAATATAAGACCCTACGCCCGGCAATCGAATGTCTTGATGCGCTACTGAGATCGCTTCAGACAAAACCACAAAGAACCAGCTAGCAGACATAGAAACCATCATGTTCCACAACAAACTCGACATGGAAAAAGGCACTTCCAATTTCCAAAAGCGTTGCCAGGCCGAAAGTCGAAACATAGAAGACACTTCTTGTAAATCATGGGGTAATGTTTTTAAGGACTGATAAAAACCAAACGTCATATTCCATACTTGTGCACAAAAGATAGCAAAAATGGATGCACATTCAGGTCCTAGCAAACTGTTAGGAAACAAGCGGATGAATCCGGTTACTGTAATCGATAGAAAACTTAAAACCGGGATAGATTGTAAAATATCAATCGCAGGAATAATGATTTGTTCTGCACGCCGATTTTTTGCAGCCCAAAGTCCTATCGTAAACGTAAATATAATCGAAAAAAACAAGGCAATAAACATACGAAGTACCGTACGTAATGCATAAAAAGGAAGATTGGCAGGATCTAATGAAATGGGTATCTGCTCTCCCAATTGATAGGGAGTGGCCATTTGCGAACCGGCCCAACCTAAAAAGAACAATATGGAAAAAATAAGAACAATGAGCAGCAAATCCCAACGATTTACATATCGGCCAAATCTATCAGGATTAGCAAAGTAGAACCGACTTTCGCGCACAATGCCTCCTCAATAACTTTGTCGACACCCAAAATACACTCTGCAACTGATTAATCACGCAGTATAATAATTGAAAAAAAAAATGAAACTCAAGGGCCAAATATACGCCTATACCTCGCAAAATTTTCCGCCCTGGAATAATTTTAAATTGATACGGGAACAGCTGCTTGTTTCAGGATAATAAAATATCATAAAGACAGCTTGTCCGATAGATTAAAGCCGTTAATATAAACCTTTCTTCTGATTAAAAAGGAGAGTGTTGTGCTCAAAGATAAAAAAGTCACCTGCAGCAAACGTAATGAATTCGTGAATTGTACTAATATTCAATAATTTAGTTTTTTGCTTTCTTTAAAATGAAATAATTTGCACAAAAATTGAACTTTCCAAAAATTTCCGTGTCTAATATAGTGAGCATTTCCCCCGAATGCTTAGCTTCGCTTTACCCCCTCTTAAGCGGAGCAGTGTTTAGATTTCATTATCTAAACATCCAATTTGCCCCGGCAGCAGCCGGGGATTTTTTATGTGTATTGAATGAGCTACACTATAAAACAAGATCATTGGGAATTTAAGAAATCATCCGATAATTGGCTACACCTTAATGCACTAAGTTGAGCCTATCCCTAACGTGACATGTGCTTTGAAACAAAGAATAAAGGCTCAGTAGCTCGATCTCGCGGGAGGGAAGAGGAACAAGAGGAACATATTCTTAACTTAGTAATTAAACTACACTCTACTTTTTATTGTAAAAGGGATATGCTTATGAACAAGAAATTAGTCTTTATTTTCTTATCAATTTTTTTCCAATTTAGCTATGCACAACCAGAGCCCGCCCAATTATCCGTCTGGGTTAATGAGGCAATCGTAGCCACCTATACTTATAGCTATAAAAATTACCTTGAAGATCAGAAGAAAATAGCTAAGTACTTTGCAGCGGACGCCTGGATATCCTACAGCAAGGCGTTAAATGCCTCCAAATTACCAGAGGATGTCCAAAAAAATCTCTATAATGTGAGTGCCGTAGCTACTGCCCCCCCGGTAATCACCAATATCGACCCAACACATTGGAAAGCAACAATGGGGCTTATCGTAGCGTATCAAAATCCACAATACCAACAACGTCAACATTTGAAGGTAACGATTAATTTTATGGTTGCGCCATCAGGACAAGGAGTGCGGGGATATACCATCACCAGTTTACAATCCGTAGTAACCAAACAACCTTGTAAATGTGATGTTGAAGAAGACAGTGATTCAATGCCAGCTACTACCCCAGCACCAGGTCAGCCTAACCCAAATAACGCCAAACCATAAGTCCTAGATGCATAAGGATTAACATGCCAATCAAAATCAAAATCATATTTAATTTGCTTGGCATGGTTACATCTAGAGCAGACTCCTCAGGGTCATTGGGATTATAATAGATATCAATTGCCGTATTTTCTTGAAAAGCAACAGCCGCTTTATAAGCAATGCCACGGGAATATTTACTATTAGGATTGTTATGGGCTGTATCTAAAAACAAATATTCTCCCGTTAAATCTTTGTCATCAACTTGATAAGTATATTCAATTTTAGGCCAAACACTATGACCTACTTTAGTCCAGTCGCATTTAGTAATATAACCTTTAACTTTTAGCCACGATTGTGCTTGTACCAATACTTGTCTATCACGCCAAAAATGCCGGAGGAGTATTAGGAGGAATACTAACCACCCTAAATCCAACATCCAACGCCAAATATTTAGCCCAGTCATTAAAGTAGTCCTAATAAATATGCTGTATGGAATATACAGTATATATCGCAATAGGTATAATCACCCACACTAAGGTGATTGAAAAAAGGACGTACAATGATTGCTAAAACCCCTCTCCATGCCACACATCAAGCTTGTGGCGCCAAAATGGTTGATTTCCATGGCTGGGAAATGCCTTTGCATTATGGTTCTCAGCTTAATGAGCACCACTATGTTCGTAAAGATGCGGGCATGTTCGATGTATCGCATATGACTATTGTTGACATTCTTGGCGCCGGTGGCCGTCAATTCTTACGTAAACTTTTAACCAATGATGTGGATCAGCTTGAACACAACGGAAAAGCACTTTACAGTTGTATGTGTAATGAACATGGTGGAATTATTGACGATCTAATCGTCTACCAACGCGCTTCTGATAATTACAGAGTGGTTCTGAACTCGGCAACCCGACAAGATGATTTAGCTTGGATTCGCCAAAAAAGTGAAGGCTTTGCCGTTGGTTTACAGGAACGAAGAGAATTGGCAATGATTGCCGTGCAAGGACCTAACGCGATAGAAAAAACAAAAAAAATTCTTACTCCTGCGCAAATTGATGCCGTTTCTACTTTAACGAGTTTCGAATGCGTGGATGTGGAACAATGGTTTTTTGCGCGCACTGGATATACGGGAGAGGATGGATTTGAAATCATTGCCCCGCAAGAATTCATTATCCAATTATGGAATGATTTAATGCAGGCTGGTGTTCATCCTTGTGGATTAGGTGCCCGCGACACCCTTCGCTTGGAAGCAGGAATGCTTCTTTATGGGCAAGATATGGACACTACCACCAGCCCCTTAGAATCAGGACTCGGTTGGACTATTAAATGGGAACCCGCCGATCGTGATTTTATTGGGATGGGAGCTTTATTTTCCCAAAAACAAATTGGAATAAAACGAAAAATGGTGGGGCTCACTTTATTAGATAAAGGTATCATGCGTAATGGACAAAAAGTAATAATCCCAGGTTGTGCTGATGGAATTATTACTAGTGGGAGCTACTCACCTACACTGGAAAAATCTATCGCCTTGGCGAGAGTTCCAGCTGAAACAGGTGAAGAGGTAATGGTTGATATTCGCGGAAAATTAGTTCCTGCAAAAGTTGGAAAACCGCGTTTTGTAAAATCAGGAAAAGCGATTTAAAACATCGGATCCAGTTAAGTAAAAATAAAAACGTATAGTCTGAATGCAAAAAAGGATCGAGTTTTCTCGTAACTTTGTAGATTTCTAGATTTAATTTGACTTCAGTGCTATAGAATTAAATAAGGACAATGCAATGAATGAGTTGAAATTCACAAATACCCATGAATGGATAAAAGAAGATCAAAATGAAGTAACCGTGGGCATTACCGACCATGCCCAACAATTATTGGGTGATATGGTTTTTGTTGAGTTGCCTGAAATTGGTGATGAAGTAAGTGCAGGAGAAGAACTTGGTGTAGTTGAATCAGTAAAAGCTGCCTCTGATTTTTATGCACCCGTGAGTGGTATCGTTACTGCCATCAATGAAGTAGTAGTCGAAAATCCAGCTCTTGTTAATTCTGAACCCTATGCAGCGGGTTGGCTTGTCAAAATGAAGCCCAGTCATCCAGACGAAATTAATAGTTTATTGACTGCGGAACAATATCAAAATGAGATCGCTGAGGAGCATTAATTATGCCTTATATCCCACACACTCCCGAAGATAGCAAAGCCATGCTTGATTCCATTGGGGTTCGAGATACTCAAACCCTATTTGATGAAATTCCATCGTCTTTGCAATATGCAGGGTTTCAAAATATACCTGCGGGTATCAATGAAATGGATATGCTCAAAGAAGCAAACAATCTGGCTAATAAAAATAAAAATGGAATCTGTTTTATGGGCGCAGGATGCTATGAGCATCATATACCTGCAGCAGTGTGGGATATCGCTTCTCGTGGCGAGTTCTTAACCGCATACACTCCCTACCAAGCCGAAGCCAGTCAAGGTACTTTGCAGTTGTTATACGAATACCAAACCATGATCTGTGAATTAACCGGTATGGATGTATCCAATGCATCGATGTATGATGGCGCCACCGCATTAGCCGAAGCTATTTTAATGGCTGTCCGAGTGAATAAACACAGTAAAACCAGTCGTGTGTTAATCCCTGGGACAATTCACCCCTTCTATCGTGAAACCATTGAGACCATCCTGCGAAACCAGCATATTGAAGTGCTAACATTGGCCTTTGATGAAAAACAAGGGATTACCCCTCTTTCCGCATTAGAAGCATATACAGGAGAAGATATTACTGCCTTGGTTATTGCGCAACCCAACTTTTTTGGATGTTTGGAACACGTTGATGAGCTCAGCGATTGGGCCCATCATAATAATGTTATTAGTATTGCCTGCGTTAATCCTGTCTCACTTGCCTTGTTAAAGCCGCCAGGTTCATGGGGGAAACATGGTGTTGATATTAGCTGTGGTGAAGGCCAACCTCTAGGCTGTCCTATGGCATCGGGCGGTCCCTATTTTGGGTTTTTAAGCACCCGCATGGCTCATGTACGCCAAATGCCTGGTCGAATTATCGGCTGTACTTTGGATAAAGATGGAAAAAGAGGATTTACTTTAACCTTGCAAGCACGGGAACAGCATATACGTCGGGCTAAGGCCACCTCAAATATTTGTACTAACCAAGGTTTATTAGTGACCGCCGCGACAATCCATATGAGCCTTTTGGGCGCTGAAGGATTACGCCAGGTTGCAAGTCAATGCCATCAGAATACTCATGAGTTAGTAGATGCTTTAACCCAAATTGAAGGTGTAGAACAAGTTTTTTCTGCCCCTTATTTTCATGAAGCAGTACTTAAGCTCAACCAACCTGTAGAGCACGTGTTAGAACAATTAGCCCAAGCAGGTATTACTGGTGGTTATACCCCAGGAATTCATTATCCTCAACTGAAAAATACCCTTTTAGTCTGTGCTACGGAAATGCGTACTGCAGAGGAAATTGCACTTTTTGTCCGAACCTTGAAATCCATCCTGTCCCAACGAGGTGACTCATGTTTGTAATTCAGTTAACCTACTTAGTTCCTCTAAGTGAAGTAGATAAATACCTACAAGCACATCGAGAGTTTCTTGATTACTACTATAAGCAGGGTTTATTACTGGTTTCAGGTCCTATGAAACCTCGAACAGGTGGAATTATCATTGCAGCCACAAATGATCGCGCCTATCTCGAATCTATCTTCAAAGAGGATCCGTATTATTTGGCGGAAATTGCGGAGTATCAATTTATTGAATTTACCCCTGTCAATCATCGAGCTGAACTTAAAGAATTTATTCAAAAAATGGAAGGCAAATTATGTTGATTTTTGAATTATCTAAAAAAGACTGTCAGGCAACAGCGCAAGCGCCAAAAATTTCAGCCAGTAAATACGCGATTCCTGCTGAATTGCAGCGAAAAACGCCCCCCAAAATGCCGGCATGTTCCGAATTGCAAGTAGTTAGACATTTCACACGTTTGTCTCATAAAAACTTCTCGATCGATAGCAATTTTTATCCTTTGGGTTCCTGCACCATGAAATATAATCCCCGAGGGGTTCACAAAGCCGCATCCATACCCAACTTTCTCAATCGCCACCCTCTAGCGACTGAAGATAACAGCCAAGGTTTTTTAGAGCCTTTGTATCGCTTGCAAGAACATATTGCTGAAATTACAGGGATGGCTGGGGTATCTTTAACAGCAATGGCAGGCTCACAAGGAGAATTTGCTGGCGTTGCAATGATAAAAGCTTATCATCAATCTCGAGGCGATACAGCACGCGATGAAATGCTGATTCCCGATGCTGCCCATGGTACCAATCCAGCCTCTGCAGTCATGTGTGGCTTTAAGATTGTTGAAATCCCCACTGCTGCGGATGGCGACATCGATTTAGAGGAATTGAAAAGCAAGCTGGGGCCCAGAACAGCCGGCATCATGCTAACTAACCCCTCTACATTGGGTTTATTTATGCGTCAAATTAAAGAGATAGCGGCTCTTGTTCACCAAGCTGGGGGATTATTGTATTACGATGGCGCTAATCTTAATGCAATTTTAGGAAAAGTACGACCCGGTGATATGGGCTTTGATGTGATGCATTTAAACCTGCATAAAACCTTTGCAACCCCACACGGTGGGGGCGGACCTGGTGCTGGTCCAGTAGCGGTAGGTAAGCGTCTGCTTCCGTTCATACCCTTACCGATAGTGAAAAAAACCGATTCGGGATATCAATGGGCAACCCGGCAAGACTACCCACAAAGTATTGGACGCCTGTCTTGTTTTATGGGGAATGCAGGTATTTTACTGCGTGCTTATTTTTATATGAGAGTACTGGGTAAAGAAGGTTTACTTCGTGTTTCAGAATATGCGACGCTTAATGCAAATTATCTACTTAAAGAATTAACTAAAGTAGGATTTACTGCAGCCTATCCGCAGCGACGCGCCTCTCATGAATTTATTATTACTTTAAGTCCAGAAAAGAAAACATATGGCATTACTGCAATGGATTTTGCTAAAAGGATGTTGGATTATGGCGTGCATGCCCCCACAACTTATTTCCCTTTACTCATTCCCGAATGTCTTTTGATTGAACCTACGGAAACGGAGAGCAAAGAAGAATTAGATCATTTTGTGCGGGTTATGAAAAGCATTAGGGAAGAAGCAGCCACAAACCCTGAGTTGGTTAAAAATGCCCCCCATACCTTGCCCGTCAAACGGTTAGATGATGTGAAAGCAGCACGCGAGTTGGATTTAAATTATTTTGCCACTCATAAAGAAACCTAGATCCATTTTGGGATTTTGATATAAAAAATTGGCTATAGCGCATAACCCTTTATAAACCTCACTTGGACGTATAAGTACGATACGTTCGAGTGATGGATCTTCCTTTTTCAGGCTACATTTAAAACACATAGAGTACGTCTTGTGCATCAACCCTATTAGGTCTATAACTATAAAATGGAATTAATAATTTTTTTTACCCCATTATCACCTACGCTATAGAGACACGATAATAGCGTTGTATTATAAAAGAAGGAATGTATAAAGTGCTCCCCAAGAACCTTACAGTTCTGCATTTTCTTTTACGAGACATACAAGCCTGTATGGATTTACGCTACATAGAAAAAATTCTTCCTTTGCCTATGCTCGAAATCGTGCCCACCAGCCCAGACTATTTTGTTGGATTAATGAATCTTAAAAATAAATGCATACCCATTCTTGACTTGGCTATTGCTATGGGTTTAACCCGAAATGAAACCTATCCTTTGAATATACCCATTTTATTATGCTCCGATGGAACACATCAGGTGGGTTTGATTGTTGATAAAATGCTTGAATTGAGCTCCATTGATGAACAGCAAATTGAAATTCATGAAGAATTTACGAGTGATAACTCACCTTTTCTTGGCGCCGTGACTTTGGAAACAGGGGTTTCGCTGTTAATCAATATCGATTGGATTTTTGCTTTAAAACTAACCCACTTCAACCAGATGGCTACTAATCATGAGTAATATGAGCGCTAATTTATTAGATGACATAAAAAAGCTCGAACCCGCATTTATGGAATTAATCCATACCCGTTATGGACTTATAATCCAGGTAAATCAAGCCCAAGAATTAGCAAAAAACATTACTGACGCATGCATTAAATTTAATTATCGCCCCCTAGAATACTTAGAGCAATTGAAAAGTTGTGCCAGTAACTCTTCTTTACTAGCAGATTTAGTTGCAGCAATTACAGTGGGAGAAAGTTACTTCTTTAGAGACAAAAATCAAATGCAATTACTTGAGCATAAACTGCTCCCACAATTGCTAAAACGAAAAGCAGAAGAAGCTACTTTAAAAATTTGGAGTGCCGGTTGTTCTACAGGTGAAGAAATATATACCATTGCCATGTTGTTGGCTAAGCTCATAACCAATCTTGATGCATGGGATCTCTATTTAATAGGAACTGATATAAATACGGCTGCACTTCAAAAAGCCATTTCAGGAATATATGGACAATGGTCCATGCGCTCTATTCCAGAAAAATACCTACAACGATATTTTCTAAAAAATGAGCGCTCCTATGTTTTATCACCTGAGATTCGTGATTTGGTGCAATTTAAATACCTTAACTTATGTGATAAGACCTATCCATCTATAATCAATGGAATATACGAGGTTGATTTAATCTTATGCCGCAATGTGCTAATTTATTTTGATAACGAACTGGTTACAAAAATTATGAAAAAGATAAGTGCATGCATGTCTGGAAGCGCTTATCTTTTACTGGGCGCATCAGATCCTATAGTTACAATGGGGACAAATCTTGCTTTTCATTATGATGGTGCAATCTATTTTTCCCTAGAGAATAATGATGAAAGCGAACAAGGATTTTGAATGATGATCAAAGAACAAAAACATGCTTCGGAATTGATACCCAAAAATAAAGAAGCCATTAAAATACTGCAGGCCAGAGCAAGGCAACTTGCCCAACAGGAACTCGATACCCACAAAAATCAGGGTATTACTTTCGTACGCTTTAGCCTAGGTCAAAATGAACATTATGGGATCCCTTATCAATACGTTCAAGAAGTGTTACGGAATGTATGCATCGCTCCTGCCCCTTTCGTCCCTCATTTTATTACTGGGGTGATCAACTGGCGGGGGGCGCTGATTACAGTTGTAGACCTACTTAAATTTTTTCATCTAAATCATTCAATTCCAAGTACCGAACAACAGAATGAATTCATCATTGTTCTTCAGATAAATAATATAACTCTTGGCTTACTTGTTCAGCACGTCGAAGGTAGTGAACTTTATCTACCCAGTGAATTAGCTGAGCCTTTATCCTCTCCGAATGTGCCCCATCCAGAATATATTCTGGGATTACACCATGCCGCTACGGCAATCATTAATGTAGAAACGTTAATATCAAGTTTGAGTCAAGAAATTAAACTGCGCTTATATAAGATAGGAGAGGTCCATGGAAACTAATGGGAATAAACGATTTGTTATTACAGTACGCGCTCGTTTGTTAATTGGCTTTATGACCCTTAGTTTACCTGTAATTATATCCATTTTGTTTTTGATACCCAAAGTGAATAACGTCGTTTACTTGAATCAGGAAATTCGTCGTGAAAACTTACCGGAAATTCTAGATAGTCAAATTTATCAGACACAAGACCTTCTCGAGCATTGGGCGATGACGGGAGATCCTAGCTCCAAAGAACATTTGGACCGTTTGTGGAGCGAAATTAATGAAGTTAGAGACCGATGGGATCAAGTAATGCACTCCCTAGGAGATAAAAAATTACAAACTAAATGGGATAAATTGCAAGAATTATATATACCTCTTTATGATATTCAAAAATCCTTTATCAATTCCCCGAGAGATCCCAATAATTCCAATAATGTAGAAAATAGTAGGAATAAAACAAGAGAAGTCGAAAACGCAATGATCGATATTATATTAGGTTCCTATTCTTTAGAAACAGGTAAGAGAACTGGTGGCTTGTATGCATACGTATCGCAAGAAATTGAAAAAAATACAGATGAAATAAATGAAAGCTTAAATTCCTTAAAATCATCTGCTTATGCATTATTAATTCTTGCCGCTTTTTTAACTTTAACAGTGCCTTATGTCACCCAACGTTCCATAGCGAGGCCAGTGGATAATGCAATTAATATTGCTGAACGCATCGCCGCCGGGGAACGTGATATCGATATTAAAATACGAACTGCAGATAAATTAGGCAAATTGCTGTTATCGTTAAAAACAATGCAAGAGGCGATTAAGAAAAATGAAGAAATCCTTCGCAGCAAAGAAGAGGAATCTCGAGAATTATTTGAAAAATTAGTCAATTCATCGAAAAAATATCGACTACATAGCAGTAAAGTGGCTTCAGGTGATCTTAGAGAGCGTCTTGAAATAGATAAAGAGGATATATTGCAGGATTTAGGCAAAGATTTAAATTTGATGACCGATGGACTCGCATCCATCACCAAAAAAATTAGTAAAGTCAGCAATGATATAGTCACGATGGTGGGTACGGTACTTACCTCTGCAAATGAACAAGCAGAAAGTATTACTTCTCAAGCGTCTGCTATTAATGAAATCAGTGCTTCCTTGGAAGAAATAGATAAAAGCTCAAAACAAACCATGACTAAAGCACAAACACTCCGCGAAGTGGCTAAAAATACTTATGAACAAGGGAAACTGGGTAGTGAATCCGTAGAGCAAAGTATCCAGGGTATTAAAGCTTCAGAAGAAAAGATGAAGATAATAGCCCAAACCATTCTTGATTTAAGTACTCACACGCAACAAATTGGGGACATTACCTCGGTAGTTAATACGCTTGCCCAACAATCCAAAATGCTCGCCTTGAATGCATCGATCGAAGCATCCAAGGCGGGTGAAGCGGGAAAAGGATTTGCAGCAGTGGCAACAGAGGTGCGAAATCTTGCCGAACAGTCAGAGCAATCCACCGTACAGGTACAAAAAATTCTTGAGGACATTCGACGCACTACTGAACGCGCGGTTACAGTGACCGAAGAAGGAGCCAAGACTCTTGATTCAGGAATAAAACTCGTTGAAAAAGCAGGTCATATTATCCAAGCTTTAAGTAAAATGATTAATGAAGCGTCCATTTCAAGCCAACACATTGAAGTAGCCATTCGCCAAGAAGCGGTTGGAATTGAACAAATCGTTGAAAGTATGAATGAAATTAATCGAACTACTTCAACTTTTTCGAGTGGAATTAAAGAAATGATGACATTTATCCATAATTTGGATGGTATTGCCAAACATCTAAAGGAAGATATAGGTATCTATAAAGTTTAGGAGCTCCATATGACTCCAGACGATGAATTACTGGCGACATTTAGTGCAGAACTTCAATCATTACTGACGCTTATCACCGATCACTTAAAAAAAATGGAACAAAGTGAATCGAGTGATTTAAGTCCTATGATGGAAGAAATTTCCCGCGCAGGACGAAACATTAAAGTTTCTGCATTTTCTCTAGATGTCGATGATCTGGGGAAAATGGCTGAATACATTGAGAAATTGTTTGAACCGTCAAGGAACGTTTCCCTTGAATTAATTAATTTAGGATTTCGTGCTGTAGATGGAATGCGTGAAATTCTTCATGATTTTATAGAAAAACAACCGCTTTCTGAGGAGCATCATGCATTATTGTATCAGTTACAGCATGCTCTCTCCGATGAGGAAAAAATTGTAGAGTCTCAACGTTTAGAGGGACAACCTACCTCTGATTCAATTGAAAAACCAACGCCTAAAGCCTTGGATAATGAATTTATAAAAAAACTGGTTGAAACATTCAAATTAGAACTCCAGGAAAATTTAATCACTATTACTGATGGTTTATTGCAACTTGAAAAAGGAACTTTATCTGCAGAGGAATCCAAGAGTTTATTGGAAGAACTTTTTCGAATTGCTCATAACATCAAAGGTTCTTCTCGGGGTATAGGGGCTCTCGATGTTGGTGAGATTGCACATCATATCGAAACTTTATTTGCCGCAATCCAAAAAAAGAGTATAAGAATTTCTTCGAGCCTGATTAATCTTTGTCTGCAATCGATCGATTATATGAATGAAGCCATGCAATGTTTCAGTGAACAAAAACCACTATCATTCGATTTAAAAAATCATTTACTGCAACTCGAACATCATACTGAATTATCCAGTGAAGAAATGCCATTACCAGAAGCAAGGGCAGAATTTTCGACGGTTAAAAAAGCGCCTCTGCCTCAAGAGGGACAAGTAAAAACAACTGAATTTGAATCAATCCGGGTTTCGTTACAAAATTTAGATCGGGTTTCAGTTTATACCGAAGAAATTCAAGCCATTAAAATTGCCATCGAAGAATATTACAACAAATTAACGAAGATAAATTTTAAAATTGAAAATCTGGTTCAAGCATGGAAAAAAAATAAGGCTACTCTAAACATTTTTATGCAAGAGAAAGAAGAATCAGAGGAATCTTTGTTTGCTACAAGTTTTTTTGAATTATCAGAAATCCATGATTCGACGCGTTTAATGCAAAGGGAGATGCGAATCCCGGTTAGCGAATTATCCATTTTATTAAATGCACTCCAGGATGAGATTCGCACTTTGCGACTTATTCCGGTTACCACTCAATTACGTTATCTACCACGAATCGTGCGTGATTTAGCCCATGAATTGAATAAACAAGTGAATCTTGAAATAAATACTAATGATGTAAAAATTGATAAAATGATCCTCGATGGCTTAAAGGATCCGATCGTTCATCTTTTACGTAATGCAATCGACCACGGGATAGAACAAACCGAAGTCCGTAAAGCCGCCAGTAAATCACCTCAAGGAAATATTCGCATCAATGTCAACCAGGAAGACAATCAAATTGTATTCAAAATCATTGATGATGGTGCCGGCATTAAAACCGATGATGTGATTCGCATCGCGTTGCAAAAGAACATAATTACCCCATCTGAGCTTGAAAATATGAAAAAAGAAGATATTTACGAGCTCATTTTTCGACCGGGTTTTTCCACTCGAGAAATTGCAACTGATATTTCAGGCCGTGGCGTCGGTTTGGACGTCGTACGTTCTAATTTGCTTAGGCTAAAGGGCCAGGTCAGTATCGAAAGCCAACCCGGGGAAGGAACCACTTTTTTTCTGAGAGTACCCCTCACCTTATCTACGGAACGTGGATTAACGGTTGCCTGTAATGAGCAAATATTTGTAATCCTTACCAATTCTGTAGAAACAATTATGTTATTAAAAGAACATGACATTATGATTGTGGAAGGAAGTCCAAGTGTTCTTGTCAACGAACAACCAGTTTTGTTATGCTCATTGTCTAAGGTACTGCAACTTGGTGAAAACAAACAGAATAAAAAAGAACATATCTCCGTGGTGGTAATCAAAAAAAATGGGGACTGTATTGCCTTACTTGTCGACGAAATTATTGGTGAAAGGGAAATTGTACTTAAACCGTTGCAAGAACCATTAACACATATCCCTTGTGTCATCGGAGCTACTCTAACCGGCAGCAATCAAATTAATTTCGTATTAAACTCCGCGGAGATTATTAGAAAAATGCTGCTATAGTGAACTATTACCCATGATTAAAATTTTAATTGTTGATGACTCACCAACCGAAGTTGCATTAATTCAACACATCATAGAATCTGAAAAAGATATGGAAGTCATTGGGATTGCCAAAAATGGAAAAGAAGCAATTGACCTGACTACCCTATTAAAGCCCGATCTTATTACGATGGATATTCAAATGCCTATTATGGATGGGCTCGAAGCCACTCGCATTATTATGGCCCAGAATCCGACACCCATAGTAGTGATTAGCTCCCTGGTGAATGATGAGTCACTCTCTGCCACGTTCCATATCCTTGAAGCAGGTGCGTTAACTGCATTAGCCAAACCCGTTAATGTATTTTCTCCTTCTTTTGAAGAAAGCAGTCAACACATTGTTGATACCCTAAGAAGCCTCTCTGATATTCGGGTGATCAAAAAACCGCTAAAAAAATATTCACCTCTTGATGAAAGCAAAAAGCATAACCCAGAAGACACGAACAACATAAATTATGAAATTTTAGGAATAGGCGCTTCAGTGGGCGGTCCTATGGCATTAAAGGCCATTCTCTCGAAATTAGATTCTAGTTTCCCAATACCTATAATGATTGTTCAACATATGAGTCCAGGCTTTCTTCGAGGATTTGCACAATGGCTTGCAGAAAATTCACCGCTTCAAGTAAAAAATGCGGTCGATTATGAACCATTACAAAAAGCAACAGTATATGTGGCCCCCGAACACAAGCATATGGAAATTGAACGTGTTCATGAACAATTAATATGTAAACTAGTTGATGGGCCTCCTGTTTCTGGTTTTTGCCCTTCGATTACACGATTGCTGAACTCTATTGCTAAAGTTTCTGGAGATAAGGCGATTGGAATTCTATTAACTGGAATGAGTGATGATGGTGCAGAAGGTTTATTGGCATTAAAAAAAGCTCATGGACATACATTGATTCAAAACCAGGAGAGTTCCATTGTTTTTGGTATGGGAGCTGTGGCTCAGTCCTTGAATGCTGTAGATCAGGTCCTTGGCTTAGAGCAGATTGCAAGTTATTTAACCAAAATTTGTCCATCAAAACATGAGTAGCTCTTTTATGGAAAAAGAAAATCCCGTAGTCTTGGTGGTGGATGACAGTGCCACCATGCGCTTAATTACCTGCAATGCATTACTTAAAGTAGGTTTTGAAGTAATTCAAGCTGAGAATGGTGAGGCCGCATTATCCTTACTTAAAACCTCGAAGCCTGATGCTATTTTGCTGGATGTAGAAATGCCTGGTCTGAATGGTTTTGAAGTCTGTGCAGCGATTCGAAAATTACCCGATTGTCTTTTCCTTCCTATTATGATGGTCACTGGATTAGAAGACTATGAATCCATTAATAAAGCCTTTAAGGCTGGAGCTACTGATTTCACCACCAAACCAATTAATCCAACGCTATTAGGATATCGTGTCCGTTATATGGTACGGACTAATTCGTATTTTCAAGAACTACAAATTGCTGAACAAAGAGTCAAAGCCTTGAATGAAGAACTGATAAATAAGTTAGTTGAAATCCAGCAAAATGCGATTGCAGTAGCACGCTTTGTTCCTCAAGATTTTTTGAAAGTTCTAAATCGTAAAAATATTGCAGATATCAAGCTCGGCGATTGTGTTGAAAAAGTCATGACCGTTCTTTTTTTGGATATAAAATCGTTTACTACACTCGCTGAACGTTTAGCGCCTGTTGAAATTTTCACGGTTTTTAATGAACTAATGAGTTATTTAGATCCTGCTATTTTAAAAAATTCTGGCCTTATTGATAAATATATTGGTGATGCCATTATGGCATTATTTAATAGTGCCGATGACGCTGTGACCGCGGCATTGGATATGTTAGAAGCTTTAGATCGTTTTAATGCCACCCGAGTTCACGATAACCTAAAACCGATTAATGTAGGAATTGGGATAAATACCGGTAATTTGATTGTAGGCACTGTTGGTTTTGAAAAACGGATGGATTGCAGTGTCATTAGTGATGCAGTCAATATAGCTTCTCGACTTGAATCATTAACTAGAAGTTTCAATATTGAACTTCTCATTGGTGAACAAACCTATGAAGAATTAAAACAAAAAGAAAAATACAATTTACGTAGTTTAGGTTTAACCCAAGTGAAAGGCAAAAGCTTATCTATAGAAATTTATGAAGTTTTTAATCATAACTCCCCCACTGAAATGCAGTTAAAAAAGGATTCAGCTACTCTTTTTAAGGACGCTGTAACGCATTATGAAGCAAAAAAATTTGCGGATGCGGCAAATTGCTTTGAGCAAATCGTACTAAAAAATCCAAATGACTCACCAGCACAATATTATTTGCAGAAATGCAAAGAAAAAATGTAATGAGTCATTTTATCCAGGTTAAACGAGTGATGACCCTTCTTAACCGGCTTTAATTTGATCCACTACTTGTTGGTTGAGATGGGTCACAATTAGACTGACTAATTTAACTGCTTGCTCATAATCACGTTTATCAAACATTCCAGCTTGTTGATGTGCATAGCGAATAGGAACTCCGATATTGATACTAGGAACCCCTGAACCTGAACCTTGAACTTTTGAGCCATCTTGACCATAACCCATTTCTGACTCAAGTTGCACTTGAATATTATTTTTTTTTGCTAAATCTAAAATCCAGTTAAGTAGTTCTTGATGAGGAATCATGGAGCGATCATAGACAAATAAAGTAGGACCTTTACCCAAGGCTATTCGGCCTTTGCGTTTTGCAATTAAAGCAGGATAATCATCGGCAATACCTACCTCAACATTAATGGTAATATCGGGATGAGTACTTTGATATACAGTACTTGCCCCACGTAGCCCCACCTCTTCCTGTACGGTTGCTGCTGCATAGAGTTGATTAGCTTTATCCTGGTTTTTTATAGAGTCTAGAACATCGCCAATAAGCGCCAGCCCCAAGCGATCGTCAAGAGCCTTTGCTAAAAAGCGGTTTTCACTCAAAGAACTAAATTGGCTTGCAGGAGTCACTTGCAATCCTGGACGCACATTGAATTTGCTTTCAGCCTGCTCTTTTGTTTCTGCCCCGATATCAAGAAAAATAGCATTCCCCGAGGGCAACTGATTTTTCTTGGCTTCATCAATAAGATGGGTCGAGTCCATCCCTGAATAAGCTAAAATAGGCCCATTAGGCGTGGATATCATCCAACGCTGTGCAAAAATTACGGAAGTTGGAATACCGCCTAAAGGAATAACTTTGATAAAGCCATCTGGAGTAATTGATTCAATCATATATCCTACTTCATCCATATGTGCCATTAACAAGACATTAGGACCTTTCTGATTTCCTTTGTATTGGCCAATTAGATTACCCATTCCGTCTACTGTAATACTGTTCATGGATTGCTGCCATTGTTGCTTTACCGCATCCCGAACAGACTTTTCAAAACCAGATGCACCTGCCAAATCCGTTAATTTCGCTAAAGAATGATTGTCTGCAATAGCACTTGTTGCGCCAAGCAGCGTTAACCCTGCTGTGAAGAGATTTAATTTTTTCATACCAATGTCCTTATCTAAAATCGGGTGTGAGAAACGTTGAATCAATAAGCCGGTAAAATCCATCCTCTTATTCAAAGGCTTTCCCTGAATCTTCTATGCTTTGCTGAAAAACTATTCTCAGGATCCGAAAGATCCTGCCAACCACCCGTAGCCTCACGGAAAAGCCGCGTACGTAGACTCCGGATATGATTAAGAAATAGTATTTGTTCACAGGACTCAGCGGATGTTTTTTTCCGAATTATTGTGACCTTATTCTACTATAGTAAGCCTCAAATATTTAGGCTATTATTGCCCTTTTCATTGGAATAATTTTTGCCATGCACACTGCCATTGTAATTCCGGCCCGCTATGCTTCTACTCGTTTACCAGGAAAACCTCTGGCAATGATTCAAGGGCAAACGATGTTGCAACGTGTAGTCCGCTTATCACGTGCTGCTGCGGAAGGATTAGAAAATGTGTCGGTAGTTGTTGCAACAGACGATGAGCGAATTGTCCATCATTGTAAGGAATTAGGTGTTGCATCAATAATGACTCCACCAGAGGCGCCAAGTGGAACGGATCGTGTCGCCGAAGCAATACGCTCTATGGAAAGTCAACCCGATTTCATTTTAAATATGCAGGGCGATGCTCCTTTAACACCGCCAGATTTTTTACGTGCATTAATCGATGCGTTCACTACTTCTCCTTGTGACGTGATTACCCCCGTAACTCAATTAACCTGGGATCAGCTGGACAATTTGCGCCAAAATAAGTTAGCCACTCCCTTTAGTGGTACTACCGCCGTATTCGATGAACAAACAGGCCACGCTTTTTGGTTTAGCAAAAATATTATTCCTGCCATCCGCAAAGAAAAAGAATTACGTCAAAACAGTGATAAAAGTCCGATTTTTCGTCACATTGGCTTATATGGTTATTCGCGAGATATGCTCGAACGCTATATTAACTTGCCAGAAAGTAAATTTGAAAAAATGGAAGGTTTAGAGCAATTACGTATCTTGGAAAATGGCTATACAGTTCGTTGCATTCCCGTTGACTATAGAGGTCGTGCCAGTATGTCAGGCATTGATAGCCCAGAGGATATTGCTCGTGCTGAAGCATTGATTGCCCAACACGGTGAACTATTAGAGAGTATGTAACTATGAGGACTCGATTACTGGTTGCTCGTCATGGAAATACTTTTGCGCCTGGCGAACTGGTTCGAAGAGTAGGCATTACTGATTTACCGCTGGTAAATAGTGGCTTCACTCAGGGAAGCAAACTGGGCAACTATCTGAAAACCAATGGTCTTATTCCAGATGTAATTTTTACTTCGAAGCTTAAACGAGCCATACAGACTGCAGAACAAGCCCAAAAGGCTATGGGGACCCATTTGTCGATTGAAACGCTGGCCATTTTCAATGAAATCGATTACGGGCCTGATGAAAATCTGCCCGAAGAAAAGGTTGTTGCACGCCTTGGAAAGGAAGCAATTTATGCATGGGAAACACAAGCTATAGTGCCTGAAGGTTGGAATGTCGATCCCTCTTTACTGATTCAGAATTGGGTTGATTTTTCTATGCGTATTCGTAAAGAATACCCCGGGAAAACATGTCTGGTAGTTACCAGCAATGGAATTGCTCGTTTTGCGCCTTATTTAACGGGTGATTTTGCAGCATTCAGTGCGCAATATGGAATCAAAGTCGCAACCGGAGGATTGTGTGTCTTTGAGCATAAAGAGCCATCTGGGACATGGGATTGTCTTGCTTGGAATGTAAAACCTCAGTGATGTTGGAAGATTTTTCATGAAATTATGGATGATAGGATGTTCTCTATTTATAAGTTCCATTTGCAATGGGGCTTCTCAATATTGTTCCCCAAATCAGCCCTGTTGGCCCACTCAAGCACAATGGGACGAGTTTAATAAACAAGTAAATGGGCATTTACTACGCGGACAATCCCCTTTATCTCCTTGTTTTAAGAATTCTAAGAGCCCTTCATGCCAAAAGGTTCTGCATGAGTTAAAAAATCCTTATTTTATTGAGTCACAAGCTGGGGCAACCCAATCCAATGGGTGGGTCGGTGGCTGGCAAACCGCAGTGAGTTCTTATGTGGTAGCAGTGGAAAGCGCCCAAGAAATAGCTGCTGCAATTAATTTTGCACGCACGCATCGAATTAAACTTGTGGTGAAAGGCACTGGTCATGATTATCTTGGTCGCTCCAACGCACCGAACTCACTTTTAATCTGGACCCATCCCCTTCGTGAGGTCACTATTCAAGATCATTTCATTCCACAGGGGTGCCCTGCAACCCAGACTCCCACGACTGCAGTCACGGTTGCCGCAGGCACACGATGGATAGAGGTCTATAAAGAAGTCACTACCCACAACGGCCGCTACGTTCAAGGGGGAGGTTGTGCCACAGTCGGTGCTGCGGGCGGATTTATCCAAGGAGGGGGATTTGGTAGTTTTTCCAAAAAATTTGGCACCGGTGCCGCTGGTGTTTTAGAAGCCGAAATTATTACTGCAGATGGAGTCATTCGCACTGCTAATGCCTGCCAGAATCAAGATTTATTTTGGGCATTAAAAGGTGGAGGTGGAGGTACCTATGGCATTGTCAGTAAAATTACATTGCAAACCCATGACCTTCCCAATCTATTCGGAAAAGTTAAAGGTACGATCACTGCGAAATCGGATGCAGCATACTTCCAACTTATTCATCATTTTATCGAGTTTTATCGTCTCAAACTCCATAATGACCACTGGGGGGAACAAGTTGCTCTAACCCCGGATAATAAAATGAATTTCTCGCTCGTTTTTTCGGGCTTAAGTAAAACCGAAGTAGACAAACTTTGGCAACCATTTCTTAATTGGTTAGCAAAAAAACCCGAGCAGTACCAATTTAGCCTTCAGAGTGCAACTCGTCCTCCTAGGCACTACTGGGATTTTGATTATTTGCTTGCTAATGCACCAGAAGCTATTGTGGTTAACAAAGGAAAAAATGCGCCCCCAGATGAATATTGGTGGGCATCAAATCAATCTGAAGTATCTATGTATATTAATTATTATTTATCCATGTATCTTCCGTTCACATTATTTACGGAGGAAAACGCAACATCATTGACCAAAACACTTTTCGACGCATCGCGTTTTGTTGAACTTACACTTCATTTCAATAAAGGATTGTCGGGTGCCCCAAAAGATGCTCTTGCACGTCAAAAAAATACGTCCATGCATCCTGAAGTACTTAATGCAGCGGCTTTAGTCATTATTTCAGGGGGTCAACAATATACCTATGCCAATGTTGCTGGACATGAACCGGATTTAAATAAAGCTAACGCAGCGATAAAGCAAGCCCATAAGGCTATGGAACGACTACAAACCTTAAGTCCCAACTTGAGTACTTATCCAAATGAAGCAGATTATTTTATTAAAAATTGGCAATCGGCTTTATGGGGATCCAATTATCCGAAACTCCTGCAAATAAAACACAAATACGATCCTCAAAATTTATTTACCTGCCATCATTGTGTGGGAAGCGAGTAAGATTGATAGAGAATAGATTCTAGCGGGATGAAACGCAGCGTAACCTGGGAACATTTTGGGATGAAACCCGGGTTACGCTCACACTTCAGTCTGGTTACATTTTAAACATCATCAAAGTAATTTTTTAATGTTTGCTGTACGTCCAAATTGAGCTCACCAGAATTAGGATCAATCGCACTTACTGTATCCCCAAGATACCCGATCGCCCAGAAGAATATATTGTTGGTTTCCATATTCGCTTGCAAATAAGGCATGAGTGCATTTGTAAAAAAGGCCTTGCCCTTTGCAGTTTTCCAGGATGCCTCACCCAGAACAACTGGATAACCTGCCTTATATAAAAATCCCCACGACCAGTCGAATCGTAATTGACTTGGAGTTCCTGGCGCAGTTTCCCAGCCAGCGACCTCAGCAGGATATACATGGGGTGAGAAAACGATATGGCTGTTTTGCGCTTGTGAATCGCCCAACAACCACTGCAATGCAGTCTGGTTTATTCCTTGACTCACTAATTCTTTTTTAAATTTATCCTTATCAAATACGGGAACTCCAGTTTTAGCTTGTTTTTCATTGAGTAACGGCTTGAAATCTTCCCCCCAATTCCCTTTAAAAAACATCCGCTCTAAAGTGCCACATAAAGCTGGATCAGGTGAGTGACTGTATCCATTATCATTTACGATCTTCGATTTGGGGACACAAATTACAGGATTGTTTGAATCATCATTTCCTGAATCAGGCCCTTCTACAAAGAGCAACAGACTAGGATTGTTTTTCTGAATTGCATTCGCAGCTGTTGCTATGACTTTTGTCCAGGGTACTTGAGAGTCATGCATTTTAAACCAATTTAAACGATAAGGTTCATTAAAAATATCAATGCCTAACACATTGTCTAAGTTACGCTTTTTAATTTCTGTAGCTAAAAGAGAAATATCTTGTTCGTAACGTTTCATATCATATACAGTACCATCTCGCATTGAATCGCCATAACCATGACGGTGATGGATGTCAATCATTACTCGGATGTTTTTCTTTTTTAACTCCTGTAAAACCGTCCAGAACGCTTGTTTTGGACTTACTGCTTTTTCACAAGCACTTCCATTACTTTGCCATGTTTTACAAAATAAGCCATTACCCGCGCTGGGAACCGCTTTATCTGAGAGCCACTTATTCAAATCAACCTCATGTTGATCATCATACAGAACCTCTGGTTGTATCGGTAATCTTAAGGTTTTAAAACTAACCCCTGAGTTTTTATCTACGCCTGAACTCGGGAACTCCCATGGCTTGCTAATTAAATTCATCATTCCATAAGCTCTTGGGCTAGAACTTAATGAGGGAATTGCATAAAAAGGATTGCTCTGTAAGCCTTGAACCACATTGGTGTCTTGGAATCCAGACCATGAGAGTCCGTCAATATGAACCAGCTGACCTTTATCAGTGTAAATTTTACTTTCCCGAGTCTGGTAGGAGTGCGCATTCCATGCAAGCATTAGTAATAAACAACTTCCTAATACATTCATTTTTTTCATTCACTGTACCTCCAAATTAATATGGATACTTACTTAAAAGGGGGATTATTTAATCACCGCCACATCATTTAAGACAAAAAATAGATGAGTTTTGCAAAATTTTAACAAAACAGATTGATTTCAATTGGCGCCAAACAAAAGCCTGATGGGTGCAAACCCGAGAATCGTAATCCATTCAAAATTCTCGAGTTACACTGCAAACAAAAAAAGGATCATTATCCTACATGGGAAAAACGGCGATCGTTTTCATAAATTGACTTTTTAACCAATTCATCCATGTCCGGACTAGGTTCGCAAGACTGATAAACAACTTTTAAGGGAGAAACATCCACAGTTGATTTGGTGATATTATTTTGCAAATAACCATCTAGATTTCTAAAAGTAAGATACTTATCTGTAGCAAACTCTTGGCATTCGGCCATAGTTTCGTCTTGGCATATTGAAAATTTAATTAAATGCTCTGCATGAAATGGTTCATGACTTTTTGAAAACACGTACTGCATATCGTACAAAACGCTATCAGCGCCAGCACAAAAATAAGAACCGGATTGAAATGTGTTATTTTCGAATACATCACTACGAATAAAACGACCTTCTCCAGGTTGCAAACCCGCGAGAGTTACTTTATGAGTTGCTATTTCTTTAGGATTGTCTGCAAAAGCATAACCAGTTAAAACCAAACCCAATATTACCGAGGCTACTTTCATCATTCTGTTTTAACTCCTAATTTTGAAATAAATATTCTCTGTAATGATTTTATTCTCCTTTAAACCAATACAAAGAACAGGAAAACAAGAGCTATTGTCTAAAAATAAAACACCAACTCTGATTAATTTCAGTCCGTCATTATACCCTATTTCATACGAATAGTGTAAAAATTTATAAATTAATTCGCATTTTGCTCGAAAACAGCCTATGTAAATGAGTCTGGAATTGGTGAGCTATCAATACATTAAATGCAAAGTCTTTTTCGGGAAGATGACATATTTTTTGCTCTCTTTGTCTTTTTTATTAACCGAATAAAAATTATTTTGTTACAATGCCCAAATTAAAACTAGATGTGCTTTTAATGAATGTCTAAAAAATTAATCCAAAATTTCAGAACTGCATTAATACATTATTTGAAAAATCCATATGATGAGAAGAATAAAAAAAATCTAACCGAATCGGCTTTCGCTATATATGACTATGCTGCGAAATTGAATAATAGCATGGAACCCGATAAATATATGACATCTATCGATAACATGGTTAAAGCGGCAGTTCGGGGAATCAAAGTACATCCTTACCTTGCAGAAGTATTGGATTCGTTTTCTCGTGAATTAGGGATGTTGGATCAGAAGCATAAAGCATATGCATTTCATGTCCTCACCATCACTTATAACTGGTATTTGAGAGAGCGTGTAATTGATCCGAAACAATTCGCTCGGAAAAAATTAGCAACAATAAAGAAAACAATCCAACAATTAAAAGTTACTAACAATCCTTATGTTGAAGAATTAGAAGCTGCCCTAACTCAACTCACCGCATTAGTTAAGCAGTATTTTAAATTAACGCCGGAGAAGCAATTACACGAGCATTCGGTCCTTGAAGAACGACTCAATTTTACTTGTGCGGAGCATCGAGCCGCCATTACTAGTGATGTTCGAGTTAAATTTGCTTTTTACAGTTTCCTTTCCCTAATTTTTAGTATTTTTGATGTATTGGGATTTTCTCTTGCTGCCGAATGCAAAAAAACAAATAGCTTTTTCCAAGAGGCTTCATTAACTCCCCAAAATACCCTATCCGATTTTAGAATCCCCTTTATTAAAGTTAAAGATAATTTTGAGGATGAAGAGCAATTACTTATTTTTGGTATCTCATAAAATTATTAGAGGCCTGTTTTCAGATCGTCCTCACTTTCAAGACTGTCAACTATAGTTGAATCGGGTGCCGCATGAAGATGATGTTTTCCAGTGGGGTTTTTTAAAATCTTATGCGTGGGATGAGGCGATTTTCGTTCAATTTCTTCAAAATTAGATTTGTTTACCAACCCATCTGTCTCGGAGTAATGGATTTCTATGGGAATTGGTTTTTGGACATGCTCTTCCGTTAAATATCGTGTTAAATTTTTAAAAGCGCTCGCTACAAAAGAGATAAAATCAGAAAACGACGAAAGCGCAGAAGCACCACCTTCTCGCCTTATCCCTCTTTGCCCTATAAGATGAGCATGTTCATCTTTATCGCTCGGATTCGATCTAATCGTTGGTAGATTACCGATAATTTGCAACAGTGGATTTTTCATAGCTGCTGGGGCTATTAACTGAATTTTCTTTATCTTATCTTTAGGCATATTTGCAGGTGGATTATCATTAAGTTCATGGATCATTTTTAATGCATTAGCAATAACAGCACCTCCTAAACTGTGGCCTAATAAGATTATTTCATCCACATTGGGATCTAAATAGGCCTTTTCTAACATACTATAAAAATCTAATTGCATTTGTTTTATATTTAAATCCTCTTTCCCACGAGCTTCGTCAAAAGCAGCCCCCGACTGGTCATAACTTTTGACTGTGTACCCTTTTCTGACATATTGGTTAGCAACCACATTAAAAGTATTTACGCTGTCTTGTAATCCATGGACAGCTAAAACCAATTTCTTGCTAGGTTCATTTTTCGTAGAATCAGACCACGTTTTTATTTGTAACGTTCTTTTATCTTTCTCAGGGTTATATTTATTAAATTTTTCGGGATGCTTTGCAGAGAAATCAATAATAGCCTGCTCTATATAATTCTCAAATCGACTTGAAAAACCTCTCTTAAAACTTGATGATAAGAAATGGCTGGCAATCTCTTTAACCGCATTATCAATATGATGTGGTGGTATTGCTTGATTCTTTTGATATTTAGCTAATATCCCTCTGATTGCTCGAAGATCGCGTGCCCTGTTCTCATTAGGGTTAGGATTTAAATCTTCATATCGCTTACACGCATATTCTATTACTTTGGCAAAATCATATATTATGTTTTCTGTACTATAGCTAGCATAGGGCTCTAATGCGCTAAAAGCTTTGTGCATTGTTTTATTTATTTCTTCATTCGCCTTAGCTTCTTTTGACTTTCTTTTAGCAATAACAAAAGTGGCTAAGCAAGTATGCCAATCTTTAGTATTGGAATAGTTTCCTTCAGGAGTTTTTTTTGCTTTTTCTACTATGGAGGAAATTACTTTATTTATTTCTTCTGGATTAATTTTTATAATTTTTTTTGAAATTAAACTGGTTAATGCCAACTTACATGCTTCTACTAAAGCGGCATCCTTTCTGGATTCGACTACGAGGGCATCTAATTTTTCTTGGTATAAAAGAAGGGCAGCCCTATTGTAATTAACAAAATCAGGGTTGTTCTTAGTAAATATTTGATACGCCTTTAGACTTTTAGGTTGTTCAGGAAACCTAGCGCTCTCTTTGTATTTTTCTATGCAATAGACAGTAAAAGCTTCATCTAGATAGCTTAATTTAAGCGCTTTTGGATTAGAAACATTTTTCTCATTATTAAGGTTTGGAACTTTAGAACTTAATGTTGTATATATGTTTTTATAGCTATTACCCATTTATATCTCACTCAAAAATATTTTTTCTGATATGTATTTTAAGTTCTTCTAGGATGTAATTTTTATTCATATCGTATAATTATTATACCACAATTTGTCTGCTTGAATTTTTATCGCTTCATTGATACCGCACCGCTTTCAATCAATTGTTTGGACTGCAACAGTGGTCAACTCATTACCATTATGACAAGTAAATAATAACTATTTGATTTCACGCCAAAAAAGGCTTTGCTATTAAAAAAAAATGGGTTATAACTCTCTTTTACCTGAATCAAGGATTGACAGGTATCTAGGATGGGTCAGCATGATGCTGAATATTATTTTTTCATGGAGTGAGAAAATGAACAGTAAAGTATTTTCGCAACGCTTCAATCGCGAGTTGGCTTCATTGGACTTTCCAGAGGAATTAACTGAAAAAGTCAAAGCCGTAGCTAAGGTATTTGGAATTTCACGTCATTTAGCAAACTCTTTAATCTTTGGTCACATACTTCCAGCAACCGAACAACTTAACCGAATCGCTGAGATTTTAGAAGTATGTCCCAAATGGTTATGTGGGGCAACCGACCGAAAAAAAACTTATCACGCTCGTGAAACTACAGAATGATGTATAATAGTTAAAGTTGAGATAATTATTATATATTTGTAAAATGCTGTATCTGATCTTAGAGTCGATTATTGGATACAGCATATGTATCTATTTTCATCATTGAATATAGCTTTTATTCGCGGGTTATTACCATCATGGAATGCTTAAGTTTTTGTATTGCCAAATCAATTGATTTATCACGTGTTGACAATCATTTTAAAAATGCTTCGACTGACTTTACCTCATTGAAAACTCGAGATGTCCTAAAGTTAAGTGCAAATCACAATAAAGACCACACTATATTCATTTTTAAAAATGGCACGGTGGTTTCCTGGGGAATCAAACGTTATCAAATTAATGATTATCTAAGTACCATTAAGCTATTGGTTGATAAACCGGTCACTCTTTTGGTACATGATGAATTTCATTATCAATTCCGTGATAAAACTACGATAGAGCCACATGATTTTTTTGATGTGGATTGCTTGACTATAGAGGATGAAAGCGATGAGCTCAAACTCAGTCTCTCTTATGGGTTTTCTCAATCAGTAAAATTACAATATTTTGAAACAATTATTGATGCGCTAATTGAAAAATACAACCCTATGATACAAAGCCTTTCGCATACTGGTGAAATGGAAATTAGCCGTACTCAAATACAACAAATAATTGGAGAGATCCTGGGTGCTAAAAGTGAAATGAATCTAATTAGTAATTTCCTTTATCATCCCAAATACTTTTGGCAACATCCAACTTTAGAAGAACACTTCACTATGTTGGAACGTTACCTACACATTCAAAGACGTGTCAATGCAATTAATCATCGACTCGATACACTCAATGAAATTTTTGATATGTTTAATGGTTATCTCGACAATCGACATGGCCATAATTTGGAGATTATTATTATCGTTTTAATTATTTTGGAAATTATCGTTGCCGTTTTAAACCTACATTTTTAATAAATTAGCCTTTAATTAGAGCAAATTAACCCAAAACAAGCTATTCTTTACAAAAACGAATAATAATTTATTATTAATTATGCTTAGTAAAACAAATCAACTTAATAAAGATCAGCTCAAAGATCTAGAATACTTAAAAACCGTTTGCAAAAAAAATGACGGTAGTGCGCCTAATTTGTACACTCATTTGCTCATGCAAAAAAGAAATTTGCCTACACTCGTCCTGAAGTATGACAGAAAAAAATTGATTGGCTTTCTAAGTGTTTTTTTCTTTTACGAAGATGCAGTTGAAGTTTCTCTAATGGTTCACCCGAAGTATCGTCGGAAAGGCATTGCCAAAAAATTGCTTCACAATATATTGCCGCTAGTGCAAGAACAAGGTTTTCAAAAATTGATTTTTTCTAGTCCTGCACATATCAATAGTTCGTGGTTATCTGAGCTTGGTTTTTCATATTTGCATAGTGAATACTATATGGAGCGGCGTGATTTAAATCCATTGCTGGATTACAAAAAAAATCTAACATACCGCACTGCTACAGAGAAAGATATTCCATTGCTTTGCGTCTTAGATGAAGCGTGTTTCTTCAAAACCCAGGCAGAGTTAGTTCCTCGTTTTGAACACATCCTAGGGGACAGAACTTATCAAATAATTTTGGCCTTTGAAGACAATCATCTTGTAGGAAAAGCACACATACGCTGGGAAAACCATGGCGCAACCCTTTCTGATATCGCCGTTTTACCCATTCGACAAGGGAAAGGATTAGGGACAGCCTTGATTTCTCACTGCATCAATTATGCTCTAAGTGAAGGAAAACCTGATCTCAATCTGGATGTCGAAACGCACAATCAAAAAGCGCTTAATCTATATACCCGTCTTGGTTTCCTAACTCAAAACTCATGTGATTACTGGGAAATTAACCTCTACGATTTGCAAAAACGAATTAAACCAAAACAAAAACTTGGATAACTTAGCTTACAAAACAGGTTCCTATCTAAAGAAACAGATTATATTCAATGTCCTGAGTCAATCATTAAGTTCAAAGATTGTACAATACTACTAAGGAATGGGATTCACCCCTTTGCGGAAATGACAATGCGAGTAATCATACTTTAATTTTAATCTATAACACCTCCTCATATAGAGCTTGACAGAATTTAAACCCCGCCTTTAGTATTGTCCTAAAAAAGCCGTAACAACAATTTTATCGCAAAATTGTTCGTTCAGCTTACATGAAACGTTTCACATATTAAAAATAAAAGGGATCATTGATGAAAAAAAGGGTTGTTATAACCGGCATGGAAATAACTTCTTCCATAGGAACAGGTGTAAGCAAATTCTGGGAAGCGGCTAAACAAGGGCAATGTGGAATAAAACGCATCCAGAGCTATGATCCTTCCTTGTATCCAACCCAAATAGCAGGAGAAATTACGGATTTTTCACTGGATCATCTTCCTGAGCTTAATAAAAATAAGCGGTATCCACGCGTCGCTCAATTTGCCCTCCATTGCACCCATAATGCCATAGAACAATCTGGACTCACTCCCCAGGAACTCAGCAAAACAGGTACTTTTATCGGCACTGGGATGGGGGGATATCCGGAATCAGAAAGCAGTTATAAATTTTTTTTCAATGATAATTGGAAAAAAATGCAAGCTTTGACGGTGATTCGAGGAATGTCTAACTCCATTGCTAATTTTATTGCCATTGGATTTGGTCTAGGGGGACCCAATTCCACGATTTCGAATGCATGCGTTTCCTCAGCGGATGCTATAGGAACTGCTTACCAGCAAATTGCTCATGGCAGACTTTCCACCGCAGTCTGTGGCGGTACCGAAGCTCCTCTTTGGGAATCAATGATGTCTGCTTGGTGCAAATTAAAAGTCATGTCTACCAATAATGAGACCCCAACAAAATCCTGCCGACCCTTTGATCTGAATCGTGAGGGGATGGTGATGGCAGAAGGAGCTGGGATTTTAATTCTTGAAGAATTAAATCACGCCAGAGCACGAGGAGCCACGATTTTTGCGGAAATTATTGGTTTTGGTTCCAGCTGTGATGCATTTCATATTACCGCACCTTCATCAGAAGGCCAGCAACGTGCGATTCAAGGGGCACTAGATGATGCTAAATTATCACCGCGAGATATTCAATATCTCAAAGCCCATGGAACTGGAACCCAATTAAATGACAAAATTGAAACGCAAACGATTAAATCAATATTTGGTGAAAGAGCCTATGAAATCCCAATTACCGCACAAAAATCGATGATTGGGCATGCCATAGGAGCCTCTGGGGTAATGGAAGTCATTTCCACATCATTGAGTCTACAACATGATCTATTATTACCTACAATTAACTTAGAAACACCAGATCCTGCTTGTGATTTGGATTATGTACCTAATGAATCCCGGAAAAAAACAATTGATATCGTACTATCCAATCATTTTGCTTTTGGAGGTGCCAACGTGGCGTTAATTCTCCGCAGATATATCAAATAAATGAGATTGTCGTAGCCTGTTCAACCCAGGCTACATATATCTTAGTTGCACTCAAGACTTCCTAAAACATATAACCTACACTAAACAATAATTCCGTAGTATATAAATGAGGCATACCGGGACCTTGATCTAAGGTCGCTCCATCATCACCTAAATAATTTTTACCCCAATCTGCAAATTCAACCCCTACACCGACTTGCCAGTTTGGAGTTAACATTTTTTGCACGCCTAACCCAAGGGTGTAGGAAAAAGCAACGGTACTGGCGGTATCAAACCAATAGGTAGGATACAAAACAGGATCTATTGTAGTAGGAAGCCAATCATGAGCATGGTTCCAACCCACACCAAAACTACCACTTAAATAAGGCTGAATAGATTGAAAACCGCAAGCAATGAGTTTTCCTTTAAACTCTGCACGTACATGACTTACCTTATAGCTATAGGTATAAACATCCGGAACCCCATCAACAGAAACTGTTCCCGAAAGACCCGCATCACTCGCTGCAGCCACGCCGAGTCCGAATTGGGCAATCACATTGCTTGCACCAATAAAATGCTGTAGCCCAAAAAATAATTCACCCGATCCTAACCAGTCGGATCTCGAGTCAGCAAGGTATAAGTTGTTCTGGGGAGGGGGGAAAGGATAAAGATATTGATCTTTACCTGGATTAGACCATGCAGGTCCTCCGCTGACGATAATAATGGATGACCAAACCTGGGGTAACACGGGAGCATAAGGATCTACCATAGCATATACATTTACGGTAAACAGCGCACAAAACCCTGAGGCTATTATTTTTTTCAACATACCTATCCTTTTGATTTTTAATCACGAAATCCTAAGCATTCAGGCTAATTTTATACAGTATTTGGACCTACTTTTCTATACTTCATATCACTACATTTTAACTGCGCGTGCTCTGCTTTACTGAGAATCCAAAAACGTTCCATAATCACTGTCGCGGTGAAATGCAACCAAACACCTGTTCCCCATTCTTTTCCAAATTAAAAAATGAAAAGATCTTAATAAGGGCTCGCTCTGTAAATGATTCTGTACCAAGCAAAGGAGTCGTTTAAAACATAGCAATGGGCGTTTCTTGGGTATATAATCAGCTATTTTATAAAAAAAGGCTAACAAATGAGTTATTCACTACGTGATATAGCAAATAAGATCCAAGGGGTAGTCATAGGTGATGACTCAATAAAAATCTCTTCATTGTCTCCTATTGATGAGATTGTACCTGGAAGCTTAGTATTTGCTGACAGTAATGAAAATGTGAAATTGGCAGAGGCATCACAAGCAGCTGCTATATTAGTCAACACTCACATCACTGCTTCTCAAAAACCAATAATACAAGTAAAACATCCTTTCAAAGCTTTTATCACTTTGATGCATCATTTCAATCCACCACAAAAAACAAGACCTGGAATTCACCCCACTGCAGTAATTGGCGAGGGTGTACAATTAGGAGAGGAGGTATTTATAGGCCCCTATGTGGTAATTGAACCCGGTTGTGTTATTGGAGATCATTGTATTTTAAAAAGTCATATTCATATTGGTCGTGAAGTGACTCTGGGTGCCCATACTACCATCCATTCTCATGTCACTATTTATGACACCTGCCAAATTGGTTCCCGAGTAACTATTCATGCCTCTACGGTTATTGGCTCTGATGGTTTTGGTTATACCTTTGTTGATGGCAAGCACCTGAAAGTCCCTCATATTGGCCGAGTCATTATTGAGGATGATGTAGAGATAGGTGCGAATACCGCCATAGACCGTGCCACAATGGGAGCGACTGTTATTGGAGAAGGAACTAAAATTGATAACCTGGTCCAAGTAGCCCATTCAGTTAAATTGGGTAAACATAACATATTATGTGGTTTCACAGGCATAGCAGGAAGTACGACTTCCGGAAACAACGTCATTTTTGCGGCGAATGTTGGGGTCAGCGATCATGTACGTATTGATGATGGGGTTGTATTAGGCGCTCGCACCGGAGTACCACCCAACAAACATTTAAAAGAAGGAAATGTTTATTTAGGCAATCCAGCTCGTCCTAAGGATATTGCCATTCAACATGAGTTAGGCGTCAATCGCATCCCTTTAATACGCAAAAATATTAAAGCACTCTCCGAACAAGTTGAATCATTAAAGAAACAATTAGCCAAAGCAGAGGCAGAGTAACTATGACATCCCCCTTGATTCTCATTGATGGTTCATCCTATTTTTTTCGTGCCTTTCATGCATTGCCGCCTTTAACTAATTCCAAAGGCCAGCCCACAGGTGCCATCTATGGGGTAGCTAATATGATTAAAAAGCTCATTAAAGACTACCAACCAGAAGAATTGGCTGTAGTCTTTGATGCCAAGGGGAAAACATTCCGAGATGATTGGTATCCCGAATATAAAGCGCATAGACCCTCCATGCCCCAAGAGCTAAACTCTCAATTTGAGCCATTGATCCAGATACTGGAAGCGATGGGACTTCCCATATTGATTATCGAGGGAGTTGAGGCCGATGATGTAATCGGGACTTTGGCACGTCAGGCGACGGAACAAGGAATTTCTGTGGTCATATCGACAAGCGATAAAGATATGGCGCAACTTGTTAATGAACACATTACATTAGTCAACACCATGAGCAATACCATCATGGGAATCGAAGGCGTCCGAGAAAAATTTGGGATAATACCAGAGCAAATGATTGATTATCTCACCTTAATTGGCGATAGCGTCGATAACATTCCAGGAATAACCAAATGTGGACCAAAAACCGCTGTCAAATGGCTTACAGAATATCAATCTCTGGATAATCTCATCCAACATGCGACGGAAATTGGTGGCAAAATTGGAGAATATTTACGAGAAGGTATTCCCCATCTGTCATTATCCAAGAAATTAGTGACTATAAAAACCGATGTTGCTTTACCCCTAAGTTGGGGGGAGTTAAAGCCTAAACCCATGAAGAAAGAACAACTTATTGAATTAACCCGTCAATTTGAGTTCAAAAACTGGCTGAAAGAGCTATTAGGGGAAGAGGAAAGTATATCCGCGAACAAATCAAGCATCTCTAGCACTCCTTACGAATTGATTACAACAAATCTCCAGTTAAATCAGTTGCTTAATCAACTGGAGGAATCCGAAGAATTTTGCATTGCTATAGAAACTACCAGTATCGAAATCATGGCTGCAGAAATCGTTGGAATCTCTTTAGCACTTAAAGAAGGGAGATGCGTATATATTCCATTGACCCATCTAGATGGGACAACTCAATTAATTCGTGAGGAAGTATTAACTGCATTAAAACCTATTTTGGAAAATCCTAAAATAAAAAAAATAGGGCAAAATCTTAAATACGATTATGCAGTATTGAAAAATCAGGGGATTAACCTTAAAGGTGTGTATTATGACACCATGTTAGAATCATATGTGCTCAATAGTGCCTCTGGACGTCATGATGTTGAGTCTATGGCCTTAAAATATTTAGGACAAAAAACCATTGGCTACGAAGAGGTTGCAGGAAAAGGCGCCAAACAATTGCGTTTTGATCAAGTTCCAGTGGCTAAGGCAGCTGCTTATGCTGCAGAAGAGGCAGTAATTACCCTGCAACTTCACAATAAATTGTTCTCTATGATCCCAGAATCGGTACAAAATGTCTTCAATGAGATAGAAATGCCTTTGGTTCCCGTGCTTGGCGATATGGAGCGCCTTGGAGTGCTTATTGATTCCATAACTTTGGAACAACATGGGAATCGATTAAAAGAGCGCATCCATGCCTTAGAGCAAGAGGCATTACAATTAGCAGGTAGACCCTTTAATCTGAACTCGCCCAAACAATTACAAGAGATCCTCTTTGATTCACAAAAGCTTCCAGTGATCGCAAGAACACCCACGGGCCAACCTTCTACAGCCGAGTCTGTATTGCAAGAGCTCGCGTATGACTACCGTCTTGCAGCAGTAATTCTTGAGTACCGTAGTTTAACAAAACTTGTTTCTACTTATATTGATACCCTACCTAAAAAAATTAATCCGCAAACGCACCGAGTTCATACCTCGTACAATCAGGCGGTCGCTGCCACAGGTCGACTTTCTTCTAGTGAACCCAATTTACAAAATATTCCTATTCGCAGTGAAGAAGGCCGGCTAATTCGTACTGCATTTATCGCACCTGAAAACTGCCTCATTTTAGCAGCAGATTACTCACAAATTGAATTACGAATTATGGCTCATTTATCACAAGATGAGAACCTGTTAAAAGCATTTGCTCGGGGTTGGGATATTCATACGGCAACAGCCAGTGAAATTTTCCAAACACCCCTAGATGAGGTGAGCAGTGAGCAACGGCGTCGCGCTAAAGCCGTTAATTTTGGTTTAATTTATGGGATGTCAGCTTTTGGTCTAGCAAAACAGATTGGTGTTGAACGTCAGGATGCACAATATTACATCGATACTTATTTCCAACGTTACCCTAAAGTTTTGGAGTATATGAATCGCACCAGGCAGCAAGCCCATCATCAAGGTTATGTGGAAACTTTGTTTGGTCGACGTTTGTATTTACCTGAAATTAATGCACGCAACATGGTTCGCCAAAAGGCAGCAGAGCGAACTGCAATTAATGCGCCGATGCAAGGTACTGCGGCAGACATCATAAAAAAAGCCATGATATCTATTGCCCACTGGCAAAATGAGCAAAAAAATCCACCGGCCAAGATGATTATGCAAGTCCATGACGAGTTAGTCTTTGAAGTACAAGCCCAAGAGATTGAATCAAGCAAAAAGATAATTCGAGAATTAATGGAGCATACAGTAGAACTTTCCATTCCCCTTGTAGTCTCTATTGGTATAGGCCCTAATTGGGATGCAGCTCATTAGAGTGATGCAATGTCAGTGAGGTTAGGATACGAAGCAGCAACGCTTCATTTATACATGATGCGTTGCCCAATAAATATTTAATGCATCACCGTATTCAAGAGGTTTAATAATTTGTCCTCTTACATTTAAGTCTTTGATCGCAAGCTTATCCTCTTTTGTATAAGCATTTGTTAAAATAAACACTTCGGTAAAAGCTAGGGAAGGATCTTTTCGGATTATTTTTAACAGATCAATTCCATTCATTTTAGGTACATTAATATCCAGAAGAATAACTTTTGGATGAATTTTTGCTTCTCCATCCCGCCCATATAATTTATTTAATGCCTCTTCACCATTAGAAGCAACTTCAATAGCGCACGACTCTTTAACTTTTTTAAAAATACGTTTTACACCCTCGACATCAACAATATCATCCTCGATATACAAAATATCAACGGTGTTTCCTTGGGATTCCATAATCATTCTCCTGCCGCGTTTCTGTTTTTATAAATATCACAAAATCACGGTTGTTAAGATAGATTCTGAAGTGAATTATCCTAATTATATTGATTCGTAATTTAATTATAGTATCAATAAAAGAGCATTATGTGAAAAATTTAACTTTATTGCCTATAATCTATATTACCAAGTTATAAGGAATAAAATTATGTATCAATTAGATAAATCCATTAATTTTATGCTTGTGGATGACGATGAAATTGATATTAAAGATATGCAAAGAACTTTTAAAAAAAATAAGATCGACAATCCACTTCATGTAGCTACTAATGGAATAGAGGCTCTAAATAAATTATTAGGCATAAATGGAGAAAAAAAATTAAAACCTACCCCCAAAATTATTCTTTTAGACATTAATATGCCTAAAATGAATGGGATTGAGTTTATGAAAACTCTACGAACCAATAAAAAATTAAAATCCGTTTTGGTTTTTATTCTCACTACTTCGAATAGTGAAAAAGATAAAATGGATGCTTATAACCTGAATGCAGCTGGCTATATTGTAAAACCATTTCAAATTTCAGATTTTATGGAAGTCATTTCATCATTACATCGTTATTGGAATCTGCTTGAATTTCCAAGCAAAAAAGCGGAATAGTACTGTAATTCATTATTTAATGAGGGTGTAAATCTTGTTTTTTAATTTGCTTGGGCCAGGTAAAGGACATTGAAGTTCCATGTCCAACCCGAGATCGGACCATTACTTGTCCTCCCTGGGATTCAACAATTTTCTTTACTATACTCAAACCAACACCCGTCGACTCCAATTCATCTCTTGATTTAAGGGTTTGAAAAACAACAAAAATCTTATCAAAAAACTCAGAGGGTATTCCGGGACCATCATCATGAATCGTAAACAGATAAAATGCCCCTAATGTGTCTAGTTCAATATTAATTTTTCCTTTTTTGCGATGGTGATGCTTTATGCTATTGCCGAGTAAATTGGATAATACCTGCATTAAGGGGATCCTTGCGGTTTTAAAAATCGGCAGATGTTTTGGATAACGTATTTCGAATCGCCCATCTTGATTAAGATTTTCAATAATTTCCTTCAAAATTTCTTCGGTATTCACCAGCTCAAGATTCAAATCGATCCGACCAGCTCGTGAGTATTGTAATATTCCATCAATTAAATTAGCCAGGCGCAAAGTACGTTGCCGTAATAATGCCAAATGTTCTTTCGATTTATCATCTAACTTATCCATATTATCTTCTTCAATCCAAGTCGCTAAACGTTCGATTGCACGCAGCGGCGCCTTCAAATCATGCGAGGCAATATAAGCAAATTGTTCTAATTCTTCGTTCGTTTTAATCAATTGATTTTCAATTTTCTTTGCTTCAGTAATATCTTTGGATATCATCACATAACCAATCGGGTGGCCCTCATTATCCCGTCGTACTGTTAAGGTCACCGAGGCAATAAAAGTCGACCCATCTTTACGAAGGCGTTCAAATTCCTGATCGGCTTTTCCTTCTTCTAATGTTTTTTGCACAAACTTCTGAGCAATTCCTGATTTAATGTCTTCAGATTTAAAGAGGTCTAAAATATTTTTCTTGTTTACCATCTCGGTCGCATGGTATCCGTAATTGCGGTAAGCTCCTTCATTCCATACAATTATTTTCCCATCCAAATCAGTTGCAACAATGGAATACTCAATCGAGCTTTCTAAAATATTTTGCAGGATGCTTTTTGCATAAAATGCTTCTTCCGTCTTAATAGGTTGTACCTCCAAGTCAAGTATGCTCTCTTTTATTGGGGCATTCTTTTTGCTTTGGTGATGTTTATTTTTGTCCAATTTTTGCCCTAAGGAATTCAGATCCTCATCACTTTCTTTTTCATGAATTTTTTTTGTTTTCTGTATTCTCTGTGGTTGGTGATCCGAAGACCCATGCATTAGCTCATAATCCATAATTTGCGGTTCCCTAAAAATAGATTTATCTATTTGTTATGTACACAATATATATAAATTATAGCGTGAATTTGAACCCTTTGCTGACGACACCAAAAAGTAAGTCAGAACAATCTAGATGCTATCTAGTTTACAGCCGCCACTCTTTTAGCATGGGGTGCATGTGAAAATGCTGGTTGTTTTTTTCCGATTGAGTCATCAAAATAATAAGCCCAAGTTTTTTCAATGCATGTCTGATTTACGGTTTTAGTCCAAGTGTTGTACTCATTAACCAACCGGTTATATTGAATAAAAACTTTAGCAAAAGCTCCACGCATAAATTCAGAGTCTGACCAGGCGATAAGAGGAAGATGAGGATATTTTTGTAATATTACTGCTGCAAGTTGTGGGCCATGAGTTGAGAATTCGTCAATCAAATTTAACTCACCATCAATAATAACCAGATCGGGTGCATGAGTATCTATAAAAGACAAAGCATCTTGGCTATTACTTACGACATCAATTGATATTGGAGCACTAACTGACTCCAAGAGTCTAGATAAGCAAAATGCATTAAAAACGTTGTCTTCGATAATTAATACACGCATAGCATCCGGGCTCCCTATAAGTTCATGATTAAGTATAAAGATCAAACCTTAAGGAAGAATTAAGAAATTATTTTTTTAAACTAATTTATTTTCTTGTTTATATAATTCAAGTTTCACGCACCACTATATATAATTACTTAAATTTATAGTGAGAAAGAACACAACCCATGCTGAATATTAAAACGGAAGTACTTAACGCCGAACATAGAATTCGTGGGTATATTCGTGAGACTCCCTTGGATTTCTCTGTTCCACTAAGTCAATTAACCGGGGTAAATCTTCATTTAAAATGTGAAAATTTACAGTATACAGGTTCATTCAAAATACGGGGGGCATTTAATGCTTTATTGTCTTTAAAAAAAGAAAAGCTAAATGGTATTGTCGCGGCCTCTACAGGAAATCATGGAGCAGCAATCGCCTACGGATTACATAGGCTTAATCTGCCAGGAATTATTTTTGTTCCCGAACATGTATCCCCCGTAAAAAAAGAAAATATAGGCTTTTATAATACTTCTCTTAAACTCTATGGCAACGATTGCGTAGAAACTGAGATACACGCCATAAACTATGCAAAACAACAGGGCATGGTGTATGTATCTCCCTATAACAATAGGCAAGTAATTGCAGGTCAAGGCACAATCGCCGTAGAACTTATGCGTCAACTCAATTCCATTGATGTAGTTTTTATACCTGTTGGCGGAGGCGGATTAATTGGCGGAATTGCTGGATACCTGAAAGCAGTTTCATCTAAAACTAAAATTATAGGGTGCTTGCCAGAAAATTCTCCAGTTATGTACGAATCGGTTAAGGCGGGAAAAATTATTTCCATGGACACCTTGCCAACTCTTTCCGATGCTACAGCCGGGGGCATTGAGCCAAATTCAATTACTTTAGATCTATGTCGCGACTATGTGGATGATTTTGTTTTAGTTTCTGAAAATGAAATTCAATCTGCGATCCTAACAATCATCAATACTCATCATTTATTAATTGAAGGTGCCGCAGGCGTTGCTCTGGCTTCATTTTTAAAATGTGCCAAATATTATCAAGGAAAAAATGTGGTGGTTGTTTTAAGTGGAGCTAATATTAGCCCGGAGACATTAAGGAAAGTAATCCAGTAGGGTTAAATAATTCCGTACAATTTTTTGCCTTAATCACTCATCATCCGCAGATAGACTGTAGGATGATGAGTTTAAACCATTTATTTAAAAAAACTTAATGGCCACCGCCCCCTTCTCCGCCATAACCTTTTTCATTACTTGATGAGATGGGTTGATCAGGCTGACTTGTATTGCAGGAACTGAATAATACAGTAATACCTAACAAACAACCTGCAAAAATCACTCTTCTTAATAGTTTAATTGTTAACATGACTTTCCCTTTTAATGATTTAATCCATAAATAGTCTAAGTCCAAAATCCTACTTCATAGATTGAATAATTCATTCTCAATAATATCTTAGTCGCCATTATTATAATCTGCAATTATCTCCTCAATTACCCGCCAAGATTTTGCACTATCCAATGGATTTGTACCCGGCAATTTCGCGCAGACAATTAATGCTTTCCACAAGGCCCATCCTCGAGCGCGAGCCCATGTTGCTTTATCCAGTTGCAGTGCCTTACGAAACACATCTCGGCTTGCCTTTTTTAAAAATGTCCAAGCTATGACCAAATCACATGCAGGATCCCCAACAGCCAATTGTCCAAAATCAATTACTGCATAAAGACGGCCTTCTCGGATCAATAAATTACCTACAGCAATATCGCCATGAACCCAAACCGGATTTTTATGCCAGCTCTCAGCTAGGGCCTCAGACCAGATTGAATAAAGAGTTCGGGTATCTGTTTGTTGCGCCAGAATTTTAATTGCCTTTTGAACTTCAGCATCATAAGTTATTAGTGGGCCGCCACGGTAGAAACTGTGCTCGCCTGCCGGTGGTCCATCTGCCGTATCAATTGCTTGCAATTCCACCAAGAATTTTGCAAGAGCCGTTGCAAATAAACTCAGATCGTTAACGCATTCAATCGAGGCTGTTTGTCCTTCAATCCATCGATAAATGGACCATGGCCACAGATAACCCTCAGCTGGCTCACCTTTAGCTATAGGTGATGGAATGGACAATGTTAAATGAGGAGCAAGATAAGGAAGCCAGTGCTGCTCTTTTTCTACTTGCAGCGCATAGAATGCCTCACTGGGCAGTCGAACTGACATTTCATTACCTAGATGAAAGGTTCTATTATCCCAACCACTAAATTCTACAGGCTTAATGGGTAAATTAGCCCATTGTGGAAATTGTGAATCAATCAATCTTCGTACAAGTGAAACATCAATGGATACCGTCATTGCTACCTTACACCTTAATCTTCCTTAGTTTTATACTTCGATATCATGCGCTAATAGACGTCTGTTCGCACGGAAATAAGTTACAGGAGAGTATTCCAATAAATCGGATAGTTTTTCCATATAAATACACGCAAAGCGATCCACTTGATAGGCAAAATAACTTTCCTCAGCACCCGCGCGAAAAATACGTTCCCATTTTGGATTAAAATAGCTTTGTTGTTCTTTTAACAATTTAGTGAGTTGGGCATCTATTCTGCTGATTTGCGCTTGTAATTCTTGTATTTCATTACTGTATTGTTTTGAATCTTCATCAATCATTTTAGTGTACAACTCAACGTATTGTTTTTCTAAACCTTTTTTAATGTCCATTGCCTTGCTGATTTCTTTCTCTATAGGCATGGCCCGAGCTTGCGCTGCTATTTCCTCTCCCAACTCTTCAACCACTAAAGCAGTGCGCCAATTGCAGTCTTTTTTCAATCTTAAGATATCTCCGTAAATGTGATCCCCAATATAAAGAATCTCATCACCTCGGACATGTAAATCTTCGGTGAATTTTTTGGCATTTCCTCCTTGGTACACGCCTGGAACTATTGGACCCACAGTGTTAGTCATGGTACCAACGGCTGGATGAATTGATAAAAAACGAAGATTATCGTAAAAAAATCGTGGTTTATTAGCTAGGGTAATGACAAATTCAAATAAATTAATCCAACTTTCACCCTTCTTCAAGAAAGGGTTAATTGCATATTCCAGTAAGAGCTTCGTATAGGAAAAGTCAGAGTTGGTCAGGATAAATATTTTTTTACCATGATGGATGAAATGCCGAAGCCCATCAACCAACGCGCGTTCTTTAATAACATAGGTCGGTAAATTTTTGCTAATGATGGTTTTTAAGCTGCCATCAGAGTGAACTTTATCCACACAAAATTGTACATCTTGTGCTATGGTTTGATAACTGGGTATTTCCTCAGGATAAAGCGTATCTTTCAAATGAACCAACTGGCCATATAAAACGCAAAAGGCAATGGAAAAAGAAGTATCAATTGCCATGTAATTTGGATCACTCAAATCAACATAGATACTTCGATAAATTTTCTGTTGTTCTGCATAATCGATAGGTTTCGTGCCATGATAACTTTGCCGAATTGCCCCATAACGACTGAGTTTTAAAATATTGCCATTTTTTCTATCAATGACCAAACCACGGATTGCATCATGATAATTGAAATTTAATTTTTTAATTTGCTCAGGATAATGCTTTACATCTACTAACTGCTCTTTAACCAGCTGATAAACCAGCGACTCAAAATTCTCAGAATTATAACGAATCAAGGTATGGTCCATGTCCAAACCAATTAACTTGATTTTTTTCATGTTTAAAATTCGGTTTACATAAACTTTATGTTCATTCATTAGCCTAAAACCTATTTAGTTATAAAGTAGTATTACTTAATTTTTGGCCCATAACTCATGGTATAGAAACAAAGCATGATCCGAGAATTGTTCAGTCACCACACATCCAGGAATCTTCGATTTAATCTACTTTACTTGCTTAATACCCTCGGGAGAAGCAAGCAAAATCACATCAGCTGTTCGACGTGCAAAAATCCCGTTTTCCACAACTCCAGTTATCCGGTTAATCCGATCTTCCAAATCCATAGGTTCATTAATTGTTAAATTAAACACATCCAGAATAATATTCCCATTATCGGTAACAAAGCCTTCTCTATATTCGGGATCTCCACCCAATTGCACTAATTGTCGAGCAACCAGGCTTCTTGCCATGGGAAGCACCTCAACGGCTACAGGGAAGTTTCCCAAATGCTTCACAAGCTTTGAGTTGTCTACGATGCAAATAAATTTTTCTGCTACTTGGGCAACAATTTTTTCGCGCGTATGGGCTCCACCGCCTCCCTTAATCATTTCGCCATGCTCAGTCACTTCATCGGCACCATCAATATAAATTGGCAAATCCTGGACCGAATTTAAATCAATCACAGGAATACCTTCTTTCCGTAATAAAGCCTCTGTGGCTTTGGAACTTGATACACAGGCATCAATTCGGTGTTTTATAGTAGCCAGCTCTTTAATAAAGAAATTCACTGTAGAGCCTGTACCAACACCCACCACCATATCGTCTTCAATGTATTGCAGCGCGGCTTTTGCCGCGTTCATTTTTAATTCACTCATTAGAAACCGCTCCCTTTTCTTTGCCTTATAATTTCATATAAAGAAACACCAGTGGCTACAGAAACATTTAAACTTGTTACACTGCCTGACATAGGCAAAGAAAATAAACCATCACAATGTTCACGTGTTAGACGGCGCAGCCCCTCACCTTCAGCACCCATCACAATAGCAACATCACCAGTGCAATCTATTTGGTGTAGAGAACCGGTTGCCTCGCCTGCTGCACCATAAATCCAAACTCCATTTTCTTTTAAAAGCTTCATGCTACGTACTAAATTGGTAACCCTTACCAAGGGAACTGATTCCGCCGCACCACATGCAACTTTGCTTACTACGGGAGTAATACTGGCGCTTTTATCTTTAGGAATGATCACAAAATCAACACCTGTTGCATCTGCAGTACGCAAACAGGCTCCTAAATTATGGGGATCGGTCACTCCATCTAGGATAAGAATCAAAGTAGGTTGTTTACTAGATTCCAGTAATGCAAGCAAATGTGACTCATTGTAATCGGGCAATGACGAAGCACTTGCAACGACTCCTTGATGGGCAAAGTCTGCAAACCGCTGGTTCATTTTTTGGGTGCTTAGCTTTTCGATAGGGACATGTGCTTGTGTGGCTTTATCAATGATATCCTGCAATCGTGTATCTATCCGGTCTTCACTTATATAGAGTTTCTTAGTCACTCGATGCGGATTGGTTAATAAAGCAGAAACCGCATGTACACCATAAACATACTGCTCACTCATGACTTACTGTTTCCTCCACCGGCTCAAAATCAATTTTACGCTCATCCAGATCCACGCGAGCCACTAAAACAGTCATTTTGTCCCCCAAACGATACACTTGTCCGCCGCGGGTCCCAATCAAACGATGTTTTACAGAGTCAAAAGTATAGTAATCATTCTTTAATGAAGTGACATGAACTAAACCTTCGACGTAAATTTCATCAAGTTCGACAAAAATTCCAAAACTAGTTACTGCAGAAATTCGTCCTTTGAATACTTGCCCTAATTTATCTTGCATGTACTCACATTTTAACCAAGCAACTACTTCTCTTGTTGCTTCATCTGCTCGTCGCTCCGTCATAGAGGAATGTTTGCCCAATCGATTCATGTCTTCGTGGGTATAACTGAATTCATAAACAGGATGATTCTCTAACAAATGACCAATTGCACGATGGATTAATAAATCAGGATAGCGTCTGATAGGCGAAGTAAAGTGCGTGTATGCAGAATAAGCGAGACCAAAGTGCCCTTCATTCGCTTCAACATAATGCGCTTGTTTTAAAGAACGGAGCATAACTGTTTCAATCAAATGTTGATCGGGTCGACCTTCTATAGAATTCATAGTGCGCTGAAAATCTTTGGGCCCGGGTTTCTTACCCCCGCTTAATTGTAATCCTAACTCACCTAAAAACTGTCTTAGAGCCGTAATTTTATCCTCTTCAGGAGCAGCATGCACCCGATAAAGAGTCGGAATTTTTGCTTTTTCCAAAAATCGTGCCGTCGCTACATTTGCAGCCAACATACATTCTTCAATCAATTTATGAGCATCATTGCGAATCACTGGGATGATGCATTGAATTTTTTTATTTTCATCAAACTCAATTCGCGTTTCAGTGGTTTCAAAATCCATTGCTCCGCGAAGTTTACGGGTTGCTAATAAAACATGGTACAAATCATAAAGGGCTTGCAACCCTGGCCATAAAGCAACATGTTGTTCGTCTGTGTGGCCCTGCTCCAGCCAAGAACCGACCTGGGTATAGGTCAATCGGGCATGGGAATGGATCACTGCACGATAAAAACGTGCACGTGAAATTTTGCCCTCATTGCTAATGGACATTTCGGCAACCATACACAGCCGGTCGACATGTGGATTTAACGAACATACACCATTAGATAAAGCTTCCGGTAACATAGGAATTACTTTACCAGGAAAGTAAACCGAATTACCCCTGCGTGCGGCCTCTTTATCCAAGGCAGAATCTTGCATTACATAGTTACTAACATCTGCAATTGCAACATACAATTGATAGCCACCTTTAGGCTTTTTATAACAATAAACCGCATCATCAAAATCCTTAGCATCTTCCCCATCAATCGTAACAAAAGGAAGGCTGCGAAGATCGGTTCGCCCCTTAATTTGTTCCTCAGTAACATGTAGGGGAATTTTTGCAACTTCAATGCTTACATCCTCTGGCCATTCAAAAGGTATTCCGTGGGCATACAGTGCAACTTGGATTTCCATCCCTGGCGCCATATGCTCACCCAATACATGAATCACTCTACCGATGGCTTGGGTTCGCTTACTGGGAAATGAAATTAATTCAACTAAAACGATTTGACCATTTTTTGCGCCATTCACCATTTCTTGTGGGATAGAAATATCCTGCGTCAGATGTTTGCTATCAGGCAAGACAAAACTTACCCCATGATCGCTAAAAAAGCGTCCTACTACGGAGGCATTCGCATGCTCAATTACTTCATGAATTTTTGCTTCAGGTCTTCCCCGTCGGTCCACACCCGCTTGATAGGCAAGAACAATATCACCATGCATTACCGCCCGCATTTCTTTAGCGGACAAAAACATATCTTCCGAGCCATCATCCGGAATAAAAAAACCAAAGCCATCTGGATGTCCTTGGACCGTACCCCGTGACAGATTAATCCTTTTCATAAGACAAAACCGACCACGTCGATCCTGCATAATTTGGCCATCGCGCAACATGGCCTTCAGCCTAAATCCCATAGATTCTTGTTTGTTTTCATTACTTATGTGTAGTTTGTCAAATAATTGATTGCGCGACATGGGTTTGCCGAATTCATTAAGAACTTCCATGATGAATTCGCGACTTGGGACAGGATCGTTATATTTTTCACTTTCTCGTGCATAAAAGGGATCTTTTGATTTTTTGCTCACTACTTATCCTGTTTGTATTTAGTTATCATCATATTTAAGTTATATATCATTTGCTCAGTTCTACCACTTATCCATAAAAGTAGCAAGATAAGGGGGCAACCGCCAGTAATTCTCCCAAAGTAGTTAAGAGCCCTCTATCTAAACGCATTCTTTAAGAAATATTGCTGGATTTATATCTATTTTCTATATCTTCAAGAACTTCTTTTGCACAAAGATTTGTTTGAATTAATGCACCAATTAGAATCTGCTGCGTCATCTCACTACTCATCGTGGAGTCACGAGATAATACAGAATAAACATTTTGCATAAACTGGAGTTTTCTTTCTTTATTCTCTAGCTTATCTTCAGTTTTTGTATCAAACAGCTTTATGTACATACTCATACTCCAAAATTAAAATCTCGTGGAGATTGTGCAAATGAATTAACTCTTGTTACTTATTGTTCTTAGGCATAGGAATCACAAAACCTCGTGCCCCCACTGCAGCAGTTAAGGCAGATAATGACATATCTTCTGCTGCCCAAAACGTACTTTCTTTACCATTATTAGGGATTTTCACCCCCTTCCATTTACACACGGCAATGAGACCTTCACAGGGCACTTGTTGTTCATGGCCAGGTTTAGATTCAATGCAATTTATCGGAAATGGACCCTTGTTCAATGCTAATGCAGACCAATTACCACCTTGTAAACGAGTTGTCCAACCTGCGCTAGCGCTTGGCTCAGTAACGGGATGGGTAATCCATAAATCAGCAGAAGTAAGATTATGGATAAAGATCAGACTGCTTTTTTTACCTTGTAGAGTCACTGACTCACCTTGAACAGCAATCGCCTGACATCCAACAGGGAGAGTGGATTCAGCAGCAACAACCATAGATAACATGGAACAACAAAGAAAAGTGAAAACTCTCATTACTTTCTCCAAAAAATAGACCAATCTGATTGTTCAGATTATGTAGGCAGCGTGCAAAGATAAAATTATATAGTTAGGCTATATTACTTGTCAGCCTTACTTGCTAAAATCATTCTAACATTCGACTGACAATTCAATTATATGCAGATCTGGGTAGATGCCGATGCGTGCCCTAAAATAATTAAAGAGATTTTATTTCGCGCCGCGGTCCGTACAAAAACACGACTCACCTTGGTGGCTAATTCCTTTATTAATTATCCTCCTTCACCTTTTATCGATGCAGTTCAAGTCGTTAAAGGCTTTGATAGTGCAGATCATTATATCACAACTCATTTACAACCGTTTGATTTAGTTATCACTGCGGACATCCCTCTTGCCGCAGATGTGATTGCAAAAAAAGGATTGGCAATTAATCCTCGTGGAGAGGAATATACGGAAAACAACATCAAACAGCGTTTAAATTTACGAAACATGAACGAGCAATTACGCGCTACCGGGCATTATTCGGGTGGTCCTGCTGCCTTAAGCATAAAAGAAAAAACTGCCTTTGCCAATGCATTAGATCGCTGCTTAGCTAAAAATATAAAAAGTTGACAAATAATTCTCAGCAACCTAGATTTAAATATAATCCAGATGGAATGGTACAACTGCATGAAGCGGGTTAGACATATTCTATTTTTTATACTTTTAGTGATTACCCCACTCGCTTATAGCAATACCGTTATAGTAGGCGTTTCAAAATCCGCACCTCCTTTTTCTGCAATAGACGGGAGTAATCATTATTTTGGTTTTTGCATCGATCTAATGAATGAAATATGTAAACGTCTCAATATTACTTGTGAATACAAACCAGTCACCATGAAAAACCAATTGGCTATACTCAATGCAGGAGATATTGATATTACGTTCCCGCCCAGCCCCATCCCTCAATCCCTCTCCGCAAATTATGTTTATAGTTTGCCCTTTATGACAAGTGATGGACAATTTTTAACAATGTCCTCAAATATAAAAACCATTGAGGATCTTAAAAACAAAAAAATAGGGACTCTAGAAGCAAGCGACCTCGAGGATACCCTTGCGCTGTATACCAGCAGAGATAATATAAAATCCTATCCAAAAATTTCTTTAATGATTACCGCATTGCTCAATAATAATGTGGATGCAATTATATTGAACATCAATATCTTTAAGTATCTTACCATCAATAAAGTGATTAACTTTCAGCCTGTAGGGAAACCTATTGTGCTTGGAAATGGGTATGGAATCCTCGCACTTCCCAAAAATAGGGCGCTCATTAATGGTATCAACAAAGTTTTATTACAAATGGAAAACGATGGAACTTATGAAACCATTTATAATAAATACTTCGGCTCTAATTTGTAGCGTTATGCGGTATAGGTTAAACTGACACCTTTTCAAAGAGCAGGATTGAAACATGTCAGAGCGTATTAATGGCGAAGAAATCATCAATATACATAAAAACTCCATCCTCCAATGGAATACTTCCGGTATCGTGTATCAACAGCAAGAATTTTATCGCTTAGTAGAAGAAAATCATGCATTTAACTATCAGCTCTGGCTTGCAGAAGATAGAGCCCGTCGTGATGATCAGGGTTATGAATTTGTCTACCAGGCAAAGCGAGAAATTGATCGCTACAATCAATTGCGTAATAACCGTATGGAAGCAATGGATGAATGGCTTTTCCAGCAATTAAAACCAGCACATTACAATGTATGTCCAGTGCACTCTGAATCACCCGGCATGATCATTGATAGACTCTCTATTTTATCATTAAAATCTTATCACATGGGTCTACAAACTCAGCGCGAAGATGTCAGCGAAGAACATAGAAACAATTGTGCCCATAAATTAGGGATCATTAATCAACAATTAGAACAATTAACCCAATGCTTCAAAGAATTGCTTGAACAAGTGCAAGCGAAAAAGCGTACGTTCAGAGTCTATCATCAATTTAAAATGTATAATGATCCTACTCTAAACCCCCAATTATACTCTCGGTAGAATGCTGATTTAGGCTCGTGTCGCTCATTGAATGAGGAAGTGTGGCGGGTGGGTTTTTTTTATGGTAAAAGAAATTCCAAAATGAAGAAGCGGTTTTTGGCAGGGAATCAGAGGCTTTGCGTTTCGGACACTCACTTGATTCCCTTGGATGCCGGGTTTTCATATCATCCATCGGCACCCCGGCCTCATCCGATTCTTTAATTTTTGTACAACTAGGCTGGCCTTGAGGTGACCGTCCTAATCCACGAGCTAAAGCTCGAAAACCTAGAACTAATGAAAATAGGATTCCACTTGCAATGGCCAAGTCTGCCATTATCGAGGTATCGTGATAATGTCCTTCAGAATCAACCTCTTGGTAAAAGGTCAATGCAAAATTTGAGAAATTGTTTCCTTTAGATAAACCGGAAGCAAAAGAGCGAAATACTTCAAACCACTCTTGGAAAAAAGTCTGTGGGGAAGGATCGAGGTTAAGACCATCGGTTAATGATTTAGCAAACGTTTCTGAATCTAAAATATCAGCATCAACGTTGCTTTCAATATGGGTCTTCATCTCCCTAATTTTAGTGTAAGGATGATCTTTTTGGTCGTCTTGTTCGCGTCTTTTCATATGCTTATAATGAGCATTCAAGGTATACGCGGTCATCCCTATCATTAATATTAAGCCAGAAACGATAATTACTGCCAATAAAGCAGGAGGAAAGCTACCTGCAGTGATTAAAGAAAGTGAAGAAGCGGTAAATAAAATACTAGTCAATACCCCGTAAGCAAATAAACCATACTTCATACCTAACAAACCGGCTGTCAGATAACTGTACGTCAGTTGGTCTTGTAATAATCGGTGCTCTTCTTCAAAACTCCCAATTAAACGGCAAACCTCTCTTTTCAATCTTCTGATTTCTTCTAGATCTTCATTTTTAAGGCTATGCCTTGCCTGTAGCTCAAGCAATTTAGCATAGGTCAGTTCCAATTCTTTAGTAGTTAAGGCTAACTTACACCGAGTTTGGGTAACTTCTAGGCGCAACTGAAAATCATATTCTTCATAAATTCGTGAAATGACACAGGAGAGCGTGTACAAGGCGCCAATACTGGAGAGAGCAAGAAGAAGAGGGGGCGAAAGAACTGAAAGACTTACTACGCCAATATAAAGATATAATCCATCTAAAAATCCACCCGTTGCTACAGCTAAATACGCATGAACGCGTGTATCGGTATCCTGATATTCTATTTTCGATAAGTACGTCTTAAGATCTAATGGCGTTAAAGAGCTTAGTTGTTGAATTTTCAATAAAAGCTCTTTATTTTGATCCATTTGCGTTTTACGCTTCTCAACCATGCTGCGTATCCAAAGACGATTGGCGGCAGCAAATACACCTAAAAACAATCCTACAGGGATTACCATGTATTTGAGATCCATCCCACTGATTAGGCTTAATACCTGAACTGTGCTCCGCCATCCTTTGTATGCATTTTTTAAGCCTTTCATCAAATCACGAAAATAGGGCCAAGCAGACGCTATTAATTTTTTTAACGAATCCTTCTCTTCTTTATCATAGACACTGGCTAAAAAGGAAAAGGAAACCAAAAAAATCGCTTCTGCAGCAACCGCGGCGATTCCTTCGGGAGAGGTCAAAATTTTGTGCATTAGGTCGGGATCAGACTTAGCAATAAATACTTCCAAGAAGTATTTAAACATACTGTAAGAAGAGCTTAGAGAATCCATAACGGCATAAGCATGATAAACATAACGATCTTTATCGAGCTTTTGAGCGAGAAGTCTACTTTGCGCGTCAATACGACCGGCGATCGCCAAGAGGAAAACAAGGTCTTCGGATTTTAACGGTGAATCTTCTTCGCCCTTAATAGTCATTCTTACACACAGAAATGGCCACCAGTTAGGATGGGCGGATTATATGGATTATTGCTCTCGATGTCAATAATCGTTTCATCATGACTTAAAAAGATACAATTTTCAGGCAGTTGATCATGATATCACACTCAGTTCATACAAAAAATATTTATTAAATCCACTTACGGGTTGTGACTTAGGAGCCAAACCTGCTACGATATTGCCCTAATATAAAAACAACTCAGGTAAGAGGATTCAATGAGATCAATATTTGCTCTCTTTATTTTTGCAGCACTAATGACCGGACCCGTTATGGCATCGAATGAAGCACAAATTTATGGTTATGTTGAAAAAGTTTCGTTTCCCCAAAAAAATTTGACTCTATCAGCTAAATTGGATACCGGGGCTAAATCAGCATCGTTAAATGCGACCAATATTACTGAAATAACCAAAAATGGGGTTCCTTATTTACGTTTTACTGTTCCGACTAAGACTGGCGAATCCATATTTGAAGCGGAATACAAAGGCCGAGTGAAAATCAAAGTTCGGGATGGAGAACATGGTTCCGAGATTATCGCACACGCACCAATCAAACGGCCCGTTGTACTGCTTGATATACAACTTGGAGATAAGGTCAGAACAATTAAAGTAAATTTAACAAACCGCAAACGCTTCCTCTATCCTTTACTTTTAGGAAGAGACGCAATTATTGCTTTTAATGGTGCAGTTAATCCAGCACTCACATTTACGTTAAAAAATCAGAGTTTTAAGAAACAATGAAAAACAACACGCGTCATGTTTATGGATTGATCATTACACTATTTATCCTTGGAGCAGGAATTTTTTTGTACCGACACTTTGTTCTCGATGTGCCGTTAACTGATACTGAAACGATAAACAGTTGGATGGTTGAATCCAACTTGCGTTTCGTTGCGGACCCGAATACACCAATTAAAGCGAGTTTTAATATCCCTTATTTGCCACCCCATTTTGCTATTCTTGATGAGTATTTTGTCTCAAGAAATTATGGGGTAACCACTAACTTAAATGGTGATAATCGGGAAACCGTTTGGTCAATCCGGCGAGCCCATGGCGCACAATCGCTGTATTACAGAGCAATTTTTCGCCAAACTGAGGGCAATGAATCACCATTAGCGACCCCTCCTGCGGCCAAAACACAACCCCTGGCAGAAAGTCAAAAATCCGCTGTGGAAACCATTATCAGCCAAGTAAGACAATCTTCAGCTGATATTAAAACCTTTGCTCAGAGCACCATTAAAGAACTGAATAAAAAAGATGGGAATGCTAAATTATTAACAAGTAATGACTTTAGTGATGAGCACCTTATCAATGCCGCCATTTTAATTTTAAATCAGTCTAAAATTTCTGCGATCCCCGTAAAGGGAATTTATTTATCTCAAAAAAGCAAAGCGGAATTAAGTTCATTTTTGGCTGTATTCAATGGTAAAAACTGGATTTATATTAATCCTAAAACCGGGGGAGCCGGTTTACCAAAAGATTTTCTTATTTGGCAATATGGTAATGAGCCTGTATTTAACGTCGAGGGGGGCAAAAAGCCGCAATTTAGTTTAACTGTATCGCCCACGCCCATCAATGCTTTAAGTATTGCTAAATCGCGGGGTCTGCAATCCGATTCGCAACTCTTGCGATTCTCTTTGTTACAATTGCCGGTCAATGCTCAAGCTACCTATAAGATTTTATTAACCGTACCTATAGGTGCTTTTATTATCTTAATTCTACGAAACTTTATTGGACTCAAAACATTTGGGACTTTTATGCCCGTTCTAATCGCTTTAGCGTTTAGAGAAACACATGTAGTCTGGGGAATTTCTCTCTTTGTTATTATTGTCTCTTTTGGGCTACTGGCACGTTTTTATTTAGACCAATTGCGGCTGCTTTTGGTACCACGACTCGCGGCAATATTAACTGTCGTGATTATGCTTATGATCTTTATTAGTATCATCAGTCAAAATCTCGGCCTCGATGCAGGTCTCTCAGTTGCCCTATTCCCTCTGGTCATTTTAACCATGACTATAGAACGTATGTGCATTACTTGGGATGAACGAGGTGCATCAGAAGCCATCAAGTCAGGCGTAGGCAGCCTAATTGCAGCAGTTATCTCTTATTGGGCGATGAGTTATGAACCATTACAATATCTTGTCTTTGCTTTTCCTGAGCTGGTTTTGGTTCTGCTCTCGTTAATCTTGTGGTTTGGACAATATCGAGGATACCGATTATTTGAGTTGAAACGCTTTAAATCACTTGCGGGACACGTAAAATGATTAATCTGTTTCGCCGTTTAAAAAACCACGGAATACTAAGTATTAATCAGCGTAATTCAGATTTTGTATTGCGCTACAATCCCAGAAAGCTATTCCCTTTAGTTGATGATAAGTTAAAAACTAAAAAACTGGCTCTAAAAGCAGGTATTGCGGTCCCACCTTTATACGATATCATTGAAACGGAACAACAAATTAAAACCATAGAGGAACGTTTAGAACCTTATAATGACTTTGTTGTTAAACCAGCTCGAGGTTCTGGTGGAGATGGGATTTTAGTTTTTAAGGATAAAGTTTATGGTCGTTATCGGCAAATTAACGGCAAACTCACCACAACCCAAGAGCTTAGCTACCATTTATCCTGCCTTCTTTCAGGAGCATATAGTCTGGGAGGCTCCTCGGATTATGCAATTATAGAGAAACGAGTAGTGGTAGACCCCGTATTTGCCGAAGTAAGTTATGAGGGTATTCCTGATATTCGTATTATTAGTTTATTGGGTTATCCCGCTATGGCCATGGTGCGCCTCCCGACTCGCTTGTCGGGTGGAAAAGCGAATTTACACCAAGGTGCTATTGGGGTTGGAGTCGATTTAGCTACGGGAAAGACCTTAGGTGGCGTATATCATAATGACATCATCGATTATCATCCTGATACTTTGAACTCCATCGTCGGCATTGAAGTACCCTATTGGAATAAAATACTGGAAATAGCCTCCAGCTGTTATGAATTAACAGGTCTTGGCTATCTCGGTGTAGATATAGTCCTGGATAAAGAACACGGCCCGTTAATGCTTGAATTAAATGCAAGGCCAGGCTTGAATATCCAAATTGCTAATCGGGAAGGCGGATTAAAACGCTATCGAATAATTGAAGCCCATTATCAGAAACATCCCAAAGAATCAGTTGCTGAAAAAGTAGCGTTTAGTCGTCAACACTTTGCTCGCTTAAAATAAAGTATTAAGTCTTAGGAAGGTAGGAGTTTATGACGGAGGATCTCCTGGTTTTGGTATTTTATTACCCTAACACCCTTGAGACCCCACATTTAAAATGTCATTATTCGCTAATAATTTAGGCTAAACTCTGTTTCAGAGAGCGATTCATCTTCTTCCTCTCGTTCCATTTTTGTATTCTTTCTCTTTTTAGAAAGGTTTTCCCCAAATTGGAACGTTGGGCTCCAAGCCTTTCTTTTTTCATGGGTGCTTTCTTTATCTTTTTCTTTAGAATCTTCAGAAAAGCCCTCCCCTATTGAATCAAAACTATAACCTGGGGTGAGAATTTTTTCATGATCTTCTAAATCATGGCCTGGTGTTAAAATGTGCTCATTGGATACTGGACTCCATTGGAAATTCTCATGTTCTCCAGAATGGGAATAAATGGTCTCATCAATGTCCTCTAAACTATAGCCAGGAGTTTTTGGTATTACGTTTTCAATCGTGGCTTTATCGTTGTCCCAAGTAGCTTGGTAATAATATTGAGACTCATTAAAATCATCGAATACTTTAGCCAACTTGGTCGGTGAGGCTCCGTAATCATACCCCTCATAAAAAGCCAGAATTTCTTCACCAGGTTGAATTTGACGTGTAGTTATATAAGAATTAGTTCTAAAATCAAATCGAACATTCATTTCGCTTCGGTATTTGGCTCCTTCTACACAATAGGCTTCTGAGGCTTTATCTTTAGTATAAAGATATCCTCCCTCTCCGGATTGTACTAAATAATTCGTATCAATATTATTTTGTGCTGCCCATAGAAGCATCTCTTCGTTCTTTGTCGGGACCGCATCCATTTTCTGGCCAACAAGCCGGCATAGAGTTTTCTTTGCAGGAATTTTCTGGCCACTAAATAATGAATAGCGATTTTCTTCCTTTCCTCGTATCGTAGGAGCTATAAATAAATGATAGGGAGAGGTTTGTTTCAGCTGGAGTTTTTGTTCTTTTTGAAAACGCATCACATCTTCAAAGGTACTTAAGTCATAGATCTTTGGATCTAAATTTTTATCTAAATACATTTGCTTTTTTTGTTCTTGTTTACTTAACATGTCTGATCTTAGTAAAGTGAAAAATTCTTTTAGTTCATTAGGCGTACTTATTTTACTTATTGCAACTTGCTGCATTTCAGCGAGATCCTCTAAAATTTTAACCAAACTTTGAGGTTGACACACAATTTGAGGTCGCTCTGCTGTAAAATACTCATCTCCATAAGAAATAGTCAACTCATCAGCAAAATTAATTTTTCTGGCAGCAACATAATACGCATGATAATCAAAGTGAACTTTTCCGCTGTCATCCTGACGTTGCTTACAAATTACTTTTACTTCTAAATTGGGTTTATTTGCATGGTTAACCCAGCGCGTACTTGATCCTGATTTCAACAAATCGATGACTACCGCATATTGTTCCCTATCATCTAGATTTAATTTCCAAACGTAAGTGGAATCCCCTTGGTATTCTTCAACTATCCGCTCCATCTCTGCATTAGGACGAATACCAAATAAGTCTGTGCCTTTTATTTCTCCAACTATATCTCCAGGCTTAAACGATTTAGCCGCAAAGACTGCGAGTTGTTTAGGGCCCAGATTTGGACTTGCAGCAATTATAACGCCCTTATCATACTCGGTGCGTTGAAAGTTAAAATCGGGCTGAGTACAACTATACTTTAAATAATTACATAATCCTAAAAGAGAATCCTCCTCATCAGGAAAAAAAATGAGTTCCTCTTTTAGCATTTCCTGCCTGGCTTTTGTTTTGTCTGAGTTGTCTAAAAATTTAATGGTTTTTTTCATGTGATTCTTCACCCGTTTGATTGGGGTTGAATTTTAATAAAAAAAATTAACCTGTCCAGCTAATTTTTAAACAAATAGAGGGATTGAGTGGTAGCTTGGGAAAACATCATTTTTAAAGCGAGATTGTATTCCCTTGAATCCCTCTAGAGGAAAGATGTCTAGAAAACACCGAGCCAGTATTCATGTTACCAGTTGAATGAGAAATTTTCTGTGAAACTCTCAGGTGTTGTATTAGGAGTTTCTTTAAGCACCGTATATAAATCTTGACGGGTTTTTAGCCAATCAATGGTCTCTTCTCTATTTTGTAGTGCCTCTTTCGTGTCGATTTGTTTCAATTCTTGTTGTTTTTGATGCCAGAACAGCCCGTTAATATTATATCCCTCAGCAGATCGTCTTTGGGCGGGGGTGACACAAAGTTCTTTTATACGTTGTAAACTTTCTTTTTGGTGCTCTTGCAGCTCTTTTAGAATTATTTTCTCTTGGTTTAACGTCTTGCTAACTTGGGCGAATCCTTTTTCTTGTAGTTCAGCTTGCAATTCTTTTGCAATCGTATCCTTGGTTGTCTCAGGAGCCATACGCCCGACACGAACATTTGAAAGGATTCTACTTGGTAAACCAGGATGTTGTTCACCTGTTCTAACGAAAGCTTGAGTAAAAATACGACTTAACATAATACGAACCATCCCTTGCAACAGAAAAGTTGCTCATTATGTCATAAAAAAGTTACAAAAAAAATTCTCGAAGAAATATAAAATAATAACCAATTTGATTCAATTTGTCTCTTTTATATAATATAATGTTGAAGAGATGCGCATATTTTAGGGAATCGTATGTTTTTAAAAACTTTTTTTCGCCCCAAACCTCCGAGTGGTCCCAGACCTCCAATGGAATGGCTAAATGAACGATTTAAAATTAGTGGTTTAAACGATCTGATTCCCATAGCCGCTCGAGAAAAAACACAAAGCACCGCAAAAGTATTTTATAACCCACATTATTTTACAAGTAATGATTCAGGGGTTCCTTTTTCCTTAGCAAGGGCTTTATGCAAAATACCTGCAGTTAACGTCGCCGGAGATCGAGAGGGGATATTTCAAAATGGCACTCCCTTCCCACAATCTCCCAATTACTTTGAGCAAGTTCCCTTAAATCATCCCGAGCTACTTTCACCCACTGAACGCTTAACGGCTGCCAAAAAAATTATTTTTTCCAATAGTACCGTTGTTGCTGTGGGGGGGTATCCTACATCGAACCCCAGAACCCTTAAGAAAGATCCCTATGAGATAGGAATCTTTTCTCTCGCGGGAGCTAGTTTTGAAAATCATTATCTACATTATTCACTGTTCATGCTGGATCCTGTGAATCCCAAAATTGAACATCCGAAGTTTGCTCATTTATTCGAAAACTTACCGACTAATTTTAAAGAAGCCCAATCATCACTGGGGTCGTATGATTCAGATGGTTTTATTACCCGTATTCGCACTGGTTTTCCATTTCTATCTCGTTCAACACCCGACAAGTTCTATTCTTCCTTTTATAAAAAAAATGCGGTTATTTTTTTAGCAGAAGCTTATTACCGTCATCAATTGGAAGATATTTCAATGTTATTAGCTTCAGTAAATGAAGCAGCTAAGTCATCAGGAAAACCCGCTTTATTAAAAGCTACCGCCGTAGGAATGGGTTTTTTTGCTAAGGTGAATGGAGAATATGATATCCAATATCTCCTTTATCCTCGTTTCCTTCGTGCATTTCAAAAATTATTACAGGAAAACTCCTATCCTTGGATAGCAAAAATTGAATTCCCTACATTCGGCGAATCATTTCAAGAACAATTTGACTCGATTATGAAAGAGCCCTTCGAACATGTTGAAGTATATCGAGAAAACCGTGATGTTCTGGAGTTTACTGAAGAAGAGACTGAAAACTATTATGCTTGCGCAATCAATCCTTCTGATGCATTTTCCTATGCCGGCAATGAATGGGCAATGGGTAGTGTGGAGGCAATGATCGGTTTAAATTCATCATTGCGTTTCGATCAAATACCCCTGGTAAATCGCCCCCTGCTTGATTCTGACCATCATATTCCGGTCAAAATCAGCAGTAACTTCGAGGCTGAACTTGGTGAAATAGGACCCAGCAAGTTACAGATGCATTTGTAAAGGAGAACCCACAGCACTAATAATTGCGTCCACTATTTTTTTATCTCCGTCAAAGCGTCGCTCTAAAGCTTCTTTACTTAAGGAGCCATAAGTGTTTTGGCAGATCGTAGTAAACGTTTCTTCACAGTTATTGATCATTAGCCAGGTCAGAACGGTTCCTTCGTTAAGTAAATCACTTGCTCGCATTGATTTTGGTAGAGAGCTGTTATACTCAAACATGGCATTAGGTACCAAACCACCACTCAAGAATTTTTCTCGGAATTTAGGACATGTCGAAGCAATAAATTGTTCAAATGGAACATGTTCTACCACCAGCTGCTCTTTTTCATCATCATGTCCTTCACTTTCAATTCCAGTTTCCAATTTCAATATTGAGAGAGAGGTAGCCTTGCCATAAAACTTATGTATCCAAGCATTTTCCGTATGCGATGAGTTTTTCTCCATGAAGCGAATTAAATCCTTTAGCGAAGAACATGCCCCCCAAGCAAAGGGACCTTCATTAAATTTTTGGTAACGTTCTACATCAGAAAAACGGATTGTTTGCAATGCATAATTTGGAACCCGCGGCACTAAACCATTTTGTTGAAACAATTTCTCAAGACTTCGCCCATCCACGCGTAACAATAAAGTGGAGCGCTGGAGCCCTACTATTTTATGACCCACTACTGGGTCGCTAACATTAAAAAATTTCTTAGGAGAATATTTTGCCCACATACAACACCTCAACAAAATTACATCATAGTTGAAATTATACAGAGGAAATATTAAACAAATATTAAGCGCATCGCCCAACAGGTGGACTCCATGCGATAAGCAAAAATTAATTCAATAGAGGGATATATAGCTACTTATAGAAGAGGAGAGAAATACCTATTGCCGCACACCTTGTGCATGTTGAATAAATAAGCGTTTTATAGACATAAAGCGATTACAAAAACTTAATCCTAAACCCCGTAATGTAACAAGCGGTATAAAGGAATTACTAAATAATCGTTTGAAACCTTCCATCATCAAAATAATTTGCCATACCGCATTCTTGCGTTCACGTTGATAAGCACCTAAGGCCTTTTTAGAGCATAACTTATCTTGTACCCTATCCAAACACTCTATCCAGGAGCGTACGTCAGCCAGTCCAACATTTAAACCCAAACCAGCCAAAGGATGGATGGTATGTGCGGCGTCACCAAGAAGCAACCAACGGTCTCCTGCATACTGTTTGACATGGCGCATCTGTAAAGGGAATTGGTGACGTCTGCTTAGTACTTCAACCTGACCTAATTTTTTAGCAAACGCATGGGTTAATCTCTCATTAAACTCCTGTTCGGGAAGACTCATCAGTTTTTTTACCTGTTCTGGATCAGTGGACCAAACAATAGAACATTGATGTGCATCAGCAAGTGGCAAAAATGCCAAAGGTCCATCAGCACGAAATACTTGGTATGCGGTGCGTTGGTGGGGTTTCTCTACCGACACAGTGGCTACTAGAGCATGTTGTTCATAAGACCAGCTGTTCAATGGTACCTGCAGTTTTTGCCGAACGGGGGAATTAGCTCCATCTGCAATCATTAGCAATTGCCCTTCCCAAGTTTGCTCAGAGCTGCACACTTTTACTCCATCTGTCCCACTAAATACCTCCTCAACATGGCTATCAGGAAATAAATGAATCGAGGTTTGGTTGGAGATTTGCTGTAATAAAGCGTGTTTCAACACAGATTCTTCAATAATATTCCCTAGATTCGGTTTTCCTATATAGCGGGAGTCGAAATCAATATGAGCCTTACTTTCAGCATCCCAGACATACATGCAACTGTAGGGAGAACGGCGTGTCTTATCCAAGTGTTGCCAGACATTTAATTGTTGTAGCAATGTTTGTGATGCAAAATTAATTGCATAAACACGCGGATCGGGTTCTGAACAATCCACTTTTAATGAGCCTGCATCAATAACGGCTACGGAATTACCACGCTGAGCCATGGCTAGGGCAGCAGTTAAACCCACAATGCCACCGCCAATTACTAATACATTAAATTGCAGACTCATTTTTTTTCCTTCATAAACTATTTAGCGCTTGGGTAATGCGATTTCACACACCAAATCCGGAACCACTCCCCCGAACCCTTGTGCATATCGTGCTAAAAGATTCTTCAATACAGGAAGGTTATCCAGGGCAAGCAATCCTAATCCCCGTGCCACTCCAAATCCTGGGAAACGACTGGTAAATACCTGAATTAAACCATCTGTTAAACGAGTAATCGCTTTTTGATCATGAGCTCTTAATTGCATATAAGTTTGCAGCATTTCCGCACTAAGTCCTTGATCAACAATGCATTGCGCTAAAGTGGCCACATCCCTAAGCCCTAAATTAAACCCTTGTCCCGCTACGGGATGCAAAGTATGCGCTGCATTACCTACAAAAACTACAGGCCATTTGGCTTGTATAGGCATTAAAACTTGTTGTAAGGGATAAGAAAAGCGCTTACCCACTTTGGCAAAACGACCTAAGCGATAACCAAAAGCACGTTGTAATTCTTTTAAAAAAGCAACTTCTGATAAAGACAATAAGCGTTCTGCTTCCTTAGGAGGAACCGCCCAAACTAATGACATTCGATTTTCTTGCATGGGTAAAAGTGCCAATGGTCCATGTAGAGTAAAACGCTCATAAGCATGATAATTATGGGGCTTCAGTAAGCCCACGTTCGCTACAATTGCCTGTTGACCATAAAGTTTGGTCTTAGCAGGTAAGGAACAAAATCGGCGGGCTAAAGATTGCGCACCATCTGCCGCAACAATTAAACGTGCAACAACATTCATTTCTCCTGAATCAGTAAGAATTGTTGCCGCGTGTTTTTTATAATCCAAGGACTTAAGACTTGCTGGTGCAATAATCCGGTCGTGAGGTAATAATTGATGCAAGGCCTGATTGATATGCTGCATTTCCGCAACATAGCCTAACGGGGCACCAGGCTCTCCTTGCAGGCGAGATATCCCAAAATGGTGTTGCTCGGAAACATGAATCGTATTTATAGGAGTTGCATGATCCTCGAGAAGATCCCAAACGCCAAGCACGGTTAAAATGTGTCGACTCGCAGGAGATAAAGCCAACGATCGAGCATCAAAATCAGGATTTATTTTGTCACTAAACGGTTTAGCTTCTACCAACAAGGTATTATAGCCTAATCCTTGCAAAGCAAGCATTAAGGTAGCTCCCGTCAAACCTCCGCCAATGACCAGTATATCAATTTCTTTAATCACGCATTAACGCCTCAATATCATCTACCTCTACAGGCAATGCAGCAGTTAATACTTCATGACCTGTTTTCGTTACAATTACATCATCCTCGATACGCACTCCAATATCCCACCAACGTTTATCTACCCCTGGAGTCTGCGCACTAATATACAAACCTGGCTCAACAGTTAGAACCATTCCTGGCTCTAAAGGACGCCACTCGCCATTAATTTTATAAAGACCACAATCATGAACATCTAAACCCAACCAATGTCCTGAGTTATGCATGTAAAAAGGTTTATATGCTTCTTTAGCAACTAATTCATCCACATCGCCGTGCAAAATCCCCAACTCACAAAGACCTTCCGTTAAAATTCGTACCATTATTTGTTGTACCGAATTCCAGGGAAGTCCAGGTTTAATCGCTGCAATCCCTGCTTTTTGTGCTTTAAGCACCAGTTCATAAATACTTTTTTGTTCTGAGCTGAATTTGCCATTGATTGGAAAAGTTCTTGTGATATCCGCAGCATAATTTTCAAATTCACCCCCCGCATCAATTAGTACCAAACTGCCTCGGTGCAGGGATTTATTGTTGTCGGTGTAATGCAGAACACAGGCATTTGCACCACCCCCTACAATGGGATCATATGCGACACTTCGACACCCATGACGACTGAATTCATAAATCAGTTCTGCCTCCAACTGATACTCATGCTCCAAATGTTTGCAACGACGCATTGCATGTTCATGCGCTTTAACAGAAATAGTGGCTGCTCGGCGCATTAAATCCAGTTCTGCATCGCTTTTAAATAAACGCATTTCACCTAATATTGGCTCCAAATCACATAAATAATCCGGTACTTTCACTCCTCGTCGTACTTGGCCTTTAAGAGTCACCAAAGACTGCATGATGGTTTTTTCCATCTCTGGATTTCGCGCTAGAGCATAATAAACAGCTGATTTACCACTTAATAGTCTCGGTAACTCTTCCCCAACACGATCTATTGGAAAAGCAGTATGCATGCCTAATTCCGATAGAGCTCCCTCTTGTCCTAACCGTTTTCCCGTCCATTGCTCTTCAGCAGGATTGCGAGGACGGCTAAATAAAATACTCTGCGTATCTGCGCCATTAGTCAAAACCAACAATGCATCAGGCTCATTAAATCCAGTTAAATAATAAAAATTGCTATCCTGACGAAAACGATAATGTGCGTCCCCATTACGTACCACTTCCTGAGCCGCCGGAATAATAGCGATACTGCCTTCAGGTAAGTTCTTTGCGAGTTGCTTTCTTCTTGTTTGATATTCTTGTTGAGAAATCATATTAACATCCTTATTAATGGGTCATTCCAGTATGCCCGCCACGTTCTTTTTCATTCATTACTAAATCACTGTGTAACCGGAGCACTGCCATTCGTGCATATTCACTGACTTCCATTAATGCACGTTCATCTTCTTCGTCTACATCTAAGGTATCACAGTCAAGCTCGGCAAATTCAATAAGATGTTGAAATGCATCTTGTGCTTCATCTTCATGGAATTGGTTAGCAGTAATACCCGCCAAAGTTAGAGCCTGAGTAAACCCTTCGCACCATTCACTAAAAGCTTGCGCTCGGACTAACAAGGATTCTTCATCATCAGGGAGCAACATTTCAAATTCAAAATCCATCGTATTAATTTGTTGCTGGCTGATAGAAAAAACCGAAAACATAGCTAAAACTGCATTACGACTGGCATCATCTTTTTTATTGTTTAATAAAGCACGCAAGTAAGCTTCACCCTGACCGTCAGCACCCGCACAAAGATAGCCACACATCATTCCATGTAATAAACTGGAAGATATGTGCAACATCAAAACAGAAATCGTTGCAGAAAATTCATCATAATCCGGCAAATGCAAATGTGATCTTTCTTGGGACATATTCAACTCATTTATAAAAAATATCCAATGATAACCGATTTAACGGAAGCGTTCACCCTACTAATTGCTGCTTACGAGCAAAATTGTTACTATTCACCTAGGCTCTCTATGGAATTGCAAAGGTCTTATATCATGACGCAAATGAAATCGTGTACTGTTAAATTGTTAAATAAAACTTATGAAATTAAATGTCCTGAAGGCGAAGAACCCAATTTATTGCTCGCCGTGCAGAAATTAAATAATCAAATAGGGATTAATAAAAAGAAAGCGAAACAGCTGGATGAGTTCCAAATCCTATTACTTGCTGCTCTTGATATCAGTCATGAATTGATATTATGCAAAAATAAACAAGCACACCAACAGCATCAAGTAACCCAATTTATTAACTCGCTTGAAAATAAAATTAATAAAATGGTAGGCGGTGAAATGGTGGAACGCCTTTCAGAATTAGATTAGTTTTATTGTAAATTTTCGCCTCCTCGCCTTGGGCGGGGAGACAAATTTAGGCTTTTTTAATAAGAGAAAGCGAACCAATTCGATTAAAAGGATTTGAGATGAGACGCCAATGGTATGTAGGATTTGGGGTAGCTTTATTAATTACATTTGCTCTTTTTGCTATGTTCCATAGCATTAAATGGTTTATCGCTTTTCTTATTCCCATTATTGTCATTTGGATCTATGACCTGGTCCAAAAAGAACACACGATTCTGCGCAATTTTCCTGTATTAGGTCATGTTCGTTATTTCTTTGAGTTTCTTCGTCCAGAAATCCAACAGTATTTTATTGCCACGGATGAAAGTGAACTTCCATATAATCGTGAAACACGTTCACTTATTTATGAGCGTGCAAAAAATACACGTGATACAGTACCTTTTGGTACAGAACGCGATATTTTAAGCGTCGGATATACTTGGGCGCTTCACTCTTTAGCACCCAAACACCACTCGGAAGTTGAACCAAGAATAATGGTGGGAGGGCCAGATTGTCTTCAACCCTACAATGCCTCCCGATTTAATATCTCAAGCATGAGTTTTGGTGCGCTTTCGGGTAAGGCGATCATGGCCATGAACAAAGGGGCCTTGCTTGGGGGGTTTGCTCAAGCCACAGGTGAAGGAGGGTTAAGCACCTACCATTTACAAGGCGGCGATTTAATATTTCAATTTGGGACCGCTTACTTTGGTTGTCGGGACGCTCAAGGAAATTTTGATGAGAATGAATTTGCTGTCGAAGCCAATCGTAAAGAAGTAAAAATGATTGAAATTAAACTGTCTCAAGGAGCCAAGCCTTCCCATGGAGGTATTTTACCTGCTGCCAAATTAACTGAAGAGATAGCTAAAGTAAGAAAAGTCTCGATGGGAAAAGATGTTATCTCGCCCATGGCCCATTCTACATTTACCACTCCTGTTGGATTACTCCTTTTCGTAAAAAAATTGCGTGACCTCTCTCACGGCAAACCCATTGGTTTTAAATTATGTCTAGGACGTAGAGATGAGTTTCTTGCTATTTGTAAGGCCATGCTCAAAACCAATATCCTGCCTGATTTTATTACGGTAGATGGCGCTGAAGGAGGAACAGGTGCGGCACCAGTAGAATATGTTAATTTTATCGGTACCCCTTTAGAAGCAGGTTTGGTGTTTGTGCATAATGCATTAGTGGGGATTAATGTACGAGATAAAATACGCATCATCTGCAGCGGTAAAGTTGCCAATGGTTTTGATTTATTAACCAATATTGCAATGGGTGCCGATATGTGTAATGCCGCACGCGCTATGATGATGGCTGCCGGTTGTTTGCAAACCAAACAATGCAACGCCAATACGTGCCCCACAGGGGTTGCAACCCAGAACAAACGGTTACAATATGGTTTAGTGGTCGATCAGAAAAAATATTATGTTGCCAATTATCATAAAAACACCATGAAGAGCTTTTTGGAAATGGTGGGTTCTATCGGTTTAGACAATCCCAGCGATTTGAAACCCAGCCACATCATGAGACGAGTCAACGTACAAGAGGTTAAATCGTTTAATGAGATTTATGAGTATCTTACACCGGGGCAACTCCTAGGGCCCGACATCCCTGAAAGCTATAAAATCCATTGGGACAAGGCCGATCCCGACAAATTTTAATTAATAAACATAAAGTCCTAAGTACAGCCTCGGCAAAACCGGTTATGTATTTTAAATCCCGGTTTCGCTGTGCTGACCTTTCTTCTGGGTTATTTCCACTTAATATTGCATCCCAGACTTGGTTTTTGTTCCGAACTGACAGGTTTACCTGCAAGAATATTGTCCAGTGCATTTTGTAAATGAGCACCAGTTACAGGTTTATTATTCCCTGGCGTGGATTCATCCAAACAGCCGCGATATACACATAGCAAATCCTTGTCAAAAATATAAAAATCGGGTGTACATGCAGCGTGATAGGCTTTGGCTACCTCTTGCGATTCATCATATAAATAAGGGAAGGGGTACTTAAATTGGTGTGCTTCAATTTTCATTTTTTCGGGACCATCTGCAGGATATGCCTCTGCATCATTAGAACTGATCGCGATAAATTGCACTCCATCTCTTTGATATTTTTCTGCCAACTCCACTATTTTAGTCTGGATATGTTTGACATAGGGACAATGATTGCACAAAAACATAATCACTGTCGCGATAGGTGATTTAATTTGGGCAAGCGATACCCATTGATCGTTTCGTGTATCAATTAAAGTAAAATCAGGTGCCTTACTTCCTAATGGAAGCATATTTGATGCAGTTGCTGCCATAATTACCTCGTTTGAATTAATTCAATCCGAATTGGGATAATCTCGTTTGGCGAACATGTTAAATGAAAAGTTGTAGGCGATCAAATGGCGTAATACTTGAGGTTCATAGCTTACTATCTGCTCTAAATTACAGGTCGAGAATGCATTTCATTTTGGGGTTCTTCTTGTTTTTTGAGTTGGTTTTCCTCACGCAGTTGTTTTAATTCCGCTTTAAAATCCTTCATCTCCAATGGGGAAGATCTTTTTTTTCACAGGTATTAGTTACATTTCCACTTGTGAAGAGTAAATATTCAGCAGGATCCCAATCGCGCTATTATTGACTTTAATCCAGATGGCCATGATATAATCAACTTAACCCGATAGCGAGAGATTTTAGAACCAATGCTAACAGCATGGGAAGCATCCTGAAGTCGGCGTTGTGCAAGCCCACCCTGGAGTGGGAAGCCTGAACCGCCTCATCCGCTACCCACTTGAACCCCAGGGTTCATAATCCATGTCTGTCGGGCTATCCCTTCATTAATTGCTCTTTTAATAAAAGATATTCGTCTCTGACTTTGGCTGCCGCCTCAAACTCCATATTTTTTGCATGCATATACATTTGTTTTTCCAAAGTATTGATGTGTTTCACGAGCTCTTGGGTTGACCAATGTAAATAGTCTGGGCTTGGTTCTGCAATGGTAACGTTGCGTTTTCCTTGATATGCGCCTTCCATAATATCGGTAATGGACTTATTAATTCCTTTGGGAATAATTCCATGTTCTTCATTAAATGCTTTTTGCTTTTCCCGTCTGCGGCTGGTTTCTTCCAAAGCCCTTTGCATGGATCCAGTCATCTTATCCGCATAAAGAATAGCTCGCCCATGCATGTTACGTGCTGCGCGCCCTATAGTTTGGATCAAAGAGCGATCAGAACGTAAAAAGCCCTCTTTATCTGCATCAAGAATAGCAACTAGAGCGACTTCGGGCATATCCAAACCTTCGCGTAATAAATTAATCCCCACCAACACATCAAAAACGCCAAGCCGCAAATCACGAATAATTTCCACGCGTTCAACCGTATCGATATCCGAATGCAAATAACGCACTTTAATACCATGTTCATTCAGGTAATCGGTTAAATCTTCAGCCATTCTTTTGGTTAAAGTGGTTACTAAAACTCGTGCATTTTGTTGAATCACTAGCCGAATTTCCGACATTAAATCATCAACCTGGGTACGTACTGGCCGAATCTCAACTTCCGGATCGATAAGCCCTGTAGGCCTCACCACCTGCTCAGCAACATTATCTGAATGCTCTTGTTCATAAGGGCCAGGAGTTGCAGAGATGTAGATAGTTTGTGGGGAGCGTCCTTCAAATTCTTCGAATCGTAATGGTCGATTATCCAGTGCTGAGGGAAGTCTAAAACCATACTGGACCAAGGTTTCCTTACGGGAACGATCACCTCGATACATACCCCCAATTTGTGGAATAGTGACATGGGATTCATCGATAATCAGTAGGGCCTCTTGAGGCAAGTAGTCAAACAAGGTTGGCGGGGGTTCACCCGCTTCACGTCCAGATAAATAACGAGAATAGTTTTCAATACCAGAGCAATAACCCAATTCCAACATCATTTCGATATCAAAATAAGTACGTTGTTCCAAACGCTGAGCTTCCACTAATTTGTTTTGTGCTTTAAATTCTGCTAAGCGCTCCTGCAACTCTTCCTTAACCCAATCTACTGTTTGTAAAATACGCTCCCGAGGAGTCACGTAATGGGTTTTAGGAAAAACGGTAATTCGAGGTAGTCGTCGCAAAATTTCGCCAGTAAGCGGATCAAACTGGGAAATATGTTCCACTTCATCATCAAATAGCTCAATACGTACGGCTTCGCGCTCTGAATCAGCTGGGAAAACATCAATAATGTCCCCATGTACTCGAAATTGTCCCCGCTCTAGTGACAAGCTACTGCGTGTGTATTGCATTTCAGCAAGTCGTCTTAAAATTTTACGCTGATCGGATTGTTCTCCGCGGGAAAGATGTAATACCATACGCAAATAGGAGTCAGGATCGCCCAAACCATAAATTGCGGAAACTGTTGCGACGATAATCGCATCTTTACGTTCAATTAAGGCTTTGGTTGCAGACAAACGCATCTGTTCTATGTGCTCATTGATGGATGAATCTTTTTCAATGAAGGTATCCGAAGCAGGCACATAAGCTTCCGGCTGATAATAATCATAGTAGGAAACAAAATATTCTACCGCATTATCGGGGAAATAGGTTTTAAATTCGCCATACAGCTGAGCAGCAAGCGTTTTGTTTGGAGCCATAATTAAGGCAGGCCGGCGCATGGCTTGGATAACATGTGCTATAGTAAAAGTCTTGCCTGAGCCAGTAACCCCTAAAAGGGTTTGTTTGGATAACCCTGATTTCAAGCCGTCAATTAATGAGGCAATGGCTGTCGGCTGGTCGCCAGCAGGCTTATAATCGGCATATAGTTTAAATAAATCTTTCATATCTTTATAGTATATCTCACAGGAGCAACAAATGGATATCGCATTAGCAAAACGCGTGCAAAAAGTTAAGCCTTCACCTACTTTGGCCGTAGCAGCAAAGGCTACCCAAATGCGTGCTCAAGGGCATGATGTTATTAATCTGGGTACCGGTGAACCAGATTTTGACACACCCAATTATATTAAAGAAGCTGCTATTGCTGCCATTAATCAAGGGTACACCAAATACACAGCGGTTGATGGCATTCCTGAACTCAAAGAAGCCATTAAAAATAAATTCAAAAACGATAATAATCTTGATTACCAGCTCAATCAAATTTTGGTTTCAGTGGGTGGAAAACAAAGCTGTTACAACTTATGCCAAGCGCTACTTAATCCTGGAGATGAAGTCATTATTCCTGCTCCATACTGGGTTTCTTACCCTGATATGGTGTTACTCGCTGAAGCAACTCCGGTAATTATTTCCACGACTCCTGCGCAACGTTATAAAATTAATGCCCAGCAACTTGAAGCAGCGATTACCCCCAAAACAAGAATGATCTTTTTAAATAGCCCCTCCAATCCATCGGGGGTCGCCTACACGCTGGATGAATTAAAAGCTTTAGCTGAAGTCCTGAAAAAGCATCCACAAATTATTATTGCTACGGATGATATGTATGAGCACATTCTTTGGAGCCAACCTTTTGCCAATATTCTCAATGCATGTCCTGAGTTATATGATCAGACCATTGTATTAAATGGCGTCTCTAAAGCTTATGCGATGACCGGTTGGCGCATCGGTTATGCAGCAGGTCCTCTTCCATTAATGAATGCGATGAAAACCATCCAATCCCAATCTACTTCAAATCCTTGCTCTATCGCCCAAAGAGCAGCTGTAGCAGCCCTAACGGGTGGCAATGAAAGTGTATTAGAAATGGTAAAAGCCTTTCATCAACGACATGATTTTGTAGCCTCTCGGTTGCAGGAAATCCCAGGAATAGAAGTTATCCCAGCGGACGGTACTTTTTATATTTTCCCCAGTGTGCAAGCCATTATAGAAAAACGTGGATATGCCAATGACCTTGAATTTTCTGAAAAATTGTTAACCGAAGCGGGTGTGGCTTTAGTCCCGGGCTCTGCATTTGGCAATGAAGGCTGTATTCGCTTATCCTTTGCAACCAGCATGAGCATATTAGAAGATGCCTTAAACCGCCTACAACGTTTTTGTAGTTAAACCCATCACCCTTCTCCCGCAGGGGAGAAGGTGCCCCAAGGCAAATGTGGGATATAAATAACTCTTTTAAATAGAGCAAGGAAAGAAAAACTCCCTATATAAAACAAATTTTAAAAAATTATTAGTAAATCTACTTGACCCCCAATCAGAATCGTTTTAAGATTCCGACCCTATTCCCCGGTAGCTCAGTCGGTAGAGCGGATGACTGTTAATCATTAGGTCACAAGTTCGAGTCTTGTCCGGGGAGCCACTTAGGTCGATGTGGCATATTCAAGAAGACATCAAACGGTTTCCTCGTTGTAAACATTAACTTTCCTGCGTTCATTTCCAAGTTCGGAAATAATATTGTGATAATTCGTCGTTTTTCCTCAAGTTCCGAACTTTTGAACAAATCATGAGCTTTAGATGCTAATGCAAATATAGTGGATAGAGATTTATTAAACCCATCGTCCGCTTCGGTTAATCTTTGCAGCCTAACTTCTACATTATGCCTTTCAGCTTGTAGGCCTGTGATCATCTCATCGTATTCTTCTTTCGAGACTTGAGCATCCCAAAACAGCTCTCTAGCCCTTTTTATTCGAGTCTGAATGGTTTGATACTGTGTTTGTAATTTATTGCTTTCTTGAATCTGATGCTCATACTCAGCAGCGGAGCTTTTCTTAAGCTCGGTATTTAGTTCAGCTAAAATATGGTCTGGTATTTTCATCCCTTTTAAAACGTCCTCTATTTGAATCAATATTTTTTCTTCACTCAAATGATGGCAGTAAGAGCAATCACCTTTGCTTTTCGTGGGACGCATGTAAACATATTTTTCCTTCTTTAGTTCAGGGCTATAACCACATCCGCAGTGATGGCATTTTAATAATCCTTTTAACACGAAGGGTTTTTGTGTTCGTTTAGACTTACTTTTTCTTTTGCCATGCTTGACCAATTGGCATTCATCGTATAGCTCTTTAGAAATTAACGCTGGATGTACATGTTTGTACAATATGTCATTGTATTTCATATACCCAGAGTAAAACGGGTTTTGTAGAATCTGCTCAACCTGACTTTTGCCTATTTGGCATCCTTTTTTACTCCTCAGTCCTTCCTCGGTTATTTTCAAACGTATTTCGTTCATTGAATACATGCCTGTGGCATAATCCTCAAACATTTTTTTAACAAGGCTTCCACGCAACGGATCAATATAAACGTTTACTTTTTCTTTTTTCTTATCCATCCGTTTGCTATTGAGGTAACCAAGAGGTGAATCGCCAAGGATCGTCCCATCAGCCAGCTTTTTTCTGGCACTGCGCTTCACATTGTCTGAAATTTTATTTCGGTAATCATTGGCAAGCAGCACATCAAGATTTTTTCTAAATTTATCGGAACTATCCATATCCTTATGTTCAATAAATTCACTTTTCGCATAATGAATCTCGATCCGACCTTGTTTAATTAACCGTTGCAACTCGATGTATTGTTCGTCAAAATCTCGCTGCAACCGATCAACACCATAACAAAGTACAATAATCTTATCTTTTTGACCTTTAACAAAATTGACCATTTTTGAAAATTCTGGCCTTCCAGTCGCGGTGGAGCTTTCAACAATCTTGAATTGCTCTATGACCTTAAAATTCTTTTTTATGGCATATTCATAACAGCATTGAATTTGTGCATCCAATGAATGACCATCTTCTTGATCTTTTGATGATACTCTGGCGAATATTACTGCTTTCATAACTCATTACCTCTTTAAAATTGCTACTACTCCAGCTCAAATGCCTTTAAAATACCCGCTCTGTCATGCTCAGGGCTGGTACCATAACATGAAATAATGACACCCTGGTCTTTCTCATGCCCTAAATTTTGAGCTAAATTGGAAATCAACAAGGGCGCGCGATCACTTCGCATCATTTTTCGCGTGATTGTATGTCTAAATGAATGAGGCTTATGATATGGGAGCCCGTTATTATTAAATGTCTGTTTGAAAATAGCTCTAATGGAGGATTGGGATTTGATAGAGTCTCTTTCCAAAATCAGGCATTGCAGACCCTCCTTGGTAAAACTAGGTGTTATTTTAGGAAAAAGAGGGCATGTTTTTGTAAAACCTTGGAGTTTAAGAAACTCAACAAAATCTAGCACATTATTGTATAAATCCTGTATGTTTCCGATAAAGTATGCCGTGATGTGTTTTGCAAATTTCGTGTTGACCAAATTTGGATTTTGTACAAAAGCCCATGCATCGAAATCCCTAAAATATTTAATAGAACCTATGCGCGCCGTTTGTAAGGCGCTGATTCTTGGTGTAGTAAGAAGGGTGAGACTGATAATAGCTTTATTCCTCATTTCAATGGGGGTGCCAGAAGGCATTTGACGTATAGTCGAGATAATCTCTTCTATTGTATAACTCTCCTGATAGTTTGTAGCTCTCGCTCTATTACGGTTATTTCGAGAAAGAGTGAAATATTGTACATCATCGTATTGGATATATCGGTCATAACCCTTCTGCCTGCTTAACCATTCGAAAAACTCTCTTAGCTGAGATGTATAGTGCTGCAAATAAGATTTGGAAATATTTTGACCAGTTCGTTTGTTTTTCTTATCAGGCAAGTATTCTTTGAAGCCCACTGCTAACTTGGTATTAAATTTTTTGAAATCCAGAAAATTAGAATAAACCTCAAACTCATGAATGGCTTTAACATAACTATCCACTGTTTTTGGATCACGTCCTTTGGCGTTTTCAAGCATTCCAAAAAACTTGGTTTTTATTAACTCGTTTTGTGAGTTGTATTTGATCTTTTTCATATGCCCTCGACTAATGATAATTGCTTGTTGTTAGATGAGTTTTAGGCTGAACATTAAGAGGTATCTTGAATTATTAGAGATGGCTCACTTGAACCATTATTTGCTGTGCTATTTAAGTGAGTCTTGCAGGCGGTAGGTGAAAGATTACATATTGTCACCAGTTGAGCCTCGTTGATAACGAAGATTTCCTCTAATTTCACTTGCTCATTTTGTTTATAGAAGCGAGCTATTTTGTTATTGCATGCAGGACAAGTAGCCGCCGCTTTAATGCTGCCATTTTTATTTTTGTACATGGATATGGTGTTATTTTGAGGGATAATTATTTCTTGGCACTTCATGCATTTGAATTGATTAAACTCAAGCTGCTTCTTGTGGCTGGCATTTCTTTTTTCCAGGAAATCTTTAAGTGCCGCACCATATATCAAGATAGGTTTTCTGGTAATGGTTTCCAGATCATCAGACTTTACCCAGTCTCTAACAGTTTGAGGATGGAGTTTCTTCTCTTTGAACAAGTCGCAAATTTGCTCAACAGTATATGAGCGATATTGCTTAACAAGGTGGGGATTGTAATATTTGAACATTTTGATTCACCTTACTCATTACATTTTTTAATTTGCTAAAAATAGCGGTTTCTATTTCTTGGCTGGCTGTCTTATTGATTGGATGGCATATGGTGAAATTGCCTTTACTGGGGTAAGTCAGGCGATAACCATCACCATTTATTTTTTTATGAATAGCAATACTGGAAATATAAATACTGTCTTCAATAACAAAACTTGCGAAACCAATTAACCCATCGCGGGGCTTGATGAATTCAATGTGTACTTCTGATATCTTCATTTTTAGGCTCATGATGTTGTTTAGACTGAGCCACTCTTGCTTCTACTTGTTCCAAAACCTTAAAGAGGTTCACCAAGTTATCTGCTGCAAGCTGTGCTTCCCCTGCTGAGATATCTTCGTAATATTCTTTAATTGAATCGGTCAAATTTGACATGGCTCATACAATTTATAACGGTATAAGCTCAAGATAACGGTTTTTTTGATAAAAATATAAACAACCACTAGAGATGATTTATGACCTCTAGTGGTCATAAATAAATTTGTATCTGTATTTGAGGAATGGGAACAATTGAAGTCGAAATTTTCGACCTCAATAAAAGACGGTACTACTTCAAACTTGAGGTAACAGATTGTGACCTCAAGCTTTAGAGCCTGTGATTATTTTATCAATCTGCATCATCAATCTAACTGATCTACAAGTGTAGATTTAATCGTTTCAACAGCATCCAACAAACTCCATCCTTCCGTTGCGATACCTTGACCACTTTCTGTGACAAAACCTAAAGGGCGAGAGTGATTATTTTTTAATCGAGGTGCAAGTAAGGGTTCTATATCATCAAGAAAAGCAGAGTCTTGTAACTTTAAGTCCAAGTTATTAACAAATAACTTTTTAGTGATTGTTTTGTTGCCACGAGTCATATATTCAGAAAATACAGCCATGGTTTTGGTCGGATCAAATTCTTGTTCTTTGATCGCAAGCCATAAATCAAATGCATCACGTCCTTTTTTCCTTTCATATAGCGCGCGTAATTTTGTAGCAAGCAATTCTTCAAGCTGGAAGGTATTAACCTCTACATCCTGATTAAACCAATCAGACTTAACGGCAAAAGGCTTACTTAAACGATCGAGGATAGAAAAATTTTCATGGATATTGATTTCAATTTTGATCTTTTGTTTGCTTGATGCTGAAATTTCTGGAGAAAAGTAAAAGAGAAGTTTGAAGCTTTGTCCTGTTTGCCGGGTTTTGGGTTGTCCAAGCCATGGCTCTAAACAGTTTCTCAGCGCATCAATAATTTCCTTAATTCCCCCTTTGGAAGTCCTCACCAAGTCGATATCCTCACTGTATCGAGCAGCGGGGGAGAAAAAAAGTTTATGTAAGGCAGTGCCACCACGAAAGGCTAATTGTTCAGCTAAAAACGGATTAGAAAAAATTTCAACAATAGCGCGAGATAAAATTAAATCTTGTTCTACCTGCATATCATCTGTCCATGGTGCAGTTTGTCTCCATTGGATAATTTGCGCGAGAGGGATCATTCGTCAGGTTCCACCGTAGTATTGACAATCACATGCCATTTTTTATTACGTTCAATGGGGTTATACGGTACACGGGATACTAGACGCACCCAATGTAATGTTTTCCCCTCCAAAGCGGTATATAGCGTATTAGCAAGCTCTTCAACACCTAAGAACTCAAGAAACCAACCTAATCGCTGTACCCAGAATAATTCCGTATTAATCTGCATTAGCTCTAATAATTTTTTGGCATCTAATGTTTCGGCCAAATCAGAGAGAATAGTTGCTACATTGTTGATGCCAGCCGCATGTTGTGGCGAGCTGACCAGATCAGCAGCCAGTAGCTCAGGGGTTGCGACATCAATCACCCCCGCCAAAGTATTAAATTTTTTAACCAATCGATTATCGATTTGTTTTTTGGCAATAAATTCGATGTGTATGCGACCACAATGAATAGGTGAGCGATTCTTTAATGTGACTACCTGAAATCGCTGTGGTTTCTGATGGGCTGCTCCATAATATTGGGCAGCACTCAAAAAACCAACATAATAAGGCAAACCCCAATAACGCATCAAATCAGGAATAAACATATCTGCCGGCAAACAGCCATACACTTGATACTCTGGGGGTATAATTAGGTAAAATCCCTTTGCCGGGCTAACTATCAAATTGTTTTTCTTCAAGCGGTGTAAGGCGTTTAAACAGGGGACTTTTTCGAGGGCGAGCGCCTTCTCTGCATCCGCAGTGGTAAAGGAAAAACGACCTTGACTCCGTAATTCATTGATAAAAGTAAGCGCTTTCATATGCTATTTTTTGTGTTTATACTCTTTCAGTATATCACATTTAGTTATATTGGAGGATAGTTAACACAAATTTCTGTTCTAGTGAGCTTCAGGCCTTGATTAAGCAGGGCTTAGATTTTAGCGCTTTAAAATGGTTGTTACACCACTCATATAAGGTGGGTCTTTTCCAGTCATTACCTGCAAGTGCATCGTTGTTCTTGTAGGGTGGAAATGAACTTAATAATTCAGAATGCTCTGCCTCCAGTCTACTAGCGATGGTGTTGCATAATTGACTTGCCGAAGAATAATCCTTGCTAGATAATTCTTCTTTACAAAGGGCCTCTACCTTCTCCCTGAGCGGCTTGTAAGCCTGATATGAGTTTTCCCCTCCTTTGCGCTTTTCTTGTGTGTAAAAACTGTCTTCAAACACCATATCCTCAAATTCTAAAAAATTTAACTCGAACTCAGGCAGATTGAAGGGATCATCGATTTGTTCTTCGTCTCTTTTAGTAACATCGATTTCAAATATCTCGCATATGGGATTTTGGATAACTCTGATTTCCTTTAATTGATTGGCGGGCTCAGCCTTAAAGTTCATTATTAAATAACAGTGTTTTTCATTCCTTACGTTTCGATATTTTTCTAATACGTTCTTATAACCCTTAGCAAGACCGGTGCTATTAGCATGCTTAATGTGAAGGATAAGACGATTCTTACCGGATATAGTGAATTCAAGAGTTAGGTGCCCATCCTTCTGCTTAAAATTAATGGATATATTACTATTCTGTGAGACTAACCAAGCCCGGCAAACAGTAAAAAATAACATAGATGAGTAATGGCTTCTGACATGTTTATACACTGAATTGTGCAGAGTCCAGAATGTTCGCCATATTTCTTTATTTTCAATGGTATCCCTGAAGTGATGAATAATACCGGTTACGGCAAACATTAGTGACTCAGGATCATCAGAGCAGTTCTTGGCCTCCTTTGATAATTCAACATTGATAAATTCTTGACTATCTTTCAGCCATTTATAAAGCCCTTCATAATCCTTTTCTAAATCATAAGGCTGAACGTTATATGCTTTTAAAGCAGTTAAGGTTTCAACAAAAAACTCTTTGTTTGTTTTCAACTCTTTTAGCAATATTTCTTTTCGATATGCCTTTGTGGTTTCAAGCCAAATATCGCCTATGTCCCTGTTTACAATATCGCGTAATCGTTCGTTATAAGCGGCCAATTCTTCAACGATAGCGTCTACGTTATCCGCAACAGGCAGATTTACAAAATATCGCAAGGAACCAGTTTAATCCGTTGTTTTGAACAAGGATTAAAAAGAAGGTTGTAAGAATTAAGATTTCTTGTGGTATGGCTACGACTGCCTTTTAAATCAAGCTGGGCCATTATCTCTTGTGTGTATCGACAAATGTCATCATCAATAATATTTTGAACCATATCACTGATTCTATCGCCAGCTATGCCATCTTCTAGTAATGGTAATAGCAAGAATATTTCGGGGTTACCCTCTGCCAAATCCACAATCTCTTTTGCACTTTGAAGTATCTTGTCATTAAACTCGATACCTGATCCTCGTCCTTCTGTATTGCCTGAGCTATAACCAATACAGGTATATTGATATTCAGGAAAGCTCACCATTCTTTTAGCTACTCGCCAGCATTTATCCCCCACGTAGGTTGATTTTTGTAATAAGAGGAGCAGATTGGCAAAGAAGGTTTTATAGGTTTGGTAGGAGTTTCTAATTATTTCGCTTGCACTATCTTTTAATAAAAGAGGCTCAACAAAAACTTTGGTATCAAAATTCAATATAGGGTCAAAAACCCCCAGTTCATTGAGTCTTGCTTTATCAATATTAAAATGATCTGAAAAGTGTACCGGTTTTTTAGAGTTGATTACATTCTTGGTTCTATTTAAAGAGTAGGCTTCAAGCCTAGCTGGTGTTCAACCCCCATTTTTTGTTGGTTATCATACCCTAGCTTGATTTTATAGCAATATGCAATTTTAGAAGGAATTTTTTAGATAATTAAAGCTTTAGCTTTGTATCTAAAGGATTAGGAGTACCAACAATAATTTCCGAGGTTGTATCAGCTGCGAATTCACTACCTCTTATACTCGTCATAGCACTTCTATATTTAGCTGACGAGTTAAAAGTGAGACCTTCGCGACACGAAAGCCATTGACTGACCGGTGTAAGTGAGCCAACCACAGGTTCCGCAATTTTTTGAAAAATAGAGGGGCCATCTGCACTATTTGTAAAACAAGCCACTGATTGGTTAGTCGAGAGATCAATTGCAGCAAAATTACGACCAGTATGATTATCGCCCCAATGAAAAGCAACCTGTCGACCATCTGGCGTTTGTTGTAATCCAATGCCTAATCCCCACGCTATTTGACCTAAAACGTCGGAAGAGACCCCAGCTTTAATACCCTTAGTATCTCTATCTGTTAAGGTCGGAACAACAGGAGTAAACATTTCTCTTCTAACAAACTTATCAGTGGTACATTGTCTTAAAAATTTCCCATAATCTGTAGCAGTTGTGTATAAAGAGCCGGCTGGGTGCACACCATAAAAACGCTGATGTAGATTGGTACTCCCCGAATCATCATGACCTACTGCCAAACTTTCTGCGCAATCTTTAGGACGATGACCAATAATAGATGTGATAAGCGGCAATTCATAGGCCTCCGCAGGTCTTGAAAAAATAGTGCCTGGTAAGCTTTTTATAGAGGCTTTCATTGATTCAAGTTGCAGATTTTCTGCTTCATCAAGCCGTAGATTTTTTTCAGTGATATGCAAACTACCCTCTCTTCTTTCAGCCACATACAATTTATCTCCAGCACAAATGATACCCACTTGACTATTCAATAACGTATCAAGATGCTCAGGCATAAGGGCCCCTTCAATATCGGGAAGCTTTACCAAACTACATCCAGTTGGAGGTAAAAAACTGCTGTGAGTCATACCTATTTTAGCAAATTCTTCCTGAGCTAAATCCTCGAGCTTCTTTGGTGCCATGATTTTTTCCGCAACTTCTTGTAAAAACCGAAATGCTTCCCCTGAATAATCAAATCCCTCACCAACAGGACAAGTATAAGCAAACGGGACTCCATGTTCTGGATCAAATTCATTTGGTAATCCAGCTTGATGAGATAAAATCATGCGAGCAGTTAATTTTTTATAATTTTCCTGTTCTCGCATTTCCAGAGGCCCAAATCCATCGGTGTGCCCCCTTTTTGAGGTTAGATCTAGAATGTTGTTTTTAAGCTTTGGATCGGTAAGCCTATTAGTTAAATCGCTTAGATCAATTTTTTCGTCAAGCTTTCCCTGCTGCACTTTTCCATTCGGATCACGAACAATGTATTTGTCTTCGCTCAAGTAGATCTTACCAACCTCTGCCAACTCATGGTTACCCTCTGGTAATTCAGACATTAGAGCAAGTGTGTATCGATCAGAAAAATATTCATAAAGAGGTTTATCTAAGGCTATTTCCCCTCGTTCAGCCATTTTTATAATCAAATAAGCAAATACTGGTTTGCTTAGCGAAGCAGCTTCAAAAACAGTGGTATCAGTTACTGCTTGAGGCGCAGCCTTATTTGTAACACCCACAGCTTGAGTCATGATCTCCCCAGCAGGTGATGTAATTGCTACAGATACCCCTGGTATTTGAGCTTGCTCTATTATAGTTTCTAAGGGGCTTTTCATAGTTCGTACCTTTTTACTATGGGTGCAATTGAATTACTCTAATTGTAGCTTAATTGAAATATCTAAATCAAAAAACATCAACATGTAATTTTTATTCGATTGTCAGTGATTGGCGAATAACACCTGCCAAAATTTACCACTTCCTCCCGCCTCTGAGTTCGTAATATACTTACTATGGGGAGCCAATCCCAGTCTGGTTTTTGGTGAAATTCAATCAAACCTTAAATTTTACGTGTCGAATATGTGTCGAAGTTTGGGGTGATATTCCCGGCTATAATCGAACTATATAAACTTGTAGCAGGAAATCCAGCTAAAATAATTCTTCGATTAATGGGATTGCAGTTGAGTTTATGTAAACGGAGGCCATAATAATTACGGAGTTTCTGTAACTTTATTTATCCATCCATCTTCCCAAATATTATGTGGTTGCTAATTAAAATGCTTTTGTTGCATGTATTGAACGATGGCACCAATATTCGAATTATTAATTTGCCAACGAGTTCGGGCTTATAGATTAGCTTATTATTCTTTTCAATTTGGAGGGTTAATTGATTTCGTTTTTCATCAAATTTACATTGAAACGCTGATCTATCCCCAATGACCGATAAAAGTTTATCTATATACATCACAATACCCCTTCCTTTGTTCATAATTATAGATCGTTCAAAAAAATGAACAACATAAAAAAATGAACCAAATGAATGTACAGATTTATGTTGAATAGCGGAATAATATATACCGTAATTATTACGCCTTCCATGCATTACTTGTTGCTTGTATTATACAAAAAAATCAGCAAGAAAGCTTAATATGAAAACAATATGCGTGTATTTAGGAGCTAGTTTTGGAAACAATGTTGCATTTAAACAAGCTGTTAATAAGCTTGCTCATGAAATTGTTGATCACGGGCTTACACTTGTCTATGGTGGCTCTAGTCTAGGGATGATGGGTTTATTAGCAACTACAGTTAAAGAATTGGGGGGCAAAGTAATAGGAGTTATAACTACTCACCTTTTAGACAAAGAAAAGCCGTTAGATACTCTAGATGAGCTTTATATAGTTGATTCAATGCAAGAACGTAAAAAAATGCTTCAACAATTGGCTGATGCATTTATAGTTATACCTGGTGGGCTAGGAACACTAGAAGAAGCAATTGAAACCTGGAATGCAATAAAAATAGGTGAACTTAACAAAAAGATGGGATTCCTTAACGTAGATGAATATTTTGTAAAACTATTTAGTTTTATTGAACATTGTCAAGAAAATGGATTTATACACGCTAAGCAATCTACTATACCTATGATACACGCTGATCCTAGTAGTTTACTTGATAATTTAATTCAATCAGAAGAACTTCTTGTAATGGATAAGAAACCTGAATTGGTTTGAAAATGTAATAGGTACCTTATGGATGGTATAAATTTAGAAAAACATCATGCTTTACACTTTGAAATAGGCTAATTTTAAAAATGTTAAAATTTAGTGATGATCAATTTAAGTGAAGGAAGCTCTCCTTTAATCAAATGCCAATAGAATTTGAATAATAAATCAAAATCAAACTTGATAAGGTTTAAACTATTATAACCCCATGCTAAAATCAAAATTTAATTCGTGAGGGATCTACTATGGGCATCATATCGCTTTTCGAACAACTGGCTAGCACAACTCACCATAAAATAAATCTTGATGAGCTATTAAAAGAAGAAGATGTTAACATTCAGCAAGTATTTGCTAATAACGATGCCTCGTTTCTAAAAACCCTTTTCAATGAAAAAGCAATACTTGCTGATAGAACCACAATTTTTGATCTCTAGACCTTCTAGATCTTTTAGCATTAGATATGCAAATTAATCCAAATACATCTTCACTGGTTGTTGTTGGATGTGGAATTAAGTTTTTCGCTCATTTAACAACAGAGACAATTGCTTATATACAACAGTCTGATATCGTTCTTTATTTGGTGAATGATCCTGTTCTAAAGTCATGGATACAAAAGCAAAATCAGAAAACAGAATCGTTGGACTTTTTATATCGCTCATGCTCTCATCGTGCAGAAGCCTATCAGCGTATTACTAATTATGTTTTAGATCATCTATACCAAAAGAAACATGTATGCTTTGCCCTATATGGTCATCCAAGTGTTTTTTCCAAACCGGGATTAGAAGCAGTTAAGCAGGCGCAAAAAAAAGGTTATTTTGCAAAAATCTTACCTGCTATTTCTGCAGAGGCTTGTCTTTTTGCTGATTTATTGATAGATCCTGGCTCTTTAGGATGTCAATCATTCGAAGCATCGGATTTTTTAATTCACCAGCGACAATTAGATTCTTCGTCACACTTAATCTTGTGGCAAATTGATGCGGTAGGCATTATTGACCATGAATCAACAAATAATAAAAAAATGGGGATTTTGCTCTTATTGGATTATTTGCAGCATTTTTATAAGCCTATGGATGAAATTATTATCTATGAAGCTGCCCAATATCCTGGTTTAAATCCTAGAATAACCCGTACGCAGTTACAGTATTTACCGGATATTCAATTATCGACTATTTCAACCTTATATATTCCCCCTGTAAAAAAAACTCATTGTAATGAGACTATATTAAGTACACTCGGATTAATGTAAATGACGGATTATTTAACAACTTTGGCTAGAAAATATGCAGCAAATTATAAAGGATTATCAAAGCATTGTTGGCAGGGTATTATGCTTATTTGTATTAATACGCTTACTATTGGTATTTGCTTTTTCCTGTCGCTCTACTTTGTTACTATTAGGCAGTTTACTCCATCCATGGCTGGATTATTACTTTCTTGTTATGGTATGGGTACTGTTTTAGGAGGACTTATTACTGGTAAATTGTCAGATACGTTTTCACCTCATCTTATTTCAATCTCTAGCCTTTTAGTGCAATCTACAACGTTTTTTCTTTTAACTTACTTACATTCAGTCTTCGCATTAATCCCAAATATGTTCTTGCTTGGATTTGCAGCTTATGGATTTAAAACCTCCAATAATGTATGGATGCTTAGCTTATGTCGAAATGATACAAATTTACGGTATAAAACGATTAGTATTTCACATGTTGCTGCCAATTTTGGATTAGGATTGTCAGGAGTTCTAATTGCTAGCATGACTACTTATGGATTTAAGTCAATTTTTTGTTTATCAAGCTTATTGCTTTTGTGCTCTGCACTTTATCTTTTATTTCAGAAAAATACGAGCACCACTGTACTGTTACCAATCAAAGGACCGCATTACTACGAGCATTCAAATGCGTCTCAAATAACTATATTATTGGTTATTGCATGTGTTTTTCTTGTTGGATTAATTATTGCCCAGTTAAGCACTACTTATCCTCTCTATATTCAAAAGTTATTTCCACATTTAGGTATTAGGGCCGTAAGTATTTTATTTATCTTAGATACTTTTCTAATTGTCTTTTTCCAAGCTCCATTGACTACCTTAGTAGGTGGGCAAAATAAATTATTAGTAACAGGAATTGGGGCTTTATTAATGGGAATAGGGATGTTGGTTTTAAGCTATTCTTCTATATTTGTGCTGGCTATTTTCTCATGCATTATTTGGACAACTGGTGAAATGCTCTTTATCTCTACGGCCCAACTTTTATGTTATGAGCAAAGTAGCAATCAGAAAAAGGGACAAAGCGTAGGATTATTTCAAACTGCATTTGCAGTAAGCAATGTCATTGGACCCGCCATAGGAGGTATCATATATCAAAATTGGGGGGGAAATTTACTTTGGTATTGCAGCATGTTCATTGGGATAATGTGTTTTTTTCTGTGTTGGTATGGCAGCAGAACCTATACTAACACATCCTCTTAGGAAGGAAGCATCTGCTGCAAATATTGCTTCTGATGCAGGTGGAAATAAAGTATCATTAAACCGCTCATCACTATTTAGCAGCTCAAGAGAGTTTCTAAGAATGTTATGAGTATCAATAGAATTATGAAAGTAGCTGAACTTAACAAATTTTGCTATTTGCCCAACAACAGTATCAGAAGACAACGCTCCATCTTTTGATAATTCTTCAATGAAAATATTCATGATATGCTCTAGTTCGCGTACCTCATTTATTGTACTGGAGGCAAGACGTGATCTTGGTGAGAATATACGAGTAGCAGGATGCTGTAATGAATAATATATTGGGAAATAATCTGTTTGAAAATTAAAATGTTTAGGTTGCATCACTGTTGGCCTATATTTTTTTAGGCCATAAGACTCCACAAAAACTTGCTGCAAAATATCTACCGGCAAAGCATTATTATCTGTTGCAGGAGCATAACCAGGAGCAGCCCCCAAAGCAGTAGCAAATAGATGTTTTGCTGTATCGACAAGGTAAGGATTGGGTTTTAAATTACGATTTTTTTGTATGATCGAAAAAGTGATATCATAGTAAATTCTGTTTCGCTCATACTCATATCGATACCATGCCAATTCGTGCAAATATTGTTTTAAAGCTTTCCAACCCGCATCATTATGCAAACTAATTAACCAATTTTCTGAGAAATAAACAATACAACAACGCCAATCAGTACAAATTACCCTACTATTGACTACCTCTCTAAAAACTTGCCAATGTTCATATAGCGATTTTGCTGGTCGACTTTTAATATTAAAATCTCGCTGTAAATTTGAATGATTTAAAGTTGCTCCTATATTAGGTAACATAAATGTTGATCGCGCTCCGGCTGTTGAAGACAACAATCCATTGGGCGTATAAACATGACTCTTTCTTTTATTTAATATGGTTGAGAGAGGAAAAATATCCCCAGGTTTATAAACAAGCCAGGGAATTGTGATTTGTTCATTTTTCAAATCAATATAACACTCAAGCTCTTTCTCAAGAATCATGCCTAAAGGCGTGCCATTTAAGCTATATCCAAGATGCTGAAGAATATCTTGTGGAACATTGGGATCCGTGATTCGGTAGTAGTCTCCATTTATATTCGGAAATAAGGAGCTGCATGTGTCAGCATCGGTATCACCATAAAGATAATAGGCGATATAAAGAGGGTAAGATTGATTCGGCGATAACTGATCTACGATACTTGTGAATATAGGCTCTACTTTTGCAAAACGATGACGAATATCTGACCAAAAACATTTAACCAATCCATTTCTTTCATCAACCGCTGTATACATCAATGCAACATCCTGTATTTTAGGTTGTGTCCTCATTTTTTGCCTTGAACCAAATGAAGTCACGTTCTAGTATGATCTTGTAAAAAACCTCCGATTTTAGTTCCACAAAATAAGGCATGTCAACAAATTAGATTCGCCACTATGATCCTTTTTTAATTAATTTGATTATTATTAGGCTCTTAAATTTAAATGAAAATAAAGCAATTTTTTTCTTTAATATTCGATGTTTCAATTAATCGAGCTCAACCTTTAAGAAAAAACTTATTTTATAAATTTAGATATGAAATCTATCAATTAAAAATAACTTTGGAAAAGGACTGATTTTTAATCAGAAGTATAGGATTAAATATGGAATTATTATGGAAGAAAAAAGCATCATTGAAGTCACTCTAAATACTCAGGAGAAACAAAAACTAACGCAGGCGTTTAAGGATATTGTCTATAACCCATCTGGAGATGAGCAATACATCCAATTGCTCCGGAAAAAGATATACAAAGTATTACCCGAAACATTAATTAATACACTGACAATCCAACGCAGTGTCGATAAACTGGTTTCTGCAATAGTAATTAACAACATTCCAATCGATGAAGCCATTTATGGAAGCCCAGATTTCGAGCAAACGGGAAAATTATTTAAATCAGGAACTCTTAGTGAAAACATCATCACCGCCTTTGCTTCTTTAGTAGGTGAGCCTTACTCTATATATTTCGAGGGGAAGGAGCTTGTTAATAATTTAACCCCACAGAAAAATACTCGATTTGATTATACGGGTATGGGTTCGGAAGTAGAGCTTGATTTTCATATTGAAAATGCAGCGTTACAGTATATTTCTGAGGATGATTATTCGCCATCCGGTATATTCTTTCTAGGTATTCGAATTGATGAAACCATTGAACCAACAAAAACATTCATCGCCGATACTCGAAAGGCCTTAAAATTACTAAGCCCCTATGATTTGAAGATCTTATATGGAGCGAATTTTTATTTAAACCTCCCCTATCGGTGGCGAGAAATTTTCTCTCATGACGCAATGGTAAAATGCTCTGTAATCAGAGGTGCATTGAATAAACCTCGCATAAGTGTCGCCTTTTATTCGAATATGATACTGCCAATCAATCATGCAGCCAAAATGGCATTAGCCCATTTTCACCAGGCAGTCAAAGAAACATCTGAGGTCATCCACATTACTCCAGGAAAATTAATCTATGTGGATAATCGTTTTACCCTGCATGCGCGAGAGCGATTTACGCCAACCTACGACAACCAAGGTTGTCCTTATCGATGGATCCAACGCATCTTTGTAAGCCCCAGTTTATGGGCATTCAGGAATTTTCAAACTGTAGGAGGAAGAGTCTTTCTTCCACATTCTAATAAAGGAATACACAATCATGTTTTTTCACACATCACAGAAGTTGCCTAAAGGACTCTTTAAAGCCTGTGTTGTTCCCAGGCCTATTGCCTGGATCAGCACTAAAGATACTGATGGCAATCCTAATTTAGCGCCTTTTAGTTATTTTAATATCGTCTGTGAAGACCCGCCAATGATTATGTTTGCTACAACAGGTTCACATGGTAGCGGTGGTGCAAAGGATACGTTAAAAAACGTTGAGGAGACTAAAGAATTTACTGTTAATTTAGTGAGTTATATCAATAAGGACGCAATGAATATTACGTCCCTAGATTTTTCACGGGGAATTAATGAATTTCAAATGGCTGAGGTGGGCCATTTGCCCGGAGAAACTATTCAATCCTATCGTGTTAAAGGGTCTCCTATTAGTCTGGAATGTATTTATCACCAATCGGTTCAATTACCGACACCTAATGATTCAGGTTTAATCAACAGAATGGTTATTGCGAAGGTTGTTGGTATTCATCTTAATCCTGACATTCTAACCAAGGATAAACGAATCGATACCAACAAGCTCAATGTGATTGCACGAGTAGGATACAACGCTTATACCAAAGTCAAAGCGCATTTTGAGTTAAACAGACCTTGCGGATGCTGTAATAAATTAATGGATTAAACATAATGAATAAGAAAACAATTAGAATAGGTATTATCGGTGGAATGGGACCTTTAGCTTCTGCATCATTTGTTGAAACTCTTTATATCACTTATCTCAACAAGAATGATTTAAAAGAAGAGTATCATCCTCCTTATGTATATCTGTATTCTGAGCCTTTGCAAACTCAATCTACAGCGTTGATGTCTGTAAATCAAAGTAAAGCGGAGCTCTTAGCAAAGCTGGAAAAAAATATAGTCCATATCATACAGATGGATGTCGACTGCATTGTTATTTGTTGCTTTACGGCCCATACATTACTTCCTCAATTATTGCCTGAATACCAGGCTAAAATTTGCTCAATGGTAACACGAGTTTTGGAACATGTGCTTGCACAAAATAATCAATTTATCGTTCTTTGCGCTTCTTCTGCCAAAGAGGCACAGGTTTTGGAGAGTCATCCACTTTGGGAAAAAGCAGCACAGCAAATTACTTTTGTTGGTAATGAGGCGCAAACACAACTAAATTCCCTGATTAAAGCAGTGAAGGACAATCAGGTGAATGCGAGGCTTCTGGATGATTTTTTAGAATTTATAAGCCAATTTCCAGAACATCAATTTATTATTGCTTGCGCAGAACTCCATATCCTACTTAAAAAGCTCCAAGACTACTCTCAAATACGATTCGCTCACGTGTTTGATCCCTTTTATCACGTTGCTCAAAATATCTGGGGTTAATTAGCATGAAAAAACTCGATTTATTCCCCATTGCAAGAGCCATGGAAACCATTTGCCCTAGCGTTATAAGTGATTTAAAAACTAATTGGAACGAGACTCTGTCTTGCTATATAAAACAAATTTGGCAAAAACCGATTTCTTGTGTAAGCCCAATAGCACGTCAATCAAGAACAAAGTTCTATTCAGCATTGAAGCTTTTCCTTGGGTTACAATCCATTAATTTTGAACGTGCTTTTTCTGAATTTGACCGCTATCCCATTTTGCAAACTGGACCCCATTGTCAGTTGTACACCAATAAAACTGACTTTAATGCAGTCTTGATGAGTTGGATGGGAAGTCAATACCATCAGCTAAACCATATGTTTATTTTAAATAGCGTCACACGTACGCTGCAATGGAGTAAGCAGCAAGGACCAGGATGGCTTAACCTAAAACAAGAAGTGATTAATTTATTTGCTTTGACACCTAAACAGATGTCCAAACTGAGTGTTTGTTCATCCTACCCTGGATTAACTTATTGCATTGATAATTTCTCCCAATATTTGACTCAATCGGATTCTTGTGAACAAAAAGGAATAGAAAAATTACTCACATCAATTGACTCCAAAGAATATGAGGGATTTATTCCAGCATTCACCTTATCGAATCGAAACTTACTCACACAGTGTGATCATGCCCAAGAAATCCAGCCAGTGATCCTAAATGATAACTTCACATCACTTTTAGTAGCAGAACACTTAGGTGAACCGGACGGAATTATTTATCAACTTATTTTTTCACCAAAACAACGTAGCAAGTTGAAACATTTAGTCAATCTCTTAATTCATGAGAAGAGTCATCAGTTCTTAAAACAGGGAACAGATTTTTTTTGGGGTGTTAGAGACAGCAAGATACGTGCCTTAAAAGTGGATGATAATGTTCTTAAAGAAGAGACAACCAATGTAAGTAAACAGTTAAAAATACCATTAGAGCATCAATCCATTCGTACGGCTCTCATTAATGGTCAATTAATTCCCAATATTTTTTTAAGCTTTCTTGTTTTATGCCTCATGCCTCAAATTCGAGTCTTGGGTGGAACTCGGCAGATTGCTTATCTTCCTTTAATCCAAAAAATCTTTTGCAAACTACTCCGCCCAAATGTTGTTGATGAGCAAGAGCTTCTGCAAGAGATGTTAAGTAATGATTTAAATGCATGGGGAACCAACTTTATTCGGGATAAGTCTACACCGCTTGAATGGCTTGGTCGTTTACCTGCTGGAAAGGAATTCTCCTCACTAAGCACTTATTATCTAGATAAATCGGTAGCAGAAATTACACAAGAATTAACGATTTTTAAGGAGCATTCGCTATGGAAGCATATGATATAAACCCATCTCCTTGTTTACTAGTCATCGGCGCACGAGAACATACGTTACAAAAACTTAAGGCGATGAATATCCGATATATGCTAATCCAGTCTCAACAGGATCCTTTAACCGCGTATTTGGATGAGCAAATCGTATTCGTTGATACTTATGAGAATCTTTCAAAACTAAGTCGAATGGCAAAACAATTACATCAAGTTCACCATTTTAGAGCGATTGTTTCTTTTACCGAGTTTGGTTTATATCCTGCAGCATTAATCGCTGAACAATTGAACATTAAAGGCAATGCCGTATTTCCAGTAGAACATACTCGCGATAAATTGAAAATGCGTCGTTTACTAGAGAAAAATCAGTTTAATTCTATTGCTTATCGAAATTGTACCAGTTTAGAAGACGTATATACCTTTTATGATCAAATAAAGGCTCCTTTTATCCTCAAACCCGCTCATGGCGCAGGAAGTAAAGGTGTTTGCTATGTTGGCACCTTTGAGAATATCACTAATGCATGGAATTGGGCGATACGGCATGGCAATCAAGAACTTATTGCAGAAGAGTATCTTTTAGGCCAAGAATACAGTGTGGAATCCTTAAGTTTGGATGGGCAACACCAAATCATTGCCATTACTAAAAAGCTTACAACTGAATTTCCCCATTTTATTGAATTGGGTCATTACTCTCCTGCTCGCCTAACTCCAGAAATACAACAAAAAATACAGCAAATAATTCTTCGATTTTTAGATATTATTCAGCACCAAAATGGCCCGGCGCATACTGAAATTAAAGTACACCAAGGTGAAATAAAAATCATTGAATCACAAACCCGAATGGGAGGCGATCAAATTTGGGAGCTGACCGAATTAACCACAGGAGTGGATGTCATTTCTGAAACGGTGCTCCATTTATTGGGATTAAGTCAAAAAACAAGAAATAAAGAAGAAAATGCTGCTGCTGTTTTATTTTTTGCGCGTGAATTTGAAGAGATTCTTGATATTAATGGCCTTGACTCTGCAAACAATTTACCAGGAGTTGTTCGTATTCATTGTACCCTGAAAAAAGGTCAGAAGTTTGGGAAACTCAGCTCTTCTCAATCCAGGCAAGGATATATTTTAGGAACAGGACGTGATATTGATGAAGCGATTTCTACAGTGCGTTTCGCTATGGAACAAGTACAAATAACAACAAAAGTGCACCAGGATTAGGGAAGTAATATGTCAGAATCTATGTACCTTAGCACCACTCGATCAGATAAAGCATTTTTTAACATTTCTCTCTTTATATTCGCGTTTTTTATCATAAAATTAGGGCAATTTTTGATCGTACCTTTTTTAGCAATTTACTTGAACCATTTTTCACTATCCCCTATTTCTATAGGGGTTATTATTGCATCAGGACAATTAAGTCATAGCCTGACAAGCATATTCATAGGACACCTATCTGATCGTTACCCTCCGCAGCAATTATTCATCATGACTTTATTTGGATCGGCAATTGCCTATGAGTTTCTTTATCAAAGTCAATCATTAGTGTGTTTTATTGTGTTAAATATCATCATTGGTGTATTCCGAGCTATTTTTGATATTGCATCAAAAACGTTGTTGGCCACCAGCATCAATGAGCAACAGAGAACTATTGCTTTTGGTTTGCGATATGCGGTTTTAAATCTAGCAGCTGCTTTAGGTCCACTCATTGGCGCACGTTATGCTGCTGAACACTCCACTCCGCTGTTTCAGCTCATCGCATTCTGTTATCTTTCTACTGGTTTTTTATTGTTAATGTTCTGGTCAAAAAATAAAAATCATCAAACCACCAAAGACTCTCATAGCTCAAAAAGCGTATCCGTCATGGGTACATTGCGACTAATCGCCACGAACTCCTCTTTAAAAAGACTCTTTCTGATTAGTTTCATCTGTTACAGTTTGTATTCCCAAATAACCTCTTCGTTAGCCCAATATATTGTGCAGCAATTTGACGATGGCGTTGTGATGTACAGTAACATGCTAATCGTCAATGGAATAACCTGTGTTTTGCTGCAGATTTTTATTGGACCTCTTCTTAGAAGAGTCAATTATATGTTACTTGCATCTACGGGGTTATCCTTATTTGCCATAGGTTTCCTGGGATTTTGTTTTGCCCAAACTGGCTTAACACTGAATAGCTCCATGCTGATTTTATCCCTGGGTGAGGTTATTTTTTTTCCATTGAATGATGTGTTTCTTGCTAAAATGACACCACCTCATGTGATGGGTAGTTGTTATGGAGTTCTTAATGCCTCCGCAATTGGTTTGGCTGTTGGACCCATTTTAGGAGGCGCAATCTATCAGTTAGCTAACTATTATTCTTTATTTTTAATCTGCTCGATAGGAGCTCTACTTACCATTTTTCTTTATAGAAAATTGTCGCTTTGAATGATACTGATTGAAACAACAACACTAAAAAATAAAAAATCCCTAAAATCCGAGCATGAATAAATCATGTGGGAACTGTTTTAACCAAGTATTAATATGGGTGTCCCACTAACCCCTTTTGTCCCATGCATTTTTTTATAAGTCTACAATACACTGAACCAATCAATCCTCTTTTACCGACTCATTTAACTCAGCTTCAATTTCTTCGACTGTTGGTAAACTACCTTTCAGATCAGTGGGAATTGATTTAGAGAAGATATATTCTGAAACGCCTATGGGTGCACTAATGTTTCGCAACGCATATTCGGCAACGACTTTATTTTTCGATTTGCATAGCAAGATTCCAATAGTTTGGTTATCGCCCGGCTTTCGTAATTGAGCATCAACAGCTGCTAATAAAAACCCAACTGTATGTTCTGGTTTAAATTTCGTATTTTTCAATTCGATGACGACAAATGCTCATAATTTGAGCTGGTAAAACAATAGGTCAACAAAAAACTCCTGCTGGGCCAACAAGTATTGCTTAAGCACTATCCTACTAAAATAAGCGACATCCCAGTAATTGTTAACAGTGTTGCGAAAAGCGTCCTGACAGAAGTCTTTTCTTTCAAGATAAAAATTGAGAGAAAAAATACAAATAAAATTGAGGTCGAGCGTAACCCGAGGATAACTGCTGAATGAAAATGAAGAAAAGCAAAAACTGCCATGCTGTAGCCCAAACCTGCTAGTAAGCCAGCAATAATATATTTTTTCTTGCCTTGATTTAATGTTTCCCATGTTATTTTCTTGAGTAACAACATGGGTAGAAATAATAAAAATGCTTTAAGAACAAATAACCAACTAATATAAGATAAAGGATTACTTGCCGCTCGGATACCATACGTATCGATGGTAGAATAGGAAAAAATAAAAACTCCTGTCCCTATTGCATAGGCAATTCCTTGTAGTGAAAACGGTGATTTTTTAGTTATCCTAGTAAAAATAAACGAGATGATACCCAGTGATAATACAACTACCCCCACAAATTCATGGGTGGAAATGGGGTATCCTACATAATGATGCCAGTAATATAAAGCAAAAAGGGGCGCGCTGCCTACAGCAAGGGGATAAACTGCGCTAACTAATCCATGCTTATACGCATTACTAAGGAAGAGTATATAGCCAGTTTGCACGATGGCACTCATCACAACAAAGCTAAAAGTCGCATAATCAAGCAAAGGTACGATAAACAATAAAGGTGCCGCTACCATGAATTGAGGTATAACCATGAGCGTAACAAACACAACATTATTACTTGATTGTTTTATTTGAATATTCCAAATCGCACTGCCAAAAGTGGATAAGAGAACCAGTAAAAATATTAATGTTTTAAATGACATTAGTAGTCTTCGCAACGTTCGTTAACCTGACCAGGGCAAAAGAGGCTGCACGAATCTGGTCAACCATCACTAGTCAGGTGGATGTAGTTTCCAAGCCGAGACTTTATTTCTTATTCATAACAACAAACTTGAGGAATAGTAAAGTCAAGATTACAACTGGAATAATAATTTCTGAAATAATAATACCAGCGTTATAAGGTGCGAAATTTCCATGTAAAATCATATCTCTAATATGACCATATAAAGCTCCTATTATAAAAAATGACCATCCTAATCCCGTAGCCAGCCAAAATTTTCCTCCAATAAATAAGGATAGGATCCCTAACAATGCCCATGCGCCATCGTGAAACCCTACTTCAAATTGAAATGGACTGCCTGTAGGCCAACCAATCATTTTAGCGGTCATATCAGGAAAGAATACATGGCCGATAAAACCAATTAAACCGATAAGACCTACCGTAAAAAATAGGAAATAGACTAAGTATAAATCTACGATCTGTTCAGCAGAATAATGTTTTCGCCTAATAAAATAGTGAATCGTTGCAAACAATACACAAGCTATAAGAATCACGTTATTAATCATTTTTATCCCCTAATTTATCCTATGTTAACCATAGCACGGCATAAAAAGATAATCAGCGAGTTTATAGTTTTGATGTCAGTTTTTGTCGTCTTAATAGAGATGGTGTTTGGCGCGAGAGCCTTATTCATTAACTCTTAAAAGTATTCTTTTCTTCTTTACCTTTATCTTCAGAATGTTGACTATCGATTTCTTCAATCTTACCTTGTAAATTGGATCGCCAAATACTATTTTTTATCAGTCGGCTGTGTGTTTTCTGGGTTTCCTCTTTTCGTGTTTGCCAACCTTTCTGCCAATCTGGGTTTTCCCAAAAAGGAGAAACCCGCTTTAAGGTGGTTAGATCCGAATTGGTTTCAAGACTTACAAACTTAACCGTATCCAAAGCAACTTTGGAGAATTCGGGTCCAAATTCTGTAGCTAATTTATACACTCTGCGTAGCTCTGTTAGCGTAACCCATTTATCGGAGGGGTCTTCCTCTCTTTGAGCAATTTGTTTTGGCTCGTAGCTCATATTGCCTTTTCCGACTACAAAAATTAAGGGAATTATTGGTTTGCCTTCTTTCTGTCTCTTATAATTTTCGAGAATTAAGTCATTGAGAATAAACTTAAAATAATTATACATGGAGTAAGGGTTGTTTCTGCTGAGATCAGTATGTTTGCTATCGTAGGTATCAGAATTTAAAGCATTGATTCCATCATGTTCATTGATTGCCATACAAAGCTCTTTATAGGCATATTTGCTAAAACCAAATACTACCACTTCGGAACTTTCGCCACATAACTCTCTTATAGATTTTTCATCAACTTTCATATTTATCAAACAAAAAGTGAGATTAATATAATTATAGATTAATAACAGAGCATTATGGTGAGGATATGATTCTTTACATACATACAGAAGTTTCTAAGGTCCAAAAATGCAGCATTGAAATCTGCTTGAGGTGCCCTGAAAATATGACAATAAATGAACTTCATCTCACAACTAAAAACAAAGTTGACTTTTTTTGATCATTTTGGTCTACTGAATTTGGTTCGACGTATCATCGTTGAGCCAAGGATATACCTAATGGAAGGATACAATTGCTTAGAATACTGCGATGAGTAGAGCACTTCTTTCTTGTTGCATGTTCGCTATCAAAATAATAAAAACATGGTGCTGTCAGCGTATGGAATTCAATCTGATAACACCAGAAGCTGTTGTGCCTATGGAAATTAACGTACCGTCTTCTATTAAATGTGGACTCTTATCTTTATAAAAACTCATTAACTGATTTTTAGAATCAAGATGTAAAAAATAGAAGAAGGAACCTGAAAAAGGATGAAAAAAATGATGGCGAGAATTAAATTATTTAAACCCTCACCCCAAAAAAGCACTGCCTCTATTATCAAAGACGTACACGCCGAACATAAGCCAAGCCTTCTCAAAGGATCTTATACGGGTGAGAGATGGCGACACAAAAGTATGGAAAAAACCTTAGATTGGATCACCGATTTAAAAAAATCAGAGAAATTGGCCCAGCAAGCACAAATTAATTTAAACTTATGGGCCAAAAAAAAATCACCTTCACCCAAGTTAGTTGAAGTAATTCCTAAAGATTGGGGACTGGCAACACTTGAAGCGACCAAAAAATATGGGGTCTCTTATTCTGTACTCAATATGGCAAATCCCCAATTTCCAGGCGGTGCTGCCTTAGAGGGGGGAAGTGCCCAGGAGGAAAATATATGGCATCGAAGCACCTGTGCTCAATCTTTATTGGATCCAAGCATTTATTTAGATCAAAAAGCTCAAGCATTTTGCTACCATGAGGCAGCAAAAAAGCTTCTAGAAGCTAAGATAAAAATGACCCAGGAAGAATATGAGGCTTTGAAAAAGCACAGCGGGGAAACCGACACCCAAGGATATAAAGTATTTTTTAGCCCAGAATCCAGGATATGTTTCAGAGGTCCTGAAATAGTTTTTCCCAAAGATCCTGAGGACTTTACATCGGCACGCTATACGGCAGACAGCGGCCTAAGTTATGCCTTTCTTCCTGAATCAGATATTTTCCCGTTTTATGAATTAAGATCCGCCGCGCCGCAACTTCCTTTCACACCCCACGCCTTGGATCTTGAAACCAGGAATCAATATATAGCGGATTTACGAAGACGTATCGCCGCCCAGCTTGATACATTAATCCTTGCAAAACAACCCAACGCAATTTTAGGAGCCTGGGGTTGTGGGGAATTTAAAAATGACCCGCAAATCGTAGCCAAGATATATGGTGAAGAAATTGAAAAACGAGCGCATTTCTTCGACCATATTGTGTTCCCGATAATTAACACCGGTTCATACAATAACTACGCAATATTTAATCAACACCTCACGGATATAAAACTGGGGGCAAAACCTGCTGTTATTTCCAATTTAACACTTGAGTAAATTTATGCCACACCAAAAACTGTGTTAAAAGCTTGTCCAACCAAGCCCAACGTTTTGAGCAGAGCATTCTGCTCTTCCATCTTTGTACATAGAAATTCAACCTTTTCCTCACACTACTTTGCTCCAATTCAAGCTACACTTGTTATATAACTCTTGAAGGATCGTGAGAATGAGTAAAGAACCTCTTGTTATTGGTGACATGAAAATTAAGCCTGGAGAACGCAAAACGGTTTTTTTACCCATGCCCAAATTATATGATTGGACTCCAATTTGTTTGCCAATACATGTCATTAACGGGATAGAGGAAGGGCCTTCGTTATGCCTTACTGCTGCCATTCATGGTGATGAAATCAATGGCGTTGAGATTATTAGACGCTTCTTGAAAAAAAAGGGGCTAAAAAATATCCATGGGAATGTTATTGCAATTCCTATAGTTAATGTATACGGTTTTTTATACCAGGAACGATACTTAATGGATCGAAGAGACTTAAACCGATCGTTTCCCGGCAGTTCAAATGGCTCACTTGCCTCTATTCTTGCACAAATTATCAGCAAGCAAATTTTATCCCAATCTACTCATGCAATTGATTTACACACCGGATCCAATCACCGCTTTAATTTACCTCAAATTAGAGCAAATCTTGATATGCCCGGTATTGAAGATTTGGCTCGAGCTTTTAATGTTCCAGTCATTTTACATTCAACCTTTAGGGATGGTTCTATGCGCGAGTATGCAAATGAGCAAGGTATTCCTATTTTAGTCTATGAAGGAGGAGAGTCTTTACGTTTTGATGAGTTATCCATCCGAACCGGCATTAATGGTATTCTAAGTGTGATGGGAGCCTTGGGAATGGTTCCGCCCGGTAGATACAGAGTAAAAAAATATACCTCTACGGTATCTAGGAACAGTTATTGGATAAGAGCCCCCATAAGTGGCATTTTAAGACACCTTAAAAAATCAGGCAATCGAGTCGCCAAGGGACAGGTAATTGCGGTTATCGCCAATCCAACCAGTACCGAAGAATACAAATTAAAATCACCCATTTCTGGAATTATTATTGGTGAAAATATGTTGCCACTTGTGCATTCAGGCCAAGCCTTGTTTCATATTGCTAGTTTTGAAAAATTAACCCTAGTTGAAGAGCAGCTTGGAAATCTGCAAGAGGCTTTTGATTTGAATGATTATGAAGATTAATGCATTTAAAAATAATTCAACCATAACCGTAATAATGCAGTTACTGCCTGGGGTGATTCCATAGGCGACATATGACCAGAGTCTTCAATAATTGCTAATTTGGCATTTGGAATTTTGTCTGCCAGCTCTGCATGGACAGATAGAGAAAAATTTTTATCTTGGCGTGCGTGAATGACTAAAGTAGGTATTTCCAGTGATGGCAAGAAAGAAGTGCACTCTTGGCGAGCCAGCAGTATTTTTTGTTGGGCAATAAATGCCTGTTGGCCCACACTGAGAAACATGGAATGTACTTCTGGTTTAACCCGCTCATCATACACATAATGTTGTACTAGCTCAGCAGCAACCGTTTGAAAAGCACCTTGCTCCACTTTTCGTATCAATTCTATTCTTTTTTGCTCTTTTTCTTCAGAGTCTTGTTGGGCGGAAGTATTCAATAAGCATAATTTTAAAATGCGTTCAGGAACTCTTCTGGCAAGCTCCAGTGCCAACCACCCACCCATCGAATGGCCTGCCAAAAAAAACGCCCCCTCAACATGCCCTAACACTCTTTGGAGTAAATCCTCGGTGGAGGTACCGTGTAATAAGGGAATAATTTGACAATTCACCAGATCGTGCAAATGATTTGCTTGATAAGACCATACGCGATGATCCGACAAAACTCCCGATAAAAAAACCAAAGTTTTTTTTGACACAATAATCCTTGATTAAGACCAAAGTTTGTAAACCAAAAACATCAAATATAAGCGCGTCGACCCACACCATTTTATTCCTGCAACAGGTCTATTCCATACCAGGACTGTTTAGATTATTACGAAGCAGATAATCTAGTTGTCTTGTGGTGGTGCTGGGTTATCTTTCAGAATTTTACAGTGTAATAATTTCCAATAACCAAATAAATTAGTTTTTCGGGTGGATAGAAGCTTTAGGGCTTGGTAATCAAGAATTGAGTGCATCGAAAAATCCGACTTAAACCCTATAAGCTCATTAACTCGAGCAAATATCTTCTCAAAAAAGCGCATTATCGGGTGCTCCGATGCGAAATGATTCACGAATATAATTTCTGCCGTAGGTTTAGCAACACGGGTTAATTCTTGAAGAAAGGCCTTCACATCTGGAACCACTGAGGCCACATACATGGCAACAATAAAATCAAACCGATTATCAGGAAATTCTAAATGAGCCGCATCCATAATCTTTAACTGTACCCGTTCCTCCAAGTGATTTTTGACCACTTGTTCCTCAGCTTTTTCCAACATTTTTTCGGAAATATCAATCCCCGTAATCATCAAATCAGAACGATAAAGCGGTAGCGACAAACCGGTACCAATGCCAATTTCAAGTACTGTAGCATTTTGTTTTGCCGCTTTATTAACAATTTCAGCACACAAGGAACGGCCTGGGTTAAAAATGGAACCAAACAAAAAATCATAGAAGGAAGCATAAATGTTATAAACTTTTCTAATTGAAGCTACAGACATAAAGCACTCCAGCAAATACCAATAATTTAAAATAACGGTTGGTTTCTTTACTTATCCAATAGTTATAGAGTTTCTATTTCCAATAATTAAATAATAGTCCATGCGTACCGAATATAGGATCACTTTGAGGTACTCCGACATGTTTAATTTGCTCAATCACTCGGGGATGTTCTTCGGCCTTACCATAATTCATATCAAAATCAACATTCCCTGGGTAAGCACCGATACATTGAAAGTCGCTGGATAAGTGCAAACTTTTATGCGCAACACCGGCAGGAATAATAACCACATCACCATGACTTACTGAATAAATCGTACCGTTATCCCCTCCAAATTGAACTGTTCCTTCCCCCGCAAGCATCACTAATACCTCATGGGTCCTACTGTGATAATGATGATAGTCATAAATCGAATCTACCCATGAATTTCCCCAATGGTTTTGTTGTAAAAGCTCTTGGAGTTTCTGAGGGGATTGGTTTTTAACTACTTCCATTTGCTTGTATATTAATAAAGGGTAGCGAGGGTTATTTGGGAACAAACCATTTGCTTTGATAAGCTCATGAAATACTTCTTGGGGCGTTACTGATTTAGTCATATCATTTACTTCCTTGTTACTTCAGATGAAAACCATGCTACGAGACAGAGTTATTCCCATATCTCCATTGTAGTTTACTCAATCACGGAGGAGTAGGGACTGAAGGCTCATTTTCCGATTCTTCTTTTTTTGCAATTGAAAAAAATTGAGTTTTATTGCGCTGTTTTCTTTCTTTTAAAATTCCATCGGCATAACCTGTCCTTGGGTGTTGGCTAAGTAGCGCCTCTTGATAAGCAACCCGCTCTTGTCCTTTGTAGGAGTCAGGATCATCGGAAGTAATACGGCCATCCGGGCCTCTGTAGAATATGGATAATTGGCGTTTTATTCGGGTTGAAGGCAGTTCATTGCGCGGTTTTTGTGGATTATTTCTTAGCATTATATCTCCTTTATTCTATTCCAAATAGAAGTCCATAGTTCTTCCCAAACTTTATATCAAATCTAGAGCGATGAAACAATACAATTCAATTTGATCAATAATAAAATTACTGACAAAATAGCATTCACTTTGGTCCCTAATCTAGATTATTTTTTATTACATGTCATTAAAAGTTGACTTAAACCACCCTATATTTTTATTAAAAAGCAAAGTCTATGAAGCAAGTAAAAATTTATTAGATGGATTTGGATTTAATTACTTTCAATATTTACGTTGTTTTGCAGACGGCTCCATTAATTGCTTAACAAACAATACCGGGCTTTTTGAATACTTCCAACATATTGATAATGCTCCAGTAGTATTCTCTTCATTTGACGATGAGCATGAAAATAATCATTCATACTGGTTTTTTTGGGATCAAGAGTTGCCCCGTACCCCCGTGCAAATTGCTCGCGAAAAATTTAATTTGCACAACGGACTCACTTTAGTTCGTCGGAGTAAAAATTATTACGATATGATTGCGGTAGCCTTACCCTATGAACATGCGAATCCCGGTTCGTTTTATCTCAATAAACTCAAGGCAATTGAGCAATTTATTTTTGACTTTGACCTGCAAAATAAAGATTTAATTCAGATACTGAATAAAAATCCGATTGCATTACCCGAAACCTATCGCGATGTAAATTATAAAGAGCTTTGTTTGAAGCAAGGCAGAATTCCTGTGGTTGGAAAGAACGAGAAAACGTACATTACCGCTCAAGAATTAATGTGCCTTAGATTATTACTGCAAGGTGCAACACACAAACAAATCGCTCAGCTACTTGGGCTTTCTCCTCGTACTGTGGATACCTATTTACTGCGTATTAAACAACGCACAGGATTTTCTTCCAGACTAGAAATGGAACGAATGGTTTATTTAAGCTCGGTACTATAGAGTTCATTCATTTTTGTCCGTATTCAGCACGGACAGACAATTTTTTCTTATCTTTTATACTCCGCCAAGATTTTATTATTCAGGAGAAAAGTCTCATGAACATTTTAGAAAAAAAACCAGCCGAAAAACTATTTAAACAATTCTGTGAGGGATATGAGCAAAGAAATGCATCCTTATTGCTTAGTCTTTTTAGTCAAAATACCAATGTTTGGGGATCAGGAGTCGATGAATATCGGGTGGGTTTAAAAGAAATAGAAGAACAGTTAAGAAGAGACTGGAGCCAATCAGAGCAAGGTAAAATAGAAATAATTCACTTTGTTCCCACTCCAGATGAGGCTTTGTGGGCTGCTGCCATATGCCGTGCACGAATGATCATTGATGGAAAAGAATATTTATTTGAGCATTTACGCGGCACTTTAACTATTGAAAAGGAAGATGGAGTTTGGAAGATCGCCCACATGCATTGTTCTTTTCCTGATTATAGAAACCCTGCAAACGGTTCGTTCCCAGTTGGTAATGAATAACCCAAAGTAAACATATAACGTAAGCCTGGGATTTATCAAGCTTAAATCTCAGCTTCTACTCCCTCTAACTAATAAAAAAAGTCCATCTAAACCATCTAACCAGCAAAAAAAAAAAGAAGACCTATACTTAAAATAAAATTCATTATGAGGTGGGGTATGCCAATTTCATTTGAATCTTGTATAGATAAATTAAATTCTTTTTGTTTAGCCCAGGAGAAGAGTTTAGGCTTTTTTGGTTTTTTTGGTTTCCAAGGAAAAAAACCGGTTCTATCAATAATTAACCTATTGAGTGATACTCAGTTATCCCCTCTGCAAAGAAACCACCAAGCTATAAAAAAAATAAGCACGCTCCTTGCTGATCCCCAATATTCTTCTGCTCCCAAACTCAAAACTCTATTGAATAATGTGAAAGAAGATTTAATACGATTTCTTTATAATGAACGAATTTTTATTTACAAGGGCGATACGGAAAGTTGGGCTAATTGTAAAAATATAAATGCTCTACACATAGGTTCTACTATAAAGGCGGGGAATTATTATTGTCAAAGAACACTTCAACAATGGTTAGAGTTTGCTTCCTACCAACAAACTCCCTACCAATTGAATGAGAGCGATTGTGGATGGAAACTTCATTTTTCTTTTGATCGTGATACACCCGGAAATTTTGAAAAAGGCATAAATATTGTGATGAAGCACTTAGTAGAAAAAAATATTCCTTTATTCAAGATTATTCCAGAAGACAAACCCATATCCCCCAATACAACAGGAAAAGATGTAACCGTTTATCTTTCCGACAATCGACCGATAAGCGAATGGGAACATTTAATCCAGGAAATCGAACATTCTCTAGCATCAGAAGATGTGATACCTGGTAAACAAGCAAATCATACCCATATGATTCAAGGAGGAAAATTTACTTCCTACCGAAATGATAAAGATCCTCAGGGAAATTACACGCAACAAGGATTCAATCCAGCGAACGAACCTGATGAGTTGGAGAACATTCGTGTGCCCACTTTATCTTCTTCTGTTCCTACCATGTAGTTCAGGGCCCAATCCGTAGGGGGTGGAATAGAGTTGATTTTTCAGTTATGAATGGGAAAATTCTGATATGTTGAAAGGTGATTTTAGCTAAGAAGTTATTATATTTTGGTTAGATATAATAACTTCTTTCTCAAAATTGTTTCGATCTATATTGTTAGTAATTGCATCCATCAAGAATCTTGTCTTTTCGGTCTGCTGTACATAATCCAAAGAACTTATCAGCATCTCCATCCGTTGGTTGCTTATCAAATAAGGCAAAATAATAGGAATCGAAATCATCAGATCGAGTCTTCCACCAATTATAATAAGTCCCTTCATTGGCTAAAGATGCATCTGGATTTTGTTGTGCAGATCCCTGACTTGGCCACCCCTCTTCGGTTACAATAATTTCTTTTCCGGGAAATTTATTTTTGATGGCTTCATAGCGATTCATAAATTCAGTTGCCGCACCGGATATTGGGGTATACGGTTTACTACTCCAATAAGGGTAAATATTAGCGCCAATGAAATCGAGTTTCCCAATAATTCCATAAGGATCACTTGCAGCTAACTTCAATAAAGCCCCATCTTGTTGTGCAGTTCCAATCACTGTTTTATTCCCTATTGCACTTTTAAGACGGCTAATATCTTCAGAGATATGTTTTTGTACTAAGGTATTGGGTTGGGTAAAATTCCAGTTGGTAATATCCTCATTTCCTACTGCAATTCCAATAATGCATTTTTTATTATCTTTGTTGTATTTATTCACACTCGCAATAGCATCATCTACCTGTTTTTTTCGGGCAATATCACACCAGTTATCACAATGATCTTTTCCTGGATCAAACTCATACACTCCTAACATTAATTTTAGCCCTAAAGGACATGCTATATCAGCCATAGTTGCTGTACTTTTGCCATCTACCGTAGAAATTCCGGCATAAAATGTCTTAATGATCGTAAATCCATTTTGTTGTGCGATACGAAGATCTTTTATAATTTCGTTTTTCATGCCCTGTAAATTGTTCTTTATCTGGGCATCGGTGAACGCTTTGCTGTGGGCAGGATCATAATTAATCCCACGATCTATTGCCCAACAAGAAAACGCAACCAAGGAGAGCATGCCACCAATTAATGATTTCATTGTGAACTCCAAAAGAGCATTTAACTAATTTTAGGCACATAACCCACGCTCTTCAAGTAACACCCCTTGAAAATCTCTTCCCCAACGATCCCGCCCCCAACCATCATAAAGCAATTAATTAGTTCATTTTTTTCGTTTTTTTACCGCGTAAAACAAAAAACCTACAAATTGTCTATAATTATTTTGTCCCGATAATAAAAGTGACAGCTTTGGCTTAATCTTATTTTTAAAAAATAGTGAATTATATTTTGAACTTTAACCATGAGGACAAGTAAAATGGATCTAAGTAAACGTATAGAACCAAAAACCTGGGCTTTCATTGAAAAAATCAAGAAAGCTGGGGGTAAACCGCTTTATGATCTTCCGGTGCAAGAAGGAAGGGCTATTTTTGATAAATTGCAAGAATTGCCTTTAGAAAAAGAAAAAACTGAAGTGGACATTGAAGATCGTTTTATTCAACACGCGAATGGTAAATTAGACCTTCGCATTGTTCGTCCTAAAGGCTCAAAAGAAAAACTTCCAGTAGTTATGTTCTATCATGGAGCAGGTTGGGTTTTTGGTGACTGGCAAACTCATGGTCGTCTTGTCCGTGAACTCTCAGTGGGTGCACATGCTGCCATTGTATTTGTCAATTATTCTTTAGCACCTGAAGCACAATATCCAACGCAAATTGAAGAGGATTACACCGCATTAAAGTATGTTGCAGAGCATGGTAAGGAATTAAATCTAGATACCTCTCGTTTAGCGGTCGCCGGCGATAGTGTTGGTGGAAATATGGCAGCAGTAATGACGCTACTTGCAAAACAGCGTGGTGGGCCAAAAATTGATTACCAAGTGCTTATTTATCCTGTAACTGATGCAAATTTTGAAAATGATTCCTACAAAGAATTTGCGGATGGTCCATGGTTAACCAAAAAAGCAATGGAATGGTTCTGGGATAATTATTTACCGGATAAATCAAAAAGAAATGAAATAACAGCTTGTCCCTTACGAGCGACTACTGAGCAACTTAAAGGATTACCTCCTGCACTTGTAATCAACGGTGAATGCGATGTATTGCGGGATGAAGGTGAGGCTTATGAGCATAAGCTTAATGAAGCAGGTGTCCCCGTTACTGGGATTCGTCATCATGGCACCATTCATGATTTCCTTATGATCAATGAACTTGCTGATACTCCAGCATGTCGCAATGCCATTGAAACGATTAATAGTCATTTGCGTATGGTCTTTGCCAAAAAGCACTAATTCATACGTGTTGCGGATACTGCATTAATGCAGTATCCCTCTTTATTTTTGACTAAGACAATTCAAGATCTGAGATTGTTTTTTTTTCAGAATCTCTTTTTTTAACTCCGGTGAATAAGGGTTCTTGATATCCCCCTGGAACTCCATTTTTGGAAAAAACAATTTGCCATAACTGGTTCGTGCGTGCTCGAAATGTACCTGCGCAGGCCAATAAATAATAGCGCCACATCCGATAAAAACGCTGGTCATAGTGCTCTTTTAAGTAGTCCCAATTTCGTTCAAAATGTTCATGCCATGCCATTAGAGTGTGATCATAATAAGCACCGAAATTTGCCCAGTTTTCCATGGTAAATACCTCCTCCGAAGCAACACTAATTTGTGCCATAGAGGGAATCATACCGTTTGGAAAAATATATTTGTTAATCCAAGGGTCTGTAGTGGTGGTAGTCGAATTACCGCCAATAGTATGTAACAAAAATAAACCATTATCCTTGAGACAATCACGGGCTTTTTGCATATAGGTACGGTAATTCCGATAACCGACATGCTCAAACATTCCTAAAGAGACTACCCGATCAAATTGTTCATGAACATCGCGATAATCCTGAAAACGGATCTCAATGGGTAGCCCGGAACAGTTCTGTTTTGCATATTCAAATTGTTCTTTGGATATGGTGATACCGACGACATTGACTCCGTAATTTTCAGCAGCATATTTTGCAAGAGCCCCAAAGCCACAGCCTATATCAAGTACCCGCATCCCTGGCTCAAGTTTTAATTTTTGGCAGCTTAATTCCAATTTATTTAATTGTGCGGTTTCTAGATCATTCGCATTTTTCCAGTACCCACACGTATAATTCATGCGACTGTCTAACATGGATTTAAATAAATCATTTCCCAAATCATAATGTCTTCGACCCACTTCCAGGGCACGCTTTCTTGATTGATGGTTAATTAACTTTAACCAAATTAATTTCGGCCATAACCATTTGTCGGATTTAATTTTTTGATCCAACTGAGCCAGGAGAATGCGTGTAAAAAATTGATCGAGACTTTTACAATCCCACCATTCATCCATATAGGACTCACCAAGTGCCAATGAGCCGCCGTTAAAAATACGGGCATATAATGCTTCATTGTTAATTTGAATATCCCAGGGTTCACTCCCATTGGGAGTGATTCCTGCTGAATGCAAAAGGTCCGTTACAATTTCTTTAATTTGTTGGTTCATTAGTAGACTCATCCCTTTGTACTACACACCTTAAAAAAATCTAGTAAGTAATTTCTTAGCAAATAATAGTACTTACTTATCCTATGTCCCTAGATAGCAAAAGTCTTCATACACTACGCATCTTATGCATTCAATACAAACAATCATAAGCAAAAAATATCATCTATCAATCTATCTTAATGCAATGAGATATTTAATTAAACTCATCTTCCTCAATAAAATAATATACTGATTTCCCAATCAAGGCATTATGTATTACCTTATCATCATGAATGTAGTATAGATGCTATAAGAACTCATCAAATTTTATTAATCACTACCCGCAACGCTTGCAACTTTAAAGCAGTACTGTGAATAAATTCCTCACTATCAATAAGTTGTTTTTTGTAAAAAGCAATCTCTTCCTCTCGTATCGAGGGATTAATCTTTTTTAAAGCATCCAGTCGATTTACTTCATGAGAGATATTTTGTTTCATTTGTACTGTTGCTTTCTCCAAAAGCTCTTGTAGTTGCGCTTCTGCTACTTTTTTACTTTGTACCAATATATTCTCTAGATCCGCACGAATCTGCTGAATGATTGGGTATCCTAAATGACGTTTTACAGGCTCACACAATTGATTCAATTGCGTATAATCCAAGATCTTGGAAAGATCCTTTCCTGAGACATCCATAAGCACACGAATTGGTGTAAGTGGTAAAAAACGATCTAATTGCAAATATTTTGGCGCTGCGCAATTCGCTGTAAAAAAGGATTCTAAAAATAATGTTCCAGGTTTTATGCTTTTAATTGAGATTGTCGCTAAAGTTGCATTACCTACCTCAGAATCCAGGATCATTTCCATAGATTCACAGACCATTGGATGTTCCCAACTTAGGAATTCAACATCCTCACGCACCAAAGCTTTGGAACGCGAATAAGTTATCGTCACCCCATCCTCTTTTAGCCCTGGGAAATGACTGGATTTCATATGATCTGTGGGACGCAATATCTCTGAAGCTTCAGAATGGTATTCATGATCGATGCCATATTCCTGAAACACTTGAGCCATATAGTTTTCCAAACCCAAACAGTTTTCTTCTGCTTCAATAGCTGCAATCAATTCTTCTGCTTCTGGTGCGTTGCATGAGTTTAACTCCAACAGCCGATCACGTCCTTCATGAAGTGCTTGATTAATTTGTTCCGCTCGCTTTTTAGTCTCGACAATCAGTTGTTCCAATGCTTCATTATTTGCATCTACCGTATCCAGAATAGGCAGTAACTGATCTTCAAATTCTTCATAAAGAGTAAAACCAACAGAGCAACTTTTGGTAAATAAATTAATCCCTTCGTGATACCAGCGAAATAATTTTTCTTGTACCGTATTCAACAGATAAGGAACATAAATTTCTATAGTATGCCGCTGACCTATCCGATCAAGTCGGCCAATACGTTGTTCCAGTAAATCAGGATTTAATGGTAAATCAAACAAGACTAAATGATGAGCAAATTGAAAGTTTCGACCTTCACTTCCTATTTCAGAACAGATAAGGGCCTGCGCGCCATTTTCTTGTTCGGCAAAATAAGCTGCAGCCCGATCGCGTTCAATGATCGATAAGCCTTCATGAAAAGAAGTAGAGCGAAGCCCTACCTTTACTTTTAAATACTGATCCAATGAAATGGCGGTATTTGCTTTGGCACAAATGACCAGCACTTTTTGGGGAAAAACCGCATTGATTTTGTCTGCTAACCATCTCACTCTAGGATCATGTTCAAGCCACAATTCCTTCGCTACAAGTTGTTCGGGATAAAGCTTTCTCTGTCCTTTTTGTTCCTCAAGAGAAGTATAAATAGCAGGACACTCCAAAGGATTCGCATGCACTCGACGCTCAGGAAAACCCTGAATCGCTGCACGTGTATTACGAAATAGGACACGACCCGTGCCATGTCGGTCGAGTAAATCTTTAATGATTTGGCTCACATCCAACCCAGTTATTTCCCCTAAATAGGCTTCTAATTGAGACTTATGTTCTGGTTTTAAGGCATCCGTGGATGTGTGTTCGCCATAAGTTAGCAATTCTTGTACTAACTTATTGATGTGCTGGTACCCTTCTTCTTCTTTTTTAAATTTAGAAAAATCATAAAAGCGTGAAGGATCGAGCAGCCTTAAACGAGCAAAATGACTGGCAATTCCCGCTTGTTCTGGTGTCGCAGTCAGCAGCAACAAACCTTTACTTTGTCCCGCTAGTTCTTCAATACATTCATACTCAGGACTTTTTTCTTTCTCGGACCAATGCAAGTGATGCGCTTCATCGACAATTAACAAATCCCACTCACTGCTTAGCGCATGTTGGCGTGCTTTTTCATGTTCCATTAAAAAATCTAAACTGCATAAAACCAATTGTTCATTTTCAAAAAGATTCTCTTGCGTTGTACCGATCTGCATCCCTTCTTCTTCATCTAATTCGTATACAAGTTCATAGCGCTCCGCATCAATAATGGAGAAATACAAATTAAAACGACGAATCATCTCCACAAGCCATTGATGAATCAAAGTTTGCGGTACCACAATCAAAACTCGATTAGCACGGCCGGTACATAACTGATAATGGAGAACCATACCTGCTTCTATGGTCTTACCAAGTCCTACCTCATCGGCAAGCAAAACTCTAGGGGCATAACGTTGTGCTACTTCCCGGGCGATATAAACCTGATGCTTCAGATGGCTGGTTCGTGAACCCAATAATCCCCTCACTGGAGATTGCTGAAGTCTGCTGACATGATTGAGTGTATCAATTCTCAATTTAAATGTATTTAACTTATCAAGCAATCCACTAAAAAGTCTTTGTTCTGGAGTGTTGAGCTGGATAAAACAATCCAGAGATAGCTCACTAATGCGATGCTCCTTCCCTTCTTCATCTACTCCTGTATAAAACATCAATCCTTGACGTTCTTCAACCTGGGTTATATACATTTTTTGTTGGTCAGATGTAATTACTTCTTCACCAGCTTTATAAATAATACGACTTAGTGGCGCACTATCTGTAGAATAAATTCGTTCCTCACCAGCAGCGGGAAAACTCAAGCTCACTTGCCTGCCATTTAACTCAATAATGATCCCTAAGCCCAGTTGTGTTTCGGTGTTGCTAATCCAGCGTTGCCCAATATTAAATGTCATAAAAAATCATCTTTAGTTGTTAAGTGCGGATAAAGTAATCAAAAATTTAAATAAACTCAACTTGACTTGTATCCTTTTTTTGAATAGCATGACTCGGTTTTAAACAACTTGAGGGGCATACAATGGATGCAAAATTAGATGACAATGTGGATGGACAATTTTACTCTACACGAAGAACATCAAATACAACTTATACAAGAAAAGCTGCACCAGTTAAGATTGAGGCCGAAAGCTCAATTTTTGATCTTTGCTTAGGATCTAAAGAAGTAAGGGAACAAACCCAAGAAAATTATAAAAATAAAGCATCCGAATTCTTTTCCAATGTCAGAAGAGCAGCCCCTGGTTTCTTTGAACCTTATAGAAACAAAACCGAATTCGGTATTTTCGCAGCAGCCCCACTTGCTGCTCCCGTCATTTTATCCCTTGTGAGTGCTGCAACTGCAATCACTGCCGCAGGAGCCGCACTAACTGCTTTAGGAAGTTTAGTTTTTGCCGCAGGTTCAGGATTACATGGTTTACGCAAACCTGAAGCCAAAGAAACGGCACATGGAGCGCTAATTGTTGCAGCTCAGGCTGGTATTGTTGCGGCTGCTTGTGCTGCAATTTCAATTGCTGCTGCTATAGTGGCTGCTCTTATAGCTCCAGTAGCCTTGGCTTATTTTGTTACTCGTTCGGGTGCGACTATTGTTGATGCGATGTCTCATTGCCTTCCTTGTTGTTCTTCGGAAGAAAATGAAAGATCCTATACAATTAGTATGAGTAATTAAGCAAGATGATTTAAAGTTGGGCTGCAAAGCCCAACTCCTCATGCAATATATTTTTAACTCGTTAAATAATTCCTATTTAGTGAGTAAACCTCTTATTCATTCTAAAAAACAAATTTTCCTTGTTTTTTTAAGTTATCCTGGTTAAAAATAGTAGGCACAGGAAGATTATTCAACAGAAAGGAAATCGTATGGCTACCAACGTAGAAGAGCTTCAACATCTTATCGAAATTGATACCCCCCAAACTAAACCAATAGACTCAGAACAAGTCCCGATAGAAGAAAGAGTAAAAGCTCAATTAAAAATTCTCAATGAAGATACAGGACAAGATAAGCTCCAAAAAATTACCATTACCAAAGAGCTATTTGATGAAATTAAGAAAAGCCTCCAAAATACAATCAAAAGCATGGAAAAGAATCCGAGTATTTTCTCACGTGCTGCAGAATACTGGGGTGAGTTGCCACTTTGGCAAAAAATTGTTGGCGGTGTCGTATTAACTGTTCCTACTTTAATCATTGGAATCATGGCACATGTGGGTTTCCTTTTGGCACTTTGTGGCGTCACCGCGGTTACTTATACCGCAGGAGGAGTCATTCTGGATGATCATCATAAATGTAGTACTAGTGCTGTAGAAAGTTTACAAAAAGGAATTTTAGGGCTGGCGGATCTTTTAGAACTTACTATTAGTGCATTAGAGATTATTCGTAAACAATTAGTAGTGGAAATTCAAAAATTTGCCAAAGAAAATGCAACCCTAGTAGAAAATATCGAACATTTAAGCAAACAGATTGATGAGATAGACAAACAAATTTTAGCTACCTCCGGAATCAATAAGGCCTTAGGTGAAACCAAAGATGGATTAGAAGCAGTCTCTAGTCAGCTCAAAGACGACGTCAGTCTAAATGCTGAATTTTTACAACAAAACCAAGTGAAGTTAGATCGCATAACTGAGGCATACAGTAATAGTAAAAAAGAATTAGCAGAAAAAATCGAGGAAATTAAAAAAGTTAAGTTAGAGCTTGAAGCAGAACTTAGTAGAGCGAGAATGATGGTAGAGACTCTGAGTAGCACCGTAAAAGAATTATCCAACACGGTCATTGGAGAGGATCAACGGAATGCGTTTAAAGAAAAAATAGATGCCTTTATACAACAGAAAGAAGGAACTTTTTTAGGAATAGCGACTGATTTCGAACGATCTGGACAGAAGTTTAAACAGGTGCAACAAGAGCTTGAGACTACAAATGGCAAATATGAAGAACTCCTGAAAAAGCAAGAGGAACATATTACTGTACTCGCAACGCTTAGAAATCAGGCTCCTACAGAACAAATGCCCAGAACTTCGTTTGGTGAGTTACTGGGCAAGAATGGAATTTATGCCACAAAGCAAGAAACACCCACCCAGGATGGAACACCCTCTTCCTCACTTGAACTAAACTAGAATTACCCAGGGTTAAAATAAACAGGGTAGTCTAGTGGAGTGAAATGAAAGCCGGTTTTCTGGTAGAAAGTTCTGGGGTTAGGGCTGACGCCCTTCCCAGACTAAACCTTTAAGTTGACGACAGTACCCTCACTTATTCTTTCCTACCCTCTAAATTCAAACCATATGCTTCTAAGGCTGCTATAACGGAGGGGCGTTGGCTAATTCGATGATACCATTTGATTAAATGAGGAAATTGTTTCTCATCGATGTTTTGTTGGTAAAAAATTTGAAAACAATAAATCCAGGGCCAAATAGCCATATCCGCAATAGTATAGTCAGAGCCGCCTACGTAGATGGCATACGTTAACTGTTTTTCCATAATACCAAGCAAACGCTCACTTTCATCCGCATAACGTTTGATTGCATAGGGAATCTTTTCCTCTGCACGGTGAAAATGACCTAATTGACCAAACATAGGTCCTATATGTGCGGCTTGAAAAAAACACCATTGTAAAATTCTATATTTGTCTTGGGGTGATTCCGGTAGAAATTGGTGGTGCTTTTCGGCAAGATATTGCAAAATCGCTACACTTTCAGACAAATAAAAGTCTTTTTCCGAATCATACAACACGGGAATTTTATTATTCGGTGAAATTTTTAAAAATTCCGGATTAAATTGTTCTCCTTTGGAAATATCTATTAATTCAATCGTATACGATTGACCCAACTCATGGAGCATAATGGTTGGTTTAATCCCATTAGGTGTACCAAATGAATATAAGGTGTACATAAGACCTCCCTGTTTTAATCCTAAACTGAAGCGAGTGTAATTTTATTCAATTATGCAGTCTGGCTCTGCTGCAAAAAGATAGAAGCTTAAAAAATCTTAAATTTTGGGCAGATATTACTGTAAATCCCAAATTGTTGATTAATAAAGGATCCTTCTGTACGCGCTCCATACATCCAAATATTAACTGTCCTTTATTAAACATCCGCATGATTTCAAACTCTTAATCGTAGCATAGGACTGATAACCTCGCACTAGATTAACAAGCCCCTTTAGCATGCCATACCTGCTTCCAATCGATTAAGACGATATTTGCTTAACGTGTGCGGCAAGCGTATTAGAACCCTGACCACATTAAGGTCTATGAGCTTCCTGTTCTGTAGATTTGTCATAAATCTTGTTTTCTTTAGTAAGAACTTGTAATCTGTGACGCTCACGAACTGCATCATACTCGGTTAAACACATTTTTCCTGGGCTTGTAAACACAGTTTTAAATAAACCGTTTAATCTTAAACAGTTACCGAGTTTAGGTAATACAGCAATCTTTCTGAAAACAACATAACTTTCACGATCACTTGGAATTTGCTCTGCCTCGAGCTCTTGAAACCGAGAATCTTTCTTTATTTTTCTGTTAAGCATGGAGCTGTCAGAGTATTGTTGAATAATTGAACCTTGAAATTCCAAAGGATAAGCCAAAGTATCTTTGGTGTCGGAAGCATCAGGAAAAATATTTATCATGTTATATAGTCTTATCTTCTCCTCTCTTGCAACTAATTCCAAGGGAAGCCTATCTTCTAACTTTGTGAGAGCTTCATTTACTACATCACCAGTTAAAAAATAACATTTTCTGAGATGTATCATATTGGCAAGATTCAAAGCAATTAAACCTCCATCAACAACATACAATGATAACACCCACATACAATGAGCCATAAAGTTTTGCCATTTAGCATCATCAATATATTCTTGTTCTTCGTAGCCTCCATTTGATTTTTTATTATATTGCTCAAGATTTCTATATGGAGGAGAAGTAATTGCTAAGTTAAATTTCCCAATATTATCAGGGTCAATTGTAACTTCCTCAATTTTTTTAGGAATATGTTGTGATATAAATCGATCTTTACCCGATAATGGTTTTAATAGATGAGTCATTTGCTCATAAGGTTCAATTAAAGCCGGGTTAGGATCAATACTTAGGTAGGAATCTATTGAGGGATGTGCTAATGCAGCTATTCTACGAGCTCCCCATCCTCCACACAGATCAAGAAAATGAATTCGTTCCGCTTTGAATTGATAATGCTTTTTTAATACTTCAATCACCTTCAGCAATATAATTGGAGAATACTGGGAGACTGCTAACTGCCGAGTAAGTACTTGGTTAATCTCTTTAATTCCAATTGATTTTGGCGAATTACCAATTGAAGAAACCTTTTTAGCATGTTGACGAAACAATTCCCGCAATTTATATGTTATAGCTGAATTATTTTCCTGCCACATGTCATAGACAGAAACTTTTCTTGAATCAGCAGTTGCTTTAAACCGTTCAATTTGGGTAAAGAATTCAACGGCGGTTTTACCTGCTTTATCACCTTTTTGCGATACAACGGTATGATAAAGGGGATAGGAGCCGTTTTGAGTATACCCATTACTTAGTAAATATTCACTTTGTTTAACCAGCTCTTTAAAATCCAGAATCGCTTCTTCCTCACTTATTGGACGTTGAGGAAAAGGCATTGGCTTAAGGGGATTAGCATAAATTTCTTTAATACATCGAAGGGCCATTATTTGAGAATACAAATTATGAATAATTTCTGTAACATTTTTATTTATTTCAACATCATCGGCCTTTTCCTCATCTAAACTTTTATCCTCTTGCATTATAAATAAAGGAATTAATTCCTCAGATATATTGTGTAAACCTACCAGAAAAAAGTCATAATTGATATTAAGCATCTCATCAACAACGAATCGCTCTCGATCTGCAGCAAAAATATAAAATTGAGCACACTTCGAAATTATATCTTTCAATTTAGTTCTATTTTTTTCCGAATCGACAAGTAATTTCCAAGTGTTTTGAAGGGCTTTTATTTTTGAATTATAACTCTCGAGTGCAGGTATCCCATCGAGTAAGTTAAGAATGTTCTCATTTAGAAAAGAGCTTAATGCTAGTCCTGGCCGCCCATCTTGTTTTTGTCTTTTTTTGGCTGGTAATAAAGATGTAGAATCAATTGGGCTATTTCTTTGTTGTTTTGAATTTATTATTTGAGTGATGGACTCTTGTCTTTTTCTCTTCCTGGTTAATAAGGGATAAACTTCTTGAGAAATCCTAGTAGTAGTTTGACTCTCGCTGGGGATACTCGTTGCTGCTTTCTCTTTTCCTTTTTCTAGTGGGGGAACATAGGGTTCTATAATTGGCAAATAGGGTGCTGGTGTTTGTAATGAGCGACTGGCTAAATTTGTTGGCGCCGCAGGTATACTATTAAAGGGCTGAGCAGTCCTGTCTTGTTCTTCACCTCTTTTAATAAAAGTTGGTTCATATTTACGTTTCATAATTTAATTTTCTCAAGCAAAAGCAATAAAGGAAGACACTCAAAACAATGTGACATTAATTTATTCTATATGAGCATTTATATGAATGTGTGATTTTGGAAATAATCAATTTATAAAATGGAAATTATTGGTAAGCTAGTAAGACATCGTCAAGTTAACTTTTGAATACACAAGAAAAAAGGAGTAAATTATAAACTATATTCAGTTTTTGCAATGGAGCCTGCAGTCTTACTAGTGAACAAGATAATCTGCAATCTTGTCCTATTGATCATTTAAAATCTTAATCAACCTCTAACATGTACGCACGTTTAGATGCAAGGTGCTTAGTTATTTTTTTTAGGCTATTCTTAGAAATCATAAGCAGTGAAAAGGATTAACATGAGCTTTAAAGATAAAGTGGCCATTCTTGGCAGTTCTCGCACGCCCTTTGTGAAATCGCAAACCTACTATTTAGGGAAATCCAATCAGGATTTGTTAGGTGCTGCATTGGCAGATCTGATCAATAAAACTAAAATTCAGGGTGAAATATTGGGTGATTTTATTGCCGGAGCCATTATGAATCATCCTTTTGATTGGAATCTGGCGCGCGAAACGGTTTTAGGGAGCTCCCTATCACCAGAAACCCCAGGATTAACCATCCAACGTGCCTGCGGTACTGGTTTAGAATCTATCAATTTGATTGCACTCAAAATTGCCAGTGGACAAATTACTGCGGGAATAGGTGGCGGGACGGATACCAATTCAGATACCCCATTAATTGGTCAAAGAAAATTAACCCATTTTTTAATTAAATTTCAACAAGCAAAAAGCTTTAAAGAAAAACTTGGTATGCTCAAAGAGTTCCGCTTAGGCATGTTAAAACCTCAATTACCCGAGGTTCGCGAACCCCGAACAGGTCTATCCATGGGAGATCATTGTGAATTGATGGTTAAAGAATGGCAAATTTCCCGCTTAGCTCAAGATCAATTGGCTTTTCACTCACATCAACATGCAGCACAAGCCTATGATGAAGGATTTTATGATGATCTGATTACACCGGTTGATTCCTTAAAACGTGATACGATTACTCGCAAAGATACTTCTTTGGAAAAATTAGCCGCCTTAAAACCCGCTTTTGATAAATCTGATAAAGGCAGCCTAACCGCAGGAAATTCAACCCCACTCACCGATGGAGCTTCTGTGGTACTATTAGGCTCTCCTCAATGGGCTGATAGTCATCAGCTAAAACCGCTCGCTTATTTTGTTGATTGTGAATTGGCCGCGGTAGATTTTGTACATGGTGCGGGCTTATTAATGGCACCGACGATTGCAGTTTCTCGTTTATTGGCCAGAAATCGACTCACCTTACACGATTTTGATTATTATGAAATTCATGAAGCCTTTGCCGGTCAAGTACTGTGTACTTTAAAAGCCTGGGAATCCCCTGAATATTGTCAAAAGGTTTTGAACCTCAAAAAACCTTTAGGGAGTATTGATCCGCAAAAAATGAATATTAAAGGCGGGAGCCTTGCTTTAGGTCATCCATTTGCAGCTACAGGTGGACGATTAGTCGGTGCTGCAGCCAAAATACTTGCCGATAGAGGGCAAGGGCGTATTCTTTTAAGCGTTTGTACAGCCGGAGGGATGGGTGTTGCAGCTATTATTGAACGTTAGCTCAGCGTACCAATCCTTACGATCCAGAGACCCAAAACCTGGGTTTGATTTTAAAACCCAGGTGCCTTGGTAATTCAAACAATTGTAAAAGATCTTACCTCTGGATGAACTCTTTCGCTATGAAGCTCTTTGGTTTTACGGGCAAAAAAATTACTTGCCAGATAGGCACTAACACCCACCGTTGAAGAAACTGCCTCCGTAACAGCCAAAGGTGGTTTTTGTTCTTCATTATTTCGTTTGAAGAAAAAACCGCCCCCATAAGTCGCGTTTGCTGCTACATTAATGGTTTTTGTAAGCAACACATTTAAATCACCAAAATACAGTGGGACTGTGAAATTACTGTTCCCTAAATTAATTCCTATTTTAAAAGGTTCTGCGATTACCGGTCCATTATAATGTGCACCCCTCACATGCTCTTCGCTATGAGGTGGGTAAGTAATACTAGGGATGCTTTTTTCTGAAAAATGGAGAAATGCTGCGGTAACGGTATGGCTTAACATGGCATTGGCTATAGCTCCCGTAAACGCTTCCGCACCTACAAATGCATATTCTTTGTAACTAGGCTTAGCAATTTGTATGCCTTTCGTGCATGCATAGGAACGCCGCTCTTCCCTATTTTGTTGCCAATGATTAATACTGGCACCTAAAGTTTTTAAAGCGACACCTGAGGCGACACAAATAGTACTGGCAGTTTGCAACGTTCCGGCATTAATATAATCAGTAAGATTGTACGTGGTGCCATTATTTATATCTTTACCGTAAGACAAAGGAAACGATTCAGTAAAGCGATAGTTGTCCAAATTTATAAGGTCTACGCCTAGGGTAAAGTTACCCTTGGCTTCTACAGAGCCATAATAGGATGCGCTCACATCGTGTAAAGAAAGCGCATTAGAAACTGCAAATGCGGCACCGCCAAGAGTACATGCTAATGTAGCGCAGAGATTCACAGTATCTGCTACTGAATGAACTGCGGTATCCAACACCCAATTTGTTGCCGTCCAAAATTTATCCATCCACCGCATAAACATACCTTTTATTGATCGAAAAAAAACTCGCTCTGTTACTTAGCGAGTCGAATATGACGAATTTTTGTCTGAATAATCAGAACATAACTATTTCAACTGGTCAATATTATTTACAAGCTGAGCTATGATATTGCTTGGAGAATGTAAAAAAATTGCTCGTCGTATGTTCGGCTAGAAGTGACGCAAATAGGAATTTACCTCATTGGCACGATTTGTAAACAACCAATTGATCCCTCGATTGAGTTCTCTGTATAAACTATATTTAGAATCAACCATCCCCACCCCAATGATTTGTTGAGCGGCCTTTAACCTGTTAAGGGTTTTGTTATTAATCATAAAATAATGACCTAATACCCCGCCATAATTCTCTTTTAAACTCACATTACAAAATTGATGTACATTGTCATGAACTGCAACCAACAACAGGGCATTTTTTGGAAATTGCGACAAAGAAGAAAAAATCTGCGAATCCAAGGTAAGCAGATGATAATCCTCAACGGCAGATAGTCCCTGTAACGATTGGCTTAAGGCTTCCCCGTCCTCAAACGGCTCTTTTAATTCGATAAGTAAATGCATACTGCCCCCATAAGCAGCGATAACTTCATCCAGGGTAGGTACCTCGGGAACGAGAGCACGTAGTTCATTGAACTTTAGATGGGAAATCATTTGATCATGCCCCCATAGTCGCTTTAATGTGGCATCATGATTTACCACCAACACTTTATCTGCTGTAGCGCGTACATCAAATTCAATACCCCAACATCCCAATTCTTTTGCCAAATTAAATGCCGCAAGCGTATTTTCCATGATGCCTTGAGCATGATTGTGCGCTCCTCGGTGAGCAATCAACCGCGCGCTCTTTATGGTTTCTAAAGAGGGCTTGTTTCTGGGCATAAGAGCAAAATAACTATCCACTGTTTTTTGCAAAAAATTAAGTAACACGATGATATCCTAATGTTTTTATCCTTTTATTCTAAACAGGGAACATTGAAAACGCAAAAATAGCTGATTTCTCTTGCAACTTGTGTAAAAATAATAGACTTTTTAAGTTGATGAACAGTCTATGCCATTAATCACCACCGATATTAATCGGGCGATTTACGATTTAAAAGCAGGGAAACCTGTAGCCATCCCTACCGAAACGGTCTATGGATTAGCTGCACCTATTAATAATGAACAGGCAATTAGAGCAGTTTTTGCAATGAAGGAGCGCCCATTAAATCATCCTTTGATTGTTCATGTGGCTCCCAACTGGGATCTCAACAAGCTAGTTCAAGATATACCTCCTTATGCCCAGCAGCTCATTAAAGCATTTTGGCCAGGCCCTCTAACCCTGGTATTGCATTACAAGCCGGATCAAATTAATCCATTAATTACGGGTGGCCAAAATACCGTAGCCATTAGATGCCCGGCCCACCCCGTAGCCCAGGAATTATTAACCAAATTAGACATCCCTTTAGTTGCTCCCTCTGCCAACCCTTTTGGGAAAGTCAGCCCCACAACGGCACAGCATGTCAGTGAATCATTCCCTGACAAAGAATTAACCATTTTAGATGGAGGCCGCTGTACCGTAGGTATTGAATCGACTATTATTGATGCGACGCATGTGGAAAATTATCAAATTTTACGGCATGGACTACTCGATGAAAAAGCCATCGCAAAAGTGATTGCAACTCCGTCATTTCACCATGAAAATACACTCCGAGTTCCAGGTAAATTAGAAAGTCATTACCAACCCCATAAAACCCTATATTATTTTTCTTGCTACGATACACTTGCAGCTTTTTGCACAAAAAATTCTGAGAAAGTCTATGTCATGGCTAGTAATCGGCCCATAGGGATCCGCGAAGATCATTTTCATCTCTTAGAAAGCCATCCTAAAAAGGTAGCCTTTGATTTGTATTATCAATTAAGAAAAGCCGACGCATCCGATGCGGAGATTATTGCAATCGAACTCCCGCCTCCTACAGGAGAATGGCAAGGAGTAAGAGAGCGTATTTTAAAAGCAGGAACTTCTTATTCCAATTAATCTGAATATGATGACTTCAATAATTAGAAAAAGCATTGACAGATCAGCAAAATATGAGTAACTTAGCGCCACAATGCCGAGGTGGTGGAATTGGTAGACACGCTAGCTTCAGGTGCTAGTGGGGGCAACTCCGTGGAGGTTCGAGTCCTCTTCTCGGTACCATTGTTCACTTAGAACACTCCAAATTATACTTACTTTTGTTCCAGATTACGCACTCATTCTCCTTAAATACTACTCCTATCTCCTGGTTTTGCTGTTGTAGGCGATGTGGTTGATGGTGTGGGTGTTGGTTTAGTGGGTTTATTAGGAGGGTCTAAAAGATTATTCGTGTAAAAATCAAGGCCAATGCAATTCCCCATTTTTTTGCTCCATAAGGATACATTTTTTTCGTTTATATTTTGGGGGAGCTCTGAATAAAACTCAGTTTGACATTTATCAAAACTTGCAGGAATTAATGTCACACATTTATCATAGTTTATATTTGCATTTTGCAACAAGGTATTGGTCTTTGGATCATCAACTAAGCGACGACACATCTTTGATGGGGCGAGTTCTTTAAAAGCAGTAAGCCATTCATCCTTAGACAAGCTCTTATTCGGTGTTGCCAGCGCAATGGCCGAAAAAAATATACTGCTCATACCCATTATGCTGACTAAACCTTTTTGAGACATGATAGTTATTCCCTTAATAGTATTCATTAAAGGATAGACTTAAATAATTTGTTTTTCATAAATTTGGTACAGGATATTTTTATTACTTTATAAATTGCTATGGAATTCCACTGGGAAACATACCTCGCGAAAGCGTATAATAGATCGACCCTAAAAGGAGGAGCTCATGGACATCATTATTGGCGGCGGAACGGGATTAGTAGGTCAAATATTAGTACCAGCATTACTGCAGTCCGAACATAATATTTATGTGATTGGACGAGATAAAGAAAAAATTAAACATATCTTCCCAAATACCATCCATGCTGTCACTTGGGATGAGCTTCATACATTAGATCCGAATGAATTTGATGTGATTATTAATTTGACTGGCGAAAACATTGCAGAGCATCGATGGAGTATGAAAACCAAAGAAAAATTACTTTCCAGTCGTATTGAAACAACCAACCAATTGGTACTTTGGGGTAGCAAAGCTACAACCAAGAAACCGCATTTGTATAATGCCAGTGCGGTGAGCATTTATGGTTTACAGAAAAAACTAGCTCAAGACAATATTACATTTTCTGAAACAACGCCCGCACTTAGCACGGCTAAAACCAGCTTTGCAACGCAACTGGTTACTCAGTGGGAAGATGCGGCGAGAAGAGGCTTTGATGCGGGTATGCCTGTTACGTTAATGCGTTTTGGCGTCGTATTAAAACGTGGGGAAGGTATGTTAAAAAAATTGGAATTACCTGCTCAATATGGGATGGGAGCAGTGATTGGTTCTGGTGAACAACCCCTCGCATGGATTGATAGCACTGACCTGGTTGAGGCGATACAGTTTTTGTTATCAAATCCAAAAATAACAGGGCCAATTAACCTGGTCGCACCACAGCAGGTGTCACAAAAAACGTTTACCAAGACGCTCGCACAGGTACTTGGAAAACCGGCGTTCCTATGGATGCCTGCATGGGCAACAAAGCTTTTATTTGGTCAAATGAGTGAGGAATTATTACTATCAGGACAGACTGTAAACCCGCAGCGACTGGCAGAATATCAATTTAATTTCAAATATCCCACTTTATTATCCGCTTTAACTAAAGAATTTAGAGGTGAAGAATTACCATGAGTCTACGCATATTATCCTTAGATGAAGTCAAGCAAAGCATCACCATGAGCCAAGCAATAAAGGCGATGGAAAATGCATTTATTCAATTGGCTAAGCAGCAAGTTAAATTACCATTAAGAACAGGTATCCCAATTGAGGAAGAAGAGGCGCTCACTTTAACTATGCCTGCATATCTAGCCCAAGATAAAACATTAGGTTTAAAAGTGGTTTCTATTTTTCCCAAAAATAGCACGCGCAACAAACCCGCTATTACCGGTTTTATTATGTTACTGGATTCAACTACTGGCGAACCGCAGGCGCTCATGGATGCCAGTTATCTCACTGCGTTAAGAACAGGAGCAGTTTCTGGATTAGCAACCCAATATTTTGCCACAGATGATGCAAGCCATGTTGCACTCATCGGTTCAGGAGTTCAAGCGGAGACTCAACTGCAAGCTGTCGCCACTGTGCGTGATATAAAGCAAGTATCTGTCTGGTCAAGGAATATTAAGAATGCAGAACAATTTGCAGCTCAATTCGCCAACCAATATCACATCAATGTATATGATCATATTTCTTCAGCGGTTAAAGATGCAGACATTATCTGTACGGCCACTGCCAGCACCGAGCCATTAATTCACTTGCGCGACCTGAAGCCCCATGTCCATATTAATGCCATAGGCTCACATACCGCTATGATGAAAGAAATCAGTAGTGAAGTATTAAACCATGCTGTTGTGGTTGTTGATCAATTAAGTGCGGTTATGGCTGAAGCAGGGGAAATCATTAGTGCAATACAGCAAAATCAATTAAAACAAGAGGATATTATTGAGATAGGTAATTGGCTACTCAGTAAGGATGTAGAATATAAAAAACAAATCAGCGTGTTCAAATCAGTAGGGCTCTCAATACAAGACCTAGGTGTTGCTTCGGTTGTGTATCAGAATGCTATAAACAACCATCTAGGAACGTTGTTTAACTTAAACTAACGAAAGTAAAGGAACCGTATCAATTTTAGCTTCGTCTCACCAGGCTACAGTTTAATCGCTCTAAACAGGTCATCATAAGTGTTTAAGACGAGGCGCCCCCTATTTTTAGCGGGCTATTTTAGTTCTCCTAACGCTTCACCTAAGCGTATAGGACTTCCTGCTTGCAAAGCGTCACTCCAATGCACTTGCGCACCGTTTGCAAACATCAAGACTACCGTGGAGCCTAATTTAAAGTAGCCCATTTCATCACCTTGAACCATTTTCTTTTGTTTCTTATCCTTGTTGTATTCGAAATCAACACGATTTTTACTCCGTTTGATGTCCCCATGCCAACTGGTTCCTATCGCTCCAACTATAGTGGCTCCCACCATCACCATCACCATAGGACCTACCTTGGTAGAAAAAAAGATTGCCAGCCGTGCATTTCGCGCAAATAATTTTGGCACAACCCGAACGGTTGAAGGTTGTACTGAAAATAAAGCTCCGGGGATATAGGTCATCGATACGATTTCAGCATCCATTGGCATATGCACCCGATGATAATCTTTCGGTGATAAATAAATTGTTGCAAAACGTCCATTTACAAATTCGGCTGCCCTATCTGTATCACATGCTAAAAGATCTGCGACTGAATAATAACGACCTTTTGCCTGAATTAATTGACCTTGCTCTATAGTTCCTAGTTCGCTTATGCAACCATCTACCGGTGAGATAATGTCTGCCTTAGCCAATGGCCTACATTCTGGTTTTAAATGGCGGATAAAAAAATCATTAAAACATGTGTATGCAGTGGGATCTTCAATTAAAGCCTCACTCATGTTAACCTGATATTTTCGTATAAATCTCTGAATAATATAGTTTTTTACTTTGACATTTTTTACTTCAGCCAAACAACCTGCGAGAGTTGTAAGGCCATGTTGAGGGATCAGATATTGAGGTAATGTTTTTATTAAGTCAAAAGACATGTGAAACTCGCACCGCGTTTTTAGAAAAGGGGATAATAACCTATACTTCCCGTGGTCACAAATACAGCGGTGTTGTATCCTTACTATGATTCGATTCGCCAGAGGTAATTTGTAACTGACGATGCGAAGCAGAAATCGTTTCACGATGATATTTCAGATTGGCAAGATAAAACGCTTTATGCGTATCAGTCATTTGAAATCGATCAACTACTTGATATTTTTGCTCCTGCAACATCATCGGATATTTAGAAACTTCTCTTTTAATTGTTTCTACTATTTTGACAAATAAACACTCATTTAATGTTGAGCTCTCACCTCCATTCATAAAAATCATGGCAAGTGCTTTCGAATTACAATTTCCTTCTATATACCCTTCTACTTCCGATCTCCTGGATACCCCTATAAGGTTGCCCCATGTTTTTGATTCATATTTTGTTAAAGTAGAATTGATTAAGCTCTTAAATGATTTAGAAGTTAGGGTATCTACCCAATCATAAATCGCCTTATACATCATGTTCATGCCTCCATCGCTATAAGGGTGAGTAAATCGCTTGTTTTCCTTCGCAAATGAAACCACATCTCTCGTAAAATCGGCGATTCCCTTTTCAAAACTCTTATCTTTATCCCTAATTGCCAAGTCTATACTGGGTATAGGATGTTTTTGCAACATAAGAGGAGTAAGCCCCAGGATTAGTTGAGTATTCAATGCGCCGTTATCTAGAGGTCCTGAGCTTAAAACATAAGCCAAGCGATTATCACCACTTTCATTTCCGCTTGTCTTTAAATATTGCCTAACCGGTTCGGCTCGTTGCCGAAATGATATTAAAGGTAATAAAGGTGCATATTTTTTATCGATAATTTCGTTAATATAACGTTCTAATTCCTCAGGCTTAAGGCTTTTTGCCCAAACAAATAACGAATCATGATATTGTTTTTTCACATCTTCATGGGTAAAAGGCAATACATCCCTTTTTACGGAAAGCAAAGCTTTTTCCATAAGCTCATCGGTAGTAGTCAAATGCAATTGGAAACTAACCTGTTCCGCTAGCAACTTAAGACTTGAAGCAATACCATTAAATTCAGCAGCATGAGTTGTCGTATTGGCTAAAGCTTGGCGAATTTTTAAGTTATACGTTTGATAAAGTAAGCTGAGCTTATTGGAAAATTCAAGATTGTCTTCTTCGGTAAGATCTTTACGTTCTTTTTCATAATACGCTTTGGTGACCGCACGAAATTCATTAACAAATGCGACCATTGATAATACTGCATCTCGTAATTTACTGTCTTTATCCACACTAATTTTTGATTCAATGGTTTCAGCAGACAGTAAAGGGAGGTTGCCAAATAACTCCCATGCATTGGTTAAGGTTTCATCGGTGGCGTTTTTACTTACCAACTCGGAAATTTGTACATAAGGGGGATTAGTAGCTTCTTTAAGTAAAGCGTTTGTTAGTCGGTAGGAGCTGTAGATCAACTCTTTCATTATAGGGGCAAATGCATCACGCCAAACTTGATGATAACGGTTTTGCAATTCACCAAGATCATACTTAAGCGTCTCTTCTTTTGCAAAGTTGGTTGCATTTTCTTTTTTGGTCCATTCTTCTACCTTGCGGTAAAAAGAGGGTTTTTGATAGAGCGCCAAATACGTAGGCGGTAACGGTAAACCATAGCCGTTATCCATACATCCCATATAAAAAACTACAACTCGGTACAAATTATCATAATGTTCCTGATATAAACTCATCATAAAATCAACAAATGATTCTGTATTTGTTTTTTCATTACAAAAACGAGGATACATCTCTTCATATTTTGCCCTTAAACTGGGATCAGTTTCATCTAATGAAGTGTAGTTTAAAGGTAAATCCCCGAAGAGTTCCGTTAAGCGCTTGCGTTGTACCTCGGGCTGAAAGGTTAATAGAGCCTTCAAAGCTGCAGCCAGCTTTTGTTCTTGGGCAACCGAATTTTGCGCCAAACGTGCGAACTCAACTGGGTCTGCATAAGCTTTAGGCAATCGTTTAAGCGCGAGTTCTTGTACCCCAGGTATAATCACCGGAATAGTCTCTTGCCCCGGATGGGTATAATGTGGCCAATGATAAGGCATAGAGTCTTGAACATTAGGAAAAGTCTCATAATCACGAACAGTTAGGGTAATGTGCTTTTTGGGAACACCGATTACTGATCTTGGTTCTTTCATATAGATAGTGAACCAATAGAAAAACATGTCAAAATCGATATCACCGTTTAAACTCAGGTTATGCGGATGCGCATCATCATCATCAAGAAACCATCTGCCGAGCAAAAGTTCCATGATGTTTTTCTCAATAAGTGTTTTTACACTAGGAGCAACTTGTTCCTTTAAAGTACTATTTATAGGAATCCCTTCTTTAGCAAAATGAAAGGGCTTGAAGTCTTCAACACCAATGGAGAGCGTTCCGATTAATTTATCTTGGGTGTGGCCTCTTTTTGCGGTAATTTCTAGAATATGACTCTTTACCGTTTGAAGCTGCTCTAGAGTGAACGGTTGTTCCGGCTTAAAATCGGGAATATCTTTGATTAAAATGGTATCTTCTTTTACCAATCCCTCTGGAGTTTTAACCACGTATTTCAGAGAATCATCGTGATCTAATTTAATATAAAGGGTGTTTTCTTTTTGGGGGCTATTCGATTCAAGGTTATCAGATAATAATTCTATATCATATTGCTCAAATACTAAGCGTTCTTCGGCAGATCTTTTTCCTTGAAACAACCTCTTGAATGAGGAAGTCGCTACACTTATTTTGGCTAATAATTCGGGGTAGTGATTTTTTGGTTCTAATCTTTTAAAAAAAGCTTTCTTGGTAACGCCATCTTCTTCAAAAGTAACGTGAAATGTTTGATGCGAGCTATCGGAGATAGGGTTTTTTTCAGAATAAGTGAGTTGACTATGTCTTAGCGCCTTTTTTGGAATTCCCATATGTTTAATCCATTAAATCACAGTAGTCCTTTAGAATAGTTCATATTAAGCAGAAATATTCAATAAGTTCAAGAATAATTTTCAAACAGATAACTAGGAAACTAAACAATACGCTTCAAGCTCTAGCCACATCACCAAAAAATGATCTTTAATATGATAGGCAGCTTTTTTTATTATAACTCAGCAAGTTACAGTAGAGGTCTGGAATTATAAGAATGCCCTAGCCCGGAGGGAGATAAGTTCTCGGGGCTAAGGCTGTAGCCTATAACGGCTACACTTGTTTAACTCATTTCACAACATGGATTGAATGACCACCATTCATTCTCATCCTTTGTTTCCGGCTCTATAAGCGACAGGACTTCTTTATCAAGAGCTCGGATCTCTTCTCCTGAGCTGGTTTGATTAAAAAACCAAAAATTTCCAGTCTTGTGGTATTTATATCCATTGGCCCCTAATAAGGAACAAGCGGCGATCACTATATTAGCAAGGACAATGATCGCTTTGTAGATATACGAGTCACTTTCAGGATCAACAATATCAAGTATTTTCTTTTCAGCTTTCTTTAATTCGGTACGCATGTCTTTGGCAATACTCGGATTCAAAAGCATTTTATAAGCAATAGTATATAATGAAATTCTATAGTCTGCTTCTGCTTGTTGCCATTTTTCATACGTTGCTCTATTTGAGGAATCCCCCGACAACCGCCCATGAATTATTTTACATTGTGCTTCCACACGTAAAATTACTTGGCGAAACCGTTGGGCTTTTTCATTCTCTTCCTCTGCCGCGAATTCCACCATTTCAGTTTTGAGCTTTAAATCTTGCATTTGGCTAACGCAAATAAATCGCTCCCTTAAATGTGTAGCTAAAGCCAATTGCACAGGATCGGTTATTGCAAGTACTGCATTTCCTTGGGTCTGGATCCCATTTTGTACGCCAGCATAAAGAACCTTTATTAATACCTTTCGAGTATTTTCCTCAATATGTTTCAACTGGGGTAAAAAAAGACGTAAAGCTTGCCCCTGAGAGTTTTTACCCAACACCAAGTGATATGCTTTGGGCACGATTGCGGGTCCTATCCCTCGGTCTTTTACTTCTACTTTCCCCACTCCTGATTCCCTTAATAGAAGTAGTGCTTTACTGGCTGCTTCAAGTTCTTGAGGCTTTAACTCACGTAGACGTGCGGGAACATCATGCAGACCTGAAAGCTCATTACTAAAATGCTTGAGAATTGATTCTTGCAAATGGCGGCGAGGAACTAAGGCCACTCGTTCCAGTTCTTCAATATTGTGCGTTTTTCTTTGATCCAAAGCAACCAAGGTCGAAGCCATTAAGGGATAATCCTTGGTGGCATCAATTATTCGTTGATAGCCATCCGCAGATAAAGATCCTTTGACCCAAAAAATCAAGCAAAGTCTCTTACAGTCTTCATCGGGTAGCGAATGGATAAATCTTAATTCCTCCAGTTTTTTAGGATCTTTAAAAAATTGGGGAACATCTTCCGTGAGAGCCGGTTCTAATGTTACTAAAGTATCTATTGCCTGGTAATAGGCATCATCAGATAAGATAAGACGGATTAAATCTTCAGGATAATTTTGTTGTATTAAAAAAGGAAGTAATTTAATTTGCGTCTCATTCCACATAAAACCACTGAATTTTTTTATGAACTCAAAATTCTTCAGCAGCTCCCGATTTTGTTCGAGGAGCCCTTTTTCATAAAATATGATTGTGATTTTTAACAAACTCTTATTTATCCGCTCATCATCAGTGAATTTAATTTTTAAAATTTCCTTACACAATGGGCTGGAGGGCTTCAAAAGTTGTTGAATTAAGGGAACAGGCAAAGAAAATTCATTTAGTATTTTGTAGTGAAAAAGCAAATCTATAGCTGGATTTTCTGCAAATAAATCGCGTAAATTGAAATCGCGAAAAGGAATAGACGTGCGAACTGTCGCAGCATCCTGTTCTACATGTAACTTTTTCATCAATAATGCAATACGTTGAAAACGTAAATTGATTCCATTATCTTTATTGAATGCTTTTTGTATTAAATATTTGGGCAGAGCAGAGCCAATTTGATTTAATAGTGGATCCAAAGAGGAGCCAGAAGAAATGCTGATCCCAGAGCCAGGTACTGTAATAAACGGCTGTAAATCAAAACTCGCTGCACAGATAATTTCTCGATCCTGTGGTACTGCATGTCCTTTTTTCATTAAGCCGATTATCCATTGTTTTGGATCATCCTTTCGATACAAAACCACAAGACCACAGTCTTCTTCTGCATCGTTAATGTAGGCGAAATCCTGACGAATCAACTGAGCATGATAGACTTCCAAAGTTTCATCTTTTTTCTTTAGAGGCTGGGGACCAAATAAATAGGCTAAATTACCTGCAGTCATATTACCCTGCAGAAAATGACTTCCTGATGCCTTCTTTTGCCAAATATTTAAATGTTTTATTGCTTGCGGTACAGAGCCAAGGAAATTAATGACTTCCCTATAAATTATTTTGATGCCATTTTTTTGTTCTGCAATTGCCCAGTCCTGTCCAAATGCTTGGAACATTTGTTGTGCATTTCCCTGTACGATAAAAGGCATAATTCATTTCTCAATATGACAAATTGAGAGTATTATAACCAATAATTGGCGTAAATGGTGATGATTTTTTGCTAAAATTGCATTTTTAATACCTCGTTATCCGTTTGTGAAGGCAAAGAAAACCCCCTCGTTCTCCGGCTTGTCCGCAAATCCGTCATTTCGCTCCATTTTAGAGCCTAAGGAAAGCCGCAGAAGAGTACACTTGGCAGGTCTATTTAGAAGTTACTTTATTAAATGGAACATTTACTTGGAAAAGAAAAGAACATGAAATGTAATATTATAGGTGCTGGCCGGTTGGGTAAAAATATAGCCTTATCCTTGTTTAAAGCGCAGCTCTTTTCATCCATTTCAATTTGTAACCGAAGTTTGGATAATGCCCAAAAAGCATGTCGTGAGATAGGTTTCGGCCAAGCTTTCGACAAAATAGAACGCTTACCTGCAGCAGAGGTAACCTTTATCTGTTGTAATGATGATGTTATTGAAGACGTTGTAAGAACTTTAGCTCATAGCGACACTTTAAAGCCCGGAAATTTCGTGATTCACTGTAGCGGCGTACTCAGTTCCGCTTCACTTGCCCCATTAAGAAAAAAAGACTGCTTTGTGGCGAGTTTTCATCCTTTAAAAGCATTTAAGACAAACTATCTCGAGCCCTCCGCGTTTAATCGTGTCGACTGTGTTGTGGAGGGAGACAATGAAGTATGTGAATGGTTAAAAATCCTATGTAAGCAATTGAACGCGCAACTAATTACTATTAAACCTGAAGCAAAAGCCGCATATCATGCCGCAGCCTGTATGGCTTCGAATTATTTAATTACCTTAGCAGCTTGCAGTGAAGAATTATTTCTAAAAGCGGGAATTAATAACCAACAAAGTCGGCAGATGATGGTTAATTTAATGCAAGGAAATCTAAATAATTTACTGCAAACAGAACAGATTGCAGAATCCCTAACCGGGCCCTTGGCCCGAGGCGATGCCCAAACCATCGCCTTACATTTGGACGCCATTGATAATGCAGAAATAAAGCGTTTATATCAAAGCGCCGCTTTAGCTACATTGCCGATGACGCAATTGTCTATGGAAATAAAGCAGAATATTAGCGACCTTTGTAATCTAGAGTAGCCAGAATTTTAGCCAGAGTGCTGAGGGAAACTTGGGGAATTTCGCACCAACCCTCTGGTTTAGGTCTTCGTTTCCACCAGGCTAAAATTTCACTACCACTCAGTCCTAAAATTAAATGTTATTTTAATACCATACTCCCATTGCCTACTGATGGGATTTCCTCTGGGGAAGCGTAGGGTAACTCACCAGAACGTTTTTTGGGCTCAAGAATCTTTTCTTCAACTTCCTCTTTATCTGCTTGTGCTAAACCTAACCCTGAAAGAGCTTTTATACCAGCATTGTAATCAGTGCTAACTGAGGAAGGGACAGAACTCTGTATTTCTTGTTTCTTTTCTTCATTTTCTTCATTTTCTAGCTTTTCCATACTTCCTTTCTTGAATAAATCCTTTTCCTCACTGGTTAATGTTTTTCCTTTGCCAGTAAATAAATTGTCTTCACTTAAAACCTCAAGCACCACATCTCGTGTTCGCTTATCCTGACCTTTATGTGCTTGAGTTTTGCTCGCACCGGTTGCGTCAAGCTTCATTTCCCTATCCGCCGCATTGTTGGTGTCGAATAAACCTGAATAGAATTTTCTCACACCCGAAAATGCGAATAACACTAAAGGCACTACAAGAAGCATGGGTGATATCAAAGCAATACGAGCAGTCCATTGCAAAAAGGGACTTCTAATATCTTGCACCGCTGAAAAACTGCTTACCTTTGCAGCACCACCTTGGTCCTCGCGGGAAATCGCAGCAGCACCACCATGCATGTTACATTTGCTCACTGATTTAGCTATTGCAACCCGTAATTTCTCGGGATCGGCTGTATTACCTTGTGTATAAGCTATCATTTGCTTATACACTGCGCGTTCATGATCTCTCAACCCATTTTGATTTCCTGCATGCTCCACACGCTCATGAATACTTTTTAATAACGCAAAACGTAACATAACATCCTGATTTCGTTCATTACCGCTTTTACAACCGCCAGTGGAGGCCCATTCGATATACATACTGAGAGCTTGACTGAGTTGGCCAAAGCGACTGTCCCAATGCTGATTGGTTGCAATCATGCGAGCTAGAGAATTGGAAGCTAGGGTAGGTAAGTGATTAGGTCCGATTTCATTTTTATTAGCTTCTAATTGAGTTTCGTTGTCCAACTGCGCTTTGAACCCTTCTTTAAAAGCTCTAATTTCCTTAATTAATTTTTCACCTTGCTGGGATTCAGCAAAATATAGGGGTCTGGACTTATCGTTTAGAAATTCACGATACCCCTTAAGTACTTTCGTATTTATTCCAGATAATTGTTCTTTTATTTTGTCACTAAGAAAAGCACTATTTTCTTGTAGGGTATGCAGCATTGCCATTTCGGCACTTAAGGTAATATCATCCAATTCCAAAGACCCGGTGAAATCTAAAAATCCCCGGTCCTCTCGATAACCTAAATCTCGAGTTTGACGATTGGTACCTATATTTTGTATGTATATGAAATTATTCTTTGGGGGTTGTTCTTGTTGTTGAATTTCGGCCAATTTTTCCATCTTTACTAGCTCATCTTTTAATCCCTTCAAATGACGGTCCTTGGCCAATATTGGTTCGTGTTTTGCTCTTAACCTTGAAAGCGCTGACTTCTTCTGTGCTATTTCTGAATCTTGTTGGTTTGAAATGCCCTCCTTTAAACCCCTTAACTCCTCCTCTGCTTCTCTTATAATTCCATTCGCTATCCCCACTTCAACCGTTAAATTGGGATTTTCCTTCTCAAATCTAGCGATTTGATCTCGGAGCTTTTCCACGCGTACAATCCATGGGGTATTAAAATCATGCATGGCTTGCATGATATATAGGGCACTTGCTCTTTGTCGGTTACTCTTATCTAAATATTGATCAAAAAACTCGGAGTGAAACGAAGTGAATAAGCTCTCCACAGCAGGTCCATCTTTTTCACCACGCATAGCGCGCATTTCATCATGGAGAAAACCAAATTTCTGTACTAAGTCTTTTTTTATTAACTCATCCGACATACCATGAAAAATCAGTGCTGGGGAGGGAATACGAGAGCTAACAGCAGAAGTCGGTTGCAAAACACCATCTTGATCACGATAAGTATATGTAACCCGTCTAAAGGCGGCTTGATCTTGTCGGCCTTCCTTGAAGTGAGGCTTATCATGGGCGGTATTTTCAGTACCTGTTATCAACATACCCTGTTGTAAATAGTTCGAGGTGTGAAAATAATCGAATCCTGTCGCAGTTTGATGCGTAAATGAATCTTTATTTAAGCGGCTGCTTAGATTTTGCATGTACTTTAAAATTTCATCTCGACCCAAATCTTGGGTTTTCAAATGTGTCACGACACCTTCTATGAGGATTTTTTTTGAAAAGTCAGCTAACTTAACTCGTTCTTTAGCCAAATTTTTATTAAGTTTATAAAGATCCACAATACCTTCGTTATTGGTAGCTTTGGAAACCGCATTCTTATAAGATTCAGCCACTTTATCCTGAAGAGTTAAAGCTGCTTGATGACGTATATTTTGCCAATCCTCTTTACCAATCTTAGATGGCTCTTTATCAAAATGTTCGGAGACACCCTCATAAGTTTTAACCATTAAGCACATATGAGCATAGCTTTCTTCAAAAGAGGCGACCATGCTCCCTCTTTGATGGGCCACTAGGTTTTGCCAACCATACTTCGCCACAAACATAGCACGGAGCTTTTTGAATAACTCTTCATTATTCTTAGGAGCCTTATCAATACAGCCTAAATCAATGGAACATAAGGTAGTTGATGTGGGGGTACGGCCGCCAAGTAATTTTGTGAGATCAGAGTCGATCTTGCCTTCTAGTACTTCCCTCCTGACCTTTGATTCTTGCTTATAGCGAATGCTTTCTAGTGCTTGCTTATTGAGGAGGGGTAACGCCTCTGTTATTTTATCAAGAACTTCATTTCGCTCTTCTAGGGTAAGCGTTAACTCGTAAACTAAACGTCCTTGAGGATCAAACAATAAATCTGTTTCATCCTTAACACGCTCGAAAGTTTTTTGATATAGATAATCTTGATATATGGCATTGGCTTTGGCTACCGCATATCGTTTGTTCTCAATATCTATTCCTAATTTGAGTGCATTAAAATCTTCAAGTGCGGCCTTATATTTTTTATGTCCGTCAATAACTTCTTTAATTGTTATAAATTCTTTGAGTTCGGGAGACAAATTTTGGAAGTCTGCATTTATTGCATATATCGCTTGTTGGGCAGCGCTGTTCTCACCTTTTTGTGCCGCCAGAGCGAGTAATTTCTGATATACAGCGATTTGGATTTTCGGGTCGTCTTTTGCTAGGTTTTCGAACGCTTTTAAATAATCTTCTTTACGTGCCCTAGTAATTTTGCCTACATCCTTGGCGGGGGGGGTATTGTCGACAATCGCATTGATGCTATCTAACGCCTTTTGGGCATTACTTTCCTTGCCATCTTGAGCAGCTTTATTGAGTAATTTTTCATAAATTGCGACTTGGGTAGCCGAGTCTAATTTTTTAAATACATCTAGATATTTATCATTAGCAGCACTAATAACATTATTGAAATCATGCGTTACATCCACTTCTTGAAACCAATTTGGGAGAGCATCGTTTATGCTTTTTAAGGCTTCTTTGGCAGCAGCTTGGTCGTTATTACCTTCTTCACCGGCTTTATAGAGTAATTTTTGGTAAATTGCGATTTGTACATCTACACGCCGTATTTCTTTGAACTGCTCCAGATATTGTCCATTACCCGCATTAAGAACCTTATTGAAATGTTCTAAGAATGACATCCCGACTCCTAAAATAGTCTTTATGATCATATTTTAGCATAGGAAACATTATCTAAACCTTATGTAAAGCAAAAGTGGTCAACAGAGCAGAGTGTGCCTCATGATGCATTAGTGTAGTTTTGTGAATATAGTAAATTCTAGAGTTATTTAAAAATGCCGATCAATATCCAAAAAATATACATTGTGCTCATATTTTATCATACAAATATTATGCGATCCTTAAGTTATTTAATGAAAGGATTTTGAGAAAATCAGCCGACTTCCCTTCCTCCGTCACGCGACTTGTTCGCGGATCCAGAGAATAAATTCGTACGAGGAGTAGAATTGAATGGCCAATACTCCTAATACTTAGGATGGCTAAAGTTCAACTTCTTTTTCCAAACCTTGCGGGTGAACATTTTTCTTCGCTTTTCTTTTCTCGTGCCAGGTTTGCAGCATCACAAAAAAGGCAGGGACAAAAACTACAGCGAGGCAAGTCGATGCCAACATCCCACTGCATACCGCAATGCCAATGGACTTCCGTGCATTAGCCCCAGCACCTGTTGCAAATACTAAAGGCATCACTCCCAGAATAAAGGCAAAAGAAGTCATTAAAATAGGGCGAAAACGGGTTTTAGCACCAATTACAGCAGCTTCCATAATCGATTTATTATGAAGCTCATGCTGTTCTCTTGCTACTTCAACAATTAAAATGGCGTTCTTTGCAGCCAAAGCGATCAGCAGCAATATCCCAATTTGGGTATACATATTATTAGAAAGACCCAAAGCGGACAAAGCGAGAACCGTTCCAATTAGGGCTAAGGGAACGCTTAATAGAATTGCAGCAGGAGCGATCCAGTCTTCGTATTGACCGGCAAGAATCAGATAGACTAAAACCAGTGACAAAATAAAGATATAATAACTCATATTTCCGGCAATTTTTTCCTGATAGGCAGTACTCGTCCACTCATAAGAAACACCTGCTGGCAAAACTTGCTTCGCTAAGCGCTCCATCACTTGCATGGCTTGGCCCGAACTATATCCTTGTGCCGCAGCCCCATAAATATTACTGGAAGGGTATAAATTATAAAGAGAAATGATGGACGGTCCCACGGTAGGTGACATATCAGTCAGGGTTCCCAATGGCACCATTTCACCGGATTTATTTCTAACGTAATAATTACGAACATCGCCAACCGTCATGCGAGAATCTGCATCTGCCTGAACATAAACCTGAAACACCTGTCCGAATTTTGAGAATAAATTCACATAAGAGGAGCCAAGATAGGTTTGTAAGGTATCCGATGCATCGCCCACAGAAACGCCCAAAGCTTCTGCTTTGATACGATTGATTGGCGCAGCAAGCTGAGGGACTGAAGCACGGAAAGAGGTCATCATCCTTTGTAACTCAGGTTGCTGACTTGCGTAGCGAATCAACTGATCGGTAGCCGTTTGCAATTTTTGATAATCGAATGATCCATCTTGCAACTCCACTTGCATCTGAAAACCACCCGAAGTTCCTAAACCTTGAATGGGTGGAGGAATCATAACTAAAATTTTAGCGCCAAGGGTCTTTTCCGCGATGGCATTAAGCGCTTTATACATCGACAGCAAATCCTCTTTTTTACCTCGAACACTCCAATCCTTGAACATCACATACAAAACTCCACCATTGGCAAGGCTCGAGCTGCTATCTAATAGCGAGATCCCATCAATGGTGATCACATTGGCAATTCCATCGATTTTAGATACTTGGTCGCTCAAATCACGCAATAAGGCTTCCGTGCGACCTAAACTGGCACCATCTGGAAGCTGCACGTTCATCATGGCATAACCCTGGTCTTCAAGGGGAATAAACCCAGTGGGTATACGGCTAAGGCCTAGAATTGCCAATAGCACCAAAGCAAGGCCAATGAGACAAACTGATTTATTATTATGGACCAGTCTGTCAATGAATCTGAGATAGGTATTTTCAATAGGGTAGTAATACTTATCAAATAAACGAAAAACAATATTTTTCTTTCTTTGCGGATCAATGGGCCTGAGCCATAAAGCACACTGTGTGGGCTTTAAGGTCATAGCGTTAATCGCACTAATGAACGCGGTTGCGGCGATAACCAAAGCGAACTGGGCGTACATCGCTCCAGTCAAGCCAGGCATAAAACCTGCCGGAACGAATACCGCCATTAATACCAGCGTAATACCAATAATGGGACCCATTAATTCGGCCATCGCATTAATTGCTGATTGTTTGGGTGGCGTCCCTCTTTCAATATGTTGGGTTACGCCTTCAACAATTACAATCGCATCGTCAACCACAATCCCAATTGCTAAGACCAACGCAAATAATGTCAATAAGTTAACGGAATAACCTAAGGCCAACATCGCGAAAAACGCGCCAATGATGGTTACCGGTACCGTAGTTGTAGGAACTAAAGTGGCACGTGCATTTTGTAAGAAAAGCAGAATAACAACCAGAACCAAAATGCCCGCTTCGAACAAGGTTTTATATACTTCGTCTACGGAAGCCTTCACGAAAACGGTTGTATCAAACGGGATTGAATATTCCATCCCTGGTGGAAATTTTTTTGCCATTTTCTCAACGGCTTTACGTACTTCTGTTGCCACTTGCAGTGCATTGGCTCCAGGAAGCTGGTAAATACCAATTGCCGCCGCCGGCTTGTTGTTCAGTTTCGCGATCTGATTGTAGCTGTTAGACCCAAGCTCTACACGACCCACATCGCGAATACGTACAATTTGAGCGCTACTACTTTGATTAGCCGTTTGATTGGACTGTTGTGCGATTGTTTTCACAATAATATTGGCAAATTGATCGACATCAGCAAGTTGTCCCGGAACATTCACTGTAAATTGATATGAGGCTTTACTGCTGGTAGGTGGCGCACCAATTTGCCCGGAAGAAACTTCCTGGTTTTGATGACTAATGGCTTGCAGAACATCACTTGGATTTAGGGAGTAAGCCAACATTTTTTTGGGATCAAGCCAAACACGCATCGCATATGTCCCGGTTCCAAAAATAAGCACATTTCCTACCCCAGGCAAACGCGACAACTCATCTTGCATATTAATTGCAGCATAATTATCCAGAAATAGTCCATCGTATTCATTATTTTTGGAGGTTAGGGTAATAAATTGCAGAATTGCCGTTGATTTTTGTTGGACCAAAACCCCTTGTTTTTGCACTGATTCAGGCAGCTGAGCCATGGCAGATTGGACCCGGTTTTGCACCAATACTTGGGCAAAATTAAGGTCCGTGCCGATTGCAAAAGTAACAATCAAAGTATAGGTACCATTATTCGTGCTGTTGGATTGCATATACAACATGTTTTCCACACCATTCACTTGTTGTTCAATAGGCAGAGCTACTGTTTTGATGAGTGTTTTCGCATCCGCTCCAGGGTAGGTGGTGGTTACCTGTATGGTGGGTGGGACTATGGCAGGATATTGAGATACGGGTAATATAAATACAGCTACCGCGCCCAATAGCACTATGAGTAGTGCGATAACGTTTGCCAATATAGGCCGCTCAATAAAAAATTTAGAAATCATTCTGCCGTTTTCTCACTTGTTGTAACAATTCCTTCGAACAACGCATGCCTGACACAATTAATGCTTGGCTTCCCCATTATTTTTTGGTGGTGTTGTCTTCTCACGTGGCTCAACCTTATTACCAGGAGTCGCATTTTGCAGGCCTTCAATAATTACTCTGTCTTGAGCGGTAAGTCCCGTTGCAACCGCCCGCATTCCCTCTTCTACACTACCTAATTTGACCCTTTTCGTGACCACAACATTGTTCTCATCCACAGTCAATATATAAGAGCCGATTTGGTCATAAAGGATTGCAGTGTCCGGCACAGTTAATTGTTTTTTAGGTCTGGAGATTGCAACTCGCACTTGCACAAAAAGGCCAGGAACAAAAATGTACTCTTTATTTTGTAAAACAGCGCGAAGCTCCATAGTTCCTGTAGACGCGTTAAGACCGGTATTAACAAAATCGAGCGTTGCCTTATACTTCGTTTTAGGATCATTTTGTAAGCTTACTTCTACTGGAATTTTATTAATATCTTCCGGTTTAAACCCACGTGCGCGAGCCGCCGCGCGTAAGTTGATTAAATCAATCTCATTCAGATTAAAGTAAACATAGATGGGATTTATCTGCTCAATGGTGGCTAAATTAGTGGCTTCTCCATGTCCCACAAGGTTACCTATATCCACCAAATGCCGACCAATACGTCCATCAAATGGAGCCGAAATATGAGTATAACTATAATTAATGGCCGCATTTACTTCATCAGCTTCTGATTTATCCAATTCTGCAGCAATCTCGAGAGTTTTGGCGTACCATTTTTCAACTTCATTTAGCGAAGTGGCATGCTCTTTGTACATACGCTGTTGGCGTGCATATTCGGATTTGTTGTATATAAGTGATGCTTTTGCTGCAGCAACAGTCGCTTTCGCAGCCCTAAGTTTTTCAAAATAAGGCTCGGGCTGAATGACAAAGAGCTCTTTGCCTTTTTTTACAAACGTACCATCTACAAACTCGATTGAATCAAGATAACCTTCGACACGTGCAACCAAATTGACCGAGTTATAAGCTACGGTACTCCCTGTTTGGGTCACATATTCTGCCATTTCAGCAATGATGGGTTTTTGCACGACAACGGCAGGTACCGGGATGGTCGGCGCATTGGTTTTGCCAAAAAAATGTGAAATCAAATAAATAAGAAGTAAAATAGCAACAACTATCCCGGCAATTTTGACTGACTTTGAATCTCTGTTAAAGTTCATACCCGATACCATTTTATTTAATTTCCTAATGTTCCCTTAAAATACCCTCACCCCAACATCCCTCTGCCGATATGAGGAGAGAGACTTTTTGTTTGCTGCGTTTCGGTACATCGTTTAATCCTTTACCATTTAGGTAAATAAAGTTGTTTTATTTCATCTTTCTTCGACCGCGGCGGCTCATGATTTTGCTGTTTAAGCAAAGTACCCCAGTTCGTGCGTGCTGCCATTTCAGCTTTTATTTGTTGGGGCACCACATCATTCGCACCGCGAATTTGCCAACCCCCACCCAGCGCACGATAAAGAGAAACCAACGCCAGTGGAATATTTGCCTGGGCATTAACAAGCGAGGTCTGTACGCTTAATTGTTGTTGCTCAGCATTTAAAACCGGGGTGAAGTCTACTTCACCATCAACATAGCGTATTATTGCCAGTCGTAATGTTTTAATCGCAGCATTATTTGCTTTGATTAACGCATGTTCTGCTTTTTTAGCTTCAATATAGGAAATAATACTATTTTGAACTTCTTGCTGTGCTTTCAGCACCAAATTGACGTAGCTTAATAAAGACTGCTGGAACACAGCATCTTGGGCGCGAACTGCGTTAGTAATTTGTCCGTAATTGAGTATTGGCCAGCTAAAAGTCGGGCCCGCTGTAACGGAATGATTCGCCCATTGAAATATATCTGACAATGAATTTTGACCAATATTATTAGAAGAAAAAACAAATGTTCCATTTAAGGCAAAGGATGGAAAAAGATTTGCTTTTGTAGCGCCTATTTTAGCCGATTGTGCAATGGCATCCATACGCGCTTGATAAATGTCTGGGCGTCGTGCCAAGGTTTCGATAGGAATTCCAACAGCTACAGTTGAAGGCGCTTTGGGAATTCCTTTACTTTTTCTCAGTGCCCCATCAACACCGTTAGGCACCGTACCTAATAAAAGGGCCAAGGCATTTTTTTGTTGTTCTAAATTATTTACCAGAGACGGCAGAGAGGCTTCAGTTTGTGAAAGCTCGGTCTGTGCTTGTTCCACATCAATGAGGTTGGTTTGGCCTGCATTATATCGAGCACGAGCTATCTTTAATCCTTCTCTTTGGACCCTGATGTTCGCTTTCGTTACCTGGATTTGTTTCTCATAAGTACGAATTTGGATGTAGGTACTGGCAATATCTGCAGTAAGCGTGACCAAGGCGTTATCATAGGCAGCAACCGAAGATAAAAATGTAGCATCATTGGCTTGAATTGCTCTTCGATATTTACCCCAAAAATCAATTTCCCAATTCGCAGAAAAACCTAATGATAGGGTTTCAAAAGATGAGGGCAAAACCGTTTGCAGCTCACCCCCACCAATTTCATAATAGGTGAAGTTACCAATAGCTGCCTGTTGCTGCGGATATAGCTGACCTACCGATTGGGCTAATAGTGCTCGGGTTTGTAAAACTCTTACTCCAGCGCTTTGGAGGGTCAAATTGTTATGATACCCTTGACAAATTAAGGAGGTCAGCACGGGATCATTAAAAACTTGCCACCATTTCGTGGTGGTAAAAGGGGCCTCTCTTACCGTTGCATCCTTTTTTGGCCAATGAGCAGCAACTGGTTTTATCGGCTCCTTATAATTAGGGCCAACCATAAAACAAGAGCTTAGTAACAGGCATGCAACAAAGGTAAAAATTTTTAACATGGGTACTCAGATTTCCCTATCTAAACTATTTTCCATTATTGGAAATGACTTGAGCTTATTACTTCAAGCACTTTATCACTCCTATGAATTATTTAATAGATCATTGGAGTAAATCCTGGGTTAAACGATGGGGTCCCTGTCATTAGGAATTCATAGCTTGGTGCAGCCCGCTGAATTCGGGATATTTTTTGGCGCTTATAACCTGGGTTTTGGCCCAGGTTATAATTCAATTCAGAATTATTCTGAAGTATTGACTTGCAGGTGAGTCACATTTTGCAAACCACGTGGCAAGCGATTACCTCGTCGTCCGCGCTCTCCTTTATAATGTTCCAGATCGGCACCTTTCAATGTAAAATGACGCTTACCCGCATGCACGGTGAGTGAGTCCGCTGCAGAGAGCACTTGCAAATCAATAACATACTCTTCCCGTGATAATGCTTTAGCAGTAGGAATACTAATTAATTTATTTCCTTTTCCTCGAGATAACTCAGGTACCTCTTTTGCAGAAAAAATTAGTAAGCGGCCAACACTTGTGGCACAGGCAACAAACAACTCATCATGTTTAGGTAAGACGCGCGGTGGCAAAATATGGCTGGATGCCGGTAATTTAATACAGGCTTTGCCGTTGCGATTTTTCACATAGAGATCGCCTATCTTAGCAATAAACCCGTATCCCGCATCACAAGCTAATAACACCAACTGTTCCGCTTCGCCACCAACTACCGCTTCAAACAGGGCACCTTCAGCAGGATTAAGCTTCCCGGTCAAAGGCTCACCCTGCCCTCGAGCCGAGGGCAAAACATGACCCGGCAAAGAATAAACTTTGCCCTCGCTATCGAAAAAGAGGATTTGTTGATTTGAGCGCCCCATGGCTTGAGCCTTAAACTCATCCCCCGCTTTATAACTCAGCTCACTTCCGATTACATCATAACCTTTAGCTGCTCTTATCCAACCTTTTTTAGAGAGCACTACTGTAATGGGCTCATTAGGTAAGATGTCCTCTTCTTTTAATGCTTGTGATTCTTGGCGTACTATAATTGGTGAACGCCGCGCATCACCAAACTCATCTCTGTCTCTAATAATCTCTTCTTTAATCAAGGTTTTTAATCGTTGCTCTGAGGCTAGGATGTTTTGCAGATAATCGCGTTCAGCACAAAGTTCATTCAGCTCACCGCGTATTTTTATCTCTTCCAGCTTTGCTAAATGACGCAACTTCATCTCTAAAATCGCTTCAGCCTGACGATCACTAAGATTAAAACGAGCCATTAATCCTTGTTTAGGCTGCTCATGTTCACGAATGATGGCAATAACTTCATCGATATTTAGATAAGCAATTAGTAAGCCTTCAAGCACATGTATGCGATCGAGCACTTTTGCCAAACGATACTCCAAACGTCGTCTCACTACGGTTAATCGATATGCCAACCATTCGCTCAGGATATCTAGTAAATTTTTTACCCTGGGTCTGCCATCGAGTCCTATCATATTAAAATTAACTCGATAACTGCGTTCCAAATCTGTGGTTGCAAATAAATGAGACATCAATCCTTCGGCATCGACTCGATTTGAACGCGGGATAATAACTAGTCGCGTAGGATGTTCATGATCGGACTCATCACGTAAATCCTCAACCATAGGAAGTTTTTTCTGTTGCATCTGTAACGCAATTTGCTCGATTACTTTCGCACCCGATACCTGATAGGGTAACGCAGTGATGACAATATTTTGCTTTTCCTGACTATAAACAGCCCGCATTTTAATTGAACCATTACCTGTCTCATACATGTTCGCTATGGCTTCGGGCGGAGTTATTATTTCAGCTTCTGTTGGAAAATCTGGACCCTTGATATATTGACTGATTGCGTTTAAATCGGCTTGAGGATTATCCAAAAGATGGATGCAGGCATTAGCCACTTCGGTCAAGTTATGGGGCAGAATATCTGAAGCCATCCCCACAGCAATTCCGGTTGCACCATTCAATAATATATTAGGTAAGCGTGCTGGTAATAATGAGGGTTCTTGTAAAGTTCCATCAAAATTATCAGTCCAATCCACAGTACCTTGTAATAACTCTGAAAGTAAAATTTCCGCATAAGGCGATAAGCGAGCTTCCGTATAACGCATGGCGGCAAATGATTTTGGATCATCAGGGGATCCCCAGTTGCCTTGACCATCCACAAAGGGGTAACGGTACGAAAAGGGTTGGGCCATGAGTACCATGGCTTCATAACAGGCACTATCACCATGAGGATGAAACTTACCTAGCACATCCCCGACCGTACGCGCTGATTTTTTATATTTGGCAGTTGCCTTCAAACCCAGTTCAGACATCGCATAAATAATACGTCGTTGAACAGGCTTTAATCCGTCTGCAATATGGGGTAAGGCCCTATCCAATATGACATACATTGAATAGTCTAGGTAAGCCTTTTCTGTAAATTCAGTTAATGCTTTGCGTTCTGTTACTTCATTCATTGTTTTTTTATTCATGGGATTAATAATTACTATTTAACCATCGTGATGCTCTATTGGAAAGTAATTTTATCAAACTCTGGTTAGTGCATATATAGAAAGAGCTTATAAATTGTGAATAACTTTGTGTGTACGTTCATAATTATGGGGAGCAAATTTATAAGTCATTGAAATTTAATGCATTTTAAAATATGCTTTTTTTCATATCATTTTTATCCTGTGGATAACTTTGTGTATTACAAATAAATATAAGATCAAGTGGTTGTAAATTAAAAGAAATCATAATCTTTTTTTATTCACAATTTTCTCTGCCCGGTCAATTTAATTGATAATGATATATAATTGAATAAAGGGGAAAATGGAATTGACCTATATGAATAACAGCAAAAAGCAAAGTCAGAACTCGCTATTTGCCAATACGGATTCTCAATTTAGCAAAGTCTTGCTTTATTTTATTTTTATACCGGCCCTTATACTCGTAATAATGGATGGCATTTTTGCCTATCGTCAATCCAACAAACTGGTCGAAGCGAACCGTTGGGTAACCCATACTTATGAAGTGATTCATACTACAGATGAAATACTCTATGCCATAGTCAGCATTAATTCGCAGCAAAGAGGCTATCTTATCTCAGGTGATAATCAGTTTATAATGAATATGGATAAGATAAAAACCAGCTTCAAATCAAATTTCGATAACTTGCTTGAATTAACCAAGGATAACCCCTCCCAAGCAGAACGCGTCACGCGTTTTAGAGATTTAACCAACCAACGACTTAGTCAATTAAATCAAACCATTCAATTAAAGATGAATAATCAGTTAAATACACAAGAGGGTATCGATTTTTTCCGACAAGAAGTTGATCTTTCCAATCAAATTAAGGGCTTAGGTCAAGAAATTAAATCGGTTGAATTAGTCCTGCTCAAGGGAAGAAATGATATGGTGTTGACCGATACCCAACTGGCAAACCTAATCAATATAGTTGGTGGTATTGTTAGCATATTCGGGTTAATTTTAGTATTCATCCTGGCCAACAAAGAGCTTGACCGAAGCCTCAAGGCAGAACGCGACCGAAAAAATGTGGAAACGCGCTTAAGGAGTATTCTAGAAAGCGCCACAGACATGATAGCAGCCGTGGATAACAATTGCCGCTACATTATTTTTAATGAAGCTTATCAGCGCGAATTCAAACGTTTATTTGGTAAGTCTATTTCTGTAGGGATGAGTTTGGAGGAGGCATTTGCCGAGAGTCCGAGCTCAAAAAATAAATTAATCGAGGCATGGAAGGAGTCACTAAAAGGAGAAGAAGTTGTTAAAAATATTGAGGTGGAACTTCAAAAAAAGCGGGTGATCTATGAAATTACATCCAGTTTAATTAGCGATGAAAAAAACGTAATTAGTGGCACAATGCATATTATCCGCAACATTACCAAGCAACTTGAAGAACAACTTGCTCTTAAAGACTCTTATGAAAAACTCAACGCCGGAATGCAAGCTCTACAAGATAAAAACGAACAAATTACGCTGCTTGTCGAGATGAGCGATATCATGCTCGCGTGCAACTCTCAAAATGAATTAAGTAATGTTATGACCAAATATTGCCAGCGAATGTTGCATTTTGCCAGTGGTTATTTGTATGTGATGCATCCCTCAAAAAACTATCTTGAACTAGCAACAACTTGGGGCGAGCCAAATACTCAAGAAGCTACTTTCACTCCCGAACAATGTTGGGCACTTCGTTTGGGGAGAATTCATCATGTTCGGTCAAACCACCATGAATTAATTTGCAATCACGTAAACATTACCAAAGAACAAAACTCAACATACATCTGTGTGCCATTAATGGCGCAAAATGATATTTATGGTTTGTTATACTTAGAAATTGTAGAAGAAACCCCAATTGCATTTTCTGAAAGTCAGCGTCTTTTAATTACTGCGTTTGCCGAGTTAACTGCACTAGCCTTTGCTAATGTTCGTTTAAGGGAGAATCTCCGATATCAATCCATGCGTGATCCTTTGACCGGTTTATATAACCGACGTTATTTAGAGGATTTTCTTTTAAAACAAATTCACCAATCAGAGCGCACTAAAGTGCCACTCGCTGTATTGATGTTAGATTTAGATCACTTCAAAAAAATTAATGACACTTATGGGCATGATGCGGGTGATGCCGCCCTAAAAGAACTAGGAAAAGTGTTACAAGATGATATTCGTATAGGGGATATTGCTGCACGTTATGGTGGGGAAGAGTTTATAATTGTCTTTTATGACACCAATGCCGATATGATTAAAACCCGTGCTGAGAGCATAAGGCATTCCGTTTCGCGAATACAAATAAAATATGGAGCGCAACACGTAGGTCCAATAACAATTTCTATCGGTATATCTGTATTTCCTAATAATGGGCGTACCCCAGAGGAATTAATCGAGTCAGCTGACAAAGCTTTATATTTTGCAAAAGCAAACGGCAGAAATCAGGTTATTTTATATTCAGAAATTGGCAATAAAAAATTTCCAACGCCTGAAAAAAAGAATGGGGAGAACAAAACAGATAATCGAAGATTAATGTAATTTGGTTAAATTCCCAATTTATGAATATGAAGAAGAAAAACCATGGTGAATTGGAGCCTCTTTAATAAAAAGTATAAAACAAAAGAGGCTACAAAATTGGAACTACATAACTATTTAACTATTTTTCTAACTTTTTGAATAGCTCGAATTTGTGCAACAGCACGAGCTAATTCTGCAGCAGCTACGGAATAATCCATTTCACCGCCTTTGCTTGACATTGCAGCTTCGGCTTGCGCTTTAGCAGCAAGAACAGCAGCTTCATCAAGATGATCAGCACGCTCAACCACATCGGCAAGAACAGTCACACAGTTGGGTTGTATTTCCAGCATTCCACCTTGAACATAGTAAATTTCTTGGTGACCACCAGGCAAGGTAACTCGTACCTCACCTGGCTTTAGAACTGTAAGCAAAGGTGCATGACCGGCTGTAATACCTATTTCGCCTAATTCTCCGGTGGCAACTACCATTTCTACTACACCAGAGAATATTTCATGTTCAGCACTAACAATGTCTAAGTGCGTTGTTCTAGTCATATTTGCCTACCTCACAAGGTCTTAGCTTTAGCAACCGCTTCCTCAATGCTACCAACCATATAAAAGGCTTGCTCAGGTAAATCATCATATTCACCCGCGAGAATACCTTGGAAGCCTTTGATCGTATCTTTCAAAGAAACGTACTTTCCTGGAGAACCAGTAAATACTTCAGCAACGAAGAATGGTTGTGACAAGAATCTTTGGATTTTACGCGCACGAGTAACAACACGTTTATCTTCTTCAGATAATTCGTCCATACCCAGAATAGCAATAATATCTTTTAATTCTTTATAGCGTTGTAATGTTTGTTGTACACGACGAGCTGTATCGTAATGTTCTTGTCCTACAATTAATGGATCTAATTGTCGAGAAGTAGAGTCCAAAGGATCTACTGCAGGATAAATACCTAACTCAGCAATTTGACGTGACAATACAACTGTAGCATCCAAGTGAGCAAACGTAGTTGCTGGGGATGGGTCAGTTAAATCGTCCGCAGGTACATATACCGCTTGAATTGAGGTGATAGAACCAGTCTTGGTAGAAGTGATACGCTCTTGCAGCATACCCATTTCTTCAGCAAGTGTTGGTTGGTAACCCACTGCGGAAGGCATACGGCCTAAAAGTGCTGATACTTCAACACCTGCCAAAGTATAACGATAAATGTTGTCAATAAATAACAACACGTCACGGCCTTCGTCACGGAATTTTTCAGCCATAGTCAAGCCAGTTAGTGCCACGCGTAAACGGTTACCTGGGGGCTCATTCATCTGGCCGTAAACCAAGGATACTTTGTCTAATACATTAGAGTCTTTCATTTCATGATAGAAGTCATTTCCTTCACGAGTACGCTCACCTACACCCGCAAATACTGAGTATCCACTGTGCTCAATCGCGATGTTTCGGATTAATTCCATCATGTTAACGGTTTTACCCACACCGGCACCACCGAATAGACCCACTTTACCTCCTTTCGCAAAAGGACAAAGCAAGTCAATAACTTTAATACCTGTTTCAAGCAATTCCTGACTTCCAGCTTGCTCTTCATAACTTGGCGGTTTGCGGTGAATTGACCAATGCTCTTCAGCACCAATTGGACCTGCGTCATCAACTGGACGACCCAAAACGTCCATGATGCGGCCCAGAGTTTTTTTGCCAACAGGCACTTGAATAGGATTCGCTGTATTTTCAGCTTTTAAACCGCGCTTAAGTCCTTCGGTTGTTCCCATTGCAATAGTACGAACTACACCATCACCCAGCTGTTGCTGTACTTCAAAAACCAAATCACCATCAACAAGTTTCAATGCATCATTGATTTTAGGGACATTCTCACGGGGGAATTCCACATCCACAACCGCGCCAATAATTTCTACTACAGTTCCTAAGCTCATTTTATACCCTCTTATAAAGCGGCTGCGCCACCGACAATCTCTGCTAACTCTTGAGTAATAGCAGCTTGTCGAGCTTTGTTATAAGCCAATTGAAATTCTTTAATCAAATCACCGGCATTATCCGTTGCGTTTTTCATTGCAATCATTTTAGCCGCTTGTTCACAAGCAATATTTTCAACTACTGCCTGATAAATCTGTAATTCGATATAACGTTCTAAAAGATTATCGAGCAATTCCTTAGCATCAGGTTCATAAATATAGTCCCAATGATGCCCCATTACATTGCTGTCTTCTTCTGATTTTGGCAATGGTAGTAATTGTTTCACCACTGGCTTTTGAGTCATGGTGTTAACAAACTCGTTGTATACAACATGCAATGCGTCAATGGTGCCATTACTAAACGCATCAAGCATCACTTTAACGACACCAATTAGGTCGTTAATGCCCGGTGTATCACCTAGATGATCTTTTGAGCCTAGAACATTGCTTCCTACTCGTTTAAAGAATGCTTGTCCCTTACGGCCAATTACAGCAATGTCAACCTCTTTGCCTTGCTCTTTCCAGCTACGCATCGTACGTACGGTTTCACGCAATAAGTTTACGTTGAGACCACCGCACAGACCGCGGTCTGTGGTAACCACAATTAGCCCAACACGATTAATCTCGCGGTGGGTCATAAAAGGATGTCTGTACTCTGAATGTGCACGAGCAATATGCTTAACTACACTGTAGATTTTACTGGCATAGGGTTTGGATGCGCGCATTCGTTCCTGAGTTTTACGCATTTTGCTTGCCGCCACCATTTCCATCGCACGAGTAATTTTTCGAGTCTTATTAATACTCGAAATTTTCGAACGGATTTCTTTTGCTCCAGCCATAATATCACTTCGCCTTAAATTGACTTACCAACTTGCTGTACGTTTAAAGTCCTCTACAGCTTTTTTCAATTTTGCTTCAATGTCATTATCGTAAGCACCCGCTTCACTGATCAGCTGTAGTAGATCGGGATGCGAGGAACGCATATAGTCATGTAATGACGCTTCAAACGCAGCAACTTCACTTACAGGTACATCATCCAAGTAACCTTTTTCAACAACAAACAATGCAGTTCCCATTTCTGCAACAGATAATGGCGAATATTGTTTTTGTTTCATCAACTCAGTAATTCGCTGACCGCGCTCTAACTGCTTACGCGTTGCATCGTCTAGATCTGAAGCAAATTGAGAGAACGCTTCCAATTCACGGAATTGAGCTAGTGCTAAACGTGTTCCACCGCCCAGCTTTTTCATAATTTTGGTTTGAGCAGCACCACCAACACGTGATACAGAAAGACCGGAGTTAATTGCGGGTCTTACGCCTGAGTTAAATAAATCAACATCAAGGAAGATCTGACCGTCGGTAATTGAAATAACGTTTGTAGGAACGAATGCAGATACGTCACCGGCTTGCGTCTCAATAATTGGCAATGCAGTCAATGATCCTGTTTTTCCTTTAACTTCACCATTTGTTAATTTTTCTACTTCATCAGCATTAATTCGTGCAGCTCGCTCTAACAAACGTGAGTGCAAATAGAAAATATCACCAGGATATGCTTCACGACCAGGTGGTCTTCTTAACAACAAGGAAATTTGTCGATAAGCCCATGCCTGTTTGGTTAAGTCATCGTATACAATTAATGCATCTTCACCGCGCTCCATGAAGTACTCGCCCATGGTGCATCCAGCATAAGGTGCGATGAATTGTAATGCAGCTGAATCAGACGCACCCGCAACGACTACAATGGTGTGCTCTAATGCGCCGTGCTCTTCAAGTTTACGTACTATTGCTGCCACAGATGAAGCTTTTTGGCCTACTGCTACATAAACACACTTAACGCCAGTGCCTTTCTGATTAATGATTGCATCAATTGCGATTGCAGTTTTCCCTGTTTGGCGGTCACCAATAATGAGCTCTCGTTGTCCACGACCAACGGGGATCATAGCGTCAATCGCTTTTAATCCGGTTTGTACGGGTTGGTCTACAGATTTACGTGCAATAACGCCAGGAGCAACTTTTTCAATAGGAGCCATTCCTGATGCATCGATAGGACCTTTACCATCAATTGGATTTCCTAATGCATCAACAACACGACCTAAAAGCCCTTTACCCACTGGAACTTCAAGAATACGTCCAGTACATTTGCCTTTCTGGCCTTCAGCTAAAGTAGAATAATCACCAAGAACAACCGCGCCTACCGAGTCTCTTTCAAGGTTGAGAGCCAGACCAAAAATTCCGCCTTGGAATTCAATCATTTCCCCAGCCATTGCATCCTCAAGGCCATGCAAGCTCACAACACCGTCTTTCAAACTGACAATAGTACCTTCATTACGTGACTCAGATACTACACTAAAGTGTTCTATTTTCTTTCTGATTAATTCACTGATTTCAGAAGGATTTAACGCTACTTGTTCTGACATGGAAACTATCCTCTAAATTATGCGGCCAATTCTGTACTGAGCTTATTAAGCTTGCCACGAACTGAACCATCTATAACTAAATCGCCCGCTCGAATTATTGCTCCACCAAGCAAGGAAGGATCAATACTGATTTTTAACGAGACCTTGCGCTGTAAGCGCTGACTTAATGATTCGATTAAGCGCTGTTGTTGCGCATTTGATAAATCAGAATAACTGCTAACATCAACACACAGAGTTTTTTCTTGCTCTGCACGATGTGCTTCATAGAGTGCACAGATATCTGGAAGCAATAACAATCTTTTATTTGTAGCCAATAAAGTAATTAAATTGTTTAATGGCGTATTTTCATTTGATTTTACATTGATTGCTGAACACAACAACTCGATATGCTGCGCTACCGTTGTTCCTGGATTAGCAATAAACTTCTCCGCTTCAGGCATCAGCACAGCTTGTGCAAGATTTCCCAAATGTGCTGACCACTCAGCTAATTTTTTTTCCCCTAAAGCATATTCAAATATGGCTTTAGCATAGGGTCTGGCTATGGTGGTACTATCAGACATTTTAAATCTCTTCTATCAAGTTATCTAACAAAGCAGTATTTGCTTTAGCATCAATTTCGCGCTTCAAAATTTTCTCAGCACCACTTATTGCTAAGTTTGCAACCTGTTTACGGAGTTCATCTTTAGCATGATTGACTTGTTGCAGTAATTGCTCTTGTGCCAATTTCACTTGCATTTGCGCTTCATGTTTTGCAGCTTCTTTTGCTTCTTCGATGATTTGCGCAGCACGTTTATTAGCTTTTTCAATGATGTCTGCTGATTGAACTTTAGCTTGTTTCAATTCATCTTTTACACGATGTTGTGCCAGTTCCAATTCTTTTCGACCACGCTCAGCAGCTGCTAAACCATCGGCAATTTTGTCTTGTCGCTCTTCCATTGCTTTTGCTAATGGAGGCCATACTAACTTCATGGTAAACAAAACAAACGCTGCAAAAACGAGCATTTGTACTATTAATGTTAAATTAATTTCCACCGTTTAATCTCCTGTAACAATTAGGGCGCCTGGCGCCCTGATCATGTGTTATCAAGAACCCAGGTTGCTTAGGAAAGGGTTTGCGAAAGTAAAGAACAATGCGATACCCACTCCAATCATGGTTACGGCGTCTAACAGACCTGCAACGATGAACATTTTTACTTGTAACATTGGAACCATTTCTGGTTGACGAGCTGAGCCTTCAAGGAATTTGCCACCAAGCAAACCAAATCCTATCGCTGTGCCCAATGCACCTAAACCAATTAACAAGGCAACCGCAACAACGGTCATACTCTGAATTTGTGCTATTAAACTAGCGGCTTGCATATTTATCCCCTTTACAATGGATGAAAATTAAATCGGTTAATGATCTTCGTGTGCCAAACTAAGGTAAACAATCGTTAGCACCATGAAAATAAATGCTTGCAATGTTATCACCAATATGTGGAATATTGACCATGCCAGCGCCAAAATAAATTGTGCTGAGCCTAAAGTCGCAGTACCCAGTGTTGATGAAGTTGCAGCATTTAAGGTTAACAGCGCGATCAATATGAATATTAATTCGCCTGCATATAAGTTACCAAATAAACGAAGTGCTAGTGAAATTGGCTTAGCAACCAGACCAACCACTTCGAGCAGCAGGTTAAAAGGTATGAATCCAGGGTGATTAAAAGGTTGTAAGGTTAATTCTTTGAGGAACTTTTTGGGACCTTTTATTTTAATACTGTAAAAAATAATTAGAATAAATACTGAAAGGGATAATCCAAAAGTTAAGTTTAAATCGTTGGTTGGCACTACTTTAAGATAATGGATTCCACCAGTTTGAGCCAGTGCCGGTAATATATCTACAGGCAAAATGTCCATGAAATTCATCAGGAAAACCCAGAGGAATATGGTTAATGCCAAGGGACCTATTAAGTTATTCTTGCCATGGAAGCAATCTTTAACCTGATTATCTGCAAATTGCAGCATAATTTCCGCAAAGTTCTGTAATTTACCGGGTATGCCCGTAGTCACTTTGCGTGCACCAAAATACATTAGCCCACAAGCCAAAATTCCTAAAACAATAGAGAAAAATAATGTGTCAAGATTCAATGTCCAGAAACCACCCGAACCCAATTTCATATCACTAACGTTATAAGTAAGATACGTTAAATGATGCTTAATGTAGTTTGTGCTAGATACCATTTCAGTCACTTTCAGGCCTATTCTGTTTATTTACAATAATCAACGGGGCAAACCAATGCGTCATCTGTATCATAATGTATGCCGCAAAAAACGCTAACGGTGTGATTTTAAAAAGCAAAAACACCGCAGTGAATAGGAATATGGATATAACTATCTTTAATGCTTCGCCTTTATAAAAACTATTTACAATCTGTCTGGCTGAACGTGCACCTTGATACTTAAATAGTTTGCTTGCAAAATACGCATTAGGAACAATACACACCATACCACCAAGCAATGCTGAACTCGCTGCATTAGTACTATATACTAGTGCACATAAAGCTGCAAAGACCAATGTAACGCCTAACTGTATAAGCCATAATCGTACAATTCCGCGTTTACTTAGTTGTTTGTTCACATATTCACCTAAGTTTCACCGCGCGAATTATAAAGCAACCCACAGGAATAATCAATGCCATATTTTATACATATGCGATTGTTTATTGATTATTGGCCCAATATTATCAAGCGATACGATTGACCTCTGGGATGGGTAGAGGCTGTTCTTATGTGCTAACTCGTCTTTGATGGGGTCTCAAGAGTAAAAAACCCATATTGCAGAACAAATCAAAAGACGTTCATTTCTCCATATACTTATTGGGTTTTCTTCTGTCGAAGTCCCCTTAAACTCGATTTTAGCGTCTATAATTAAAGTGTGGAACTTATTATCGCAACTTGGGTAATAAGTAGTGTTTATTAACCTCGCAAAAGGAAAGAACATGCCTGATAAGATCCAACGTACTGCAGCCAGTCTGCAACAAAAAATGCTCGCTCGTTATAGCGATGGGTTACATCATAAACATAACAAACATCATCTAGAATATCGACAACACTATAGATCCCACCCTTGTAATCAAACCAATGGCTTTAATGAGGAAGAAGAAGAGTTAAATGGCTCTACGGGATTAGTACGTCAATCTAATTTAAGGAAAATGCGTAAACGACCTGATAAGGGAAATTTCCATTAATATACATTCATCCTAAAAAAAGCGGTTGGATGTATGTGCTGCTTGAATCAATCGTTTTTTTTAGGATTATCCTACAGAATTATCTTGATAAGTAAAATATTTTAGCATTTTTACCACGCGTACAACGTCGCTGGTCTCTCGTGCCATATTAACTACTTTTTCAGCTTGTTCTTTATGAACATCTCCCATCAAATAGACCACTTGATCGGAAGTAACAATTTTAAATGCATTAGGATCAATCGAATCATCTGCAAACATTTGGCCGCGAATTTTCGCGGTTATCCAACTATCTAGCATCAAATTAGATTCTTCAGTACGAACTTGTACTTGATTAAATAAACGTCTATAACCTTTTACCTTAGCTAACCGGCGACTCAATTTGTTTTTCATTTCTACTGATGGTACGTGGCCAGACACTAAAATATCACCATTGAACACGGCAATATCAATCACGCATTCATTATTTTTGAAGGCGTTATCCACGGTTATCGCATTATTCACCTTAATATTTAAACTGTAATCATCCAGTTTTTTATATACATTATGTCTGTCGTAAACCATAGTAGCGCCAGTCCATAAGCCGCCTACACAGCTAGATAAACCAAATAGAAGACCTGCAAGTAATACGGCAAAACATCCTTGTTTTAACATTTTATTTAATGAATATATTGGAAAATTTTAACGACTTTATCCACACCATTAACGCGTCGCGCTGCATCAACTGCAAGAGCAGCTTGCTGCTGGTTAACGATACCCATGAGATAAACTACTTTATTTTCGGTCACAATACGAATCGATCCAGACTCAAGTCCCTTTTTGGCTAACATTCGGCTACGGACTTGACTGGTGATCAAACTGTCTTTGGATCGTTCTGTAAGCGGTAAAGGATATCCAACTGAGATTTCATTATAAACTCTATGGGTACCAGGAGCACCTCGGGCTATTTTTTCTGCTAAATCGCGTAAAGATGGAGTAGGCGTTTGTCCTACAAGTAAAACCGAACGATTAAAACTCGTCACAACAACTCGTGAATCACTAAACTGTCGATTTGTAACTATTGCCTTATGAATAACATGAAATAAGCGCGCATCAGCCTCCATAGTGATGACACCACGGCGATCATAAACCATTCCAGCCACTGCTCCAGTTACTACAGCCGCAACACAACCTGTGAGTAAGGTTGTTGCTAAAAGAAAAGCGATTGATTTTAATTTGAAACTCATTTTTTTTTACCCCAACACCTGACCAAATAAGGACTGGTCAATTAAATCACAAAAGCAGTGCAAGATGAACAAGTGCATTTCTCTAATTCGTGCTGAATTATCTGAAGCAACGCGAAGCTCAATATCTTCTGGGCCTAAATGATTTGCAAGTACACCTCCATCCCTTCCACTTAAAGCTACGGTGTCCATTCCTCGTTCATTCGCAGCATGCAGTGCATGCAACATACTGTCCGAGTTACCCGAGGTAGTTAGTAAAAGTAATACATCATTTTCTTGCCCTAACGCCTGAATTTGTCGCGCAAAAACCTGGTTATAATGATTATCATTTGCAGAATAGCTTAAACTGCTCGCATCTGTACTTAAATTAATTACCGGAAGAGAGGGTCTTTCCACTTCAAATTGGTTCAACATAGCGCTTGCAAAATGCATGCAATTGGCACTCGAGCCCCCATTTCCACACAATAATATTTTTCCATCCGCAAGCAAGCAATTTACTAAACGTTGTCCCGCTCTGGCGATTGAATCAGATAACGAGTCAGCAAGTGCTATTTTGGTTTCTATATTGACCCCAAACAGATGTCTTACTCGATCTTCCATTTGTCCCATCATGTTAAACCTCTACTTCATAATTTTTTGTAGCCTGAGTGGACACTTCCATCACCCTGAACTCTTCGCTTACCCAAGCTATGTTTAATTAATAATCTGCACCAAACGCATCCTTTATCCAATTAATGGAAGCTGTTGCTCCATCAATACTTACCACATCAAAACGAAGAGCGAATTGATCATACATTCGATGCTTCAGTAGATAATGGGTCGCTGCTTTAAGTATCTTTTGTTTTTTTGTATAAGTAACACTTGCGATCCCACCACCAAATTGGGTAGAAACCCGCGAACGTACTTCTATAAAAACTAATTGTTCTTTATCACGCATAATTAAATCAACTTCACCCAAGCGGCAGGTGTAATTTTGCATAATTAAAGTAAGACCTTGTTTTTTCAAATAAGCTAATGCTTTTTCTTCCGCAATACGGCCTTTTTCATAAGTCATCACTTACACGGTCTCACCTAAGGAATGGACAAGGCCTTGTTTGAACTGCCCCCATTCCAACACACGTGCAACGTGTTGAGACGGCTGCATGTATAAAATTCCTTCCCCATTACGTGACTTATCCGCAGGGAATAGCATTAATTGATTTAATTGGGTGGCCAAAGTATAACTGTCTATTCCTAAAGCATACAATCGGTTATAACTGTTAAATTGTTCAGGCCAATTGCGTGTACCTGCCTGATGCGCAAACACCCAAGGAATGTCACAAAAAATAATCCCATCCAAATCTTTATCTTTCAGTGGATTAGCACTCCCGCTATAAACACTTGCCGTAGCATACACAGGAACGTCTCCTGCATAATAATAATTCAGTAAAGGCATAATTTGACGCGCTTTTGAGGGATAGGCCAACAGAAATACCATATCAAAATCTTGCCTGCGACTAATAATTGGCTGAATCCTTTGTCCTAATAATTCCCTTAATTTTTGTTCACGTTGCTGACTATCACTGATTTGTAAAAAATCTTTCATTTTTTTATTCAAATCATCGCTAGCACCATAGCGTAACGTACCAACAATTCGACCACCACCTTTTTGCCATTGTTGCTCAAACGCTTTGGTGATCTCTTTTCCCCAATCATTTCCTGGGGCAATAATTAACGCCCGATTATATCCTTTATTTTTTGCTCTAATGGCTACCTGGGTTGCTTCATTTGCGGGTGAAAGCCCAAATGAATAGGAATTTTCCTGAATATTAGTATCCGCATCATTTAATAAGAGGGTAGGAACAGGGTGTGGTAAGGCCGCAACGGTAGCTACTTGAGATTTTGTTAAAGGCCCTACAATGTAATCGGCACCCTCATCAATTGCATTTTGATACAAAGAGGCAATATCACCTTTATTGGTATCATAAGATTTCACTTGCATGGAGGATTCACTGTTATTATTTTTATATGCAGCCATAAACCCATCACGTACAGCGGTTCCTGGTCCTTGCAATGCACCACTCATAGGTAACAAAAGTGCTACTTTTTTGGGTTGAGGACGCATTTTATTTGCCATCGAGTCCAGAGGATTAGGTAAAATAGTACCTGCTGGGTGATTATTGTACTGAGATTGCCATTGATTTAAAGCAACCAGCAGAGACTTTGGATTATCACGATACTTGCGTGAAATCAAAGCAAGTTGAATCCAACCTTGAAACACAGGTTGGGTTGATGCTTGAGTAGCCAAATTGCTTAATTCGGTTTGTGGCATCCGGGTCAGGGTTAACCAAAGGGTGCGACGATTATTATCCAGGCTTTCTTGATCTGCCAACAAAGTTTCAAGTTTTATCCGCTCATTAATTGCCTCTAATTGTTTTCCTTCTCTGGAGTAGGCTTGAGCCAAGAGTTCATGAAGCTGAATTTTTTGATATGCAGAAAATGAATTCATTTCGCTAATATTGGCTAATTTATTTAAAGCCGTTTTAGGTCGATCACGGATTAGGTCAATTTGGGCCAATAAAAGATTTTTTTCATCTCGAAGTTCCGGTGTTAACTCAGAAGTCTGTGCTAAAATAGCAGCACCTTGCCGCCATTGGCCCTCTGAGATCAAACGCCCTGCAGCCAAGAGTAACGATTCTTGCTTTTCAATTCCTTCTTGATTTTTAGCCTGAGTCAGATAATTTGCAGTAGGTTTAGAATAAGGATTCGCTATTTTTTTCTCTACCTTTGGTGCAGGCACTGGCGCTGCCATTTCGGGAGGATTCACGGCGGTAGTACACTGACAAAGAAAAAAAGTAGATGTCAGTAAAAAAAAAGCGCGAATTTTTATTAACATGTTTTTCAAGAATTGAATGAGCAATAATGCAAGAGGATAAACTATGACTAACTCACTAGCAACAGGGACAGGAACGCTTTATATCGTTGCAACTCCCATAGGAAATCGTGAGGACATTACCTTTAGAGCCATAGAGGTACTTAAGTCTGTTGATTTTATTTTAGCTGAAGATACCCGTCATTCCATACAATTACTTAGCTCTTTAGGAATAAAAAATAATCTGGAATCACTCCATGCGCATAATGAAAATGATAAAAGCAAACACATTATTGAACAACTTTTATCAGGAAAGTCCATAGCCTTAATCAGTGATGCGGGGACTCCATTAATTAGCGACCCCGGTTATCTATTAGTAAAATTAGCTCGTCAACATCAAGTTCCGGTTATTCCTATCCCAGGAGCGTGCGCCTTAGTCACTGCTCTTTGTGCGGCGGGCATTCCTACAGATTCTTTTTTGTTTCTAGGTTTTCTTCCCGCGAAACAGCAAGCAAGGAAGAGCAAATTAGAATCCTTAAGATCAGAGCCTCATACTTTAATTTTTTATGAGTCAACCCATCGCATATTAAACTGTATTGAAGATATAGGTACCATTTTTGGGATTGAGTGCGAGTTAGTTTTAGCCAAGGAACTTACGAAAACATTTGAGCGTTTTATTTCAGGAACTACCGAGGAGGTTAAGAATTGGCTTTTATCCGCTTCAGCCCACGTTAAAGGTGAGTTTGTCTTACTTATCCCTCCTCGTCCTATTACTCCACTGGAAAACGACAATGAAAAACTGCTGCAGGTATTACTAAGTGAATTACCTCTAAAACAAGCAGTAAGCCTTGCGTGTAAAATAACTGATGGCAATAAAAATGAGTTGTATGAACAAGCTTTGACAATAAAAAACAAAGAATAAGGAAGCGCTTTTTTGGCGTCGCTTCCTTTCAAACATCACTACATACAGTAACAGCTCTCTTCTGAATCATCGACGGTAAGCAAAGGAAGTTTGTCGTATTCTTGTTCCCATACCGAATTGGGTTTCTCTAAGGCATCTGGATCTTCTTTTTTACTGCAGTGTTGATTATACGCATGAGACAACTCGCACCCTAAGTATAAAACAGTGAAAGCCAGTCCTACAGGCCAACAAGTTGCCCAGGCGGTAATTAGAAAAATAGGCACAACCGTATTTTTTATCAATGTGAAATAAAAGTCCATACGTGCCGCTTCAAATTCTCTTTCTGCTAAAGCACGTTCAGTTCCTACCGCATGGTCCAGTCTCAAGCTCTTTTCCTGATATTTATTAAAAGCGCCACTGGATCGATACATAGCTACCGCGATAGTGCATATGAAGAAACAGACAACAGGTGCTGCAGGTCCAGACAAGGCCAATGATGCTGTAAAGCCAATCATCAATAATGCAGCAGCTGAAGCATTAAAATAAAAAGTGCGCTCCTTTATTTGCCATTTGATCTCTTCCTCTATAATTTGCTTTTTGAGAACATTAACTCGGGCTTGCTGCTGAATGGTTAATTGGGATTCGCTCTTTACTCCGCAAATAGTCCTAATTTCCGTTTCATATTGTGATGTTTTAAGTACATATTCTTGTCTTGCCAAATAACATTTATACAACGTCATACAGACATCAAAGCCTAAAAAGATACCTGTAATAATACCTGCTGTAGGATCGGGTATGTGGGTGATGTGGTTGAGATTGGTCATAAAGTTAACTACGGACCAAACCAAATCATTTGCATTACTTCCGTGCCGTTTAAAAATCTCATATTTAAAACGGGCCCAAATTTCTTCAGGAGTATTCTTACCTTCTCCCTTTGCGGGGAAAAAGGTATGTTTAATCAACGTTGCGGTATCGATTAAAAGGGTTCCTATAAACAAACCAACACTAAAATAACTTAGTATCCCATTCGCGGCGTTAAGTGTTCCAATGACTTGATCTACATTTGTGTTTGGACCCAATATTGAATAATCGAGGTTATCAAGCCAATGGAGCTCTTTTGCAAGTGAAAAACCAGATACTAGGGTAAGGCGGGTAAACACCCATTGCAAACGGCACAAATTAATAAATGCCAAATACTCACGCATTCTAGAGCTGTGAGCTGGAGCACTCAATAAATTATAAAGACTATTTTTAAAACCGTTTATTAATGATTCCAAAAATGTTTCTTCTTCTTCAGCAGAATCTTTAATTCCCAATAAATAATTTCTTATTTGTTCTTTAAATTTCTTATATTCTTCTTCTTTATTTTGTTGTGAATAGGCTTTATGGAATTGTTCTAACAGAGTAGCGCAATAGTAACAATATAACCAAAAAACTTTATTTTTTTCATCACTCTCATTTCTTTGCTTCTGCAATACTGCAAATAAATCCAGAAATTCAGCTTCAATGATTTTTTGATTTTCCAAAATAAATTTATAGTTTAGCTCAGCTGCGCGGTTTTGGGTTTCTTCAATGGCAGCTTCAATATTTATACTAAGAGGGGTTTTAAAGAATTTAGCTTTGTCATTGCGCCATCTCTTATGCAATTTTGGGTCTGCCATAATAATCCCCCTAACTTTACAAAAAATTTACAGAGTGTTTTTTTTAGTACATTATCATCTGCTTGAGATTTTGACAAGATTTTTTTGTTTGTTTTTTTAACATAATGTTTCAAAACAGTAAAGAAAGAATTTTCGATGCAAAGAAAAACTTAAAGGATTTATTTACCAATGCAAAAACTAGAAAAGATTCGCCCTAATAAATCATCGGAACTGAACTGACCTGTTATTTCGCACAGGCTTTGATGGGCAAGACGCAAATCTTCGGCCAATAACTCTCCAGCGCGATGATCGGTCAATTGTTGCTGTCCAATAGAAAGTAAATTCTTGGCCTCATCCAATGCCTGCAAATGTCGTCTTCTGGCAAGAAAGTGACCTTCATTAGGTTGGTAACCTACAACCTGTTTTATTACTTGTTTTAAGCCATCAATTCCTTCACCTGATTTTGCGGAAAGGTAAATATCATGATGGTTAATTTGAGCACTGTGGCCTAAGGTATCAATTTTATTGAATACCGTAATAATTGGCACTTCCGCAGGTAAGGCAGCCTTAATTTCCTTAGTTAGATATTGATGGTGTTCCAGGTCATTTACATCTACAACATGTAAAACACAATCTGCTTTTTTTAATTCTTGCCAGGCTCGTTTGATCCCTTCTTTCTCGACAATATCATTAGAATCTCGTAAGCCGGCGGTATCAATAATGTGTAAAGGGATGTCATCCAATAAAATATGCTCACGCATAATGTCACGTGTAGTGCCTGCAATTTCGGTCACTATGGCCACATCACGTCCCGCTAAACAATTAATTAAGGTGGATTTACCCGCATTGGGTCTTCCGGCAATCACCACAGATAACCCTTCTCGCAACATCACTCCCTGATTGGCCTGGGAACGTATGAGATCTAATTCAGTTAAGATATCGTGGAGCAAATTAGCGACCTTACCATCATTAAGAAAATCAATTTCTTCTTCTGGAAAATCTATTGCAGCCTCCACATACAAACGTAAGTAAATGAGCTTCTCATTTAATTTATTGATTTTATTTGAAAACTCCCCCTGTAGAGACTTTAATGCCATTCGCGCTGCAGTCTGTGAGCTGGCTTGAATTAAATCTGCGATTGCCTCTGCTTGGGTTAAATCAATTTTGTCATTTAAAAATGCACGTTCAGAAAACTCTCCGGGCCGAGCCAGTCGAGCTCCTAGATGGATACATGTTTTGGTCAGCATATCAAGAACTACAGGAGATCCGTGTGCTTGAATCTCAACCACATCCTCACCCGTAAATGAGTGAGGAGCTTTAAAATAAAGCATAATTCCTTGATCTATTAACTCATTAAGTTGTTGCGCTGCCTCATTCTCAGCAAATGAATAAAACGAACAAAAAGTTGCTTTGCGGGGTAGTAATGATTTGTTGCCATTAAGGGAAACGGCAATGGAGTATGAATTTGGACCGGATAAGCGGATGATTCCTACCCCACCTCGACCTGGTGGGGTAGCTACAGCTACGATAGTTTCTCTAGACATTTATTTAGCTGGGACCAGTTTTTTTGCTGGCTTTTCATCGGAATATTTACGTGTAATGTACCATTGTTGCAATATAGACAAGGTATTATTCACAATCCAATACAGAACCAAACCTGCTGGAAAATTCCAAAATAAACCAGTAAACAACACCGGCAAAAACATCATAATTTTTGCTTGCATAGGATCGGGTGGTGCTGGATTCAATTTTTGTTGAATCAGCATGGTAGCTCCCATGATTAACGGCAATACATGATAAGGATCAGGTGAAGCCAAATCTTTAATCCACAAGATAAATGGAGCTTGTCTAAGCTCAACACTTTCTAAAAGAACCCAATACAGTGCAATAAATACAGGAATTTGAATAACTATTGGCAAACAACCACCCAAAGGATTTACCTTTTCTTGTCGATACAATTCCATGGTTGCTTGGCTGATTTTCGCTTTATCATCACCATAACGTTCGCGTAAGGCTTGCAGTTTGGGTTGTAATTTACGCATACCTGCCATTGATTTATAGCTGGCAGCCGATAAACGGTAAAAAGCAAGTTTAATCAACACGGTTACCAAGACAATTGACCAACCCCAGTTGCCAATGAAATTATATATTGCTTTCATCACCGAAAATAATAACGAAGATAAAAACCATAAAATTCCATAATCAACGGTTAGGTCGAGTGATGGGGCAATCCCTTTTAACACGCTTGTGATTTCTGGTCCTATATACAATCTGGAGCCAATTGTGGCTTGCTCTTCGGGTTTAAGAGTAATCGGTTTGCTTACAGCGCCAATAGTGTAATCATTATTCACCGCGCGTGTATAAAACTTGTTCTCCGCATTAGACGCAGGAACCCACGCACTTAAAAAGTAATGTTGTTGCATAGCAACCCAACCACCTTTACTATCCACATCAAGATTTGCTTTGTTCATATCGCTAAAGCTTACTTTTTGATAGCGGTGTTTTCCTGGTTCTGAATAAGAAGCCCCAGTATATGAACCCACATGAAATACACTTGACTTATCTTCTTTAGGTGAGCTTCTTAACAGCTGGGTATTCAAGTATCCAGTCCATACCTCGTTGCCCCGATTAACAATTTTATAATTTACCTCAATAAGATAGCTGCCTTTAGTAAAAATAAATTCTTTTTTTACCTCGAGTCCTTCGCTATTTTTTCCATTAAGCGTCACCGTTAATTGCTGCTGATCAGGTGACATTTCGTAATGTTGTTGCGGTGATGTAAAGTTAAAATCTTGCGCTTGGACGTTTTGTCCTGAAGCTACAAAAAGATTGCTGTTTGCAACATAACGCTCATTGCCTTGATTTTGTAAGAGAAGAAATGGTTTATTTTTATCATCCACGCTTTGGGGATAATCAAGGAGTTGTCCTGAGACAACATCACCGTGTTCGGGATCAATAGCCACATCTAAAACATCAGTTTTAACCTGGATAAGCGGGGTATTACTACTTTTAGGTTGTTCCGCAATTGGATTGATAGGGTTAGATGTAGACGTATCGGATGGGGTGACTTGCGGTAGCAAAGGTTGCCCACTTTTTTGTTGCGTACTCACATTTTCTGTTGGTAGAGACTGAGGTGGATAGTCTATTTGCCAGGCATTCCAAAGTGATAAACTAACTAGCGCAAGCGCCATATATAAAACAATACGTCGTATATCCATCAATGATTCTCGTTGTTGGGGAGTACAGGATCATAGCCGCCACGTGACCAAGGGTGACAACGCAATACTCTTTTTAAAGCCATCCATAAACCTTTGGTTATGCCACAGTGTTGGATAGCGCTTTCAGCATATTGTGAACAACTTGGGTAGTATCGGCAACTAGGCTTTAACAAGGGGCTAATCAAATATTTATATAATTTGATTGGGAAACAAACTATTTTTCGTAACATGAGATTAATTTTTTCCATGTTTTGCTCATTCTAGCATTTATGATTGCATTTGTTTGTTTTGCTACGCCTTGTCTTGCTAAAAAAACCACATCGAATGCAGGCAATTCTTTTTGTCGAAAGCTTTCTCTTAACAGCCGTTTAACACGATTTCGATCATGAGCTTTTGCTATCACTTTCTTTGATAACGCCAGCCCAAGTCGAGCATAACCTAAATTATTCTCTCTAAAGAGAACGATAAATTCGGATGTTACAATTTTTTCTGCTTGCTCAAACACATGATTATAATCATATTTTGTTAATAATCGTTGTGTTTTTTTAAAAGCAAACACTTAGGCAGTCAAACGTTTACGGCCTTTAGCACGACGACGCTTAATTACTAATCTTCCTGCACGAGTAGCCATACGCTCACGAAAACCATGGTCACGTTTACGTTTTAAATTACTAGGTTGAAAGGTACGTTTCATGATGAACCTGTTAATAAAATTATGAGGCTGGCAATAATAGAGAACTTTTTTTCTACTGTCAATTTGGATAATTGATTATTTTTTGTATCTTTCCTTTTTTTCACTTTTGTCTGTTAATAACTACATTATTTTATTTTTTTAAAATATTTTATTGTTATTATGTTTCTATCTCTTGTTAGTAACTTTGTAATTGTCATTTAAAACAATAAGTTAAGTTGCAACAAACTCTGTTTGTAAGCTCTTTTTAAGCCTGTGATCTATTTGTATGTATTTTTAAATTCGGATTTATTCAATACTTTATTAGCATCTTATACCCGTCATTCGATCCCATCTATTCATAGCTAACTTGATTCAATCTGCTTTATATTTAATCTTATTTTTAACATCACCTTGGCAAATCTCATTAAAATTAAAAATGGTACATCCCTCACATAGTTCTTTGTAACCTTTGAATTTGAATTGCCTGCGCCCCTTTTTTCCTCTTACTTCTGAAATACGTGCACTTTTTTTGTGGATAACTTTTCTTTATCCCCAAGGCTGAGTATAATTTGCTTGCAGCGGCATCTTAGTAAACCGAAGAAATTCTATTTCTCGATTTTATACGTAATAATTTCATACTTAATTATCTTGCTGTCCAGGTACTTTCAGTGGCATATTTAAATGCTGTGGATAATTAGTTTTATATTCTTTTTACCACCCTTATTTAATGAGGAGTTATGTTGTGTCAGCATCTGTTTGGCAAAAATGTTTAGGTCTCTTGCAAGATGAGTATTCTGCTCAACAATTTAATACCTGGTTGCGTCCTTTACAGGCTCACACAGATGAGCAACGTTTCGTTTTATTTGCACCTAATCGATTTGTTGTAGATTGGGTAAAAAAGCATTTTTTTGCACGAATTGAAGAGCTAATAAAACAATTTTGTGGTGATGAGATTAAATCGATTTCTATTGAAATTGGCACCAAAACTTCGAGTACTGAGTCAGATTCAGGATCCTCTAGTTCTGTTGGATCTTTTTCATCCGATGCCAATGTATCTACTTCAGTCAGTTCCCCCTCACTTAAGACGGTACCTAAGAAAGCTGTCGATTATAAGAGTAGTCATTTAAACAAAAAATTTGTCTTTGAAAGTTTTGTTGAGGGTAATTCCAACCAACTTGCTCGTGCAGCATCAATGCAGGTCGCTGAACGACCCGGCGATGCCTATAATCCACTATTTATTTATGGCGGTGTGGGTTTAGGGAAAACCCATCTGATGCATGCTATTGGTAATGCCATATTAAAAAATAATCCGGATGCAAAAATCCTTTATTTACATTCTGAACGTTTTGTTGCGGATATGGTTAAGGCTATCCAGACCAATTCTATCAATGAATTTAAACGTTTTTATCGCTCTCTTAATGCTTTACTTATTGATGATATACAGTTTTTTGCCGGTAAAGATCGATCTCAAGAAGAATTTTTTCATACCTTCAATGCGTTATTGGAAGGACAACAACAAATTATTTTAACCAGTGACCGATATCCTAAAGAAATTGAAGGAATGGAAGAACGTTTGAAGTCACGTTTTGGCTGGGGGTTAACGGTTGCGGTTGAGCCACCTGAGCTCGAAACACGTGTTGCTATTTTAATTAGCAAAGCGGAACAGTCGAACATCGAATTACCCTATGAAGTTGCTTTTTTTATTGCAAAGCGTATTCGTTCCAATGTTAGGGAGCTCGAGGGAGCATTACGTAGAGTTATTGCCAATGCTCACTTTACTGGGAAGCCTATTACTATTGAGTTTGTTCATGAAGCGTTGCGTGATCTTTTGGCTCTACAGGATAAGCTCGTTACCATCGAAAATATCCAAAAAACGGTCGCTGAGTATTATAAGGTCAAAGTGGCTGATATTTTATCAAAACGCCGCAGTCGTTCCATTGCTCGCCCTAGACAAATGGCGATGGCTTTAAGTAAAGAATTAACCAATCATAGCCTGCCTGAAATTGGCGATCATTTTGGTGGCCGTGATCATACAACAGTTATCCATGCGTGCAGGAAAGTTAAGGAATTGGTTCAGGATGACAGTGATTTTGCAGAAGATTATAAAAATTTAATGCGTATTTTGTCTTCTTAGTCAATTAGGAAAACTGCTCAAACATCACGGTGTTTTGCGAAAATCTAGTAGAACGCTTGATTAAAAAATTCATCCAGGTCTTTTAAAATACCTGGTTCCGCTTCTCCTGAGAATCTTTATTCAGATTTTTATTAGGAGCGATGAAGCAATTATTTTATTATTATTAAGTGTTAAATGGAGTTCTATCTTGTTTGAATTCGCTATTAAAAAAGAGGATTTACTTTCTCCGTTACTTACCGTTGCTGGCGCTGTTGATAAAAAGCAGTCTTTAGCTATTTTATCGAATTTTTATCTTAAATTATCCGAAGATACGTTACATATAACTGCTACGGATCTTGAAATTGAAATTGCTGCCCAAGTACCTTGTGAATCGGGTCAACAGGTAGGGACTATCACGGTACCTGCGAAAAAATTTATCGACATCATTCGCTCTTTAGATGATGAGCCCAGCCCTAAGGTAATTGTTGATAATGCTCTTTTAACCATCAAACAAGGTCGGAGTTCATTTAAATTAACTACGTTACCGGCTGATGGTTATCCTTTAAGCGAAGATGAATGTAACGAGGTTGAATTAACTATTCCCCGTTTGGTTTTATTAAAGTTATTGCAATCCACGCATTTTGCTATGGCCCAACAAGATGTTCGTGTCTTTCTTAATGGCTTATTTCTTGATTTTGAACCGAATCTAATTTCTGCTGTTGCTACAGATGGGCATCGGATGGCGATTTGTCGTCATCAATGTTCTAATACCAATGAAAAGAAACTTTTATTACCTAAAAAGGGAATCCAGGAGTTGCTCCGTCTTCTCAATAGTATTGACGATGATGAGATATTACTGGCTGCCGGAAAATCACATTTTAAATTAGTATCACGTCAATTTATATTCTTATCTAAACTGATTGAAGCGCGTTTCCCTCCGTATACAAAAGCGATTCCTAAAAATCAGGATAAGCAGATTATTATCGACTGTTCTATTTTTAAACGTTCTTTGTCACGTATTGTTATTTTGGCTCATGAAAAATCAAAAGCAGTTATGCTTCATTTGCAACCTGGCATGTTAACTTTAATTGCTAATAATAATGAACAAGAGGAAGCGGTTGAATCTTTAATCGCGGAAACACAGGGTGATGAATTAAAAATTGGTTTGAATGCTACTTATTTGCTCGATGTGCTCTCACATTTTGGGGATGGACAAATCCGTCTGTCTTTATCAAATACTGACAGCAGCATTTTAATTGAGTCATTAGATGATGATGATTACCAATATATTATAATGCCCATGAAAATATGATCCTTTCTGAATTAAAAATTCACCATTTACGAAATCTTTTATCAATAAATCTGGGCTTAAGTCCCAGATTTAATTTTATATATGGGCCAAATGGAAGTGGAAAATCTTCTATCCTGGAAGGACTTTACCTCCTAAGCTGTGGCCATTCATTTCGCTCACGGGAAATCTCACCCATTATTTCATATGAACAATCCTCTTTAACTGTTTTCGCTCGAGGACAAGAGCAACAAACTATTAGTATTCAAAAATCCTATTCTGAACCCACTCAAATTAAGTTAAATAACCAATTTTGCTCTACTACCAGCCAATTGGCCTACGCTTTACCTTGTCAGATTTTTTATTCTGATCTTTTTCAAATTATCGATGCTGGTCCTTCAATACGACGAAGTTTGTTGGATTGGGGTTTGTTTCACGTGAAACATAACTATCTATCTTTATGGAAAGAATACAAAAGAGTATTAAAGCAACGCAATGCCCTGTTGAAACAACATGCCCCTGTAGCGCATTTTATCCCCTGGGATAAACAACTTAGTCAAATAGCCACACAATTACATGCTCTACGTGAGGAGTATTTTACGCAATGGAAACAGGAGTTTGTCACGGTGCTAAATAGGCTATGTCAATTTGACTGCACGATAAGCTACTATAAAGGTTGGGACAAGAAAAACTCTGGCAAAGAATTGGAACAAATATTATTAGAGAGTTTTGCTGCTGATAAGCTAAAGACCTACACCCAATTTGGTGCACATCAAGCGGATATATTTATTGAAGTTAATCAAAATAAGGCTAAGCAAGTTTTATCTCGCGGACAACAAAAAATTATTCTTATTGCTTTACGATTAGCGCAAGCCAATCTTTTGCACCAAAATTGCTTGTATTTAATTGATGACCTCCCCGCTGAATTGGATGAAACCCATCAAAAGAAACTTATGGAATATCTAGCTCAACGCGCGGGTCAATATGTAATAACTTCTACTATATTTCCAGCAGAACTTATTTCTGAAGTTTCGGATCAAGAACATTTAACCTATCAAATCAATGAAGGCGTATTAAAAAATCCAAAATAAATGTTTCACGTGAAACAAAGCAAAAGTCTTAATGCATTAGTGAAATAATCTAATCAAAAATCGAATTTTATCGATTATTGCCTACTAATTCACCTCATCTAGATTATATGTAAAGTTCCTGAATGACATATAAACGAAGCGTAAAATATGCTATGATAAGGGATTCAGAACACCACCAAATAGGGTAAGAGGACCACCTAATGAGCGTTGATGCCAGTTACGATTCAAATAATATTAAAGTCCTAAAGGGTTTAGATGCAGTTCGAAAACGCCCCGGGATGTATATCGGTGACACGGATGATGGTACCGGTCTGCACCACATGGTTTTTGAAGTTGTTGATAATTCAATAGATGAAGCACTGGCAGGATACTGCAAGGAAATCTTCGTTACGATTCATTCGGATGAATCAATTAGTGTCAAAGATGATGGGCGAGGAATCCCCGTTGACATTCATAAAGAAGAAGGCCGCTCTGCTGCGGAAGTCATCATGACTGTACTTCACGCCGGAGGGAAGTTTGATGATAACTCCTATAAAGTATCAGGGGGGTTGCATGGTGTTGGGGTTTCAGTAGTTAATGCCTTATCGGAAGAGTTGCATTTGACAGTGCGTCGTCATGGTAAAATTCATGAACAACATTACCGCCATGGGGTTCCAGAAGCGGCAATGGCAGAAACAGGTGATGCAACCAGTACCGGAACGCAAATTTGGTTTAAACCAAGCGCAGAAACGTTCTCCAATATTGAATTCCACTATGATATTTTAGCCAAACGATTAAGAGAATTATCCTATTTAAACTCCGGTGTGTGCATTCATTTGTTTGATGAACGATCTCAACGACAAGATACCTTCCATTATGAAGGGGGAATAAAGGCATTCGTAGAGCATCTAAATAAAAATAAAAATGTCATTATACCCACCGTGTTTTCCATGTGCGCTGAAAAAGATAATATTGTCGTTGAACTCTCTATGCAGTGGAATGACTCATATCAAGAAACTCTTTATTGTTTTACAAACAATATTCCCCAGCGTGATGGTGGAACTCATATGGCTGGATTCAGGGCTGCATTAACAAGAACCCTAAACAATTATATTGAAACTGAGGGATATGCCAAAAAAGCTAAGGTTTCCCCAACAGGAGATGATGCTCGTGAAGGATTAACTGCAGTACTTTCGGTTAAAGTACCTGATCCTAAATTTTCTTCACAAACAAAAGATAAATTAGTCTCTTCCGAAGTAAAATCTGTGGTTGAGTCCAGTGTCGCTGAGAAGTTCAATGATTTTCTCTTGGAAAATCCCGCATGTGCAAAAGCAATTGTCGCAAAAATAATAGATGCGGCGCGAGCAAGAGAGGCCGCGCGACGTGCTCGGGAAATGACACGCCGTAAAGGTGCGTTGGATATTGCCGGATTGCCTGGAAAACTCGCGGATTGCCAAGAAAAAGATCCAGCATTATCCGAGCTTTATCTAGTAGAGGGAGACTCTGCAGGGGGTTCTGCAAAACAAGGACGAGATAGAAAGTTCCAAGCGATTTTACCGCTCAAAGGTAAAATCTTGAATGTTGAAAAAGCCCGCTTTGATAAAATGCTAGCATCACAAGAGGTTGCTACGCTTATCACTGCCTTAGGGTGTGGTATTGGACCCGATGAATATGATCCCGACAAAGTTCGTTACCATCGTATTATTATCATGACCGACGCCGATGTTGACGGTTCACACATCAGAACCTTATTACTTACCTTTTTCTATAGGCAAACACCGGAATTACTTGAGCGTGGTTACATCTACATTGCTCAACCACCGCTTTATAAAGTTAAGCGTGGAAAACAAGAACAATATGTTAAAGATGATGAAGCTTTGTATGAATATTTAACACAAAGCGCTTTAGATGGAGCAGCATTCTATCCAGGAAAAGACGCTCCGGCAATTGCAGCTATGGCATTGGAAGATTTGGTGCAACAATATCGCCGGACTGAAAAAATTATCAAGCGCTATAAAAGAAGATATCCTACCGATATCTTGAAACGAGTAGCGTATTTGCCCATGCTGCATAGCGAAGATTTCACTCAACAAGAAAAAATAGCCAACTGGTGCAAACAATTGCATTTAAGTTTGCAACAACTTGGAAGTAAAACAGAGCAGTACCAAGTTGAGGTACACCCTATAGCGGATACGAGCCAATTTATACCTCGCATTATTGTTACTCAGCATGGAATGGATAATTATATTCCGATGAATGTCGAGTTTTTCTACTCTAAAGACTATAAAGAATTAGTTAATTTAGGCTCTAAATTGGCAAGTTTGGTAGAGGAAGGAGCGTATGTTAAACGAGGTGAGAAAGAACTGCTCGTAGAAAACTTTGAACACGCCTTAAATTGGCTTATGGAAGAAGCCAAAAAGGGTCAGGCTATTCAACGTTATAAAGGTCTTGGAGAGATGAACCCCAGTCAACTTTGGGAGACTACTATGGATCCTTCCGTACGTAGGATGCTGCAAGTCAGTATTGAAGATGCCGTGGCTGCAGATGCTATTTTCACGACATTAATGGGAGACAATGTTGAGCCAAGACGCGAGTTTATAGAAAATAATGCTTTAGAAGCTGAAAATATAGACGTATAAAATGTCAATGTGCTTATTCTATAGACTGAATGATTACCATTCCCCGGATTAAGGTACAAGCCTTAACCCGGGAAATGAAAACTCAGAGCCGGCTTCGTTCTATCCAAAGGCACCTAAAGTAACGCCAGTAAATCATCATTAGACCGCATCGCCACTAGTATTAACAGCCTACGAAAAACATTCTGGACAAATGATATCTCCTATGACAGGATAACTGCGCATTAATCGCCCGATGTGTAGAGGATACATTGCAAGCGCTCCCAAGTGTATCCTGCCATTAAGTCAATTATTCCCAGTGTTCCTAATGCAAAGTAAGAACATTGCTAGGCTCGCAAGCAATGAAGGATTTAATTATGTTGATATAAGGAGATATTATGAAATTGAAGTTAAACGGTTTGCCGTTTAAATTATTAGTTACATCCACTGTACTCGGTGTATTGAGCCTTCCAGCCTATGCGTTACCCAACGCGACAGGGGTAGTCCATAATCCTATTCATTATAAACCTAATACCCCTCATTTTGTACCCAGTGGATTAACACCGAGTCAGGTACGTGTTGCTTATGGATTTAATTCTGTGAGCTCACAAGGTAAGGGGCAAATTATTGCAATTGTAGATGCTTATGACGATCCAAAAATTGAAGCAGATTTAGGAGTTTTTTCAAAACATTTTGGTTTACCTGCCTGTACAACAGCAAATGGGTGTTTTAAGAAGATCTATGCAGAGGGTAAAAAACCAAAAACAGATGCTGGATGGGCTGGAGAAATTGCTTTAGATGTGGAGTGGGCACATGCTGTGGCACCTGCAGCTAAAATCATTTTAGTGGAGGCAACAGATGATACCATCGGTAATTTATTTAAAGCCGTGCAAGTTGCGGTTAAAAATGGAGCAACTGTGGTATCGATGAGTTGGGGCGGAGATGAATTTCGCGAAGAAACTACCTATGATCCCATATTTAATAATCCCAAGGTGACCTTTGTCGCTTCTTCAGGAGATAGTGGAAAAGGAACCCTTTATCCCGCATCCTCACCTTATGTTCTGGCAGTTGGCGGAACTACATTACTTGTGGATAACTACGGAAACTATCAAGGAGAAGAGGCATGGTCAGGAAGTGGTGGAGGAGTGAGTATTGTAGAACCCTGGCCTGCACATCAAAAAAAATTGCCAATTCCAAAATCCCCTAATAAACGTGGGGTTCCTGATGTAGCTTATAATGCGGATCCAGAAACAGGCTTTTCGGTGTATAACTCGGTTCCAAGTAGCGATGGGGTAGGTTGGGCCGTTGTCGGTGGCACAAGTGCTGGCGCCCCTCAATGGGCAGGTATCGTAGCGATTACTAACTCATTCTATTCTAAAGTATACGGCACCCATTTTATTAGCGTGCTTTATGCTGCAGCAAATCCTGGTAAATATCATTATAACTTTAATGATATTACCACTGGAAGTAATGGAAAATGTGGTTATTATTGTACCGCCCAAAAAGGGTATGACTATGTGACAGGATTAGGAACTCCAGAGTTGGAAAACCTAATTCATGACTTGGTAAATTATAAATAACAAAAACATTTTCTAATTATGTGGAAGCTGGTTCTTCTGACGTTAATTAGCATCACTTGGGTGAGTTTACGGACTAAGGAGAAAAGGTCTCAGGACACAATATAAGTTATGAAGAGATAGAAAATGTGAGCTGACGGTATGATAAAAACAGTCTCTCTTCGAATCATTAATAGATAGAAGAGAGACTTTTTTTCTTACGGAGAAATAAGATATATTAAGCATTAGAGTGTGCTGCGTCCTTGCAGCTGAGTACATCCCATGTACTGGTCCCTGTAGTTTGACTTCCTGTCAGACAATTCCGTGTCGTCCTTTATAGTTACAGTATAGTCTTTTGGTTGTTGTTGTCATTGCGTGGATAGAGCAACAGAACGTAAGAGATATCTCAAAGAGGAGCACGTGTTCTCTTGGGTTCCTGTTGGGTAATGCAATGTATTCCCCCACCACCGGCAAATACATCCAGTGCATCAATTTGGGTAATATGATAACCGGGATACAATCGTGTAAATAATTGATAAGCTGCCTTATCTTGTGACTCATGACCAAAAGCTGGCATGACAATCCCTTTGTTCGCTAAATAAAAATTGATATAGGATAAAGTTAATCGCTCGCCATCCAGATAAGTTGCTGGGGGTTGCTCTACAGTATAAACTTCTAACTTTCGGCCCTTTGCATCAGTTGTGGATTTAAGAATTTCAAGATTTTCGTGTAAAGCAGCATAGTTTGGATCTTCTTTGTCATTAGTAATAAGGCATAAAACTTTTCCCGGAGCAATGAAACAGGCAATTTCATCAACATGTCCATCGGTTTCATCACCTAATAACCCTTTGTTTAACCAAACAATTTTTTGATAACCCAGAAAATCATACAGGTAATTTTCAATCTCTTTTTGGTTAAGCTGGGGATTGCGATTTTCATTCAGCAGGCATTCACGAGTGGTTAAAATCGTTCCTTCGCCATCGACATGGAATGAACCACCTTCCATAACCAGGGGTGCTGAAAAGGATAAAGCATGCGTTTGTTTTAGGATTGCAGCGGCAATTTGATTATCCAGAGCGCAATCTTCATAGTTACCCCCCCAAGCATTGTGTATCCAATTAACCCCCGCTAATTGTTGTTTTTCGTTTAACAAAAAAGTAGGTCCGGTATCCCTTGTCCATGAATCATTGATGGGAAGGGTAAATAATGTGATTCCATCCCCACATAAGCTTTGGGCTGACTCTTCATCTCCAGGGTTAACTAACATAGTCACTGGTTCATATTGAGCAATAGCTTGAGCAACACGAGCATAAGCGGTTCGTGCTTTTTGTAGACCTATCTTAGACCAAGTTTCAAGATGACAAGGCCAGGCCATCCAGCAGCGTTCATGTGGATGCCACTCAGCGGGCATAAAAAATCCACTTTGTTTTGGTGTCATCTTATCTTCTCCGAATGTTTTCATCTAAATAAGTTAATTGAGAAAAAATGCTTCTTAATTCATTTAAATATAATAGCGTTGTTTCTTTAGGTAATTCGGCTTGGATTAACTGTTTCTCATAGGATTGGACCAATTTTTTCGTATCAAAATGAGCCAGATTTAAAACATTGGTTACAGTATCCCCACTAACCAAATCATTTAACTCAAACTGTCCATCATCAAAAAGTTTGACATCCAGTGAGTTAGTATCACCGAATAGATTATGTAAATTACCTAATATTTCCTGGTAAGCTCCCACTAAGAAAAATCCTAGAGAGTAGGGATTGTTACTGTCATAAGGAGGCAACATTAGTGTTGAGTTCACACAAGAGCTGCCAAGATATTCTTTAATAGTGCCATCTGAATCACAGGTTAAATCTTGTAACACACTATGCATGACTGGTGTTTTAGTAAGTTGTGAAATAGGAGCAATTGGAAAAATTTGTCCTATAGCCCAGGCATCTGGAATCGATTGGAAAAACGAAATATTGCAAAAAACCTTAACGGCCATGTCTTCATTGATTTTCGCCAATAAAGCTTCTTCAGTTGGATTTTCCACATTGAGGCGTGTTTTAAGTTCCAAGCATATATTGGTATAAAATGCCTCTACTTTAGCCTTTTCCTGTAAGCTGATAACCCCATGCTTAAACAAAGAATGGGCTTCATTCAATGAGTGCTCGGCATAGTTATAGATTTCAATAGGTGAGCTCGCGGTTATGGAATGATAGGTATCATAAATATCCCGAATCACATGAGAATCATCATTGGTAATTTCGGGTAGCGAGGGAGACTTATTAATTATTTCTATATCACTAATATCAGAAATTAAAACGGCGTGATGGGCTGTTAATGCTCTTCCAGATTCTGAAATAATATTAGGTTCAGGAACATTTGCTTCCTGACATAAATATTGAAGGGCGAGGAGAATATGAGTGGCATATTCCCGCAAGCTGTAGTTCATGGAGCAACCCTGATTTGAATGCGTTCCTTCATAATCCACGCTAAGTCCACCACCCACATCAATAGTATCTATTGGAGCATCCAGCTGTCGTAACTCGACATAGTAGCGGGACACTTCTTGCATGCAGTGACGAATATCATGAATATTGGCAATCTGTGAACCTAAATGACAATGCATCAGTTGCAAACAATCGAGCATGTCGTTGGCTTTTAATTGATTCACTAATTCGAGTACTTGTTTTGCGGTAAGGCCAAATTTGGATTTGACACCGCCCGTGTGTTCCCATTTTCCTGCACTTTTAGTAATTAAGCGGATGCGAACGCCAAGAGAAGGTTTTATTTTCAAGCGGGCGGATTCTTTTAAAATAATATCCAACTCAGAAATCTTTTCAATAACAATAAAAACCTTATGACCCATTTGTTGGGCTATTAACGCGGTACGAATATAATAACTGTCTTTATAACCGTTACAGACTATAGTACTGTTTTGCTGATTGCCCAGCATGCCAATAACCGCCATGAGCTCAGGTTTTGAGCCTGCTTCCAGTCCTATTGAATGATTCGGTGCCTTCAATAATTCGCGAACAACACTTTGCTCTTGGTTTACTTTAATGGGATAAACCAGTTTATAGTGACCCGTATATTCATTTTCTTCTATGGCTTGCGAAAAGGCTTCATAAATACGGTGCACTCGGTCATGTAAGATATCAGAGCAACGAATTAGAAGCGGTAAATGCAATCCTGTTCTACTCGCCGCATTAACAATAGCTTGTAATTCGACACCAGGCTTTCCGGGTGCCTTACTCATTTCAATATTCCCTTTGGCATTAATACTGAAGTATCCCTCACCCCAGTTATTGATGTTATATAAATTTTCTTCAGATGGTGCACTGATGTTCATAATATAGATATTCCAAAGGGATTAACGTGATTTTACCAGCTCATGGTAGGTGGAAGGTTCTCGTTGTTGTGCAAAAGGAAATAGCCTTCCCCACAATGCACGTTGACTAAAGTCTAATTCTGCAACGAGTACTGCTGGTTTGTCGCGAGGGGCTTGCGCCAAGATTTCACCCATAGGGGTGCTAATAAAACTGCTACCATAAAATTCCAATCCATCTTCACAACCAATTCTATTGGCCGCAATGATAAATGTATTACTCATGATCCCTTGCGCAACCATAACTTTTTGCCACATGGGTTGCGTATCAACCTCAGGAGCCGTAGGCTCACCACCTATAGCGGTTGGGTAAACTAAGATTTCGGTGCCTTTTAAACCATAAATCCGAGACAACTCGGGAAACCATTGATCATAACAGGTGGGTAATCCCCAGCTATGCCCTGCGATCTGATGAACAGGGTAATTGGAATCCCCGGGTTTAAAATAGAAGTTTTCATGGTATTTTTCACCGCTGGGGATATGTTGCTTCCGGGTTATTGCACAAAGCTCTCCCTTATTATTGTATGCCACAGCAGTGTTATAACCTGCTTTTTCAAAGAGAGAAGCGGTTATGTAAAGATTATAAGTCTTTGCCATTTTACTGACGAATTGGGCGGTAGGACCTGTATGGATATCTTCCATGAAAGGGGCAGGATCTACATCTGAGCGCGTACAAAAATAAGGACTTAGAGTAAGTTCTTGCAAACAAACGACAACAGCTCCTTGTTGTGCTGCATCATGGATCCCAGATGCCAGTTTGTCTTGATGTTCTTTAGGGTTTTCGTGCCATTTTTCTTGTACTAATGCGACAGTCAGTTTTTCTTGCGTCATTAACTTACCTCTCTTGAAATTAAGGATCAAAAAAAAGCGCCCTTACTTTGTAAGGGCAGATGTAATTAAAGCCAGTTAGGAGAACTATCTTGTGTGCTTTCATATTCTTCCTCTTCATCAAAGAGTTCTTTTTCATCAGCATCACTACTGGATTCAAGTTCTTCCTTAGTTTGTTTTTTTCTATTCTGCGGCGGAGTTAGTGAGTTTCTAAATAAACTATTTGGATGTCCGCCTTGAGATTCATTTTTCTTTTGCTCTATGCTTTCTTTTGTTTTTATAGAATCAGCAATCTGTTTGAATGGATTGGTTTCATCATATACTTCAGTGTGCAACAATTCTAAGTGGCGTTTAATGGATACTTGCGCCTCAGCTTCAAGAGAGCCTAATTTACTTCCAATAGTTGCTGCATGGTCTTTCAATAAAGTGCGACACATATTAATAAACATCTTGCAAGTCTCTTTATTGAAATCGCGACTGGTAAAAAATTTCTCTGGATTGTCTCCTAATAACAATCGTTCAATATTTCGACGCAGCATGAATGCAGTTTGAATTTTTTCGACCAGAATATGCTTGGGAAAGGCAGTGCTTATGTTATGAGCGATATGACTGCGTTCGTTTTCAGGGGTGCATAAAGCCAATCGTTCTGCAATTGCTAATTCATTACCTTCAAGTACGTGCTCGGCGAGGGAGCTAAAACGATGAAAGGAAGCGGGATAAAATTCTTGTCTTGAAAATAACGACTGAGGTGCCTTATTTCGTGGATCAAGTAAGGAAGTGATACGCTGCCTGACTTGATATGCTTCTGAAATTACCGAGTGAAATGATTCTTCGCTTTTAGTTAGGTCACTCAATGATTTTATATGATGCCCATATTGTTTGAATTCTGACTCAGGACACTCAGCAATGATCTTCGTAGCAAGAGCAATTTGTTCCTTAGTGCTTAATGCGTTGAGTTCCTTAGCATTTGTTGCCAATGCGTCACCATTGCTGAGGTGCTCATAGGGATTTTTTAGCGTAGTTAAATCTATACGAGTAAATGCCATTTAATCCTCCTTAATGAAGATGAGAAAGTGTAATGAACAATATACAAAGGAGTTACTCCAGCAAAATAAAAGTTATCTCCTTTGTTCTCTTCCGGCCTAAGTCACCGAAATTCCTTTTTAATCGAATTCAGAGTTAAATTTGCAAACTATAGTAACGGATTAAAATCGAACTGTCATGAAATTAATCTAAAGTTTTGTCAAAAAATGTCGAATAACTGATCAGATGCATGTTTTGCCTTTAAAAAATACAATAACAACAAGGAGTGGGCAATGTCTAAAACTCATTTACTACAAGACCCCTTTTTAAATGAATTACGCAAAGAAAAGGTGCCTGTATCTATTTTTTTGGTCAACGGAATTAAACTACACGGGATTGTGGACTCTTTTGATCAATATGTCGTCATGTTGAAGAATTCAATCACCCAAATGGTTTACAAACACGCAATTTCTACAGTCGTTCCTTCACGTGCAATAAAAATGCCGGCTGAGGATGAAAATTCTGGAAATGAAGGGCCGGAGGAAGGCTAGGGAATTGAATAGGCCATAGTTAAGAATATTCCCCAGGGCCTACGTTCCGCGACCTGTTCGCGGAAACCAAGGAATGTAGGCTTCGTAGCTGGATCCCGCGAACAAGTCGCGGGACGTATGTAGGGAGAATATATTCTTAACTTAGTCCCATTAGAGTATACCAATCTTCATTACCATTATTTGTATCTATATTGTTATTCCCACGAAGGCGGTAATCCATTTCGAGAAAAGACACAGTGCTCTTTTAAGAATAGATTCCCGCCTTCGCGGGAATGACAACGGTTTTACCCCGTAAGCCTCGGGGGTCGATTCGCTGAACTAAGCCTTCTGTATTTCTCTCTCATTGGGCTTGTTTATCTACGCTCCTAAGAGAGAGAAATACACTTTTGAAGTGTACCTACGTGCCTTACATAAATTTTCTTCAGGGCACACTTAATGAAGTGTTAATAAAATATATTCTATAATATGTTATAAATCGATCATATTTGATTACTTTTGATCAGGGAATCCATCTATGTCCATGTCTAAAACTGAGCCTAAATATTATTATCTCGAAGATACAGTTGCGAAAATATTCATTGCCCGCGGCGAGGCGAGTTTTCTGAAAAGAAACAATAGAGAAGATAATCAAGAAATAAAGAGAGATTTATATCAGCGAGCGCCAGTATTTCGCGTACCACAAATTAGGGAAACAATGGAGGCTTGTTACTTACCCACCTGTGAGCTTCATTTATTGGAACAAGTGCTACCTGAGAATCTTGACGAATATAAAGGAAGCTATGTCTATTGTAACAACAATGAAGATAAAAAATTGTATTACATTGACTCAGATGGAAAGTCTAAAGAAGTACCAATTACAGATTTTATAAAATTTGATGATAGGCTCAAAGAGATTAATCAACAGGAAACGAACTTATTACATCTTAGTACAGAGCAAGTTATTGAGTTGATAACATCAAACGGAGGGTTTACTCACGATAAGGATCCGATTAGGAATCGTTATTTTCAAGGTGATATATTTGCAGGAAATTTAAAATTCCTATTGGGAAACATGCCCTTCTATGATTTGAATGATCCCGAAGCGGATGAAAATTCTCCTAAGGTTGTGGACGAAGGTGGTGGTTATCTTGATGCAAAAGGTAGTCCTTCAGGTGTATCAATCTTTGCTCAAATAGGTAAACCTGAAAATTGGATGATTATAGTAACAAAAGATACCCATTTACCCCCAGAGCAGCGTAAAGCATACGTCTTGTCTTCAGTAGATTTAAGAATATTTTTAACAAAGGAATTAAAAACAATTGAAGAGAGTAACCTACCCAAGATGGATGCTTTGCAGCAAGCAGCGGATTCCCCGGCTATAAGTGCGATATTAGGTAACATCTTGGATGAAAATGGAAAGATTAAGGAGCATGCTAATATCCTCTTCAACTTATTTACAGGTGTATTTTATAAAGACCAAAAGTTTGATGATGATCCACAATGGATGGATTTAGTTGAAAAAAGAGCTGCAGATATAATAAAGAATCAGATTTTAATTGCTTTACATGAAATGGGCATGCAATTGAGCCTGAAGCAAGTAAAAGCATGTATCGACGATAGTGATTTATCAAAACTATTAAATTTTATTCTAGAAAATGATAAATCATCGGATAAGATTCAACATATCCAACTTGCACTTAATCTAGAATCATTAAACCAAATAGAGCGATATTCTGACTTTGAACAAGACTCAGGAGAATTTATTGCTTTTTTTAATAATTTAGCAAGTCAAACTGAAAATCATAATTTGTTAAGCTCAATTTTACAAAAACAAAAACTAGATTACTTACGGTCTCTGTATAAATGCAAAAATGCAGATAAATTGATGAAATCTATTCTGCAGGACGACGAGCCTTTCTTAAGACTACAAAAAATACATGAAATTGTTGACGCGGCAAAGAAAGAGGGAGCTAAGAATAAAAATGTTTATTTATTAACTGTTCAGTTTTTACTAGCACATCCAGAACTTGAAGATAAGATTAAGAAATTGGTTGATTTTTTAAATAACGCTCCAGGGATTGAACATATTCAACTAGATAAATGGATTCAATTTTTATCTCAAAATTTGGATGATGCTAAGCTATTAGATTCTGTGACACGTACTCTAACGAAACTCGATGCGTTAAGAATAACAGATTCTAAATCATATGAATTGGTTCTAAACGCAGAATTCCGACAGATAGTTTTGGATTTAGAACCTAAAGAAAGTAAAGAGCCTAAAGACGGTAAAGTTGTTGTTCAAGATGTTAAAGAAGCTAAAAAAGTTAAAGATACAGAAGACATTCAACGCATTCAATTAGCAACAAATCTGGCTGAATTAGGGCATTTGTCAGCTTTTTCTCAATTGTCTCCTAACATTCACTGGGTAAGCTCATTTAATCAACTGGTAAAAAACAAGGCTTCAAGTGATATTTTAAGCAAAAGACTAAAAAGCGAAGATGTTGCTAAAGCATGTAAGCCTCTATTAGAAAACTCCTTATTGAATGGATTAGTTACTGAACAAATTGGACTTAATGAAACGCAGATATATACAATTCTAGAGCCAAAAAAAGCGCTCACCAAGAAACTGCAGACAATTGCTAAAGAAACTAATGAAGAATTGGCAAAGAAACTGCAGACGATTACCAAAGAACCTGGAGATCAGAAGGCCAAAGAAAAGAAAGTTAAAGAAGTTAAAGAGGAAGTAGCTAAGAGAAAAAAAGCTCTCGATCAATTGGCTCTAGATCTTGATAAAATAGGTGTTCTCGGGTGGTTTGATAAGCTTAAAAAGGAGGACAATAAATTTTTGGAATTGTTTCATAATTTTGTTAACGTTTCTAATAGTGAGTCATTGTTACAGATGCTTTTCCAGGATCCTCTGGGGTTAGATAAATTAAGGTTAATAGCTCTTAGTAACACAGCTACTCCTTTTTTTACTAAATTTGTAGCTCTACAGCAGACTGACAATGTAAACTTTAAAAATATCAATGCTAATCTACGATGGCTTGTTGGTGAAAATTTACCGCCCACAACTATGTTGGTGGCAATGGAGCTTTTATTTAAACAACCCAAGATTACGCATGACGAATTCAAAGACGTTGTTTTTGGATTTTTGAAAGATACATATATACCCAATTTTACCTCGTTGAATACCCAAGCACTTTCAGATTTCCTATCTAAACATTATAAAAAAGGTGATGAAGTACGTTTAGAAGTAAGAAATAGCTTTCATAAGCTTGCCGAAAATAATATAAGAAGTGAAGAGCACTATCTTAAGGTTTTAAAGTCTCCTGATTTTAGAAGGAATGTGCTAAGCCTGCCGCAAATAAGTGAGGGGAAGCAGCCCTGCGGCCTTTTTGAAATGCACACTGTTCCCAGCCTGGACCAATTAAGAACTGGTAGCTCACGTTATATCCTTACCGGAAAAGGACTATTCTATTTTAACGCCGAAGCACCAGAAAGCAAGAGCCTTCTGACTATATCGGAAGATCCGGCAACAATAGCTTCATTAAGGAAACAATTTACTAAACTACCTATTGTTAACTTAACCAAGGAAGGGTTTAGACAACTTTCAGAAATTGTTCCTATTAAAGAATATAATGCCCAACGCATTAAACTGATGAGTTCTCTTTATGAGATGGGGCATTTAGAAAAATATAATAGGCTTGCCGCTAATAATGAGTTAGTCTCTTATTTTAATAAATTCCATGTGTTCCTACATCTAAAGTATGCAATGCAAGACAAATTAGATAAACCTTTCACTTCAGACATTATATCTTTATTAGAAAACAAGCGATTAAGAGCATTGATGGATGCAAATATTGAACCTAATACTTTTGCTTCTACTGCTCAGATTCAGCAATTATTAAACTCTAAGCACCCAAAGTCGATGGCTATGGATATATTATTGGCACTTAATTTAAAAAATAAGATTGCCTATAAATTGGCATTTATCGATTCGCCTAAGGCAAAAAACTTCAGGGTAATATTATCTGACTTGAATGACTCTGAAGAAATGGAAACTGCTACAAAATCCAAAATAATTGAAACTCTTTGTTCGATTGAGTTTGGTGATAGATATGGTCGTGGCGGCAAAGATGTTTTTAGTTTGTATTTACGTGACGAGCAAGGTACACAATTTAAAGAAATAGTACGTAACTTACTTCCTGTAAGTGATCAGGAAGAACCTTGTGATTTCTTTAAGAGGGATATCGCTCCTGGGGCCGATGAGTTAGCCACATACCAACGGTCACGTTTTATTCTTACTGACAACGCGCTTTTATATTTTAACAAGGCTGACCAAAGGCTTCTGACATTATCGCAAGATCCGTCAACAATAGCCTCCTTAAAAGCACGTTTTTTTAATCTACCTATTGAAGCATTAACAGATGAACGGTTTAAACAACTCACACAGAGTGTGTCTATTCATAAAATCAACGCACAGCTAACAACGCTTGCTTTCAATCTCTGCGAGTTTGGGCACTTAGACAAATATAATCAATTTACTGACCTGCAGCAGATTTCTAACTTTAATAAATTCTATGATATTCCAGATCTAAAAAAAGTGCTGGAAGAAAAATTAAATATCAGTGTAGAAGAGGCTAAAAAATTATTAGAGAACAAATACTTACTTTCTCTGCTTGATTTAGGTGTTGAACCTACGAAAGAATTGGTTGAGCAGTTACTAAATCCAGAGGAGGCAACCCCCCAATTCCAAGCTACATCATCAAAAAACCAATTTTTAGATATACTTTGGCAACTTGATATAAAAAATAAAAAGGCCTATACATGGGCGATGGACGATTCCTCTGATGATGCAAAAAATTTTAAAAAGGTAGTAATTAAAATTAGTAAAGAGAGCCAACCAGAAGCAACGAAAACTAAATTGATTGAAACTCTTTGTGCGCTTCAAACTACAGGTAAAGATGTTTTTAGCATGTATTTAAATGAGCAGGAACAAGGCAAAAAATTTAGAAGCTCCCTGTTTAAAATTGAGGCAACGTGCGCGAAGATAGCCGATCGATGGAACGAAGAGAGGTCAGAAGCTACTCAGGCAAAAGCTAAATCATTTGCAGCGGCAGGGCAAGAATATCGAGAGGGTTTATATGGGGCAGTCTTCGATAATTTGAGTAAATTGTCTACCGGATGTGAGCTTTATATTGGGTCTGAATTACCCGAAAAAGCTGATCAACTCGCCAAAAACAGTTATATATTTATTAACACGAATGATACTAAGAAACTATATTACATTAAGCCTGATGGAAAATATGAGCAAGTAAAAATTGATAATTTCGGTACATTTGAACAAGAAATAAGCGTCCTTAAAAAAGACAATAAGGATGCGTCCCAAATACACCTGGATGCTGAGCACATTGAGAAGCTTGTAACAGCAAATGGAGGTCACATACCGTTTAAAGAAGAGTTCGGGACGAACATTGCGAAGGCCTCTCAGAATATGCTGTCTGTTGTTGATGTACGTAGGCGAAATTGGCTAATGGCAATTGTGGAAACTTTGGCTGACGCTCTAAATGTTATTTCTTTTACAGGATTTAAGCGTGTTACGGATTACGTTGTTACTAACTCAAAAAAAACAACCTTTTTCTCGCAAACCACATCGGGTCACGAAGTTCGTAATTTAAACGAGTCTCTTAAGGATCCTCAAAAGATCATGAAAGAGTATAAGAGCCAGTTAAAAGGTGGAAATGAAGAAGCGGAACACTCGGATGGTTTTGATGTGAAAGTATAATTACGTTTTCTCTATTCTATGTTGGAAAGAATAGCCCAATGCCACTGGAATCTAGATTCCAGTGGCATTGGGCTAATTAAGGAAGATTTTAACTTAAGATAGAGGCAAATTTAGAAAATAGTGTGAAATATGGATGTTGATCAATTTAATATGAAAAGTTTCGTTACCCACGGCAACCTTCTTAAGTATTTTATTTTTATACAGTAGTTATTCTTTACGCTTTTGAAATTTTTTATCAGTTTTCTTTTTTAAAAATTAGTTCTACCTCAATTGTATTTCTTGGCTTGTTAATCGGTATGTGCAGTTTATTCGGTAGCGATTTTAGTAAACAAAAGTTACACCTTACCACGGTCAAATCTATTTGTATCTCTATTAATGGTTCTTTTTAATTGCTCTAGGTGCTTCTTTTATCCATCCTTGGCTCCATTAGTTGCACAAATTTCACGCATCATTTTAAACTGGAAAATCTCTTTCAGAACAAACCAAGGCCCTTATTTGATTTTAAAAATACATTAACTTCATTTATGAAAATAATGGGCTCACTAAAAACGATTCAGTACTTTTTATAGTGATTTGGGCCAGAGGGCCTTAATCTATGCAGTGACAGTAGTACCTTTAGTTCCTGGGGTTCATTCCATTTCTCGATATTATGGATTTAAGGATTATAGTAAAAAAGCATTATGGACAAATGAATTAGATAACTTAGATGTTATTTGTAAGGATTTCATTGCCAAAAATGTTATATTAGTTAAAAATTTTAAGCAGCCAACTTTTAGTGTCTACCATAGTATGAAGTCTAAGCGCGCACGGTATAAAAGAAATGATGTGCACTTATTTTCGTTACAGTTTAGAAATATTATATGGTTCAGATTCCTCTAGTCATGGTAATAAAAAAATATATTTTCGGAGAACAGCTTAGTGTTTGAACGTCCTCAAGGTGGTGAGCGAGCGATACTGGTGCAACTGGCACTACCGGGAGTTGATGCAGATAAGGCATTGCAGGAATTTGAAGAATTAGCTCTTTCGGCAAAAGCGGAATTATTAGATTGTGTTTTAGGTACTCGCGCAACTCCTGACGCCAAGTATTATATTGGTAAAGGAAAGGCGGAAGAGATTGCTCAGATGGTGAAAGAGCTTGATGCAGAATTGGTTTTAGTAAACCATGAATTATCCCCATCACAAGAGCGAAATCTGGAACGTTTATTTGAATGCCGAGTAGTCGATAGAAGTGGTTTGATCCTTGATATTTTTGCCCAGCGCGCCCGAACCTTTGAAGGAAAGCTGCAAGTTGAGCTGGCTCAATTACAACATTTATCAACTCGACTTATCCGAGGCTGGACCCATTTGGAGCGCCAAAAAGGGGGTATTGGCTTGCGAGGCCCGGGGGAAACCCAATTAGAAACAGACCGCCGATTATTGCGAGAGCGCATTAAATACATTAACAAACGTTTGGAAAAAGTACGTAGCAGCCGCGACCAGAACCGCCAAGCCAGACGTAAAGCCTCTTTGCAGACCGTGTCTTTAGTGGGTTATACCAATGCGGGGAAATCCACTTTATTCAATGCACTGACCGGCGAAAGCATTTATGTGGCTAACCAGTTGTTTGCTACATTAGATCCCACCATGCGTCAGCTCAATTTACCTGGCTCTTCTTCGGTGATTTTAACCGATACAGTGGGTTTTATTCGAGATTTACCGCATCAATTAGTAGAAGCATTTCGTGCTACTTTAGAGGAGACACAACAGGCCGACTTATTATTGCATGTGATTGATATTTCGGATCCGCACTGGCGGGACAATGTGTTTTCGGTGCAACAAGTTCTAGATGAATTGGGAGTTCATGATGTCCCCATAATTCAAGTATTCAATAAAATTGATTTGCAAGAAGGTTGGGAACCTAAAATTGATTATCAAGAAGACAAATGCAAAGTATGGATTTCTGCGGCATCCAATTTGGGCTTAGATTTACTTAAAGAGGCTATAAGCAATCAGTTGCATGGAGCGGTGCTTGTGGAAGATGTGGTACTAAAAGCGACCCAGGCAAAATTGCGGGCGCAATTGTATGAGTTGGGTGCTGTTTTAAGTGAGTCACATAATGAAGACGGGGATTGGTTATTGAAGATTCGTCTTACCAAACCACAAAAACAACGTTTGTTTGCAATGGATAGTCCACCATCTTTGTAACTGCTTGGACCTTACGATGTCATCGTTTATGCTCGATAAATAATTAGCTCAAAATGCTCTGATTTATCTTCTTTTGGGGAGTTTATTAGGAGGAATTGTTGTTTATCCTTAGTACATTCCCACACAGGCGAGTCTCGCACTTAATTAATTCCTTACGGTGTTTGCGAAATGGATTCCCGCCTATGCGGGAATGACCACTGAGCTTTCGACGCAACACTAATCTAGATTTATGTTTTTTTTATCACGGTGTCTAGGGTTTTAAGATCTTGACCACCATAAAGAGTATTAACAAGTTCTCCTTGTGGATTGATAACGAAGGTAACAGGCACGCCAATTATATCCCCTAATCCTAATGCTAGGGCAGGGTCAGTAGCTAATGATGGGTATAAAATATTAAATTTTCGAATCAGTTTTTTTTGCTTATCTACTGGAAGTCCATCATAGTTTACAGCGAACAAGAGGATGGGATCATTTTCGTGTTTTCGATAAAAATGATTCAATTCGGGAATTTCGTCAATACAAGTTTTACACCAGCCTGCCCAATAATTAATAAGAACCCATTTCCCTTTCAAAGAGGAAAAAGAAATTGTATTTCCTTGGGTATCTTTAAGGAGAACATCCGCCTGACCCATGGCTGTTGTGCTTATCAATATCAATGCTGCAAATAAGGTTTTTATTTTTGAGTTCATAGTTATCTCATGCACTATTTAGAAGCTGCTTTGTACTATACCAAAAAACACTCCTAAAATCGCATAATTCGAATGAGTTTGCTTGCCTATAGACCCTTGTCCAATGATTTAGGTATGATGTTTGAATTTTAAAAATAATCGAGATCTCCAATGGCTAAACTTTATTTCTATTTTGCAGCAATGAATGCAGGAAAGAGTACGGTGCTCCTGCAATCAAGTTATAACTATCGTGAACGCGGCATGAATACTTTATTATTTACCCCGGCCATAGATAATCGGTATCAGCAGGGTATGGTTTATTCCCGTATTGGCTTATCCGAACCAGCTTTGATATTTAATTCAAAAGATGATCTATATCAACACGTCGTAGCGCAAGAAAAAAAATACGCATGTATTTTAGTGGACGAAGCCCAATTTTTAACGCGAGCACAAGTACATCAATTAACCGAAATCACGGATCAATTGAGTATTCCGGTGCTTGCCTATGGATTGCGTACGGATTTTCGCGGTGAATTATTTGAAGGGAGTCAATATCTTTTAGCGTGGGCAGATGAATTGATTGAACTCAAAACCATTTGTCACTGCGGACGCAAAGCGACCATGATTTTACGCTTAAATGCTCAAGGAAAGGTCATCACTGAAGGGGAACAAGTTGTTATTGGTGGTAATGATATGTATTCCTCTACGTGTCGTAAGCACTTTAAACAACGAGAACCAGGAATCATTAGCGTTATAAAAGAACAATTGACAGAATCCTAAAATTTTATCAGGGCCCTCCATTGCTGAATCTCAAGGACCCCACGTGCCGGAAAAATCTTCCTCAACACTTAAAGTTTATGATGCAAACTGTCGGTAATTGTAGGAATTTGTTCTTTCACAGGGTTAGCTTCGATTATCTGCTGTGCATATTCAACTAGTTCTTCGGAGGCAATAGGAATTTCTTTGGGAACATCCTGCAAAACCATGGTTTCTCCAGATGTTGTATATTTTTCTAGAATTTCTTGATACCTCGGTGAACCCATCATGCACGCTGCGTCAGCCATAGTTAAAATTCTAAAGCCTTCTTTGGCAATTCCCAATTCTTGTGCTCTTTGATTCATTTTATCGAAATACTTAAAAAATAGGGGACCTTCAGCGGTGGTAGTTGAAGCAATCTCGATGGACATTATTCTTTTACGAAAGAGTGGGTTAACGAAGGTTGTAGTATCTAGGGTATCTGCTTTAATAAAACCGCTTAAAATACGACCAGCTCCTTGCACAAGTACTAAACTATGCAAATCAAAATCAAATTGAGGGCGCCAATCATCTTCTTTAGTGGCGCCCAAAACTACGGTGGTTTCATTATTTCCCTGAGCAAGATCAAATATATTCTCACCTCGTGTATATTCGCCAGGTGCCTGTTGTGCGTTGAGAATACTTTGATAATATTCGAACTGTTCTACATCGATATGTCTTGCAGTTTGTGGACGAATATATACTGCAGGTAGACACATGGATGCAATGGCCCCTTTTGCAGCAATGAGCTGAAATCCTATCATATATTCTTTAACCGTATGTGGATCCGGTGAGGTCGACAGTAACACACAACTTTTAGGGTTATGGATAAATTCAGCAATGTTTAAAGAAAAAGGTCTTCTAGTGTATTTTCCAGCACCGAATCTTCCATCGATTGCAATACTTTCTACTTCATCAAAACCTGCCATCCCTCGGTGAATAATATCTAATCCATGGGGTAAGTTACTGAGCATTTGATGATATTCGACTTTGGCCCTTTTAATAGGCACATGGTGATGCTTACCTTCAGAGGGTAGATCGCGTGCGGGGCTAAAAAGCCTTCCAAGGCTACCGGATTTTGCCAAATGGTTTAAAATTAGACGACGGGATGGACTAACAGGTGCATTTCGCGTGACTCGGCCTAACATAACTTGGCCCTCCGGGCTAGGTGATTAAATTTAAATTCAACTGCTTATTATATAATCATAGCATAGGGTGGGTTTTGTTCAAAAATCAGGCATAAAGAGTGACGGTATATTATTGAACAAAGGTTTTTAAAGAAAGTAAGGAGAAAATTTTAAAATGTGGGTGGACGTGTGGTAGTAAAACTCGCTTAAATTCCAATTTATTGGAATCTAAGCATTTTTGTTGGGAATTAAAACTTATGTTCCATTTGTTGTTGTGATAATGTCTCTGTTTCATATTTTTCGGGATTGGCCTCGATCATCTGGCGCGCATATTCCACGAGATCCTCTGAAGCAATAGAGACTTCTTCGGGAACCGCTTGTAATATCATGGTTTTACCCGAGGTAGAATATTTTTCCAGAACTTCTTGATATTTATGTGAGGCCATTAAAAAAGAGGCATCAGCCAACGTTAAAACTCTAAAGCCCTCTTCAGTAATTCCTACTTCTTGTGAGCGCTTGTTCATTCTATCAAATTGTTTTTTAAAAGCGTCTCCTTCGGAGGTATTTGTTGAAGCGATTTCTATAGACATTATTCTTTTACGAAAGAATGGGTTGAGAATGGTGGTAGTATCTACAGAGTCAGCTTTTGTAAAACTACTCTTAATGCGTCCAGCTCCCTCTACAAGTACTAAACTATAGAGATCGGTATGAAATTGAGGGCGCCAGTCATCCTTTTTAGAAGCGCCCAAGACTACCGTAGTTTCATTATTTCCCTGAGCAAGATCAAAAATATTTTCCGACCGTACACGATTCCCTAACTCCACTGCCCCATCAAGAATTTTTTGATAGTATTGGAACGATTCAACATCGACATGTCTTGCTGTTTGCGGACGTATATATACTGCAGGTAAACACATTGACGCTATGGCCCCTTTTGCATTAATGAGTTGAAATCCTACCATGTACTCTCTAACGGTATAGGGATCCGGTGAGGTAGAAAGCAACAAACAACTCTTAGGATCATGTATAAATTGAGCAATATCTAGACAAACAGGTCTTTTAGTATATTTACCTGCTCCGAATTTTCCTTCTGTCGCAATACTTTCTACTTCAGCAAATCCTGCCATGCCACGATGAACGAAATCTTCTTGTTTTGGCAAACTGTCAAGCATCTGATGATAATTTACTTGGGCTTTTTGAGTCGATATAGGATGTTTTTCATGGCTGTGTTTTCCGAGATGCTCAAGTTCCTGGTAGCGAAGGTTATGGCTAAAAATGGTTCCTAACTTACCACTAAAGGATGAAGACTTTATCTGTTTTAGAACCACAAAACTCAATGGGCTTAACTCGCGTACTTTGCTCCACATAATATCTCCGCATTGTATTTGGCCAATAATGATTATTTTTAGGCACTTTAGCTAAGCATAGCACAGTGAGATTTTTACACACAAAATGGTTTGAGATGTGGTTTCATAAAATCAAGCCTGAGACCCAGCAGCAAGATCGAATTATGTATTTTGAGCTATGCTATATTAGCAAAAGGAAATCAAAGTTGTTGTTAGTAATATGGAGCGTATTTCATGAGCGAAATTAAAGTAGAGCGATTAATCAAAGGTATCCTCGTCCGCGAAGGAGCGGGTGTGAAATTACATCGCTATATTGGGATAGAGAGAAGCAATGATTTTGAACCTCTGCTTTTACTTGATTATTTCAATAGTGCGGAGCCCCTAGATTATATGGCTGGGTTTCCTTCCCATCCTCATCGAGGCTTTGAAACTATTACATATTTACTGGATGGCAGTATTACTCATGAAGATAATAAAGGACATAAAGGAGTTATCGCTGCAGGCGATGTTCAATGGATGACTGCAGGAAAAGGGATTATTCACTCAGAAATGCCCTCCGCTAATGGCAAACTACATGGCTTGCAACTGTGGTTGAATTTGCCTGCTGCAGAAAAAATGCGTGCGCCCTTTTATCAAGAAATGCAAAGCGAACAGCTACCTGTGGAAACGCATGATTCAGGCGCTCGGGTAAAAGTCATTGCAGGTACGACTGATAAAGGAACTCATTCGCCAATTACAGGTATTGCTACTCAACCTTTGTTATTTGATATTATTTTACCTCCTGGTGCCAGCATGCAACAGCATATTCCCCATGATTATCAGACAATCTTGTTGGTAATTTCTGGAGCGGTTCGTATCGGTGAGCAATTAGTCCAACACGATACTTTGGCAAAACTTGGTGCCGGAGATAATTTGCTTTTGAACGCTGAGACTGCAAGCCAATGTATTCTAATTGCCGCGGCAAGACTCCATGAACCTATAACGCGACATGGGCCATTTGTAATGAATACTCAGGAAGAAATTATACAAGCGCTGGACGATTATCGTAATGGTAGATTCTAAGCGTTTGTGATGTACGGGCTTATGTTCACTAAATTTGGTCTAAAATAAAATTAATGGAATTGAAACTAAACAAGTGAATAGGAGTAAAACCTGTGCATCCACGAAAGGAGCAATCTGCCAAAGAAATCTATAGGATAGTCGATCAATACTGTGCAGAAAATCGTCACGGTAAATACAGGACAAGCTCGGCTATTCCTCTAGTTTTGGGCATTTCAGATACGGATGCTCAAAAATTGATTAATAAAATTATGATTGCATTACCTGATTGTTTTTTTTATTTGGCAAAGCCCGAACGTATCAGGGAAATGATTCATTTTATTGCGCAACAGTATTTGCTTTTCCAAGCACAAGAAAACATTCATGATGAATTTTTTCCGAATTTACTTATTAATTTTGTTAACCATTTAGTCGAAGAGATTATGCTTCGTTATTACTCATATGCATGAGCAGGTGATTTTATGACTAGAGAAGAGATAATTCAGGGCACGGGTTTGAGAAGCCAAGATCTGAATGTACTCCTTTTGTTGGAGAAAATAATCCAAGCAGATACCCAAAAGCTTCACGTTGCCTTAACCGTTGCAGAAGAAAACCAGATTATTACTTTTTTAGAGAACGCTATTGGTAATCTGGAGTTAAATAATCAACTCCTGGAGTTAGGAAAGTTGTCGAAACATGATACAGGAGTCAGTTTTGCTGTGGTAAATATGATGAGAAATGTAACCTTTAAATCAAGGCATTGGCCTGAATTTAATTTGGATGGATCACATCAGTTAACTTTACCTCATTTAGGTGCCTTATCTGATTTAGCCTCTCTCACTCGTGATTTAGCCGTCTTCGATTGTTTGGGTTTAATAGTTGAAAACTCCCCATTGGCTGAGCTTTATCATGATGCTCAAAAGGCGATAAAAGAAGGTTTTTCCAAAGATCTCGATGTTTCTTCCAAAGCTATGGATTTTGAAATTAAAGCAACCAAAGGTGCGCCCATGTTTCTCCACCCAAATCGTCAAAAAGATGAATTTGTCTTGTCTGAATTTCTCTATAATGAGGAATATAAAATTAAATTGGATAAGTTAATTGAACATGATGAAACAAAAGAATTATTAAAGAAGCACTTAGGTGATGATTGGTTAATGCAGTTAGAACATAAATTCGGAATAATTCAACGTGAAACTCATGATAGACAATTAATAGGTCCTCTTCATCAGGGACTTATTTCTCAAGATTCTACGGCGCTGGAACAATACCTAGCGGAAGATAAAAGCCCGGCAACACTTATTTGTTCTCCATTTGTAGGTATTTGTACGATAGCGGTTATTAAAGAATTAAACCTACAGATAATACAAGAGTTGCAAAATAAGGGGGTAGAGAATATTCCATCTCCTGTACTGCAATTACCCCTGAGTGAAAAGCTTGAAGCATTATCCCCTGCTTCTTTTATCGATTCCTTGGATAAGTGTAGGGCTTTAGAGCGTTTACCTGGCCAAGCAACACTTATGATGAAAGAACGTTTGAGTGGGGCTAAAAACGAAGAGGAAGATAAGCCGACCAATCGACCTAAATAAGGTGGGGACAATAAATTCTCGCCTCTACTCCTTCTCCCGCAACCAAAGGAGTAGTTTATCTATCGAGATAAAAAGGATTTTTAAAAAATAGACTCCCTTCTCCCATTTGGTAGAAGAAGGGCTAGGAATAAGCTTAATTTAGCCACGTAGCCAACAACGATTCCATTGTTTTCCTTGCCTCTTTTAATGCATCAGAATCAAATGTAGAGGGGCTATGTAAGTCATCGCAATGAGCGGCTCCTTGGATCAATTGGTAGGTCAATTTAGGATTAATTGCATTTCCATTTTTTTCTGCTAAGGATAAAGTGGACCAAGGATCGTTTTCTCCATTGGTAAAATAAATATTTGAGCTTAAGATGTCCATTAAAGGAACGTATAAAGTGTTATTAAGTTCTATGGTGTTAGCAGGTTGAGTTAAACCAAACAAACGTTGGCATACCTGATGATGGTAATCCATATTAATTAACGAAGATCGAGTGGAAAGCGAAGCGTTAGGATGAGCATTTTGCCAATAACCGTATTCTTTGCAGGATTGATAGTACCACTGGCGCATGCCTAAGCCATCCTTATAATCACTAGGATTTTCGCTCATGGCGCCCTGCGCTGTCATTTCTACGGCACTAACATGCATGTCCTTGTATAATTTTTTGGCAAACTCAGCATAGCCTTGAAGTGGGGTTGGACTTGCAGATAAGCTGGTGCAAAATTCATCGCGCATTCCGTATTGTACTGCGGCAGCTCCGGTGTCAGCGATCAAGTATAAAAAATCAACAGGATCTTCAACCGCAGATGCATCAAATAACGCTTTCATTTGGTTCCATTTCGTGGCATCACTTAAACTGGCTTCCACGGTACTGACTGCCGCTCGCATTTGATTGGCACACTGAGAACCTGCCACTTGAGTCACATGGGCATCATATTCTACAAAGTCTTCTTTAGCCATTACTGGCGCGGATGATGCTAAAGCCCCGACAACTAAATAAGGAAATTTTAAACGATAATAAGCGGATAACGAACCAGGGTAAGAGCCTCCAAAAGCGACCCACTTCCCAGTCCAGTTTTTTTCATTGGTTATGCGGCGTTGAAAGTAAGCCAAATCATCCAATGCAGCTTCTGTAGTTAAAAAACGTAAGTTTTGGGTTGATAATGAATTGAAGGGCAAACTTTCCCCATAGTACCGATGTTCCAGAGCAATCAGTTTGGCATGGAACTTTTGTGCATAATTTCTGATTGCGCCATTTAGGGCACGTTTAGTACAAGCCGCTTCCCCGCAAATATAAAAAAATACCGGAGAGTCATTTGTTGGACCATAAGTTTCATCAATGTAGTAGCGTTGAGAAAAAGTCCCTACTGAAGCTTCATTATGATCGATTAATTGTTTAAAGAAGTGGAGTTGAATGGTTTTTTCAGCAACTAAAGGAATTTTTTCTGTTTGTTTTATCTGCAGATATCGCTCCACCACTCCTGCTTGAGCTGCAGAAAAAATAGTGCAGAGACTAAGGGATAGTACGGTCCATTTTTTGGTTAACATCATATGCATTATCCTTAATGTGATATAAAGCCTGTTCCTAGTACTGATGGTTTTTTTACGGTCCTATAATACCAATGCCCCACCATATACAGAGCTTATATTTTTTGCAAGAGCAATAGAAATGTTTTGTGCTTTGAAAAAAGAGTTATTTTTCTGAGGTAAATAGAATAAAAATAATATTTGTACAATTTACTTGGATATTGGCTATTTTCATGCCATGATGATGTCATTGTGAATTTTTTGAGTGATTTTTATGTTAAAAAAAATTCTAAGCTTTGCTCTTGTTTTTATCACTTATGATGCCTTTGCAGTCACGGAACTTGATTTATATAGGGCTCCCCTAAGCAGTTTGCATCAATTTTCCCTGAAACCACCCGCAAAAGTAAGTGCACGCACAGCAGCCCCAATTTTAGAAAAAAATACCCTACAACCTGTAAGTCAAACTCAGGAGCACTCAAAAACGATATTGCGGTATCAACAAATATATCGCGGGATCCCTGTTGTGGGTGCACAAGTCATGATTACTAAAGAGGATGCACAAGTAAATGGTCATTTACTTAACGACATTCAGCTGAATATTCAACCTACTCTAACTTCGAAACAAGCTATTGAATTGGCCAAAAAATCTTGGTTTAGTTTTAATTCTGAAGCGCCTATTAATGATGAGTTGAGTGAGTTACAAATTAGGGCGAACCAAGATAATGAATTGAAGCTGGTTTATCAGGTTTCATTTAAAACAACGCAAACGGATAACAAACCTGCCTGGCCATTTTTCATTATAGATGCACAAAATGGGGCAATCACCAAACAGTGGAATAACATAAAAAATTACATGGATACCGGTCCCGGGGGCAATGAAAAAGTTCATGAGTATTGGTATGGACGAGATGGACTGCCTTTCTTGGAGGTAACCCAAAGTGGCAGCCAATGTGTGATGAATACTGCAAAAGTAAAATTAGTTAATCTAGCATCTGCTTGGGACTGGAATGATCTTGTGATTACTCCATTTCAATATCCGTGTAGCAAGAATACAGAAGAAAATATCAATGGTGCATTTTCGCCAACCAACGATGCGTATTATTTTGGCCAGACTATAGTAGATATGTATAAAGAATGGTATGGAATTAATGCACTACAAGATTCTAATGGGGCCCCCATGCAACTTGTTATGCGCGTCCATTTTGGACAACATTATGACAATGCATTTTGGGATGGACAATTTATGTCTTTTGGAGATGGTGAGGATTTTTACCCCCTAGTTTCTCTTGATGTCGCAGGCCATGAGGTCACACATGGTTTTACCGAGCAACATTCAGGTCTTGAATACCATGATCAATCCGGTGCTCTTAATGAATCCTTGTCTGATATGGCAGGACAAGCATCACGTGCTTATCTTTTAGAAAAATTCCCGCAACTTTATAATAAATTGTACCTGGAACCCAATACGGTAACCTGGGGTATTGGTGAGACTATAGTTCGAGATTCATTTGGAAAAGCTTTACGCTTTATGGATTTTCCTTCTTCTGATGGCAGTTCAGCAGATTGTTTGGATAAAAATTTAGCGCAAAGTCAGGGAGCCTATTGCGCCATTAGTTATCCTGACTTAGTGGCATATGCAAAGTCACATATATCCAATCCTCAAGAAAGACAAAGTTTTATTGTGCATACAGCAAGCGGAGTGTTTAATAAGGCCTTTTATTTATTGGCTAAGAATGTGGGAATTAAAAAAGCATACCAGGCGATGATTATTGCCAACAGTAAATACTGGACTCCTACGACGAACTTTACTCAAGGTGCTTGTGGGGTTCTTTATGCTGCTAAAGATTTGCAAATTGAATCACAAATTGTTAAATCGGTGTTTAGCCAAGTAGGTGTGAGTACCACCAGTTGTAAGGCCAATTAAAGCACTATCTTTTTCCTGCCTCGGACGAGAACTCTCTTGTTGGGGTGGGAGAAGTTTGTTCATTTTGCTGCATGCATTTAAGAATCGATCATTTTTTAGGATAATCGAGCAAATTCTTTTCATTTGTGTGCTGGGGTAATTCATAAAGCTTTTTTTTTGCTCTACATGTTATTTCCCGATCAACATAATTAGTATATAATTATTAAGTTTTTAATTTTAAGTTTAAAATTTTAATGGTCATCTTTTTTATTACTTTAAGCATCCTGATATTAAGCTTGCTTTGCGTTGTCGTGATGGTGTACAAACTTTCTCGCCAACCTGCTGAGCCTATATCATTGATGCAATATTTAAAATTAAGTATAAGCGGAGTCATCGCTTTTATCGCAGACACTTTAGGCGTGGGCAGCTTTGCTGTGAATGTGGCCTTGGCAAAATTGACGGGCACGTTTCGTGATGATGAAATGCCTGCTGTAAATAATGGCGCCCAAGTTATTCCCGGGACAATCGAATCATTGTTTTTTATGGGTTTGATTGATGTTGACTTAACTACCCTTCTAACTTTAGTTATGGGTACCTGTGTGGGTGGCTTACTTGGTGGTTTTGTAGTCAGTCACTTAAGCAAGCAAGCGATTCGTTTGGCGATGGTTTGTTGTTTTGCTTTAATTATCCTACTGTTAATCTCTCATCAATTCCGTTTATTACCTGTGGGTGGTGAATTAACTGAATTGCATTCATGGAAATTGGTTATAGGCTTTCTGGCAATGGTGGTTTGTGGTGCATTAACTTCGGTGGGAATTGGTTTGTTTGTAATGGTACAAGGTGTACTGTTTTTAATGAATATTTCGCCTGTAGTTGCATTCCCAATTATGACTACAGCGGGAGCCATGCAGCAACCATTAACTACTTTAGTGTTCTTAAAACACGATAAAATTCCTTTAAAGAAAACCCTGATTTTAAGTCTTTCAGGTTGTCTAGGCGTCTTTATTACGATCCCTATTTTTATGCAGTTAACTATTACCTGGTTGCATCTCCTTTTATTGTTCATTTTGATTTATAATTTCTTTGCTGTAGGACGTTCGTTTTTACGTTCCAGACCCAGCAAAAATTACGTACAAACCTCAACACCAGCTTCCCTTGTAACAGCAGAATAATAGTTATACTTCACACGCTCATTTTGTGGGCGTGTGAAGTATAGTATGATTAGCTAATTTTTAAAAAGAAAAGAATGCCCTATGGATGAACCAGTCAGTAAATCACAGAAAAAACGAGACGCCGATTTTTTGCAGAAAATGGGTGTACAACTAATCGACTTGAGTTTATCCAAACTTGAGTTGCTTCCCCTTCCTGAAAATTTGTACAAAGCAATTATCGACGCCAAAGCAATTAAAAGTCATGGGGCCAAACGAAGACAAGCCCAACTAATCGGAAAATTAATGAGAGCTGCCGATCATGAAGAAATTTTAGCCGCTTATGAGCGTTTACTTGAAGAAGAAAGTGCGGTAACTGCCTCCTTTCATGAAGTTGAGCATTGGCGTGAGCGTTTGATCAATGAAGGTAAAGAAGCATTAACCGCGTTCATTGAAGCCTACCATCCAGAAGATGTTCAACATTTAAGGCAATTAATTAAGAAAGCAGTTGATGATCAGCAAAAAGAAAAAAATACAGGCGCTGCCAAAGCACTTTTCCGCTATTTGAGGTCTATCATAGAATGAAATATTCTTTATTCGTAAGCTGTCCGCGGGGACTTGAATATCTATTAGAAGAAGAATTAAAGTCATTAGGTCTAGCGGTTACGCGAGTCAGCCCACAGGGCGTTTACGGAGAGGCCAATTTATTGACGGTATATAAGTTATGTCTCTGGTCAAGAATAGCTAATCGTGTGCAATTAATTCTTTTTAGTGGGTACGCAAGTAATGAGCAGGCAATACATCAACTGTGTACCGAGTTTCATTGGCAGACCGTTTTTTCGCATGATAAAACAATTGCGATAGAATTCCACGGAGCATCCGAACGCATTCGCAATACTATGTTTGGGGCCCAAGTAGTTAAAGATGGGATCGTAGATCATTTCCGTAGATTAGACCATTCACGACCTACAGTAGACAAAGAAAAGCCACAAATTCTTATTCATGCCTATTTGAAAAACGATGTGGTCACTGTGAGCTTTGATCTCACAGGATATAGTTTACATCAGAGAGGATATCGTCATAAGGCAGGCGCAGCCCCTATAAAGGAAAATGTCGCCGCCGCATTGCTAATGCGGGCTAAATGGCCAGAATTAGCGGCTAAAGGTTATGCTTTGCATGATCCTTTTTGTGGTGCAGGAACCCTAGTGATTGAGGCGGCGATGATGGCCGCGCACATTGCTCCAGGTTTATTACGTCAGGATCAGTCGTTACAATATTGGGCGCAACATCAATCCTCACTATGGGAAAAATTGCGGGTAGAGGCCTTACAACAAGTTAAACCGCTGCCTGTAACTTTATTAGGAACGGATGCAGATCACAAAATAATTGCTGTAGCTCGTGCAAATGCGGAACACGCAGGTGTTGCTCCCTTGGTTAATTTTAAACACCAAGCATTGAAAGAAATGGATGCTCCCACAACAAAAGGATTGGTCATATGCAATCCTCCCTATGGTGAAAGGCTTAGTGATGCGACCCATTTAGTTCCTCTCTACCAGCAGCTTGGTAAGATTTTGCATGCGCATTATCAAGGTTGGAAGGCAGCAGTTTTGACCTCTAACCCTGTTTTAGGTAAAGCATTAGGATTACGGGCGAGCAAACAATACACCATATATAACGGCGCTTTGGAGTGTAAGCTTTATTGCTTGGATATTCATGTGACTAATGAGCTTAAAGGCATGATGAGTAATAACCTATCTGAAAGCGCACAGATGTTATTTAATCGCCTGGAAAAGAATTATCGTCATTTACAAAAATGGGCCAAGAAACACCAAATTTCGTGTTATCGAGTATATGATGCGGATTTACCTGAATATGCCTATGCCATCGATATTTATAACGATTATGCAGTTCTTCAGGAATATGCTGCTCCGGCAAGTGTTCCGCCCCATAAAGCAGAAAAGCGAAGTTTAGAAGTATTGCAGGTTACTCCAAAAGTATTAGAAATTGAACCCGATAAAATCGTTGTAAAACAACGTAAACCACAAAAAGGCAGCGAACAATATCAAAAACTGGGACAAAGTAGAACCACCATGGTGGTCACAGAAGGTCCGGCAAAATTTAAAGTTAATTTGTATGATTACCTGGACACGGGTTTATTTTTGGACCATCGCTTAATGCGCTTGAGTTTTGGGAAATTAAAACCAGGAACACGCTTTCTTAACTGTTTTTGTTATACGGCCACTGCCAGTGTTCATGCGGCCTTAGCTGGAGCCCAGACTATTAATGTTGATCTGTCCAATACTTATTTGCGTTGGGCTGAAGAAAATTTCAAATTAAATCATCTTGATTTATCGAGACATCAGTTTGTGCAAGATGATTGTCGAGAATGGTTGAGAGGTACTCGCGATCGATTTGATGTGATTTTTTTAGATCCGCCAAGTTTTTCTAACTCCAAGCGGATGACGGACACCTTGGATATTCAACGGGATCATGTTTCTTTAATAAATTCTGCTATGCGTTTACTCAATCCCGATGGTATTTTATATTTTTCTACCAATTTGCGGCAATTTAAATTGGACGCCCAACTTAAAGAAAAATATTCAGTACAGGATATTAGTGCGCAGACTATTGATCAAGATTTTAAGCGAAACCAAAAAATTCATCATTGTTATAAGCTAATGATGCCGCAATTTGCGAGTATTTGACACCGATTCATTTACAGAGAGTAAAAATGGAAAAGCAAAAGGGAAGAAGGAGAAGATTATTAGCCCCTGCTAATGTCTACCAACATATGGTTCGTAATGCTTTTTTTGGGCTTTTAATCACTTTACTGGCGCTTTTTATAGGAATGTGGGGATATCATTATTTGGAGAATATGTCTTGGATTGATGCATTCATGAACGCGTCCATGATTCTTTCCGGGATGGGACCAGCATCCAATTTGGTAACGGACCCTGGAAAAATCTTCGCAGGGTGTTATGCATTATTTAGCGGACTGGCATTTATTGCAATTATGGTAATCATCCTTTCACCTTTGATTCATCAGTTTTTTCGTAAAATTCATTTGGAAAGCAAAACAATCTATGCTGATGAGTAGGAGTAATAGCGAACGAATTACAGGGTATTCCTTTCCATACCATATATTTGCTCCCTCAAAGACTGCATGAATCCAGCCATGAAAAAGAGCTCTGCAACCAGAAATAAGGGCGCGATGAGTGATTGACTCAAATTATCCATGAATGCTGGTCTTTTGCCTTCGAGATAATGACCATAGAATTGTAATCCCCAGCCTACGATAAAAAAGATGACAAAGGACCAAAGACCTAATGGGGTCGGACCATCTTGACTGAACCAATTTGCAATCAATAATAAGATAAGCATAATTGGAGTAAGTGCTAACGCGAGTTGCCAATTTAAACGATAGTAATAAATTAAGCTGATTAAGGTCATTAAACAGGCAAAATTAGTTGCAAAGATCCCGGGGACGATAATTTTTACGAAACCAAACAGAATCATCACCGATAAAATAATGAGCGGTACACCCGCCATATGCGTATAACGTGTTTGAATATTTTGATGATAGCCGGCATAAAATTGTGCTTGTTCAATAAAAGATTTCATTTTAAAAACATAGACTAATAGAGTTTTATAAAACATAACACATTCTCTTAAGAAAAACAGTTATTCCCGCTAATCTGTGTTTCTCAAGATGTTTGACTAGGGACTATGAAGACTTCAACCAATTTAGCTACCTACTTATCAAAGGTGTATGCTCCTACAAGATAGAGCACATTTCCATTAGTTGAGGAACCCGGTATATAAGCGGCTTTTAAAGAGAGTTTTTTATAAAATAAACCCGCCCATGGGACTGCTCCAGGGAAAGGAATGCTGTGTAAAATATCAGGACGTGAGGTAACTAATACGGAAACTCCCAATCCGGCTTTAAAATTTTGGGTCAATTGAGCAACTTTCAAATAGGCATACCCTACAGTAGGTTCAATCTTACGATGAGACTCAAGGAAAGCAATTGCATAAAGACCGTGCCAATTTCCTTTTTCATCAAAAAAACCTTTACCCAATCCCCCGCCCCAAGCTAATTCGTTGTATTTTTTTTCTTGCAATAGTTCAGCAGGATAGGTAAAGCGGTTATGCCACGCATAACCTGAGAAATAAAGTTCTGTGTTGCCTTCAGTCCATGTTTGGTGAAGCCGATAACAAAGAGGCTTAAATATAGGAAGCCAATATTTACAACCCTTGGGTTCTTCGGTGCTAAACGTTAAGAGGTCTTTTTTCTTTCCATTATTCTGCACGGTTCCATTACTGCTTGATACTTGCGTTTGGTTAGCTTTTGGGGTAGATGAAATTACAGAGGATCTGTTACTGTAAGTATTTAAAGAAAATAATATCAATAGACCAGTAGCGATCTTTCGTAAGGTTGTTTTTTTCATTTAATTTAAAACCTATGCGGGATCTAAACAACAAACATAATTTATATGCTAACTTTTCCCATTTTGGCAGCGTTCTTGCTTATAAATAAATAGAACTATGACGTTTCAAAATCGTGAGCATACCATGGACTTGTTTCGTAAAAAAGAAATTAATGAATCCTTTGATGGTGAATCCCATCTTGTTAAATGTCTTACTGCTTTTGATCTGACTTTCTTAGGTATTGGGGCCATTATAGGTGCAGGTATTTTTATTTTGACAGGGGTGGTAGCGGCATCCGACGCGGGTCCTGCAGTGATATTTTCTTATATATTGGCTGGATTTGCTTGTGTCTTTGCTGCTTTATCTTATGCGGAATTGGCGGCCTCAATTGGCGGATGTGGCAGTGCTTATGGCTATGCTTATGCGGGTTTTGGAGAGTTAATTGCATGGATTGTAGGTTGGGACTTGCTATTGGAGTATGCCATTTCTGTTTCGGCAGTGTCGGTAGGATGGAGCGGTTATGCCAATGATTTTCTCATGGTACTAAAAATAAATCTTCCTAAAATGCTTTTGCATGGGCCCATAGAGGGGGGGAGCTTTAATTTATTGGCGTTTGTCATTATTGCATTTTTAACCGGATTATTAATTTGGGGGGTCAAATCAAGTTCCCGAGTTAATAATATTATGGTGATGATCAAACTTGTCGTGATTTTACTTTTTATTGTGATTGCTTCAAGGGAGGTTTATCCGCCTAATTGGTCCCCCTTTTTGCCTTTTGGATGGGGAGGAGTAATTAAAGGGGCTTCATTAATATTTTTTGCTTATATTGGATTTGATGCCGTATCTACAGCGGCAGAAGAGGCGATAAATCCACAACGCGATTTACCTATCGGTATCATAGGGTCACTATTTATTTGTACGATTTTATATATTATTGTTGCAGGGTTATTGACGGGTATAGCTCACTACAGCACCCTCAATGTTGCATCGCCCATTAGCCATGCTTTATTGGTTTTAGGTTATAAAACAGTAGCTAGCTTTATCAGTGTGGGTGCAATAGCGGGATTGACTACCGTAATGTTAGTATTATTTTATGGTCTAACCCGGGTTATGCTAGCCATGACTCGCGATGGTCTATTACCCAAGATTTTTTCACAAACAAACAAATACACTCATACACCCATACGCGTTATTTTTCTCTGCGGAGTGTTAATGTCTTTACTTGCCGCCTTTTCCCCAATACATGTTTTGGCCGAGTTGGTTAATGTCGGCACCCTGTTTGCTTTTTTTATTGTTTGCGCCGGTGTTCTCTATTTACATTATAAACAACCCAGCATGCCTAGACCGTTTAAAACTCCTGGGATGCCCTACGTTCCTATTTTGGGGATGCTTAGTTGTTTTTATTTAATTATTCATTTACCTCTGATGACGATAATCCGTTTTATTATTTGGATGGCTATTGGGCTAGTGGTTTATTTTGTCTTTAGTTATTCAAATAGTGCTTTAGCAAAAAAATAATTTAAAAGCATGTTTTGCGAGTTGGGGTCTGCTTTTTGCTCAATTTCTAATAGGAGCAACAATATTTTTCTTCTATGTTATAAATAAATTTAATTCCTTACCGTAAGAGACTAAAAAATAATACAAATTACTTTATAATGGCCCCGCAGATCATTAAATAAACAGAAATGGGGGTGTTATGGAATCATCTATAGAAATAAAAGACCGAATAAAGACAAATAAAAACACAAATGGATCAATTATAAGATTAGAACCTGAATATGCATCTTATTTGCACGGTTATCCGGGTGCTTATGGTTTCAATGTAAATGCATTACAAGAACTTGCTCGTGGTGACTCGCTCCCTATTAATAACCTGGAACATGCCTTATACAACACAAAAGCAATTGTTACAGAACTTGTTAATGATGGGGTTGAAATTGCTTTTGTTGCAGAAGAAGATTGCAGAGAGTTAAAAAAAATATTAGAAGAAGTTCCTCAGAGTTTGTGGAGTTTGACTTTTGAACCCCAATTAATCATGCAACAAATAGAGAATTCATTAAGCCAAGGTCCTAACTTTTTTGAAGAGCAAAGGAAAAAATATGATGTCCAACAAGAGCGTCATGATGAGGTAGAAGAAGTTCAATCGAAGCCGAATTAATTGATTAGAAATGGATCTTGCAAGATAGTTAACGGTGATTACTATGATGAGATGTTTATGACTCCTCTTAGATATGACTTAATACCAATGCAGCTGAAATTATTGCAGCTGCTGGTAGGGTAATGAGCCAAGAAAAGAAAATTCTTTTAATAACACGCCAATGTGCTCCACCAACTCCGTTAATTAACCCAACACCAGTAATTGCCCCTGTTACGGTATAGGTAGTGGATACTGGAATGCCACATTGAGTCGCAATAAAAAGTGAAACAGCTGCTCCGGTTTCAGCAGCACAACCCTTCATGGGATCCAACTTTGTGATTTGAGTTCCCATTGTCCGCACAATCCGCCACCCTCCAGCCAAAGTTCCAAGACTAATTGCAGCCTGACATGAAATAACTACCCAAAATGGGACATAAAAAGGACCTTCAATCCATGCCGAGGAAAACAGTATTATGGAAATAATGCCCATCGTCTTCTGTCCATCATTGCTCCCATGGGTAAGACTTAGTAATGCGGAGGAGCACAATTGGAACCCTTTAAATAATTTAAATTTAGTATCTTTTTTATTGTGCAGAAATTTAGCAAAAAAATAAGTAATAACCAATGCAATAATTAAACCAAGCGCGGGTGATATAAAAATCCCTCCAATCACTTTAGCAAACCCTGACATTTTAAGTGAGGAAAATCCTCCCTTAGCAATAGCGGCGCCCGCCAGCCCCCCAATAAGCGCATGGGATGAGCTGGATGGAAGTCCATAAAACCAAGTAACCAAATTCCAGAAGATGGCGCCAATCAATGCGGCTAAAATAAAATGAGTATCAACAAAATCAGACTCAATCAAGCCACTGCCTATAGTTTTTGCTACCGTGAGATTAAAAACTAAAAATGAGATGAAATTAAAAAAAGCGGCCCATATGACTGCTTGCTTGGGGGAGAGAACCTTCGTGGTCACAATAGTAGCTATAGAGTTTGCGGCATCATGAAACCCGTTGATAAAGTCAAAGATATAAGCAACTAAAATAACAAAAAGTGTAAATAAAATAGCTGTGTCCATAGCAATAGCTCCTTGTGCCATAGCTTGATAACCTAACGAAAACACAGCCTACCTAGAATAGTTTATCTTGGGTGAGCAATGCGAAATCTCTACGCTCTGCTTTGGATGAAACTCAGGTTTTGCAATCTTATTCTACTCCATTCAATCCTTAGGTTCGTATTTGCTCTGTTTCCTCAGGCTGCTAAACATAGTAACTACTTTTAGTCATTAATTTAGATACTACACGCATTAATTGTTTAACCATGTAAGGGAGTTCAATTGCTCCAGCGTTCAACGCTGTAGCTGCATGTTGTTCTTCGTCTTCTTTCATTTTAACGAGAATCGCATGTGATTTTTTATCTTTTGGGGGTAATTTTTGTAAATGACATCTTAAATGATCTGAAACTTGGCGCTCCGTTTCGGCAACAAAACCTAAACTTACTTTATCTCCAGCAAAACCAGCAAATGCTCCTAATAAAATTGAGCCAGCATACCAGAAAGGATTTAATAAACTTGGTTTTGAACCGAGCTCAGCCAATCGTTCTTCACACCAAGCTAGATGATCTATTTCTTCAGCGGCTGCATCACTCATTTGTTTTTTAATATGGGTTAAATGTGCTGTTAAGGCTTGGCCTTGATACAGGGCCTGGGCACAGACCTCCCCTGCATGATTGACACGCATAAGACCAGCTACATGTTTCTTTTCTTTAATAGAAAGATCGATGTCAGTAAATGATTCTGCTGGGGATGGACGAGTATTTATCCGCTGCGCTGGGGGAAATAAAGTACGTAGCGCATTGTCTACTTCGGCGATTAGGGTTTCCAGTATACTCATAAGTAAATGGTTTCTTATTGACAATTGACCACTATAGTAGCTTGAATATCATCAGGATTGAAGTCATTGTTAGTTTTTGCCGATCCTGTCGTTATAGACCCCTCTATTTATTAGAAAGTGTTTGACCTACATCAACCCATTCATTCTCCACGGAAGGGTTATTTTTTTGTACCGCTCTTGTTGTATTTCTCGGGTTAAAAGAATTGTTTGGATCTACATCAACCCATTCATCCTTCACAGAAGGGGTTCCTGTGCGTTTTAGGTGCGTGCTTACATTGCTACCAACGGGGGGAACCACGCTAATCGTGATTTCATTGTGTTTCGCAGGTTGACTTTCTTCAGGGTAAATAGTTTGCCTTCCTAACCGATGCAAAATACCTACAGAAGAGATGAGGGTCATTAATGAAAGCATCGCCCCTGATGCAGTGGGAAGGGAGACACTGATTAAAGAAAAAAGTTGAACAAAAGGATAAGCTAGATTACTCAATAGGGTAAGTGCTCCTGGCCCCATAGAGGGCATTAGTGCTGCCGAAATAGGTGGAGCAAAAAACGAGAGAGCAACTACCGCAGCACCGATAAAACATACCGAAGCTAATGCGCTGAGAAATCCTAAAACGGGATGGACTCTTTGAGCTTCCTTAAAACTCGTTATGGGCGAGGTTATGGTGCGCGTTAGATAATAAGCCCCTTTAAATAAACCTTCCAGCCCCATCGTAACAAGCAATAAAGCACTACGGATGCTCTGTGTGAACCAATTAGTAGGAGCCCAAGAAAGTGTTATGTTTTTTAAGAATGAAAATGTTTCACTCAGAAAATTAAGTGGGAACTCCGTAAAAAACGAGAGTAAATTGGTTAACGGAGCAGTAATGAATTTTAAGGTGATAAAATAAGCGAGTTTGGATCCTTTAGGATCAGATGGCCAGCCTAAAAAGTAGTGACCAAAATGATAATTATCCCTTACTTGTGTATCAATAAGAGGCAAGAAGGTATCTTGCCAGGCCTTTTTCCAAAAGGAAAAAATTGACATATCTAAAGTTTTGGGGGCGTTTTGAGTCTGGAGTTTTGCTGCTGCATCGGTTACTGGATTTTTTAGAGCGTCTAATAGGTTTTGGGGAGAAGGATCAAAATTGCTGTTTAACCTATCTGCTAAAATCTCGATGAGACTGCCTGTATGGTAACCGCAAGTAATCCCATCAAAAAAAGATTGGGTCCCCAAAGAGTAATAAGTTGCAGAAGGGATTCGTTTAGAACTTATATGGTTTAAATCGACATTAAGCTCTTTGCTTGCCCATGGGTTTAAAGAATGAAATGCAGCTCCGAGGATCCCGATGACAGTATTTTTTGAGCGATTACTCGCAAAAAAACGTTTGGGATTGCTGTACTTGGAATCATAGATTTTAGGTACTCCATTGGGTGGAAGATGCATGGTAACAATATGCTGTTCAGTGGCTCCCTGACCTTCAACTCCAAAGAGAACATGCTTGTTGGTTAAATTGTTTTCTTCAAGATAATTCAAGAAATGGTTAAGTGATTTCACTGGTATCGAGTTATGCACAATAACCACGTCACCGCGCTTTTCAAAGCTGTATCCTAAGCGAGAGGGTTTATTAGTGAATAAATACGGATAGATCAAGTTACCAAGTGGGAAATAGCCTGTCATCAATATTCTTTGGATTATTTCTGATTCATTTAAGTATACATTGATCAGTATTAAGGCATCCTTAAGTTAGGTTAATTCACTTCGAATGGATGCTTTATCCGAATACCCTCTTCGTTATTGGTTAAGCCAATTTTGTAAAGCGTTCACCGTTTCTTGGTGAACTTTAAGAAGTTGCTCATAGAGTGTCGGAGGGTAGAGTTTCGGATTCTTTTGAAAGTGTTCTTCTAATATCTCACAGGTATGGCGCATGCGGAGGGTACCACAATAAAGTGCACTACTTTTCATTTTATGCGTTAACTTGTTGATTTCAACAAGATCTTGATTGTTCCAAGCTTGAGCAGTTTTAATTAAATCTTTGGTATTTTCTTCGATAAGAAGGTGCAGTATTTTTTTGAGTGCTTCTTCTGAACCTAGATTGTTAATACCCTCAGTACGATCAAATAAAGGATACTCATCAAATTGCAAACTAGATTCTGGCGGTGTGATCGTCCCATTAGCTGGTGAAAATTTGGAATTGCTATATCGAACTAATAGCTCCTGTAGCAAATGAGTGCGAAGTGGTTTCGTGATTACTTGGTTCATCCCAACATTTAGGCATTCACTTTCAATATCAGCTATTGCATGGGCCGTCAAACCAATGATGGGGGTGGGAGGATGGTTATGGCTTTGTTCATACTGACGCAGCTTTTTAGTTAATTCTATTCCGTTAGTGTCAGGTAAACCAATATCACTTAATACCCAATCAAAAGTATGAGATTGAAATAGCTCTAATGCTTGGGTACCTGTTGAGGCCGAGAAAAATCGGATGCCAGCTTGTTGTAAAAGATTTTCTATCAAAGTTAAAGCAATAGCATTATCTTCAATAATTAGCACTAGAGGAGAATGATTTATTTCTTTAGAAGCTGTCCGATTTACAAAGGAGGTGAACGAAGTGGGCTCCTGAGCATCGACCGGTTTATTCGCGCTTTGAGCAGGAACCGTTAATGTGAAGGTGGTTCCAACGTGAAGCGTAGAGTCGACCCTTATCTTGCCTTTTAGAAGTTGGGTATAACGTTTCACGATATGTAAGCCTACTCCATGCCCTGAATAAATGCCCTGCGATGAAGGGGTTGCGCGATAAAAGCGTTTGAAAATTTTGTCCTTATCTTTAGGTCTAATTCCCGGACCCGTATCTTTGACAAAAAATTCAAGAAATGCTTTTCCATGATGTAATTTCGGCCTCACTCCAATTTCAATAAAACCCTTTTCCGTGAATTTAACGGCATTTCCTAAAAGATTTAATAAAATTCGATGCAGTTTTACCGTATCGGTAGTTATCCATTCGGGCGTATTGCAGTCAATACTAATTAATAAATCCAATTTTTTCAAAGCGATGGTTGGACGTTCAAGATCTGCAATACTGTGGATTAAATCCTGCACATTACAAACGGATTCCTTAATGATATTTTCTTGCTGGCTACCTGCAGCAATTATATCCAGTACCCCATTAAGTAACGCTAAGAGCTGTTCTCCGCTAATGTTGATCATACGCGCATGTTCTTTTTCGCGGGTATTTTGAGCTTCTTGTTCCAGAATGCTCGAGATCCCAATAATTCCACTTAAAGGTGTACGAATATCATGACTCATATTGCGAATGAATTCGTCTTTGGCATAATTCGCGGCTTCTGCTTTTTCTTTCGCTCTTTTGAGCTCTGATTCAATTTTTTTTAGGTGAGTAATGTCAATGGTATTGCCAAGAATGCCGATAATGTTCCCTGATTTATTCAACAAAGGTCTTTTAGTCGAAAGTAAAATCACCTCTTCGCCTGATGGCAAAAGAGTTTTCTCTTCTCGTGACAACTCAACATTTTTTTCAATCACTTCCAGATCATTTGCTCGATAGATGTTGGCGGTTTGTTTACCAAAAATTTCATAATCGGTTTTGCCGAGAATTTCATTTTCATCGCATTTATGGATAAATTTCATATGATAAAGACTTTGGACACAGCGTTGATTCATACCCGACCAGACACCGTTTAAGTCTTTCCAGTAGACATCTCCAGGTACCGCATCAAGCAGATTTTTCAATTGGGTATATTGTACTTCCAGATGTTCAATTTTATTTTGTAAGGTATGAACTGTTTTTTTTAAATCAGCGATTAAGTGAGCAGTGTTGGAAGTTTCTTTTTTTGCCATTTTGTTCCGTGATAAATATAAATTTAATTCAGCGTAATTTTGAGTGCCCAAACCTAACAAACATGAATTATCCTGTATTTTAAGGCTTGGTCAATCGCCTCTATTGACACAAAAATTAAATAAGTGTCCACTTATTTTTAAGCATAGCATAGATAAAGATCTCTAACTTTTTATTAATATAGGTTTTTTATTGAATTGATTGTTCTTAAAATCGATATCATGTTTTATTTGCATTCTGTTATAATGTGCAAAACTGAATATCCGGTAATCTCATGCTCACTCCTGATGGACATTGTGCAAATAAGATCGAAAAAGTAATGCTGTTGGCATTGTGGGCTAATACTTTAAGAGACGAAATTCAGACACAAGGCTTATCCGAAACAAAAAAATTAATCTTTGCAGGTCTTGGAAAACCTACCTATCCTATTAATACACATACGATTGCATCGTATCTTTCATATTGGCAAAAACTAGACCATTTAACCAATAAATGGAAAATAGACCCTCACCAGGTTGAAGAAGATATTGCTATCGATTATGGGGATCCTCGTGGTGATTACGGACCACGAGAATTAATGGCAGACATTATGTCCCGCTGGTATGAGACTGAAATTAAACCGCACAACGTATTATTTACTGTAGGAGGTATTGGTGCCTTACGAGTATTATTTGAAACCTTTAATACTCATTATGAAGACGTTCCGGGATATCGAATTATCACCCCTTTCCCTTATTACAGTGCCTATTCCAACAATCCATTGCATTGCTTGCATCCTATTCATGTAATGGATGCGCCGGGATATAAACTTACCGCACGAGCAACAGAAGAAAGCATTAAGGAAGCTTATTCCCTTGCTGAAATGGATCACGGCTGGCCCAAAGCCATCCTAATTTGTAATCCATCCAATCCTCTCGGAAACATTATTGATGCAATTGAGTTAAAAAAAATTGCGGAGGTTTTACGAAAGTATCCTGATTTGTACATCATTTTCGATGAAGCTTATACTGAAATGAGTTTTTCAGAGATGCCTTCCTTCTTAAAAATTGCCCCCGATCTTAAAGAACGAGTGATAATCTTACGTTCGGCAACAAAGGCCTTGTCTGCAGCTGGGGAACGCATGGCGGTTCTTTTAGTATTCGAATCCAGTTTGATGAATGAAATGCTCAATAAAAACATAAGCTACTTTATCCATGCGCCGCGTTCAGCCCAAGCAGCTTACGCACAAACTATGGCTAATTTTGGGGCTGAGGAAAAAAATAATATTGCTGCATTTTATAAGAAAAAGGTCGATTATGTGGTTGAACGGTTAAAAGCCATGGGAGCGGCAATGCCCGATCCTTTATATCAGATAGAAGCTACTTTTTATGTTCTTGCTGACTTTAGCGATATGTTCGGTCTGCCTTTGCCAAAAGATGTTGCTCGCGTTTTACAAAGATCGGGTGTAGTAAAGACGGATGAAGAGCTAGCCTATTATCTATTATTTGAAGACAATCTTATGATTACCCCTTTATCCTATTTTGGGTTGTCAAAACATGATGGCTTCATGCGCATTACATGTAGCGGTCGTGAAAATGAACTCCATGATTTGATGGATCGATTGGAGAACAGGTTATTTGGATCACGAAAAAATAAGAAGGATGTTCTATTAGAACGCATCAATCACATGCTTCCTGAATTAGAGAAAATGGATGCCCATATGTTTGACTTGATTTGTCAAAAACTGCAGGCAACGAATATGGAAGAAGATACGTGTCTGAATTTAAAATCAAAGAATCAAATTATAAGAAAAATTTATGATACGGTAGTTGATTTTTTTGAACTTATGAAACAAGAGGCCTAATCAATCTGGAATAACCCCGCCTGCATTGTTCTGCAATCCTATTACTAATTATACCGAAGCTCAGCCCGTATACCTGAAACAATCATTTCGTAGGATACAGGCTAAACAAAAATGAAGAGTAGTTAATTCTGAATAAATTGTTTGATTGTTAGAGTTAATCGATTCACTAACTCATCTATCTCATCTTCATTAATGATCAGTGGGGGTAGAAGTCGTACTACAGTATCCGCAGTAATGTTAAAAAGTATGCCATTTTCTAGACCGAGTAAACGCATGTCAGCGGCCGGACGGTCCAGTTCAATTCCTATCATATATCCCTTACCACGAATTCCTTTAACGCCGGGATGTTCACCAAGATTTTTAATTAATTTTTCCATTAACAGCGGACTGTTTTTGGTAACTTTCTCACAAATTTTGTCACGTTCTATAACTTCTAACACCGTTAAAGCAGTAGCACATGCAAGAGGATTGCCTCCAAAAGTTGAGCCATGATTTCCTGGTTTAAATAGATCTTTTGCTTTTTTACTCATCAGACAAGCACTTATAGGAAGGCCATTACCTAAACCTTTTGCTGTAGTCAGAATATCAGGTTGAATGTCATAGTGCATGCAGGTAAAAAGTTTGCCGGTGCGACCATTCCCGGTTTGAATTTCATCCAATATAAGCATCCAATCATGTTGTTCGCAAAGTTTGGCCAAAGAGCGAAGATAACTTTCCTCTGCTGCATGAATCCCTCCTTCTCCCTGAATGGGTTCAAGCATAACCGCAACCACATCCTCTCTATTGGCTGCAATAGTATGGACGGCATCCAAATCATTAAAAGGAGCGCGAATGAAACCGGGGACCAAGGGTTCAAAACCTGCTTGTACTTTTCGGCTTCCTGATGCGGTTAAAGTTGCCATTGTACGGCCATGGAACGCGCGTTCCATCACAATTATGGAGGGTGTTTCTATTCCTTTTTTATGGCCAAAAAGACGGGTTAACTTAATGGCCGCCTCATTGGCTTCAGCACCGGAATTAGCAAAAAAAACCTGATCCATGCCTGCCATAGTTGTTAGTTTTTCGGCAAGTAATTCTTGTTGTTTGATGTGAAAGGTGTTCGATGTATGGAGTAGTTTAGCTGCTTGCTGCTGTATGGTTTTTGTGACATCAGGATGAGCATGGCCTAATCCACAAACCGCGATACCACTTAAAGCGTCAAGGTAGGCCTTGCCTTGCTCATCATACAACCAAATCCCTTCTCCATGGGTGAAAGTTATTGGCATAGGATTGTAACTCGTAATTAAAGCCATAATGTTTTCCTTAAAAACTGAAGGATCTCCACTCAAAATTATCTCCCCCAGAAGGGAGAGATAGGTTGCGGTCACATTATAGACATAACTTTCTTCCCTATGCTATATGAGGGAAGGGATCCATGGTAAAAAGAATGATTTTTATTTAAAATTACTGGCTACAAAATCCCAATTAACTAAAGACCAGAATGCAGTGACATAGTCAGGGCGTGCATTTCGGTAATCAATATAATAGGCGTGTTCCCATACATCACAGGTCAATAGAGCGGTTAAACCTTCAGTCATTGGGGTTCCTGCATTGCTTGTACTAATTATTTTTAAAGCACCGGCATTATCTTGAACAAGCCACGCCCAGCCTGAACCAAAAGTAGCTATGGCGGTTTTTGTAAATTCTTCTTTAAATGCGCTGAAGGAGCCAAAATGTTTGTTAATTGCTTCGGCTATTTTGCCTTTAGGCTCACCGCCACCATTAGGGCTTAGGCAATGCCAGTAAAAGGTATGATTCCAAACTTGGGCAGCATTATTGAATACTCCCCCTTTTGCTTTTTTGATGATCTCTTCCAGATCCATGGATTCAAATTCGGTACCTGGGATTAATTTATTTAAATTGGTCACGTAAGTTTGGTGATGTTTGCCGTAATGATACTCTAAGGTTTCACTGGAAATGTGAGGTTCTAACGCATTCTTGGCGTATGGTAACTCAGGCAATGTAAATGTCATCCTAATCTCCTATTATTTTTATTCAGTGCGAGTAAGTGTAGCAGGAAGGGTATGATATTCAATGAAGATTATCCACAATATATAAAAAAAGTAGTTCAGTTTTGAACAGTAGAAGTGCTTATAAGCAGAGTATACTGTGGGCTTGTTGCTTACTATTAGAGCAAATGGAGCATTAGTTGGCATTTAAATTAAGATCTGTTAATCTATTAAGCTAAAAATTTATTGGTTGCGGGTTTTATAGGTTTTCGCGATAATGAGCAATAATTAACTTATTATAAGGTGTGTGCGTGGATACTTTAGAAAAAATTAAAAAGCAAATAGCGGAAAATGCCATTCTGCTTTATATGAAAGGCACGCCGAAGATGCCACAATGTGGATTTTCTGCTCGTGCAGTACAATGTATCGAATCTTGCGGTGTAGATTTTGCCTATGTAGATGTTCTTGCTAATCCTGATATTCGCCAAACATTGCCACAATATGCTGATTGGCCTACTTTCCCCCAACTTTATGTGAAGGGTGAGTTAATCGGTGGTTCTGATATCATTGCTGAATTATTTCAACAAGGTGAATTAGAGCCCATGCTGCGTGATGCAATTGCTGCATAATATAATTAGTTAATACCATAATAATAACGACAATGATGGAGATCATAGAATGAGTGTATTAGTGGGACGAAAAGCTCCTGATTTTACCGTAGCGGCTGTTATGCCTAACGGTGAGATTATGGATAAATTTAATTTGCACGAGCATTTAAAAGGTAAGTATGGACTCGTGTTTTTTTATCCTCTGGATTTTACTTTCGTATGTCCTTCTGAGTTGATTGCTTTAGACCATCGTATTGATGAGTTCAAAAGCCGTAATGTTGAAGTGGTTAGCGTTTCAATTGATTCACACTTCACTCACAATGCATACAGAAATACACCAATTAACAAGGGTGGTATTGGCTCAGTGCGCTATGTTATGGCTGCTGACATGACTCATAGCATTTGCCAATCCTATGGAGTTGAACATCCGGCAGCAGGCGTTGCATTCCGTGGAGCATTTATTATTGATACCAATGGCGTAGTTCGTTCACAAATCGTAAATGATTTGCCTATTGGTCGTAATATGGATGAAATTTTAAGAATCATAGATGCAGTACAGCACTTTGAAGAAAATGGTGAAGTATGTCCTGCAGGTTGGGAAAAAGGTAAAGCAGGTATGAAGGCATCAACAGAAGGTGTTGCTGCTTATTTATCAGAGCATTCCGACTCCTTGTAAAAAAGATCCCGGGAGACACCAAGAGTCGTCCCGGGAAATGAAATGTCCCGCTCTAGTATCGTGAAACAAATTATTGTTCACCTATCCTAACTAAATATTTTGCTGTGCGGTTTTCCAGATGTTGACCATACGGCAAAATAAATCGGCGGTTTTTTCTGCATCATAAATAGCTGAATGTGCTTCTTGAGCATCAAAAGGAATTCCTGCTGCTTGAGCTGCTTTGGCTAAGACGGTTTGTCCATACATAAATCCACCTAATGTGGCCGTATCGAAACAAGTAAACGCATGAAAGGGGGATTTAACTCCCGTTCTTTTGATGGCTTCCTTTATAAATAACAAATCAAACCACGCATTATGCCCCACCAAGACAGCACGTTGGCATTGAGTTTTTTTTAGTGCAGCAAAAATAGGTTTAAATAGATTTTCTAAAGCAGTTTTCTCATCTAACGCAAAACGTAGAGGTTGGTATGGATCTATTTGATTGAATTCTAAGGATTTTTGATCCAATTCAGCGCCTGGGAAAGGCAAAATATGTTCAAAATGACTTGCCCCACGATGAAAATTTCCGTGTTCATCCATAGAAACTAATACGATACACATTTCTAACAATGCATTCTTGCATGGATCTACTCCGGCTGTTTCTACATCAACCACTATAGGCAAAAAACCACGAAATCGTTCTTTTATATTCATATTAAATACACTATCGCTTGGGCGCATGAATACTCCATGGAATGGTTTCACCTGCAGCGATGGGAACAACTTGGCTGGAGCCTAAAGGCAGATAAGCGGGTATGGTTTGAGGAGATTTAATTAATTCAATATGTTGTTGATTGATCGGTAGTTGATAGAACTCGGCACCAAAGCGACTAAGAAAATGATTGAGTTGTTTTAACTGGTTCATTTCATCAAATACCTGCGTGTAAAGAGCGAGAGCAAATGGTGCAGAATAAATTCCTGCACATCCACAAGCACTTTCTTTGGTACTGACGATATGAGGAGCACTATCCGTTCCCGCAAAAAACTTAGAATTACCGCTACACGCGGCCCCTAGTAACGCTTTTTGATCGTGTTCATGCTTTAAAATAGGTAAACAATAATAATGGGGTCTCAGCCCCCCAGCCAGCAACTTATTACGGTTATATAATAAATGATGTGGAGTAATCGTTGCTGCAACTGTTGCTGGGGCATCGGTGACATATTCGACCGCAGCCCGCGTTGATATGTGTTCAAGCACTATTCTTAGTTTGGGAAAATTTCGTACGATCGGCTTTAGATATTCCTCTATAAATAAGGACTCACGTTCAAAAATGTCACTATGGGTTACTTCTCCATGAATTTGCAATACCAGGTTGCTACTTTGTAACACTTCAAAAAGGGGATAAAGATCAGTTAACGACTTTGCACCTGCCTCTGAATTGGTCGTTGCCCCTGCTGGGTACAGTTTGGCACCAAGAATATAAGAAGTTTTCGCTGCTTCTTTTAATTCTTCAGGACGTACGAAATCATTCAGATAAAAGGTCATATACGGTTCAAAGGTAGCCCCTTGAGGGAGTGCTTTTAGAATTCTAGTTCTGTATTCACTTAGGGAGGACAATGAGGTTAGAGCTGGCTTAAGATTTGGCATTACTAATGCGCGAGCAAAATGCTGGGCCGTATCAGCCACAGTGTGTTCTAGCATCTCATTATCTCTAAGATGGACATGCCAATCATCCGGACGATTAATTATTAGCGTTTGCATAGTAAAGATTCCTGCGTTTTTGCCGATAATTAAGGATAACATGAAACAAGTCACGAGAATGAGTAAAAGATGGCATTTGTGGATCAAAAAGGACAATTTCTAGCATGTATTGCATTGAGCACAGTGCTTATAATAGATACAGGACATGCAATGACGCAGATTCAGTTTGCAAATCCTTTAGGGGCAAAGGGATGGCGGGTCAGCCGTAACCCGATACGTTGTGGGTTATCCCTTACTATCCCTAATTTTGGTATTGCCTATTTTGAACAGTATGCAGCCCAACCACCCCATTTTATTATACGAACATGGAATGAAGTACAGCAGTATTTACCTGCTAAAATCATCATAAAATCGCCCAATTGGAAACCAGATCGACCTGCGGTTCTAGCAGGGGAATTAATGGTTAAACCGGGGGAATTTGGCATCTTTCTAAAACGGGATGCAAGTTTAAAGCTGCTTACGTTTCTTTCACAAGGCTATGAGCCTAACTTCAGTTATCGAGCCGAAACAGGATTTAATACCCTTGTTGCTTTATCACCTGTGGGTTTTCAAAAACCCTATTCTCGCTATCAAGAATGTATTGGAAGCTTGTTACCTTTTGATTATGAACAAGTACGCGAGAGTGTGTTCCATTATAAAGAAGATGGAAGCGAATTAAGTGATAAGGATAAGGATCAATTGCGGCGTATTGCACGCTATGTAGAGGCCGATGCTCAAATAAATGAACTAAGAATTATTGGTTATGCAGATGCTAATGGGCGCAAAGGGTATAATAACGCAGTATCTGAAAATAGAGCACGAATTGTGGAAAAATATCTGCTACAACTTGGTGTACCTAAAAACATACTTCATGTGACTTGGGTCGGAGAATTGTATCCTGTAGCGAGAAATGATACAGATGTCGGTCGGGCAGCAAACCGAAGAGTCGTGATTACACTCATAAAAAAATAAAATAAGTCGACTCAAAGGAAGCCAAAAGAATTAATTAATTGCACTGTCCTTGAATTTTAGAAAAAGATTGCAAGTTGTCATAGATGCTCTATATTAGTAATCCTGTACACGCTATTTCCATTTTTTTTTAGGCCGTGCACAGGCTTCATTTTTTATAAACAAAGCCAAAGAATCGTCATGGTGCTCAAAAAAAATATCCAGTGCGTAAAAATAGCATATCCAATTGAAAAATATTAATTTTTTTTTGTAAATCTTCTTGACTTATTCTTTTCCACTGCTAATACTCACACTGTTGCATGCATCGACCTGAAGCGACGAAGGCATGCTAATGACAACTCCTAGTAGAGAGTTATCAATGAAATAGGAAACAATAATAATTTATGCGGAGACATAAGCATGTTAAGTTTAAAAAAAACCACTTTAGCAATTTTAGCTTTAGGAAGCAGTACACTATTTGCAGGTACCATGGGTCCAGTATGTACCCCAGGTAACGTTACAGTTCCTTGCCCAAGTACTGGATGGAACGTTGGCGGCCAAGCATTGGTATTGCAAACAATGACCGATAACGACGTTTCTTTGAACCTCGACATTACTCCATCAGGCATTTCTTTAAATACAGAATTAGACGCTCAATGGAACTGGGGCTTCCAAATTGAAGGTTCTTACCATTTCAATACTGGAAACGACATTACCTTAACTTGGTATCACTTAGATACTGGTTGGAACAACCATGAATTTACTCCTGATTTTGCTCCAGATGTATTAATTGGTTATGGTCATAAGAACCGATGGGATGCAGTTAACGGTGAATTCGGTCAATTCGTTGATTTCAGCGCGAACAAGAAAATCCGTTTCCATGGCGGTTTCCAATTTGCTAGCATCAAGAGAAGCATGCATGCATTTGGAACAGACTTTGATAATGGTGTTCCAGACTATACTCTAGGATTTGAAGGGGACACTCAGTACAACGGATTTGGACCACGTACTGGTATCGACATGAACTACGTATTCGGTAATGGCTTTGGTATTTATGCTAAAGCAGCTGCTGCAGTCTTAGTGGGTTCACAAAAACACAGCTACGATGTTGATTTTATTGACCCAGACGGTTCTAATCCAGTTCTTCCTAATGTGTTCACCGTGGATGTTAGCGGTTCTAGAACAGCAATCGTTCCAGAATTAGAAGTTAAGTTAGGTGCTAGCTATGACTATGCAATGGCACAAGGTGATTTGGTTCTGGATGCTGGTTACATGTGGTTCGACTACATTCATGCGTTAAACGGCACTGTATTGCCAGTTACAGCAACTGATTTCGCTGCTGCTGGTCCTTACTTTGGCTTGAAATATATAGGAAACATTTAATTCGCTATCATTTTAATAAATTTAATCGATACTGTTGACTTTAAGAAGGTCCGGTTAGATAATTGAGCAAGGTACGCTCTCGGTATAGAGCGAATATGCGTACCGTTGCTAACAATTTAAATTGGTAACGAACGGAAATAATAATAAAAAGTGGAGATAAGCATGTTAAATTTGAAAAAAACAGCGTTAGCTGTTCTTGCTTTAGGTAGCAGTGCAGTATTCGCTGGTACCATGGGCCCAGTTTGTACCCCAGGTAACGTTACTGTTCCTTGCCCAAGTACTGGATGGAACGTTGGCGGCCAAGCATTAGTATTGCAAACAATGACCGATAACGACGTTTCTTTGAACCTCGACATTACTCCATCAGGCGTTTCTTTAAATACAGAATTAGACGCTCAATGGAACTGGGGCTTCCAAATTGAAGGTTCTTACCATTTCAATACTGGAAACGACATTACCTTAACTTGGTATCACTTAGATACTGGTTGGAACAACCATGAATTTACTCCTGATTTTGCTCCAGATGTATTAATTGGTTATGGTCATAAGAACCGATGGGATGCAGTTAACGGTGAATTCGGTCAATTCGTTGATTTCAGCGCGAACAAGAAAATCCGTTTCCATGGCGGTTTCCAATTTGCTAGCATCAAGAGAAGCATGCATGCATTTGGAACAGACTTTGATAATGGTGTTCCAGACTATACTCTAGGATTTGAAGGGGACACTCAGTACAACGGATTTGGACCACGTACTGGTATCGACATGAACTACGTATTCGGTAATGGCTTTGGTATTTATGCTAAAGCAGCTGCTGCAGTCTTAGTGGGTTCACAAAAACACAGCTACGATGTTGATTTTATTGACCCAGACGGTTCTAATCCAGTTCTTCCTAGTGTGTTCACCATTGATGTTAGCGGTTCTAGAACAGCAATCGTTCCAGAATTAGAAGCTAAGTTAGGTGCTAGCTATACTTACGCAATGGCACAAGGTGATTTAACTCTGGATGCTGGTTACATGTGGTTCGACTACATTCATGCGTTAAACACAACTGTATTACCAGTTACAGCAACTGATTTCGCTGCTGCTGGTCCTTACTTCGGTCTGAAGTATGTTGGAAATATTTAATTTCTTAATTGATTAAGATCTTATAAAAGCCCGTCAAATGATGGGCTTTTTTTTTCTAATGGAGTATTCATGTTTAAGAAAACAACTATAACTGTATTGGGATTGGCAGCAAGTGTAGCTACTGCCGGTGGTATGGGTCCTGCTTGTACCCCAGGGAATGTTACAGTTCCATGTGTAACAAAACTCTGGGATTTTAGCGCTCAAGCGCTCTACCTAAGATCAATCTATGGTAGTGAAAAATCGATACAATTCGGTACATTACCAGTAAATAAAGAAATTCAGAATGATTGGAATTGGGGCTATTTTTTAGAAGGGTCTTACCATTTTAATACCGGTAATGATATTACCGTCAATTGGATGCATTACAGTACTTCTACCGGACCGACAGAGTTTTTCGGAGTTTTGAATATCCCGGTTACGGGTTTACCACCTATTCCAGCTCCATTTGATTTTATTAGTCGCAATAGAATAGACCAAGTTAATGTCGTGATGGGACAACATACTGATATTAGCATGCGTAAGAAAATGCGCTTCTATGCGGGTATGCAGTACGCAAATATCCAATCGACTGCTACAAATTATTATATAACCGAATTTATTCCTGCACTTGTGACAAATCCTTTTAGCAAATTTGACAACACTGACTATAAAGGATTTGGACCGGTAGTTGGAATTGACTATGCTTACAACTTGACAGACTCTTTAAGCGTGACTGCAAATGGAGGTGGCTCAGTGCTTTATGGTACGAATCGCTACCACGCAGGTTTTGTCGTATCCCCTCAGCAGGCAATTGTTGAGCAAGTATTCTTTCGTAAAAGAGGTATTGTTCCAAGCCTAGAAGCAAAACTTGGTATCAATTATGCGCATCCTACACCAATAGGTCTTGCCAATATTCAAGCGGGTTACCAAGTAGTGAATTATTTCCACGTTTTGGAAGAGCAACCACTCCCCAATTTATTTGGTCCAATACGTCCTGTAGATTACGGTCTTTTTGGTCCCTATTTCGGTCTGAAGTTAATTGGAAATGCATAATTTGAACTAAAGATGCACTTTCCGAATAATCCTCAAAAAAAAACCCATAGATCGACTATGGGTTTTTTTTTGATGATTGCAATAAGTAACAAATTTTAAGCAGATTTGTGAAAAAGAGGCTAGCCACTCCTTGTTTACCAAGATATAATTTTCTGCCTTTCCGATGTGGAAGTAAAAATAATGAGCAGGAGTACCGCATGCAATATAAAAAAATCATATTGGCCCTAGTCTGTTTGTCATCGCCACTCTATGCGGAACATGATCAGCAGTTGCAACGTCAAATAGCCCGTTTACAGAAACAAGCGCAACAATTACAAACTCAATTAGATTCCTTACAGAAAGAACTAGTTGCTCAGAAAGTGAGTCAGTCAAGCAAGCCAAATAAGAAGCAAGCTAAAAAATCAGAGCCAGTTGTTCATAAAAAACCAGCAAAGAAACATGAAAATGAAAAACATGAAAAAATGGTCAAATACCATTCATCCACGCTCTCAGTTCATACCCCAGAGGAACATCCAGAATCTATTGGATTTTATCCAACTGCCTTAGTGGCTGAAAGTCGAGTTGTTACTTATATTGCTGGGACACCTGTCGTGACCTCTCCGTATTTAGGGGATAGACCTGCATTCGATGGGTCAGATTATATTGTGAATATTTCCAGTATTAACCGTGACATTCGTTTGATGCAACAACGTCGAAAATTATACAGAGCCTATAGAAATATGGGTTATCCGATTCCAGAGAGACCAATTATTGCACTAAGTGGGAAAGCTGAGCCTGTGGGCATGATCAATAGTGATTTTGTTGGTGGAACCAATGTTGATTTGACTTTGGGCTCGAGCGAGGTAGATGTTGCTGCTGCGTTAAATCAAAATGTCGAGGCATATATCGCACTGGCCTATGATGAGAGTCCTCCTGATGTGGGTCCAAGAATTAATAACTCCGCATTTAACCTTAATATGGGTTTTGTGAATGTCGGTAATTTGGATAAGACGCCCTTTTATTTTACTGCTGGGCAGTTGTATGTGCCTTTCGGACGTTATTCTAGCGCCATGATTAGTGCCCCACTGACCCTAAATTTAGCTCGTACTAAAACAAGACCTTTTATTATAGGTTATAAATCACAAGAAGATACCGGGCCATTTGCTGCGGCCTATATATATCGAAGTGATACGACCTTAGGACGCGCTGGTGTAGGCGGTGCCAATGTCGGTTATGTGTTTGCATTTACGGAAGCCACCGGTGAAATAGGTGCAAGTTACATTAGCTCCATCGATGATGCAGCGGGAATGCAAAATACTGGGGGTAATCCCGGCACTTTTGGTGGGTTTGGCTCATTACTTAATGGCAATGAATTAGTCCGTAAGACGGATGCTGTCGATATTTATGGAAACATGGGTTATGACCGATTTAACTTTGCTGCTGAATGGGTGGCTACTATTGAATCATTTAGAACCCAGGATTTAAGTTTCAATGGACATGGTGCAAAACCACAGGCATTACAAACAGAAATTGGTATGACGTTTAAAGCCTTTAACCGACCTGCATCTATCGGTGTGGGTTACCAACATACCAAAGAGGCCCTTGCATTAAACCTACCAGAACACCGTTTCATTGGCGTATTTAATATTTCTATCTGGAAAGATACTGTAGAAAGTATCGAATATCGACATGAAATAGATTATGGATCTAACGATTTCGCTAATGGTGCTTCTGCCCCTGGTTTTGTCAATGCCCCCACACTAGGTACCGGAGGTACAGCGGATACAGTTTCTGCTCAAATTGGGGTTTATTTCTAAAATAATATCATTCAACCTGGGTGAAAGTACCCCCTGTCACCCAGGGTTACAGTGCATCATGCAGAATGCATAATCTCATAGATCGATACGTTACATCTTCTCCCTGCTTATCCTACTGATTTTGCAATGCATGCAGCAATAAAGACGCAATTTGTGCTATCTTTTAACATATAGCGTATTTTATTAGGAAGGGAGCATGTGTGCATCCTACATCATGCCAGGGTCCACAGACACGCCAACACATCGACTAATCTATTTATTGCGATCCAGTGTTCTGCTTATTTTTATTCTAGTTTTTTATACGTCCTGTTCCTATGCAACTAAAGTCGTTGAACTAAACATTAAAGGAGCAATTGGGCCTGCTACGGCAGATTATGTGATTCGTGGTATTGATAATGCACAACATGCAGATTTAATTATAATTACGCTGGATACTCCCGGCGGGCTCGATGAATCAACCCGAAATATTGTTCAAAGCTTTTTATCCTCCAATATTCCTATAGTAACTTATGTCAGTCCGAATGGTGCTCGAGCGGCAAGCGCAGGGACGTATTTACTTTATGCGAGTACCTTGGCCGCCATGGCGCCCGGAACACAATTGGGTGCTGCGAGTCCGGTTAATTTAGCATCAGGGTTCAGTGACACAAGCCCCTCCGATAAACAAACTACCATGGAGAAAAAAATTACCAATGATGCAGTAGCTACCATAAGGTCACTTGCACAATTGCGAGGTCGCAACCCAGATTTTGCACAAAAAGCGGTTTTAAATGCTGAAACAATGACAGCTACTGAAGCTTTAAAGCAAGGGGTTATTAATTATATTGCAAATAATGAGAGCGAATTGCTGGCGCAGATGAATGGCGTCTCAGTGATACAAAACAATCAAAAAATAACACTTAATACCAGTAATGCTAAAATTGAATTAGTGAAACAGGATTGGCGCACACAATTTTTATCGATAATTACCGATCCCACTGTAGCTTATCTTCTTCTTTTACTAGGTATATACGGTATTTTTTTTGAGTTGGTAAACCCAGGACATTTATTTCCGGGGGTTATTGGAGCGATTTCCATATGTATTGCGCTTTATGCGCTGCAATTATTACCAGTTAACTACGCTGGGTTTTTTCTTATTATATTGGGAATTGCATTTATTGTAGGAGAAGCATTTGTGCCCGCTTACGGTTCTCTAGGAGTGGGCGGTACCATTGCATTTATTATTGGCTCCATTATGTTAATTGAAACCGATAATCAAATGTACCAAATTGCGTGGTCGGTAATTGTTGCAATGGCTGTTGTAAATATCCTTTTTTTTGTTCTTCTTCTCGGGATGGTATTAAAAGCAAGACGACAAAGTGTAAAACATGGTTTAATCGTTTTAATCGGGGCCAAAGGTCGTACGCTTGGCAATATAAATCATGAAGGACAAGCAATGATTCGTGGTGAAATTTGGAGCGTACATTCTAAATTACCTATAGCCGCGAACAGGCCAATAAAAGTGATTGGAGTTTCAGGGCTTAAAATGGAAATTGAAGAGGATTTGAGCAATCAAGGAGAATAATATGGGACCATTTTTTACGGTAATTATCGTTGCAATTTTACTACTTTTGATATCAGCAGTGAAAGTCTTTAGGGAATATGAGCGCGGCGTTGTATTCATGTTAGGCCGCTTCTGGAAAGTGAAAGGGCCCGGTTTAGTGCTTATTATTCCAGTTATTCAACAAGTTGTACGAGTCGATTTACGTACTATAGTTATGGACGTACCCAGCCAAGATGTGATCTCTAAGGATAACGTTTCAGTACGCGTGAATGCAGTTTTATATTTTCGGGTGGTGGTCCCAGAAAATGCAATTATTCAAGTAGAAAATTACTATGAAGCAACCAGTCAATTGGCGCAAACTACACTCCGTTCTGTATTAGGCCAACATGAACTCGATGAAATGCTTTCTGAACGCGAACGCTTAAATAGTGATGTACAGAAAATATTGGACTCACAAACAGATAATTGGGGCATTAAGGTGTCTAATGTGGAGATAAAACGAGTCGATTTGGACGAAAGCATGATTCGTGCAATTGCAAGACAGGCTGAAGCTGAGCGCGAACGGCGTGCGAAAGTGATTCATGCTGAAGGTGAGTTACAAGCTTCAGATAAATTGCTGCAAGCATCTCAAGTTTTGGCACAACAACCGCAAGCAATGCAGTTGCGTTATTTGCAGACATTAGCTGCTATAGCCGGCAACAATAACTCCACTATTGTGTTTCCCATGCCGATGGAGTTAGGTGATATTTTATCGAATATGGCCTCAAGGAAAAAATAGATATATTAGAAGGTAGCCTGGGTGACGGCACGCCGTAATCCGGGTTTTCAACCTTAAAATCACTCTTATTTTATCGTTTAGATTAAAAAACTCGCCGTGGTTTTAATGTAAGAGAAATTTTACTGAGAATACTCACTATAGGCAGCAGAATTATATAAGAGACGAGTTCAATTATTTTGAATAAATGCTTTCGTTTCCCTTCGGCTAAGGCGTAATTTCGACTAAATTTTTCAAATAAGGGCCAATCGCAAATTTTAAAACCATTGGGGGATTTATAGCCTATAAAAAAGTAGCCAGTAAAATATCCATAAAATTGAAACAATTTTTGTGGATAAAAGACATAGGTTGCAGCCGCAGAGGCTTCTAAATAGCTCGTGTAATGCCAGCAATTTTTAGGCAAAAAGAGCATATCTCCTCGTTCAAGCGTAATGTGATAACCTTCTGCTTGGTTTAATCTTGGGTATTGTTTCAATAATAAATCCCAGGATTGACCAAATTCCACTAGACTGTCTCCAACAAAAGGAAGCTTATAGATATTTTGGCTTTGCTCTTCAGTAAACAATAACACCTGCTTTTTTCCACTTAAGCATAAGTGAAGATTACAGCAATGCTCTCTATCAAAGTGGATTTCTGTATGCGCTCCCTTACCTCCAAAAAAATAAAGAACTTTTAAATTTTTGTTAAAGTACCTAGGTCGAAATGGAATTTTTTGCCAAAGGGGCACATGACGTTCTATTGCTGCCGAATGTTTTGGAAAAGTTTGACCAAAAATTCTATAAGGCTTATTATTTTTAATGTGGGACATCACGGTTGAAAAATTACCCCGATCGTAAGATTTCCAACTATGATTTTCATAAGTATCATAGGTGATTACCCCTTCCAGAAGATTTTCAAAATATTCAATGGAAAACTTGTCGGTAAATTGTTTAATTTTAATTAAGATAGGTTCTTTTGAGCGATAAATAACATGTTTAATATATTCTTCTTGACCGTATTCGTACTCAATTTCTTGTATTTGTTTTATTTTCATTTCTTAACCTTTTGGACAAGATAATAAAAATAATATTTTCTACCCCAAAATTTTTCTTTTCGGGCGTATTTTGCGACGTAATGGAGCGCAGGATTTTTAAATCTAATTTTCCACCAAGGAAGGAAGATTAATCCGCATACCGCAGCAATCGTTGGAAGTTCGGATATAATTTGACTTATATCATCCCCAGCAATGGACAAAGCCTGTCGGTAAAACCCTTCTTCATTGACGATTAACCGTTGATAAAGTGAGGCTTGTACCTGCTTGGTAATATTCACTTTTTGGATTATTTTTAGTTTATCGTTGTTCTTAATAAATTGTTCTAACTTGTTGGATTGATCTTTATTTTTAAAATAATGATCTGCATAACAAAAAAATCCACCTAGAGATAAGACCCGCTCTACTTCAGAAAAAAAATCCTCGATTCGAGGATAAAGATGAGAGCTTTCAAGATTGATAACGATATCAAAACATTCATTACCTAAGGGGAGATTTTCGGCATCAGATTGAATGTAATTTACTTTATCCTCGTCGTAAAAATGACGATTGGAGTTGACTACTAAACGGTTAACCAAATCGACTCCTAATGCATAATCGGTTTTTAACAGTTCAGAACTTGCTTTAAGGCCAAGGCCATTGCCACTTCCTATCTCAAGCAATCTCTTATAAAAAAATTGGGTTTTGATTAGGGGCCTAATCAGTGAGTAAAGAAGTAATTGAGAATATATATCTTGCACCTCAGAGATTTTCGAAAAATCGAAATTTAATTCTTTATATTCGTCATGTATTTTTTTATCCCAGAAACCTAGGTTCAAAAATACTTTATTATGATGTAATTGACCAAAAGTGTTATAGCTGTCTTGAATCAATTTTTTAATAAATTTGATTTCTGAGCGATCTAGGTAATGATGCCTCATTACGAAACCAATTTGCCTGGCCGCATGGCTATAACTTGGGATTTCTTCATCCATTTGATTCGAGTAATTATGCAACTCATATGATAAGTATAAACGATTTTTGGTAAGAGATAGTCATCAATCATTTTGGCGCAAGATCAATACAATCTTTCGTTTATCTGACTTTTATGATAGAACACTTCTTTTGAAGAATTCATGAGGTTTTATTGTGTCGATTAAATCAGATAGATGGATAGAAAAAATGGCCCTTGAACATGGAATGATCTCTCCATTTCAACCCGGACAAGTGCGTGAAAATAACAATGGCCGCATTATTTCCTACGGGGTATCCAGTTATGGATACGACGTCCGTTGTGCGAATGAATTTAAAATTTTTACTAATATAAATTCCGCTATTGTCGATCCTAAAGCTTTTGATGAAAACAGCTTTGTTGATGTGCAATCTGATGTTTGTATTATTCCACCGAACTCCTTTGCATTAGCGAGAACAGTAGAGTATTTTCGCATTCCACGAAATATCCTAACTATTTGTTTGGGTAAATCTACTTATGCACGTTGTGGGATTATTGTGAATGTTACCCCTTTAGAGCCAGAGTGGGAAGGCCATGTAACTCTGGAGTTTTCAAATACAACTACCTTGCCCGCTAAAATTTATGCACATGAGGGTGTGGCGCAAATGCTATTTCTGGAGGCCTCGGAAGTTTGTGCGGTTTCGTATCGTGATCGCGGTGGAAAATATCAGGGCCAAACCGGCGTTACTTTACCTCGCACGTAATCTTGAATAAACAATAAAATTTAATAGTCCGAAGAATTGGCAAACTATCTCCATTAAACGAACAAAGAGCTTACGTTCCCGCGAAGGCGGGAACCTTTGCGAGACATAGTGCTGATAAGAATTGACTCCCGCGTCCGGGGAATGACGAAATGAATGGGACATCCTTCTTGGTTTTAGATACGAAATTCCAAGAGCGGTGCTCAGACTATTTCAAGCTTTACAACAAACTACCCTCAGTCTTCATCGGGTAGTTTGTATTTATCACGCGATGCATCAACGCGTTCACGTAATTCTTTTCCCGGTTTAAAGTGCGGACTGTATTTTGCTTTAGTCACTACTTTTTCACCTGTTTTGGGATTATGGGCATTACGAGGAGGTCTATAATGAAGAGAAAAACTTCCAAATCCCCGGATTTCTATTCTTTGATTTTTAATGAGTGCTTCACTCATTAATTCCAATATTCTATTAATGCCATCAGCCACTTGCTTTTCAGTAAGATGCGTCATTCGAGCAGCGATGTGTTCAATGAGTTCCGATTTGATCATACCCACCTCGTGTTGTCGCGTGTTTCAAAGTCTGCTACCAATACAGATTAGGTGCTGACAATGGTCCCTTGTTTTATAAGTATAGACTGGGAAAAAAATTATTCAATGTTTTCAAGACAGTTAGTCTAAAGTTGTTTTTCGTGTATGAATATAGGCGAAAACCACACCCCAGCTCATTTCAACTTTGGTATGGGCGGTTACAGTAAAATGAATGCAGGACAATGTTTTACTAGTTGTAATTATTGTTTTCAGCTGCGATAGCTGATCCAGCTTAGCACAGAGGTTTTCCCATGTGGGACCAAAAAAAGCAGTAGAATTAATAAAAACAAGGGTTGCCTCGTTTAGATTCGCTTCTAGAAAATCACCTAGAATAAACTGAATCCTTTTAGCTTGGTCGGTATAGTGCTTCAATGCTGCCAATTGCTTGACTCGTCTGCATGCATCTAAGTAGAGCTCAGGAAATAATTCGATTCCCACGCTTTTGCGGATGGGGAAAACCATGCTGCAGGCCAAAACCGCTTTCCCTATTCCCGAGCCCAAGTCATAGAATACTGTGTTCTCATCTGGGTTGGTTAATGATAAGAGCGCGATAAATGATAAAAACTCAATTTCTCCATAAGCATATTCCATTGCATCATGCTTCTGGCGAGCATCCTGAGAAAGGAGAAAGCCGTTAGCATCTGTGTAAATTTGGCGAAATACTTGGGCGTGTTCTAGCAGGTTTAAAGATTTTTGCCATCGGTTTATACTGGCTTGTTTATGTTTGTACCTTAAATGAAGCAGCAAGGTTAAGAATATAATGAGCAAGCAAACAAAATAAAGTATAGAATGTCTCAAGAGTAAATTCCTTTTCAAATAGGAAGCTAATTATAGCTGTTTCTCTGGGACCTTGAAAAATAAGACACTAATCAGTATATCTTATTCGCTTGTTGAGACGCTACCTGTTTTCCGAATTAAAAGTATCGAAGAAGCTAATTGGTTTCGTAAGTTTTTTACGCTAGTTTATTCGCTTTAGAGAAGGTTGGTGTTGACTATTTGGATCTTAAAAAGTTTTTTTCTTATCCACTTCATCTGATCACAAAACATAAAGTCTATCTTATTGCATTATAATCGAGTAAAATTTCTGCATGTAGTATAGAATAATAATGTTAAGTATTATTTTTGTTTAATAGTTTTTGTTTCTAAAAACGGGAGTTACTGTAAATTATGTCTTACGATGTTTATAGTTAATATTTCCTTAATTTTGATTCATTAGAATGAAGTTATATTGAGGGGTAGGAGAGGCATTATGGCTGGTTTTTTTAGTAATCGAGCTTATGTACATCAGGAAGCTAAGCCACGCGCAGAATACAATTTTATCAACGTTGGTAATGAACAATTCCATGCTGTTGCTGTAGCAATGATTGATTCGTTACAAAGCGTTTCCCAACGGGGTAACGATGCAACTTTGAAAAAAATCTTGGAGCGCTTTTATCTTCATTTCCCCAAATATATAAATAACCAACCTTATTTAACACTTCCAGAACGTATGAGTATGTTACTCAATACTTCTCGTAAGTCAGAATTAGTGGACTGCATGGCTTACGTATTACGTCAGCTTGCAGTAGATGAGATCTATACTAATCCATTAATGTATCGTGAAGTATTTAATGGATTAAGTGCTGACACACCCAAAAGCTATTTGCGTAATCCAGAGGTCGAACTCCCATCCAGTGCTTTAAAAGCCTTAGCCCAGGCGCTGGAAATTAGTATAACGCTATCTTTTAAAGAACTTGGAAAGGAACTGAGAAAAAGAGAGGTGTATGAGGGAGAAACAGGTTCTAATAAAATTAATTTAGTAATCCAAGTGCAAGGGGATCAGCATTTCCCTGCCGTAAAACATAAAGCAGATTTTGCCTATGTTGGTCAGTTAGCCATTAATGCTCCCAAACCTATTGAACATACCAAAGAGCAGGGAGAAACTTTAAGCGATATTATTGGGCTAATTGCGGAAGATAATAAACAGCTGTTGCAGTCTTATGAGCAATGGCGTAAGACTATTTTAAGCATGGTTGTTGCAGGTGAATTAAACCGCGAACAATTAGTGAGACTCTATATTACTTTTTTACCTGCTCAAATGAATAATACAATCTCGTCTGCTCTTGAACATGCAAATAGAAAACCCGTTATTGCTGGTATTCCCCAAGAACGAGAACAACAAATGATTGAGCTTCTAGCAAATGCTTTATCAAGCTGGATTAGCACAAAACAGGTTGAGCCCGATAGTTTATTTGATCAAATAGAAAATCAATCTGCTATTTCATTGAGATAATCTTTATTTAGGCTATCGAAGCAGAATCTGGTTAATACCTAAATTCCCTCTTCTGCTTCTAGGTCTGCAATTACAGAAATCCGTGCTCTTTCATCCATTCATCATTGGGAAATTTTGACATGTAATTCCGAATGGAGTCGGGCAAAATAACCAAGCATTTTTGATCCTTGCTTAATGATTTTGCAGCGTGCAGAGCCGCCCACATTGCTGCGCCTGAAGAGCCTCCTACCAGTAAACCCTCTTCTCGGATTAAATCTCTTGCAGTTCGGAATGAATCCAGATCATTCGTTTTAATGTATTTATCAATCAAACTATTATCTAAAACTTCTGGGAAGAAGTCATAACCTATCCCTTCCACGGCATAGGATTTAATTTCAGTGCCGCCACCAAGGATCGAACCTTCTGGATCGACACCAATAATCTTGATCTCTGGGTTATATTCTTTAAGACGTCTGGCAATGCCCGTAATTGTTCCGCCAGTGCCTACCCCGGCAACAATCATATGTAGATCTTTGCCAAAATCATCAATAATCTCTTGAGCAGTACCCTTATAATGGGCATTAGGATTATTGGGATTTGCGTACTGATCGAGGATATGAGAATTAGGAATTTCTGCTTGCAATCGTTTCGCTAAAGAAATATGGCTTTCAGGATCGTCATATGCTGCTTCGGTTGGGGTGCGATAAATCGTTGCCCCCAAGCGCTCAAGTACAGATTGTTTTTCCTGACTCATTTTTTCGGGCATGGTAATGATGACTTTGTAACCGAATACAGCGCCTGCCAACGCAATGCCTATTCCTGTGTTTCCAGAAGTTGGTTCGATGAGCGTGTCACCTGGTTTAATACGACCATCGCGTTCCGCATGAACAATCATTTCATACCCAATACGATCTTTAACAGAGCCGCCTGGATTGAAAAACTCGCATTTTGCATACAGTTTGCAATTTAGATCACGACCTAAACGATTAATTTTTACTACAGGAGTGTGTCCGATGGTGGCGAGTATGTTGCTATAGATCATATTTAGTCCTTTATTGAGAGTGGTTTGATTTTGATTATATGGTTTTTATGCAAAAAAAAAAATTTCTTGTTGGATTTAGGTGGTGATTTTAACTTTTTTAATTTATATTTATTTTTCAAACAACAAAAGCAGGGAGCAAAATATGTTTCATTTAAAGTCACTTAAGTGGTGTTTTGGTATCGCTTTATCTTTGGGATTATGTGCATGCATGGATATGCAGCGTTCTGAGCATATGAATACACAAGGCTATGAACAAATGAATACTCAAAACAAGCAACAAGCAGGGAATAAGCCTAAGGCACAAAAGACCTATGCATCAAAAGATCCTACGCAAAAAGCAACCCCAGGTCCTAAACGTAATGCTGCACCACAAATACCTGTAATACAATAATGTTGCGCATCTAACTTTCCCGCTATTAAGCGGGAAAGCAATTCCCTAATTGAAGTTATAGCCCACGGACTCCTCATCTCTGGCTATACACTCCTGTTCCAGTTCTCTCTGTAATTCCATTAAATTCAGTCCATCTTTAATCATTTCATCTCGTACAAATTGTCGCGAAGCATAATTTCCAAAGAAACTCATTTTTTTCTTACTCGCTTTTTCAAGGCCTTGATGAGATGTTCTTGCGTTTTTATGATCCTGCGTTACATTTTGAACAGAAGGAATAATTCTTTTTTCTTTCATACTTGAACCTTATTTTCCTATAAATTTTAATAATCATCCTTGTATTTTAAGAAGCAAATTCATTTTTGCTTCGAATACGCTAATGATTTAAAAGAGCATGCCTATTATATACATAACAGACATACCCAAAATTAGCAGAGCAACTATGTAATAGATTCACATTGTTTTTTCAAGCGATTATTTAAAATAATTATTCAGGGGCAATCATTTTTTCTGGTCTGACTAATTCCGCAAAACGTTCTGCCGTTAAAATCCCAAGCTTGACTGCTGCTTCTTGTAAGGAGCAATTGTCATGATGCGCAGTTTTAGCAATTTTAGCTGCTTTATCATAGCCTATGTGTTGATTAAGCGCTGTGACGAGCATTAAGGAGTGATGTAAGTAATAGTCAATCACCTTGCGATTGGCTTCAATCCCTTCTGCACAAAACTCTTGGAATGAATGGCAAGTATCAGCAAGCAAATTAAGCGAATGAAGTACATTAAAGATGATCACCGGTTTAAATACATTCAGTTCAAAATTACCCTGACTGTCGGCTATGCCCACCGTTGTATCATTTCCCAGAACTTGCGCACAAACCATAGTCATTGCTTCACATTGAGTAGGATTGACTTTCCCTGGCATAATGGACGATCCAGGTTCGTTTTCTGGAATAATTAACTCACCAATACCACAACGTGGACCAGACGCTAACCATCGAATGTCATTTGCAATTTTCATTAAAGCGCAAGCTAAGGTTTTCATTGCTCCATGGGCATTTACCAAAGGTTCATGGGATGCTAAAGCGGCAAATTTATTTTCTGCGCTAACAAAGGGTAATTGGGTTATTTGCGCAATATGTTGTGCTACTTTGGTTGCAAATTGAGGATGGGTATTTAACCCCGTTCCTACCGCAGTTCCACCGGCAGCCAGTTCATATAATTCGGGCAATACCCCTTCAAGGCGATGGAGGCAGGCATCAAGTTGAGCAACATAACCTGAAAATTCTTGACCTAAAGTGATAGGAACAGCATCTTGTAAATGAGTTCGGCCTATTTTGACTATATCTTTAAAGGCAGCCATTTTGACGGCGAAAGCATCACGTAAGTTTTTAACGGCGGGGATTAATTTTTTATTGAAAGCAATGGCTGCCGCAATATGCATGGCAGTGGGAAATGTATCATTTGAAGATTGAGACATGTTCACATGATCGTTAGGATGCACTGGTGATTTACTTCCCATGGTACCACCTGCCAATTCAATAGCACGATTTGAGATTACCTCATTGGCATTCATATTGGATTGAGTACCGCTTCCTGTTTGCCACACATGCAAAGGAAAATGGTCGTCTAACATCCCTTTGCTGACTTCATCGGCAGCTTGAATAATTAAGTCCGCTTTATCTTTGGGTAATTTCCCCAAATCTAAGTTGGTTAATGCGGCAGCTTTTTTCAAGATCCCAAAGGCATGGGTAACTTCGCGCGGCATAATATCCTTGCCTATATTAAAATGATGTAATGATCGCTCAGTCTGTGCTCCCCAATATTTATTGGCAGGAACAGCAATCTCACCCATGCTGTCCGATTCTATACGTGTTTTGCTCATGGTTTTTTAATTTCCTTAATGCGTTAAATAAAATAAAAAATTCTATCACATAGGGCTAAAATAAGTAATTTTTGTTATAGTATTGGCAAGTAAAGGTACGGGGCCTGGATGCATCAAAGCACTATCTAAGCTACGTAAGAGAACAAAACACATGAGAGCAGTACGTATTTATCAATCTGGAACCTATCATCCAGATCAGCTTTTAGAATTATCTCCAGAAGCCAGTCAGCATGTTGGGGTTGTTTTGCGCATGCAACCTGGCGAGTCGCTTACTTTATTTTGTGGGGATGATCACGAATTTTCTGCAACTATAGAATCAGTTAAGAAAAAACAAGTTATTGTACGTATTGGTTCGAGTACCCATATAAGCCGAGAATCGCCCTTAGCTATTCACTTAGCACAAGCCATCTCCAAAGGTGAGCGTATGGAGTTTGTAATGCAAAAAGCGGTGGAATTGGGTGTGGCGAGCATTACTCCTATTATTACGAAGCGTTGTGTCGTCAAACTAGACAAAGAACGCATGGCAAAAAAACTGCACCAGTGGCAGGCGATTGTCATTGCTGCCTGTGAACAATCTGGACGTAATACGGTTCCCCAAGTACATACCCCGATGTCCCTAGAGGATTATATGCATGCGGCGCAAGCAGAATTAAGGTTTATCTTAGATCCAGGTGAAAATAAAAAGTGGCGCGATTATGCGATTAGCTCATCGGTAGTTGATTTGCTTATTGGTCCTGAAGGTGGGCTAAGTGAGGATGAAGTTCAATTTGCTTGTAAGCATGGGTTTCAGCCTTTATCCTTAGGCCCAAGAATTTTACGTACGGAAACCGCGGCGATTACTGCATTAAGTGTGTTGCAAGCCGTAGGTGGTGATCTATAATAGAACGTGTGGACCAGTTTTTCCTGCAACAAAAATCGTGAAAAATATAAGTGGTGCGGGTTGAATGACAAATCTTTTGACTGTAGTTAAGATGATGGGAATCATTCAGAAAATTTTTCAATCAAACTATGCCCATACCGTTGCAGTAAAGGTTGGCAATTAACGAATTTTAAACAACAGAGGTTGAACATGAGTGATCTTATTAAAACGATAACAGATGCAAGCTTCGAACAGGATGTAATCCAGGCAAATAAGCCTGTATTAGTTGATTTTTGGGCTGAGTGGTGTGGACCATGCCGTGCACTGACCCCTATATTGGAAGAAGTAGCTGCTACTCATGGTGAGCAAGTAACTTTTGCGAAAATTAATATTGATGAACATCCTCAAACTCCTGCAAAGTTTGGTGTGATGAGTATTCCTACCTTGATTTTATTTAAAAATGGTCAAGTTGAAGCGGTTAAAATGGGTTTGCTTTCAAAATCTCAATTAAGTGCTTTTGTTGAAAGCCACGTTTAATTTTTATTTTCTATATAAAAAATGTTGTATCTTTTACTAAAGCTGTGATAGCCTGTCTGCAATATGTGGTATAATTTGAATATATCACATAGGCAGCAGAATCCTTAGCTGCTATTCTTAATAATATTTTTCCCGGATACCCAATTCGATTAATCAACAAATCAAGTGAGAAGTATGAATCTTAGTGAACTTAAGCAATTGCCTATTGCCGATCTTTTTAACATCGCACAAGAGATTGGTGTCGAAAACCCTTCCCGTATGCGCAAACAAGAAATTATTTTTGCGATTCTTAAAGCTCATGCCTTAAAGGGTGAAGACATCCATGGTGATGGTGTTTTAGAAGTCCTGACGGATGGTTTCGGTTTCTTGCGTTCTGCCGATGGTTCTTATTTGGCAGGCCCTGATGACATTTATGTATCACCTAGCCAAATCAGACGTTTCGGTTTGCGTTCTGGCGATACTATTTCCGGTAAAATTCGTCCTCCCAAAGACAGTGAACGTTATTTTGCTTTGTTGAAAGTTGATGAAATCAACTATGATTCCCCGGATAGTGCCAAAAGAAAAATTTTATTTGAAAACCTTACCCCTCTGTTTGCTACAGAGCGCTTGGTGATGGAGCAAGGAAATGGCAGCACCGAAGATTTGACCGCGCGAGTAGTTGATTTATGCGCACCTTTTGGTCGAGGACAACGTGGCTTGATTGTTTCCCCACCTAAAGCGGGTAAAACATTAATGTTGCAAAATATTGCACGTTCTATAGAAAAGAATTATCCAGAATGTTACCTCATTGTGTTGCTGATTGATGAGCGTCCAGAAGAAGTAACTGAAATGCAACGTTCTGTTAAAGGTGAGGTAGTTGCCAGTACCTTTGATGAGCCCGCTAACCGCCATGTTCAAGTTGCTGAAATGGTGATTGAAAAAGCCAAACGCTTAGTTGAACACAAACGTGACGTGGTTATTTTACTTGACTCAATTACTCGTTTAGCTCGCGCATACAACACGGTGATTCCTTCTTCTGGTAAGGTATTAACTGGTGGGGTCGATGCGAATGCATTGCAAAGACCAAAGCGTCTCTATGGTGCTGCACGAAATATAGAAGAGGGTGGTAGCCTGACTATTATTGCTACGGCTCTGGTGGACACAGGTTCAAAAATGGATGAAGTGATTTACGAAGAATTCAAGGGAACCGGTAACATGGAAATTCACTTGAGTCGTAATATTGCGGAACGTCGAGTGTTCCCTGCAATTAATATTAATCGTTCAGGCACACGTCGTGAAGATCTATTATTAAGCCCAGAAGATCTTCAACGTACCTGGATATTGCGTAAAATTCTGCAGTCGATGGATGAATGTGATGCAATTGAGTTCTTGATCGAGCGCATGAAAAATCACAAAACCAATGCTGAATTTTTTGATGCAATGAAACGTCAAGAGTAATTTAAGTTTTAAACGCCTTCAATGCTACCGGAGTAAGCGATGACTCTCGAGCATTAGGTTAAAGAACTTCGTCATTCCCGCGTATGCGGGAATCCATCCCTGAATTAGTTTTGGTTTTCATTAGAGTTGGTTTCCCGTATACGTGGTATTGCCTTTAGGGTTTTGTCATTTCGAAACGGGAATCAATCTTAAAGTGACCCTGTGTCTCGCTAGAAATAGATTCCTGCCTTCGCGGTAACGATTCTTCTCATCAACTTATTGGCAGTGCACCAGTATGGGATGACCAATTTACTTAGCATTAAATGCAACGAGGTTAAAGGGGATAATTAATGAAATACTCTGATCTAAGAGATTTTATTGCACAATTGGAATCACGTAATTTATTAAAGCGCATAACCTACCCTGTATCGCCAAATCTTGAAATGACTGCAGTCAGTGATCGTGTTCTACGTTCTGGCGGCCCAGCCCTTCTTTTTACTAATCTTCCCAACCATCAAATGCCAGTTTTAACCAATTTATTTGGTACTGTTGAGCGTGTAGCGATGGGAATGGGAGAAGACAGTATTAGTGCATTAAGGGAAGTAGGCAAATTATTGGCTGCTTTAAAAGAGCCTGATCCTCCCAAAGGATTCAAAGATGCGTTTAATAAACTTCCATTGTTAAAACAGGCATTAAACATGGCACCAAAATATGTAAGCGGTGCAGAATGTCAAACCCATGTGTGGGAAAAAGATGAAGTAGATCTTACTTCGTTACCTATTCAAACATGCTGGCCTAAAGACGCAGCGCCCCTGATAACGTGGGGCCTTGTAACTACCAAGGGACCTCATCAAACACGTGAAAACATGGGGATTTATCGACAACAATTATTGAATAAGAATCAATTGATCATGCGTTGGTTATCTCATCGTGGAGGAGCATTGGACTACCAGGCATGGCAACAGGTTTATCCGGGAGAACGTTTTCCGGTTTCCGTAACTTTAGGGGCAGATCCGGCAACGATACTTGCAGCAGTGACTCCAGTACCTGACACTTTGTCTGAGTATGCTTTTGCTGGTTTGTTGCGAGGTCAACGTACTCGGTTAACACGGTGTATTGGGAATGATCTCCATGTTCCCGCGAGTGCGGAAATTGTTTTAGAAGGCTATTTAGAGCCTGGAGTGGAAGCTCCCGAAGGACCCTACGGAGATCACACAGGGTATTATAATGAAGTCCAATCTTTTCCTGTGTTTACTGTCGAACGTATTACTCATCGAGATAATCCCATTTATCATAGTACCTATACGGGTCGGCCCCCGGATGAGCCAGCGATTTTAGGGGTTGCCTTAAATGAAGTATTTATCCCTTTGTTACAAAAACAATTCCCAGAGATCGTAGATTTCTATTTGCCGCCAGAAGGGTGTTCTTATCGTTTGGCTGTAGTCACAATGAAGAAACAGTATCCTGGGCATGCGAAGCGGATTATGATGGCGGTGTGGTCCTTTTTAAGACAATTTATGTATACCAAATTTGTAATTGTCTGTGATGATGATATTGATGCACGCAACTGGCACGATGTGATTTGGGCAATGACTACACGAATGGATCCGGCACGAGATACCGTGATGATGGAAAATACGCCAATTGATTATTTGGATTTTGCTTCGCCTGTTTCCGGTTTGGGTTCTAAAATAGGACTGGATGCCACCAATAAATGGCCAGGCGAAACACAAAGAGAATGGGGCGAGCCGATTGTGATGGATGAAGAAATTTTGAAAAAGGTGAATGGATATTGGTCTTCACTGGGGTTAGATGAATGAAGGTAAAAACAATTAAAGCTCTTGTAGAGGATATATCCCCGCTGACGGACAGCATCATGCGGTTGATTTTAGCACCTGAACAGTATATAGCCTACCAAGCGGGTCAATATCTACAGATCCTTTTTGGGGAGGAAGCGTTTAGTTATTCCATTGCTAATGCACCCCTAGGATCCCATAAATATGAACTTCATATTCGTCATAGTTTGGAAAATCCTTATAACCAGCGCCTATTTGCGCATATAAAGCAGCATGGTTCAGTAACTATTCGGTTACCTTTTGGGGAGTGTTCTATTGAACATTTGCATCCACAACGGCCTATATTATTTATCGCCGGTGGTACTGGTTTTGCCCCAGTTAAAGCCATGATCGAGCAGTTATTGTCCACTCCCGATACTCGACCCTTTGAGTTATTTTGGGGTGCCCGCTTGCAAAATGATTTATATATGGATGAGAAAGTAACGAGTTGGCAGGCACATGTTAGTCGTTTTACCTATGTTTCTTCAGTCTCAGAAGACAATGCGGTGCCTCTGGTCTCTCTGGTATTAGCAAATCATCCGCATGATCTTGGCGAATGGCAAATCGTCATTAGCGGTCCGTTTGATATGGTGTATAGTACGCGTGATGCATTAGTAAATAGTGGTGTTTCACCTAGCTATTTATTTTCAGATGCATTTAGTTTTGAAGCAAAATAAGGAAGAGTTTTATGGAGACTTTATATCAAATTCTGGGGCTTATTGGCGCAGGAATGATTGTTTTTATTTTGTACCGTACAATAAAAGGAAGGCCTGAACAATTTAGCAAGGAAAATTTAAATAAAAGTTTTTATACCATGGGGGTTTTGGCGCTTGTTTTAATTGGTTTTATAGCGCTTTTAGTTTTAATTTTAAGAAATACCTAAAACTTTCCAGCAAAGTGCAAACTATCGCACGTCATTTCCAGGGGGAATTTATGACGAGGAGGCCTGAGTTTTGCAAATGTATAATCAGTACCATCGACTGGAGTTCCCTAACTCCATTCGGGATGACGGATTGTGGTACTAATGAGGAGGATTGGCGTTCTTATACCGTCCTTCCTGTTCTTTTAAATAATATCCAATATGGGGATTATTAATTGGCATTTTGCTTGTATCTGCGATCAGCATACACTCTTCAACGTAGGTAATTTGACTGCTGTCATCAACTAATAAGCGATACCAAGGGTTTCGAGTGGCAAATTCACGTTTAGGTGCTTGTGGATTGTAGCGTCCTGATGCCTGAAATAAAGGATCTACATCCACTACAATTGCTCGATAGCGACTGTTTTTGTGAATCACTAAATCTCCAATATTGAATTGGGCAATTTTATTCATATAAGCCTCTTTGTTGGGCGTCTTGTATTCTATATCGGTAAAACTAAAAGAAGCTTAAGGCCGTAGAAGGAGAGAATCGCTGAATTTAAATTGCAAGTTGAACGCCGTGAGTATAAAGAGTTATTTAACCCGGAACTATTTACATAGGAGAGTCCCGGGATGATTAAAATAATTACCCAAGTAAATATTTCTTAGGTGTTCTGTTAGCCGCCTGCTAAAAATGTCCCCAGATCCTCAAGGGTTTCATCAACTGGAGCTTCTATTTCTTTCTGATCTTCAGTCTTATCAAAGAATAAAGAGGCTCGCCCTGTTCTTGCTTTTGAAAAGATTAATTTCCCTAGTGTAATAACGCTAAGCAATATGTTGAGTATGGTTTCTGGCCATGCCACATGGCCGCTCATAAGGTCATCTTGACTATGCAATCTTGCTTTAATAGTCATTTTAAATTTTCCATAAGCTTCATTTTTTGGAAGTTGGTTAGGGTTTTGACAGACAAAGTGATCGACATCTTTTTTAAGAGCATCAGCCAGCTGATTAATTATGTTCTGTTCCTCCGCAGCTAAGGTTGCTGCATAAGCCTTCATACCTTCTATACCCTGGTATAGGTGTTCCATTTTTAAAGCATAATCGTTTAATTTGCCTTTTCTTTTCCTCAAGGAGGACAGCACTTGAGCTGCTGTTAAAGAGCTCGCTTCTGTGGCAATGGGTCCTGAGTCTGCTTCTATGAGCTTTACCACAATTCGGTTAAGGGTGGCTTGCATTTTGATGCCGTTAAATTTATCAATTTGGGAGGTAATCGTATGGAGCAGCTCGTTACTATTTCCGGAATCGACGTATTTTTTTAGAAGTCCATTCTGTGTATTAATAATTTTGTCTATGAATTGATAACGGGTCTTTTTATCCCTAGGAAGAAAAAAATCCTTAGGATAATAATATTGGTTTCGATCATTGACATATGCGGTGAGCTCTTTTTTAAGTTTGAGGGCTAGTTTTCCTCGCTCTTTTTTGGCATTTAGATTTTCTTGATTCTGCTTTTTTCTTCTATTCGCGTCTTCTTCTTTAACTTGTTTTTGTCTTTCTTGTTCTACCCTTTCTTTCTCACCTTCTGGTGGGTGTTCGCCCTCTTTTTCTTCACGTTTTTGTTTCTCTTGTTCTATTCTTTCTTGCTCTTGTTGTTCGAGGTCTTTAATTTGTTGTTCCAATGAATCCACTTGTACTGCCAGTTCTTTCACATTCTCTGTTTCTATCTGGTTTATCTCTTTTTCGAGTAGAACAATTTGCTCAGAAATTTCATCCCGATCCACATGGTTTTTAACTAAGTTTATTCTAATTTGTTCTAACTTTTCTAAACCGGAGGCTAATTCTTTTTCCGTTTGTTCGTCCACTTCAAAAGGAAATGCAAATAGTTCAATTTTTTTTGGAACAACTTTAGATAAGTTTTCTCTATCTGTTTTGTCCCAAGTCCAAGTGTACTTTTTAGGATCTTCCTCAAGTAGTTCGAGTAATAAGGCAAATCCTGTGTTTTTGGGATGTTGGGTACTGGTAATGCCAGATTTATTGGTAAGTTCGGCCAGGAAATTTTTATTATAACCCTGGTGAAGATGTTCATTTACTTGTTTTAATAACGTGTTTAACTTCCTGGAATGTTCAAGTCGCTTTTGATTGCTTTGCTGTTCTTCCTTTAGAGTGGTTAGCAATTCTTGAATATAGTCCAAAACTGCTTGTTTCTTTTCTATATTTAATGGTATTGATGTTTTTGGAAAGGTTTTCGCTATAGTTAAAGCGGATGGTACCTCATGTTCTATAAGTAGCTTATTTTTTTGATTCAGTGCTTCTACAGCCTTTCTTTGTTCATTTATTTGTTGCTGTAACTGCACGATTTTTTCTTTGTGCTCTTCAAGTTGTTTTCGTTTATTTTGATGCTGTAGGATTAAATCTTCTTTACTGATCATTTCTTTTGCTCACATCTAAATGATTAAAATCGGTGCGCATTATATAGTGTATTTGTCTATTAAGAAAACTTATTGTGTTTAAAATAATTCATAAAAGAGCTAAATAAAGTAAACCGCTAAAATGATTCCAATTTCATAAAGAAGGCAAAGGGGTACCGCAAGCATGATTTGAGAAAAAACATCGGGGGGAGTAAGGAGCATACCTACTATAAAAGCGCCAACAATGACGTAAGGCCTGATTTTTTTTAAGGTGATCACTTCAATAATGTTTAAGCGCACGAACACAAAACAAAGTAATGGTACCTGAAAACAAAATCCGAAAATCATTAGCATTCGGGTGATAAAGTCCAGAGCATAAGCCATATCAGGCATATAACGCACTCCTTTAGGTAAAGCATGTGCAAAAAAATGGAACATGAATGGTAAAACCAGATAAAAGCAAAATAAGACGCCAGCAAGGAATAGCAAAAGACTAAAGATTAGGGAGATACGTAGTGTAGTTTGTTCTTTTTGATAAAGCCCAGGACTGATAAAACGCCAAAGTTGAAATAACGCAAAGGGGGCACTAAGTAACATGGCCGCATCAGCAGCGAGTTTAAGTGGAGTAAATACAGGGGATGTTATATGGGTAGCAATTAAACCTTCGTGCGTCGAAAGTACATGCAATAGTGGGTTAACTAGAGTTTGGTATAAATCATTAGCAAGGAAGAAAAAAATAAAAAATAAGCCTCCAAACCAAAAGAGCGTATATAACCCACGACGTCGTAGTTCTAAAAGATGATTTAACATATGGGATCGCTATGAAATAATATCGATATTTTTTTTCACATTGCTCAGATTGTGAAGAGCGTTGTTAAGCTTCAGCAAACTCTTTTATTCCTTTGTTTTTAATTCCAATTTTCTCGGGTCGAATTTCTCTTAAACGATTAAATTGATCGACAAAAACTACCGTAGGAACCAGGCTAGCGCATTCTTCTTCTAATACCTGAGTAAAGGAAGCAATAATGATTAAATCACCGGGAGTTACTAAATGGGCTGCTGCTCCATTAACACAAATTTCAGTAGATCCTGGTCTCCCCATAATTGCATAAGTTTCAAATCGTGTACCTGCGGTGATATTCCAGACATTGACTGCTTCATAAGGTAATATGTTTGCTGCCTTGAGCAGTTCTGGAGAAATAGTGATGCTTCCCTCATAATCCAAATCGGCTTCAGTGACACACGCACGATGGATTTTGGATTTTAACATTTTTCTATAAGCCATTGTGATTCCAGCCTTGTTCATAGTGGGCGAATTTTACACCAAATTTTGAAGTTTATGCTATATAAATTTGTCACTTTGCTTTCAAGCATCCTATCCCTGGTTGTGGAAAACCGTGAGGTTCCTTCTCTTTCTTGAGGCTACTTTTTATTGAGGATGCACGTTATAATTGACTTTTACTTTATGGGGATTAATGGTGAGGCATAGCCCACGTAAGCGTTTTGGCCAGAATTTTCTACAAAGTCGACCTATTATTGATGGCATTATACGCGCTATTAATCCGCAAGCAGAAGATAATATACTGGAAATTGGTCCTGGTCTTGGTGCTTTAACTGAGCCGTTGTTGCGCCGATTAAATCATTTAACCGCTGTGGAAATCGATACCGATTTACAAAAGTATCTTTCGGAATTGCCTATTGCACAAGGGAAACTGCATCTCATTGCTGCAGATGCGTTGACTCTTGATTACAGCCAATTTGGTCCTCACTTACGCGTGGTAGGTAATCTACCGTATAATATTTCCACCCCTTTGCTCATTCATTTATTGCAGTTTGCCTCATCTATAGAAGACATGCATTTTATGTTGCAAAAAGAAGTAGTAGAACGGATGGCAGCAGAACCCGGTAATAAGGCTTATGGACGACTCACGGTAATGTTGCAATATCATTGTGCTGTGGAGCATTTGTTTGATGTTCCCCCTGAATCTTTTGATCCGCAGCCTAAAGTAGATTCCGCGGTGGTTCGTCTTGTGCCCCATCGCGCTTCCCCCTTTAAAGAAGTATCCGTGGCACAGCTAGAACGTTTGGTGGCTTGTGCATTTTCCATGCGTCGTAAGACGTTGAATAACAACTTAAAAGGAATCATAACGGCTGAGCAATTATGCACTTTGGGTGTTGATGGAAATAAACGTCCAGAACAGATTTCTATTTCGGAATATGTGCAACTAGCGAAATTTATTTCTAATTAGTGTAAAATTAATCATCATGGATATAATTTTTTCAACTTGGAGTTATTAAATTATTATGGAGATGGCTTTGTTTCATCGTCAGCGTCAGCGTAAAGGTTCTTTATCTTCACAAGGTAAATCTTTAAAAGATTTAACACGTATTGTTAATGCAAATCTTCTTTTATCGGAGGATAGGAGACAGATTTTATTAAAAAAAATACGCATGTTATCTGCTTTGGAAACGGCACGATATGATAGCTTATGTGGCATTCTCATTGATAACATTGTTCACTATTGCCAAAATTTACCCGAGACAGCGAACAGTTATTATTCGCAACAAGGTGGCTTAGTGGATCATGCACTGAACCGTACGGAAGCGGCGTTGAGCCTTTTTCAAGAGTTTATGGTACAGGATCAGCCAGAATTATTATCCGAAGAGCAAAAGCTTTGGCAATATGCTCTTTTTTCAGCTGCACTTCTTCAAGGCATAGGCAAGTTATTTGTTGATTACCGCGTTAGTTTCTATGACACAAATGGCCAATTTTTAAAAGAATGGAATCCCTTACTTGAAAGCATGACCACTACGGGAATTTATTATTTTTATGAATTTGAAAAAGAGCCTGAAATTGAATTTCGGCGTCGTCTGAATCTATTATTGGCAAGAACAATTATGCCAGGAAGTGGTTTTGCCTGGATCGCTTCTAATTCTGAAGTTCTGGCAGTATGGCTGGCTTTATTAAATGAGGACGAACGCTCTGCTGGTACCCTGGGGGCTATATTAATTCGAGCGGAAGCCATTGCGATTCAGCGTTATTTACTTGAATTTATGACGCGAGGTATTGCGGCTGCTTATGGAAGCGGGCGCTATCGTGCGGGTACGTTTTCTGGTGGCCAGCCAGAAACCTTATTAGAGAAAGAACAGGCTCTAGGCATGGAGTTTATTCAATGGATGATTAAGTCCTTAGACTCAGGTCGGATTATGATTAATAAAGCTCCATTATTTATGGTTCCTGGAGGTTTGTTGATGTGTGCGGAAATGTTTCAACTATTCGTACGCGAACATCCGGAATATAAAAATTGGCAGGCGGCTCAAAATGGATTTTTATCTTTGAGCCTGCATAATCGAGCCGCTGATGGGGGTGTATTAAGCCGATTTGATATTAAAGGTAAAATGGAGAGTGGCGTTGTATTTTCTAAGTATGCGCTCGCTCTGCCTGAATCCGTAAAAGTGGTTAATCCGATTACAGGAAAAGTAGAATCCATGTCCGCAACCGAATTGATTCATAAAGCACAATTTAGCAGTCAGCTCACCCAGCAACAAAATATTGGATTGGCCAATTCCTTGCAAAAATTGGATGCCGCTGGAAAATGGCATGCGATTGAAAACGAAGGGAGTGCATTAAGGCCAGGAGCAAAAAACGGTGCCTGATTATGCAATTGGTGATGTGCAGGGTTGTTATGAGCCATTACAGCGACTTTTAGAATTAATCGATTTTGATGATAAAACCGATCGGTTATGGTTCGTTGGTGACTTGGTGAATCGTGGGCCTGATTCTTTATCGGTTTTACGTTTCGTTAATTCCTTACCGATTACGCCAATAGTGACTTTAGGTAATCATGATTTACATTTGTTAGCTACATTATTTAGTGATAAGCCTTGGAAGGGGCATGATGATACCTTGCACGAAGTATTATATGCTGAGGATGGAGAAGTTCTAGGTCATTGGTTGAGGAAGCAATCCATTTTGTATTACTCACCAGAGTTTAATGTGGTGATGTGTCATGCTGGAATTTGTCCTGTATGGGATTTGTCACAAGCAATACAATTTGCTCGAGAGCTAGAAGATGTACTTGCGGGGGAGGGGTACCGCGAATTTTTATCGCTTTTATATGGTAATAAGCCGGATATGTGGTCTGATGATTTAAAAGGGATAGACAGACTGCGGGTGATTACCAACTATTATACCCGGATGCGTTTTTGTGATGCGCAAGGAAAACTCGAGTTGAGTTATAAAGGAACTATTGCTCAAGCGCCCGTAAATCTTTATCCTTGGTATGAAGTGCCTCATCGTAAAGAAATTGATGTGGATATTATTTTTGGGCATTGGGCTGCTTTAATGGGGAAATGTCCTCATCCTAAAATTCATGCAATAGATACTGGATGTCTGTGGGGTGGCCAATTAACTGCATTGCGTTTGCAGGATATGCAACGATTTGCAGTGTGGAACAAAAAATGATGTTATTAAAAAAATTGCGTTTCATAAATTTATCCCATAGGTCATGGCATGTTTTTGAGCGCCTAAAAAATATTCCATACTACGTCCCGCGATTTTTCCGCAGCATTCAGGAATCTCTCCACCTCATTAAGACCCACCAACCCGTCGCCTACGTCGTAGGACATAGGCTAAGTAGAATATTAACCTTCTTCTCAATGGGTTGCCTGTTTGCGACTAGTGTTTGGTCGCTCCCTGTGGAGGATTCACACGTTAAACAAGCAGAGGAACGGCTCCAAAAAGCGATTAAAAATCCTGAGTTTATGTTACATAACTGGATAGAACTGCCCACCTCTCCTGCATCACGAAATAAAAGCCTCCATCACTTGAGTTTAAGAGAAGCAATTTTGTTGGCTTTACGATATAACCCTAATATTCAAAATGCTGAATTGGATCGAATTGTTCAACGCTACCAATTACGTTTGGCCCATAATCAATTTGAATTGCAATACGCTTTGGGTGCTTCTGGAGTTATTCAAAGAAGTAGGTTTAATGGCGTGGGTAGTGATACCACCCGAACGCTCCTCGCCAGCCCTGAGTTTAATTTGAAAACAAAGCTAGGGACCGAAGCTAATTTATCAATTAATAATAACGTCAATGAAAATAACAATTATAATCCGGTGTTGAATTTTTCTTTGACTCAGCCTTTGTTACGTGGTTTCGGAAAGGCAGTAAATGAAGCGGCACTTTTAGATGCTAAAGACAACGAATGGCTCAACAAATTGAATTTGCAGCAATCGGTTGCGGATCAAGTTACCCAAGTTATTGTGGCCTATCGTATGCTTATTTTAAGTGGTAATAATTTACAAAATCAGCGCTTGCAGTTAAAAGAAGCCAAAAAATCGTATGAAATTAATGAGAAAAAAATAAAGGCAGGACAATTAGAGCCTACGGGTAACATTCAGCAATCATACCAAATTGAATCCTTAAGTTTGATGGTGGAGCAGGCGGAAAACGATTTTGAAAACTCCTCTCAAGATCTGCTGCAGACTATTGGCTTGGATCCAGAAATGCATATATCCGTTCCTAGTGACGTTGCCTTAGATAAGCTTGCGGTCCCTAATTTACAGCAGTCTATTGAGCAAGCGTTGAATCATAATACGGTTTATTTAGCACAAAAAATGACCTTACGCGCAGATGAACGCGCTTATAAAGTAGCGAAAAATCAACAATTATGGCAGTTGGATTTGTCAGGAAATATACAAAGTGGGGTTGTAAATGATGTGACGGGTGTGAATGGGGGATTTAATGGAATTTATAATGGAAATAACATTACCGAGGCAGCCCGGGTTACCTTAACCGTTCCTTTGCATGACATCAGCCGTCGCAGTCAATTAATTAATGCCAAAGTGCGCTTGGAAAAAGACCGGTTAAATTTACTTGCAACCAAACGAGCATTAATAACGAATGTAACCAATACCATTAATAATATAAGAAGTTTGGCAAAACGTTATCAATTAGCTCTCAAGCAAGTAAAGTTAGCGGAGCAATCTTATGAATTGGAGAAGAAAAAACAACAAGCAGGTATATCCAGTGCCTTGGATGTAAACAACACTCAAAATCAGCTAATTCAGGCTCAATCTGGATTAATCAATGCAAAAATTGCATATCTAAATCAGATATCAAGCCTGCAAAGAATCTTGGGAACAACCCTGAATCATTGGCAAATTAAATTAAGGTATGGTGGATGAATAGGTATTTAAACACATCAAAAGTCATCTTTTTATTATTAATCGGGTTGCTGGTGTCTTCATGTGGGCATCATAAAGAGCAAAAAAAAGTTGCATTACATCAGTATAAAGTTGAAGAACAAACTTTGCATAAGACTTTGCATTTTACCGGAACAGTGCAGCCGTTACATGAAAATACTATAGCCAGTCCCATGGAAGCGGTAGTAGAAACAATGAATTTCCATTATGGACAATTAATAAAAAAAGGCGATGTAATTTTAACTCTAAACTCCACCGAGTTGCAGAGGCAGTTTAATGACACTTTAACGGAATACCTAAAAGCCAAAGACAGCTATACCATAGCGAAGGCCAAATTCGTGGGGACCCAGGATTTATGGGATGCGGGTTTATTGTCCAAAAATAATTACATGAGCGAGAAATCCAATGTGGACACAGGGCGAGTTACCTTGATGCAATCTACTCGTAAGCTGACAGAAATGTTGGAAAAGCTTGATGAAAATAACCCCCGAAATTTATCGGCATTAAGTTTGGCGGATTTTGATAAAATTAAAAAAATTTTAGCCTCTAATCATAATGTGATTCGTTTAAAATCCCCGCGAGATGGGGTCCTACTATACCCACCAAAAGCGGGTGAAGATAAAAGCGTACGTGCTACAGTAGGCTCGACTGTTAAGTCGGGACAGGTCATTGGGTTGATCGGTGATTTATCAGGTATCAGTATTGAAATCGATGTTCCAGAAATTGATATCACCCAAATCCATGCAGGTATGGATGCTTTAGTGAGCGGTGTAGCTTTTGGTAAATACCAATTAAAAGGACAATTGGTTGCAGTAAATGCCCAAGCCTCCAATAATAATGGATTACCCTTTTTTACCGCGGTGGTTGAGGTGAAGAAGTTACCTCCTGAAGCACAGAAATGGATCAAGGTGGGTATGAGTGCCTCCATCGAATTAACTGTGGATAATGGCAAACAGCTCATCATTCCGATTGCTGCAATAAAGCGTGAAAAAGGACAAAGCGTTGTTAGTCTACAAACAAAGCCAGGCGCTCTTGAAAAACGCGTTATTACCACAGGAGCAGCACAGGCAGACACAGTAGTTGTTGAGAGTGGTTTAAAAGCGGGTGATGTGGTGGTTTATGAGTGAGGACACAGGTATTCTTGAGCGACCCTTAAGTTCCACGAGGACATCCCGTCGTGGTCCGGAGAAAAAAAACCAACAACCGCTTATGAAACTTACGGATATTGTCAAGACTTATCATCTCGAAGGAATCAGCACCACTATATTAAAAGAAGTATCGCTGACGGTTTATGAGGGAGATTTACTTGCTATTGTAGGAGCTTCGGGTTCAGGTAAATCTACTTTGATGAATATTCTAGGACTCCTGGATAAAGCAGACAAAGGGACTTATCTATTGAAAAATCGTAATGTTGCTGCGTTGACTGACGATGAAGCAGCAGAATTACGTAATCAAAACATTGGTTTTGTTTTTCAACAATTCAATTTATTACCAAGATTTACTGCCATGCAAAATGTAGCCTTGCCATTGATTTATCGCGGTGTTGGGACTGTTGAAATTAAGGATAGGGTACTTGCCGCCCTGGAACGAGTAGGAATGCGTCAATATGCACAGCACCGACCCACACAATTATCCGGAGGACAACAACAACGGGTTGCAATTGCTCGTGCATTAGTAACTGAGCCGCAAGTAATTTTGGCAGATGAACCAACAGGTGCACTCGATTCACGTACCGGTAATGAAGTAATGAATTTATTTTTGAGTTTGCACGCACAAGGACGTAGCATCATTATGATTACTCATGATGAACAGATCGCTGCATTGTGTCAGCGCAAAATCACTTTGGTGGATGGAATGGTGATGGCGGAGACTGGTACATGAAATTTTCCGGACATTGTCAACAAGCTTTAGTAAATTTGACTGCCGCCAAGTTGCGTTCTTTTTTGGCCGTTTTAGGTATTTTAGTAGGGACTGCTGCGGTTGTGGCTTTAATAAGTTGTGGGCAATTGGCGACCGAAAAAGCATTAGCTCAATTTAAGTCTTTAGGTACAGACTTATTAGCAATTGCGGTTTATCCAAAAACGAGTGACAAATCTTCGGGAAGTATGGAATCAGTCAGTGCAGCGCAATGGGAACAAATGGCTGAGCGTATTCCTTATATTATTGATATGGCTCCCTATAGCACTGCATATCAACCCCTGAGTTTTCAAGGAAAAATGATGCAAGGAGCGGTCATCGGGGCCAATGAACATTTACCCAAAATTGTTCATATTAAATTAGCTGCGGGCCATTTTGTTTCTTTTGTTGAATCTTATGAACATTATTGCGTCATTGGTGCGGGTTTGGCACGCCAAATCAAAGAGATTAGCTTTGATGATCCCATTGGAAAGCAATTACGTATAGGACAATCTTTATATACAATCATTGGTGTCGCTAAACCTTGGAAGGAAAATGGGTTTTTCAATGAAGACATCAACCAGGCGGCAATAGTTCCCTTGGGGGGTATTGCCCTCATTAGCAAAGAGGCTAAAGTAAATAATGTGGTCTTGGAATTGAAACCCGATAGTCCTATCGATGAGGTGGTTGAGGAAATAAAACAAACGATTGGTTCAATTGCTCCTAAATTGAGTGTATTTTCACGTAGCGCCAAACAAATTATTGCCAGCATGGAAAATCAGGGCCAAATTTTTACCTTGTTACTGGCGGTGATCGGAGGAATTTCGCTTTTGGTGGGTGGAATTGGGGTAATGAACGTCATGTTAGTTTCTGTGAGTGAACGGCGGAAAGAAATTGGTATTCGTAAAGCGGTCGGAGCTAAAAATAGTGAAATTCAAGCCTTATTTTTAGTCGAATCGGTGATGCTTTCTCTATTAGGAGGGATACTAGGGGTTATTTTAGGATTAATTTGTACCCGTATTTTGGCCTATTTCAGTGATTGGAATTTTTCAATCTATCTTTTGCCTCCTGCGGCAGGCTTTTTGGTATCAGCAGCTACTGGAATTTTCTTTGGTTTTTATCCTGCACGCCGTGCAGCAAAGTTGGAGCCTGTAGTTTCTTTACGTAGTGAGTAAAACAAGTTAACGTTCCTAAGGTTCGAGCATATCTACACGATGGAGCTTATACCCTTTCCAGCGAAGCGAACCTGAAATTCGCCGCACCTAAAACCCAGAACCCCGCTTTGCTGCCCTAGGCCTATGTTAGATTTCCAGAATTTAGTCTCTATTGCACTGAATTTATAAGTACTTTATGATGAAAAAATTGTTTTTATCTAAACGGACTTATCTGTGTTAAAAAAATCTTTAGGGGTGATGGCTCTAACAGTAAGCATGGTTTCTTTTGCTTTTGCTGAGACCCCCAAACCACAACCTACTCCTGCGAATATAACAGTTCCTTCAAGTTATTTACCCGTAGTGATTCATGAGACGTTTCAAAGCGTTTTGCAACGCATGAGTAGTGAAAAGCAAGCCATTAATGACCGACAACAAGAGCTGCTAAAACAGCGTTATGATTTGAGTAATAATCCTTCTCAAACGGCAAAAATGTCCAATGGGAAACCCATCCAAGAAGGGGTTCGCGTGAAACTCCCTGCAGGCGTGACCTGGGAACAATTAGCTAAAATGAGTCCAGATGATGTGAAGAAACAAAACCTTTTTCCACAAGGTTTCTTACCCTTACCTCATCCCAATCATCCAGAAGGGGGAATGTTATTTCCTAAATTTGCGATTAATGAAATTAAAAAACAAGAAGACCGTGATTTAACTCGGTTTGACTTGGATTTTGATATTCCAGATCATTTTTTACCTCCTTTTCCTGCTCCTATTTTTTTAACTACCCGACCTGATCTTGGGGATGTTTCTCAAGGTAAATTAGTCACTATTGAGAATTATTTCGAATTGTTCAATGGTTTATTAAACCCCAAACAGTTAGAAGGGTTACGCCTATTAGTTACCCCATTCCCGCAACAACAATTTAACCAAACCGAAGACCGACGGACTGTTAAACCGAGCCGGGGGGTCTCTTGTTTTGATTGTCATGCGAACGGCCATACGAATAAAGCAACGCATTTGGTCGGTGATATAAGACCGCAAGAATTTCGTCATCGCATCAATACTCCAACCTTACGGGGTTTAAATATTCAAAGATTATTTGGATCTCAGCGTGCGCTAAAAACAGTGGAGGACTTCACTGAATTTGAACAAAGAGCAGCTTATTTCGATGGGGATCCTGTTATTGCAACTAAAAAGGGTGTTAACATTCTGGAACGTGGTAGCCAAGTTCATTTCATGGCCGAATTCCAAGAAATTTTGGATTTTCCACCCGCACCTAAATTGACTTGGGAAGGAAAGCTTGATCCTGCCAAAGCAAGTCCAGCAGAGTTACGTGGGCAAGAAGTGTTTTTTGGCAAAGGAAAATGTTCTAGTTGTCATACTCCTCCTTATTATACTGACAATACCATGCATAATTTACAGACCGAGCGATTCTATCAACCACAAATGATTAACGGCATGAAAGCAGTGGGTGATGGACCTATAAAAACATTTCCTTTAAGAGGAATAAAAGATTCTCCACCCTATTTGCATGACGGTCGTTTGTTAACGTTGGCAGATACCGTAGAGTTCTTTAACCTGGTCTTGCAATTACAGTTAACACAACAAGAAAAGGCGGATTTAACAGCATTTATGGAAGCACTTTAATACTCACTGTATAATCCTTTTATGTTGGTGTCCCGGACATAGGTCCAGTACACCAACGTGATTAGCTTTTTTGTCGTACCGCGAAGGTTTTCTAATCAGTCACCATGCTGGTGCAAGAATTAGATCCCTGTTCGCGGGGATGGCAGTAATTTTTAAGCCAATGGCAGTGGCGCTTTGAGATAGATAAAAGCTCGAGGTTTGCGGTTTAACCAGGCTGTATGTTTTTATGAGAAAGGGTCTATCTTAATATCGAGATGGCAATCAAGTAACAAAATCAGGGGGAAAGGCTATGAAAAAATGGGGACTTGCGATAATCGCATACGTTCTGGTACATCATGTTGCCTTCGCACAACAGAATTGGAATGAGTGGGTCGCTGGAGTTAGAGCAGAAGCTTTGCAACAGGGGATTTCATCAGAAACGTTTGATGAGGCGTTTGCGGGTATCCATGAGCCAAGCCATCAAATTAAAGGATTTTTACGTTCTCAACCAGAACATCGCCTTACGTTCATCAAATATCGTAACACGCGCGTTGATAGTTACAGAATTGCCATAGGACGTAAAGAATTCAAGAAGAATCAAGAAGTCTTGGAGGCTGTGGCCAAAAAATACGGGGTAAATCCTTGTTTCATTGTTTCATTTTGGGGAATGGAAACCAGTTATGGTACTTACATGGGTAATTTCCCTGTAGTGAAAGCTTTAGCCACTTTAGCATATGACTCCAATCGCAAAGATTTTTTCCGTAGAGAATTATTTATTGCTTTGCATATCTTGGATGAAGGACATGTCAGTTTAGCCGATTTCAAAGGTGAGTGGGCTGGTGCTTCAGGCCAACCCCAATTTTTACCTTCAAGCTGGGTGAAATATGCGGTTGATTATGATGGTGATGGACGAAAGGATATCTGGAGAAGTAAGCCTGATGTCTTTGCTTCAATTGCAAATTACATGAAGCAAAATGGATGGCAATCAGGGGAGCCTTGGGCTATCCAAGTCAAATTACCCCATAAATTCGATATGGCTATGGCAGGAAAAACCATTGTGAAGCCTGTGAGTGAATGGAGTGCGCTGGGTGTACGTACCGAAAATGGCGAGCCATTGCCTTATCAAAATCTGCAAGGCAGCATAGTACAGCCATTGGGCGGCCCCACCTTCTTAACCTTCCCCAACTATAAGATGATTTTACACTATAATAATTCAATATATTATGCGGGAGCTATAGGTTATTTAGCCGATAAAATTTGCCAAGGGCAACAAAGGTAGCATGATGGATGATTATCTTGATAAAACAGCCAGTTTAACCCCGTTAGCTAAAAGGATAATCTGTGAAAAAGCCACAGAATATCCTCACACTGGGGCATATAATTATGTTATGACTAATGGCACTTATTTATGTAAACGTTGTGGTTTAGCCTTATTTCGCGGCTCAAGCCAATTCAGCTCGGGGTGTGGCTGGCCAAGTTTTGATGATAATATTGTTCATGCGGTCAAACAGCTACCCGATCCTGATGGTCAACGCATGGAAATCCTTTGCTCGCGCTGCGATGCACATTTAGGGCATGTCTTTACGGGAGAATACTTCACCCAAAACAACTTACGCCATTGTGTCAACTCCGCTTCTATTGATTTCGTTGCGGACAGTCAGGTATTAGATACGGAAGAAGCGATAATGGCTGGCGGATGTTTTTGGGGAGTTGATCATTTTTTAAAACAAATTCCCGGAGTTCTGCGTGTTGAAGTGGGTTATACAGGGGGCGTTACTTTAGAACCAAGTTATGACCAAGTTTGTCAGGGAAATACTGGGCATTATGAAGCAGTACGTGTTATTTATGATAAAGCTAAGACTGATTATCACCACGTTTTAAAGCGATTTTTTGAAATCCATGATCCCACGCAGAAATCAGGTCAAGGTCCTGATATAGGTCAGCAGTATCAAAGTGCAGTATTTTATTATGATCAGGAACAATTAACAGAAGCAGAAACGTTAATCCAAATGTTACAAAAAAAAGGCTTTACGGTTGCGACTCGACTTTTTCCTGTGCAAACATTTTGGCCGGCAGAAGAGTACCATCAAGATTATTATGCCAAACATCAGAAAGCACCGTATTGTCATCAACCAGTAAATCGGTTTGATTAGAGCGTAGGGTGTGGAGGTACAAATATGGAATTTACTTTTCGGATTGCTAAGAAAAAAGATAAAGAAGAAATTTTTGGTTTAATCAAGAAACTCGCTGAATATGAAAAAAAGAAACCTGAAGAAATTAATTTGACCCTGGATAAAATTGAGTCTCATGGTTTTGGTCGAACTAAATTTTTTAATGTATTATTAGCTGAGTACAAGAAAAAACCAGCTGGGTATGCTTTATTTTTTTTCTCTTATTCTGCCCCGGCAGGAGCGCCAGTTCTTTACATTGAAGAGTTGTTTGTAGATGAACTTTATCGTAATCATGGTTTGGGCACGGCCTTGTTATCTAATCTTGCACAGTTGGCAATTGAAAAGGGATGCTGTCGCATGGAAGGGCATGCATTTACCTGGAATAAAAAAGCTATTGAATTTTACGAATTTATAGGGGCTCATCGGCGTACGGATTTGTTGCAATTTCGCTTATCAGACGAACACTTGCAAAAATTAGCCGCACAAAAATAGAGTTTTTATTTATTTCAGTTTTTTCATGACTATACCCATGAAAGGAAATGCAAGTAATTGGATGGAAATGGAAAAAATAACTAAAGCGAGAATGGACGTATCATAGAGAACGCCCATTAAAACACTACCCAAAAACCAAGATACTCCAAAACCTGTATTGAAAATTCCATATGCTGAGCCGCGTTTTTCTTTAGGTATCATACCGGCTATGATGGCGCGCATCAGTGACTCATGAGCACAAACCCCAATACTCCATAAAATTACTCCTAATATAGCCAGAGTGGAAGTACCAAAAAAGACTAAAGGGGCAAAAAAACAGGATATCAAGGAGACAAGGACGAGAATAATAAAACCATGTCGGTCATAAAGATATCCGAGAAATGGGGCACTTGCTATATTGAATCCTTTGGCTAGGGCATAAGAAATGGGGATCCAAAGTGGAGATAAAATATCTTCTTTTTGAAAGTGATAAGCAATTAATGGGAAATCGGCATAGCCAGCTGCAATGAGTGCTGCTCCTGATAAGTACAGCCAAAAAGCTGTATTCATGCTCATACCGCTAATTTCCAGGGTATCATGATGTACTTCTAAGTCTTGGGGGCGAGGATAGAGCCAACGTGACAAGAATAAAGTGCCTAAAGCAAATAATGCAGGAATTAAAAGCAACGCGAAACAATAGCGATATTCCACTTTAAAATAAAGTGCGAGAGCCACAATCAAAGGACCTATCATCGCCCCGGTTTGATCCATTGCTTCATGTAAACCAAAAGCCCAACCCATTCCTTTTTGGTGTCCTGCATGAGCAAGCATGGCATCTCGCGCAGGTGTACGAATCCCTTTTCCTACTCGCTCTGTAATAATGAGGGTAGCAGCAGCCCACCATTGTTCCGCGATGGCTAATAAGGGAACTGCTAATAAATTACAGGTATAACCAAAAATAGTGAGCGTCCAATATCTATGAGTACGATCCACAAGATAGCCGGATACCAGACGTAGTGTATAACCTAATAATTCTCCAAAACCAGATACAAAACCCACAACAGCGGCATTGGCTCCTAATAACGCCAAATACGGTCCAGTGATACTGCGTGCACCTTCATAGGTCATATCCGCAAAAAGACTCACAATACCGGTGAGAATGATGAATTTAAGCGCGGCATCCTTTGATAGGTTTTTTTGATCGCTCATGAGTTGCGTCTCTCTAAGATCATAAATTTTGTAACCTAAGTTAAGGCACAGTAAAACCTAAGTCATTGCGAGGGTAACGACTGGTGCCTTCTCATTAGGCCACAATTTTATAAACCTATTATAAGCATCTTAAAGGGCATTTAAATATAGATGTTCGAAACCAGAAAAAGATAAACTGTGATGTTTCCTTTGCGCGGGGTTACTGGTATCAAGACGTAACCCAGGAAACTGGTTCAATAGAGCTTTAAAAATGCTGTGCATCTCGATGCGTGCCAATTTTGCACCCAGACAAAAATGACTGCCATAACCATAACTGAAATGTTGGGGGTGTTTATTATTAGGATTGATGGCATCTGGGTCGTCAAAATAATGGGGATCACGATTAATGGCATGTGTCGATATGAAAATCACCTTGCCTTTTTCAATCAATTTATTTCCTATCATCGTTTCATTTTTAGTGACTCGGAAAATAAACGTTACTGCGGGATCAAGCCGGTTGCATTCTTCAATATATCTATCAAGTAGATGACAATTATCTCTTACTTGTTGCCAAAGTCCTGGTTGATTTAACAAAATAAATAAATTATTGCACAGCTGATCAGTGGTTGTGACTTGACCTGCAACTAACATCATAATTGCTTGAGAGATAATTTCATCATCGGTTAAGCCAAAATGGGCTTGATGCTCCAACAAGATACTTAAAAAATCGGATCCTGGTTTTTTTCGACGATGGACAATTAAATTTGAAAAATAACTATAGAGTTGTTTGGCACTTTGATTGACCTGAATTCCATCCTGATCTTTATAACTGGTTGAGCCACCAAAAAATTGCGTCATATTATTAGACCAATGATAAAAATCAAGACGTTCACTATCTGGAATTGCGAACAACTCTGCAAGTGTCACCGAAGGGATGTGTTGGGCCAGTTGAGTAACAAAATCAAAAGGTTTATCTGCAGTATACTCTGCCAAACAATTTGTTATAGTCTGCTGAATTAAGGGTTTCAATTGTTCCAGACAGTTGTTACTAAAGCCATGATAACAAATCCGCCGGCGATCAGTGTGTTCTGGAGCATCACTCATCACCATCATTTTACTGACCACTTTAAAAAAATCAGTAATTAATGACAAATTCATCTCGGGCATGCGTGTTATAAAAAAAGGGGTGCGATCACAAGTAAAATCCTCACTTGTGAGGACTTGTTTGGCTAATTTATAGGAAGTAACTACAAAAAATTTACCGGCTTCCCACCAAAACAATTCGCCCATTTCTCGCAAATGATTGCTGAATTGTTCTGGGCTGGTGGTTTGCTTTAACTGCATTAAAGTATAGGGTTTCATAATATTTGGATCCTTCTTAAATGTCTTGGGCTATGTCGATGAAAAGCGTTACGACCATGCAGGAGTGAAAAATTGTCGGCAAGCAGAAAATCACCTTGTTGCCATTGATGTTGATACATATGTTCAGGCATCCGCATCCTTTGACTTAAAGAAGATAAAATGGATTGCGATTCATCCTCATTTTTACCTATTATTTTAACGTGTACTGGATTTAAATAGTCTTCACCTACAGGTTCAGCAAATCTTAAGATAACCTGTTGAGTTTCTGGATGTTTATTGATTAAATTACGAGTAATGGTGCCCCCATAATGTGCTAGTTTTTCGGTATGAAATACGAGCGCATACTGTTGCCACTCTTTTTTTTGTGCATCGCTTGCAGTATGCCAAACCATTTCTGTGTTAACAAATAGAGTTTCCCCACCACTCTCTGCATTGGGTGCCTGCAAACAATGAAAGAGCAAAAAACGAGGTTCTTGATGAAAAGCTCCATCCCAATGCAATGGGACATCTCCTTCCGTAAAGAGATAGTTTTTGGGCTTTTGATCTACTTTCATTTCCATTACCGGACCAAAATCCCAAGAAAGTAACTGGGCTTGCTTTTGACAATATTGGAGCAAATCATCCCGTTGCAGAAGATTAAAGCCTCGTAGAAGCACAATCTTATGTTGAGTCGTTTGCTTTAGGAGCATTTCCAATGATAAATCGGTCAGCTTACGACCATGATCCGCTTGAATTAGATGAGGGCAAAATCGCTGTTGTTGGTTCATGAGTAGGCCTCCAATACATAATGATCTTTATTTAATCGTGCTCCCAATTGCTCAGCTTCTTGCCTTTTTATGAGTTGCCATCTTTTGCCTTTTTTAAGTAGAACATTATGCCAAGGGGTACTCCAACGATTTGATGTAGGTAGTAAGTGAACTCCTATTTTCTCTGAGCCACAAGGCTGGGGATGAATCGACAATCGCACGGATTGTGGAAAATAATTTGTTAATAATCGCGACCACGCATTCGAGCGACGGATTACTTCATAAGCAATTTGTTTGGCTTGCTGGCGTGTTTTGTTTTTTGTTTGTCCAGGTTTTAAAGCGAATTGATCCTCAACAATAAAACGGTGAATCCCGTTAAATTGATAGCGAGCGTGCGGATCGGTTGCTACATGTTGTTTTAATTCATCTAAAGATTGACCAAACTCGGCCATTAATAACTCCCGCATAATCTGATAGTTATGGCAGGGATAGACCTCATCAAGCGCAAATGTAGATAAATGAGTTAATTGGTATTCTTTGATAATTTGTTGAATTCCTTTTTGATATACATCTACATGATCATCACTCACCAAAACTAAATCATTAAAGACGCGACCGTCAGAACAAATGATTAATTTAATACCTACAGGATAAATTTCTTCCAGGGTTTGGCAGAGTCGATTCAAATTACTCAAGCCAATGATTTCACCTCGATCCGGTTTTTCGGAAAGGGTTTTTTGTCTATTGGCTGATTTTGCAGGGAAGGCAGGAAGAATGAACGTTAGGGCGCGTTGTTCCTTGATAGCATGGTGAATTTTATCTTGCGGATGGCCAATGCATTCTGGGCATAAAATTCCATTACACTTTGTCTCGGCAAACTCACTAACTCGTCGTTGATTAAACAATACCTTTAATAGCGCAGTTGTTATGTCTTGAATGTTATTTATTGGCATATATTGTCCCTCTTGCTGTTTCCCGTATGTGGAGTAAACAGATTAGATAAAATCTTTATAAGTTGATAATATTAAGTTTTAATAAACTTAATAGAAAAAAATTATGGACATTGATTTTGATGCTTTACGAGTTTTTGTAGTAGTAGTCGAGTGCGGTGGATTCAATGCGGCAGCACGGATCTTATTTAAAAGTCAGCCTGCAATTACTACATCAATAAAAAAATTAGAAGAGCAATTAAATTTGGTATTGTTTGATCGCAGTCATTATCGACCGGTTCTCACAATAGAAGGCGAAAAACTCTATCGTCGAGCTCAGTCTTTAATTGGGCACTGGAAAAACATTAGTCAATTTGCAGAACTACTGCAATCTGAAGCTGAAAGTGATATCACGATTGCCATCGATGTCTTTTTTCCTCTGTCGACTTTGAAACCTCTGTTAAAACATTGGATTTATACGTTTCCTAATACCCAATTTCATTTTCTTTCCGAATCAATTGGAGGGGCGTGTGAACGATTATTGCGAAATCAGGCAGACCTGATTATTAGCGAAAATTTAATTACTAAAAAGGCTGTCGAGGTCATCCCGCTTCGGTCTGAGTTTCTAGTCGCTGTTGCATCCCCCGAATTTATTCAATATTACGGTACCCAATTAGGTGATTTGGATACGCTTTCTGAATGCATGCAAGTGATCCTCCGTGATTCCTCGCAATCTGATTTTTCCTTCGGTGTCATAGAACATGGACATCGATGGACTGTGAGCGATGTAATGGTGAAGAAAGATATAATTGTTGCAGGTCTGGGTTGGGGAAGATTGCCCTTGCATATGATTAGCCAGGAGCTAGCGGATGGTAGGTTACAGAGCTTGCAAGGGAATCATTTCGATAAACGGTTAGTTACTTTAGGCGCGATTCGTTTACAAAAACCAGCCAGAGGACCGGTAGCCGAACAACTTTGGCAGGATTTAAATAATAAAAATATAGCAAGTTTTGAACAATAAAGTAAGGAGTAGCTCGGCCTAATCATGAAATTACTTAATTTTAAGGTTGAAGCCAATAACAAATTCTATGGAAATAAAGTGGAAGCGTAAAAGTTGAATTATACTTATACAATATAAGTTTTCAAAAAAGCCTACACTTTTAGAGGAAATATATATGTCTCAATCAAAAGATGAGGAAGAGATTCCATTAGGTCCACCGAAACACACCTCGCAAGTGGACAGTTTACTACCAGCTGAAGAGGAGGAGAGCAAAAAGAAAAGTATTCGCATTCAAAGCGAACAGGTAGAAGCTTTCCTTGCAGCCTATAAGGAACATTGTGGGGCGAAATGGTTTAAAGATCATCCTCCTAAGAAGGATGAGAATGGCGGATTGTCTTTAACTTTTAAATCAGAGGAGGACATGGCGTCGTTCTTCCAAAAGCAGGCAAAAGAAGGAAAAAGTTTTATTATGGTCGATGCAGAAACCAATAAAGTGATTGCCTATTCTAATGGTGATGGCAAGCTTTATCAAACGACTAAAGAGGGCCCTAAAGCCTATGAAGGTGGTTCTTTGCTCCCAAGTAAAGAGGCGATGAAGGACCTTCCTGACTTAGATGGTTTTAAACTGCCCGCAAAAGATGAACCTGAACAGAGTAAGGGGGCTAAGTTACAATAAGATAAAATTTAGGACACTTGCTCTTTTTTATATTGATCGTCTGCTTCTTTTGCCTTACGTTGATTTTCTTGCAATTGCAGGGCATTTAGTTGCTGTTGCCAGAGCACAGCAGCTTGTGCTCTTATTCTGTTCAATGCTTTTACCAATAATCCTAAATGGGTTGCCAACATAGGGAGTTTTTTGGGGCCAAATACAATGAGGGCAACAATAAAAATAACCAAAAGTTCGCCACTACTCATAGAGGTTTGTTATCCTTTTTTGGGTGCTCATCAGCTTGATTTTCATTCAAGGCCTTACGGAAATTTTTAATGGCCTCGCCAAGATCGGTACCTATAGTTTTTAATTTGGAAGTACCAAAAAGAGCTAGAATAATGACTAAAATTAACAATAAAGAAAGAGGGCTGATTCCACTTAGTCCCATGTTTAATTCCTCGTATTAGGGTTAATAAGTACAAACAACCCTGCCAGAATTGCTCCTGAAAGGGCAAGCGGGGTGAGTTGTTTGTGATGGATAAGATGCGCATAGTCAAGCAGGCACACTAACAGGAACGAAAGTCCCGCGCCGATCGCAATACTATTCCAATGGACTGCTGGTTTTTCATTTTCAGGCTGAGCATTAGCGCGCTCTTTATTTATTATTAATTCTTCTTTTTTAAGCTCTAGAAAATCAAAGAGCAGTTTTGGCATATGGGGCAATTGTTCCGCAAGAAAAGGTAAATTTCGTTTTAATTGGGTGAAAAAAGCTTTAGGACCTATTTGATCTCTAACCCACTTTTCAAGAAAAGGTTTGGCTGTAGCCCATAAATCCAAGTCTGGATAGAGTTGACGTCCTAAGCCTTCTACAGCAAGGAGCGTTTTTTGTAATAAAATAAGTTGTGGTTGTACTTCCATATGAAAACGTCGAGCAACCTGAAAAAGACGCAATACTACTTGTGCAAAGGAAATATCTTTTAAAGGTTTTTCAAAGATAGGTTCACATACCGTACGAATACCGCTTTCAAATTCATCTACACGGGTATCACGTGCAACCCAACCAGATTCAACGTGTAACTCCGCAACACGCCGGTAATCCCGATTAAAAAAGGCCAATAGATTTTCTGCTAAATACCGTTTGTCATTGTCATTTAATGTCCCCATAATGCCAAAGTCGATGCATATATATTGGGGGTCTTTGGGATTTTTATAAGAAACAAAAATATTTCCTGGATGCATGTCTGCATGAAAAAAACAATCACGAAATACTTGAGTGAAGAAAATTTCTACACCCCGCTCCGCCAGTTTCTTTATATCAACCCCATGTGCTTGTAAGCTTACGAGATCGGATACAGGGATGCCATGTATTCGTTCGAGCACCATCACATTAGATCGTGAATAATCCCAATAGACTTCTGGAATATACAGGATAGGAGAATGCTCAAAATTACGTCTTAATTGAGCTGCATTAGCTGCTTCTCTTAGTAAGTCGAGCTCATCGATTAAGGTATGTTCAAACTCTGTTACAATTTCTTTTGGTTTTAAACGCCTAATCTCTGGCCAATAACGGTCCGCCCATTTTGCAATAGTATGCATAATACTCAAGTCTTGCTCAATAATGCGTCGCATGTTGGGCCTAAGCACCTTGACGATCACTTCCTCGCCTGTTTTCAAAGTTGCTGCATGCACTTGCGCCATAGAAGCCGATGCTAAGGGTATGGAATCAAATTCAGCAAAAACCTCATAGGGAGACATGCCATAAGCTTTTTCAATAATGGCCATGGCTTGTTCGCTAGGGAATGGAGGGACTTTATCTTGTAATTTGCTAAGTTCAATCGCTATATCCAAGGGCAGAATATCAGGGCGCGTCGAAAGCGCTTGACCGAATTTAATAAAAATAGGCCCTAATACTTCCAAGGATTTACGAAGTGCTTCTCCATGCGTTAATTGTTCTTTACGAAACCAATTCCAAGGATTTAAATAGACAATAAAGCGTAGCGGTGCAAATAATCTCAATGACACGACTACATTATCTAGTCCATTTTTAGCTAGAACATAGTTAATATGAATAAGACGGATGAGTTTTTTAATGGATTTCATAGCGGCTTATTAGTTGATTTACATGAGCTTGCAAACGCTCGACACTTAAAGATAACTCGTCTACTTCAACAAAAAAATCTTCCAGTTCATATTTCGTTGGCATGACTCGTAATTCTTCTTGCAGATATTCCGTCACATTTTGATGAAAGGAATCATCCACTTTCTTTTTGAATGCCATCCCTTTACGCACAAAAGAACCGATTTGATGAGCCACTACATCACCAGTAAAATGAGCCAGATGGCCTTCCCAATCGATATCCATTTCGTCAAACAATTTTTTTACATGCTGTCCTAATTCCGTATCTCCAGTCATGCGAATTTTATCATTAAACAAAGAACGGGCTTTGGAAGCGGGTAATAAACTCAAGCGGATCAATCCTAAAGGGTTGCTGTGAATAACTGTGTCCGCTTTGCTATCGAAGCAATCAAGTAAGACAATTTCGCCATCCTTAAAATGTATAAAAAAATTAACGTTTAAAGGGCTTATGATTATTTCAAGGGTTTTATTATCAAGCGCTTTCAGCTTGGCTGGCATTTGCTCATCCAGTTTGGCCGCTTTGTTAATGGCTATTTGAAGAGCCTTTAGGGAGTATTTTTTTAACATAATGCACTCAATATTTATAGGCAATGTGCAAGGCAACGATACCACCACTGAGATTATCATAGTGACAGTCTTCGAATCCTGCATCCTCAATCATTTCTTTTAGTTTGAGTTGATTGGGATGCATGCGTATGGATTCAGCAAGGTATTGGTAACTGGTTTTATCTTGCGCAATAAGCCCCCCTATTTTAGGTAAAATATTAAACGAATACCAGTCATAAATAGGTTTTAAACCAGGAAATGTGGGGGTGGAGAATTCAAGAATCATCACTTTCCCTCCGGGTTTGCACACACGATACATTGAACGAAGCGCTTCTTCCTTATCGGTTACGTTTCTTAAACCAAACGCCATAGTAATACAATGAAAACTGTTATCAGCAAAGGGCAGACATTGCGCATTACCTTGTACGTAATCAATATTCTTATATAAACCTTCATCTAATAAGCGATCACGTCCTACATTAAGCATGGCTGAATTTATATCAGTGAGAACAACTCGACCTTTATCACCAACCTTCTTACATAATAACCGTGTTAAGTCGCCACTGCCTCCGGCTAAATCTAAGACAAGTTGTCCGGTACGCACTTGGCTATGGCCTACCGTGTAGCGCTTCCACAGATGATGAATACCTAAAGACATTAAATCATTCATCAAGTCATATTTTTTTGCTACGGAATGAAAAACTTCGGCTACTTTCTTTTCTTTCTCATCCCAGGCAACAGTAGAGTAACCAAAATGGGTTTTCTTTTCTTGATCAGTCATACAGGACACGGATTTGTTATTTAATACTCCATATTAACTGATTTTAGTCGAGATACACAGTCCTAATGTCTTCGCTTAGTTAACATTACTTAAGATTTTTATAAAGGATATTATTTTTTCATAAAATACCTGCTGAAAGGATTCCGTGCTCCAAATTTAAAAACTGAGAGTATTTTTTGTTCCGACATTCACTTTTCAGTCAAAGTTAAATACTATTGCGCGAAATTTATTTCTTTTAATCCTTTTTTAATCAAAGGCGAGATAAAAATTTATGAAATCAATTCTTGAACTCATTTCCATGATGAATATGGACGGTTCTTCGGCAATTACCGATGTAAAAATAAAAATCAATCAATTAATGGGTTTAACTGAAGGTGGGTTTAATATCGGCGAATCAATGAGCCGTTCTGGAGAGGATGGGGCCTTAACGGATTTGCGGACTACAGCTTCTTTAATAACCACGGATCCTAAAACAATAGAATTAAGAAGACGTTTAACCTTATTACAAAATAAATATAATCTTATTAAATTTGAAGAAAAAATTGATGAAGAGGCCAAGCAATCTACATTTATTATCACTGACGTTGTTTATCCTGAATTTCTGCATACGGTTATGAACGTTCAGCTTATAGAAGATATGAATCCTCAGGAAGTCAATTCTGTTGTTATTAGAAATATGAGGCCGGAAAATAGATTTACGGTGGAGAAACGCAATAATGCGCAATACCTCGCTCCAATGCAGTTCCTAAATGATAACTATCAATTTATCGTTGTACCTAAAAATCTAAGTCTTTTACAGGAGAAACTAAATAGTTTAGCGCCTACTACATCGTTCCGGTGTAATTAAACTCCTTTTGTTATTAGCCTCTCCTTAGGTGTCATGTACTTTGGAGAGCAATCCACTTTAGTTACGGCTTTTCTCCCCATTGGGGTGAAGAGCTATTATTTAAAAATTTTATCGCTTCCTTAGGGGAAGAAGGACTGTTAAAAAATAGCCCTCTTCCATTCACGGGAGAGGGGCAGGACTAGGTTTAAAAATGCAGTGCAAAATGCAATTTTAGAATTGGCTCACGTTTGCAGATACTGATTTTGCAGGCTTGACAATTTCAGCAATATTAATAGAGTTTACAATAGCAGCTAGTTCTCCATTTTTGGCTGCCTGAGGAATATGGTTGATGTCGAAAGTACCTTCGTGTAACGATTTAATAATGCTATCAACAGCCTTAAGTTTTGCTGTTTTCGAACGAGCTTCTCCTCCAAACCAGCGTGCCCAGGAAGTATAGAACTCGCCGCGGCTATCTTTTTCTCGCTTATCTCTATATTCCATTAACTTGACTATTGACTCGTAGTAATTACTTAGAGCTTCACTATTTATTTGACCCTGACGATCTGAATTTTGCTTAATTGCGTGTACAATAGGCTTTATCGCAAACAGCCGCTCTTCAGGTAGTAGTGCTACTTTTAAATAAGCGTCTGATGGAGGTGCTGTGTGATCAATTTTATAGGGTACCTGAATATGCACCACGCTATCCGAACTGTCATCAATAGAGGTACTGTCTTCAACAATAATAACGTTTTTAGCGCCTTTATTTGCTTTATATTCATTAGCAGTTTCTAATTTTGACTTCTTGTGTCCACCTAAAATTTCAATATTTGCAAAATCAATTTTTGCCTTTGTTAATGCCGATTGAATTTCTATCTTCGTAGCACATTTAGAGCAAATAATAATGTGGTCACCACGTTTTTGCAGATCTTCGAAAACCTGTTTGGTTGTATCTGGAAAAAACAAAACTCTATTATTATCGCCCAATCCGTTTTCTGAGCTTAATGTGTCATCCATATCAAACAAAACGATATTAGCCATAAAATAACCTCAACAGAGAAAATTGGTAGTGTACTCTTTGGTTTTAATTTGATCAACTAAAACATAGAGTACACACGTTTTATATCAGTTATACATAGGATGCACGATAAAGTTCATTGCCTGAGTGGTCTTATTTACCCTTTCCACTGAAAAATACTTCAAAGGGTAGCTAATGTTTGCAGATACTGATGCTCATCAGGAGGAATATTATTTTTTTGTGAGAGCCACAGGTATTCGGCCAACTGCTCCATCATTAAATGTTCTACTACTAATGAGTCATTGTATTTGTTGATCAAATTTTTATAGATTAAATGAATGCCCGCAGGACGATCGGTTGCAATTTGTTCTCTAATTGCAAGATGAAGTCCCATGTGGAGGAATGGATTCGGTTCCCCTGACTCGGGGAAATAGGATTGTAGCTGGAATTTATCTTGATTTTCGAGGAGCTTATGATATTCAGGATGGGCCAATATTACTTGAACAATCTCATTTTCTAAAGGAGACAATAGTTTTTTATGTTGGTATTTTTCCCAACTGGAAAAAAACATTTGTCTTGTGTCTTGGATGGTATCGCCGTAAAACATGTACTGCTCAATTTGTGTAAAAGGTTGAGTTTAACTGAAGTGGGTTTGAACAACAATGGGAAAGGGCTTTTGTTGTTTATTCCTCGGTTGACATGGATAAATGGTTATGAGATATTCGCATTGCGAGGTTGGACTTGCTATGTGTCATTCCACTGGGTCAATTGGCGACACACTGATTGGCCCTTTCTATCACATCGATGTACCGATTAATTCTGAAATTAAACTTAAACAATCCGTCCCAAGTTTAATGCCTATAAAAGCCATTAATAAACCACTGAGTAATTCGATCCCTTTCCATACGTTAGTTTTTGACAAGACATCAGAAAAATATCGTGCGGTGAAAGTTAATGAGCTAAACCAAATCAAGCTTGAGGTAAGTACCCCCAGTAGAAAAATATGTTCTTGCTCCGGATATCCGCTGCTGCCACCACCAATAATCACCAGAGAATCAATAATGGCATGGGGATTAAGTAAGCTAAATCCCAGGGCCAGGAGGATGATTTGAGTTCTGTTACGGGGTTGATGAGATGTATTTTCTTCAGCATCAGTTGATTTTGAAAACGCACGAGATAGTGCTTTTGCGGAATAAAATAGTAAAAAAGCAGTACCTAACAACATCATCCAGATTTGCAGAACAGGACGAAGTAGGAGCAATTCATGCAAGCCTGTTATACTGGAGCAAATTAAAATAAAATCACAGATAAAACAAATAACAGCAGAGAGCATTGCGTGATTTTTTTGTGCACCTTGTTTGATTAAAAAAATGTTTTGCGGTCCTAAGGCAATAATCAAAGATAAGCCTAAAAGTAAACCATTAAGATAAACAAACATAATCACGATATAAAAATAATCAAAGATAGCGATTATAACATTGCAACTTAGGCAATGTGGAGTATAAAATGCGTCGATTATTCTGTCTCCGCAAGAGAAGCGTACAAAATAAGAACAAATAGGAGGGAGCGTGGGCTCTTTGTTACTAAGAAAGCTAATCGTCACGGCAACTGTGGCGGTGCTTGGCCTGGCAGGTCAATTATTACATGCAGAAAATGAACCTGCTCAAGAGAAATTATCAATTATTAATGGGTATTATCCTGCTTATCCACCGACAGCTCCAGCCACTGGTGAACAACAGAATTTAATTCAGCGGGGAGAGTATTTGGCCAAGATGGGGGATTGTATTTCCTGCCATACCAATGTTAATGCTCGCACACCTGCATATGCTGGTGGATTACCAATAGATACTCCTTTCGGGACATTTTATAGCCCTAATATTACTCCAGATAAAGAAACGGGTATTGGTAACTGGACTGAAAAAGATTTTATTCGTGCTCTTAAAGAAGGTCGTGATCCTAAAGGAAGAAACTATTTCCCAGTATTTCCCTATATTTATTTTTCTAAAATAACAGATGATGACGCCCGAGCTCTATACGCTTATTTTATGAGTCTGCCTCCGGTTAAATTACCTAACAAATCATTGCCTTTCCCTTTTAATGTTCCAGGTTCTCGCTTTACACTTTGGGGCTGGAATTTATTATTCTTTTTCCCTGAGGGACATGGATTTCAATATGAGAAAGGCAGATCCCCTGAGTGGAATCGTGGAAAATATATAGTTGATGGTCTAGGACATTGCAGTATGTGTCATACCCCATTAAATGTATTTGGGGCTCCAAAAAATAAGTATTATTTAACGGGTGGATTTATTGATGGATATTGGGCACCAAACATCACCAAGTATGGATTGGAGTCAGGAACCCATCAGGAAGTCGCAGATGTATTCAAATTAAATAAGCTTCTCAATAATGCAGGCCCTGTGGCAGGTCCTATGGCAGAAGTAAATCATAACAGTCTGATGTATTTGACTGATGCCGATAGAATGGCTATAGCTACATACCTTAAGACCGTAGTAAGTGAGGAACCTTTAGGATTACCCGCTTCCAATGAGCCCCCCTCGCTGGATCGCGGAAAGCAAGTTTATTTCACGGCGTGTGTCATTTGTCATCAAGACGGTGCCATGAGTGCTCCTTTGCTGGGTAGTTCACCAAGCTGGTACGAGCGTTTAAAGAATAGTGGGTTAACGGGTTTATATCGTCATGTCATTGATGGGTATAATTTGATGCCTATTAAAGGCGCCTGCGTGACCTGCTCTGATAACGACATCATTTCTGCTGTTGATTACATATTAAATGAGTCATTAACCCGCACCCAATTGATAAACCTGAAGTCAGGTGGCGCAGCAAAAGCTCCTCCAAGTGGGGAAGCCGTTTATAACGAGCACTGCGCAGCCTGTCATAATGATGGAAAACAAGGTGCGCCTAAAATTGGTGATCAAGAAACATGGAAATCATTGATTGCAAAAAATATGGATGTATTGATTGAAAACACCGTTCATGGGAAAGATCATCCAAAAAACGGAGGCTGTGATCAATGCACCACGAATGAGGTAATCGAGGCAGTTAAATACATGGTCAGTAAATCTAAAACTGAAGGAAATTACTCATTGTGGTAGTGTCGTATTGCTGAACAAGAACCCCTGCGAATGGGGGAGACCAAATTAAAAATATAAAACTAAATTGGAGCCAGTTCATACTGGCTTTCTTGACAAGACGAGGAATGGGGATGTTAAACAGGTTAAAGATCTGTAGATTATTAACGATGCTAGGTGCCTGGGTTGCGAGCCGACCACTATTCGCTGCTGCGGATTTTTGGCAGTTAAATATGCACAAAGGGGTCACGCCTATCAGCAAAGACGTATATTACCTGCATATGGTATGTATGGCTGTTTGTGCCATTATTGGAGTCGTTGTCTTCGGTGTGATGATCTATTCAATGATCCATCATAGAAAATCTAAAGGATATAAGCCCGCTAAATTTCATGATAATCCTCGATTAGAAATTGTCTGGTCGATCATTCCTTTCTTGATTCTTGTTGGACTTGCAGTTCCTGCTACGCGGGTTTTAATCCGAATGGATGATACAAATCAATCCGAAGTAACCATAAAAATAGTAGGTTATCAGTGGCGCTGGCAGTATGAATATCTTGATCAGGGAATTAGTTTTTTCAGTACCCTATCTACACCATTTGCGCAAATTCAAAATAAACAGAAAAAGAATGAGTGGTATTTACTCGAAGTAGATAAGCCCATGGTGGTACCTGTGAATAAAAAAATTCGCTTTTTAGTGACTTCAAATGATGTTGTTCACTCTTGGTGGGTTCCAGAATTAGGTATTAAGCGCGATGCAATACCGGGATTTATGTATGAAGCGTGGGCAACTATTGAAAAACCAGGAACTTATCGAGGTCAATGTGCGGAACTTTGTGGTGTAAATCATGGCTTTATGCCAATAGTAGTTGAGGCCGTGACTCAGGATGATTTTGATAAATGGGTCGTCGCGCAAACAAAAAAAGAAGATCAGTATGCGAATCAAGAAGAGAATCCTCCTACCCAGAAAACGATGAGCCGAGATGAGTTACTTGCATTTGGGAAGCAAAAATACGAGCAATTTTGTTCTGCCTGTCATCAACCCAACGGCAAAGGTATCCCACCGCTATATCCTGCGCTCAGAGGTAGTTCGGTCGCAACAGGCCATCCTGTTTCCCGGCACCTGGATATAATCCTTAATGGTATTACTGGTTCTGCAATGCAGCCTTATAAAGATCAACTTACCGATGAAGAAATAGCTGCGATTACGTCTTATGAACGTAATGCCTGGGGTAACAACACAAATGATGTCGTTCAAGCCGCAGAAGTTGCTGCACAACGTCAGAAAGCTAATCAACAACCAACCATGGTTAATAAAGTTCAAGCTGGAGGTTTGCAATGAGTAGTTATACATTAGCGCACGATGAAAAACATGATGATCATGGTCCAGAACAGGGTAAAGGCATTTTAGGCTTTATAAAACGCTGGTTGTTTACTACCAACCATAAAGATATCGGCACACTTTATCTGTGGCTCGCAATGATCAGTTTCTTCCTGGCTGGTGGCATGGCGCTAGTGATTCGTGCAGAGCTGTTTCAACCTGGTCATCGCTTTGTTGATCCGAATTTCTTTAACCAAATGACGACATTACATGGGTTAATTATGCTATTTGGGGTGGTAATGCCTGCATTTACCGGAATGGCTAACTGGCAAATTCCTATGATGATCGGTGCTCCAGATATGGCTTTGCCCCGATTAAATAACTGGAGTTTTTGGCTTTTGCCCTTTGCGTTTACATTATTACTTTCAACCACATTTCATGCAGGAGGTGGCCCTAACTTTGGTTGGACGATGTATGCACCTTTATCTACCAAATATGCCCCTCCTAGTACAGATTTTATGATTTTCTCGATCCATATGATGGGTATTTCATCCATTATGGGTTCGATTAACATTATCGCAACGATTTTAAATTTACGTGCCCCAGGTATGACATTGATGAAAATGCCAATGTTCGTATGGACTTGGCTAATTACTGCCTTTTTGCTAATCGCGATTATGCCTGTATTGGCTGGAGCAGTCACCATGATGTTGGCAGATCGTCATTTCGGCACCAGCTTCTTTGAAGCTTCAGGTGGTGGAGATCCCATACTGTTTCAACACGTATTCTGGTTCTTCGGACATCCAGAGGTGTATGTTCTTGTATTACCCGCTTTTGGCGTGATTTCCGAAGTTATACCTACGTTTAGTCGTAAGCCATTATTCGGCTATTATTTTATGGTATACGCGACCGTCAGCATTGCAATATTGTCATTTATTGTATGGGCACACCATATGTTTACCTCAGGTATCCCGTTGGGTGCAGAGTTATTTTTTATGTATACGACAATGCTTATTGCTGTTCCAACCGGTATTAAAGTATTTAACTGGGTTAGCACTATGTTTCGAGGTTCTATGACCTTTGAAACGCCCATGTTATTTGCGTTGGCATTTGTATTTTTATTTACCATAGGTGGATTTACAGGGCTTATGTTGGCATTGGTGCCTGCAGATTTTCAGTACCAAGATAGTTATTTTGTAGTAGCTCATTTCCATTATGTTCTGGTCCCAGGTGTAATTTTCGCCCTTTTTTCTGCAACCTATTATTGGTTGCCGAAGTGGACTGGGCATATGTATAACGAGGTACTGGGCAAATGGCATTTTTGGTTATCTGTTATTTCAGTAAATGTAGCATTTTTCCCGATGCACTTTTTAGGTCTGGCAGGAATGCCCAGAAGAATCCCAGATTATGCATTGCAATTTACTAATTTTAATATGATCTCTTCTATAGGTGCTTTTATTTTTGGTTTTACTCAGCTTTTATTTTTATTTAATGTGATTGCCACAGTAAGGAAAAAGGGTACTAAAAAAGATATCGCAGCTGGAAGATCTTGGGAAGGAGCATATGGTTTGGAGTGGACGTTACCTTCACCACCCCCATATCATACGTTTACGACACCACCTAAACTCGATTTATAGGTTTGTTGTATGAAAAATCAAAAAGGGCATCACAGGCTAATTATCATCTTATCGGGTCTTGTACTGGGGATGTTTGCTTTCGGATTTGCCTTAGTGCCTATTTATAATAGTTTATGTAAGTCACTAGGTATTAATGGAAAAACAAACCCCGAAGCGGTAGCTTACGATGTAAATAAAGCGAAAATCGATAAAAAAAGGGAAATTATTGTAGAGTTTGTTGCGACAAACAACAGTGGGGTACCATGGGCTTTTTATCCCAAAACTCGAAAAATAACGGTACATCCCGGGGAAATAGCCAAACTTGCTTTTTATGCTGAAAATAAAACGGATCATCCGATGACCGTACAGGCAATACCTAGTGTTACACCTGGGATTGCTGCAAAGTATCTGAAAAAAACTGAATGTTTTTGCTTTACTCGGCAAACACTAAATGGACACGAGGCAATGAATATGCCTTTATTATTTCATTTGGATGCTGATTTACCTGAAAAGGTGCACACAGTTACTTTGTCTTATACTTTATTTGATGTAACAGATAAAGGTTAACATAACCTGGCAGCTCTGATTATAAGCATCTAAGCAGTAATCATAAGCTAGTCATGCAAGTTGGTAATTTTTAGTAGGTTACATGCTTCAATGGCAAGGAGCGTGTCAAAAACAGATTAATGCCTGTTTCAATTCTACTAGCTTGGTCATAGAACTTGGTTTCTTGCTTTATGCTTCAGAAACAAAGTCCTGGGACTTAGGATAGCGAATTCTAAATAGGCCCTATTCATGACAGGAGATAAAAATATAATGGGAGCACATGGTACTTATTATATCCCTAAGCCAAGCCATTGGCCTTTGGTGGCATCATGTGGGTTAACTACTACGCTTGTGGGTGCTGCATCTTGGCTTCATAATGATTGGTATGGACCCTACATATTTACTATTGGTGTAGGAATCATGATTTTTATGTTATTTGGCTGGTTTGGCCAAGTGATTTATGAAAATTCGAAAGGAGTCTATGACGAACAAGTTGATAGATCATTTCGTTGGGGAATGTGCTGGTTTATTTTTTCTGAAGTTTGTTTCTTCGGTGCATTTTTTGGAGCCCTTTTCTATAGCAGGTGGTGGTCTGTCCCTATATTAGGAGGTGAATTTCACCCCATTACACACTTTACATTATGGCCTAATTTCAGTGCCAACTGGCCTATCTTATTTAACCCAAACAACCAGGTTTTTGCTGGTGCTCATGAAGCAATGGGAGCGTGGGGATTAGCAGCAGTGAACACGCTTATTTTATTGACCTCTGGGGTCACTATCACCTGGGCTCATTGGGCTTTAAAATTAGGAAAGCAAAGACAGCTCATTATCGGGATGATTTTAACCATTTCGTTAGGTATATTATTCTTAGCTTTACAAAGTTATGAGTATCATGAAGCATACACAGAAATGAATTTAACCCTATCTTCGGGGATTTACGGAACGACATTTTTTATGTTAACCGGATTCCACGGGATACACGTGACTTTGGGTACAATTATGCTAATTGTGATCACTGTTCGTTGTAAATTAGGTCATTTTACTCCAGAACGGCATTTTGCTTTTGAGGGAGTGGCTTGGTATTGGCACTTTGTAGACGTGGTCTGGTTGTTCTTATTTGTTTTTGTTTACTGGCTATAAATCGATCCTTATAGTTGTAGCCCGGGTGCACCAAAATGTAACCCGGGTTTCTTCATGGTTAAATCAATTCGAGTTCGCTGCTTCCAGCAAGGATGATTCAGTAGTGATTTCATAAACGTGTATTAATCAACAAACCAGGCTGAAATTGGATCTCTTTTATGGTTAGCTTATAGGTAAAAAACGAGTGAGCGAATTGAATTTCTTGGATAATTGCCTGGCCGCGAAAATGTTTGGCAAAAAAGGAAACTTCAATCTCCTTTTCAATATATTCCTCGCATCTTAATTCCAGTTTTTTTTCAGATAAACTTAGTAGTTGGCTTATGTATTCAATTTCGCCAATCTTCATTAGAACATGAACAGGTTGAACGGGCTGAATTAACATTGCGTTCTCCAAGCAATATAACCAGCTTATAAGGTAATTGTAGTATAAAATTGTAGCATCTATCAAAAGTTCAGGTAGAGTTTCAAAACGATGATAGCGGCAATTTCCTTTCTAAAAAGAAATCCAATGGCGTTGAGTTTCCCGGATTTGATGTTCGCCCATCCGGGATAAAGTCGCAATGAATTAAAAATTATTGAGGGGCACCGATTAATTGATCGATAATCTGTTGCAAACTGTGTTCATTGTCATAGTGAATAACTAATGAACCTTTACCCGCTTTTCCGGGCTTGAGTTTAATTGCAGTCTGTAAATGTTGAGAAAGATTTTTTAATTGCTCGTGGTAAATGTGTGAAAGATCACTATAAAGCTGTTGATCTTTGGTTTTACCTAATTTGATTCGTTCGACCAACTTCTCCGTTTCACGTACAGATAAGTTTTTGGCAATAATAAGCTGAGCCACCTGGTTTTGTTGTTCTTCTTCTAACATGAGTAAGGCGCGTGCATGTCCCATATCAATATCGCCATGTTCTAAAAGCTTTTTAACTCCTGCTGACAAAGCCAATAATCGCAAAAAGTTGCTTACAGCAGCTCTGGATTTACATAAAAGATCAGCCACTTGTTGATGCGTCAAGGAAAACTCGTGAGTAAGTCTATGCATGGCACGAGCTTGATCCATCGCATTTAGATCTTCACGCTGTAAATTTTCCACTAAGGCCATAGCCATCGCTGTTTCATCATCAACCTGCTTCAAAATAACTGGAACTTCAGTCAGGCCTGCTAATTGGCTGGCACGCCAACGACGTTCCCCGGCAATAATTTCATAACGCCCATCACTTAGTTCGCGAACCAGAAGAGGTTGGAGTAAGCCTTGTTTTTTAATTGATTGGGCTAGTTCCATGAGTGGAGCTTCTTCCATCTCGCCACGGGGTTGATATTTACCCGGCTGCAGGCAGTCTACTGCGAGCTTGAGACTTTCAGCTGGCGGTTTCTCATTTAAAAGAGTGCTACTTGATTGGCTTAATAACGCGGATAAGTTACGCCCTAAACTACTACGTTTTGCTGTCATAAATTACCCCATTCATCCTGCTACAGTCTGTTTATTAATCAACTCGGAAGCGAGTACCATGTAGGCTGCTGCACCTGGTGATGTTTTATCATAATGTAAAGCTGGCAATCCGTGGCTTGGTGCTTCAGCAAGTCTAACATTACGCGGTATTACGGTTCTGTAGACCTTACTTGGAAAGTGTTCTATTAGTTGTTTTGATACCTCAGAACACAATCGGTTACGAGCATCGTACATGGTTCGTAACAGACCCTCAAGATGTAAACGAGGATTTACTGAGGCTTTGACCTGTTCAATAGTCGACAGCAGAGCAGCTAACCCTTCTAGTGCGTAATATTCGCATTGCATAGGAATAAGCACAGAATCCGCAGCAACAAAAGCATTTATAGTTAGCGTATTCAAAGCGGGTGGGCAATCAATCAGAATAAAATCATAATTGTTTTGAATAGGCTGGAGTGCTTTAAATAAAAATGTTTCACGATGATTGCGCTCCATTAGACTTACTTCAGCCACCGTTAAATCATCATTGCCTGGAAGTAAATCATAACCACTGGTTGTGGCAAGGCATGCTTGTTCTGCAAGACAATCATGGAGTAATACATCATTAGTTGTATGAACCAATTGGCTTTTATCGACGCCGCTACCCATAGTGGCATTGCCTTGAGGATCCAAGTCAATTAGTAAAACCTGTTGTCGATTCGCTGCTAAAGAAGCAGCTAAATTAATCGCTGTAGTGGTTTTGCCTACTCCACCTTTTTGATTGGCAATGGCTATAACTTTTGCCATGATTTATTCCTTGATTAAACTCGAATAAGCAGTAAACATCCAGGATCTGATTAACGTGCACCTGATTGGCTAAACGATGATTTCGCTCAAGTCAGAACAATTAAACAGCTGTTGTTAACTACTTTTTCTTGGTTGATTTTCAATAATGACGCAACAACGCTCGCCTTCAATACCTGAAACCTTATAATGTTCTATCGAGCAGTGCTGCTTTATCTCATTTAATTCTGTATCAGGATCACGTCCTTTCATTGCCAACCAAATTCCATCATCGGCAATAAGGTGTTGCGTCCACTGAACCATTTGTACCAGACTACTAAAAGCGCGACTTACTACTGTATCAAAACCTTGAGTTGGGTGGTAGTTTTCGACTCTAAATTGTACAATTTCAACATTTTTTAAGTCGAGTTGTCGCTTAACTTCATTCAAGAATCGAGTTTTTTTACCATTTGAGTCTAATAAAACAAAGTTAAAATCAGGCCGAGCTAAAGCAAGAGGGATACCCGGTAAACCGGCTCCTGTTCCTACATCTATAATTTGTTTGCCTCTAAGCCAAGGCAAAATAGCCAGGCTATCTAATATATGCTTACTCACCATAGACTCAAGGTCACGGATTGCAGTGAGATTATAAGCTAAATTCCACTTGTTAAGTAAGAATAAGTAATCCACCAAAGGTGCACTAAGTGCATCCAGCTCAAATTGTTGCAAACCTTCTTTAAGTTGCGATTGTATTTGCTCTATTTGTTCCTTCATACCTCAATTCGCTGTTTTTTCAAATGCACCAAAAGTAGGGACAAGGCGGCAGGAGTTACACCTGAAATCCGGCCAGCTTGGGCTAAAGTAGCGGGTCTTATCTTGGTTAACTTCTGAATTACTTCATTAGATAATCCTGTGACCTTGCTATAATCCAGAGATTCGGGAAGGACCGTGTTTTCTTGTTTACGCATTTTTTCAATATCTTGTTGTTGCCTATCGATATAGCCTGCATATTTGTTTTGAATTTCTATTTGTTCGCTAACTTCGGGTAGCAGTTCGGGTAAATTCAAATCTTCGAGCATGAGTAAATGCTGATAATTAATCTCTGGACGTTTCAAGAACTCTGAGGCTCTATTATCATGTTGCATGGGATTGAGTAACACATCTTTTAAAATCTCATTATGCCCTACACGAACCCACGTTTGGTGCAGCAACGATTGCGTGGACGCTATTGCTTCACTTTTGGTAGTAAAATGTTGCCAACGTTCATCACCCACTACGCCTAATTCGCGGCCTTTAGCAGTTAAGCGTAAATCTGCATTATCTTCACGTAAAAGCAGCCGATATTCAGCACGCGAAGTGAACATTCTATAAGGTTCTTGAGTGCCGCACGTAATTAGATCATCGATTAATACACCTATATAAGCTTCATCACGCCGTGGGCACCAAAGTTCTTTATCTTGTACTTGCAGCGCTGCATTCATTCCTGCGATGATTCCTTGGGCAGCCGCCTCTTCATAGCCGGTGGTCCCATTAATTTGTCCTGCAAAAAATAAGTTGGGGATGGGTTTGGTTTGCAAAAATGAAGTTAATCCACGAGGATCAAAGTAATCGTATTCTATAGCATAGCCTGGCCGGGTAATATGAGCATTTTCAAAACCTTTGATCGTACGAACAAACTGCACTTGTACTTCAAAAGGAAGGCTTGTAGAAATACCATTAGGATAGATTTCTTCAGTGGTTAATCCCTCGGGTTCAACAAAGATTTGGTGAGATAATTTATCAGCAAAACGAACAATTTTATCCTCTATAGAGGGACAATAACGCGGTCCTACGCCTTCAATAACCCCAGCATACATAGGTGATTGGTGCAAATTATTACGAATAATTTCATGTGTTGCTTCAGTTGTATGGGTAATATGACACGGGACTTGTAGCGGATGATCGCTCACATGACCTAAATAGGAAAAAACAGGGGTCGGTGTATCGCCTGGTTGCACCGTCATTTGACAGTAATCTAAGGAGCGACGATCGATTCGTGGAGGGGTGCCTGTCTTTAGACGGCCAACGGGCAAATCAAGATCACGTAAGCTTTTGGCTAGGGCTACTGAAGGTGGATCTCCTGCACGACCTCCGGCATATTGATTCATACCTACATGAATTTTTCCGCCCAAAAATGTACCCACTGTCAGTACTATTGCACGTGCTCGCAAGACCAGGCCCATTTGAGTTACTACAGCAGTTACGCGTTCTCCTTCAATCAATAAATCGTCCACAGCCTGTTGAAAGAGGGTCAGATTGGGTTGTGTTTGTAATTGCTCTCTAATGGCTTGGCGATAGAGCACACGGTCCGTTTGCGCACGTGTAGCGCGGACTGCGGGACCTTTGGAGGCGTTAAGCGTGCGAAATTGAATGCCAGCTTTATCTGCAGCTTTTGCCATAGCTCCATCCAAGGCATCAATTTCTTTCACCAAATGGCCTTTTCCTATCCCACCTATAGCAGGATTACATGACATTTGACCGAGCAAATCCATGTTATGAGTAAGTAATAACGTTTGCGCTCCCATCCGGGCTGCCGCTAAAGCAGCTTCTGTGCCTGCATGTCCGCCACCTACTACAATAACATCATATAATTTTTCAAGATTCATGACTGATCAATATTTGTATAACAAAAAGAGGAATTATACACTTTTTTGTGCATTGTCCCAATATTAAAGAATTAGATGCGATTGGCCTTGGTTCATGCATCAGTTTATTCACGAATAGTTCATCATTATCAAGCTCATATAATCGCATAAGTTTACAAATTTATTCATTGTGGAGATTTAATGCATAAGTTTTGGTCCATTTTAGTCCTAAAAATTTGTTAATTGATCAAAAAATGATCTATTATCATAATAATTATACTTCTTGTGGTTTATCTTATGTGGCGCGATGTCCCGAGTCTCAAAGATTGGGAAAAATTATGTGAAACTAGCGGATTAACTCCAGCTGAGGTGAATACCAGTCTTGTAGCTATTACTCAATTATTACAAGAATATCATTCCATTCCAAAAACAAAAATAGAGTTCTTTGATAAAAGAATGGAATTACTTTCTCAGATAAATGAGATGAGCACTCAATTAATGAATCTACCCAAAGCAGTAGAACCATTGCGTATTATTCAAAAACTGGCGGAAAATAAAACAATCTATCTAGAGAAATTAAAAAATCATTATAAAGAGGCTAAACCGCGTCATCTATCCAAAAATGCGATGTTGGAAACAATTAAGGAACGCGAAAAAACACATGGAGAAAACCCTTTATTAAGTCTTTTTGGTTCAACTTTGATTGAGCGCTTAGATCCAGCTCATCGAACAATTGAATTTAATTATAGTGATATTGAAAAAGGTTTAAACCGTGCCGAATATCCGATGAATACTGCATTTTATGAATGGGCTAGAGAAACAGATCCACCTCCCTTTTTTTTGTGGTTAGAGGAGCATCCCTTAACAACCGCATTAGAAGGTATAAGTGACAATTGGCGAGAGTCTTATAAAACAAAGATAACTTCCGTAGATTACGAATTACGAGATAAAGTCCAAGTCCAGATAGAGGATGAAAAATTAAAAATTATTCCCAAAGATTCCTTAGCGGAATGGCCTACACTAAACACAATCCGATTAAAAAACATTTCTTATAAAAGAGGCATGGCATTTGGCGGTGCGGCTTTTGTTTGGGATAAATATAATGACAATTTATTCCATGTCCATCCCCATAAGGCTGGAATTTACCATCACTCGTCACTTTTTAATGGCCGTAAGGTTCGTTGTGCCGGAATGTGGTTGGTTAAAGATGGGATGGTGGCGATGATTAGTAACAGCAGTGGCCACTATAAACCGGATTCATTGCATTTTTATCAATTAATTCGTTTTCTTCATGATAAAGGTGTTGTTAATAATCTTACCCAAGTAGCCGATTTCTTGCGGCCTCTGCCTTATACAGAAGGAACACGGGTACCTAGTAATTTTATTCCTTTGGAGGAGTATTTTGCTTGGGCTGAGGAACAACCTTTCGTGCAAAAATACTTGAAAGGGGAACACTTAAAACCCCTCTCTCTCTATAAGGAAGTGGATGCAGGAATGAAGATGTCAAAGCAAAATTAATTTTTAGCAAAAATATCGATGACCGATTTTCTAATTTAGAACGGGAAAGACTTCTCGAACTTGTTTTGACGCAACCCCACTTTGTTCATATTTAAATCATAATAAGTTGTTATACTATGCATAGAGAGATAATTTTTATGAGGAAAGCCATGTTTTTCGATGAAAATGAAATTGAGCTCGAAGATTTTTCGATAACGCATTTAAGAAAAAGATTAAAATTCATGAAAGGGAAAAAAGCGCCTCAAAAATCAATTGTCCAATCTATATGGAAAACGCTTCCATTATTTAACAGTTTTATGGACTCTGTAGAGGAAGCTGGGAGTGCCATTACAAGTATGGTCCAAATTAAAGGCCATTTAACCCATGCTTCAGATGCAGCAGGTAATGCTTTCCTAATCATTAGAATAGTGAATGCTGCCTTTGATTTTATCCGGATTCCAGCTATTTATATTGCAGCCTATATAGCGAATCAAGAATCACCGATAACCTTGTCACGTAATGCCCGGTTTTTATATTCGGCAGTACTTTTAGGTCTTGCAATAACTGCAATTGCCTTTCCCCCATCAGCTCCTATTATTGCTTTAATTATTTCAATCGCTGCCCTGGGTTTAAGTGTGATCACGCTTGCCAAGCTTTATTATAAACGGTACGAGATACAAGATAAGTTAGCACAAATAGAAAAAGATATTGATAATAAAAAAAGTCATATAGCTCACTTAATTGATGACTTAGAGCAATTAGAAGCTGAAGAAAAAAAGGCAAAAATTGCCGGACAAAGAGAGAACATTAAACTCATAGAAGATAACTACAAAACGAAACGACATGAAATAAAGGAACAATTAGACGAGTTACAAAAATTATATGATGATCAGGAGTTGGGCAAAGGAAAATTAGCAAAGCTGGGTTCTCAAGCTACTTGGGATAAAACAGCCGGGGTGGCCTTCACTTCACTGGCATTAATTGGTGCCATAGTCAGTTTGGTATTCCCTCCTGCAGGATTTCCAATTTTTGCTGTCGCCATGTCTTTGGCGGCGATTTATATTGTTGGACGAATTACTTATCCTTTATTTAAGTTCCTTGCGGGAAAAATGGTTAATAGCCGTAACAAAATGCCAGAAGTCACTAAAAAAGACAGTGATGATAAAGAAGTAGAAGACGATTTGCTTGAAACTTCGTCTATGAAGGTGCAGCAGGATATGGATAAAATAAGAAAAGATGCAAAACGATTAGAACAAATTGTCGCTGATTTTCCAATTATTGGGACACCCAAAAAATCTGAAGTAAAGCCTAAATCATCTACTTTAGAAATTAGCACCGCTAAAAAGAAAAAGATTGATGAGGAGCTTCAAGAAGATGATGAACATCCATCAATGCAGTAAAAAGCATTGTTCTTTTTAACTCGATTAGATATCACCTAATCGCTGCCTTATGATCAACGCCTGGGGTTCGCAAAAAATTCCAGGTTTTTTTATTTTCATTTTTTGGACTTTGGCTTTGCCTACTAATAAAATCATAATCGATTCATTGGCGGTAGGGCATCTTCAGGTTCTTTTTTATTCCGATTATGTTTTTTTAGTTGCTCAACACTGCGCCACAATTCCTCGCCTCGCCACAAGGTTTTTTCTTTGTTTTTATATAAAACTTGGGAAAGAATTTGCACTTGTTTTCTGAAGGTTGCGTCGGTCGTGAGACGTGTTAAATCAGTTAAATTTAATATAGGTGCATCGGGCCAGTAAAGATTGGCCCACTTTAATAAGGCATCGCGTGCTTTTTGTGGATTGGCTTGCCTACACGCTTTATGGAGATTATTTAAAGCAGTTTTGTATTGACCACTCCCAGTATTTTTATGGCGTCTTTGCCATCCCCATAATGCTAAAGTAACGAGCCACGCCAAACCAAAAAGTGCTGCTACTATCCAAGCCCAATTAAATTTTGTTGAGGAAGTGATAGATTCGCTCACTGTCTTGGTGGATTGAGTGACAGGTTGGTTTTTAGGGATAAGAGGTTGAGTTATATTTGTTGTGTTTGAAGGAGTAACTTCGAAGGTTTTTGCCGGTAAAGTGGCAATTTCTTCTTTTCCAGTTTCGGTATTGAACCAAGGGAGTTTTAATTCTGGAATCGTTATCTTTCCTGCTTTATTAAATAAATAGGTGACTTTAATCTCTGTGCGACCAATCAATTCACCGTAGGTAACCCGGTTTTTATCGTTCCCCTTCTCCGGATAAACATTCACTCCATCGGTTTCTGGAAAATTGAGCGAAGGTAAAAGTTGAGCAGGGATTCCAACCCCTTCAAGAGTAACGGTACGAATTAAGGTGTTGCCTTGAGCTATGGTTTTCTCTGCGTTTTCATATTGTTCCATTAACTTAACTTGTTTGGCTGGCAACCATGTTTTACCTGAAAACTCTTTAGGGATGGGTTGTACGTCAATGGCAATGGTTTTGTCCTGAGCTTTTACGCGTTCGGGATTAAAATCATAAATTAATGCAGTAAATACGGGGGATTTAATTTTTAAAGTGCCACTCTTTTGTGGAAAAATAGCATAATTTTGCTCCTCAACCAGATAAGTCACATTATTTTTTTGAATCTGAGATCGTTTTTCCTCACCTAAAGGAATAAGCAGAGCATTTTCTACTTGGGGGCCTTGATAATTTGCATCTAATAGATGCTTTGAATTGTATAAAGTAACTTTATAAATAATTTGCTGATTCAAATAGGGTTTTTTATGGTCTACCTCAGTGGTTAAATAAAGATTCTGATTGTTGTGACCAGCAGAATCGTCTCTAGGTGTATTTTGCGATGCACTCCCCGTGGTGACTTCAATGGTCATAGGTTTTGTATAGTCCTTGCCAATTCTTATTGCCGGAATTGTTAGCTTACCTTCTTTTTGGGGCTTTAAAGTTATAGTCCATTCACTAGAGGATTGGGCCTGACCATTAATAATCGAATAATTCATCCGACGTTCGGTGCCCACAATCATAAAATTCTTTTGAAGTGGGGTCAGGTCCGGGATGCCTCCATTTTGTAAATCATCTTGAGTTAGAATTAATCTGAATGAATCATCAATGCTTATTTGGGAAGGATCAACTTGCACCTGTACTTCAGCATTGACTAATGCACTGAATAAACAAAAGAACCCAATAATTATTATTTTCTTCATTGATACCACCCGCGTTCTCTTCTTAAATGGTCACGTAAAAATTTTTCTCGCATCAATCCGCCAGGATCATCAGGAATCAAACGCAACCATTGTTCTTTAGCTTGTTGTTTTTCTCGTTCTGTTTCAGATTGTGCTTCACTATTTTGTTGCTCTTTGTTTTGCTGATCTTTGTTTTGCTGCTCTTTGTTTTGCTGCTCTTTGTTTTGTTGATCTTTGTTTTGCTGCTCTTTGTTTTGCTGCTCTTTGTTTTGCTGATCTTTGTTTTGCTGATCTTTGTTTTGTTGATCTTTGTTTTGCTGCTCTTTGTTTTGCTGCTCTTTATTTTGCTGCTCTTTGTTTTGCTGATCTTTGTTTTGCTGCTCTTTGTTTTGCTGCTCTTTGTTTTGCTGATCTTTGTTTTGTTGATCTTTGTTTTGCTGATCTTTGTTTTGCTGCTCTTTATTTTGCTGCTCTTTGTTTTGTTGATCTTGATTTTGTTGATCTTTGTTTTGTTGATCTTTGTTTTGTTTTTTTTCTTTATCTTTTTTCAAAAGGTCTTCAACCAACTTTTTATTATAAATGGCATCTTGATTTGCTGCATTGATTGCTAACGCCTTATCATAGGCTTTTATTGCTTCTTCATATTGTCCCATATGGGCCAAAGCGTTGCCTTGATTATAATATCCTTGTTCATTGTTTAAATCTTGATACAGCTCGGCTGCTTTTTGATAATCGCCTGCACGATATGCTGCAGCCGCGGTCCAATCACTGCGTGTAAATGTTTCCTTAGCTTGTTTAAATTGATTTTTTTTCATCAACTCTCGACCTTGTTGATCCGGTGTGGACCATAAGTCTTGCCAACTAAAGGCATGGGTAGCATATGACAAAAATGAAATGAATAAAAAAATAAAGAAACGGATCATACAGCTACCCTCTGTATCCAACCACGTCGAAACACAGGCAAGAGTAACAGCATCGCTGGTATTAAAAACCAACGCCCTTCATCACGCCAAAGAGGAACATCTTTTTCTTCACTAAGAGCAAACTCATTAGTATTACTGGATTTCAGCCATTGATCCAAATCGCTTGAATCGGATGCATATTTGACTAGTTGTCCACTACCTGCATCGGCAAATTGCTGAAAAAGTGGATTTAAATTCTTATCCGCTTTGACGGGCATAATAGATGAATAAATTCCTGATTCAGCTAATTTTCCGGCTAAGGCTATTGAGGCACCGGAAGGTGCATCTGCTGTTAACACCAAAATTTGTCCTTGGTTGTAACCCGCTTGTTTGATGAGCTTACTGGCTTCATTCAAGGCGCTATCAAGGTTTTGTCCAGTTACTGGCAAAATATCTGGAGTTAATGAAGAAAGTAAGGATGAAATAGTATGCCCATCATCAGTCAGCGGAGAGACAACAAAGGGTTCACTGGTAAAGACCACAAGCCCAAATTGACCTACATCTTTGTGGGCAAATAAATCATGCAATTTAAATTTAGCACGACTCAGACGATTAGGTGTTAAGTCATTAGCCATCATATTATCAGACATATCTAAAACCAGGACTCTTGGCTGTATTGGTTTATAGGTTGCTACCGGCAATCTATACCAAGCAGGACCGGCAATACTAAAAATCATAAACAAAATACTTAAAAACAAACAGAGCATGGAACCCATACGTTGTCCTTGTCCTTTTTTTTGCAGAAGATGACTCAACAAATGTTGATCGCATACTTCCGACCAAGCATGGAGTTTTGGTTTTTGCCGCCATAAAATCCAAATCAATCCCAGCAGAGGTAAAATCATTAACAGCCACCAAGGTCTTAAAAAATGAAACGTTGCAATCATGACTTTAAAGCCTCCCGATCGGTCATTGTAGCTCGTATGCTTAAGCTCAAATCTGCTTTTCTCAGTAGCCAAGAGAAACAAAGTAATAACGCGAGGCCGACAAACCAAGGATAATATTCTTTTTGGGGACGAACTGTGGCTTGTTCCTGATTGATAGTTTCCAACTGATTAATTGTTTTATAAATTGAATTTAATGTTTCCGTATCGGTAGCACGAAAATACCGGCCGTCAGTCATGTCGGCCATTTTTTTTAAGGTTTCTTCATCGAGATCTGCGGAGGCATTTTGCATCATAAAGTCACCAATAATGGCTCTTGAATCTGCTTCAGACCCTAAGCCTATTGTATAGATTTTGATGCCCTCTTCTTTAGCCAATTCAGCCGCTTTTAAAGGAGCAAGTACACCAGAATTGTTTGCTCCGTCCGTCAATAAAATAAGGATCCTTCCCTTTTTGGGAACATTATTGAACCGTTTTACAGCAAGACCCACGGCGTCACCAATAGATGTTGTTTTACCTGCAAGCCCTGCAGTAGCATCTTCAAGCCGTAAGAGAATGGTATGTCGATCATAAGTAAGAGGTGTTTGTAAATAAGCTCGGGTCCCAAAGAGGATTAAACCAATTTTATCACCCGTACGGTCTTGTACAAATTGTTCAGCAGCACTTTTTACAACACTTAAACGACTCACTGGACGTCCGCGTAAGAGCATATCGGGAATTTCCATACTTCCAGACAAATCTAAAGCCATCATAATGTTAAAACCCTCACGTGAGATAGGTTTGGGAGCACCAATCCAGCGAGGACCTGCTAAAGCAACCACCAATAATAACCATATTATCGCGGGGGTGAGCAATAAATATTGAGCCGAAACAGAACGTTTTTCTAGATCTGCAATGCGAACCATGTCAGCAAAGAAAGGTACCTTCAATGCCGTAGGCAATTGTACTTTGGCTCTTGGCATTAAAAACCAGAAGATCAAAGGTAAAGGTATGACGATTAAAACCCAAGGGTTAGCTAATTCGAACATGGCACTCCCCTTTGTTTAATCCAAAGCTGTGCTGCATTGAATAATGGTTTAAGATCCATAATTTCTTGTGTTTTAAAAGGAGCATCAAGGAGTAAATCCTTTACCAAATAGAAATCAACATCTTTGCTCGTTTCATTTAAAAATTTAAGCCATTCTTCTCCATGTAAACTAGCTACTTGTTCTCTTGGATAATAGACCAGGGCGACGCGGCGTAGTAATTGTGAAATATGGGCACTGGTCTCGGCTCCATTTTGTTCCTGATCATATTGATGCTGATAGTTATTTAATAAAAGCAAAGCTTGTTTTTTAGCGAGAGCATTAAGATGTTTTTTATATATAACGTAAGCGAGGATCATTGCTAAAAATAAACTCAACCCAATCAAAATATACCACCCAGGAGCCATAGGCCACCAACCTATTGGAGGAGGGAGATGAATATCTTTTAATTGCGCCAGAGGATCGTTATTAACCACGGGACCTCCTGGGAAATGTTTGCCGTACGAGGGGAGCCAAATCAATATCGGATGTAACCTGTACATACTGAATATGTAAGCGTCGCAATTGAGTTTGCAAGTGCTCTATACGTTGCTGACAATACTGTTCATATGCGGTACTCACCGAGCGCAAGCTCGTATCAAGGATGAGCTCTTGTCGCCCATTGGTTATGGCATATTGCTGGGGTTTGGGTGGAGAAAGCTCAACTTGGTCACAAATATGATAGGCCAGGATGTCATTATGGTAACGTAATCGATTCAGATGTTTTTCGCACTCACGGTCCATAGAATAGAAATCACTGATCAAAACCAGGATACTACCCGGTCTCACCACCCGATGTAAGCGAACCAATGCATCGCTAAGCTGTCTGGGTTGGGCTTCACGTTGTTCTTCCGTCTGATCGGTATATTGACTTAGGGATGCTAATAAGGGCAGTACGCCCATATCCCTACTGCGAGGGGTAAATTCACTGTGATCCGTAGCTGAGAAAAATACGCCTCCTACTCTATCGCCTTCTTTGATGACGGTCCAAGCAAGAAGTGCTGCCAGTCGGGCAGCAATAACGGATTTAAATGCGATGCGCGTACCAAAAATCATAGAAGGATTAAAATCCGCGAGAATCACCACCGGTCTTTCTCGTTCTTCCTGATAAATTTTAATGTGAGGTTTACCCGTGCGTGCAGTAACGCGCCATTCCATATGACGTATTTCATCGCCTGCCTGATAATTTCTTACTTCGGCGAAATCCATGCCGCGGCCACGTAATTTGGATAAATGATTTCCTGATTGTATCGCTTTACCTTCAGGTCGATAATGCATGGATTGGACATATCGTCTTAAGCCAATTAATTCATTTAATTCTGCAATAACGCCATTAGCCATAAAAACCTCGTCTATCTCATATGTCGCTTTAGATGGGGACTGAACTCATCCGATTCAAGGCTATTATTTGTTAAGCCAAAGGCCCAAACTACTTTTTAAGGAACAGCGACTAAACGTAATAAGGAGTCAATAAAATCGTCGCTATTAATTCCTTCTGCTTCAGCTTCAAAGCTTAATAGGATGCGATGCCTTAATACATCATGGGCAATCACGTGAATATCATCTGGAGTAACATAATCTCTCCCACAAAGCCAGGCATGAGCTTTCGAACAACGATCTAAAGCAATCGTAGCTCGGGGACTTGCACCAAAACGTAACCAACGACCCAGTTCTTCGCTGTATACGCCAGGATTACGAGTTGCAACTACTAATTGGACTAGATAATTTTCTAATGCTTCGCTGGTATGAACATTCAGTACCTGTCTACGCGCTTCAAATAATGTTTTTTGTGATAGCTTTTCAGTGGTAACGGGTTTAGTGGCCATAACAGCGCCTAAAGCTTCTTTGCGAGAGAGAGCTAAAATATCATGCTCTATTTTGGCATCAGGATAACTAATTTTTACATACATTAAAAACCGGTCCAGTTGTGCTTCCGGTAAAGGATAAGTTCCTTCCTGCTCAATTGGATTTTGTGTTGCCATGACTAGAAATAACTCCGGCAAAGGATAGGTTTTACCTCCTATAGTAACTTGGCGTTCTGCCATTGCTTCAAGGAGTGCGGATTGAACCTTAGCTGGGGCACGGTTGATTTCATCGGCCAAAAGCAAATGATGGAATATAGGGCCAGGTTGAAACACAAAAGAACCATTTTGTGGATGGTATACATCGGTACCAGTTAAATCTCCCGGCAATAAATCGGGTGTAAACTGGATGCGATGAAAATTTCCTTCCACACCATCAGAAAGTGCTTTAACTGCTCGGGTTTTTGCTAATCCTGGAGCTCCTTCAACTAATAAATGACCATCTGCAAGTAAGGCAATGAGCAAACGTGAAATTAATCCATTCTGGCCTAAAATTTGCGAATTTAAGTGATTACTTAACTGTAGTATTTGACGTTGTACAGCATTTCCACTCTTACTGTCTTCTACTTGCTCCATAGTTTCTACCTTAATCTAAATAACATCGAATAGAGTTAAATAAAAAAACTTATCCTAGCGTGAATTGTATTCGCTGCCAAGTGCTGCAGCGCATTTTGTTCAATCGTTAACCATACTTGGGGTGAAGTAAGCTAAAATTTGTAGCTTGGGAAAGGCGATGCCATCATTCAGGTCTGTTGCACTTCCCCTTGAGACTCTATTATTGTTGATAATCCGGATGGAGTTCCAAAGGCATCAGTGTTTGCAGCTTTTGATATAGAGAAAGGCTCTCTTCACAAAAAACCTGAAATTGTTGTTGGTTCTCCCATAGATCATAATCCGCTCCTTTAAGGAAAACCTGTTCTTTTTCGAGAGTTTTCAATACAACGCGTTCTTGATGTGAAAATCCTAAATGGCTATTTAATTCGACCAATTCCATTAGTTTTTTATGTTCTTTAATTGGGCGATGTTCGTGCAAACAATATGCCTTTAATGTCAGCACAAAAGCTTGATACATCAAAGAAGTAACAGGAGTTAATACCGTAAGTGGATCAGTTTGTCTAAAGGTCCAATCGGTGATTTGCTGCAAGAGATAATCGGCAGCGTAGGCATGTTGGGTTGCGATATTGAGCATTTCCAATGGGGATAAATAACGTTTGTCCATAAAGGAATTTTCCTATTCGATTTGAGTTGCTTTAGCTTATACAGCGGCATTCAACTGCTTTTTCTGGTTTTAAAGTATGTTAAAATTGGCCCTCATTATATCTATGAATTAAATTGATGCACGCTTTTATTAACAGTGCCTGGAAAATAGGCTCTCTGACATTATCCAATCGATTAATCCAAGGCCCTTTAGCGGGTTATAGCTGTGCACCATTTCGGACATTATTTAATCATTATCAGGCCCCAGCGTATTGTGTGGCTGAGATGAGTTCTGCAACGGATATTCTTTTTAAACATAAAGCTAATTCACGTTATATTTATCGGGCTCCACAAGAAGAGATTCTTGCATATCAAATTGCAGGCACTGAACCTTCTATATTGGCGCAAGCAGGACAATACCTCCAACTAAATGGTGCGAATATTATCGACATCAATTGTGGTTGTCCAAAACCTAAAATTCGTAAAAAAGGTGCGGGAAGTGCTTTACTCGAAGATCCGGAACACTTAGTGCGTATTGTCAAAAAAGTTCGTGCCGCGATTACTGTTCCCTTAACTATAAAAATCCGCATTCAAGGGGATGTAAAAGATGTTCTGCTGGCAAAAAAAATTGAAGAAGCGGGAGCAGATGCTCTAATCGTACACGGTAGGCGTTGGGTGGATGATTATGATGTAGCATCTGATTTACACCAAATCGCAATAATAAAACAAAGCATCGCTATTCCGGTCATTGCTAATGGAGATATTAATAATATCCATAGTTTGCATAGGGCAATAGAATTAAGTAATTGCGATGCTTATATGATCTCGCGTGCTGGCAGTGGTAAACCCTGGCTTTATCAAGAGTTATTAAAACAGCAAATTATTCCTATCAGTTTAGGGGAAAAGATCAGTTTGTTTATGACGCACTTACATGGATTGGCAGCACTGGAAGATGAGTATAAGGCTGTTTTACAAAGTAAGTCCCTAGTGCGTTATTATTTTGGCAAATTATTTGATGAATCAGCAATAAATCGTTTTTATAAATTGGATTCTTTGGATAGGATTTATAGCTTTTTGCAATCTTGGGTATAATTCGATTCTCAGAACGTTATTAAGTAGGTTAAATTAAATCACTGTAATCTTGATTATAAAGCTTAAGATGCTCCAATCGCTGAGCCGCTTTTTGCGCTCCTTCCTGATTTCCATTAGCAAAACGAAGCTTGGCAAGATAATTTAAATAAAGCTCAATATATTCTGGAGAAATAGGATATTGAAGGCCAGTTTCCAAGACCTCTTGAGCAAGGTCTAATTCATGTTTCTCTATTAAAAGTCGAGCAAAAGTAAGTCGCGCTAAACAAAAATGAGGATCATTTTTTATAGCCTTACTAAAATAGGCTTTTGCTTTTTGAACATCATCACGCTCTAAACTTTGTAACAATCCCATTTGAAAATAAGGACGTGCAAAGTAGGGGTTCATTGCAATTGCTTGTTTAATCGCAAATTCAGTTTTTTTTATCCAAGAATGACGTTCTTGAACTGAGGTTGCTTGTTGGATTAGTTGTAAACTTGCGTCAATTTTAAGGCTTTGAATTTCAACAAAAGGAAATAAGTTTAGCGCATGATTACTAGACGCAATCGCTTCGTTAAATTGTTTGGCTTGAATTGCTGCTTCAGTATTCTTGATATAATGTTCGAGAATTAAAAAACGAAAAAAATAAGAGCTGATCACTAATAGAAATACAATGACTCCACTACGCAGGATCCAAATATTTTTAAGTGAGAATGAATAAACTTTAACTCCACCTTCCTTCCTAAGAAAATAATGCAAATACCCTAAGCAGCATCCCATGAGGAGGTTCATAGGGAATACATAAAAATTAAAATCAATAAAGCTATGACATACTAAAGCCCCTAAAGCACTAAAGCAGGCGATGCCTTTGATATGGGTAACAGAGTTTTTACTCGGGTGGTTTAAATAGTGTTTTAAATAGATAAGCCCCGTCATGATAATTCCCAGCAGAATAACAATTCCTGGAATTCCAGTTTCAACAAGTAATTGTAAAAAATCATTGTGAGCATATTCGAGATTAGAACCATCACCGGGCAAGCTGAAGGCAGGATAATACTGTTTAAAATTAAAAATTCCTAAACCATACCATGGAGTATTTTGCCATAATTGCCAAGCACCGTTCCAGATAATAAGCCGGGATTTCTCATGAACGAGTAAGTCAAGACGATGTTGTATGGCGGGTTGAGCAAAGAGGCACAAGGTGGCTAATGCCAAAACTAAAATCCCTGATAATTGGTACATACTTCTAAGTTTTAGTTCATGACGGCATAAAACGATTTCTAGGGTTGCAAAGCAAATAAAACATAAGATCACACCACGGCTTAAAGCAGCCAATAAGGCTAGGGTGATGATATAAATACTGTTTAGGATAATGATTTTTTTTATGGTGTCTGATGATTTAAATCGGTTTATTTCTAGAGTAAAAAATTTACCTATTAATAAGAGATCGATCATCATTAAAAAAGCGGCAGCGGTATTCTTGCTTGCAAAAATACCAACAGGCATTGCATTTTTTGCGAATAATTGAATTAGTGCGTAACCTGCACAAATAAGACCTAATATCCAAAGCAGCTTGAGTAAATTCTTCCATAACCAATCCGCTAGAGAATCTCTATTAAATAAAATAAAACCAAATATCCACATGGAGCACTGAAAGATACCAAAAAGGGCAGTGCGTGGAACCAGGCCTACTAATGGAGGTAGAGTTGTCCAAACCAGCCAAATTCCCAGTAAAAAAGTTAATTGGGTATATTGAATTGACTTTAGAGACCAACAATAGCTAAGTGTAGAAGTAACAATAACACCATAACTGATTATTAAAATGGAATAGTCACTGGTGCCTTTAAACAGAAACGCTGCAGTGATCAACAAAAAAAACAGGACGCCTACAGACTTGTGAACATTGTTTTCTTGACTCAAAAAAGCCAGGGGCACCCTGTATTTCATCGAACATCACACATCATAAATAGTTAACACCCTGAAACCCATTTCCCTTTGATAAAAGGACCATCTAACGAGAAATCATGCTGGGTTACGGTGGTTGCAGGGTTACTGTTTCCGCCAGGAGGTAGTAGAAACATATGTAAATAATGCTGCCACATCCAACCTCCCATTAAGCTAATCTGTCCATTTCCTACTGCCAATTGATAGCTGGCACCTAATTTAGCTTCCAGCTCGGGAACAAGCCGAGTTTGTTTAGCCTGAGCGCTAAAGGGAAAGGCAATACCGCTTAAGTTTGCTCCAGATAAGCTGGCTTTACCTTGTCCAGTTAACAGGGTCATAGCACTTTGAGCAAATAATGCGAAACCATATTTCATATCCCGAGACATATCTACTCCTACCCGAGGACCGGCACCTTGGAATTTAGTGTAGGCGACGGATCTTTGTATTATATGTGGCGTAGGGTCAGAGGGTAGTTTTTCAAACTGATTGTCTGAACGTGTGATCCGGGTATTAACGTATTGTCCACCAGCATAAAAACGGATGGTTTTCTTTTTGCCGAAATGACTGGTTTGTGCAAATTCTAAATTAACGGCATCAAACTTAGTATCGAATTTTAAATCGGTGAAGGTAGTAACTGGATTAAATTCATCTCCAGAAAAAAATGAAAAATAATCAGAGTTGTCCGGATTGAAATGCAGCCAATTAACATTGAGATCATTTCCTGTATTAAAATGGTAGCTTCCTTCCAGTAAAAAACCCCAGTCCCAAGAAGAATCAACGGTATGCGAGTCGTTGCTGATTGGATTTAAAATTGGATTAAGTAGTGCGGAATTGGTGTTGGGTTGTAAATATAAAGCGCTAATACCCACATCCCAAGCATTGCATGGACAAGGAACCGTTACATTATCAGGACTGCATACAGGACCCATTGTCCCTGCTTGAGCTATTCCAAAACCCAGAGTACAAAGTATAAAACTGGCTATGTTCTTCATGAATTATTTATCATCCTTGTTGTTTTTACCCAATTATTCAATAAGTGAATTGATTAATCAATTAGGTATTAATAAATTATCCAAGCAAGCTTCTCCCCCCATCCACCTTGAGTATTTGTCCGGTGATATAGGGATTTTCGGCTAAGGCTAAAATTGCTTGGGCAATATATTCAGGATCCCCTTGTTTTTTTAACGGAATTTTCGCAATAATTTTTTCTTGTGTTTCTTGAGTTAAGATATTGGAATGCTCAGGCCAAATAGTAGCCCCTGGCGCAACGGCATTGACCCTAATTTCAGGCGCAAATTCACGTGCCAAGCTTTTTGTCTGCATTTCCAAAGCGGCTTTACTCTGGCAATATACAGAATAGCCTTTCAATGGTTTTTCTGCATGAGTGTCGCTTACATTGATAATGGCTCCAGATTCTTTTGCCAATAAAGGACGGGCTGCGAGACTAAGTAAAAAAGGAGCCTTAACATGAATGTTAAAAAGAGCGTGCCAATCTATTTCAGAAAAGGCAGTAAATTCAGTGCGGAGGAATACTGAAGCATTGTTAACTAATAAATCCAAACGTCCAGCCCAATCTTGAACAGTACTCATTATTTCTTCTGCTGCGCCGGGTTCATTTAATTCCCTTTGTAAAACAAACGCACTATAGGGACGTTGTTCATTTAAACCCGCTGCTAAGGCATGAGCCTCTGTTAATGATTGATGGCAATGGATTATAACTTTATACCCTGCTGAATGAAGTTTTTTGACTATCGCTGCACCGGTTCGGCGCGCTCCACCAGTGATTAAAGCAACTTTCACTTCTTGTTTGTTTGTCGGATTCAATGTATGTTCCTATTCTCGATTATCCTCGGTAAAACGAAGCTTCCTCACTTTATGCCTAGGTCTCCACGGAACCGCGGGACGGAGGATCAAAATTGCCTCGGTTTTGCCAGTTAAATTTTTTAAAGTAATTATGAGTATAATAAACACCATAAACGCGCTACTGGCCGAACGCCAGGCTATTCCCTTCGTAGAGTTCATGCAACTTGCATTGTACGCTCCTGGAGAGGGATATTATAGTTCCGGATTACAAAAATTAGGGAAGCAGGGGGACTTTATTACAGCTCCCGAATTGACTCCCTTATTTGGTAAAACGCTAGCGAATCAGTGCCAGCAGGTATTAATGCAACTTGAATCGCCGATGTTATTCGAATTTGGTGCCGGTTCTGGCGCTCTTTGTGTTGCTATATTAGAACATCTGGCAGAACAAAATGCTTTGCCAGAAGCTTATTATATTTTGGAGGTCAGTGCTAATTTACAACAGCGTCAGCGGGAACTGATTGCCCAAAAAATTCCTCATCTTGCTCATTTAGTTACTTGGCTTGATCATTGGCCAGAAGTTCCTTTTAATGGTGTGATTTTGGCAAACGAAGTTCTAGATGCGATGCCAGTTCATCGCTTTATGAAAACGGAACACGGCATTATGGAAAGTTATGTTGCTTTGAATGAACAGCACCAATTAATAGAGCTATTTAAACCCTGCCAGAATCAACGTTTGCTGGATTACATTCATAATCGATTATCCCTGCCAAAAACTCCTTATCTTTCGGAGGTAAATCTTTTTATCGATGATTGGATCTTAAATAATTATCAAATGTTAAAACAAGGCGTGGTATTTTTGATTGATTATGGATTTCCTCGTCATGAGTATTATCATCCTGATCGTAATCAAGGCACTTTAATGTGTCATTATCAACACCAAAGTCATCCGGATCCGTTGGTGAATCCAGGAGAGCAGGATATTACCGCACATGTAGATTTTACACATGTTGCAGAAGCGGGACAACAAGCGGGTTTTCATATCGCAGGTTTTACCAACCAAGCCTCTTTTTTGCTGGCCAACGGTTTGCTAAGCTTAATTAATACTTTGGATGATCAAATAGAACTAGTAAAAGCAAAACAAGCGATAAAGCAACTAACTCTCCCCAGTGAAATGGGAGAGTTATTTAAAGTAATTGCTTTAAGTAAAGATGTGGAAATTTCCTTAAACGGATTTCTATTAAATGATAAACGAGTGAGTTTATGAACATAAAAAGATATCTGACAACCGTGGAATTACAAAAAGAGTCCATGAAATTTTCTGCTGGTCATACGACCATTTTTTCTGCAACTGAAAGAGAGCCGTTACATGGCCATATGTATGGGGTTTATTTGGCACTCACGACTTGGGTTGAAGAAAATGGGATGACTTTTGACTATCGCTATTACAAAGAGCGCATCCATAAATTGTGTCGTCATTTGAACCAAACTTTTCTAATGCCGCAATTCTCTCCTTTTCTGGAATATGCTGAGGATGATGAATATTATTACTTTACCTTTAATCATAAGAAAATTCCCTTTCTGAAAGAGGATGTGACTTTATTACCAGTCACAAATATTACGGTAGAAGAGTTATCTCGTTGGTTTGTGCAAGAACTGATTAAAGATAAAGCAGAGTTAGATCGACATCGAATTGAGAATGTTGTGGTCAAGGTTTTTTCAGCTCCAGGACAATCAGCCAATCATCAATGGCAAAGAGCGCATGAATAAAAACGAGCAAGATAATATTATCGACAGCGCTCGTTCATCAATGCCTGCTGAGGTACCCCTGGATTTGAGGGAGCGTCATGATGTTGGGATGCCTACGACACAACCCTCTGTGCCAAAAATGACTACTATTTATCAAGTCTGTATTCCACATACGCATCGAGATTTTTTTGATTATGTTGTTGATGGACTTACTCCCTCCATTGGCGCGCGAGTTTGGATTCCTTTTCGCAAACAGATGCGTTTAGGTTTAGTAGTAGGGATTCATGAATCCTTGGACGATATTTCCTCATTAAAAAGCATCAGTACCGTTATTGATGACCAACCATTAATTGATAAAGCCACCTTAGCGTTATGTTCTTGGATTGCCAATTATTATCAGTCGCCCTTGTCTGAAGTAGTCCCACTGGCATTACCTAAAAAATATCGCTTAGGACAACCCAGCCAATTACCTATGGGGGATTTTTATCAATTGGCATTACCACTGGAAGAAGCCAAAATGCTTATTCCGGTGCGTGCTCGCAAACAATTGGAGCTGGTTGATTTCTTGAGTACCCAAAAAGAACCTGTTGCCAAAAATTGTTTGACTGAAAAAGGATTTAGTTCCACTCAACTTTGTAGCTTACTTGCTGCGAAGATCATTTCTTTATCTCAACAAATTGTACTGCCAGAAAAAGCAGATACTTTCTCAACTCCGCCCTTAATACTTAATTCGGAGCAAGCGGCTGCGGTAGATGCTATTACTGAAGCACTGTCTCAATACCAGTGTTTTTTATTACAAGGGGTCACAGGAAGCGGCAAAACAGAAGTTTATTTACAGGTTATTGCCCAGGTTCTTGCGGAACAAAAACAAGTCTTAATTTTGGTACCCGAGATCGGATTAACACCACAATTAGTGACGCGTTTTACCTCACGTTTTAAGCAAGCTGTTGCAGTGATTCATTCCAACTTGAATGAATCAGAACGACAAGTGGCTTGGCAATTAGCAAAAGAAGACAAAGTGAAAATAGTGATAGGAACCCGAGCCGCAATTTTTACACCGATGCCTAATCTAGGGTTAATTGTAATTGATGAAGAGCATGATGCATCTTTAAAGCAAATGGAAGGAGTGCGCTACTCTGCTCGAGATACGGCATTAATGCGCGCCCATTTAACAAATATACCTATTATTTTAGGATCAGCGACTCCTAGCTTAGAAAGTATGTACAATGTAATACAAAAAAAATACACTTTACTTCGCTTGACCCACAAAGCATGTTCCACAACTCCGTTACATTATCAATTGATTGATCTGCGTTCACAAACACTTCAACATGGTTTAGCAACTCCAACCTTGCACGTCATTAAGGAACATTTACTCAAAAAAAATCAGGTATTGGTATTTATTAATCGACGAGGTTTTTCCCCAGTACTGTTATGTCACCAATGTGGCTGGATGGTGGATTGTCGTGCTTGTGACACTCATCTCACACTGCATAAACAGTTAGGAAAGATGATTTGTCATCATTGTGGATTAAACCAAAAAACTCCGGATCGTTGCCGTAATTGCCAAAGTACGGAATTAATTCCGGTGGGCGCCGGTACGCAACGGATTCATGAGTTTTTAAGTGCATATTTTCCAAATACAGAGGTTGTGCGAATTGATCGGGATGCAGTGCGAAAAAAAAATTCCTTGGATGAGCATTTAGACAAAATTCATAATGGCAAGGCACAGTTGATTGTTGGCACCCAAATGTTAGCAAAAGGTCACCATTTTCCACGTCTTTCTTTAGTTGTGGTAGCCGATGCAGATGCGGGACTTTATAATCAAGATTTTCGGGCGCTGGAACATTTAGGGCAATTGTTAATACAAGTTTCGGGGCGGGCAGGTCGAGAAGAGCAAGCGGGTCAAGTGTTGATTCAAACCCACTTACCCAATCATCCACTCCTTAATGTGTTGATTCAACAAGGGTATGATTCATTTGCAGATGCCTTATTAGTTACCCGCGAACAAGCGCAACTGCCTCCTTATCACTATTTGGCTGTAATTAGGGCGCAAGGAAAAGTAGCAGCAAGCGTTTTAAAATTTTTGCATGCGGCGAAAGAGCAAATCTTGGCCTCTTCAATTACCGTTATGGGACCAGCACCTGCTCCTATGCCTCGCAAAGCAAATCAATACCGCATGCAATTACTACTGAAGTCTTCCTCCAGAAAAATCCTGAAAAATGCCTTAACGCAATTGCGTGAATGGTTATCAGGTAATAAATTAGGTAATGGTGTGCGTTGGAATGTGGATGTGGACCCTATAGATTTATCATAATGGAGATAGAATGACCGACTTGAACCTTGAAGTACATAAAAAAGTTTTTTCCATAGCTTGGGGAGATATGGATGCATTAGGCCATGTAAATAACGCCCGCTATTTTGATTATTTTCAAGAAGCACGTATTGAATGGTTAAGACAGCTCAATATCAGTATGTCTGAACAAACTGGCCCGGTAGTGATCCACGTAGCATGTACCTTTTTAAAGCCGGTAATTTATCCTGCGACAGTAACGTTGTGCTCCAAAATCCACAGTCTCGGAAATTCTAGTATGGTTATGGAGCATGAGCTGTATCAGGATGAAGTCAAGATGGCGCAAGGAAGCTGCAAGATTGTTTGGGTGGATTATACGAAAAATAAATCCGTAGCGTTACCCGATGAAATCCGCCGACTATTTGAAACTAAGTAAGCTAGGGAAAACCTCCCTGCCATTTAGCAATGATTTTGATATCTCTGCGAAGAGGTTAAAAATCATTATCATTCACCGACGGCAGGAACCTATTTTTGTAGTAGTTACTACTGCTATGCCATTTCTAGAAATGGATTAAACTGCAATCGGTGCTTTGATCGCAGGATGAGATTGATAATTTACGAACTCGAAATCATCATAAACATAGTCAAATAATGATTGCGGCGTGCGTTTGATATTTAAGGTGGGTAGGGGCAAAGGATCGCGGGTTAATTGAGTGCGTGCTTGTTCTAAATGATTTAGGTACAAATGGCAATCGCCGCCAGTCCAGATAAAATCACCTACATTGAGATTGCACTGCTGAGCAACCATGTGAGTAAGCAATGAATAAGAGGCAATATTAAACGGTACTCCCAAAAATACATCAGCAGAGCGTTGATACAACTGGCAGGAAAGAGTTTTATTCGCAACATAAAATTGGAATAGGGCATGACAAGGCATTAAAGCCATTTGATCCAGCTCTCCAACATTCCACGCACTAACCAACAAGCGACGTGAATCAGGATTGGTTTTTATTTGTTGGATGACATCACTGAGTTGATCAATAGTTCGCCCATCGGGTGTTGGCCAATTTCGCCATTGTTTTCCATAAATAGGTCCCAATTCACCATTGCTATCTGCCCATTCGTCCCAAATAGTAACTCCGTTTTCGTTTAAGTAAGAGATGTTCGTATCCCCTTTTAAAAACCAGAGTAACTCATGCACAATACTGCGCATATGTAATTTTTTAGTAGTGACTAAAGGAAATCCTTGGCGTAAATCAAATCTCATTTGATAACCAAAAACCGATAGAGTCCCTGTGCCGGTGCGATCTGTCTTTTGATTGCCGTGCTGTAGAATGTGTTCTAACAAGTTTAAATAAGTTTTCATCGTTTAATCCACCATAACCAAAATCCCAGTAATAACATGGGAATAGATAAAATTTGTCCCATAGTCACCCATCCGAAGGCAAGATAGCCGAGCTGCGGATCAGGTTGTCGGAAAAACTCAGCAATGATACGACAAATGGCGTATCCTATTAAAAAAATAGCAGAAACTCGCCCTACAGGACGAGGTTTACGCGCATAAATCCAAACAAGAAGGAACAAACCAATTCCCTCCAAACCAAATTCATACAATTCTGAAGGATGGCGAGGTTGATTATCAACATGGGTATATACTATCCCCCAAGGCATGTCAGTGACTCGACCCCATAATTCACCGTTAATAAAGTTACCAATTCGTCCAGCGCCTAAACCAATAGGAACTAACGGAGCAATAAAATCACCAATCTCCAGGAAGGATTTACCACTTTTGCGAGAAAAGAGCCAGAGTGCAACCGCCACCCCTATTAAGCCCCCATGAAAGGACATTCCTCCTTGCCAGATTTTAAATAAGGCCAATGGATTATGCACCAGTTCCGTGAAATTATAAAAAAGCATATAGCCAATGCGTCCGCCAATAATGACACCAAGGGCTGCGTAAAAAATCACATCACTGATTTGTTCAGACGTCCAATCCAGTTTGTAATGCTTCGCTCGCCAGTGAGCCAATAACCAGCCGCTCACAAAGCCAATTAAATACATTAATCCGTACCAATGCACTTGTAACGGGCCTATTGAAAATGCTACAGGATTTATATAAGGAAAAGTGAACATATCTATTTAAATTCCTTGGTTATAACACGCACGTTACCTTCCAACCAGATTACACGATTCAAGCAAATTCGTATTCATAAAGATTTTCCGGCCCTAATCAGGCCTCCCAATCCTTCGTCTTCTAGGGCTTTTTGTAAATGAAAACGTATTTGGGCCGGATGTTCAAATTCCAGTACTTCGGCTAGAATCTTACGAGCATTGGCAATGGCGAAATTACGAATAACCCATTTTACTCGCGGTAAGCTCGACGAGTTCATACTTAACGTATCAAAGCCCATGGCGATTAACAAAATAACTGACAAAGGATCACTGGCCATTTCTCCACAAATACTGACCTCAACTCCCGCTGCATGACCTCCTTCAACAACCTTCAGTAAAACACGCAGCATGGCGGGATGCATCGAATCATAAAGACCTGCAACTCGCGCATTATTTCTATCTACAGCGAGGAAATACTGCGTCAAGTCATTACTACCCACGGAAATAAAATCAACTCTCTTGGCGATTTCGCGAGCCAAATAGGCGGCTGCAGGGACTTCGATCATGACACCTAACTTGGGTTTTTCAATGACACACCCTTCTTCCAATAATTCAGTATATGCTTGATCAATAAGATAAGAAGCTTCTTCAACTTCGCTTAGATTAGTGACCATAGGTAACATAATTCGCAAGTTATTCAATTCTTCACTTGCTCGCATCATCGCGCGAATTTGCATCAAGAACACATCAGGATGATCTAGGGTAACGCGAATACCTCGCCATCCTAAATAGGGATTATCTTCTTCTACAGGAAAGTAGGGAAGTACTTTATCACCACCAATATCCAAAGTACGCATGGTCACTGGACGGGGAGCAAAAGCCTTTAGAGTTTGTCGATAAATAATAGTTTGTTCATCTTCTGAAGGGAAATGATCCCGGCTCATAAATGGAACTTCTGAACGGTACAGACCAACTCCTTCGGCACCGACACTCATGGATAAGCCTGCATCCATTGCCAAGCCTGTATTCACTTGCAACGATACTTTATAATTATCAACCGTTTCTGCAGGTTTATCTCGCAAGCTCACCAAGCTTTGCGTTAATGCTTGCTCTTCTTGTTCCAGTAATTTGAATTCTGCAAGTACTGATTTCGAGGGTGATATATAAACTTGCCCATAATATCCATCCACAACAATGGCTTTGCGAGAAATCAAATCCAATTTTAAACCACGAACACCCATAACCGTGGGAACGCCCAACGCACGTGCTAAAATAGCGACATGAGAGTTGTTGGAACCCTTGGCAGATATTACCCCCGCCAGATATCCTTCTGGAACTTCTGCTAAGGCAGCGGCGGTTACTTCCTCACCTACGAGAACTGTTCTTTTGGGATAAACAATTTCTTCTTGTTGCGACCATTGTAATGCGGCTAAAACACGTCGTCCTAAATCACGAAAATCACTCGCCCGCTCACGAAGATATGAATCCTCCATGCTTTCAAATTGGGCAATGTGCTTTTTAATCACCGTTGCCAAGGCAGCCTGAGCGCCAATTTTTTCTTTACGAATTACCTGTTCTACTTCAATGCCCAAACTGTCTTTATCGAGAATACGTAAGTACACATCAAACAATGCATGCTCATCTTCTGCAACAACGGATTTCATACGTCTGCTTAAACGATGCATGTCGTCTCTAGTGGATTCCAGTGCCTCATAAAACGCATTAATTTCTTCATCCAAAGTCTCGACAGGATTTTGGGGAACTGCATCGATATCTGCTTGCGGATAGACAACCACAGCGGTGCCTATCCCAATCCCTGGTACAGAACCAATTCCGGCAAGAGCTGCAGTGCTTAAGTCAACTTTTTTGGTAACGCCTAGAGGTTTAGGCTGGGTTAACTCAGCCAATTCGCCTGTGGCTTCGGCATGAGCGATAATCCCACCCAGTTGAGCAGCTAAGGTAATTAAAAAAGATTCTTCCGTATCATCGAAGTAACGTTGCTCTGTTTGTTGAACAATGAGTACGCCATAGAGCTTTCTATGTTGAATAATAGGCACACCTAAAAATGCCTTGAGATGTTCTTCACCCAATAAGGGATTATGATAAAAATCAGGATGAGCTGGGGCATCCTCTATATTGATGGGTTCTTCCCGTCGTCCGACCAGACCTACAAGTCCACTATCAAATGCAATACGAATTCGGAATGGAGCTTGCTTGTTTAAACCTTCGGTTGCAATAAGAACATATTCGGCGTGTTTGGTATCGATGAGGTAAACGGAAGCGGCCTCTGCATTAATGGCTTTATTAATTTGTTGCACCAGAATGCCAAGAGCTTCGGAGAGCTGTTTGGCTGCAGTGACTTCTTGAACTATCCGTTTAAGTACTTTGAGCATCTATGCCTATGATTACCTCTTTTATAAATGGTTACCGAAATGGCCGCATTTGGCACATCTTGAACGAAAATCGCTTCGAAACACTCACATAGCGATCTATGCTCCTATTTTGCGAAGCGATTTTCGTTCAACCTGTACCCAAATTCAACCGTTCAGTAAGATTTTTATATCCCACGTGACCTACGATCTTTTCTTTCTTTTAATACCGTAAGGTGTACGACGACTCTTTTTCAATAAAGGTTCTAACTCTTTCAAGGCCTGCATGTAAACTTGGCGTTTAAAAAAGATAACTTGTCCTTCTGGCTCATGAAAATCTACCCAACGCCAGCTGTCAAATTCTGGTGAATCACTGAGATCCAGTTTGACCTTTTGCTCACTGGCTACGAGCTTTAACAAATACCATTTCTGTTTTTGTCCTATCACTAGAGGCTCACTGCCATGACGTAGATATTGTTTGGGAAGTCTATACTTAAGCCAACGTTTGGTAGACCCAATGACCTCAACATCTTCCTTATCCAAACCTACTTCCTCATGCAATTCCCGAAACATTGCTTCTAATGAAGTTTCGCCGGCCGCCAAGCCACCTTGCGGAAATTGCCAAGCATCATGACCAGTCCTTCTACCCCAAAAAACCCTATTCTGTGCGTTGACAAGGATAATACCTACATTCAACCGATAACCGGCACGATCAATCACCATGATGTCACTGTTTAGATTAAACCGCTAATAGCTCGATTTTTCCATAAACTGCAAGAGCTTGGCAATTAAATATGTAATTATTATTGAAAAAAGGTAAGTACTCAATAAAAACTATGATCTCAATTTCTAAATAATAGGTTTTTCCAATCGGTTTAACGATGCCCAGCTAAAGGGAAATCAAGTAGCTACAATAAAAGTACTACATCATTTACGATTATTTAGTTATATAATTGGAACAAGTCTTCCAATTTACAAACCTATGAAAAAAAGAATCCTCATCATTAATACGGGCGGCACGATTAGCAGTATTAAAACAAAAAATGGTTATGAGCCTGCCCCGGGTTATGTGGAAGCTGCATTGCAACAAATTCCCTTATTGATGCATCCAGACATGCCTGAGTATTCGATAAAGGAATACCATCCTTTACTTGATTCATCCAATATGACCGTTCATGATTGGAATCGAATCGCTCGAGACATTGCCGATGATTACCCGAATTTTGATGGTTTTGTAGTATTTCATGGTACGGATACCATGGCCTATACTGCATCGGCGTTATCTTTTATGTTAGAAAATTTAGGAAAACCCGTACTTATTACTGGATCTCAAATTCCTTTATCCGAAGTACGGAATGATGCTATAGATAATGTGGTAACTTCATTGTGGCTTTGTGCCAATCAACCCATCCATGAAGTATGCATTTACTTTAATCAGCATTTAGTACGTGGAAATCGAACACAGAAAATAAGTTCGCAAGGATTTAAGGCCTTCGATTCACCAAATTACCCCCATTTAGCAGCTATAGGAATAGATATTAAGGTACATAAAAACCTTTTGCTCAAACGGCCGCAGCAGCCATTTAATTTACAAACGATTGAGCCGCAATTTATTGCGAACTTCAGATTATTCCCAGGATTTGCCACCGACGTTTTGGCTTATATTTTAAATCAGTCCATATGCGGTTTGATTTTGGAGACCTATGGTGCGGGTAATGCTCAAAATAACGATCCTCGTTTTTTAAAATTGCTCAAAGAAGCTTGTGCCCGGGGTGTAATCATCATTAACTGTACCCAATGCCAACAAGGGGGAGTAGAAATGAGTCACTATGCTACAGGACACTCTTTAAAAGAAGCAGGTCTCATTAGCGGCCATGATATGACTCCTGAGGCAGCACATTGCAAGTTACTTTATTTGCTTAGCAAACGATTGGAAATTGGAGAAATAAAAAGGTTAATGGAAAGAGATCTTTGTGGTGAATTGACATCATAATCAATTGTTTTTATGTCTCCTATAAGTTAAAAAAGCTGTCTAAGTAAAATTTCTACCATCACGAGTAACTTAAGATTTAAGAAAGTAAAACCCAGGTTTGTTCCCGGGTTTTACCCCTAACATTTAAACTAAACGAATTCTTTTGGCTTAACTACTGCTTCAGGTGATGCTTCAAATGTATCTGTTGTCAGCTCATTAATTTTTCTAATGGCCAAATTGAGTTGTTCCCCTAAGCGACCTTCGCTGGGAGAAAACCAATCTGAGGGTAATGTTAAATGTACTCCATAAAATGAGAAGAAAGGCAATGTATAATTGGCCTTATCTTTTTTTACCGTTTTTTTATTGTCTTCGGCTAAGTCTCGTAAAACTTGAAGGGTTCGTTTTTTTTGTTCTTCGAGGTTATGAGAGGGTTTTATTATTTCAAATAGAGACTGAAGTCTTACACCCAGCTTTTCTTCTTTTTCTGCCCGAAGCTTTAGATCAATACCTGATAAGGGACAAAAAATTTCTTCACCAAAATAATACACCGCATGCTGATAGACTATATGTGCTGGATTATTCTTAAAATCTTGATCAATTAACAAAAAATCATAGGCACCTGATTCTTTGAATAATTTTAGTTTTTCATAAAATGCGCTGGTATGAAAAACTAAGTTATTAAGACAGGAAATAGTATCACCTGTGTCTTTGGGTTCTCCATGAGATTCTCTTTTTAGTTGGACACGTGAACGGTACTCTGTAATCAATTGAGTAATGGCTTTAACACTTACTTCGTCGGACCCGGTGCTTTCGTATTTGACTATTTCATCGGATAATTCATCTATGAGATCTTTTTGTTCTTTAGAAAGTATTTTATTATGGCCATAAGTTTTAGACTTGCTATCTAAGCTTGCACTGAGAGGGCTCAATTGTTCCTTGATTAATTTTTTCAAAACCATTAGAAAAATAGTCATTGCTCTACTCCTTGAACTGTAATTTAGTTATCATTTACATATTTTTATATTAAGCAGATTTATCTCATTGCAAACCTATATTTTTTAACCTAGGAACTCATAACTACATGAACTTACAAATTATTATCTTAGCTGCAGGCCAGGGTAAACGAATGTATTCCAGTACTCCTAAAGTACTTCACCAAATTGCTGGGAAGCCTATGTTGACTCGGGTAGTGGAAACAGCACAGCAACTAAATCCTGATGTAATCCATGTTATATATGGTCATGGTGGTGAACAACTTAAGAACTCACTCCCTGACTTACCTGTGCATTGGGTATATCAGGCAGAACAATTAGGTACGGGTCATGCAGTTATGCAGGCATTACCTTTTATCCCACCACAAACACAAGTTCTTGTTTTATCTGCTGATGTACCACTTATTGAAGCAAGCACGCTGCGAGCATTAATTGAGTGCAACAATTCAGCAAATTCTTATAAATCCGTTTTGACACTTTTGGTTGCTCATCTCGAAGATCCTAGCGGTCTTGGACGTATTATTAGAGACAACCAAGGTGAAGTTTCCATCATTGTAGAAGAAAAAGATGCAAATGAGCAAGAAAAGAATATAAAAGAAATTTATTCAGGTATTTGTTGTGCAATATCTGATGATTTAGCAAAGTGGTTGCCTAGACTGAGTAATGATAATGCACAAGCTGAATACTATCTAACAGACATCATTGCTTTAGCTGTTGCCAGTCAAACATTAATTAAAACAATGAGTGTAAAAGATAACGCAGAAATTCAAGGGGTAAATAACCGTCTGCAACTCCAACAATTAGAGCGAATATGGCAAGTAAAACACGCTGAAAAATTGCTCCAACAAGGAGTAACACTCGCTGATGCACATCGCTTTGATCTGCGCGGTGAATTAACCTGTGGCAAAGATGTATATATTGACATCAATTGTGTGTTCCAAGGTAAGGTAGTTATTGGAGATGGTTGTTCTATCGGACCTAATTGCATCCTTACTGATGTGAGCTTAGGTGCTGGCTGTAAAATTTATGCCAACAGCGTTTTGGAAGGCTGTGAAATAGCAAATGATTGTGCAATTGGTCCTTTTGCTCGTTTAAGATCGGGTACGGAATTATCTGCAAACTGCAAAATAGGTAACTTTGTTGAAACCAAAAAAGCGGTATTTGCTGAGGGATCCAAAGCAAGCCATTTAAGTTACTTGGGAGATGTAAGTCTGGGGAAAAAAGTTAATGTAGGTGCCGGTACAATTACTTGCAATTACGATGGAGTTAATAAGCACAAAACCATTATTGAAGATGGAGTGTTTATTGGTTCAGATACCCAGTTGGTTGCTCCAGTGACAATAGGAGCTAATGCAACGATAGGCGCAGGGAGTACCATCCGAAAGCATGTACCTCCAGGTGAGTTGACGCTAACTGAATCAAAGCAGAAAACAGTTTATGGTTGGAAAAGACCTGTAAAAAAGGAATGATCCGCAATTTGCCTGGAACGCTCTTATAACCTAGGTTATATAGCTTAACCCCAGGCTAATGTTATGACGTCCGTAATCACAATATTTAATCCCTTAGTCATACTGCAAAGTTAACGCTTTATTCTTCTCCATATGAGTACAAAACCATAAAATAAAAGGGAGGAGAATGAGCGTCATTAATAATTTGTATTGCCAAACATTCACGACCAAATCAATAACCTGATCATAGGGATAAATACCCCCGAACAATAAGCTGTAGTCAATTAAGCATAATAAAGAATTGGAACAAAAATTAGCAATTAAGATGCGTAACGGACGATGTAAATTCCACTTGCAGTATTTTAAATAGTGTAACAGTAGGGCATTACTAATAAAGGCAACAAACAACGCTACCGAAGCCGTAGGTAGTCTTTTGAGCATGATATAATTGTAAAAAGGATTTAAATCAAAGAATGTCGGGGATGGTAAAGCCACGAGTCCTATAAGTAAAACATCAAATGTAAATTGAGTCGCAATAAGGATTAGGCATAATTTTAAATTAACTCGATAGCCCCAAAGCTCACCTAGGATGGTACTAATCATTAATGTAATGGGGAAAAACAAAGAGCTGGCTGATAGAACCATATATTTATGGATAATAGTTACGATTCTATATTCACAAGCCAGACAAATAAGCATGATGACGATCGCAACACAAATAAAGTAATGATATAGGGGTAATCCCTCTCTGCCAGGTTCTGGAGTGAAAAAAGAATTCTGGTATTTAAGCAAAATGGTTAAATAAAACACTCCAATAAGAAGCAATATGAGTGAAGCAATCATCATGGAATCAATAAAAATTTGTTTGAAACTGTGGAGATGTACTCCTGAAAATAAGAGAAAAAAATCAAGTCCAAAAAAACTAATACCACCTAATACGGCAAGGAGCATACATTGTTTTGGTGAAGGCAGTATTTTACTGGACTTAGGATAAAACAATAGATGGGGTAGGTAGAAGCTAAGTGCAAAGGAAATGGTGGTTGCAAAGAATTTCTTAGGGATGTCTGCAAAAATAATTTGATAAACGGGATTATCATGCATGTATTCGGCGGCAGGTAAATGTATAAGTACATACACGCCAATACAAAAAACATATAAAGTCATTAACGAAATATTCAGCAGATGCCTTTGTTCTTTTATCGTACAAGTTCTTAATGCCAATAAATATAAACCTGCTATTAATGGGGTGATTAAGCAGTTCACTGAGAACATTAATCCATCTATGAGAACAATTTTAAACGAAACATTAATGAGTAGAATAAGAGAGGTAATAACGCTTACTGTCAGGAACAAGAAACAGCGTGAACGCTGTGAAGGCAATGATTGATTCATATGTTTAGGATTTCCATAACTTTGCCTTGGTTTTTACTGACAATTGTGCTTTTTAATAAACTAATTCGCGCGTAAATATAACACCATTGTATTTAATATGGCAAGTAGTTGCCCACTTCTGCGGGAGTACTGCGGTAGCGCCTGAAAAAAATTAGGGGTCTTAAGCCAGATGGTGAGAACGATCGGGCACTAGGCGAATTGCGATTTCAAACAAGGTGATCGAAAGAATCCAAATACTATAAGCATTCTTTCGACCCACAACTCATTGATTATAAACAGTTGTTGAAGAAAGTTCCTCTTGAGATGGTGAAGAACAATCTACTTCTTGCGGAGGTCTATTGTTCATGGCTCTTGCTCGCTGCTTCGTAGAAAATAAACTATTAGCAGTTACTCCAGTTAAAGTTTTTGAGGGAATTAACTGTTTGGCGTCTATCACTGTTGGTGTTCTTGGTGTTTTTAATTCATTAGCTGAAGGTACAATTTGGGTCTTAGGCTCCTGGGGAAGCTCAATAATTTTGTTTGATTCATGTAAGCCTGCGCTGCGAGTCCCTTTAGCCAAAATTACCTCATAAGATACACTGTTTCGTTCAAGCCATAATCTTAGGGCAGTAACAAAATCCCAAAAATCCTCTTTCTTACTCAAAGATAACAGAAATTCAGACAATTTTATAGGTAAGCCGAATCGGTAGTTTAATACGACTGGAAGTGTATATTTAACCGTAGACGCAATTGCTGTAGGCGCCGTTGTTAAGGTTTTAACTGGTTTTGTGGCTTCAATAATTTCTATAATATAGAGTAAATCAGAGCGGATGTCGGGCCAAAATTCCTTAATCACTGGATCATTGACGGCATTTTTAGGGCTGTGAAAGATTCTAGGTAGAACAAGGTTTCTTGTTTTCTCCATAGCATAAAGTAAATCTATGCTAATATCGTTCCAAAATTCTTTGCGAATATTTGACCAAAATTCCTTACTCACTGGAGCATTGAGTTCATTTTTGGAGCTATTAAACATACTAGGTAGAAGATGCTTTGTGGTTTTCTTAAAAAAACCAGGTGGCGTTGGTTTAACTTGCTCTAAATCACTTTCCAAAACCTTAGTTAGAAATTTGAAAACAGTTGATAAAGGAATGAAGGGTTTAGCGCCTGGAGGTGGTTTAAAATCAATAGGTATTCGTTGCATTAATCCTGCAAATACGACGTCAACAGTGAATCGCTTGATACGATCATAAATCACTAAAGGATCAACGGGGATGGTATCTTTCGTTGAGCGAACTAATGGCAAAGTCATGTGCGATGCCACATTAATATGGGCTAAGAGTAATAAATGGCGCAATGTACGGAGATAAAGGTAGGGGATTGGGCCTACCGTAGAATCAAGTGCATAATCCATTAAGGCTGAAGTTGCTGTATAAGAAGCCCCTAAAGACAAGATGGATTCAGACTTCATCGCCTTATGGCGCTCACAACGTTCTGGGGTTGCCATCCGAGTGATGTATTCACCATAAAAAAAGATAGCCAAGATCCATGCCACTTGCTCCCCATAGGGAACGAATTTACTAATTCCTAAAAGTACAAGATCATTAAAAGCCAATACAATGGGTTCGCGTAGGGAACCTTTAAATTTGCGTTTGAAATTACAATCCTCTTCTTTTTCGCCACAGAGGGTCGGTGGGGGAGGGATAAGTTTTCCTTTGTGTTCGTTAAAAGCAGATGAACCTAATGCATCAAGAGCTAAGGTATGCACAACTACTTTGGATGCTTGTCGATAAGTAAATCCCCATACTGCGTAATTTACTAAAGTTAAGCTAGGAACAACCATATAAGATGCTAAGATCCCGGTTGGATCTTCGGGACGCAAATAATTTTGAATATTATTATTGGCATAATGTGCGCCCACAACAGGAAGGACATCATACAAAAGTATATTCCCTCCTCCTTTGACAATTTTCATCACCGGGGGAGTGACTACTGCAGGAATTGCCTCACGTAAGGCTAAGACTTGTTCCGCTACATAAAATGCAGTATTTGCAGCGTAACCTACTGTTTGCTTTATGGCGTTATTCCAAACCCATGTTGCCCCATCACCAAGTGACTTGGTTCCATCAACTACTGAAGTCCACCAGTTCATAGTATTGCTCTCCCTGCAACAACGAAATTTTATTGTAAGAGTAAAAATTTGGAAATGCCAGTCTTTTTCGCATGAAGTGCAGGAACATTACATCTTGCTAATGATTCAAATAAATCTTTATTTTAATAAGGAGAATGGTAACCTTTATTATTTATTTTTTTCAGTTCAACTAACCCGTTATCATAACTAATCAATTGATTTTTCGCGTTAAATTACTTAAGTTATGTCCTAATCCATTAACCCGAGGGCAGGAAATTCTAAACATCTGGGGTGTAATGACAAATCTCTCTATTAAGACCAATTCTTATCAGGATATTCACATAGATCTTGAATGATACAGTTTTTACAATGAGGACGTCGTGCGGTACATATATAACGTCCATGGAGAATAAGCCAATGGTGAGCGTCCTTCAAAAACTTGGGTTCGATGTTTTTTAGGAGCGCTTTTTCAACTGCTAAAGGAGTTTTCCCTTTGGCAAGCCCTGTGCGGTTCGCTACCCGAAATATGTGGGTGTCTACAGCCACAGTGGGCTCCCCAAAAGCGGTATTGAGAATCACATTAGCGGTTTTACGACCTACCCCAGGCAATGATTGCAATTCCTCACGTTGATTAGGAACGTTACCCTTATATTTTTTGACCAGCAGGTCACAGGTGTTCATAATATTTTGGGCTTTGCTATTATAAAGGCCTATAGATTTTATATACTCTTTAAGTCTATCCAGTCCTAAATCAAGGATACCTTGAGGGGTATTAGCCACCGGAAATAATTTAGCAGTGGCTTTATTTACACCCACATCCGTTGCTTGTGCTGAAAGAATGACCGCAATTAATAATTCAAAAGAAGAGCGGTAAGTCAACTCAGTAGTTGGATGTGGGTTTTGTTCTTGAAAACGGGCAAAAATTTCGTGGCGCTGTTGTTTATTCATGGCTTCTTTTCGCTTTTACGCGGGCCAATGCCTGTTGGATATAGTCCTGCTTGGCTTGCATGTCTTGGGTTTTATCCGCTTTTAATGCAAGTTGACGCTTTTCTCGATACGCTTGCTGTTTTTCATGTTCTTCACGTAACAAACGGGTTTGTTTGGCATTAAAACGTTTACGTGCTAAATCTTTATCATAGTTTACATGGGGTAAATTAACCATCTCGATACAATCTACGGGACAGGGAGCAACACATAATCCACAACCCGTACATTCATGGTCAATTACAGCGTGCATTAATTTGCCGCTGCCAATAATTGCATCGACCGGACAGGCTTTGATGCATTTGGTACAACCGATACATTCTGCTTCACGAATGACAGCAACAGATGGTGCGCGGGTATTTGCTAACGCTTCTTGCAAGTAAGGAGCAGGATCAACATTGAGTAATGCTCCGAGCGCTTTAACTGTGTCAACTCCTCCTGGAGGACATTTATTAATCGCAGCACTCCCTTGAGCTAGCGCTTCGGCATAGGGCAAGCAACCAGGATAATTGCACTCGCCACATTGAGTTTGTGGCAAAAGTGCTTCAATTTCTTTAACTGAGGCCATTGTTCACCTGTTTGGATTGCTCCAGCATGGCTTGTATTTTTTCTTTTTCAACACGAACCATTAAAGGTTGAAACGTATTGATGCTCTGATTTAATAAAGGATTATCAATTGATTCCCAGGTAAGGGGGGGACAATTTAAAAATTCTTCCGCGGCATTTGCCATCAGAGGGACTATTGGCTTTAGGTAGGTAATTAAGATTCGGAATAAATTAATTCCCATGGTACAAATAGCTTGTACTTCAGGTAAACGTTCTTCTTGCTTTGCTAATACCCAAGGTTTATGAGTATCGATGTATTGATTGACTTTATCGGCACAATCCATAATGTGACGTACAGCACGAGCATAATCGCGAGATATAAATGATTCAATGACTTCAGCACGCATTTCTAGCAGTTCGGCATACAATTGTGGATCGCTTAAGCTATTACTGAGTTGGTTCGCAAATCGCTTATTGATAAATCCGGCGCAACGGCTGGCAATATTGACAACCTTGCCCACAAGGTCTGCATTGATTCTGTTGGTGAAATCCTCAAAATTTAAATCGAGATCATCAACACGACCATTCAGTTTAGCTGCAAAATAATACCGTAGGTATTCCGGATGTAAATGTTGCAGATACGTACGTGCTTCCAGAAAAGTTCCGCGTGATTTTGACATTTTTTGGCCATCAACGGTTAAAAAGCCGTGAGTATAAACTGCAGTAGGCATCCGATGACCACTGGCAGCAAGCATAGCCGGCCAAAACAGAGCATGAAAGTAAACGATGTCTTTGCCCACGAAATGGTACAACTCAGTGGTCGTTTCTTTATCCCAAAATTCAGCAAAAGAGACGTCATGTTCCTCACAGTATTTCTTAAAACTGGCCATGTACCCTATAGGAGCATCAAGCCAGACGTAGAAATATTTATCGGTGGTCCCTGGGATTGGAAACCCGAAATAAGGTGCATCACGTGAAATATCCCATTGTTTTAATCCAGCCGCAAACCATTCATCTAATTTGTTGGCTACTTCAGCTTGCAGGTGCCCGCTTCGAGTCCATTCCTTTAATAGATCTTCATAACGAGGTAAGTCAAAAAAGTAATGTTCTGAATCTTTTTCTACAGGTTTAGCACCGGAAATAGCAGATACTGCATCAAGTAGATCTGTGGGTGAGTAGGTTGCACCACAAACTTCGCAGTTATCGCCATATTGATCCTTAGCACTACATTTAGGACAGGTCCCTTTGACATAACGATCGGGTAAAAACATTTGCTTTACGGGATCATAAGCTTGACGTATGGTTCGTTTAATAATTGAACCATTTGCCTTTAAGGACTCGTATATAGTCTCCGCTAAAATTTTATTTTCTGGGGAGTGAGTCGTGTGATAACAATCATAAGCAATCGCAAAGGCTTTGAAGTCACGCTCATGGCTTAGTTTGATCTCAGCCGTTAACGCTTCAGGAGTAATCCCCATTTGCTCTGCTTTTAACATAATTGGAGTGCCATGAGCATCATCACCACAGATACTGATGCATTCGATTCCAGACATCTTATGAGTGCGTACCCAAATATCCGTTTGAATGTGTTCCACTAAATGCCCAAGATGTAAATGTCCATTTGCATACGGTAAGGCGCTGGTAACCAGCATTTTACGTTGTTTCGCCATCAAGTAGATACCTGCTTATCTGAAAATGATTGATTATAACGCATATGAATTATAAATGCTGTAGGTAACTGAGTTTCAAATAGAGGACTTTACTTTAAGAAAGATTTCTAAACTAAGGGTTTAGTTTATGTATTTGCTTGATAAATTAATTGAAAATGGAAATAAAAAACGCGGCCTAGGCCGCGTTTTGAAAATTTTACTTAATTATAAGTATTAGATGATGCTTCTAAAACTGTTTTCTCTTCTGTGCTCACTACAGGAGTAGAAGGTTTTCCTTTAGTAGAATTGAGCGGAGAACTAAAATTCGGAACATCGGACATTATAGTGTCGGCATCTCTTCTATCAGTAGGAGATGACATTCTACTTAGTGGATTAGTTTTGATTTCAGTAGTTTTGATTTTTTTTGTATCAGAACCGATCTCAAGAACATCTTCTTCTGAATCTGACTCTGACTCTGAGTTCTCATTAATAACTTGGTATTCATCTTCGTTAGCACTTCTAGGAGCTTTGCTTTTAATGTTTTTGCAGCAATCAGCAACCCAAGAAAAGAAATTACCCGCAGCAGCGCCTACATAAGTAGCAGCAGAAACCGCAGCACCCGCTAATAGAGAAGCCAAACCGATTTGCGCAAGGGCGTTAGCACCAGCGATACCTGCAATAGAAAAACCGTAGATTGAGAATGAAGCAACTGCAGTTAAAGCAGCAGGCCATAAGAATAAAGTCAATGCAACAGCACCAGCAGCAGCTAAAGTAAGCCAAGCAGCAGTAGTAATTGCTTTTTTGTGTTCAGACAAGAAGTCAGAAATTGAACGGCCAACAAATTTAATCCCATCTGTTACTAAACCTAATAAACCACGATGTGCTATACCCTTATTATCTGTATATCCCAATACCGATTTAACCACGCCAGTAAAAGCATTAGCGGGTAAATAAGCAACGGTCTTCATAAACTGTTTAAATGTCATTATCTTACTCCAAGGTTATAAATCAGGGCGAATAATAGCAACGATTTTGCTATATGTGAATCAAAAATGCTCAATTTGTTGTAACAAAAGTGTAAAATAAATTGCTTTTTTTGGGTTAATAGTTTAATTAATGAGCACATTGGTAGTTAATAAAACCTTAAGGCTAATTTTTATTCGGCGGGGTATTTATCTCAAACGAAATTAATACCCTAATTGCAACTTATATATAGGATTAGAATAATATTTTTATGTAGGATCAGAATAATATCCAGTAGGATCAGTAATTCCAGCCCCAAGAAAACCGCGTTGTCTAAAGGTACAACTATCGCATTGTCCACAGGCTTGGCCCGCATCATTGGCTTTGTAGCAGGAAACAGTTAAGCTGTAATCTACTCCTAGACTTACTCCAAGCTGAATGGTTTGTACCTTGCTTAAATGTTGTAATGGGGCATGAATCGTAAAACGATCACCCATTACCCCAGCTTTGGTTGCTAAATTGGCTAAATTTTGAAATGCCGCGATAAATTCTGGACGGCAATCTGGATAGTGTGAATAGTCAACAGAACTTGCACCAATAAATATGTCTCTAGCATCTATTGATTCTGCAAAACCTAAGGCCATAGCTAGAAAAATGGTATTGCGTGCAGGAACATAGGTTACTGGAATATCAGTGCCGCCCTGGAAAGCAGGTACTTCCAAAGAACCATCAGTCAATGCTGAATTTCTGAATAATTCCGTATCTAAGGTAACGATCTGATGTTTTGCTACCTCGTAGTGTTGTGCAATACGCTTTGCTGCACGCAATTCAGCAGAATGTCTTTGCCCGTAAGAAAAACTAATCGCATAACAAGAAAAGCCTTTGGAAGCAGCCAAAGCTAGACAAGTCGTTGAATCTAACCCACCCGATAATAGAACTACTGCTTTTTTTTTCATAATAGTAAGTCCCCGTAAATTACTTATTTTATATATCCTTTCAACAAGTCTAAGCACCACACGCATCTATGTTATGCGGATAACTACAGCAGGGTAGAAGAGCCTAGTTTCCTGGATTGATTGAAAAGTTACCTTTTTTTAGGTAAAAAATACTGTTAGAATGCGGCGATTATGCCATAACATGGAACTTTATGACGACTATTCTTTATCCCGTTATCCTTGCAGGAGGTTCTGGAACTCGTTTATGGCCTTTATCTCGAAAAAATTATCCAAAACAATTTCTGGCTTTAAATGGTGAGTTATCCCTCCTGCAACAAACTGTAAAACGAGCGCAGAGCTTGGTAATGACGCCTTCTCTTATAGTAAGCAATGATGCTCATTATTTTCTTTGTCAGGATCAATTAAATCATTTTAATCAGTCAATGACTTATTTGCTGGAACCTTGTGCTCGTAATACCGCCCCAGCCATCGCATGTGCAGCTCATTATTTATCTCAGCAAGCAGGGCCCGATGCGGTGATGTTAGTACTTCCTTCAGATCATTGGATTGCTGATGATAAAGAATGGCAAGAAGCGATGTTAATAGGAGCACAATATGCTGCCGAACACCACGCTCTAGTTACTTTTGGGATTCAGCCCGATAGTCCTAAAACTGGATATGGTTACATAGAAGCAGGCGAGCCGCTTACTGAAAAGGTGCAACAGGTTTTAAGTTTCAGGGAAAAACCGGAACTTGATCGCGCCAAAGAATTTATTGCCGATGGAAACTATTTTTGGAATAGCGGCATGTTTGTTTGTCGTGCGGATGTGTATCTTCAAGAGTTAGCAGAATATCAACCTGATATTTATTATTTTAGTCAGCAGGCTGTATTAAAAGCCAAGAATCATCATGATTTTTTACGTCTTGATTTAGAATCGTTCTCTCGTTGCGAAGCGGAATCCATTGATTATGCGATTATGGAAAAAACGAATAAAGCAGTAGTAATCCCTGTGTCTATGCAATGGAGTGATTTAGGATGTTGGTCTGCAGTAGCCGATGCTAATACAGCCGATCAAGATGGGAACACCGTCACTGGAAAAGTTATTGCTCAACAAAGTACGAATTGCTTGATTCATAGTACCGACCTTTTAGTTACCGCAATTGGTGTCCAAGATCAAATTATTGTGGCTACCCAAGATGCTGTTTTAGTGGCTGATAAGCAATATTCCCAACAGGTTAAAGATCTAGTAAATTCTTTAAGTAAAGATCACCATCAATTAACTCAAGATCACCAACGAGTTTCGCGTCCCTGGGGATATTATGAAATTTTAGCTGAAGGTGCATCATTTAAAGTAAAACGATTGATGGTCAAGCCTGGAGCTCGGTTGTCTTTACAAATGCATCAGCATCGTGCAGAACATTGGGTTGTTGTGTCCGGCAAAGCAGAAGTAATAAACGACTCGCAAATGATTTATTTATCTGTGAATCAATCGACTTATATTGCCCAAAATACACTTCATCGTTTAAGTAATCCTGGTATTGAACCACTCTATGTTATTGAGGTCCAAAGTGGGGATTATTTGGGAGAAGATGATATTAAACGTTTTGATGACATTTACGCGCGCGAAATTACCTCATAAATTCTAATAATTCATCTAGTGATTGCCTGGGTAAAGCGAAGCGAACCCGGGTTCCCAATACCACCTTATCTCTGTACACGGCACTCAATATTGGCCCAAAAATTAATTTTTTACAAAAATCACCTTTTTTAGTGTAAATTTGGTATCAATATTGTAAATCAATGTATGCTCATCTTGTTTTTAAAATCAATATTATGTTATAAAAAAGAACATATAAATTTTTTCGCTGTGCTCTGAATGAATGGCCAGAATTCATGAGTATAGAGGTGATACTATGGCAACGAGTAGCGCAATTCTGCAGTCATTTCTTAGAGATGCATTAAAAGACAAAAAGAAACTTGCTGATTTGAGCTACGGGGACTTGCTTGACTACAACAGATCTGAATGTGGCCTCATTCAAATTGATTATTTCCCCGGAAAATTTTCTGACATCGAAGAGTTGTCAGACAGTACTCATGCAATCATTTTGCATGGTAATAGACTCTATTACGGGGATAAAAAAAGTAACAGTATTTACCCGCTGGCTCGCTTAAAGAAACCTGTTAAGCCGATAATCCCTTCAACACTCGCGCTTTTAAAAAAAAATTCTCCTGAATATACAGAATATATTAAATCATCTGAATACTTACAGTATCTCCAAAAGTTGGAGGAATATAATAATAAATTAATTATATATAACGAAGAAAGGGTTCAATACAATAAGCTAAAGAAGGCGTGCACTCCAAGCTATAAACGGGCTAGAGGAGAGGAGCTGGAATGTATTAAAAAATTCACAGGCCGTGCCTTTACAGAATACCGCAGCAATGCTTTTCTTTCTTCATTAAATTTCTATTTAGAGTTATTGAACAAAACAGACAGCGTGATGTTCAAATACATGAATGATCTTCAAAAAGAAGAGCGTGTATATGAGTTGCAAATGACTCTTTTGCTCTTGTTAGCCCAACAAAAACATGAAATAGAATATAAAAAATTCGAAAATATAAGAGAATACAATACCCAAATTAAAAAGTGCTCCGATTTTCTCAGATTATTAGATCCTGTATATCAGGCTAGGATAAAGGAGTTTGAAATACAGCAAGCAGGCTCTGATGCAAAACCTGTAAAATATATGGGTATTTCGGTAGGCCAATTATTAGCGGAAGATATTGTCGATTTGTCGATTGGTACTACGAAGTCGATTAAAAAACACATGGGCAAATTGAATGAGAAGAGATTGTATTGGGTATGGGGTTCAACTTTTTTAAAAACCGTAATTGGATTAGTACCCGAAGGTCGTTACTACGCCGAACAAGCGGCTGAAGCCATCAAAACTCCTGATTTTTATACCGGTAATCTGAGTTGGACTTTATACTATGCTCGTTTTTTTCTGGAATTGGGTATATTACTCAAACACACAATAAAAGGCCCATGGATGGATGAGGTGGAAGCGAACACTCCTTGGCAGGATCGTTTTCTAACCCAATGGTCACAAAGGAAGTTTGATTTATTGAATGATTCGGTATGGGGTACTGCAAATCTGCTTTGCTTCTTCTGGCTTACAGGAAAGGGTTCATTAGGGATGGCAGGAGATGCCGTTACTCTTGCGCTGCTGGTTTTCGACATAATTATGACAGTATGGGCTTTTGAAGAAGAACGAATTAAACATAACAAAGCCATGATCCAATACCAAGACGATATAGAGCGCTTAGAACAACAACTTCAAACATTTCGCGCCATGGAGAAGGAAAGACAACTTACTAATGAACAACAAAAAGAAAGCCGTCAAATAGAAATACAACTGCGTACCTTAAAAAATGAAAAATCAAAGTGTGAAAGAGATTGGCAACTTCAAAAAATATCTTTAATCAATAATATTGCCTATGCAGTAGGTTTAATGCTCGCTTTTTTGATCTTAACTATGCCCTTCATGCCTATAGCAGCTCCGGTTTTAGCTTCTATGGCCATTGCTGGCGCAGTATTGTGCTTTGTATTTACCGTCATCAATAATGCTACCAAGGGTGGTATTGAACTGTATAAAACCCATTTGACCATTCAAGAGCAAATGAAACAGGCCTCCGATTTAACGGAACAATTGAAAAAACAGTATGATGACCTTGATAAGAAGGGAAAACAATTTATTTTCCTGGAAATAAAGCAATGCCTGGCAGAGACTGAATATCAGAAAAGGGTCAGAGTTTATCAATCGGCAAGTCTAGTACGCAGCATTATAATTGAAGCGTTCATTCCTGCGGTTGTATTTGCAAGTTTAATGTTCGTACCTTTGGGTATAGGTGTACCCGTGCTTCTTATTGCAGTGGCGCTTGGCATTGCTTCCCATTATGCAGTAGAAACACTATTTAAACCTAAGGAGAAAGAGGCGTTAGAGTTTAATTCTACTGAATATGAGGAATTTTGTGAGGATATATTCAAAGTTGATTTTAAATTAGACAAGAGTCCTGCTTTCTTTAAAAAAGGTTCTGAAAACAATTCAATAGAACTATGTAATATGGCGTGTTTCTCCAATGATTAGCTGCAGCCTAATTCTGCTTTACATTGTCTAAAACTTATTTTTAATGATATTTGGTCTTTGAAATAAACACTATAAATAAAATTTTTTCATTTATATTCAACGGGGTTATATAAAATAAAAGACTGGTTTTCGTTATCTTCTAATGTATAATGTTTTGAAAGAAGCTTGGCCGGAGTGTCTTAATGAAAAAGCTCACAACCCTGTTGTTGCTTGTTTTTTCTTTCAACGTTGTTGCTTCTGTAGAGTTCGGTGATTCTTGCGATACGCATGCAGGGATGTCCGATTCTTATGTTTTAGCGCTTAGCTCACAGCCTGGTTTTTGTCAAACCTATGGATATGAAGCAGGTAAGCCCGAATGCATGCATCTATCTAAAGACTCTTATCAAGCAAAGCATCTTACCCTACATGGTTTATGGCCCAATCAGAATGCCTGCGGCCAAAGTTATGGATATTGTGGTGTAGAGCAAAAATCTAGACATTGTGCTTATCCTCCGCTAAATCTCTCACCTCAAGTTTCTGAACATTTAAAAAAAATGATGCCCAGTTACAATTATGGGAGTTGTTTGGAACGCCATGAATGGAATAAGCATGGAAGTTGCCAAATTTTATCTGCGGATGAGTATTTTTCGCTGGCGATGCGTTTGACGGAGTCGGTTGATAATTCGATTTTGGGACAATACCTAACGCAACATCAAGGACAAAAGGTATCCTTGGCGATGCTGCGAGAAATGGTAACCCAAACATTTGGTACAAATAATTCTGGAAAAGTTTATTTAGGTTGTAGGAATGGTATATTGGTTGATATTTATATTCAGTTGCCGGCATTAATTCCATTTGATGAACCGTTAGAATCATTAATCGATAGCGCTCCTGATTCACAAGTTAATGATACTTGTCCTGCTAAGGTAATGCTTTCAGATTTTAATAAAGGTTCCTGGTTTTAAAATAACCTGGGTAAAGCCCAGGTTTCGTATGAACTAAATTCCCGGGCCTCATCGCTTTATCCAGCCTTACTTATGAAGAATTTATGCATTATATCCTGACCTTGCACATTGTTAGAACTTCCTCTAATGTAGAGGAATTATTGATATGGGAATGAAGTCTATGCTAAAGCGGTCTTACTTATTGATTCCGATTGTATTTTTATTAACTGCTTGTGTGCATCATGCGCCAAAAAATGAGCCTCTCTCACCACCCCCTCAAGTACTTAAAATAAAACAAGTTAGACGAGTATCTGCTTTCAATCAAGTTAACGTCCAAGGACCAATTCATGTTAGGCTGCATACTGGTTATAAAGAGCCTGAGGTTATTTTATCGGGTGATCCTCGCGATTTGGCGGCAGTAAAAGTAGAGGTTTCACAAAACACCTTATATTTAGCGATAGCGGGGAAAGGAGATTTACATGGGTCAATCTATGCTGAGATACGAGGCCGATTTCTTAACCGCTTGATGGCTAATGGCACACCCATAATCACTGGGGATCAGATACGTACGAGTTTATTGGATGTTTACTTGGTGAATACCGGAACTGTAAGATTAGGTGGAGCTATCGGATTAAGAGTTTTGGATATACAAGGTAAAGGCCTTAATCAAATTGGCGGAATATCCAGTCCGGGTTTACGACTCCATTTAGAAGGAAGCCCGAAGGTACAACTTTCCGGGGTAGTTAACCTGGCTAATTTAGTCATGCAAGGAAATGCATGGTTGAGTTTATTTTGGGTTAAAACGGATACTTTGACGGTTCGTGCGAAGCAGAAATCTACAATCCAACTAGCTGGCGCCGTAAATAGGCTCGACGTTGAACTTTGGGGAAATGCACGATTTAAAGGTCGTTACTTACGGGCACAACGCAGTTTTGTCAAAACCCACGATCGTTCGGTTGCAGAAATTTCAGTGGCAAAACATCAGAGCAATTTAGCTACGGATGCCAGTGATATTTATTATTTTAATCTACCTACCACCCGCGCAGACTTTATGGCGTTCGATGGCTCGGTATTAGATATGCGCGAGTGGAATCAATTCGAATTGAAAGATTTCAATCGCTACAATAAGCAATTTCCTTAAAATTTATGGTGAAATTCCCCTTCACCCCAACCCTTTCCCGTAATGGGAAAGGGGGGGATTTATCGCTATCTCAACCGTATTGGAAAAGTGAGAGCAGCCCTTATCTCTGGCAGGGAGCGCATAACGAAGGTAGAGATCGACTCTAACTCTCTCCCATCAACAAAAGAGACGATTTTTCATTAAGATTGGGTGAGGTGCGTTGATTAATACACTGCACAATTTGATCCAAATCATTATCTAATGGCAAGACATGAGCTGAATTTGCTAACCAGTGGATTGTTGTGTTGGGGACATGAGAAAACATTTGTTCTACCTCTTTTGAGGCCACAACAATATCATGAACACCAAAAAAGAGATCAATTGGGCAATTGGGGGTAATCCATTGATATTCGCGAATCATTGTAAACAGTTCAATAAGTACAGGAATGGGTATCCTTCGATAGGATATTTCGGCATGTTTGTTGGTTTCCATATTACCCGCTACGCCCCTTAGCTCACAGAATCCAAGTTTTTTTAGTACAAGAAGAAGCTGTAGATTACGATAAATATTCATTTGTAATTTTAAAGCAGGAGCTAAAAGAAACATGTGATTGAATGTAAAAGTTGCACTCAACTCGCATGCCAATATTCCCCCAAGGGATAATCCCAGGGCATCCACATGTTGATATTCTTTAAATAACTGTTCACACTCTTTCGTTGCACATTCAATCCAATCTGAAACCTTGGTGTGGGCAAAGGCAGCGATACTTTCGGCATGACCCGGTAATGCTGGACAAACTATGGCATCGTAATGATTTAATTGAGGAATTAAGTAGCGATAAACTGCGGGTGTAGAAGTAAACCCATGTAAAAGTAGCAGTGCGCGATCAGTTTTTGTGCCTCGTCGTCTAATGGGCTTAAGGAGATTATAATCTTCTTTGTTTAAATCAAACAGTTGTTTACCGCGACGCATATAGCGAAAATCATTAAGATTCATAGTAAAATATCATTCCATAAAGGTTGCAATAATTTTGCAAAATTATTGTAAATTATGATTAAATCCAATTCATCAAAGAACGACTCTTGATAAGATAAGTGTATCTGAAATTATTCGATCTGCGCTATCTATTTAAAGGTAATGTTTCTTATGATGTGCTATCTTTAACATAGAGGTGGATTATTACAGAGGTTAAGATTTATGAGTACTGAAAAAACTGAAAAAGAAAAGCCCAAATTACAAGAAACTCAGACGACTAGCTCTCCGCCTCCACAACCTAATGTAATCACACCTGACATTAATGACGGGCCTAAACCAAAATCGGATAAGGACGAAGATAAGAAGCCTTCGCAAGACGAGGGTAAGCCCTTCCCAGAAGCTAAAAAGAAGTCTACTGAGAGTAAGGAAAAAAATCCTTATCTTGAATTGAACGAGCAACTCAGTGAGATGGTTTCTGAGATTAATGGAGATATAAACGGTGCCCTGAAAAAGGCAGGGGAAATGGCCTTAGATAAATTTTCAAAGACCGAGTTAGGCCAAGCTTTAGGTGGATTAAAAGACGCCCTTAACGCTAAGGCCGGAGATATAAAAGATCAATTATTGGATCAAGCGGATCAAAAATTGGATGATCTCAAAAACACCCAAGCAGGGCAAGCAGCTCTTCAGTTTAAAGAAATGGTAAGTTCTATTCAAGACGCGGTTAATTCGGGACTTGTGAATGCGATAAAAGGTGCCACAGCCCAGTTAACTGGGGGTGATGGGAAAGAACTGGATGAAATGGCAGAACCAGAAGAGGATGAGGATGAGCAAATGGATTTAAGTAGCCCGGAAAATAGTACTTCTTCGAATTTAATGTCGGAATTTAATGAAGCATTTGAAGGTATGGATTTTGATGCACTTGTTGAGCAATCACCTAGTCCTTCTCCTAGCGAGAAGGAAGATAAAACATTTGAACAGAATGGACCATCAGGCCCCTGACTTGCATCTATAAAATACCCGGGTTTTGCTTAACCCGGGTTGTATTCAAATTAAATTTAGCCCAAAAGCTTATGTGGTAAACTTTCAATGCGTCCGGCTTGAGTAACGACTACATAATTTAATTTACGTTGCAGTTCGCTAATTGTGTCTGCGCCAGCATAGGTCAGACCGGATCTTAAACCGCCAACTATATCAGCAATAATCGCATCTGGATTTTCTTTATAGGGTACTTCAGTTGCTACTCCCTCAGCCGTTTTCCATTCATGCATTTGTCCTAAGAAGTTCTCTTGCGCTTCTTTAGATGCCATGCCACGGTAACGTTTTACTTTGGTGCCATCTTGCTTTTGAATCACATCACCAGGAGTTGGTGATGTACCTGCTAACATACCACCAATCATCACAAAGTCAGCACCAAAGGCTAAGGCTTTGACGATGTCACCAGTGGTTCTAATTCCGCCATCCGCTACAATAGAGCGATCTGAGCGCGAACAATCTTGAATGCAGGTTAACATGGGTACACCAAAGCCAGTTTTAATACGAGTACTGCATACTGAACCACCGCCAATACCCGCCTTAATGATATCAGCCCCACATGAAGCAAGATAATCAGCTCCTGCATAGGTCGCAACATTTCCAGCCATAATACAGCGATCCGCAAGTAAATGACGTAAACTTTTTAGAGTTTTTCCTACGTATTTGGCATGGGCATGGGCAACATCCACACAAAAATAGTTAGCTCCCGCATCACGTAATGCTTCTGCTCTTTCCAATTCAGCTGCCGTACAACCAATCGAAACAAATACATTACTTTGACATTTTTTAAATTCTTGAATGTTTTCTTCGATCGACATAAAACGGTGTAATGCGCCCATTGCACCTTTAGAACCCATGAAATTAGCCATAGAACTTTCAGTAATTGTATCCATATTAGAACTAATTACAGGGAGCTCTAAAGATAATTTGCCCAACCGATCGGTATTGGTTGTTTCCACGACTCTTCTTGATTCGTGGTGGTTGTATGAAGGAACAAGCAGAACGTCATCAAAAGTGATGGCATGGTCAGTCATGGTAAATCCTTAAAGTGCGTACTATAAATGTTCTGCTGCATAAAATGCAAGCCTTGAGCGTTCCCCGCGAGTTAAACTCATATGCGCACTGTGCTCCCAGTGTTTAAACCGGTCTACCGCAAAAGTTAAACCCGAGGTTGTTTCGCTCAAATAAGGAGTATCTATTTGCTTAATATCCCCAAGACAAATAATTTTCGATCCTGGACCGGCACGTGTAACCAGAGTTTTTATTTGTTTCGGAGTCAGGTTCTGTGCTTCATCGATAATAATATAGCGATTTAAAAAAGTACGACCCCGCATGAAATTCAAAGAGCGAATTTTAATTTTGTTTTGTAATAGATCTTGAGTTGCGCCCCGTCCAAAACTACCGCCTACTTGGGAGCTGTGTAAAACTTCTAAGTTATCCATTAAAGCGCCCATCCACGGCGTCATTTTTTCTTCTTCAGTTCCCGGTAAGAAGCCAATATCTTCTCCAACAGGGATGGTCACACGCGTCATAAGAATTTCGTTATAACGGTTTTGATCTAAAACTTGAGTTAAACCTGCAGCAATAGTAAGAAGGGTTTTCCCAGTACCTGCAGGACCTTGTAAGCTTACAAAATCAATATCTGGATCCATGAGTAAATTTAAAGAAAAGTTTTGCTCACGATTTTTAGCATGGATTCCCCATACGGAATGTTTCGTGTAATCACGAACTAACTGAATCACTGCATGGTCACTTTCAAGTTTTTTCACGATGGCTTGGAATTGATCATCCTCGGTGCTAATGCAATCGTTGGGATTCCATTGATTAATTAACGGGCCTGCTACTTTATAAAAAGTCTTGCCGCTTTCTTGCCATGAACCCATGTCTTTTGCATGAGTATCCCAGAAACTATTATCAAGAATATGTAGACCTCGGTGTAAGAGATTGACATCATCAAGTACCTGGTCACTATAATAATCTTCTGCAAGAATGCCAAGAATTCCTGCTTTGATACGCAAGTTAATATCTTTCGATACAATAATCACCTGCCTTTTTCCCGCATACTTTTTTTGTAACCCTAAAGCGGTGGCAAGAATTGTGTTATCCACTTTATGTCCTGGAAGCGTGGAAGGAACAACTTGGTCGAATTCATCCGTTTGAAAAAATAACTTTCCACTGCACTTCTTTTTATCGGAGTTGAGATAGTTTGGTATAGCTAAACCAGATACGATTTGTTCATGCGAGGCATTGCTCATGAGCTCTACCAACATACGGTTGGTTTGACGGACGTTTCGTGCGACCTCCGATGTCCCCGTTTTATGGCTGTCTAACTCCTCCAAAACTACCATGGGTAAATAGATATCATGCTCTTCAAAATGATAGATGGCTGTAGGGTCATGCATTAAAATATTGGTATCAAGTACAAACAGCTTCGGGCGGGTATTGCTATTATCCATAAATTCACCTTGTGATTAAAACGCGTAGCCTGGTTGCGGTCTTCACCAACCTACAATTATTTGAATGCTTCTTTCATTCTGCTTAGGGGAGGAGATTCAGTCAAGGATAAAATTACTGTAACGATTCATCACGGGTACTAAAAATCCATATTAGGATCATTTTGAGCGATCGTTAGGCAACTCTGGTTTCTCCTAAAGCATTAATATGATCCGTCGGTATAAATTTTATTTTAATGAGTTAAGTACTTCCGCGACATGTCCTTTCACACTTACTTTACGCCATTCTTTGATTAATTTCCCTTGCGGATCAATGATAAATGTGCTGCGCTCAATACCCCGAACTTGTTTACCGTACATGGATTTCATTTTTATCACATCAAACAATTGGCATAATTGTTCATCATGATCGCTAATCAATTCGAAAGGAAAATTTTGTTTTGCTTTAAAGTTCTCATGAGATTTCAAGCTGTCCCGGGAAACTCCAAATATTTGGGCCTTTAATTTTTGAAACTGAGGATATGCATTCCGGAAATCTTGACCTTCTGTTGTGCATCCTGGAGTTGCATCTTTAGGGTAAAAATAAAGGACTACGTGTTGTCCTCGATAATCACTTAGATGAGCATTGAGGCCACTTGTTGCTGCGAATACAAAATCGGGTACCAATTCGTCTACATTCATTAATCTCTCCCTGTTTTTTTCATTATCCGGGAGCGGTCTCTTTCCCATTCCCGATCCTTAATGGTGTCGCGCTTATCATGCTCTTTTTTACCTTTGGCCAAAGCTATTTTTATCTTTATATTATTTTTTTTCCAATACAAAGAAAGGGGCACTATAGTATATCCTTGACGTTCGACACTTCCGATGAGGTGATTAAGTTCTTTTTTATTTAATAATAACTTACGTGTACGTATTGGGTCCGGGATAGAGTGAGTAGAGGCGGTTATGAGTGGCTGAATCTGGGCGCCCAGCAAAAAGGCTTCACTGTTTTTGATAATAATGTGGGCATCTGACAAATTTATTTTCCCTGCGCGCAAACTTTTGACTTCCCAGCCTTCAAGCACTAAGCCGGCCTCATATTGATCCTCAATAAAATAGTTAAAGCCTGCTTTGCGATTCAAAACAATGGTTGAATCGGATTGTTTTTTGTTGGTCATATTTATTCTTTATTGCGATCGTGTTTGTAATCCAATGGTAATTGAGGATAAACCCGATTTAATTGATCATCAACCGCGACTCGGTTATCAAATACAAAGCATTGTCCTTCCCAGAGCGATTCTTCCTTAGGCATTTGTTCAATATAGTTGAGAATACCATCATGCAAATGATACACATTTTCAAAACCTAAATCTTTTAAATAAGCGGTGGATTTTTCACAGCGTATGCCACCGGTGCAAAACATGGCAATTTTTTTATCTTTTTTATCGAGCAACTGCTCACGCACGTAGTGCGGGAAATCTCTAAAGTTTTCTGTGGTGGGATTAATGGCGTTTTTGAACGTGCCTAATTCAAACTCATAATCATTACGCGTATCGATTAAGACGACGTTAGGATCTTGAATTAATTCATTCCATTCCTGGGGGCTAAGATAAGTTCCCGCCTTTTTCAACGGATCAACGTTGTTTATACCCATGGTGACAATTTCTTTGCGAAGTTTAACCTTCGATTTTTCGAATGGATTTTCTTCATCGAATGTTTCTTTAAACTTTAAGTCGGCTAAGCGCTCATCTTGACGTATGAATTGATAAAAAAGATCCATTTGTTCACGCGTACCAGCAAAACTTCCATTGATTCCTTCAGAGGCTAATATAATAGTTCCTTTGATTTGGATTTCATGCATTTGAGCAAGCAAAGGTTGTCGCAACATTTCAAAATCTTCTAAGGAAACAAATTTATAAAATGAGGCAATGACGATTTTTTTCATTGTACTACCTGAAATATAAACAAAAATATTTGGCAAAAATTACCATTTACACAGAATTTAATCAATAGGCTTCAATTAAATGCACCCGATGTTACGTTTAAATATTAAGCAAAATTAATGAAATGCGTTGACAAAAACTAACCAGCGATCATACTGTTATATACCAAAGCTATCTGTGTTTTAATCCGTTGGCTTTTATAAGGAGATAATATGGCCTATTACATTCGGAAGTTGCGGTGGTTTCTTGTCCTTTGTTTATTCATACCTTTCATAAGTTATTCTGCTACCCCAGTAAAGTCGATGGTTGTTTTTGGCGACAGCTTGTCGGATACAGGAAATACCACGCATCTACTTAAAAGTTTGCGTCAGGAAGAAGACCCTGCTTTTTTAGTAGCTCCGTTTAAAGTTTTTGTGCTTAACAAAATGGTTGAGTTCGCCGACGAATATTATGTACCACAAATGGTTTTGGATTCCGGTATCGCTATTGTTACAGATTTTTTTGATAATCAATTAGCACCTTATATCGCTAATTTGGTCAGCAAAATTAAAATGGTGCCTGTATTACCTGGAAAACCCTATTGGAATGCACGTTTCTCTAATGGCCAGGTATGGAATGAATATTTAGCAAAAATGATATCCATTTCTCCAGAGGATGAAGAAGTGTATTTAAATCGTGCTTTTGGGGGGAGTTGGACTGCTACTTACGATTATCAATTAACAGTGTGGAATTTGATTCGTCATCCATTAGGAACAATAAAAAATCTAATCGTAGGTAAGTTGGTCCCACCTAGTCTTGGTCTGACTGTTCAAGCTTATTTGTTAGAACACCCTGCCTTAAGTGATGAAACGGTATTTTTTATTTTCTCAGGCAGTAATGATTACATCAACGTCTTATTCTTTGAAGACAATTACAACACAGAAGTAATGAGTACCTATGTTGATAATGTCCTATCAGGCGCTGGTTCTGCTGTGATGAAATTGATGCAAGCTGGTGCGCGTCGATTTGTTATTATGGGGCTGCCTCATATAGGTGATACTCCCCGTATGGTACAAACCACAGATCGAGAAGTTTTGAATAACGCTATCGATATGCACAATGAGCGACTTCGAAATCGCATGGAAGAATGGGCAAAAATTTATCCTGATGCAAACTTCCTCTATATCGACATGGGAGATTATTTGTCACGCGCTTTAAAAAATCCAGAAACTTATGGATTCACCAACACTACTGACGCGTGTATTGATGTGAAGCTTCCTATGTATGATGCATTCCGTAGTTCACCTTTTGCTAATAACTTCGTACTACGTTATGCGCAAGTACTACAATATAGAGATGCAAGCTTCGCTGCAGGAGATAAAAACTACCAAGTATGTGATACTCCTGAAAGCTATTTATTCTGGGATGAAATTCATCCAAGTACACGTGCTCATGGGTTGTTGGCCTTTGAGGTATGCAAGGCCATGAAAGACCATGGATATGATGTAACGTGTCAAAATCCTATAGAGTAAGGGAGTCGTTAAGTATTTATTCTAGTGTGGCCTGGGTGAAGGCGCAGCCATTAACCCGGGTTTTCTTTTTGTAGAATTCCCGGATGCAACTGTGTCTTCCCTGAGGCAAGAATTTTTATCTTTAATCTAAAGAGGATAAATTTTGCAGCATCATCCTCTGGAGAGGTTTTTACTACACCGAACATGTTAGTGATTTATAAATGTTTATGGCATAATTGCCCTTTTTTTATTGATAAGTCGTTCATGTGCGGTTGTTGAAACGAGGAGCAGGTTATGTGTGGGATTATTGGAGCTGTATCTGAAAGGGACATCAGTAAAATTTTACTGGAAGGGTTACGGCGTTTAGAGTATCGAGGCTATGATTCTGCTGGTATCGCAGTAATTGATAATAATGGGCATTTAAATCGCGTACGCATCCAAGGTAAAGTGCAAAATTTAGCGGATGCCATGCAAGAAACAGCAGTCACTGGTAATACAGGTATTGCTCATACGCGATGGGCCACCCACGGTAAGCCTTCAGAACAAAATGCACATCCCCATTTATCCCATGGTGAAATTGCCTTAGTCCATAATGGGATTATTGAAAATCATGAACACTTACGTCGTGAATTAGCAGCGAGAGGGTATCAGTTTACTTCTGAAACAGATACAGAGGTGGCGGCCCATTTAATTCATTACTATTATCTACAAAGTGAAAATTTGCTCCAAGCAGTACAAACCGCCGCCGCAGAAATGGAAGGTGCATTCGCCTTAGGTGTTATACATCAACAAAAGCCTAGGGAACTTGTTGCCATTCGTAAAGGTAGTCCTTTAGTGGTCGGCATAGGAATTGGTGAAAATTTTATTGCCTCGGATGGGTTAGCATTAAAATCCTTTGCACAATCGGTAACTTATTTGGAAGAAGGCGACAGTGCATTGATTACCTCAAAAAGCATTGCAATCTATGACGCCTCTAAATCATTAGTCGAGCGCCCGCGCCATCCTTTAACCAGTGATGCTGAGACTGTAAGTAAAGGCCCTTATCGACATTTTATGCTCAAGGAGATCTTTGAACAATCTAAGGTGCTAACAGATACTTTGGAAGGTCGTGTAAATAGTCTGGAAGTACTCAGATCCAGTTTTGGAGAGCGGGCCTCCCATATATTTCCTATGGTGAAGCAGATTCATATTGTTGCTTGCGGTACCAGTTACCATGCCGGAATGGTTGCCAAATACTGGTTAGAGTCATTGGCTGGGCTTCCCACCCAAGTGGAAATTGCCAGTGAGTATCGATATCGTGACGTGGTAGTTCCTAAAGACACTTTATTTATTACTGTTTCCCAGTCAGGCGAAACAGCAGATACTCTGGCGGCGTTACAAAAAGCAAAAGAAATGGGATATTTGGCTAGTTTGGCAATTTGTAATGTTGCAACAAGTACCTTGGTCCGAGAAGCTGATTGTGTGTTCCTAACACGTGCCGGAGTTGAGATTGGTGTGGCATCTACTAAGGCCTTTACAACGCAGTTGGCTGCTTTTCTAATGTTAGCAGCAGCGCTTTGTCATGATAATCGAGCGAACGAAGTATTGAAGCAATTGCAAGAGCTGCCTGCATGTTGTGAACGTGCAATAAAGATGAGTGAAGAAATTGAAGGCCTCGCCTCACTGTTTGTCCATAAAGCACATGCTTTATTTTTAGGACGGGGTGTGCAATACCCAGTAGCTTTGGAGGGTGCATTGAAATTAAAAGAAATTTCTTATATTCATGCTGAGGCATACCCCTCCGGAGAGTTAAAACATGGTCCTTTGGCTTTAGTTGATGAAAACATGCCAGTTGTTGCTGTAGCTCCTAATGATGAGTTATTGGATAAATTAAAATCCAATTTACATGAGGTGAGTGCCCGGGGTGGTCAGTTGTTTGTTTTTGTTGATGACTCCCAGAGTTGGCGAGCAAATGGGGCTCGCTTGATTAAGGTTCCTAGCTGTGGTTTATGGGTGGCTCCAATTATTTATACGATTCCTTTGCAATTGTTGGCTTATCATGTTGCTGTTGTTAAAGGGACTGATGTGGATCAGCCACGTAACCTTGCCAAATCTGTGACTGTTGAGTAATAATGTGGCGAATTTTTAACTCGTCACCCTTGATCTCCTTCTCTAGACATAGAGAGAGCTTAAGAAAGTTGATAGTAGGTAAATGGAGCACGTAACCCAAGAATCGAATTGCCGAACTTTGGGTACGTTCGCGAAGCGTAATCCAGGTTACTAACTCCTTAATGTCTAAGGTGAAGTAATCTATTGTTATATTTTTTATGTTTTACGGGGATGTAAATGACTCAAGAGATGTTGAGATTAGCTGCGATTATTGCGCAAGAACTCAAAGTTAAACCAGCGCAGGCAGAAGCAGCCATTCGTCTGCTCAATGAAGGGGCTACCGTTCCTTTCATTGCTCGTTATCGTAAGGAAGCTACCGAAGGACTAGATGATGTGCAATTACGCTATATAGATGAGCGCGTACTTTATCTGCGTGAATTAGATGAACGTCGTGCCGTAGTTTTACAGTCTATCCGCGAACAAGAGAAACTAACTCCGGAACTAGAACAAAGTATTTTGGCAGCAGATACTAAAACTCGTCTTGAAGATTTATATTTGCCATTCAGACCAAAGCGTCGTACAAAAGCACAGATAGCCATTGAAGCAGGTTTAGAGCCGCTTGCGCAGGCACTTTGGAAAAATCCTACTTTGGATCCCGAAACAGAAGCTACTCAATTTATCAATCCTGAGGCAGGAGTTGAGGATGCAAAAGCAGCATTAGAGGGTGCTCGTCATATATTAATGGAACATTTTGCTGAAGATGCTGATTTGATTAATGAATTACGTGAATATTTGTGGCAACACTGTATTGTCAAATCGGTAGGTAGCTCTAAGAAAAAAGAAACAATCAATAAGTTTTCAGATTATTTTGACTATTCCGAAGCGATTAAAAAAATTCCGTCACATCGTGCATTAGCATTATTCCGTGGACGTCGAGAAAGTGTTTTGCAAGTCGCTCTTACTTTACCTGAACACGATTTAGCATATGGTGAAAATAAATTAGCAACGCATTTCAACATTGTTGATCAACAGAGAAAAGCAGACCAGTGGTTACTTGAAACAGTGCGTCTGACTTGGAAGGTAAAATTATTTACCAAGTTAGAGTTGGAATTGCTGACTCGCTTACGAGAAATTGCAGATGAAGAAGCAATAAAAGTATTTTCCAGAAATTTACGTGACTTATTACTGGCCGCACCGGCAGGTCCACAAATTACAATTGGACTTGATCCTGGAATCCGAACAGGCGTTAAAGTGGTTGTGGTCGATTCAACGGGTAAGTTACTGGACTACACCGTTATTTTCCCATTCGCACCACAAAATGAATGGCATCCGGCAATTACTGATTTAGCTAAGTTGGCAGCAAAATACCAGGTTAATCTTATAAGTATTGGTAATGGCACAGGTTCTCGTGAAACAGAACGCTTAGTTTCTGATTTAATAAAAATGTATCCTGATTTAAAACTAACTAAAGTTATTGTCAGTGAGGCTGGCGCGTCTGTTTACTCAGCTTCAGAAATTGCTTCTGAAGAATTCCCTGATTTGGATGTTACATTAAGAGGAGCTGTTTCAATTGCGCGACGTCTCCAAGATCCGCTTGCAGAATTGGTGAAAATCGAAGCCAAATCGATTGGAGTAGGACAGTACCAACATGATGTGAACCAAACTCGCCTAGCTCGCAGTCTTGATGGTGTTGTAGAAGATTGCGTGAATGCCGTAGGCGTTGATGTAAATACTGCCTCGGCTGCTCTGTTATCTCATATTTCAGGTCTTAATGAAGCTCTTGCTAAAAACATTGTACTTTATCGTGATGAACACGGAGCATTTAAAAATCGAGCTGAATTAAAAAATGTACATCGTATGGGTGAAAAAGCATTTCAACAAGCGGCTGGCTTCTTACGTATTATGAATGGAGATAACCCGCTGGATGCTTCTTGTGTCCATCCAGAAGCTTATCCTTTAGTAGAAAAAATAATTGAAAATAAGAACATTGATATTAAGAAGCTGATCGGCAATAAAGAAATATTACACAGCGTTAATGCGGAACAATTTGTTGATGAACAATATGGCTTGCCTACTATAAGAGATGTGTTGCGTGAACTGGAAAAGCCAGGTCGTGATCCACGTCCAGAGTTTAAAACCGCGCAATTCAAGGAAGGTGTTGAAGACATCGAACATTTGCATGAAGGGATGATTCTGGAAGGTGTGGTGAGTAATGTGACTAATTTTGGGGCCTTTGTGGATATTGGAGTACACCAAGATGGGTTGGTGCATATTTCTGCGATGACCAATAAATTTATTTCTGATCCACGTACTATAGTGAAAGCCGGTGATATCGTCACGGTCAAGGTTATTGAGGTGGATAAAGAACGGAAAAGAATTGGTCTGAGTATGAAATTGGAAGACGAGCCTGCAAGTCCTTCGGTTAAAAAAATTGCCAAGGCTTCGGAAGTGAAAAGACCCCCCCAAGTTAAAAGAACGGAGCACAAGAAAAAACCAGAGGCTAAAAAAATTGAGCCTGCTAAAAAAACGGTATTTAATACAGCAATGGCGGATGCCTTAGCAAAATTAAAACGTAATTAAACACTTGATGCGTTGGTCGGGGTGAATGCGAAATGGAACTGATTTTCCGTTTAAAAAATGCGTAATCCTGGGGTTTGTCGACCAACGCTATATAGAGGCCGCATCTTGCATAACATAGGTGAATCATGACCAACATCCCCAAGGGAGAGCTTGCTATCCAGACTTTGGCAATGCCAGCAGATACTAATGCTAATGGCGATATCTTTGGTGGTTGGATTGTGTCCCAAATGGATTTAGCTGCCGGAATATTGGCAAAAAGATTAGCATTGGGACGTGTTGCGACTGTTTCCATTCATTCCATGAATTTTTTAAAACCAGTTCATGTCGGTGATCTTGTGAGTTGTTACGTCAGTCTAATAAAACAAGGTAATACTTCTATGACGTTGCGGGTTGAAGTATGGGCGCATCCTGCCACCCAAAATGAAGCCTATCAAGTCACCGAAGGAGTTTTTGTTTTTGTTGCCATAGATGAAAAAGGTAAAGCGAGACAGGTACCTAAAAAATATGACCAGTAATTCCCCAGAGCTGTATCATTTACTTACTGAAATGGCAACCCTAATTGCACAAAACGCGGAGCCAGATCCTCAATTATATATTTTATTCTTCCAACAACCCGAACTCGCTTTTAAATTGGTGGATATTATTAATAATTTGGAAGAAAAATTGGATGAAGGACTTTCAGTTTATTCAGCCTGCGTTTTTGCTTTGGATATTTGTGTCGCCCAATTACAAGGCGCAGCGGAGTCCAATAATAAGATCACTGCAAAAATCTTAATCCAGTTAATGGATCACTTAGCCGAAATGATCAATTCTCGCAAACATACATTGAGTTTTTGGTTGCCGGTCTTAAATTCTTTTTATGAATCACACGTCGAGTTGACCGAGGATTTAAAAAATGCCTACTACGAACTTGCTAGTGATGAGGAAGAAGTGATCCAAGAAGGTGAACCTATATCCCATCTAGAGGCAATTCGAGATTTAATTCACGAATTAGCAGATCTTAATGTTTTTGAAATCGCTGAAAATTTTTTCGCTCAAAGTTATGCAATGCCGGCTGATTTTTTTATCGATCTCATGGTGGATTTATATAATATTGAAGAAGGTGGGGATATTGCCTTACTTATTTTATTACATCCTAAAGCTGAGGTTCGCGAAGTTGCTTTGAACACGCTGAGTCAAATTATAGGCATGGTTACTTTTTCATCGATATCCCTTTCGCGTTTACAGACAATCAAATATTGGTATCCAGAGCGGTATCATGCCCTCTTCGACTCTTGGATTAAAATTCAACGCAAGCAAGGGGTGGTTTTCGCACCAGAACCTGAAGTAGCCAATGTGAATATCCGAGCAACTGAAATCGATGGTTCCGGTTCACAGGGCGTTTTTCTACATGTTCGTAAAAAAAGGAAAAATAGACTGTGTGGTTTGTTATTAAAGTATGAATTAGGTCTTAAAGATGCGTGGATAACACCTTCGCTGTCCTCGAAAGATGTGAAAGATTATTACAATCAGGCATTTGATGAAAATGTAACTTTGCGTGAGGTGGATTTAGTTTATTTCACAATGATGGTTGAGCATTTCTTAGCGATAACCATCGACAAAGGTGAAATTCCAAACGTGCAATTTTTAGAAATTCAAGAAGAACTGGGGATACGCTTACGTCCTAGAAAGTTGGATTTAGAGTATCTTTTCGAGCAATTAAGCATACAAATTACTCCTTTTACTCAAGAGGTGATTTCCGGTTCCTTACGACGTTCAAAATCCTGGCTAAAAACTAAATCGTTTACTGAATCTTGGTATTTAGAAAGTCATTTGGTTGATAAAATCGTTAATCATAACAGCACTTTTGTTGATGGGATTAGAGTGTGCCGGATGGAAGAAGCTATAGAAGCTGTCTTTGCTGAGGAGATGGAACTGCATCGCGATAAATGGCAATTTCACTTTTTATGGATAGCCTTATGGATGAAGTCCAAAGAAAAGCGAAATGAAAAAATATGGCGAGATAGTTTTTTGATTGCCTATACCATCCATGAAGGTAAGCCTCTGAAAGAAATCCCGGTGATGCAAGAAATTTGCCGTCAGACAGTGATTAATAGTGCAGAAACAATGCAAGAACGACGAACACATTTGAGTCAGGAATGAGATAAATCTATGTTTACCGGAATTATTGAAAGCAAAGGTATCGTAATTAGCAATACTGGGCATGATGGCGCAAACCGATTATGTATTTCGTCTGGTTTGAAGCAATTACAAACAGGTGAAAGCATCGCTGTAAATGGCGTTTGTTTAACATTATTGCCTATGGGAGACGCCGACTTAAGTTTTGATGTTTCTCCCGAAACATTGCAGCGAACTACCTTAGGACGGCTTAAAATAGGTAATGAAGTCAACTTAGAACGGGCAATGCTCGCCTCAACTCGTTTTGGGGGACATTACGTAAGCGGACATGTAGATGCGCTTGCTCATATTCATTCCATTAAGCACCTTAATGAATTTGTTGAAGTAGAGTTAAGTGGGTTTGATGCAAATGCAATGTTGTTTTTAGTACCTAAAGGTAGTATTACTGTTGAAGGGGTAAGTTTAACAATTAACTCGGTGTCGAACCAAGGCGTTAAATTGATGCTTGTCCCGCACACATTACTGAATACAACCCTTAGCTTTTTAGAAAAAGGCCAAGAGGTTAATATTGAATTTGACTACCTGGCACGTATTGTTGCTCATCAATTGCAGGTTGCAGGAGCGTTAAGCGATCAGATCCCGTTATGAATTAAGGAGTAGTTCATGACTAAACATTTAACATCCCGATGGCATCATCTTTTTTTCGCCACAATTGTTATCGGGGTTGTTTCAGGTTTGGGTGGGATGTTTCTAGCCTTATTATTACATTTTATCCAACACTTAGCCTATCAGCACACGGTCTTTCCTATTATTGAAAATGAGCGTTTTCTCGATGTGGTTACTGGTTCAACAGCGTCGAGAAGGGTGATTGCTCTGCTATTGTGTGGTCTCATTGCTGGATGGGGTTGGTGGGCTGTTTTTCGTTATGGTCGACCTTTAGTGAGTATTGCAAATGCAATTAAATCACCTAGACCCTATATGCCTATAAAGACGACTATCGTACATGTGTTACTGCAGATAATTACGGTTGCTTTGGGGTCACCTATGGGACGAGAAGTGGCTCCGCGAGAACTAGGGGCCACGTTTGCCTGTTGGTTGACCAATAAAATGAAGCTACATCCTAAAGAAAGTCAAGTACTGGTGGCCTGCGCTGCAGGCGCAGGACTGGCTGCTGTCTATAATGTTCCTTTTGGTGGCGCGCTCTTTACTTTAGAGGTACTCATCGGTACTTTTCATTGGTTCGCAGTGATACCTGCCATTACTACCTCTGCGATTGCAGTGGTTATAGCCTGGATAGGTTTGGGTAATCAGGCGATGTATCAAATACCAGTTTTAATACTGGATTCTTCAATAGTTGTTTGGGCTATTGTTGCGGGTCCTCTTTTTGGTTTTGCTGCTTATTGGTTTAAACAGATAACAAACAGAGCCCAAAGTCGAGCGCCACGAAATTGGAAAATCATTATATTCTGCCTATTTAATTTTTTTATTATCGGACTCTTGGCGATTTATTTTCCGGAAATATTAGGGAATGGTCGATCTGCTGCTCAATTAGGGTTTGATGGAGATATGTTGGGACTTAGTCTTGCGACAGTCATATTAATACTTAGATTATTAATTGTTTGTACTAGCATACAAGCGGGTGCTTCCGGTGGAATATTAACACCTTCTCTTGCAAATGGCGCGTTAATGGCCGTCATTTTGGGTATTCTTTGGAGCCACTTGTGGCCAGGTATTTCAATATCTGCATTTGCGGTTATCGGCAGCGCAGCATTTCTTGCTGCGGCTCAAAAAATGCCGATAACTGCAATTGTCCTAGTCATCGAATTTACAGGAATCAATTTTAGTTTTTTTATTCCTATGCTTTTATCAGTTGCAGGGGCAATTAGCATGTTTAATTATTGTGCTACCAGGCGTTTGGTTGTTGCGACAAACTGACGAGAGCAAAGAAGTAGTACTGTAAATTCTAAAATAGATTAACTAACTGTCTTTATCACAATTTGGATCTCGAGTTAAGTATGTTAGAGGTCGCATCATATAAATTAATCACCTTGGGAAAAACTTCATTCATACTGAAGGCGCTAATTTTATCAAACATATTGGCACGAAATGTATTATATTCTTCATTTGAAAACATTTTGTACGATTCAAAAAATATCTGATCATAATTCATGCTATCATTGGGATCCGGAATATCAAAAAGTTTGCTGAACTCGCTGGCTAATTCATATGATTTTAAGTTGGTAAGCAGTGGAATGGCCCCACAAGAAGCCCCTTCTAGAATTGAGCTTGATAATTGATCTGTTTCTGGTACTGAAATTGAAAAATCTGCTGCAGATAAATAATGTGACATTTCTTGTTGCGATAAAAAGCCTTTTATCAAATGGATAGAGTTATTGTTTGCACAATTTTGTTCCACTTTCTCGAGATAACCTGGTTCAGAATCTCCTTCAAGAAGTATGAGAAAACCACGATTCATCTTCTCCCTAAAACGAGAAAAAGCATCAATTAATTCAAGAGTATGATATTGGCTACGAATGCGCCGATTAACAATCCATATTGGTGAACTTACTAATCTTAATTCTTTCCTAATCTTATCGCGCTTTTCTTGTGAAAAACAAAATGAATCCGCAACCCCTAGACTGAATTCATGAATTTTTGACCGCTCGATACCGAAATAATTAACCAAATAATCAGTCATGCTTGGGGAGGCAGAAGAAATGCTTACAGCCTTTTTTAATATCTTGCCGAGAAGTATAGAATAAACTTTACTTCTACTCGATGCGCTAAAAATTTCGGTTCCATAGGTAGTAAGAATATAAGGTTTACCAGATAAAAAGGCGATCAAACCATAACCCGATGTATTGTGTGCATGAAAGAATGTATCTTGGTTTTTAGAAAGAGTTAATCTAAGCAATAATCCAGATATTAAATATTTAATTGGCATAGGAATGCGATGAAACAATGATGGTAAGATTTTTTTGACAGGTGAGTTTACAATCATTGTTTGATTCAAATGATGCACAGTGTGGATACAGGCTTGGTATTCACCAGAATTTAACAGCTCCTCCCAATGTCGAACATGAGGACTATGAGGGTTAGCCAAAAAGTTAATACATCTTCGCTTCATAGGAAATACCATAAAAATAACGTCTATTCTTGTACCAATACAAAATCTGCAAGATTAAGTAACCTAGTAAAACACCGATAACAGAACCGAGAACTGAGTTTTGATATTGCCAGTTCACAATAACTACAATGAGTGCCCACAGGACACTACCAGCGAGCAAAAATAGGAACTGACTGCGAGCTACCAGGAACTGATTTTGAATTGCTCCCACCGCAGCTACTACTCCTGCCACCTGCCAAAGAATCACTATTAAAATTGATTGATAGGAACTTTTTATGCCATAAAGATTAAATAAAAAGGGTAAAAATAAGCCGATGGCTATCGTCCAAAATAAACCAATAGCAAGGTAAAAGGCACTCAGTCGAGTTATCATTTGCTGTTGGGTATTATTGACCGCCTGACTTAATCGAGGAACGAAAACGCCTCCAAGTATTCCAGGAATAAATATCATGATATTAAATAGTTGATATCCTAAAAAAAATGCTGTTTTATCAACTTCATTAGAATTAAACTCAACCTGTTGGCCTAATATGAAAAAAATTACAAGGAAGGGTAAACCGAATGCCCCGCTATGGAATGATTTGTAAATTATACTGAATACATTACTATTAAGAATGATTTGTTTATTAAACTGAAAATGACCATCCTTCATTACTTTTAACCAAGAACAAAAACCTGTAAGTAACCACCCGCTAGAGAGCAAGATCAAAAAGAGATTGTAATCCTTTAAAAGAATAGGAATACTTACTAAAGCCACTACGACAAGGTTAACTAAAATCCATAAATAACCCGCGCTTTCATGAGAACCTGAACGGTTTAACACTGCTGCGGCCAATGATAAGAAAAAATAGCCAATGCAATAGATTAAAACACTTATAAAGAATACCAAGGAATATTGATCAGGGTTAAATAAAATACCCATATAACCTAATACACCAACAATTAGGAATGAGAAAACAAGAGTCATGGCGCCACTGTACTGCAATACGATTGCATTTTCTTTTGCATCCAGAGGTAGCGATAAAATACGAGGCAAAACCCCCATTAATGAAAAATTACTAAGTGTATTGGCTGCAGTCAGGAATAATACAAACAATCCATAACTATCTGATCCCAGCCTATTTGCCAGAATGGCTCCTAAGGCAATTTGGGTGAATCGGGCACATCCCACTCCAACCACGTAAATCGATTCGCGTATCAACTGACACTCCATTCTGCGACCATTTTTTTATGCTGATGTAACTCTTCTTTAGAGAATCGTTGCTTTATCACTTTGGCAGGAATTCCTGCCACGATGGAATAATCTGGTATTGATTTGGTCACAATGCTCCCAGCTGCAATAACTACTCCTTCACCAACGGTGACTCCTTTGAGAATCGTTGCATTGGCTCCAATCCAAACATCATCTTTAATAATGACTTTGCCGGATCGCGTAGATTGTTTATCCTTATTCATAAAATACATAGGTTTCCCAATTTGATTCATTTCATGATCACCACAGTAAATGGAAACATTTGGCCCTAGCATCACATAGGAGCCAATTTCGATGGGATACTCCTTGGATGAGGACATTGTCGCTCCATGACCAATAAAAACAAAACTACCGATTTCGATACTGTCATAAGATAGCGTGGATGTTAGTGGGTCAAAAATAACTTGGGCACCACAACGGCGAAATCTTGTTTTGAATAAATGCATGACGAATCTCGAGAAGGCTAGTTGGCCTTTTTGGATGCATAATGTAATAAATTTGATAATTTCTTTCATTTATTGTGTCCTGACCATAATCCTCTTGTATCAACAACGATGGTATCTTTTTTAATTAAATTCTCTGCAGCTGCAAATGATTTATGGTCGACTAATAGTAATACGATATCAGCTTCGAGTAATGCACTCTCTATACTCTGCAATTCTACTTTTCCATTTAACCCATTAGGAAGAGTATCAATATAAGGTTCAACAACAACTATATATCCAGCATGAAATTCTGCAATATTTTTCACAATAGCAAGGGCAGGGCTTTCTCTCAAATCATCAATATCCGCTTTGAATGTGAGGCCAAAACAAGCAATAACCACGTCTTTAACTGTCTTATTAGGATGTGCTTGTAAATAATTAGAGATGGCAAGTTTTACCTTTTCCAAAACCCATGATGGTTTACTATCGTTAACTTCTCTTGCGGCTCTGATAAGAGTAGCTTCTTTCGGAGCACTACTCACTATGAACCAGGGATCAACTGCTATGCAATGTCCTCCAACTCCAGGTCCTGGTTGCAGAATATTGACTCGAGGATGACGATTTGCCAAGGAAATAAGTTCCCATACATCAATATTTAATTTATCACAAATAATGGATAATTCATTGGCAAAGGCAATGTTAACATCACGGAAACTGTTTTCAGTTAACTTACATAACTCTGCGGTGCGTACATCGGTAATTATACACTCGCCTTCGACAAAAGTTTGATAAAACTTTTGTGCTTTAGCCGAACAAGCCTCAGTCATGCCGCCAATGACTCGATCATTTTGCACAAGTTCACGTAGGATATGTCCTGGTAATACGCGTTCAGGACAATGAGCAATTTTAATGTCTGCTTCCTCACCATATTGTTGGGGAAAGGTTAAATCGGTTCGAATACAAGCTAACCACTCGGCCATTTGTTCTGTAGTACCTACAGGAGATGTGGACTCTAAAATAATTAAATCTCCTTGCTTTAATACGGGTGCAATCAATGTTGCTGCTGACTTTATATAGCTCAAGTCGGGTTGATTTCCTTCCATAAAAGGCGTGGGAACAGCAATTAAAAATGCAGAAGCAGGTTGGGCCACTGTTGTAGCGTGTAGATAACCCTCAATAATACATGCATGAACCAAAATATCTAAGTCCGGTTCAACAATATGACTCATCCCCTTGTTAATAGTTTCAACGGTAGATGCATTAATATCTACACCTATTACGTGAATCTTTCTTGATGCAATAACTGCAGCAGTGGGTAGTCCGATATAACCCAAGCCAATAACTGAAACTGTTTCAAAGTCCTGGTGAACAGTATGATTTATCATAATTTATTCCTAGTTTTAAGCCCAACGTTCTAACCACATTACAAAATTTTTTGATAATAAGTCCCTATCGAATTGTGATTTGGCAAGCATCAGCGCCGATTCACCCATTTGAGAAAGTTGTTGTCGATTTTTTGCTAGATTAATAAGCGCATCACAAAATGCTTCAGCGTTGTCGGGTTCCACTACCACCCCACAACCTGTATTGGAAATTTTCTCAGCTAACCAGCCGGGATAATTGATCAATACCGGTAGCCCAGCAGCAATATAATCAAAAAATTTGTTCGGAGATGTGCCATCATAAAAAGCGGGCACATTTGCTAAAATTTGCATGCCTATATCTGCACACGCCAGTAGTTGTGATAGTTGATCTTTATCCACTGGGTCAAGAAAAATGATATTGTCTAATCCTAACTCATTTGCCTGTTGAATTAATCGATCTTTCAATTTTCCTTGACCAATGAGTACAAATCGAACATCGTCGCATTGTCTTTCTTTTAATATTTTAGCGGAATTAATAATGGATTGAAGGCCATTTGCTATGCCATGAGTCCCGGCAAAAATAGCCATTAAGTGATGCTCCTCAACACCTTTAGGTCGTACTGATTTATGTGAGCCTGCAAATAAATCGATATCGCTACCATTTGGAATTATCGTGACTCGTTTTTCGTCTTTTTGAAATCTTAAAATACCCTTTTGAATACCTGGGGATAATGCAATTAACGCATCAGCACTTTTATAGGCCATCCACTCCACTAAACCCATTAATTTTAAAATGATGGGATTAGTAATGACACCCATTTCACGAGGCAACTCCGGCCATAAGTCTCTGACTTCAAAAATAAATGGTTTTCTACGACACCATTTACCTACTAAACCGGGTAACGCTATGGTAAGTGGGGTTGATGTTGCGAAAATTAGATCATACTTTGCGCTTAACGCATACTTCATACTTAAATAAGCGAACCGTAAGAAAATTGCAGTTCGTTTTAAAAAAGAATCTTGATTTGCATAAGCTAAATTAAATTCCACAACATGGATCCCATCAACGTTGCCTTCACGAACATTATTTTTAAAAGAATGGACTAATCCAGTATTTGCTCCTTTATAGCTACCACAAACTACGGTCACCGTATGTCCATACTCAATCAGCTTTTTGGCCATTTTGTAGGATCGAATCCCTGTTGATCCAGCTGGCGTAGAAAAATGTTGATGAAAATATAGAACATGCATATCAATTCACCTCTAAATCAATGGTAAAGCTTTGAATTTCTAAAGTTTGCAATATCTTTAGTATTCTTATTCACTAACAATCCTTTTGTCCCTAGGTTAAATAACCAAACTTAGAGCATCTTTAAATACATTATTATTTTTTTTAATATTAGAATACGCGGGCCTCTCTGTAAAAAGGAATGAAGGATAGTTTTAATCATTGAAAGAAAGATACAAATTACTAATTTCTGTGTACGGAGATGATTCAATTCTAAAATCCTTTTACAATATCAAATCTTTTGCATCAAGAAGGGGGATTTCCCATCAAGTATGACAAAAAAGGTTCGTTATACATTGAACGTGATTAAGCTTACATATATTGAACATAACTTTCAATACCAGTTATATTCCATTTCTACAACCCCTGGTTGATCTACTTCGATCTCCAAAACGGGAAGTTTAGCTTTTTGTTGATAGTAACGAGATTCCCAACCTTCAACTAATTCAAAACGCTTTATGGGGATGGAGGTATTTATTTTGATAAAATGAGTTTGGTTTGATAATGAGTGATCTTGAAGCTTCCAATCTCCAGGTATTAATCGCCAGCGTATTACTGCGGATTTTTTAAATCCGTTAATGGTATCATTTACTTTTAAATAATTATTATAGAGTTCCACGGCACGTTGATGGGTTACCCCAAAACTGTCGCAATAACTGACTTTAAAGGTACTGCACAGCTCGGTTTCTGTTATTTGAGTGAAGGAGCTTGTTTTTAACCAATTACCAAATAAAAAGCGACTTAGTCGAGGCATCTGATCACGCTGATCAAATTGAATGGTATTATGACTTGCTGTTCCAGGAAAATAATTAAGCCATTTATCACTAGTATTGTAGCTATAAGTCCCCGCATCACGAAGTAAATTGACACTGTTGACCCATAAATCTATATGCAAGGCATCCGCGTGACTTGGACGAAAACGAAATCGGGGATAACGCATTAAAAGAAATACAGAACGGCGTTTAAGTATCGCAAAGCCTCCATCATTAAATAGTTTACTTTTTAAGGGTTCTGCTTTGTTATCGGGAATTGCAATTTGCAACCATTGAAGGGGATAATTCCAATTTCCATCCTTCGTATAGGCTTGTTGATGATTAAACAAGATCATGGCCAATTGCACAGAGGGCCTGTAATCTCGATAGTCACTATCTGTTAATTGTAATAACCTTGCCCCATCATTTGCGCCAATATTTGGTGCATCTCCGGTTTGGTCATCTACCATATGAAACAACCAATATGTAGCTGCCGAGCATTTCCTCCTCCATTCGTCAGAAAAGGCCGATAAGGAGAGTTTTCGTCGCCACACCTCAACCATGCAAAGGGTGTCTATAAGTACTCGATGGTAATTAACAGAATATTGACTGAAGCTTCCATCTTCTTCTATTAAATATGATATCCGATTTTCTAACCATTTCCGGCCTAATCGGCTCCATTTCTTACCCTTGCTAATACCCAGCATCTCAAGCCAACTACCTCCTATAAAAAGAGCTGCGGCCTCGGAGGTGCCATGATTATTGTCCTGTGCTATTGCATATTTCAAGGTTGATGCAATCCGCTGAAGGTGCAGATGGATTAGGGCTATTAATGATTTGGAAGCCTGTTGGATTTGATCAACAATCAAGGTGGCAATTGCCAAATGCATTACTCGAATTGCAGCTTCTTGACCACATTTCCAGTTAACACCGAAAAAGGGTGGGTTATTGAGACACCAATTATTTAACCATTCATTTAATTTCTTTAATGAGTTTCTGTCGCCTAATTTTGCTTGTTGTGAGAATGACAATACCCAATCAAAACGCGAAGCCTCCCAGATTACTTTAATATCACCACAGTGTGTTGCAAAATCTGAGATTTTCCACCATGGTTTTGTTTCATCCATACGGGCACCAGTAAAAGGGTTTAAATGCCAATCTGGTGCATTATCTGAAATCGGAACCAATTGATTACCAAAATAGGCAGCCTCTTGTAGCCAATTTTTATTAGGAACAAGCGGGCTCTCGGAAGCACGAACTTCGAAGAAAAATGTACCACTAGGTACTTTAATTTGTGGGTTGTGACGACTAAATTTTTTTAGAAGTCGGTAATGCACCACCCGTAACAAATTGGTAGCGCCTAACGCATAAAGTGTTTTCGCTTTGGTTTCTATCGTTCTCATTTTTTAGATAGCAAATCGGCGATGTTGATAGTTATTCGTGACACTTCAAAAATTTCCTCTATGGGTAAAGGTGTTGGAAGACCTTTTTCTACGGCCGTTAGAAATGCTTGGGCGCATTGTGTTTGTCCTTTATCTTGTCTCCAAAGGTTTTGTTTTTTAAAGTTTGGCCACCCATAGCCTGTCAATTTGCGAAAATTATCTAATTGCAAAATTTTTCCTGCCGTGAAAACTTCTATCCTCTCTTTGGGAAAACTGGGAGATCCATTAGCTAAATAATGAATTGTACCAAAAGATCCATCAGCAAAGCCCAATATAATTGCTGCCTTGTCTTCTGTGATTTTCACAGAGGGGTTCTCTCCCATGCATCGAGCTTGTACGGAAGTAATTTCACAATCCGCTAAAAATCGCATTAAATCAACTAAATGACAGGCTTCACCGAGAATACGACCCCCACCAATTTTTTTATCTTGTGTCCAATGTTCAGCAGGAATAGTGCCGGCATTCATAGTCATGATAAAAGTTTTTGGTTCCTTTATGGGATGCAACAATGTTTTAATTTTTTGTATCTGGGGTGCGAAACGTCGATTAAATCCCACCATTAAATGTGGTTTTTTACCCGATAAATGTGCTGTATGATAGCTTGCTTCAATTTCAGCAAGTTCAGATAAATTAAGTGCTAATGGTTTTTCAACAAAAACATGCTTGCCAGCGGCTAAGCCCTTGGTTACCAATTCTGCATGGGTATCATGGCGAGTGGCAATAACCACCGTATTGATTTCCTCATTATGAAATACATTTTCTATCTCACTAGAGGCATAAGAAAAGCCGGCTTTTTCACCGTGAATTGCACTATTTACTCCTCCTGCTGTAACCAATGTATGTAGTTGGGCCTCTGCCGATTTAAAAGCCGGAATTAACACTCGAGACGCATAATTCCCTGCGCCAATAAAACCTACTATGGGTTTACTGGAGTGGAAAACAGGATTTGCTTTTAATTGAACTTGTTTTTCAATTGGCTGATTATTATCTGATGGATAGTGCATTAGGATACCTAATGCTGATTTATTCTCTGTTAAAACTTGATACGCTTGTAATGCCTCTTCAAAGGTATATCGGTGGGTAATTAAAGGCTTAACATTTAATTGACTGCTCGCCATCATATCAAGGACTGCTTGAAAATTACGTTGCTCTGTCCAACGTACAAAACCAATTGGATAATCAACCCCCTTTTCTTCATATAGAGGATCATATCGACCAGGTCCATAAGAACATGAAACTTGAAAACTTAATTCTTTTTCATAAAAATCTGCTCTATTTAACTCCAGACCAACCACACCAACTAAAACAATACGTCCCCGCTTCCTACTCATGTGTGCAGCTTGTTGGAGTGGATCATTTGATTTGGTAGAAGCGGTAATAATCACTCCGTCAACACCATACCCCCGGCTGAAAGTCATTCCTGCATTAACTACGTTCTCACCTTTATTCGGATTACAAATTTCGGCACCAAATTTTTGGGCAAGAAGCAATTTTTCTTCGTCAAAATCGACTGCTAATACACGGCAACCATGAGCTTTAAGTAATTGAATCGTTAGCATGCCAATAAGCCCAGCACCGATAACTACAAATGCTTCGCCCAATGTCGGTTGTGCTAAACGTATGCCTTGGAGACCGATACTTGCCAAAACTGTAAAAGCAGCCGTCTCATCATCAACATTATCCGGAATTTTTGCACATAAATTTGAAGGTACTTTGACTAAATCTGCATGAGAGCCATTAGAAGCTACACGGTCACCAACATTAAATCCTTTGCAGTTTTTACCTACTTCTATAATGACACCTACATTACAATAACCGGGTAATATAGGCTGTGACAGTTTAGAGCGCACAGCATCTAAAGTTGTAAGAATACCCTCTGATTTTGCTTTATCCAAAACCATTTTTACTTTTTCAGGCTGTTGACGTGCTTTACCAAAATAGGATGCTTTACCAAAATCAAGAAGCATGCGTTCTGTTCCGGCAGAAATTAATGTGGTTGATGTGGAAATTAATATACTATTATCATCCATCATGGGGGCAGGTGCCTCTATTATGGATGACTTACCATGACTCATATCCTGGATTAACTGTTTCATGTTGATACCTCAATTAAATTATGCTGTGAGCGACTTTTCTTTACAAAGCAATATAAGCCATAAGCAAAAAAGACTGGCATCACTGAATAAAAAAATGATTTGGAAAAAGAAGCCAGATCACTTCGTAAAAAGAAGAAAAACCAAGGCACCATAATCGCATAGACTATTACTTGCACGACATTTGATTTTTCTATCGCTTGATTTTCAAGATACTTAATTAACATTCCAACAAAGAAAAACTCTAAAAATACGCCTACAGCGCCAAAATTTAAATAGCCTTCTGCAACGGGGAAGAACCCCATATTACCACCAATTGCGATATATTCGGGGGAAAAGAACTCGTGAGTGTATTTTACACTAAGGCTTTCGCTAAATTTTCCTAGGGATGAGGGAAGTAAATTGACAAGCGCATCAAGGTAACTGCTACCCCATAAAAAACTGTTAGAAAACCATGGGTTGACATCGAGCATTGATCTGAATGGCGCCCCCAATTCGCTGGCTGAAAGGTCTAACCATGCCAGATTAAAATTCTCTAAAACATACGATAAAGCTGATGAAGCTCCATGATCAGATAAAACTTGTCTGAAACTGGCAAATATTCCAAATAAAAAAGCACAAAAAAGGGATGTTAGTATTACAAGCATAGGTACTTTACCTTTGACTTTTAGAAAATAAATAAATAGAAAGGAAATCACCATGAAGAAACTGGGTCTTCGAATACCTAAAAAACTAACATAAGCAACGAAACATAATAAAAAGGATAACAAAAAAAAGCCTACTATTAGCCTTTTTCTGGAAGGCTGATAAAGCCAGCTATGAACCATAAACAGATAACCAATAATTGAATAATATAAGCCTAACTCCAGGGGCCCTGCTTCGCGTTTTAAAAGAGCTCTACCCGCATAACCAGCATTAAAATAGGCAGAAAATCCTACTGTACCCGCAATTGCAGCAATCAAAATTATTATGCCCAGAAGGAGTATTGAGAAGCCAAAAAATGATTCCCGGTTACCATTATTCATTAGTTTAAAGCGTGGTTTTCCAATAGCATAATAGCCAAAAATTTGGCCTAAAAGACCCACTACACACATGGTTGTGACGAAGGTAACACCGTTCTCATTGTAATCATTATAAAAATAATGATGTATAGGAACCGCCATTGAATAAAAGAAGAAAGCAAGAATACAAACAACTGAAGCAGAGAAGAAACCACAACCCGACAGATGACTTGTTAGGAAGGTAGCTATAATAAAACACCAAAACGAAGATAGTATGAGCTCTGAATTTAGCTCGAAACTATATGAGATAAAAACAGAGGAAATGCCTACTAACAGAAAGATCCATAAAATAAATTCTAAATATTTCGCAGAATAGTCAACATTGTATTTCATCATAATCACCAGGTACCTGATTTAAGAGCAACCTAATAAAGATTCTGTTCATTACAATGAACAGAATCTCGTATTGGCTAGGATGCTAGTTTCATGTTATTGCTTCTGGTAATTGCATCCTGGAAAAGTACAATTATGCATGACAATAAGAATCCCATCATTAATCCTAGAGCAATGATTAATCCTTTTTTAGGCTTAATCGGTTTTGAATCAACAAGAGGCTGCCCATCCATAGCATATAGATTTACGCCACTGACATCGAAATTTAAGGAATTTAGATGTTTAAGTTCCGCTTGGAGCTTTTCGATTGTATTGGTGTAGGGTGTGTCATCTTTTCGTTCCCGTAATGCAGTGATCGTCGCGTTATTTTTTAGAATGTCGATTTTTTCTTGGAGAATAGAAAGTTTTTTCTCATATTTTAAGGTGTGTGTATTTTCTTTCAGATGAGCGATTTCCTTTTTAAGGTAGGTAGTTCCTTTTAAATAAAGATCTTTACGATTGGAACCGACATCAACCACCACATTTGGATTTTTAATTTCCTGAAATTGGTTGGGGTAGGTAATACCAAGAAGTTGAGCAGTTTGTAGGGCTTGATTTAACTCTTGTAAGCGAATTTGCCTATCGCGTTGGTCACGTTTGGTAAGTGCATTAATATTGTTGTTCAATTGTGCAATGGATAAATTCTGCTGCTCGATGAGTCTTTTTATCTCATTATTTCGACTTGCTGTCACATTGCCAATACGTGTATGTATAGTTTCAGTTAATTTGATTACCTTACTTTGAATGATTTCTTTTTGGGTAGAAATGATATTTTCCAACACTTTTTGGTTAGTGTAGGCCAGATACGCTTTATTATCCCTTGCCTGTAAATCCAGCTTGCGAGAAAGGGTGACCAACTCAGCCTCCTGGCTGTTATCTTTAAAATTATCTTTTAAATCTCCTTTGAAATGATTAATGACAAAGACTTTATAATTTTCCGCAGCTTTGTTTAACAAATGAACACGTTTTTCTTTAGATATCTGGGTCTCTTGGTCTTTAGGGATTACTAAATTATTTTCTTTTAAAAAAGAAATTATATTGCTTTTTTTGGATAAACGTTTGACAAATTTTTTAAATAATAAACGTCCTGGAATATCCAAATCTGTATTTATTATTAGTTTCTGAAATTGATACGGATAAGGCTCAACTATATTAGATTTAACTTCATAGGTTTTGGGAAGCAAAAAAGCAGCCAAAATAGCACATAAAGTACATAGAGCAGTAACACCAGCTATAAAGACTCTTTTTTTGATTAAAGCGGATAATAAACTAAAGAAATCAATATAAGACCTGTCATCCGTTTGTTGATGCATTAGCAAGTATTGTTGATTAAAGGGCTGAAGTTTATTAGTGTTTTCATCCAGCATAATTTATTTCCTTACTATTTAAATATGGGTTTGTGGAATTATCGTAAATTTGAGTAATAATATCGACGATTCGGGTAGAAGCATTTCCATCCCCATATGGGTTTTGCGCCTGGCTCATCTGTTTATACAGCGCTTCATCTAAAAGAAGTTGTTCTACACCATTAATAATTTCATTTACATCCGAGCCTACTAGTTTAACTGTCCCAGCAGTAAGCGCTTCCGGTCGTTCAGTAGTTTTTCTCATGACCAGTACCGGTTTCCCGAGAGACGGTGCTTCTTCCTGGATCCCGCCTGAGTCTGTTAGGATTAAATAGGCATTACGCATCAAATAAACAAAGGGTAAATAATCTACAGGGGGTATTAAATAAATGTTTTCAATTCCTGTTAATAATGAATTTACTGGTGTTTGTACATGGGGGTTTAAGTGAACTGGATAAACAATATCAACATCCGGAAATCGTTTCGCTATTGCTACCAAGGCCTGACAAATACTTTTAAAACCTGAGCCAAAATTTTCTCGCCTATGGCCAGTGACAAGTATGATTCTTCTCGAAGGGTCCAAAAATGGATATTCTTCTTTAAGTAGTAAACTGAGAACGGGCTCTGCGTCTAATTGATTTGTAATTTGATAAAGAGCATCAATTACTGTATTTCCTGTAACAAAAATATTTTCGTCAGGAACTCCCTCATCTAAAAGGTTCTTACGGGAGAGTTTTGTTGGGGCAAAATGCAAATGAGTTAGGCAACTTGCTAATTTTCTATTGGCCTCTTCTGGCCATGGTGAATAAATATTCTTGGTTCGCAATCCTGCTTCGACATGGGCTACCGGAATACGTTGATAATAGGCTGCTAATGAGGCAGCCAACGCTGAAGTAGTGTCGCCATGAACAATGACTAGCTGCGGTTGATATTCTTTGAACACATCACTAAGACCAGTTAGTATTCTGGATGTTAGATTACTCAAATCCTGATTCGCAGTCATAACATGCAAATCAAAATCTGGCTTTAGACGAAATAGGGCTAACAAAGGATCCAAAAGCTGACGATGTTGTCCCGTGATGCATATTTTATTTTGAATAACTTTTGATGCTTCTAATTTTTGAACTAAAGGGGCCATTTTTATGGCTTCAGGGCGAGTTCCAAAAACACAAAGAGTATTTACAGTCATGAAAAATCCATTTAAATATTATCCAAAGCACTACTGGCAGAGCACGCATTTTGAGCGCATGTAATTGGGTAGCTGTCTGCTCATTAGATTCGTTAAGGTAACATACTCCATTGAATTTGAATAGTAATTTTTTATCGAAAACATATACTGGAGCACGCTGAAAAACTTGCTGCTATTGAAGTATATTGTTCTTGAACGGGCTCGATATTAAGCAAAAAAAAGGCATCTTCCCAGAGCTATTTTATGGTTTCTAATTACTAAATACTAATAGACAATATCACTTAAGTCTGATGACTAAGGTATGTTTGATTCTTAAAGTTCTTTACATAAATGAGGCTAATCATTAATAATTGCTTTTTTCTAATGTTCAGTAAAGAAATAAAGGTATGTTTTAGTATGGTTCCACTAAAAATTTGCTATGTGCTCTCGACCACGGAAGGAGGAACATGGGCTTTTGAACAATTACGAGAGCTTCGGAATACTTATCAGTATGAAGTATCTGTAATATTAAGCGGGAATTCAGGTACCTTAGTCGATCGTTTTAAATCGGAAAATATTCCTGTGTATACCGCAGATTTTGATTTTATGCGTCCTACCGATATTTTCTTTTTACCTGGAAAGATCTTAAGTTTAGTTAGATTATTGAGACAAAAGCGGTTTGATGTAATTCAAACTCATCTTTTTCCTTCCATGATTATTGGTCGTATTGCGAGTTGGATAGCAGATGTACCGATTCGACTTTCAATGATTGCGGGTCCATTTCACCTTGAAGCAGATACCCCTCGATGGATTGATAAAACAACCTCCTGGATGGATGTGGCAATAATTCCTTCATGTAATTATTCAAAACAACTTTATCTAAAAATGAATGTTCCGGAAGATCGACTTCATGTCATTTATTACAGTCCTGATGAACGACGTTTTGATGCAGAAAATACCCTCCCTGCAGGCTTGAGAGAAGAATTTGGCTGGCCAGCAGATACGCCTTTGATCGGAATGATTGCTTATTTTTATCCAAAATTAGGAAAAAATCGATGGACTCCACCTTTTTTACATGGGAAAGCAATTAAAGGCCATGAGGATGTGATTCGCGCAGCTCCAATGATTCTTAAGGAGTTTCCAAATGCAAAATTGCTTTTGATTGGAAGTGGCTGGGGTGAAGCAGGAAAGGAAGTCATGCAATCCATGCAAACATTAGTTACAGAACTGGGATTGCAAGATAGCGTGATTTTTACAGGACATCGTCAGGATATTCCTCGTATATATCGGGATTTAGATGTGTCCATACAAGCTTCATTAAATGAGAACCTGGGTGGAACCATAGAAGCTTTATTGATGGAGTGTCCTACAGTGGTCACCCGAGTAGGTGGGTTGGTCGATACCGTGATTGATGGAAAAACAGGTGTCCAGGTCCATGTAGCCGATCCTGTTGATCTGGCAAAAGGGGTTTTAAGCTTATTGCGTGATCCTAAAACAGCAAAGAAATTTGGAGAAGCAGGGCGAGCTTATATGCTTGAGAAGTTTACACTTAACTCTACAGTGAGTGATTTAAATAATCTTTATCAATACTATAGAGAGAGAAGACCAACGGGTTATCAGTTCCATAAAACCATTTATCGTTTCCTCTTGCTAAGCATTTTAGGTTCTTTTGTTTCCTTACGTTTTTTTATTCTAGATATCTGGCTTCTTCCTCGCTGGGATCTTGGATGGCGCCCTTGGAAACAAGTAATTGTTCGGGCAAAGATGTTGCTCTATCGAGTTTATGCAATGGTGGGTCGAGCCAGCAAGAAGTTTAAAGATAAAACCTCTAGTGAGTAAATATAGATTGTAACCTTGGTGAGCGCCGAAGCTTCTGTTTTCAGGCGCCCAACCCAGGCTACACGTCTTGTTACAAAAAAATGCCAAGCGTATTAAGCCGGTTGCACTTTCCCTTCATAAACATCCATCACTGAATTGACGTCGCCAAACATTTTTACACTTCCATGTTCTAGCCACAGTACGCAATTGCAAAATTGTTTGATGATTTCATTTGAATGAGATGCAAGCACCATTATATTGGATTGATTAACATATTCATTCATGCGATTTTTGGCTTTTTCAATAAAACTTGCATCGCCCACTCCAATTACTTCATCTACTAGAAGAATATCGGGTACTAAAGCAGTTGATAAACCAAATGCTAAGCGGATCATCATGCCGCTGGAGTAGGTTTTAACTGGCATTGAAAGAAAATCACCAAGTTCTGTAAATTCTTCAACGTTTTTGATAATGCTTTTTATCTGATCGTTAGATAACCCAAGAATTAATCCCCGCATACGGATGTTTTCATACCCCGTAAGAGTAGGTTGCATGCCTACGCTGATATTGATTAACGAAACGATATTTCCCTTAATGTGTATCGTTCCTTGAAGTGGTTCATAAACACCGGAGAGAACTCGAAGTAACGTGGATTTTCCTGCCCCATTATGGCCTATTAATCCTAGACGGTCTCCTTTTTTTAAATGCAGCGAAATATTATTTAAAGCCTGTACTTGGAGTTTGCCACTTGTCCCATTACTTAAAAGACCACCGGTTGCAATATTGGCGATTCCTCTTTTCAAAGAACGTGCATCAATATCATAAACAGGATAGGTAAGTGAAAGATTTTTACAGACAATGAAAGACACAACGTACTCCGTAATTAAATCCAAAAAGGAATATTTCTTCTGAATCGAGCAAACAGAACAAATGAGATGCAGGATAAAATAATAGTTATTAAAAGACAGGTATTCCATGTCACCCAATTCGGAGCTTGCCCTAGCAAAGGCATTCTAATTAAATCAATAAAATAATTTAATGGATTGAATACGATAATGGCGGAGTTTGGAAGTAAGTTTGCATTCCAAGAAATAGGAGTAATAAAAAACATTACTTGAATCAAGCTATTAATAATAGGAGGAATATCCCGATATTTTGTACCTAATATAGATAAGATTAAACCTGCAGAAATTAAATTTAAAATAATTAGAAATAAACCTGGAATCACATACAGGATCGCCCAATTGACGGGTATTTGAAAATAAAGTGCAACAACACAATAGACTAAGGCATTATGAAAAAATATGATGACATGACGCCAAGTTAACCTTAATACATATAAAATGTAGGGTAACTTGATTTCATTAATCAGCAGAGATGCCTCAACAAAGGTATTACAACTTTCCGCGAGTCCTGCTGAAATTAAAACCCATACTAGATATCCGGTTGTAAAAAAAGGAACATACTCTGCTATTGATTGATGAAACAGCTGACTGTATACCACAGAAAAAGCGACAATAATAACCAGCATACTGGCGGTGATCCAAAATGGACCTAATACTGACCCCCGATAACGGATTTTTATGTCATTCCAGCCTAAATAGGTCCATAGCTTCCACTTTTTTAAGGCATCGAATAAGTCAATAACAGCAAGCTTAAATTGGCTGTTTCTTATTTCATGAGTGGGAATATTAATATCAATGGTTTCAGTTAATTCTTTCATACACCTTACACCTGGGTTGCTTGTTCCATCACTTCTATAAGAACTTGGCAGGTTTTATCAATCTCTGATTTTAATAGACTTGGATGAACTAAAAACATCAAACTGGTTTCACCTAACTTGGATGCTACAGGGAGCCTATTATGCGGACGCCACCCTGTATTATCAAATGCTTTTTCTAAATAAACTTCGGAACAGGAGCCTTGATAACAGGGAACCCCGCGTTCATTAATCTCTTTTAAAATGCGGTTACGATCCCAGCCTACAGCTAATTGGCTTTCTTCTATAAACACATAACATTTGTAAGCTGCATGTACAATTTCATCAGGAATCCGGGGAACTCTTAGACCTTTTAAAGTGGAAGCTACTTCTTGGATTTGTTTTAAATTTCCCAGGCGTTGTTGATGCCAGGTGGGCATTTTTTTAAGTTGTAAGCGCCCGATCACCGCTTGAATTTCAATCATTCGTCCATTTATACCAAAGCTTCGATGAACCCAACGAAAACCAGGCTCAATAGGTTCCTTGTATATGGCATCCCAAGATTTTCCGTGATCTTTATAAGACCACATGGAAGACCATAGTTGTTCATCATTGGTTGTGACCATGCCCCCCTCGCCTCCAGTAGTCATAATTTTATCTTGGCAAAATGACCAGGCTCCGATGTGGCCTATTGAACCAACCGCACGACCTTTATATCGAGCTCCATGAGCTTGGGCACAATCTTCAATGACATATAAATTTAATTCTTCTGCTAACTCAAGAATCGGGTCCATATCACAAGGCCAACCCGCAAGATGAACGCAGATTATTGCTTTAGTCTTTGGAGTTACTACCGCACGAATGGTCTCAACGGTAATATTTTGACTGTTTTCATCGACATCGGCAAATACCGGAGTGCCTCCGCAAGTCACTATAGAGGAAGCCGAGGCGAGAAAGGTTCGAGAAGTCACAATGACTTCGTCACCTTCACCTATTCCTATTGCTTTTAAGGCTACATCAAGTGCGATAGTTCCATTTGCCAGTGCAACAGCATATTTAGTACCTGCCCAGGCTGCAAATTCTTTTTCAAATTCTCTGCATTCGTTGCCAGTCCAATAATTTACCTTATTTGATAGAAGCACTTGATGTATTCGTTCTGCCTCTTCTTCAGAGTAACTAGGCCAGGGTGAAAATGCTGTATTTAACATATTTTATCCTATGAATTTTTTTTATAAATTTTTGCGGGTACGCCAAATGCGGTACAATAGTCTGGTAGATCTTGAACAACCACCGAGCCTGCTCCAACCATCACTTCTGAGCCAATTTTAATACCTTGGCGGACACAAGAGCCGATACCAATCCAACTTAAATTACCCACACTCACATTTCCAGCTAAACTGACGCCTGGCGAAATATGCACTGCCTGCCCCAAGGTACAGTCATGTTCAATAATTGCACCTGTGTTAATAATCGTGCCCGCCCCAATGGTGCAATCAGGGTTTAATACGGCTCTGGCAAAAACTACGGATCCTTCGGCTATCTTGGCAGAAGGACTTATTATTGCTGAAGGATGAATGATGCTGACTAATGGGATTCCTTCATTTAAAAAATGGGTTATTTTTTCCATGCGAATGGAATTATTCCCAATTGCAACAATGAGTCCATCAAATTCAGAAGCTTGTGATAGAAAGGATTGGGTATTTCCATTAACTACCCATGCCCCTACGCGATCGGTGCTCGGCCATCGGTCATCAAAAAAAACAATATTCTGCCAACCTGCACAGAGTGCTGCATCAGCAACAACTTTAGCATGTCCACCAGCACCAAGAACAGCAAGAGATTTCATGGGTTATTACCTGTAAATTTTTCGTTGGTGACACTCCCTTGACCTGTAATTCCTTCTCGCATCAATACTTTTTTAATGGTTAACATTAAAATTTTAATATCCAAATAAAAAGACTGATGATCAACATACCATAAGTCTAATGCAAACTTCCCTTCCCAATTCAGGGCATTTCTGCCATTAACTTGAGCTAAGCCAGTAATCCCAGGTTTGACATCATGGCGCCTTTTTTGCTCGCTATTATAAAGGGAGAGGTATTCGATTAATAGAGGTCTAGGACCTACAAAGCTCATTTCGCCTTTAAAAACATTCCATAATTGGGGTAATTCATCCAAACTGCACGCTCTTAAAACATGGCCAAGGCGAGTGACGCGATCTTTGTCGGGTAATAATTCACCTTGTTTATTAAATGAATCCTTCATTGTTCTGAATTTGATCAGACGGAAGGTTTTTCCATGTAATCCTGGACGATTCTGATAAAAAAAGATTGGTGAGCCTAAATGATAACGGATTAATAATGCAACAATAACCAATATCGGCATGAACATTATTAATAATGCACCTGATAAGATAATATCAAAAATACGCTTAAGCACAATAATCTCTCCAGTAGTCCCATTACTTAGAAGGTCAATAGATCATAAATTTTTGAACTAGTTCTTACAAGGCTTAAGGAGTAAAAGATTTTTTGTTGAAATTCAGTCGGAGATCTTATAGTTGGCCTGAAGGGATTTGTTTGACAAAAGAAAAGGTGCCCGCTAAAGTAGCGCTTTTTTAAAGTCTAATTAGTCAATAATGCAAGCACTCAATATAAGTAAAATAAAAAAAGTAATGTTTTTGATCACTCAAGCCATGATATTGAACCTTGTTGTCATTAAAGGGGCCTATGCTTATTTTGATTATGGAACCGGAAGTCTATTGATTCAGTCACTTATTGCATTTTTTGGTATGGTTGCAATGTTTTTTCATCGAATTAAAGAATTGGTTTTATCGTTTTTTCGCAAATTATTCTCAAAAAAACAACCAGCCCCTAAAAAGGAAATTGAAAACCCTTAATTTTTGGATGTAAATCAATGGAAATGCCACAAACAGCCACACAGCTTCCTTCTTCATTTCGAGATCCCAGTGGTTTTGTGTTATTTAATAACGAATTAAAAAAAATCCAGCGAATTATTTTTCCTGCCTATTTTCGACAATACTCACACTTAATGGAAAGTGGTTTATATGCTGAGCTTTGTGAAAGTAATAAGCTCATCAGCCATCAACTCGTAGAAAACTCAGAACAGCGGATTATTATTAATCCTCAAGAAATACCGTTTATTACGTATTCTTATGAGTGGCCATTTCATTTATTAAAAGATGCTGCTTTGTTAACTTTGGATATTGCAAAACGTGCTTTAGCGTATGACATGTGCTTAAAGGATGCTTCCATTTTTAACATTCAATTATTGAATGGAAAACCTATTTTTATTGATACGTTGTCTTTTGAGTTTTATAAAGAAAATCAACCTTGGGGAGCATATGGCCAATTCTGTCGTCATTTCTTAGGCCCCTTACTCTTAATGAAATATAAATCGCTTAATTTTTCTAAGGCATTAAGCAGTTACATCGATGGATTTCCTTTGGATTTGGTGAGTGGCATGCTTCCTATAAGTACTCATTTCTCACCATTTATTAAATTAAATGTTCATTTGCATGCTAAAAATCTTAAGCGCTTTAATAATACCTCCGCAGCATCGGAACCAGTTAGATCCTTGAGCAAATCCAGGCTAATGGGTTTGTTAAACTACATGGAGCGCTTTATTAAGTCTCTAACTTATTTAGAAAAAAAGACTGAATGGAGCAATTATTATCAAATCACTAATTATTCTGAAGATGCATTTAAAGAAAAAAATGAAATTATATCTCAATGGATATCACTTATTGAGGCGAAAACAATCTGGGATGTAGGAGGAAATAATGGTCATTTTTCAAGGTTGATTGCTGAAGGAAAGGATTTAGTTATTAGTACCGATATTGATCCTATCGCTGTAGATCAAAATTATTTAATCAATAGGGCAACGGATGTCGCTTCTATAATTCCTTTAGTGATTGATATTACTAATCCCACTCCGAGTATTGGCTTTGATAATCAAGAGCGAGATTCTTTTTCCAGTCGCATCATCAATAAAAAGATTAATTGCATTATGGCATTGGCATTGATTCATCATTTATGCATATCGAATAATTGTACGTTCTCAATGGTGTTAAATTATTTCAAGAAAATGTCTAATTATTTAATTATTGAATTTATTGCTCCTGAGGATTCCTGGGTGAAGCAGTTATTGGCTCGGAAAAGAGGCTTTGAACATTTATTTGCATTTTATAATCAACACGCTTTTGAAGAAGAATGTGCGAAACATTTTGATATTTTAAATAAAGTTCAGATCAAAAATTCGTACAGAACGCTGTATCTACTCAAACCAGTGAACTCCTAAGATCATGAGTAATTTTTTGAAAAAAACCTCGAACTTATATGCATTAATGTTCCTTGTGCTTCTGTACCCTTTGTTGTTCTATGCATCAAATAATTTTAATAGTTTTTCTCTATTTGAGATATTTATCTCATTTTTAATTTTATTATGTGTAAATGGAAGTGGACTATTATTCTCAAAGTTTTTTTTAACAAAGGTCTTAAGAATTAATGAGTCCCTGAGCCTGAAAATTACCTATGGTATCTTACTGGTATTGTTCTTAATAATGATGAGACATTCTGTCTTTAATAATCCAGAATTACCTTATTTGGTTTATTTGCAAAATAATTCGGTTTATTCAAAATGGTTGCTTTTTACTTTTTTTGGCGCAGCATTTTTCTGCCTGGGCTTTTTTCTATTCGAAAAGCAAAGCAAAATGTTTGTTTTGATTTTTTTAGTGCTTAATCTTTTTAATTTGGGGAAAACCATTACTCCGAAATTAAATTTCGATGCTCCTCAAATACCAAATAAACATCAGCCACAAATTGTCTTAAAAAATAAAAAAAACGTATATTTTATCCTCGCAGACAGCTTAACTAATATTAATGGCTTAAATCGGTTGGGCATACAAAATGATCATCATCAATTTCTTAATGAATTAGAACAAAAGGGGTTTGTTAATTACCCGGATTTTTATACTTCCTTACAAGCAACGCAATATGCGTTATTTACTTATTTTAACTTAAGTTATAAATACCAGGATTTAAATGCGTATCAAGTGGATCCTATTTTACGATTAAGACACATATTAAATGAGGGAAAACTGTACGATATTTTTAGAGATAATGGTTATAAGATAAATATCATGCATGAACTGGATGTATTTTTATTAGATAATTGTTCAGCAGATCTTTGCTATTTTAACGTGACCAATAAATTAAGACCTTCTCTTAACAGCATAAAAGAAAAAGTCTTATCCATTCTTAGTTTCTTATCTCCCGTAAACGTGAGTGTTTTATTCAAAGAAGAAAAAAAGGTTTTATTTTTTGATCCAAACGAACTTGCCCATAATGATAGGAATGCGTTTATTACTGAAACCCTCCAAAAATTAAAGAAATTGAATTTAGACCATCCTAATTTTACTTATATCCATGCATTTACTTTCCCTGCTCATTCAGACACCAATTCCAAGACAATTAATCACTGTAATGAAGCAGAGGAAATACAAAAATACAGCCAACGAATAAATTCTACGTCGCAATTTGTAGTGTCAATGGTGGATACGATTCGAGCAAGGGATAAAAATTCGATCATTATTATTGCCGGCGATCATGGTCCGTATATTTTTAAACATTGTACTCGGGAAGGGATCCGAAATCCTGAAGAGGTTATCGAACGACAAGGGGCTTTTTTATCGATTCTGTGGGGTGACGAATACGATGGAAAATACAACAGCCGCATAAAATCGTCGCATAATCTGTTTCGTTATGTTTTATCTTATCTCGCTGAAAATGAAGCATTACTCAATAACATGGATAAGGACCATGCGTTTACTTTATATAGTAATCAACAAATTGGTCAGACCATTACCGATGGTAGGATTAATAAAAAAATAGTTCTAGTGGCAAACCAAGATAAAGCTGCATAACCAAAAAGGAATTATTCCCCTCTAAAGTATATCCGTTTTGAATGGCGGATTTAGCTGTACCTTAGAACAATTTAATACGTTCCATCGAGCCTCTTTTAACTGTAAAATCGAATCATTACTTTAAAAGGAAATTGGTTCACTCATGGAAAACAGTAAAAAGATCTTAGTCACTGGGGGTAGCGGGTTTATTGGTTCGGCGCTCATCAGACACCTCATCCATCATACGGAACACTTCGTCACGAATATTGATGCCTTGACCTATGCTGCGAATCCCGCCTCTCTTTATTCAGTAAAGAATCACCCTCGTTACCGATTTGAACAAGAAAATATATGTGATGAAGTCGCAATAAGTCGAGTTTTAACTCAATTTAAACCAGACATCATCCTGCATTTAGCTGCTGAATCGCATGTGGATCGGTCTATAAAAACTCCAATTCAGTTTATCCAAACCAATATAGTGGGTACTTATAATTTACTGGAACAAGCCAGGCAATATTGGGACACTTTGACGGCAGATAAAAAAAATAGTTTTCGTTTTCATCATGTTTCTACGGATGAAGTTTATGGGGATTTGCCTCATCCCGAGGATCAAAACGATCCCAATATAGAGTTACCTTTATTTCACGAGAATTCAAAATATGCACCCAGTTCCCCTTACTCTGCTAGTAAAGCGAGTTCTGATCATCTGGTTCGTGCCTGGCATAAAACTTATGGTTTACCTGTTCTGGTTACGAATTGTTCGAATAACTACGGTCCGTTTCAGCATCCAGAAAAACTAATCCCCCAAACTATTCAAAATGCGCTTATGGGGAAACCTATCCCTGTCTATGGAAAAGGAACTCAAATACGAGATTGGTTGTATGTTGAGGATCATGTTAAAGCGTTATTAGAAGTGGCCCTGCATGGGATAGTAGGAGAGACTTACAATATTGGTGGATATAATGAATTGCAAAATATTCAGGTTGTACATGCTATTTGCGATACGTTAGAAGAATTGAAAGCATCTAATAATTCTCGATTAAAAGATCTGATAATCTTTACAGGAGATAGGCCTGGTCACGACAAGCGCTATGCAATTGACGCAACCAAGATAAGCAGACAATTGAACTGGAAACCCCAAGAATCATTCGAAACAGGGATAAGAAAAACCGTACAATGGTATCTGGAACACTTAAAACTTAATTGCTTATAGCATTGCTAAGATGTTCAACAATCATTTCCTGTTGTGCGGATGTTAAGCCAACCCACAAGGGTAATCTAAGTATTCTTTCTGAAAGTGACTCAGTCAGAGCTAAACTACCATGGCTTGTACCGAAACGCTGACCTGCTTCTGAGGAATGCAATGGCACATAATGAGAGGTCGCAAAGATACCTTTTTCTTTGAGTTTGCTGAGAATAACATGGCGATTTATTTCTGGAGCGAGCAGCACATAGTAGATATGAGCATTGTGATTACAGTGAGCGGGTACTATGGGACGACGAAGAACCCCTTTAGTTTCTAAAGATTCAAGAAGTTGGTGATAATAGTTCCAGATCAATAAACGTTGTTGGGTAATGTTTTCGGCATCTTCAAGTTGAGCCCAAAGAAATGCAGCAATCATGTCACTTGGTAGAAAAGATGAGCCCACATCTTGCCAAGTGTATTTATCCACTTCTCCCCGGAGAAATCTACTGCGATTAGTTCCTTTTTCTCGGATTATTTCTGCTCGCATCACCATATCAGGGTTATTTACTAAAAGTGCACCGCCTTCTCCAGAGATGATATTTTTAGTCTCATGAAAACTATAGGCACCCAGATCACCAATACCTCCTAAAGTATTACCTTTGTAGCTTGCCATGACTCCTTGAGCAGCATCCTCGACTACCCTCAAATCATGCCGCTTCGCTATATCCATAATCGCATCCATTTCACAGGCAACCCCAGCATAATGTACAGGGACTATAGCTTTAGTTTTTGATGTAATGGCAGCTTCAATGAGTTGCTCATTAAGGTTCAGGGTATCCTCACGTATATCAACAAAAACGGGTTTACCCCCTTGAAGCACAAATGCATTGGCAGTAGATACAAAAGTATACGAGGGCATAATGATTTCATCCCCCGGATTTATATCCAGTAATATAGCAGCCATCTCTAAGGCTGCGGTACAGGAGTGGGTTAACAGCGCTTTCTGGCTCTTTGTTTGCTCTTGAAGCCAGGCATGGCAACGTTTGGTAAATCGGCCGTCGCCAGAAAGTTGATTATTAAGATGAGAGTCTGCAATATAATGCAGCTCTTTACCTGTTTTGTAGGGTCGATTAAATAATATAATGTCCATGTTACCTCTGTAGCTGAATATGCGGTCCAAAAATTTCACTTTGCAGAAAATACTAAATCGCCAACAAGTAATTTGCACTGCTTAATAATTTTCTAAACAACTGTTCCTATTTTGTTTTTAATACATCGTTGTTGTCTTAACTTAATGCCCCCGTACGAGGATGATTTAATTTCTTCTAATTTCCCAGAAAAATGTTCATTACAATAAATTGAAAGAATTTTTAAGTAACTATTAGGAGCTAATATGGCAATCCCATCTTTTTGGAATAGCTCTCCTATGAGGCCATTACCTTCTTTTTGTTTTGCATAAGCCAGAGTGAATGGTGCTAAGGTTGAAGTACCTAAACCGTAATGTTTATATAACATTGCGGATGGAGGTACTCCTATGACTGGATAAATTAATTCGTATGGGAAAGCTGCTCCCCATACTATCATGGGGCCATCAGGGAAGTGCACATAAGCCGCACGAGTTTTTGCTGCAACTATTTGTTGCAATTTAGCTTCCGAGAAAACCTTACTCGTATTAAAAAGAGCGGCAAAAAGCAATAATGCGATACTTAAATAATTTCGCCATTGAGGCACAGTTCCATTCAGAAAAGGCACAATTAAAAGCAATGAAACTACAGGTACATATACATGTAAAACCCCGGGACGACCTAAAAGACCAAGAGTAAATATTGCTGCGACACAGAGTCCCCAACTAACAGCTATTTTCCAGCTCGGATGCAATAATCCCAATAATAACGCCGTTATTAGAGTGATTAACAGTGGACGACTCCACAATGCTTTTACACCGAGCCATGCCTTATCCAAGGCTCTTTCTTGACGAGGTAAGGGACCTAATTGTTTCAGCATAATTTTAAGTGTTTTAGGATTTGCAATATGTGGATCAACAAAAAACCAGTTGCTGATTAAATCAATATCATTATTAGTATAACCATGCTGTGCTAATATCTCTTTATGTTGTTTCAAGTATGTACCTGCACCATAATCTGTAAAAGAGGCACGTGCTGGATTAAGGGTATTATAAGCGTTCCAATCCTCACTTTGATAGGCTTGATAATTTATAGTAGCAGAAACAAGAATTGCTAACGCTAGAATAAAGAAAGCAATTTTGACCGTTCGAAGAAATAATATTCGCCAGGGTAAAATAGGTAAGGAGATAATTAGAACTAACCAAAATTCTTGACTACGAATTAGATAGCTGAAATACGCAAGTAAACAACCTCCCACTAACACTAGTAAATTTCTTTGTTTTGCATAAAGACACCAGCAAATAATAGCACTAATTTGGAGTAAGCCCGCATTAATAGTAAATTGTGGCCAAAGAATAGCAGGGACGACTATCAACAATAGAATTGAAAAAGCGACTCCATACCCGGCCAACTGAGATAGCCCGTAAAATATGATTACTCCAACAATTGTAAGGACGCATAAAGTCATAATAGAGTACCCTAATACTCCATTAATCGAGGGAGTAATTCCCACCAAATATCCCCACAATACATTTGAGAAAAGAATATTTGGGGAAGCTAATTTAGCTATACCATAACCATGAGCGATCATCGACATTCCGACGTCATCATTAGTTCTCCAATGGAGCTCAAAAAAATGACAGATGAGGAACATGAGGGATACTAATAAAATGAAAGAGTAAAAAAGTAATGTGGCTCTAGATGTTTGAGGTTTCCTAACTATAGTCGAAAGTATATGTTGCACAATTTCATCCTTTTTAGTATTACTTTTAATTAAGATACAGACTCAAAATCTTGAGGCCTCACATTTTGTATAATGTGCGTGCGGAAAAACAAAATATCGAAACATAAGAAACAATGCACAAGCAACTACAAAAATAGCTATTGCTTGGATTGCTTGATGCGGAAAGTTAAATTTATCTACAAGAACGAACAACATGATAAAGTTAATCCCATACCCTATAAAATGGGCGATCCCATATCTTAGTAGGGCGAGATGTGTTCCTTGATAGGAAAATGAATATTTGAAATGGTTAAAGTAACCTATCAACGCGCCAATTGGATAAAAAAGAGTAATCGCTACTTTGGGTTCAAGCCAAAAAAAAGTGACGAGCAAGTAAATAATGTAACCAATAAAATTATTAATCACTCCCACTACACTGTAACGAATGAATTGAAATAGGCCCGGAAATTTTTGTATTAATTCATTCATTATTAGTCTGCACATTGTAAAAGGAGTTGTTGTCGATCTACTTTTCCATTTGGATTCTTAGGTAATTCTTTTCTTACAATAATGCGACTTGGGATCATATAGGTTGGCAATACTTCACCTAAATTTCCTAAAAGGGTTTGTTCATCGACCTCGTCAGAACTAGCCACAAAACCGATAAGTTTTCCATAGGCTACATTGGTTCGATGATAAACAACTGCTGCTTGATTTATTTGCGTAAATTTTACCAAAGCATGTTCTATTTCTTCTAATTCAATACGATACCCCATGTGTTTTACCTGGTTGTCTTTTCGTCCAACAAAATGTAATTCTTCATCTATTTCTTGAACTAGATCTCCAGTCCGATACATACGTTTCATAAAACGTTTTGGTTCCGTAAGAGTTATAAACGATTTTGCACTGCGTTCTAATTCGTTAAAATAACCTGCCGCAACATTCGGCCCTAGAAGACAGAGCTCACCCTCGGGAGCTTCTTGGTCATGTTCATCAAGAATAAGATAATCAAAATTAGGGTTGAGTTTCCCTAAGGGCGGAAGCCCACTTAGCTGTTGGAAATCATCATCATTTAACTCATAAGCGCTACAAATACATGTACATTCAGTAGGTCCATAAACATTAGTCAATGTTGCTTGTTTGGAAAACAACTCATAAAGTTTTTTTAGTTCCGCCTTGGGATAACCTTCACCACCAAAAATAATATGGCGTAACTTTGAGAGTACTTTGATTTCCATTGCTTTCAGGGTGACTAAATAGATTAATAAGGAGGGTACTGAAAACCAAATAGTACATTGCATCTTGCCTACATGAGCGACAAGTTCATAGGGTTTAGTCAACAACTCGCGCGGTACAGGACTCAATGAGGCTCCAGAAAATAATCCTACATAAAAATCAAAGACCGAATTATCAAAGTACAAAGGGCTCAAATGAGCAAAATTGTCCTGTTTTTTTATTTTAAAATACTGATTACCCCAAGAGATAAAATGCAGTACATTTTGATGGGTTACCGCAACGCCCTTGGGCGTTCCTGTAGAGCCTGAAGTGAACATGACATAGGCAATCGTAGAGCCATCTATTTGTTGCATTAACTGCGTTTGCCGTTTCCGATCACCTGCTGTGATCGACGGAAAGGTATCCGGTGTAAGTTCAATCGCTTGGATTTTACTTGCATTGGCTAAATCGTGGATTTGTTTGCTGTACGCTGGATCATCATAAAATAAAAATACCGCTTGGCTCACTTGCATAATGGGTAAATTGCGGGCCAAGGGGGCGGCGACATCCATATTGACATAGGCGATACCTAACCGAATGGACGCAATCATGAGGGCATAGGTCAAAAATTGTTTACTACTTCCAATTGCAATCACATCACCAGGCTTCATTCCTTTGGCAAGTAAAAAAGCACCTAATCGTTGGGACCAATCCATCAATTCTTCATAGGTACGGGATTGTTCAGGATAACGAAGAGCAGGTTGGATTGCATTTTCTAATGCAACATCATCGAATAGTAAACCTAAGTTATGGAAATATTTATTCATATGTTCTCTTCAAAAGTTTTGTAGAATATTATTGAGCATTGTTCAATTTTTACTACCTTATTTATTGATAGTGAAAAAAAGATAAGGATCATTCATTGCCTTAAAACCTACTGACTTACAGAGCATCATGGAACCGGAATTATTAGTGAAACAATCCCACCATGGAGTTAATCCTATTTCAAGGCAGTGATGAATAAAACAAAGAACAGCCTTATTCGCTAGTCCCAAATTTCTATAATTAGGTAGGGTCAGCACATCAATCTCTGTACAGTGATTCGCTTCGGCTGCGGCATAACAGATGGAGGCTAATTTTCCGTCATATAAAACCACAATAGCATTAGACTTCTGGATAAAATCAGACTCATTTCGCCAAAATCTTGAAACTAAATGAAAGTGGCTCTCGATTAGATCAATATTTGTTTGATTCACTCCTGAGAAATTTATTTTTCCTGATTGTTTCAAGAGGGTTGGCGTATCCATTTGATATTCAGAGTCAAGCACGAAGCGTTGCCTATAGGATCTCAGCGGCTCATATTGAGGTTTTAGTATAAATTCGGGAGCATAAGCAGCATACAGACGAACTTTATCGGAATGAAAATTTTTATCGAGGAGTAAATAGTCTTCTAGTTCGAGCTCAAAGCGAGAGTCCATATTGCCGAATATTTGTGCAAATCCAAAGGCATGTTCCACATAAATTTGGGAGGGGGTGTTTTGATCATTAATATAGACAACCCCATCTTGCTCATCGAGTAGTACCGCTGCGATTAATGGGAAAAAAAATGGGCAACTTAAATAGAGCCGATATATTTGTTCATACCCTTTTTTTTCTAATCGTATCATTTTAAATGGTCAATCCGCCGTTAACATCCAGTACCACACCATTCATAAAATCATTGATGATCAGGGAAGCTACTGCAAGAGCTACATTATTTGCCTCGCCAAGTCTCCGAAGGGGTGTATTGGTTTGAATGTGTTTGATTATGGATTCATTAAGTGCATGCCGAGTGGAATCAGTGTCTATAAAGCCTGGTGCTACTGCATTACACCGAATACCCAACCTCCCAAGTTCTTTAGATAAAGTGACTGTCATTGCATTAACTCCCGCTTTTGCTGCAGAGTAAGCAATTTGTCCTTCATTACCGCGGGCACTAATTGAACTAATGTTTACGATGGCCCCTTTAATTCTTTTCATTACCATGTGCTCGACCACGGCTGCGGTCATTATGAATACAGAATCCATGTTCTTAGTAATACATTGGCGAAAGCTTTCATAATCATGCATGATATCGGGAGCATTCATGATGTTCACTAGAGGTTTGCTAAAGATGACCCCCGCATTATTCACTAAAATGTCAATGCGGCCGTGGCAAGTGATGATCTCCTGGATAACATTTTTTACTTCATTGGGCTGGGTCACATCAAGAACATAACCTTCCAAACCTTGGGGTAAGTCATCCAGAGCTCGAGCATCCAAATCTACGATTAGAACCTTGGTACCCTGCTCATATAAATAAGTAGCAATTGCCAAGCCTAGTCCTTTCGCGCCCCCAGTAACCAGGGCAATCGCACCTCTAAGCTCCAAGATCAACTCCTTTATTTGCGAGAACGTCAATGATTTGTCCAACTGAATCCATTCGAATAATATCAGGTATTTCTAACGCAATATTGAACTCTCGCTCGAGCGATATTACTAAGTCCATCTGTTTAAGGGAGTCCCAACTTCCCAAATTCGCTTTAGTCAATTCAACTTTTATTTCATCCGTTCGTAAACCAAACACATTCGCTAAAACCGAAACTAAACGCTGATTCATGTTTTTAAACTCCAAAAAATTTCACATATTCTTGTGATGAGTAGCGGAGTTCCTCACCAGAACGTGCTAAATGAACACTTGAGGGTTTTGTATTTTTGGTTATTAAAGCCCCAGCACCAATAATGCAGTACTCATCAACTACTACTTCATTAACAATTGTTGCGTTCACTCCGATGAATGTGTTGCGCTTCACTTGGGCTTGTCCAGAAACCACCGCGCCGGACGCAACCCAGCAATGCTCATCTATGCTGGAATGATGCGCCAAAGTTACATTAGCCCAGATCATAGTATTCGCACCTACAGTGACATGGGGTTCAATAACTGCTGAAGGTAAAACAACACAACCTTCACCAAGAGGTTGTCGGGTATAAACTTTAGCATCAGGATGAATATATGACTCAATTAGATAACCCATTGCTTTAAGGCGATGAAACATTGACTCACGACTCCGATTAATGTCGTGATATCCCATAGCCATAATTATCGAATGATCATGGGGGTTATAATCAGAAACCAGATTCGATAAAGGAATAGAGGGAGCACCAGGAGCCCCATTTGTGTCAATGAAGTCATCATCGACTGTAAGCCCTACTACTTTATAACGTGGGTCTTGTGCTAGATAATCAAGCAGAATATTGGCTGTAATTGCATTGCCCGCTAAAATAATTTTTTTCATTGAAGATCCTCCAGTACCGCCAGGCCAAACCCGGTTCTTCCATAATCATTGCCATTATAAAGCATATAGAGTTGATCTTGATGTTCAAAAATATAGGGGTAACAAATCATTTCGCTATCCCAGCCTTCAGAGGATACATCAATACCTGCCAAGTTATCATTACGATCCCAGTTTAATCCGTCAGAAGATGAAGCAAAGCCGATCCGATAAGTCGCAATCTCTTTTGTGGCGCGATGAGCAAACCACATGTAGTAGATTCCCTCGTTATAATAGACGCTCGGACGACCAAAAGCATACTCATATTCATCTGCAAATGGAATACACATTCCAGGGTCGCAAACCCAATCGATACCATTGTGTGATTGCGCGTGATGGATACCATAATGATGGTGCCAACCATGCTCCAGTTTCTCCCATTTTATGCCTGAGTTATACCAGGTATGCCAAATATCATCTTTGATATGGAATGCAGTTGCTGCTGCAAAAAGTGGGTTATTTTTATCTCGGCCTAGAACAGGTCCTAGGAATTCTTTCTCTAAGGTGAGATTTTCACCATTTAGAATTGCTCTGCCTGTATCACAGATCCATAACTCTTCCGGAAGATTTTGCCATCCTACATAATATAAATAATGTTGATTCTTATTAGTTACAAAACAAACACTGATTACCCCGTCGCAGTCAAAGTAACCAGGAGCTCCAGGAGTGAGTGCCAATTTAGGAGTCCCGATAAGTGACATATGTCCCTCAAACACAGTGGCATAAGATAAGAAAATATGTGAACGGCTTTTTGAATCACGGCATGTAAATGCAACGATAAAAATGTCATCTTGGTAATGGATTGCACAAGGATGTGAGCCATAACTAAAACCAGGAATATTCGGTTCGAACACTAATCCTCGTTTTTTCCAATTAAAAGGTATTGCATGTTTGAGGCGATCCTTCATTTTATCTCCAAAATCAATTACAACTCACAACCCGTTTTTAGCAATCGCTCTAAGTATTCAACTCTGCTCATACCAAGTTTTTCTGCCACTGCATACACCTTATCTCTCAAAGCGGGATCCACTCCTTCAAGCTGTCCAAGATAACGTGAACGGATGCTTCCGCCTCGTTTACCCCTATGAGGGATATCAATATTAATGGGGAGTGCTGTATCTGCCACCGTAAATTCTATGACATAAAAACAATGACTAAGTTCCCAGGATAACTTTGCCGCTCTAGCATTGGCGGGAATGAGAGACAACGGAGCTTCATAAGCGTACAGTGGGTTATTTTTAATAAGCATCTTCCCAAGCTCAGTTTCCTTAAGCCAGGGAGCTATTCCTTCATCACAGATGAGCACTTGTCCACCCGGTTTAACAACGCGATCCATTTCCGATATACCTTTCTGAATATCAGAGAATAAATTAAGTCCCCCAAAGTGATAAGCAGCATCAAAAAAATTATCTTCAAAGGGGAGATTTGTCGCATCACTTGCTGAGAAAAATACCTCTACACCAAATTCTGTAAGACTAGAGCTGTATTTTTCTATGCCTGCTATGAGCATTTGTTTGGATATATCTTGCGCATAAATAGTCCCTTTTCCACGTAAATTTTGGGCAAGAAAGGGGAGATCATTACCCGAACCAGCTCCTGTCACCAGAATGGTCTGACCTGGGGATAAATTTAAACGGGAAACTAAATTTTTTCTTAAAGTGGATTCATCGGTTCCAAAAGTTTGAAAAACCCATTGGAACGAATTGTCATGAATGGTCACTGCATCTTCTTGGGCGTAATCATTAGCATTATCTGCTTCACACGCAAAAATAGGAGCATTTGTGTTTTGAATAAAGGGGAAGAAATGTCCATTAGGACAATGCAACCCATCATTTTGACTGGACAAAATCGCACGTTCACATTTCAATTCAGGACAGCAATAACGGAAATCGTTTTTCATTTATTACCTCTTTTGACATACTACCCAAAATACGCGTTCAGTAATCCCATAATAATCATTATCAGCAGAGCCGAAAGAAAAATTTTTAAAGAGAGGCGAGAAATAGTCCTCAATGTCTTCTTTACTGGAAAAAGCTTGTAATCGATATCCATTACGATTGTTGTAGGGGTCTTTAGCGATAGTTAAAGTTCCATCTTTTAGTTCTTGTGCATTCTCAAAGATATAGGATGATTTATTAGCAACAGAGGCAATTAAATACCCATCTTTCTTTAATACCCTTGAGTATTCATTAAGATTATCGAGCAAGGTTTCATTTTCATCACAGTAATAACAACAGTGGCATGCTAAAATATAATCAAATTCAGCTTCGGCAAAAGGGATAATGGAGTTTCTGCCCACTCGCAAATCGGGGTTATATCCCATTTTTGTCAGTCTTTGCTGTGTTTGATCTACAATCCCTTGGGTTATTTCAATGCCACTCACATCCAATCCGAGATCACAAAGGAGAGTGGTGTTTCTTCCATCACCAAAACCAACGTCTAGAATTTTATTACCTGGTACTGGTTTTGAAAAGTTCAATCCTGGGTAATTCGCAAGCATTGTTCGTACAACAAACTCAGTTGGATAGACTTTCAAACTGCTTCTGCTCGCATAATGCCGTTCATATTTGGTATTAATATCCTCAATTACTTTTTCCATAAATATTCCTAATAATTACATAAGGGCGTTGTTTGGTCTCAGAAAATATCTTTGCCAAATAAATTCCTATTATTCCTATAAACGAAATGATCATACCACCCAATAACCAAATTGAAACCATTATGGACGTCCAACCATTTAGGGGAGTTGCCAGCAAAAATCGTTGAATAATTAGGAGTGTTGCATAACCAATAGCACCTAAAAAAACAAAAATTCCGCACAGGAAAATCATATGCAGCGGGGTGGCACTAAAAGAGGTAACTGCATTGATCATATGATTAATTTTTTTAAAAAAATTGTAAGTAGTGGTACTCTTTGTATGTTTTTTTACCGTGTAAGCACATTGCTTGAATCCAGTGATCACCCATAAACAGGAAATAACGGACTCGATTTCTTTATGACGTAACAAAGAGTCCACATATCGTCTGGTCATTAAGCGAGCGGTGGTTATATTTTTAGGATGATCAATATTTATTAACCAATTTAGGAATACATAATAAATTTCCCCACTCCACCGTTCAAACCAATTGCCTTTACGAGACTCCTGCACTCCATATACTACATCAGATTGTTCCTTTTCCATGTGTTCAGAAAAAGCGATTAGCCACTCAGGTTCTTCTTCTAAATCACTGTCAATCAAAAATATATAGTCACCCCGGGAGTATTCGAGTCCGGCTCTCATTGCTTTGTGATGGCCAAAATTACGTGAAAGGTCGACTACCACAACATGCTTGTCATGTTCAGTGAGGTGCACTGTGTGTTCAAGACTTTTATCAGGTGAGCCGTCGTTTACAAAAATAATTTCATAATCATCATTCGCGAATTTCTGCGCGATTAGCGTTATTCTTTGATAAAATTCTTGAATAAAAGCCTCAGATTTATAAAGGGTAGTTACAATTGAAAGTTTCATGTATTTAAATACTTCATGTAAGTTGATGAATTGTTCCCACAATTAAATAACAGGTCAAGAATCGAAACTTGGTGGATAAATTCTCCCCACAATTGAGGATATTCCTCATAACCAGTGTAGTCAAACCAAGTAAGTTTAATGTCGTGGGCAGTAAACACATCTTCTTCGATGTAATCCATAGCGGCGGGTCCTGAAATATACTCCGCAGCTTCAGCTTGGAGACATAAATTAGCTAATCGCTCTGTTTTTCCCTCTACTAAAATATAATCCCATGAATTTTTAATCGCCGTCTTTATCCCTAGATAATGACATATGGTTTTTATAAATTGGTGGTTTAATACGGAAAGATGCGTATAGGAGTTGTTTAGGTAAAGTGGCTCAAGCCAAGCAGCAATTTCGTCAAAATAAGGTGCGCGTCGATAATTTTGTGTTAATGTTTTCCAATGATTTTGCGCCCAATCCTCACCATCAATTTCAGTTTCCCGGATACTCTGAAAATATTTGCCTTTAACTTTCACCGGAACAGTTAACCACTGGAGCCCTTGGGATGTTTTAATTTGATTACGATTACGCCAATCACGTCGAGTAAATTGCATATCATCAAAAAGAATGAGCTCATCGACCGCAGCGATCATGTCAAAATAACCTTTCCAAGGAATATAATTAGATTGCAGAATGGCAATTTTTTTTGACAATCGTGCTTTCGTTTTTAAGTCTAGGTCATCCATAATATCAAGCTCAAAATAATGAAGTAAAAAAATCCGCATGAGCAAAACCAAAAATTAATTACAAAAAATCAACCATATAGATTTATTTTTGCATCATCTCATCTATTCTAAGGGTTTCTTAACAAAGAGAAGAGATATTCTCCATAACTATTTTTTGATAAAGCAAAAGCAGCTTTGGAGATTTCTTGATCATTTAACCAACCGTTCCTCCAGGCAATTTCTTCAAGACATGCAACTTTAAATCCTTGTCTTTTTTCAATTGTTTCTACAAATGAGGCTGCCTCCAGAAGACTATCATGGGTACCGGTATCAAGCCAGGCAAAACCACGTCCCAGTAGTTCAACATTTAGCATACCGCGTTCAAGGTAAGCTTGATTAATGCTGGTAATTTCTAATTCACCCCGAAGTGAAGGGCGTACATCATGAGCAACTTGGACCACATTATTATCATAAAAATACAATCCCGTTACAGCAAAATGTGATTTAGGAAATTCTGGTTTTTCTTCTATGGATAGTACTTTAAGGTCTTTATCAAACTCTACAACTCCAAAGCGGGTCGGATCATTAACCTGATATCCAAATACTGTTGCACCCATCGTTTGTGAGGCTACTTCTTTGAGTTTTGTAGTAAATCCTTGGCCCCAAAAAATATTGTCGCCTAAAATGAGGCAAACTCCATTATCGCCAATAAAATCCTCACCTATTATAAAAGCCTGAGCAATACCCTCGGGTTTGGGCTGAACCTCGTATTGCAAACGGATGCCAAAATCAGTTCCATCGCCTAAGAGATTCATATAATTTTGTAGGTCCTGGGGAGTAGAAATGATGAGAATTTCCCTGATCCCCGCAAGCATGAGGACAGATAAAGGATAATAAATCAAAGGTTTATCATAAACAGGCAACAAATGCTTGGATACACTTTTAGTTAAAGGGTATAAACGTGTTCCACTCCCGCCAGCTAAAACGATTCCTTTCATTTTCTTTCTACATCCTGTAATTGAAATTCAGTTGATTAGGCATTCGATATAGGATTAGCGATACCTGAGAAATATCTTGGATAAATATACAGATTCCAAATAATAACAAAAATGAATAATTTTGTTAAATACGGAATCAGTGCATTTTGTTGTTGTAATTTAACACGAGCCTATTTTATAGGCAATTGTCAACAAGCCCTACGCAGTTGTATTAAGTTTATGAACCCAAGGAAAAATAGTTTTTTCTTTGATATGAATCCATTATATGATACACAGGCAAGTGGGTAAGAGGAGACATTGTTAGGAGAACAAATGCAAAAAAATGTAAATATAGATTATTATTTGATCATCATTTTGGGACTATTTTTTTGCGCATTAATCATTTTTATCAGTTATTTTGTAGGACCTCTTAGTGATGAGAGTCTCCCAATTGCAACCTCACTTCGTTTTATTAAAGGCCAGCGTCCTTTCATTGATGATTACTCTGCATTTATTCCATTTGGATTATTATTATATCCTTTAATAAAGTTAAGTTTATGGTTACATAATGGAAATAATGAACTTATTTTATTTTTAAGACATAGTTACATAGTGTTTGTATTTCTCTTGAGTGCTTACACCTTTTTCCTAATAAGAAAAAAATTATCGCTTATTTTGTCATTTTTTATTTTTTTTGGGGTCAGTATTTTTCATCCTTTTGGTATCAATAATTTTCACTACGATACTTTGGCGACGTTACTATGGTCTAATATTCTTTTTCAATTTTTTAGTTTTCAATTTATAGAGCCAATAAGAAAAATCCATTTCATCATTTTTTCATTATTTAATCTCATCTTATGTTTAGCTTATCCAACGTTTCTTTTTTTCCTCATTCCCTTTTATCTTATTTTCTCCTTGTTTAGTCAGCACTCAAAGAAAATCTTCCTTTTTCATATGTTGATTGCTAGTTTTGCTGGTATATGTATAGCTTTTATTCTTTTTTATTACTTTAAGGTTTCAACCCAAGATCTTCATAATTTTTTAGATTTTCTACATCGTCTAAGCTTATCGTCTAATCAATCTTTATTTGACAAATGTATCGAGTTAGCTCATAGAATAATTTCTAAATATTCGTCTGTCCTCTTCGTTGCTTTAGGAAGTTTATTTATTGCGTATATTGGTAGAAGGCATTGGTATATATTATTAACGGGTTTCATCACCATCCTAGTTCTTCCTTTATTTAAGATAAATATTCAACATGCTATTCATACGGATATATTTTGGGTTTTAAATTACACTGGGTTTTTGAGTTTCCCTATTTTTCTTATTTTTCTAAGAACAGATGTAGATTCTAGGGCATTATTTTATTTTATTGGCCTCCCTTCTTTAGCAGCTGGGATTTTAACGAGTGTAACCGCACACATGCTGGATATGAATTGGATTATAGGTTTTTTTCCGGCATCGTTATTAACCTATATATTTACTTTTTTTATTTTTCAGAAATATCTAAGGTCCGAAAGCTTTTTACACTACTTCGCAACCAGAGCTGTTTTAATTTTTGGGCTAATAGAGCTTGCTTTCTTTCAATGGAATTTTATTTATGGGGCCAATTATACTGGTATCGCGCTCTATAAAAATTCGATAAAAGTTGATGTTGATGGCCCTTTTAGTGGTCTGCATGTAACTCCCACGTGTTATACAATTGTTACTGAATTACAAAAGGATCTGCAAATATTGGACGTTCCCTATATTAAAGGATTCGCTTATTTTGGATTATTTTCTGCGGGTTATTTATTTCTCACCCAGCTTAAGCCAGGAGAATACGTTTTATACTCGGCACCTGGGCAAAATCATTTTGGGGAAAAAATCAGGACTCCTAATTATGTATTTGATTTTTCCAAACTATGGCGATTTCCTCATGAGATTCGGGACGATTATTTAAAAGGGGTTCAATACCGGCAGATTGCAAGCAGGCAATTTTATGATATTTATGCTTCAGAACCTGTAAAAACTTTAGAACTTAATGATAAATCATTTTCCCGAGGTATAAAATTTTCGATTTAATAAATTGATATAAATTCGATCAACCCACTTTGCTGGACAAGTCGTTTAAATTTTGACTTCCGGTACAAAACATAGCCACTTTTAATTCGTATTCAATTGATTGCATGCACAGACTGACGTGTTCGGTGGATTCCAATGCGGCTTCCAATAGGGGCCTTGCATAACCAACAGTGGTGGCACCAAGTGCAAACAACTTGGCGGCATTTAAGCCGTTCATTACGCCGCCTGATCCCCAAATTTCGAACGAAGGTTTCAATGCTGCAGCGTGTTTAATCGAGGTTACGGTATCAATCCCCCAATTACGAAACGTAATTGCTGCCTGTTGGCGAATGGGGTCATGGATTGCTCTATGTCCTTCAATTCGTCCCCAGTGAGTCCCTCCCAAACCTCCCACATCAATTGCGGCAATTCCAATATCGTTTAAACGAGTCATAGTGGCCTTAGAAAATCCACAACCTGTTTCTTTCACGATAACGGGTAAAGGAAGTTTTTTAACTAAATCAGCTAAAGCCTGCCAACCTCCTTTATAGGTTGTTGTCCCTTCAGGTTGCATGCACTCTTGTAAGGGGTTGCAATGAATAATTAATCCATTTGCTTGTAAAGCATCTGTTAAACGTTGAATATCACTGAGGGGGGTGGTGATTAATTGAGCGATCCCTAGATTGCTGTACAAGTGGACTTCAGGAAAATCACGGCGTAAATCGTGCCATTCAAAAGCTGCTTTGGGATCCGTGAGCTCTCGTCTTTGTGAGCCTACTCCCATAGCCCAGCCATTCAACGAACAGGCTTCAACAAGGTTATGATTTATGTGCTTTGCGTGGCGATGCCCTGCAGTCATGGAGCTAATGAGAAAGGGTTTTTCTACTACTTGGCCAAATCGAAAACTTTTAATACTGATTTCATCGAAATTTAGGTCAGGAAGAGCATCATGGATTAGATTAATGCTTTCAAAAGTACTGAGTTCCGCGGTTTGATTTTCAGGCATTAAGGCTAATTTGATGTGATCTTGTTTACGTTGCTCAAACTCTTCATAATTATTCGTCATGGATTTATGCCTGTTTTGTTATCTGTAGTAAATACACCAAAAAAATGGGAGTCTCCGCAATGTACCTCTTTATGCCTGTCTTTTCCACTTATTTACTTTGTGAAGATTCTATTATGTGAAATAATTATACTATTTTTATGTCTGAGAACCTAATGGGATTCAATTACGAGGAACTATTTATGAGCACACCGCGAATAATCATTGGAATTACTGGTGCCTCAGGCATGATTTATGGAATACGTCTTTTAGAACTACTACGTTCTACGGACATTGAAACTCATTTGATAGTTAGTAAATCAGCCCAACTGACCCGTAAATATGAAACCAACTTATCACTTACCGACTTAAAAGCATTGGCCGATGTTTATCATTCCTGGAATGATATTGGTGCAAGTATTGCAAGTGGTTCTTTTCAGACCATGGGGATGATCATTGCTCCTTGTTCGATGAAAACTTTGGCAGAAATTGCGCATGGAACGGCTAATAACCTTATTGGTCGTGCAGCGGATGTGACTTTAAAGGAACGTAGGAGATTAGTCCTCATGCCTCGTGAATCCCCATTGCATTTGGGGCATTTACAAAATATGGTTTCGCTGACCCAACAGGGGGCGATTATGTGTCCTGCAACGCCTGCGTTTTATACCAAACCAGAGACTATAGATGACATCATTAATTACAGCGTAGGTCGAATACTAGATTTGTTTCATATTGATGTGGGAATAGTAACCCGTTGGCAGGGATAGCTCTCTGCCAACAATTTCGTTGTTTATCGGGTTTGTAATGTATTAATCTTGCGTATTTAATTCAACCCAATTGGCATAAGCTTCCATAAATTTGTGTAAGAATTTTTGGGTGTCTTCTTTGGTAATATTTCCTTGCGCATCAAACAAATCTCCCGCCATGCCAATATAGGTTTCTGGTTGTTGAAGAGTTGGAATATCTAAAAAGACAAATGATTGTCTTAAATGATTGTTGGCGCCAAATCCTCCAATCGCCCCTGGAGAAACACTGATCACTGCGCCAGGAAGTTTACTCCAAATACTTTTACCATAAGGTCGAGAACCCACATCTACTGCATTTTTAAGCACCCCAGGAACAGAGCGGTTGTATTCTGGTGTAACAAACAACACTCCCTGATAGGTTTTCATTTGCTCTCGGAATTTGACCCAAGCAGCGGGCGGTCTATTTTCGTCATCCAGATCCTGGTTGTATAGGGGCAAATCACCAATTTCCACAATTTGCAGGGTTAGAGATTTAGGTGCTAGAGCAATAAGTACTTTTGCCATTTTTTTATTGTAGGATTCTTTGCGCAAGCTTCCTACAATAACTGCGATTTTTTTACTCATATTTACGACTCCTTGTATTTTTTCGGCCTCTACATGATAGGCTATACCTGATTAAATATCTAAAACAATACCTACTTACTTTTACACGAAAAATTCTTTGGTCTTCTCAAGGAACTTAATCCTGCATAACTGGAGCGGGTGGGGCGAATGGGATAAAGAGGGCTGAATCGATAAATTCACAAAGTATAACTTGATTACCACGCTGAAGTGCAAATGCCAAGGCATTGGTGGATAGTAATGATTGATTATTTGGGTAGGGTTGTTTTAAGAAATGTTAATTTTTAAACAAAAAAACTCCCCATCCTCTAAAATACTCTCATATTAAAGTGAATAGGAAGTTTCAGGAAATGAATTAGACTACTTCAACTTCTTCAGCTTGAGGACCTTTTTGTCCGTTGCTTGGCTTGAACATTACTGTTGCACCTTCAGCAAGAGTTTTAAACCCGGTGCCTAGAATTGCACTGAAATGCACAAAATAATCTTTACCGCCACTTTCTAAAAAACCGAAACCTTTGGACTCATTAAACCACTTTACTGTACCACGAATTTTATCTGACATGTTAATTTCCTAAATTGTTACCAGGACATTGTAGCATTATTTTATTAATTGTGCTGTTTTTTTATTAAATATTTTTAATTTTTTTTACATTTAATGCAAAAACAGCAAATAATGCCACCGCATCATAGAGCATTTTGACTAAAAATTCTAATACTTTGCAATCTTTTAGCCTTGTGTTGTGAGCCAGTGGATTTACAGAATATGTAATAAATTAGTGTTCAGGGATTTCAATGAGCTCGAGTCCATCTTCCTTTTTTAGAAAAGTAAAAATAATTCCTGAGCAAAAAGTAAGAGCTCCTAGCATTAGGAACGTATCATGAAATATCTCGACCGAAAGGACACGTTCTCCAGAATACTTCGCAGTAAATATGCTAAGTAAGATTGCGGACACGGCAACCCCAAAGCTTTGAGCTAATTGTTGTATAGTACTCATAATACTGGTTGCGGCACTCATATCCTTTTCAGTAATGTTGGCATAAGCCAAAGAATTCATGCCTGTATACTGTAATGCAATAAAAAATCCATACATAAAAGTTAAAAAAGCAATGCCGTATATGGAAGTATGTTGGTTGATGGAAAAAAAGGACCAAAGAGAAATACTCACGAGGATAGTATTTAAAATTAATAAATTTTTATAACCAAACCACCGCAATATAGCGAAGGATAAAGGTTTTACTAAAAAAACGCCAACCGCTATTGGAGCGAGCAACAGACCTGATAAACGAGATGAATACCCAAGTCCAATTTGTAACAGTAAAGGCAATAAAAAAGGGATGCCCCCAAAACCTAAACGCGCCAATATGTTGCCTACGACTGAAATACAAAATGTACGAGTGCGTAAAAGTTCCACTTTAACGATAGGATGCTTTCTTTTATATGAATGCTTGGTATATCCACCCAATAAGAGCAATGCGATTATGAGGGCAGACAGAGGTTCTGTGACTGATGCATTAGACTCACTTATCATGGATAACCCAAAGGTTAAGGCCGCTAATCCACTGCCGAAAAGAATAAAGCCCAATTTATCCAGCGGAGGAACTGAACGAGGAGGCATAGCCGGTAATAATTTGCTTGATAAAATTACAGCAAGTACTCCGAATGGGATATTAACCCAAAAAATCCAGCGCCAAGAGAAGCGATAAGTAATAATGCCACCGAGTAAGGGACCAAGCATCATGCCTAAAGATGCAACCATCACTACGATACTCATTTTGGCAATTAATTCATGCCGCTCGCAAGTCCGTAAAATAATAAGCCGGCCGATTGGTATGGTCAGCGAACCGCCCAAGCCTTGAAGGATACGTGCACAGATCAATTGTCCTAAGTTATTAGTAAACCCGCACCAAATTGAACTTAAAGTGAAAACAACAATGGCTGCGATAAAAACAGTTTTCATCCCAAATTTATCGGCAATCCAACCACTGATAGGGATAAAGATTGCTAGACTCAAAAGGTAACTAATGAGCGCAAATTTCAAATCAATTGGATTAACATTTAAACTTTGTGCCATGACTGGGATTGCGGTATTAATAATGGTGGTATCTACCGCTTCCATAAACATAGCAAATGAAATAATAAACAAAATGATATTTTTTTTCATGAATTCAGTATAGCAATAGGGATGAGTCAATGGTAGCCAAGTGTTAACGAAAGTGAAACTTTATGGGCCTTTTGTCTGGATCCCGCGGACAATCCGCGGGGGCGGAACAGAGCTTGCGGGTTTTAAGTGATGTGTACGAGATTCAGAGAAAAAAAACCCAGACTCCATTTGTTCAAATTAGACCTGACCCAACAAATTTTTTAACCCAGCTAAATGAGATTTTGCCAAGTTTTTTGATTGTTCCTCCGAACGCTCCACATTTTTACCAAACCATTCCAAATGTTCTGCAGGCAATTCATCCAGGAATCGACTGGGCAAACAATCTTGTAATTCGCCCCCACGGCGTCTTTGCTTGGCTAAGGTAAAGCATAGCCCTTTTTGGGCCCGGGTAATGCCAACGTAAGCTAAGCGTCTTTCTTCCTCTATTTGGTCTTCATCAATACTCACCCGATGGGGCAATAATTCTTCTTCCATGCCGACCAGATAAACATAAGGAAACTCCAAACCCTTGGATGCGTGTAAGGTCATCAGTTGCAAGGAGTCGTTATCTTGCTCATCTGCTTGCTCAAGAATATCGATCAAAATTAATTTATTAATTACTTCTGCTAAGGTTTGTTCCGGATTTTTTGCTAATAAGCGCCCGACCCATTCTAATAATTCCCAAACATTGTCCATCTTCTTTTGTGCTTTTGCAGGAGTATCACATTGTTCATAGATATGGGCTTCATAACCGCTGTCTTCTACCATCTGTTTTAAATGCTCTATAATCGAACCCATGGTTAATCGTTTTTTTGTTTCTTCTATCCATGATTTAAAAGCCTGTAAGGCGGCCCGAGGTTTTTCGGCAATATGTTCGCTCAATGCAAGATGATCTGCGGAGGCATAAAGACTCATTCCCCGGCTTTGTGCATAATGCCCTAATGAATCAAGACTGGTTTCGCCAATGCCCCTTTTTGGGGTGTTAATTACTCTTAAAAAAGCCGCATCGTCCGCTTCGTTACACAGTAGCTTTAGGTAGGCAAACACGTCTTTAACTTCTGCTTTGGCAAACCAGGACTGCCCGCCACTAATCGTATAAGGAATACTATAATGGCGGAGTACTTTTTCAAATACCCGTGACTGATGATTGCCCCGATATAAAATTGCATAATCGCCATATTCTGTTCTGGAGCGTAGTTTGTGGCTGATTAAATCAGCAACTACTTGTTCTGCTTCATCATTTTCATCTTTGCAACGAATTACTCGCAAAAGTTCTCCGTGACCTAATTCACTCCATAATTTTTTTTCAAATAGATGCTGATTGTTCGCGATAAGGTGGTTGGCTGTGTTTAAAATAATATTAGTTGAGCGGTAATTTTGTTCTAACTTTATGATTTTTAATTGTGGATAATCATGCTGCAGTTGCTTCAAATTTTCAGGTTTAGCACCTCGCCATGCATAAATTGATTGGTCATCATCACCTACGACCGTAAAACGGGCTTGAATTCCAGTTAATTTTTTTACCAGGAGGTATTGACTCGTATTGGAGTCTTGGTATTCATCTACCAGCAAATGGCGGATTTTGTTTTGCCAATAATCTAATACAGAAGAATGTTCATTTAAAAGACTAACTGGAAGACGAATTAAGTCATCAAAATCAACGGCATTGTATGCCTTAAGCGCTTGCTGATAACGAGGGTACAGGAGCGCAGCTTCTTCGTAGAAAGGTGTATCCGGACTATGTTTTATAACTTGCTCTGGCGTGAGAAGGTCATTTTTCCAGCGAGAAATTTGTTGTTGGATTTGAAAAATAAATTCTCGTTCGGTTGCTTTATTGGCGGGTAAAAAACTGCGTAAGATCTGCAAACAATCTTCGCTGTCAAAAATAGAAAATCCCTTTTTCAGATCGCATAAAGCGTAATCACGCTTAAGAATGCTCAACCCTAGAGTATGGAAGGTAGCTATTTTTAAACCGCGACGATTCGCTGCAGGGAGAACGGCGGCCACGCGAGCACGCATTTCATTGGCTGTTTTGTTTGTAAAGGTTACGGCACAAACTGTATTGGCGGCATAACCGCATGTGTTAATTAAATAGCCTATTTTTTGCGTGATTACTCGTGTTTTACCGCTTCCAGCTCCAGCAAGAACTAATAAAGGTCCGTCTATATAACGTACCGCTGCCATTTGTTGGCTATTCAACATCTTAAAGGGACTCGCTCAAAAAGGAGCGATTATTGCCCGCTTAGGCATTGTGAATCAACTATTAATTGATAGATCGTTCGACGTCAAATTCTTCTTCAGTATCAATTTCAATGAATTCAGGTTTAGGTTCTGGTTCATTTGCTTCTTCGATACCAAAAACGACTTTGTCAATGGTTTTAAATAAGGGGGCAAGAATATTTTTATCTCTCATTATTAATCCTTTAATTTTTCAGAGGAGGTTTTAAAAGCATAGTTCAAAATCATTTTTTCTCCAGGAAAAATTACAAAAAAATTATGATATACTTTGCACCGTCACGAGATTTTATTTAGGGTCAATTGCACTCTCTATTTTGGCGTAGACCTCTATTTTTTTGTGCTCTCACACTCTCATTCGTGGATGTTTGCTATGCTTCGATGTTTAAAATAAAGAGGATGATTCAATCTAGAACATTGTATGCTGGACCTAGTTTTCCGTAATTTTATTTGAGTTTATTATGAAAGAATCCGACACGCTTCAACGCTTTATTTTTGAACATGCCAATATTCGTGGTGAAATTGTTCATATTGAAAATACGTATCAAAATATTATGGGCCAGCGGGATTATCCGCCCATGGTTAAAAATTTGTTAGGAGAGGCGATTGTCTCTTGTCTTCTTTTAGCCTCCAGTATTAAATTTCAGGGTAGCTTAAATCTACAATTCCAAGGAGATAAGCGTCTCCCTTTACTACTAGTTCAGTGTGACCATGAGTTCAATGTGAGAGCTTTTGCTCAATTTATGGAACATTTGGAAACCAAAGAATATGCCTCAGCTTTTCTAGAAGGGCAGATGGTAATTACGATTAATCAATACAATAAAACAAGTTCCTATCAAAGTATGGTTCCCATTCAATCAACTTCTATGAGTGAGAATTTAATGAATTATTTTGCTCAGTCCGAGCAAGTATCCACGCGGGTTTGGTTGGCCGTGAATGAGAATGCTGCAGCTGGAATGTTGCTGCAACTAATGCCAGGCCAAGATACCGTACAAAGAGAGCAATTCTGGGAATATGCGGTGCAATTAGGCCAAACGGTGAGTGAACATGAATTACTTACATTAGATAATGAAACATTACTTTATCGTCTTTATCATGAAACAGAGCTGAGAATATTTGATAGCCGTAAAACTCAATTTAAGTGTCGCTGCAGCCTGGAGAAAATGAAGCAGGTATTGGCTGTTTTAGGTGAAGACGATGCAAAAGCATTATTACAAGAAGAGGGTGAAGTAGCGATTCGCTGTGATTTTTGCAATAAAAAATATACATTTGATCCAATTGATGTTGCAATGTTATTCCACAAGGGATAATGATTGCTGTCTTGGATTAAAACAAGTCAGTACCCAGTGGCGTTTTGCTGCCCCAGGCTATGAATTGGGTTTTATTGTAGAGTAAATTTTATTGAAGATAACATTCCTTGATCTGATTGAATGAGCTCTACACACTCCCCACGCATGGCTTGCAGTACATGTTGCAATCTAAGAAATTGTTCGCTGAGTTGTATGTATAGATCGGTTGAGTGTTTTCCTTCTAACTCACCAATAGTCAAATAGGCCGCTTGTCCCATTTCAGAAAAATACTCGAGACTGACATGTCGTCTTTTTGCAATTCCAGGAAATAGACCGCAACAGAGTAAACTTTTATCCCCCACATCGCGAAGTAATTCCATTTGCATGGTTTTCGGTCTGTTTATGGACTCAAGAAAATCGAGTGCAACCACCGATTCGATGAGTTTAGGTCCTTGAGAAAAACGCATTAATAAAAATACCAAATAACTTTCGGTATTTTCAGTGAGCATAAGCTGGGTTGCAGCTTGCGCCTCATTAACCAGAGCATACCATTGGCTAATGTCAGTGGGATGTAAAATTAATTGTTTCATAATTACTCCCTATTTTTTACCCCTCTCTTTTATTTTAGCAGTTAAAAAAAAATTGGTAGGTTTTAAAGCAACTTATTGAGCTGCAAGAAGGATTCTTGATTTAAGCCATGCGGTCTCAGGCTACAAATTAATAGAGAGGAACTTTGAGTTTGCTATACTAAAATAACAAGAAGCTGATAGGTTTTAGCTGCTTATTGATGTATAATGTCAAAACTATGAACAAATATTCTGCTTTTTCCTTCAAAGGTTATTTATGATTGATCAGATTCGCAACATCGCCATTATCGCCCACGTTGACCATGGTAAAACTACGTTAGTAGATAAATTACTCCAACAAACCGGTACATTAAATGAGAGAGCTCCTAAAGTTGAGCGCGTTATGGACTCCAATGCTTTAGAAAAAGAACGCGGCATTACCATTCTTGCCAAAAATACTTGTGTGTATTGGAAAGATCATCAAATTAATATTGTTGATACCCCAGGACATGCTGATTTTGGTGGAGAAGTCGAGCGTATTTTATCGATGGTTGATAGTGTGTTGTTGCTGGTAGATGCAGTGGACGGCCCTATGCCACAAACACGTTTTGTGACTCAAAAAGCTTTTGCCCGCGGATTAAATCCTATTGTAGTGATTAATAAAATTGACCGTCCGGGAGCTAGGCCGCATTGGGTTATGGATCAAGTATTTGATCTTTTTGATAATTTGGGTGCGACCGATGCGCAATTGGATTTTCCGGTAGTTTATACTTCTGCCTTAAATGGTTACGCTAAGTTGAATTTGGAAGATGAAGCCACAGACATGAGTGCTTTATTACAAACGATTATCAATGAAGTTGAAGCACCTAAAGTGGATGCGAATGGTCCTTTCCAAATGCAAATTAGCTCTCTCGATTATTCATCTTATGTGGGTACTATTGGCATAGGTCGTATTACTCGAGGCCAAATTAAAGCTAAATCCCCAGTTAAAATTATTGATAAAGATGGCAATATTCGTGCGGGTCGATTGTTGCAACTACTCGGTTTTAAAGGCCTTGAGCGCATCGAAGTTGAAGAAGCGGGGGCGGGCAATATTATTGCCATTACTGGTATCGAAGGCATTAAGATTTCTGATACGATTTGTGATCCCAATCTGGTTGAGGCATTACCGGTACTTTCGGTGGACGAGCCAACAATTAGTATGACCTTCCAAGTTAACGATTCGCCGTTCGCAGGTCAGGAAGGAAAGTTTGTGACCTCGCGAAAAATTCGGGAACGCCTAGAAACAGAATTATTACACAACGTTGCTTTACGCGTTGAGGATTGTGACGACCCTGATAAATTCCGGGTTTCTGGTCGCGGTGAACTACATTTGTCCATTCTGATCGAGACAATGCGTCGTGAAGGCTATGAATTAGCGATTAGCAAACCAGAAGTCATTATTCGCGAAGTAGATGGCGAGCAACAAGAGCCTTATGAGCATTTAACTGTCGATGTAGAAGAAAATCACCAGGGTTCTATCATGGAAAAGTTAGGTGAGCGTCGTGGTGAACTGCAAAATATGGTTCCAGATGGTAAAGGCAGAGTACGTCTTGACTATATGATTCCTACCCGAGGCCTGATTGGTTTTCATAATGAGTTCTTGTCTTCCACCTCAGGTACAGGTTTAATGTATCATGTGTATGATCATTATGGTCCGGCAATTAAAGGACGAATAGGGAAGCGCGCAAATGGTGTACTGATTGCCAATTGTCAAGGAATGGCGCGAGCTTTTGCTTTGTTCAACTTGCAAGATCGTGGTAGGTTATTTGTTGAGCCACAAACAGTTTGTTACGAAGGAATGATTGTTGGAATCCATGCCCGTGATAATGATTTAGTGGTGAATGTGACTAAAGAAAAACAATTAACTAACATTCGTGCTTCAGGTTCTGACGAAAATATTATATTAACTCCTGCAGTCAAATTAACTTTGGAGCAGGCATTGGAATTTATTGATGATGATGAATTAGTGGAAGTAACTCCTGATTCCATCCGTATAAGAAAAAAATCATTGAAAGAACATGAACGAAAAAAAGCATCAAGAACAGCAAATATTGAAGAATAAAATTAAATTTGAACGGATCGTTTTGTATGCACGTCAGCACCGAGCCAATCAAGGGGTAAACGAAAGTTTAGGCCGTCTGATCGAGTTCCTGGAAAACCAAGACGTGCAAATTTACCAAGACATTGATACCGCTTCTAGCTTTGATGCGAAAATTCCCATATTGGCCAGGGAAGATATGGGTAAAAAAAATGATTTGATCATTGTTGTTGGCGGTGATGGGAGTTTGCTTTCAGCAGCCCGCATGGCGATTAAAGTGGATACCCCGGTCATCGGTATTAACCGCGGCCGCCTGGGGTTTCTTACCGATATTTTGCCCCATGAACTGGAAAAACAGATGGGTGCAGTTCTTAGAGGCGATTATGAAGAAGAAAAGCGTTTTCTTTTACATACTCGAATTTATGATGAACATCATACTTATTTTGAGGGTGATGCACTCAATGATGTCGTATTAGGCCGGGGTCAGGAAACGCATCTCATTGAATTCTCAGTACATGTAAATCAACAATTGGTGAGCCATTATCGATCTGACGGTATGATTCTCTCCACACCCACCGGTTCTACTGCCTACGCTTTATCTGCGGGCGGTCCAATTATGCATCCACAATTAAATGCCATCGTTCTTGTGCCTATGTTTTCTCATAGTTTGAGCTCACGTCCATTGGTTATCGATGGCGAGTCTAAAATTGAACTGCATATCAGCCAATTCAATGAAGCTGATTTGCGAGTGAGTTGTGATGGTCACGAATCAAGAATGGTCAAACCCGGACAAAAAGTGGCTATTCAAAAAAATAGCCATCAATTACGTCTACTGCACCCTCTTGATTATCATTATTATGATACATTACGATCAAAACTGGGTTGGGAATCTAAACATCAGGGATAGGATTGAACATGCTCACCACTTTGTGCATTGAACAGTTTGCGATTGTACAACACTTGGAGTTGGATTTTACTCAAGGAATGACTGCCTTCACTGGTGAAACAGGAGCCGGTAAGTCCATTATGATCGATGCTCTGATGCTGGCTTTAGGTGATAGAGCTGATGCTTCGGTTATTAGACCAGGCCAAGAAAAATGTGACATCACCGCTGGATTTTTTGTGGGCCAGGGCTCGGAACCTGCCCTATGGCTTGCAGAACACGATATTCCTTGTGATGATGGTGAACTCTATTTGCGACGGGTAATTTATGCCGAGGGTCGCTCCAAATCCTATATCAATGGCCAACCATTCCCATTACAAAAGGTAAAAGAACTCAGTGAAAAGCTGGTACATATTCACGGACAACATCAACATCAAACCTTGATGCATCATGCAACGCACCGCCAGCAGTTGGATCAATATGGCAAAAATCAGGTATTACTTGAGGAAGTTGCCCAACTTTACAAACAATGTCATAAAGTCAATCAAGAAATAGAAGCGTTGGAAGTCCAGCAACAACAAGCAGATAAAATTGCATTATTACAATTTCAAATTAATGAGTTATCTGCATTGAATTTGCACGAAAACGAAATTGAAACCTTATATCAAGAACACCAAATGTTGCATCATGCAAAAGATTATTTGCAAAAAAGTCAGCAAATTAATGGATTATTAAATTCTGAGGACGAACCCAACATTTGTACCAGTTTAAATCAGATTTTGCACTCCTTGAGTCAATTGCCACAAGAACAAGCTCAAATCAAAAATACTGTGGAGTTGATTAACGGCGCACTGATTCAGTGCGAGGAAGCGATAGATGAGATGCAACAATTCGCGGAGCGTGTCCACCTGGATCCAGAACGATTACATGAAATCGAAACCCGCATGAGTGCCATACATCAGCTTGCGCGTAAATATCATATTGATAGCAGCCAACTCCATGAACATGCTCAAAACTTACAAAAGGAATTAGATCTTTTGCAAGACAGCGAAAGCAGATTAGCAAAATTAAAAATACACCATTGCCAGTTAATAGCCAACTATGAAAAAGCTGCCTTTAAATTAAGAGAGATACGGAAAACACAGGCAAAAAAACTGGCGCAAGAAATCACAGCCAGCATCCAACAGCTTGGTATGCCTAAGGGATGGGTGGAAATTGAACTATCTCCTTTGGAAAAAATGCATCCGCATGGCATGGATAAAGTGGAATATAAAGTATGTACCAATCCGGGTATGGAGCTTGATTCATTAAGTAAAGTAGCATCTGGTGGTGAGCTTTCCCGAATTAGTTTATCCATCCAAATGATTACCGCCCAACAAGGTACAACCCCAACCTTATTGTTCGATGAGGTGGATGTCGGTATTGGGGGGGCTACTGCTGCTTTAGTGGGACAAATGCTTCGTAAATTAGGTGAGCGTTTGCAAGTATTTTGTGTGACACATCAACCTCAGGTGGCTGCTGCAGCCCATAACCATTTTATGGTTGAAAAGTTAAGCGATAATAAAGAGACGTTCACCCAAATTTCCTTACTGCAGTCAACTGAAAAAATTGATGAAATTGCCCGCATGTTGGGAGGGTTGAAAATAACAGAACAAACTCGCTCCCATGCCAAAGAATTATTGCTACAAAGCAACTAGGGGCTGTTGATTTTTCTAACTAGGGTTCTCACTTCCTAAGATATCGGCACTTTCGTAGCGTTATACCTCTCATTACGATTTTAATGCTTCACTAAGTGAAATAAAATGGTAGCCATGTTCTTCAAACATGCGCAGTAAATCATCTAAGAAGTAACCATTTAGCAAATTAGCATGGATGAGTAGGACTTGCTTTCCAGGGGTATTTTGTTCCGCAGTCAATGTACGTTGCCAAACGTATTCTAGATACCGTTTTTTCAAATCAGTTAAGGATGCCTGTGGATTTTGTTTCATTAGTTTTATTAATTGAGAATTAAATTCGAAATCCTTACTGTCAATGGTGACGGGAGCAATAATGTAATTATTTTTACTTAAGTAGTGGCGGACAATACTTTTTTTCCAAAATTTCCCTTCTGAGAGATAGGGGTAACGAAAATATTTTGGCTGGGACATAAAGGGTGCCAGCACTTTATCTGCTTGAATAAGATCGTCGATGTATTCTTCATAAGAAACCCGTTTTAATTTTAAATGAGAATAACTATGGTTTCCTAATTCCCAACCATTCTGTTTAAATACCTCAAATTGCTTTATCGTTTCGTTGTTCACTCTACTCCCAATCATAAAACCAATTGCCGGAACTTGATGACTCACAAGGCTGTTGACCATTTTTTCAAAAGCTTCATAAGGCGTTTTAATAAGAGGTAAATCGTCAATGGTAATTGCAACACTCCGTTGTTCTGCAAAGCAGATACCAGTTAATAGGAAAAATAAAGCAATAGCATGGTACAGAATTTTTTTCAAAATAGCACTCCAAACATGGTATTGGTAAATTAAATTGAACTAATTCGATATAGGCGACTATGTTTGCATAGAAATGTGATAGTTCCAATAGTTAAATATTAAGGGGGATGATCACCCCGTCTTAAGAGGATGGGGTGAAAAATGGATGGTGTTTATGACTAGACTACTTATTAGATTGCATTAACACGTTCTGGTAGTGCTTCAATGAATTCTTGAGTCGTAGTTTTTTCATCTTTTCGCAGAGCAAATAGCCGAGGTTGATTATAAATAGAATTATTTCTTGCTTCCTTAAGAACATCCTTTATTGAAGAATGACCAGAAAGAGTTTCACGAACTTTGCTTTTTAATTGTTTTAGTTGTTCTTTTTTATCTTCTGCCAGCGACGCATTAACCAATACAGTGTCCAAGTGTTTTCGCTCATATTTTTCAATGAGAGATAGCGTATGCTCAATGTTCCATTCCTTCGACGGATATTTCGCATCCTTCGCCAATGAAACATTAATTTCATCTGGAATTCCTAGTTGCTTATTCCATGCTTTAGAAAAACTGAGTGGTTTCGGTTGAGATTTTTGGACTGTATCACTTGAAATGGGATTCAATTGGCTAGCTAAGTAATCCCAACTGGCAGCAAGAAAATATAAGGGGGAGGCAATAAATTTAAGAACCTGTGTGGGGATGTCGGTACCATGTTCATTATCCGCTTCAGAACCCAGGCGTTCTTCCAGTAAAGTTTTGTGTTTGTGATTACCCGATCCCAAGAAATAGTGAGCATCTTCAAAACCCTCACTAATAATTGCTACGAGTGCAGAAACTATTTGAGGTACTCCAGGCATGCGATCTGAAGTGAGCGCCACGCTTACTAAATGACCAAAAAAAAGAAGAATACGTAATGGGGTAATCGTTAATTTTAATAAAATACGAAATGGGTTGAGCATTTGCAGCCAATTTTCTGTATCCCAAACATGGGTAAATCCAGCAGAAATTGCCTTGTAAGTGCGTTGAAATATATTCTCAGAGTTTTCCTCATCAGAGTTTTCCTCCGTCGCCTCATACACTATTTCCAGAGATTCGGCAGAATTTTGTATGTTAAAGAATATTGCGGATAAGCCAGTGATAATGGGATTAATAACCCCCATAACAAAACTGGGAATGTTTTTCATCCATTCAAATAAAGGGCGAGCACTGGTTGCTACAGTCCACCAAGTACCCGCGGTACAAACCGTAAGTGCAATGGCTAAGCTAACTAAAAAAATAGCTATGGCAGCCATAAACAAGTTACGAGGATTTAAGCTTTTGTTTAAATCGTTGCTTAGTTTGGTGTACCATTTTTTTATGGTGTCATTGTTGATAAGATCAGTAATCGTGTTATACGTCAACATACCATAAGCAGCCCCAGCGATTAGTGCCATAGGGACAACTAAGATTGGCCACAAAGCAAAAGGAATCGCAGCCATCAAAGGGATCACGCTGAAGGCTTCAACAATGAGGTAGGTGCTACCAAGCCCCATAAACGTAGCGGCAAGAAGGCTAAACCCTTTAACAAAATTAAAAGTGGACTGACGTTTATCTAAACGGTCTTGCCATTCACTTTGTCCATTTTTTTCAAGCCAGTCTCTTAGTTGTGCTGTATAAAATGATAAGTTCTGCGTTTTCTTTTTCTTCACTGAAAATAATTGCAAAGCGAACCATTTTTCCATGTCGGACAAAGTTTTTTCGATTTGCTTTTTGCGTTTTCTACTCTCTTTATCGAGTGGTTTATGGTTAAACTCACTAAGCAATTTGAGTTGGGCCTCATAATCTTTAAAAAACTGAGGACACTCTTTAGACGTTGTATCGGGAAAATGTTCTAGCAAATATTCTTTAGCTAAATGATTCTCAAGATAATCCTTTTTAAATAACTTTTTGAACGATCCTTTTAGGTTTTGTAGATAGACTTCACCTTCATAGGCCACTGAAAGACCAAAAGCAGCAAAGGCTAGAGATAAAGCGGGGTATAAAGCATACATCCCTCCAAAACTTAAAAAACCAAGAATTAAACTAGCACCTACAGTAAGGGATGCCAGAGCAAGGTAACGAGGAATTTTTTTGAATCTTTTTTTTGTTACTGCCATTTATTTGCTCAATTAATGGATTAGGGCTGAAACTGTATCCCAAATGAAAATGATTATCAATAGCGATAAGTTTAAAAAAAAGACATGTGGTTATTTTTTTATTGAAGAAAACTTAAATTAAACAGTGGATTCAACTGCCGAATTTAGGTAAAGTGAGTTTTCGCAGTGTAAACACATTTAAAATTTTAATTTTAACTTAGGAGTAGAAATGCGTTTGAATCAATGGATGACCTATATCGCAGTGGGCTCGGTGCTTGCGAGTACTAACGTTTTGGCCAATGCCCCTGTTCATGAACAGTTGCAAGTCCCTCAATGTCTTGCAGCCAAAATCACTGCTCCTTATGAGGTTTTGGCAGAAAATAAAGAATTTAAGATTATTGATCTCGCTGCGGCTGATGTAGATACCCTGACTCATTTAGCAGATGAAGCAAATTGTGGTCGTTTTGTGAATGTAAGCCATCATATAATTGGTTCCTTACTGCCCGCAAAAAAACAATCTGCGCAACGAGTTCTGCAGAAAAAAAACATTAAAACAGTACAACCACAAAATACAGTTTATGAGATTAAACATCAGAATGAAGTCAATGCAGCATTACATGAGGTAATTCCAGCAAATATTTGGAATACTTTGACAAAACTTACCTCCTTTCATAACCGTTCCGCTACCAAAGATACCGGCGTAGATGCAGCACGTTGGCTAAAAAAGACTTTTGAAGACATGGCTCAAGCAAATGGCCGCACTGATACTGCAACTTTTTTCGTGAAAACAGGAAGTTACTATAAGCAACCTTCATTAGTAACGGTTATAGGTAAAGATATTAATGAACCAGGTGTGGTAATTGGCGCCCATATGGATACACTGGATGGTCGTATGCCAGGGGCTGGAGATGATGGTAGTGGTTCTTCATCGATTATGGAAATGGCTCGGGTTTTGCTATCTTCTAAAACAGTTTTTAAGCGCCCAATCTATATTATTTGGTATGCAGCTGAGGAACGAGGTTTAGTCGGTTCTCAATATGTAGTTGAACATTTCATGGATCATTCGATTCCTGTAAAAGCAGCAATCCAGTTCGATATGACTGGATATCGAGTGGATTCCAAAGATCCAACTATGTGGGTATTTACTGATTATACCAATAGAAGTTTAAGTAATTTCGTAGCAGAATTAATCAACAATTATGTTCAAGTTCCAGTTGCTTATTCAGAGTGTGGCTATGGTTGCAGCGACCATGCTTCATGGGATGAAGTAGGTATTCCAGCCGCATTCCCATGTGAGTCTAATTTTGAAGATCACAATCCGTACATTCATAGTTCTGAAGACACTATGAATAGATTAAGTCTTGAGCATATGACTAATTTCTCTAAATTAGCATTGGCTTTCGCTATTGAAATGGCATCAGAATAATCCTACATGCCTTCACCTCTGCCTGTGTCCACGCGCACAATCCCACGAGCAAGTCGTGGGGTGCAGGGGTAATTGGGAGCTAAGCAGGTCTGTGCAAGAGATGTGTATAAGTTAAGTTGAATTCATAGAGGTGATTGTTGTTCTTTAATAATGTGAGATGTAATGATGAGTCGAGCAGTACGTAAAGTAGGGCTATTTCTGGGTATATTTTTAAGCAGTATAAGCTTCGCTGTAAATGCGGGGAAGCTTCTTCCTCCCTGGTACTTATTGAATAATCAGTTAAGTGCCACCTTAAATGCGGATCCTTGTGTACACGTGGGTGATTTAACCGGCGATGGGCTTGAAATGGAAATTAAAGTTACTGTTTGTAATGAGGATAAAGCACGTGCATTAGCCTCATTCATTAATCGTGTGCATACCTATGGAGATGAATTAGCAGTAACGGTAAAAATTTATTCTGATTCGGCTCCTGTCGAAGCGAACGCGCCCAGTACCCCAGATGAAGCGGTGGAGCTTATCAATCAAGCTCTTAAAGGAAACAAATATTTTTTAAGTGCAGGACTTGGCACAAGACAATATGATGGAACCGCCTATGCACTTTTTAAACCTATGATTGTGCAATATTATGCTGATGATACGAGTGACTGGTATTTTAATAAGAATGAAGTAGCAGCTAAAGCTTTTGGGACTGTTTTTAATCTAGACCCTTATCTTGATGGCGCTATTAAAATGTATGCTAGCACCGAAGTGATAGAATAAGATAAACAAAGTAAGCAAACATAAACTTCTTTTATATCCCAGGTCAAGGAGACCCTTTAACCTGGGTTTCACATACTAAGCATCCTCTTGAAGTGATTAAAAATTATACAATTCCTATAAATTTATCATAATTGTGATAGACTACAAAAAAGACATTTAGTCATTTTTTTGCCCACACAGGCAATGCCTCAATATATTTGGAAAGATGTTATGCCAAAATGTACCATTGGATTATTACTCAGTGCAGCACATATTGCTTACCGCATTGTGGGGAAGGACAATAATTTGCGAGAAGAGCCTCGTGAGGGGTACGTCTCTACAGCCCAATTAATGGCTGATATCTCTAATTCGGGATACCTCATTACGGAAAAAACCAATGCCGATGTAGCACTTTCCAATGGTTTAACTGCAGTTCGGCTTGAACCACTAGATAACGAATCGCCTATCATCATTTCTTTTAGAGGATCAGATTCTCTGAGAGATGTGTTTTCAGACCTAAATGTAATATTGACTGGCACAGTAGGAAGAAAACTACAAGAAGATGCTTTTTCTTTTTTTAAAGAAACTAAAAAAGCTTTTCCAAATAGAGAAATTATATTAGTGGGTCATTCTCTTGGAGGGCACTTAGCTCAACATGTAGGTGCGATAGCTTATGCCGAAGATCCAGACTTGATAAAATCAAGAAGTATCCATGTAAGAACTTTTAATACCGCACCTGTTGATTCACGTCATGGTAGATGGTTGAAGGATAAACACCCTTCTATTTTTACTCAATTTTGTAATTATAGACTGGATAGAGATGTAGTCAGTCAAACACCCGTTAAACAATATTATGGAAACACCTTTTCGTTTTGTACCGAAAAAGGTAGGTTTGCAGCTCATCCTCTGAGGGCAATGAGAGAAGTTATTCCTGACTCCGTACAAAACTTGGAAATAGGTGGAACTAATAAAGTTCAAAGAGACTTAAATACCTTAAAAGAAGCAGTTCTAGGTATAAAAGAAGCTTATGCTGCCCATATAAAGGGGCAATGGTTTTCTAAGTTTCGAATGGGTAGTAAAAATATGAAAATTATCGATGAGACCTTAGACTTGGTTACCAAGGAATTAAATGAAGATCCGCCTGATTTGGAAACGGCAAAAGTTCTACTAAAACTTGCTAGGCTGGGAACACATGGAGCTACATCGCATAAGTGCTTGAAATTTTTACTAGAGGATGTCGAGTATGTTCAAAAAGAATATAAGGAACTTCTTGCATCCTCGAGTGTGTCGAGCGAGAACGCCTATGAATTTCATCGTTAAACGGATGGATTATTCAACGGTGGACAATGATACTCTTCGGTGCTCTCATTTTCGGAATTGACTGCTTGCAATACAATGGGGAATTTCCACAAAGAATAGAGATGTTTCAGTACGTCTGCGGTGGTATTCCCTAAAGGTACTCTGTTTTGTTGCGTATACCTTAGAGTCATGGAGCGATCTCCTTGTACGTCAACAGAGAAAATTTGAATATCGGGTTCTAAATAACCTAAATTATACTGTCTCGATAATGCCTCTCTTATTCTTTGATATCCTGGCTCATTATGAATTGCATTAACATAAAGATCAGGACTGCGATCATCGTCAACAACATGAAATAATTTTAAATCACGAATCAATTTGGGTGATAGATATTGGGCAATAAAACTTTCATCCTTGAAATGGCGCATCGCATTATCCAGGCTACTTAACCAATCGGTATTAGCCAAATAAGGAAACCATGCTTTATCTTCTTCAGTAGGATTTTCACAAATCCGTTTGATGTCTTGCATCATATGATAACCCAAAGTATAAGGATTAATTCCACTATAATAGGGGCTATTATAAGGTGGTTGCATGATAACGTTGGTGTGACTTTGTAAGATTTCCAACATAAATTCATCTGTAACCAGCCCTTCATCGTACAGTGCGTGTAAAATGGTATAGTGCCAAAAGCAAGCCCATCCTTCATTCATCACCTTGGTTTGCCCTTGAGGATAAAAATACTGAGCCATCTTGCGTACAATACGGACAATTTCTCTTTGCCACGGCTCTAATAAGGGTGCATTTTTTTCAATAAAATACAAAATATTTTCTTGCGGTTCTTCTGGGAATCGTTTTTTCTTAGCTTCTTCGGTGACTTGTCGGCCTTGAGGTATGGTTCGCCATAATTCATTAACTTGCGATTGCAAGTAAATTTCGCGATTTTGTTGGCGGATTTTTTCTTCTTGGATGGACAAAGGTGCCGGGTGTTTGTAACGATCCACACCATAGTTCATCAAGGAATGACAGGCATCCAAAATTGATTCTACTTCATTGATGCCATAACGTTGTTCACATTCACTAATGTATTTTCTTGCAAACACCAAATAATCAATAATGGCATCAGCAGAAGTCCACATTTTAAATAAGTAATTGTTTTTAAAAAACGAGTTATGTCCATAACAAGCATGAGCAATTACCAAAGCTTGCATGGCCATGGTATTTTCTTCCATAAGATAGGAAATACAAGGATTTGAATTAATAACTAATTCATAAGCCAAACCCATTTGTCCTCTTTTGTAACTTTTTTCAACACTGACAAAATGTTTACCAAAAGACCAATGATGATAACCTATAGGCATTCCTACAGAAGCATAAGCATCCATCATTTGTTCTGCAGTAATAACTTCTATTTGATTGGGATAAGTGTCTAACTTAAAGTCTTTGGCAATGCGTGCAATTTCACGATCGTAGTCCTGTATTAATTCAAAGGTCCATTCTGCACCTGTAGATAATGGCTTCTTCTTTTTCATGCAGTCTTCCTTTTAAATAGCTCATGAAATACCGGGTAGATGTCTGCTACCGTATCAATATTCTCCATCGCAAAATTAGGATAGCGCTCTTTTACTAGTTGATAAACTTCCCATAAACTTTGATGATGGCGTGGCATGATTTCAATATAGGCAAAATATTGCAATAAAGGCATGATCTTATCTTGCAATAACTCCTGACAATAAGGGGAATCGGCGTTCCAATTATCTCCATCTGATGCTTGGGCGACGTAAATATTCCATGCTTCGGGAGGATATCGGGTATCGATAATGGTACTAAGAAGTTCTAAAGCGCTGGAAACTACAGTACCCCCCGTTTCTCGCGAATAAAAGAACTCTTCTTCATTTACCTCTTTGGCAGAGGTATGATGGCGGATAAATACGAGCTCAATTTTTTCATAATTTTTGGTAAGAAACATATAAAGAAGGATAAAAAAGCGTTTTGCAATATCTTTCTTCGCCTCATCCATTGAACCGGATACATCCATTACACAAAACATGACTGCTTGAGTTGAGGGTGAGGGTATACGAACGCGAAAGTTATAGCGTAAATCGATAGTATCAATAAAGGGGAACGTTTGTATTTTTTTCTTAAGATATTCAACTCTCTTTTGCAGATTGATTAAAGCCTCGGCATCTGGAACAGGTTGGGCCTGTAGTTGCTCGAGTTCTTCTTCAGCAGCGATTAATTGTTTTTTATAAGGAGAAGCTAAAGCAACGCGACGTCCCGTTGCTTGTTTCATCGAGCGAAGAACATTAATATTGTTGGGAATGCCACTGGTTGTTACTCCCGCCCTTACTGTTTTGAAGGTGCTAATACGCGCCAATTCTTTTTTAACTAAATCTGGCAATTCCAGATCTTCAAAGTACAGATCCAAAAATTCTTCCCGTGATAATTCAAAAACAAAATTATCCTCACCTTCACCACTGTCACTGGCTTCAGAACCATCCCCGCCACTCCCAGAACCACCAGTGGGCCTCCTTATTCGATCACCAGTAACAAAATTATCATTACCAGGTAATACCCGTTCTATGTGTCCACCTTGACCTCTATGAAACATAGGCTCAGAAATATCTTTGGCTGGAATGGTAATTTGTTCGCCTTGGTCAATTTCGGTAATACTTCGCTTGCCAACTGCATCAGAGACAGCACGTTTGATCTGATTTTTATAGCGGCGAAGAAAGCGTTGGCGATTAACCGTACTTTTTTTACCCGCATTTTGTCGTCTATCAATCAATTGCGACATAATTTAGCCCCACATAAAATATTCTGCACCTATTTGTACTTTGGCGAAGGCAAGAGCCTGGGCTCAAAGAAGCTTTACTATAGGTCCCGGGTTACAACTCGCGCTTAACCCAAACTACAAAATAGCTAGTCTTTAGCTTTCTCTCATAGGTGCGAGAGAACCCCATTATTATTGTGACTTACGTACTCGCAAATACCATTCGCAAAGCAAGCGTACTTGTTTGCGTGTATAACCTTTATCGATCATTCGAGAAATAAACTCCTCATGTTTTTTCTTATCATCTTCAGATGCTTTGGCATTGAAAGAAATAACAGGTAACAAATCTTCCGTATTGGTGAACATCTTTTTCTCAATCACCGATCTTAATTTTTCATAACTGTTCCACACAGGGTTTTTGCCACGATTATTAGCACGGGCGCGTAAAACAAAATTCACCACTTCATTACGAAAATCTTTTGGATTGGATATCCCTGCGGGTTTTTCAATTTTTTCCAGTTCTTGGTTTAATAAAGCGCGATCGAAAATTTCACCGGTATCTGGGTCGCGATAATCTTGGTCTTGGATCCAGAAATCTGCATAGGTTATGTAGCGGTCGAAGATATTTTGGCCATATTCAGAATATGATTCCAAGTAAGCAGTTTGAATTTCCTTGCCAATAAACTCAACATACTTAGGTGCCAAATATTCTTTAATAAAGGCCAAGTAAGATTCCTGTACTTCTTGCGGAAATTGTTCTTGTTCAATTTGACGCTCCAAGACATACATTAAATGTACTGGATTCGCGGCTACTTCACTATGATCGAAATTGAACACTTTAGATAAGATTTTGAAAGCAAAGCGAGTGGACACACCACTCATTCCTTCATCAACACCGGCGAAGTCACGGTATTCCTGATATGATTTAGCTTTCGGGTCGGTGTCCTTTAAACTCTCGCCGTTATAAACGCGCATTTTTGAGTAAATACTTGAATTTTGAGGCTCTTTTAAACGAGTTAACACTGAAAATTGCGCCAACATGTCCAAAGTCCCAGGGGCACATTGTGCATGAGTCAGCGAACTATTATCAATAAGCTTTTGATAAATTTTAATTTCTTCAGAAACACGCAGGCAATAAGGTACTTTGACTATATTAATACGGTCTATAAATGCTTCATTATTTTTGTTATTTCTAAATGATTGCCATTCGGACTCATTGGAGTGCGCTAAGATAATTCCTTCAAATGGAATAGAAGATAATCCTTCAGTTGCGTTGTAATTGCCTTCCTGAGTGGCCGTTAACAATGGATGTAGCACTTTGATGGGTGCTTTGAACATTTCAACAAATTCCAAAAGACCACGGTTTGCACGGCATAAGCCACCAGAATAACTGTATGCATCAGGATCATCCTGAGAAAACTCCTCGAGTTTACGAATATCCACTTTACCCACTAAGGACGAGATATCCTGGTTGTTTTCATCGCCTGGCTCTGTTTTGGCAACGGCAATCTGTTTTAAACGGGATGGTTTAACCTTAATCACTCTAAATTTACTGATGTCTCCATTATATTCATGTAATCGTTTAACTGCCCAGGGTGACATCAGATATCGTAAGTATCGGGGGGGAATTCCGAACCGTTCTTGGAGTAACTCAGCATCTTCTATTGGATTAAATAAAGAAAGAGGGGATTCAAATACTGGTGAACCTTTAATGGCATAAAAGGGGGTTTTTTCCATTAAATCTTTTAATTTTTCAGCGATAGAAGATTTACCTCCACCTACAGGTCCTAAGAGATAAAGAACTTGTTTGGTTTCTTCCAGTCCTTGAGCTGCATGTTTAAGGAAACCAACAATTTGTTCAATGGGTTCTTCCATGCCGTAAAAATCTTGAAATACAGTATAATGAGGGATGATTTTATTGGAAAAAATCCTTGATAAAACAGGATCATGACGTGTGTCAATCATTTCTGGCTCACCTATAGCCATTAATAAGCGTTCCGCTGGATTGGCATAGGCAGACGGGTCATTTTTACACAACTCTAGGTATTCTTCCAAACTCATCTCTTCTTCTTTGTTATCTACAAAGCGTTTGGTATAACCAGTTAAAAAGTCTTGAGTGTTCATATGCCATCCCCTTTTACCCTTCTATAAGGATATATTGTGTTTCTTTACATTTATTGCATTTTACTGGTAAATGCAATAATGGATTTTCAGCTAACTTCGTTCTATTTATAAAGATTGACCTAAGAAGTTACCCCTTTATAATCATTATAGGCTAAACTAGGAAAATTGTTATATAACTCAATAAACTTAATCGCATTTGCATAGGATGTAATGATCATGCCTAACACTACCGTTTATTTAAAAAACTACCAGCCCCCTTTTTTTACAGTAGAAACTGTAAATTTAAATTTTGACTTGTATGATGATCATGCTTTGGTACAAAGTGAACTGAAATTAATCCGTCAACATCAAGGTCCTTTGCATTTATATGGAGATGAGTTGGAATTGGTAAGCGTGCATCTGAATGGCCAAAAACTCGAGCCATCTGCTTACACCTTACATGAGGATGAGCTAATTATAGAAAATTGTCCCGATGAACTGGTATTAGATATTGTCACGCGGATTTATCCTCAAAATAACACCCAATTATCCGGCCTTTATCGCTCAAATCATTTATTTTGTACCCAGTGCGAGGCAGAAGGCTTTCGACGCATTACCTATTTTCCAGATCGCCCCGATGTTTTAGCTACTTATACAACGCGCATTTCGGCAGATAAAAAACAATACCCTATCTTGTTATCCAATGGAAATTTAATCGAATCAGGTAGCACTCCGGAGGGGCGTCATTGGGTAGTTTGGAATGATCCCTTTAAAAAACCATCGTATTTATTTGCTTTAGTTGCAGGAGATTTGGCTTGTGTGCAGGATCAATTTACTACGAGTTCTGGTCGCACTATTGATTTACGTATTTATGTGGAACCTGGAAATGAAGATAAATGTGCCCATGCGATGGACTCTTTAAAAAAATCCATGCGCTGGGATGAAGAAGTTTATGGACGTGAATACGATCTGGATATTTTTATGATCGTAGCGGTTAGCGACTTCAATATGGGAGCAATGGAGAACAAGGGATTAAATATTTTTAACTCCAAGTACATTCTTGCTCGTCCTGAAACCGCAACCGATCAAGATTTTGCAGATGTTGAAGGCGTGGTTGCCCATGAATATTTTCATAATTGGACTGGTAATCGAGTTACCTGTCGTGATTGGTTCCAGTTAAGTTTGAAAGAAGGACTCACTGTGTTTCGGGATCAGGAATTTTCTCGGGATATGAACTCACGTGACGTAAATCGGATTATGGATGTTAGGGTATTGCGAAGTGCGCAATTTCCCGAGGATGCCGGAGCCATGGCACATCCGGTACGACCCGAGTCTTATCAGGAAATAAATAATTTTTATACAGCTACGGTATATAACAAAGGTGCTGAAGTTATCCGTATGCAGCATACACTACTTGGTAAGGCAGGTTTCCGTAAGGGTATGGATTTATATTTTAAACGTCATGATGGTCAAGCGGTTACTATTGATGATTTTGTTGCTGCTATGGAAGACAGTAATCAGATTGATTTAACTCAATTTAAACGATGGTATAGCCAGGCAGGAACTCCAGAAGTAACCGTTACTAGTGAGTATGCACAAGGGCAGTTGATCTTAAAAATGAAACAAAGTTGTCCTTCAACTCCTGAATGCCATGAGAAGAAACCATTTCATATTCCTATTAAAATTGCCTTATTTGACTCTAATGGACATCAAATATCATTGGATCGAGAACTATTAGAGTTAAAGGAAATGGAACAGAGTTTCACTTTTACAAACTTAAATGAAAAACCGGTCATATCCTTATTACGTGAGTTTTCTGCCCCGATTAAGATGAATCATGATTTAAGTCAGGACGAGTTGTTGTTTTTATTGCGACACGAAGTAGATGGTTATGCTAAATGGGATGCAGCACAAAATCTTATTCTGAATTGCATCAAGGAATGTTTGAATAAACCATCAAGTAAATGGCAAATTCCATCTAATTTGATTTCAGCTTTGCAGCATGTATTGCTTGATGAGTCACTTGATGCGGATCTTCGCGCAGAATTATTAACACCTCCAGGATTTGAGGATATTGCTACACGATTAGAGAGTGTGGATGTGAGTGCTGTAGAAAGTGTACGTGATTTTTTTCACCAGCAATTAGGTTGGTATTTGTATGAAGCTGCTCATTCACTTTATCGGCAGTTATGGAATATTGAAGATCACCGTATGAATGGTCCTGCATACGGGCGGAGAAAATTACGCAATGTTTGTCTATGGCTTATGATGAAAGCAAAGGAAGTTTCAACTCTAGACCTGTGTCAACAACAATTTATGGCTGCACGGACTATGACCGATCAAATGGCTAGTTTTTCTTTATTAGTTAATTGCACGAATCAAGGTTTACGCGAACAAACAATTGATGATTTTTATAAACAATGGTCCAAAAATGATTTGGTTTTAGACAAGTGGTTTGCAATCCAAGCGACTTGTGAGTTACCGGAAACTTTAACTCATGTGAAAGTTTTATTAAAACACCCTGCATTCTGTATCAAGAATCCAAATAAAGTCCGCGCTTTGCTCGGCGCATTTTGTATGGGAAATCCGCGCAATTTTCATGCATTAGATGGAAGCGGTTATTCCTTTTTAGCGGAAATGCTGGTGACACTAGATAAGATTAATCCGCAAATCGCAGCCCGCTTGGCTAATCCGTTCACGCGTTGGAAGCGCTATGATAGCTCCAGACAAACTTTGATGCGAAATCAATTAGAACAGTTGGCTAAGTTAGAATTATCACGTGATTTGGCAGAAGTTGTTTCTAAAAGTTTAATGGTGAATTAGAGAAGCAATTTGGTAACCTGGGTTAGGCGACGCCATAACCCAGTTATGGTTTAACCTCATTTTAGAGTACGACTTTAGTGTTTTCAGCTGGAAGAGAATTCAAATCATTGCATAAATTGGAAGGTTTTAACGTGTAATACAGCCCTAATCCTACTTCAGATAAAAAAATACACAGGACAAGTGCACCAAACAATATACAAAAAATTTGTTTGTTCTTTTTCTTTTTTTCATGGATTTTATTGAGAATGGTTTCATTACTGTGAAACAAACGGTCGCTGATTATTTTAATGACTGAGGCGACAATTGCATCATGACACTCATGATTTTCCAAAGCATGTAATTTGCTGATTGACAGGTGTAACACCACAGTGGACTCCATTGCTATGACAGTTAGAGCACAGGTGCGGTTTTGAATCACCCTCATTTCATCAATTGTTTCTCCTGCGCTCAGGGTTCCAATCAATTCAGGGGCAGAATTTTCCCTTTCTTTTTTATAAAGCCCAACAGTCCCCGAAATAATAATGAAAAAATTATCATTTAATTCACCTTCTTTAAGCAAAATATTGCCTTTTCCAAAGGTAGTTCTTGATGAAATCTCCATAAATGTTTGATAATTTTCCTCGGATAAAGAACTTAAGAGAGGACTGTTTCTTAAAATATTTTTTTCATTTACGGAAAAGTCGCTCATTGAATTTTCCTTAACTCAATTGAGTTTTATTATGCTCTTTCGTCACGCAATCTGATTGAGATATTTGAGACAAACGAGCTCGGTTACTTTAATTATTTGTAGAGAGATGCATTTTTTTCAAGAAAAATTAAATTTTGAACAATTTTATTGGAATTATGAATAGCTCCTTGATAATTTGACAGGTGCACGTTTATCGATAAGCTTTTTACGGATAATAGGTAAAATTAAACAGAGTAGGAGCGGAAATGTCTCATCGTTTTGCAGTTATGGGTAATCCAATTGCGCATAGTTTATCCCCGATAATTCATCAGTATTTTGCTCAACAGGTGAATGTGCAATTGACTTATGAAAAAATTAAGGTGGATGAATCATCTTTCGAGCAACAAGTATCTGATTTTTTTACTCTCGGTGGCAAGGGTCTTAATATTACTTTACCCTTCAAACAAAGAGCTTTTGCGATGGCATTACACTGTAGTTCACGTTGTGCCCAAGCTGGAGCTGCAAATACGTTATGGATGGAAGCAAATCAATTACATGCAGACAATACGGATGGTGTGGGAATTATTCGTGATTTGCATCGCTATATCTCAGTCGAAAGCAAAAGGGTATTGATATTAGGAGCTGGAGGAGCCGCTCGTGGAATAGTTTATCCTCTACTGGAGCATCATCCTGCAGAGCTGATCATAGCCAATCGTACTTTAACCAAAGCGGAAGATTTCCAACGTGCTTTCCCGCAAATCAAATGTTTGAGTCTTAATGCGCTGGAAGGACAATTTGATTTGGTGATTAATGCTACTTCTGCCAGTTTGGCGGGGGAGTTTGTGGCCTTACCTGCACAATGTATGTCAGCAAAACCATTTTGTTATGATCTGTCTTATGAACACAATGAGATTACGGCTTTTGTTCAATATGCTAAGGACTTAGGTTGCGAAGCAGTGGATGGTTTAGGCATGTTGGTCGAACAAGCTGCTGAGTCATTCTTTATTTGGCATGGTGTGATGCCTCAAACAGAAGAAGTACTTTCCCTATTACGTACCCATGTCACCGGGGGAAAATCAAAATGAAACCCAGGTTATACGGAGGCTTCACATTGTAAGTGGCGCAACTACTCAAAAAAAGCCGTAACTTCCTTGGCATTATTGATGGTGTCTTGAAAACCAAGTTCAAGCAATTCCCGGGTGTAGTCTCGTTCAAAAAGCACAAAACTTAAAAGATCGCCAGAATGTTTTTTCTCACCTAGAATATTGAGGAGATAGCGGAGTAAAGTGGGAAGCGCTTTAAAATGGATTTGCGCTAAAGGTGCTAAATCTTTACTCGGACGTAAATGCAAAGTAGTGATGGGGCGCCATGGAGAGCGGCGCTTTTTCCACATTGAGAGCAACATCGCTATTTCATTCATTCGGTTGACCATTTCAATATCCCGGTCGAGATTGTCCAAAAAGAGCGCATTTAGCATGTTACCAAAAATATGCGAAAAAGGAATGTCATCATGATTTCGTAACGTTTCCTGTTCAACAAATGTAGGTAGAGCCCGGGTTCCTAAAATTAGAATTTTATCGACTTCAAAACGAATAGATCCTCGTAGTGGTGCAGCCAGACCCACGCTACCGTCACCATAATGAAAACCGTCAAGTAACACGGTTGGAAAAAATAGAGGTAAGGCACTGGATGCTAAAATATGTTCTGCCTGGACGCTAACACGCTTGCTGCCGTGGCGCGGGTAATTCCAATCCATAAATTCAGGATTATTATGTTCGTAAAACGAAATAGTCTGGCGAGTTTCATAACAATTGCTGATAATTTCTAGAGTATCGAGATAGCCACCACTTATATTTTGCGCAATTTTATTGAAATCAAGGCCATCCGTTATCATCTCTCTCAGAGGAGTGGTATCAAGTAAATGTGCCGCTTGCCGTTGCTTGATCATCATAGTGCTCATGTTACGCATAACGGATTTACTTAATGCAAAATTACTCGCTTTATAAACTTGCTGGCAATGAATTTCACTCCAAATCGTCTCGAGTTTATCAAGTGCTGTGGGAAAGTCATCGGCATTTTCCGCAAGCACTGCTGCGTTCATACTCCCCACGCTTACGCCGCTGACCATTTCAAAGGGTAATGTTTTAACTTGTAATATGTGGCCAATTGCTTTTAAGACACCAGCTTGATAAGCGCCTCGAGCACCACCACCTGCCAAATAAAGGGCTTTTTTAGACATAATGATTTTTTTTATCGCATTTATTTAGTCTCTATGAGGAAATATAGTTGAGTTTATACTGGATTAGCAAGCTCTAGCGTATATTGGAAAAAAAATTATCAAAATTTTGGCGAATAGTATATTATGTGTTTCTGAACAAAGTGGGTAATTGGTGAGCAAGGTGAGAGAATTTGAGATTTCTGATACTCTACTCGAGGCAGCTGAAGTCCTTGAAGAAATACAACGCCCCATCGACTGTGAAATTGAGCTCTTATTCTTTAAGAAAAATCCTGAAAAAGTCTTAAAGAAGGTATTACTTGCATCACAAATCATCAAAACTACCGGTAGTTCAGGCAAGGCAATAATGCAGATAAGTTCTTCTATAAGAACGTTTAATAATATTGCGCCTACTGAATCGCTGAAGCAAGGATTAGGTATCGGAGCAATTATATTTGCTGCATTGGATTTTCTTCTTATCCCGTTTATTTATCTTACCTGTTACTTATTAGGCGAAAAAATTCCTGCGGATCGGAGCAATAATTCCAAATGGCTTTTTTCTTCAATATTGTTAGCACTGACGATCACTTCCATAACAGTTCCTGCTGTAGCAATAGCGATTGCTCTAACCACAACATCAATCTCATTTCTTTTAAGCGTATTTTTATTAGGCAGAGCAATATATGAACGTAACCGTTTGGGTAATGATCGTAGAGCAATTAGAAAATTGATTGACAATACTACAGAGGAAATAAAATCCATTCAGACCGATGCAATTACGCTTAGAAATGCATTAAGAGAAGAGATCGATGAACAGGAGCTTATCTTTTTATGTGAGCAAATTTCAATGCTACACGAACGTTTTAAGGCAGAAAAAGATGAGCTAATAAAACTTAAGTTAAAAGAATTGGATTTGAATAACAAAATAAAGAACGCAGGATTTATGCAAGTCATGGACAAGGGAGTTGGTTTAAGTTTGTCTGCCTTAGGTTTAATTGGTTTAATTGTATCTTTATATTTCCCATTAGTAGGATTAGGGATATTAACCGCAGTATCCGTTATTTCACTTGCATACCTTGCAGCACGATTGATCGTGCCTTTAATCCAATTGGGAAAATGGATTGTTAACAAAATTTGTTCTTTGGTTGGCGGAAGTTCTGAGGATTTAACACAGGCGGATAAGCCTAATAAAGAATATTCAACCGATTTGATGTTAGGACGTTTTTCGGCTAATAAAAATGATATAAATGAGTCGTCGCAAAAAATAACTAAATACACTTCGGATATCTCATTATCCCGTACAATCCCATTATTTCAGCCTCTGAAAAGCTCAGTAGATAGAGTCGAAAAAGGAAAACCGATTCATTCTTTATTAACTCCACCTATTGAAAATACATTTCACTGATAAGATAAGCACCTATTGATAAATAGCTTTTTTCTGTTATTCCTCAATTTCGTAGCTTCTGCTTTTTTAGTCTAAACCTCATTGCAAAAAACGTAAAACTCCTTTAACTTAAAAATTTACCCCCAAAAGGAAAAAAACTCATGGTGAATATACTTCGCGAGCAACCCCGTGCATTTCACATGATTTTTATGTTGGAATTATGGGAGCGGTTTGGGTTTTATACTGTTCAAGGGATTTTAACTTTATTTTTTATTCGCTATTTGGGTTACAACGATACCGTTTCCTATTACACCTTTGGTGCCTATTCGGCTTTAGTATACGGGATGGTGGTTATTGGTGGGTATTTGGGGGATAGAGTATTAGGAACCAAACGTACCATTGTTTTGGGCCTTATTGTTTTGGCTGCAGGTTATTTTTCTTTGGCGCTTACTGATAAGGAACATGTATTTCTTGCCCTTGGGTTAATTTGTGTTGGAAATGGTTTGTTTAAAGCAAATCCATCAAATTTGCTTGCTAAATGCTATGAGGCAAATGATCCGCGTTTGCATGGTGGCTTTACCTTGTATTATATGGCAATCAATTTGGGAAGTATGATTGCATTATTTGCTGGACCAGCAATTTCTAGCCGCTATGGTTATTCTTATGCGTATATGATGAGCGCGATCGGTTTATTAATTGGCTTGGCAAATTATTGGCTTCAACATCAATTTGTGGCTCATATAAATACTGATGCGGACAAACGGAACATTTCGTTTTTCCAGTGGTTACTGATATTGGTCGGAATAGTCTGTCTCACTGAAGGATCTGCTTATTTATTGCAGCATGTAATGCTAACAAAAAATTTGTTTTGGTTGATTACCATTACGGTAATCGCTTATTACTTATTCATGATTCGCAAGGAAAGCAAAATTATCAAGATGCGTATGTTGGTTGCTTTGGCTTTGATGTTGGAAGCCATCATTTTCTTTACTTTATATCAGCAAATGCCTACCTCGTTGAATTTGTTTGCGGTCCATAATGTAGTCCCTGTTTTTTTGGGAATTACGATTGATGCACAAAGTTTCCAAGCGTTAAACCCGATTTGGATCGTATTAATGAGCCCAGTTTTGGCCTATTTTTATGACGTTCTTCATAGAAGAGGCATAGAGTTTTCTATTCCTTATAAATTCTCTTTAGGAATGACGATGTGTGGAATTAGTTTTTTAATGCTCTTTTTTGCACGTTATTTTTACACAGACCAAGGTATGGTTTCTTCCTGGTGGTTAATCATGAGCTATTTATTTCAAAGTGTGGGTGAATTATTAGTATCTGCACTAGGAGTGGCTATGGTTGCAGAATTGGTACCTCCCCAGATTGCTGGATTTGTGATGGGAATGTGGTTTTTAACCTCCGCAATTGCGGGATTTATTGGTGCTTCAGTCGCATCTTACACAGCACTTCCTGAGCAAATTAAACCTGGAGTAGGTTCATTAATGATTTATACTCATGTGTTTGCTTGTATTGGCATTGTCACCCTAATTATTGCTTTCCTAATGTGGTTATTGTCACCACGGTTAAGTCGTTATATTTCGGGGAAAAAAACAGACTTAGAGCAAGAGGCAAAAGAAGCAGAATACTCTGTATCTAAATGTTTTATGATTCAGTCTCGGTTTGAACAACATTCGGATCCGCTTAATTAAAATACGTTGAGAGATATTTTTAATAATTCGTATTGAAGATGAGTCAACCTAAAATCCGAGTGGAATTTAGATTGACTCAATTCGTTTATCTCCAATGACCTCGGCCACGATGCCAACCACCCCAGCCTCCTTTATGCCAACCGCCACCGTGCCAACCAGTTCTATGCCAACCGCCATGCCAGTTACTACCATGCCAACCTCTATAGAAGCCGCGCCCACCCCAATAGCCCAAGCCTAAACTACCCAATCCTAACCCGAGGCCAGAATAAGAGTAACCTGGGTAATACCCTGAATAATAAGAGTAGTTTGGATAATAGCCTGAATTATAATAGCCAGTATTGGGATTTGCAGTGACATAGCAACCGCTTAAAAGAAGTGTAGGAACAAACACTAATACTGCGATAATAATTTTTTTCATGATCGCTTCCTTACGCAATGTTCGCACATTAATTATACTCCATGAATATAATTTGATCAAAAAATAATTGATGTAGCAAATGAATGACAGTAAGTTGTTTTATTATTAAGGCATTTTTTAAGATAGCTTGGATAAACTATGTTCATTTCGAGGATTTCTATTGTACTATGCAGTGAATTATGGAGTTAATTGAAAGCAGGTAAGAAAAATGAGTATCCCAATCAATCTGCATTCTCAAAAATTAATAAAGAACTATTTATCAGAGGCCCAAGTCCATTCACGTGAGCTTAGTTCCATTACTACATCGGTTGATCTCCAGACCTTAATATTTTGGTTGAATAAAGAGCTAAAATACTCTAGGAAATCAAAAGGACAACAGCAAAAAATCGAGTTTATTCTTGTACTATTACGAACGTCTTTATTGCAGGATTTATTCCTTTCTATGAAAGGGGTTGACGCCAATTTACTCCAAGAAGAGAAACCTAATACTCCAATAGACAAGATAAAATTTATCTTGCTCACTATGGCAGGTATTTTGGTTGCAGCATGTCAGGGATTCGATAGCATTGTGACCATGCTAAATATTTTCAATCTATCTTCCTCAATGATTCTTGCTGCTGGATTTGTATTCTCCTTTCTTTCAGTGATTGTTTTTTGTGGATTTGACTTAGTCAAAGTCTCGAAGGCTTTGGGAGTTAAACTGAGTGATACTTATAAGTTATTAGATGCATATTTGTTGCAATTAAAAATAATTAAATCCATTAGAAAAAAAGTAAATGAATATTCTCTTTCAGATTTGTCACAAGAAGATTTAAAACAATTGGAATGCATTATTTCCATGCTGCAAAAACGCTTTACGTTGCTCACTGAAGCAAGTAAGCAATTTGAGTTGGCCCTCACAAGTGAGAATATGAATAGGGCTAAGTCGCTTATTTCCGGTGTGTCTGGAATCCTGTTCTTTGGCGGAGGGTTCTTCGCTGGTCAATCAGTAGCTCTTTTCATGTCTGGTCTTCTTATAAACCCATTAACATCAGCTTTTTGGCCTGTGATCCTGTTTAGTGCTCTCGTCGGATTCGCTGCATTTAGCATTTACTGGTATGTTGAGCGTCCTGGACTAGACAAATTAGTAAGCAGCTGGTTTGGCCTAAACGAAGAGAATATCCAGAAATTATGTGATAAGCATCTAATTAATAAAGAAATTCATAAATTAGAAAATCTACAACTAAAAGTAATAGGTGCTTCTCGATTAGTGAAAAAATTAACTCAAGCTGAACAGCGCATTGAGTTGGATAAAACACTGTTAATTGATGAATGTGTTGATGAGCGAATTTCGATCGATATACGAGCAAGTGGTAATTATTATTCTTTTCTTAAGCCTCAGCGACCTTGCGATGTACTCTTGAACATTACGTGTAAGCAGGAACAAGTAGACCCGTCTTGTTGTTTTATGTAAGGTCGGTATAGATAATATTTATCTTTCGATCTTAAAGTTAAATATTGAGAATATCTTTCACAAAAGGAATGGTTATTTTTCGCTGTGCAGCAAGAGATGCATCGTCTAAGCGGTTAAGCAAATTATGTAGGTCATGCATATTTCGGGAACATCTATTTAAAAGGAATTGACCCACACTTTCTGGTAAGTCGAACCCTCTTTTAAGCGCATGAAGTTTCAAAGTGTGAATTTTATCTTCGTCACTTAATTCCATTAGTTGAATTACCAAGCCCCAACTTAATCTTGAACGTAAATCAGCCAGTTGAATCGGAATTGTAGCGGGAGATTGATTTCCAGAAATAATTAGAATGCTTTGTTCCATATCTTTGATTTTATTGTATAAATGAAATAACGCTTCTTCCCATTCAGGATCTTTGGCTATAACATCTATGTCATCAATACAGATTAACTCTTGATCTTCAACTCCCTCTATAGCTTGCGGTCCCCATTCTTTAAGAAAAGTCAAAGGAAGATAGATTGCAGATTGAGCATCAATTGCTTGACAACATCCTTGTAATAAATGGGTTTTACCGCTACCTGAATCACCCCAAAGATAAAGTAACCGATCTTCTTTATGAGTGAGCATGTGATGTAATTGCTGGTGCAACAGTTTATTACTTCCCCAATTGAAATCAACAAGGGTAGCCTCATCGTTTAATTTTATTGCTAACGCCAACTGCTTATTCATTATGATGGTTCTTTTTTGGGATACGCTTTTTTGCCCCAGGTCCATATATAATCAATATAAGTAACCGCTGTTGTAAACGTCGTCAAAATGATTAGAACAGTGATCAAATAAGAAGGAAATTCAAAATAGGCTAATTCAAATAAACAGGAAGTAACCAGAATGAGTTGTAATGCAGTATTAATTTTACTGAGCAAAGTGGGTTGAAAATCCAACTTGCGGCGAACAAATTGATACCAAGCAACTACCCCCAAAGAAATTGTTAAATCCCTGAGGAACACTAAAACGACAAGCCACCAAGGCAATAAACCAATTAATGCTAAAGAGATGAAGCTGGAAGCAATTAATAATTTATCCGCAAGTGGATCCACAAAAGATCCAAAAAAGCTTTGCCAGTTAAAACTACGAGCTAAAAAGCCATCCAAGCCATCACTTAATCCCGCAAATATGAATAAATAAAAAGCGATTACATACTCATGGCGATATAAAAAAAATAGAAAAGGTGCGATTATTATGAGACGCAATAAAGTTAGAGCATTTGGTATGTATTTTAATATCATAGGCCATACGATAATGTAATTACCCTTATTTGCTCAGCCCCTTAAATATAGGGATGGCTTAAGAAAGAGTATATGTTTTTGCTGAACTGTTAAGTCTAGTGTATACAATACTCGTAGTTCTGTCACTTATGTTTCTCTTCATTTTTACGATACATAATTAATGTATTACCAATCATTTGTACGAGTTCGGCTTGTAGTTGTTGGCATAACTCATCTGCCATCATAATTCTGTCCTCCCTTTCTGCCCCATTAATTTTCACTTTTATGAGTTCATGCGAAAGCAATGCAATATCTGTTTCGGCAATAACGGCTTCAGTTAATCCTTTCGCACCAAGAAGCACGACAGGTTTTAAATGATGTGCTTGGGCTTTAAGTGATTTTTTGAGTGCAGTATCCACTGGTAATGTTCCTTAAATACACTCCAATAACATAGCTATTTGGAGACTGAATGATAAAATGGTAAATTATTGCACGTTTTGCTGGGAAAAGGTAGTGAAATTCAGTATCATAGGTCAAATTGATACTCTATATAAATTTATGAAGCGTACTAAAAGCAGTAAGCGGTGGTTACAAGAGCACTTTGATGATGTTTATGTAAAGAAAGCACAAGCAGAGGGTTATCGTAGTCGCGCTATATACAAGTTAAAAGAAGTAGACGACAAAGAGTCTTTGCTCAAACCAGGGATGACGGTAGTTGATCTAGGAGCAGCTCCTGGTGGATGGACACAGTATGTCACTGAACGGTTGCAAGGTCGCGGGCGTATAGTTGCCCTTGACATTTTGCCTATGGATGCATTGCCCGATGTGGATTTCATTCTTGGGGATTTTAGGGAAGATGAAGTACTGCAGAAGTTAAAAGATTTAATCCCTGAACACAGTGTTGACTTGTTATTATCAGATATGGCCCCAAATATGAGTGGTACAACTGCAATTGATATTCCACGTGCCATGTATTTGGTAGAATTGGCTTTTGATTTTGCAGAAAAAATGCTAAAACCAGGTGGTTCCATGCTAATTAAAATCTTTCATGGCGCTGGTTTTGATGATTTAGTAAAACAAGCAAGAGCTTCTTTTGAGAAAGTCGTGATTCGAAAGCCTTCCGCTTCTCGTTCTCGCTCAAAAGAAACCTATTTGCTGGCAAAGGGATACAATTTATAGTAACTTTATGATTTAAGAATCCGATCATAATATAAAAGCTGTACGTCACTAACGAGGTTAATACTTTGAACGACATGGTTAAGAATTTATTTTTATGGCTGATTATAGCGATCGTGCTTGTTTCAGTTTTCAGTAATTTCGGCCCTCGAAACACGGTTGCTGAGAAGCTTTCTTACAGCCAATTTTTGAAAGAAGTCGATCAAGGTATGGTTAATTCAGTCACCATTGAGGATGATAAAATCATCAAAGGAATGACTAAAAATAATAAACGTTTTGTAACGTACATGCCTATGCAAGATAATGCTTTATTAGGCGAGTTGCTAAAAAGTAAAGTCGACGTAAGCGGCCAAGAGAAACAACAAGAAAGTTTCCTTCTCCATTTATTTATCAATTGGTTCCCAATGCTGCTTTTAATCGGGGTTTGGATATTTTTTATGCGCCAAATGCAAGGAGGGGGTGGTCGAGGTGCCATGTCGTTTGGCCGATCACGTGCACGCTTGCTTGGTGAAGATCAAGTAAAAGTGACTTTTGCTGATGTTGCAGGAGTAGATGAAGCTAAAGAAGAGGTTAAAGAATTAGTGGATTTTCTTCGTGATCCTACCAAATTCCAAAATCTTGGGGGACGTATTCCTCGCGGTGTATTATTAGTGGGCTCTCCCGGAACAGGTAAAACCCTTTTGGCTCGAGCTGTTGCTGGTGAAGCGAAAGTTCCATTTTTCACCATTTCGGGTTCGGATTTTGTTGAAATGTTTGTCGGGGTGGGTGCATCTCGGGTCCGCGATATGTTTGAACAAGCGAAAAAACATGCTCCTTGTATTATTTTTATCGATGAAATTGATGCAGTAGGTCGTCATAGAGGCGCGGGTCTTGGAGGCGGTCATGACGAGCGCGAACAAACACTAAACCAATTGCTTGTGGAAATGGATGGTTTTGAAGGGAGTGAAGGAGTAATTGTTGTTGCAGCAACGAACCGCCCAGATGTTCTAGATCCTGCATTATTGCGCCCAGGTCGTTTTGATCGCCAGGTGGTAGTTCCATTACCTGACATTCGAGGTCGTGAACAAATTTTAAGAGTGCATTTGCAAAAAGTTCCCGTAGATAGCAATGTGGACATTATGGCAATTGCTCGAGGAACTCCGGGGTTTTCGGGAGCAGATCTCGCGAATCTGGTGAACGAAGCTGCTTTATTTGCTGCACGTGCAAATAAACGCAAGGTCAACATGGTGGAATTAGACAAAGCAAAAGACAAAATTATGATGGGAGCGGAACGACGTTCCATGGTTATGGATGATAACGAGAAAAAACTAACTGCTTATCATGAGGCGGGTCACGCAATTGTTGGTTTATCTGTACCCGAACATGATCCGGTGTACAAAGTTTCTATTATCCCACGGGGTCGTGCTCTTGGGGTGACTATGTTTCTACCAGAGCAAGATCGCTATAGTCATAGTAAACGCCGTTTAGAAAGCCAATTATGTAGTTTGTTTGGTGGCCGTATCGCCGAGGAACTCATTTTTGGTCCTGAAAGCGTGACTACTGGTGCCTCGAATGACATCATGCGTTCTACTGAAATAGCCCGTAAAATGGTTACAAGCTGGGGACTTTCATCTTTGGGCCCTCTTACTTTTGGTGAAGAAGAAGAGGAAGTATTCCTAGGGCGATCGATGAATAAACATAAAGAAATGTCAGACAGGACAGCGCAGCAAATTGATGATGAAGTCCGTACGATTATTGACCGAAACTATAAACGAGCTAAAGAAATTCTTGTCACCAATATGGATAAACTGCATTTAATGGCACAAAATTTGATTAAATACGAAACGATAGATTTCAATCAAATCCAAGAAATTATGTCGGGTAAAGAGCCTACACCACCGGAAGATTGGAATTCGTCAAAACCACTGGATGGCTCGGAAGTGAATAACCACTCATCAGAAAAACCAACAGAGCATGAGGTTAGTGTAAACCCTGCTGAAGAGCACTGAAATATTAGTGAGAAAAGCAGGTGAATCCAACGCAATTTTCAGGTTGGCTTGAACTACAAAGCCAACCTTCTTTAGGTAAATCAATCCAAAAACCTTTAATTATGGGAATATTAAATGTCACTCCAGATTCATTTTCTGATGGTGGCGAATTTTTATCCCTAGATAAGGCTTGCGAACACGCAGATTACTTAGTAAGTAAAGGTGCAGATTTAATCGATATTGGAGGGCAATCAACCCGACCCGGAGCGCACCATGTACCGCTCGATGTCGAATTAAATCGAGTCATACCTGTCATTAAACAAATTCGTACAAATTCAGATATATGTATTTCGATTGATACAAATAAACCAGAGGTTATGGAAGCTGCTATCAATGCAGGTGCTAACCTAATTAATGATATTTATGCTCTACGCACAAAAGGGACTCTGGAGATGGCGGCACAGCTGGCAGTTCCGGTATGCTTAATGCATATGCAAGGTGAGCCACACAATATGCAACGTAATCCATATTATGCAGACGGTGTGCTTAATGAAGTAACCCGTTTTTTTATGGAACGTATTAATGCATGTGATAAGGCAGGCATAAAAAGAAGTAATATAATTTTGGATCCGGGCTTTGGATTTGGAAAACAAGTACAAGATAATTTGCTCTTGGTAAAAAATCTTGATAGCTTTGCATCATTGGGGAGGCCTCTGCTTTTAGGGGTATCACGTAAAAGTACTATAGGGACGGTACTGGCTAGAGAGGTGGGTGAGCGTTTGATAGGAAGTATAGCGGCAGCGGTTTATGCAGCACTGAAAGGCGTGGGGATCATTAGAACGCACGATGTAGATGAAACAAACCAGGCGCTGCAGATGACTACCATGATTAGTCAGGCCGATGTAGATCAGCTCACGCGAGCTAAAATTTCTTAATAGAGGTGGTTAAGGATGAGTCAACGTAAATATTTTGGTACTGATGGCATCAGAGGGCATGTGGGTCTGTCAAATATTAATCCAGAATTCGTTTTGAAGTTGGGTTGGGCTGTTGGCCGAGTATTGGCTAATGGGCATCGCAAAAAAGTAGTGATTGGAAAAGACACACGAGTTTCAGGCTATATGCTGGAATCAGCTTTGGAGGCGGGGTTATCCGCTGCTGGTGTTGATGTCGCTTTGTTAGGTCCAATGCCTACTCCAGCCATTGCTTATTTGACTCAAACACTGAGAGCCAATGCCGGTATCGTGATTAGTGCATCGCACAATTTATTTGAAGATAATGGAATTAAGTTTTTTTCTTCAGAAGGGGGTAAATTACCCGACAGCGTTGAATTAGCAATTGAAGCGGAACTGGAAAAGGAAATGCAAACCGTCCCGTCACAAAATTTGGGGAAGGCGGCACGAATTGATGATGCAAGTGGGCGTTATATAGAATTTTGTAAATCAACAATTCCTTCATTAACACGATTATCCGGTTTAAAAATAGTTGTTGATTGCGCTAACGGTGCAACCTACCACATTGCTCCCAATGTATTTGTTGAGTTGGGTGCTCAAGTTATCGCTATCGGTAATCGCCCTGATGGCTTTAATATTAACGAGGATTGTGGTTCTACAGCTCCTGAATTATTAAGGCAAAAAGTTATTAGTACGGGTGCAGACATTGGTATTGGTCTAGATGGTGATGGAGATCGTGTGGTCTTAATCGATTCTGATGGTCGTTTACTTGATGGAGATCAAATTCTTTATATTATTGCGAAGGATAGGCATCAAAGAGGCGTATTGAATGGCGGGGTAGTGGGTACGCAGATGAGCAATTATGGATTGGAAATCGCAATAAAAAGTCTGGGTATCCCTTTTGTTCGAACACGCGTAGGAGATCGATACGTTTTAGAGGCTTTACGAGAAAAAGATTGGAAGATTGGTGGTGAAACCTCAGGACATATTGTTTGTCTGGATAAAACTACAACAGGCGATGGGATTGTTGCTGCATTGCAAGTCTTGTCAATTATGGTAAAGCAAGGGAAAACCTTACAGCAATTAATTGAAGGAATAAATTTATTACCACAAAGCTTGATGAATTTAAAAACTAATTATGCCACCTTACTTGCTGAACATACTCAAGTAATTGAAATTGTGCGAGCTTTAGAAACTAGTTTAAAAGGAGAGGGAAGAGTATTACTCAGACCGTCAGGCACTGAACCTTTATTACGTGTTATGGTGGAAGGTATGGATGAGAGTATTGTAAAACAGCATGCACAAAAGTTATGCGATGAGATTAGTCAAATTGAGAGGGGTTTGGGCGCTTAGTAATAAATTTAACCTCCTGGTTTTTGAGCTAAAGAACCTTTTAATAAAAAATACACGATAAGACTACACATCGGCATTGAGTTTGGGTATAGTCCGCAATTGGAACGAGGGGGTGTACTAATGAGGCACAAGATAGTTGCGGGCAACTGGAAAATGAATGGTCAGCTGCAGCAAGTGATTCAATTAAGTAATGAACTTAAACAATCACTGAATTCTATTAATGATGTCCAAGTTATAATCATACCTCCAGTAATTTATATTCCACAAGTCAGGGATATACTTGCTGAATGTAATATTGAAGTAGGTGCCCAGAATGTATATCCAAAGGACTTTGGAGCGTATACCGGAGAAATATCAGCGCCTATGTTAAAAGATTTTAACTGTCGCTATGTATTGGTGGGACACTCTGAGCGAAGACATTTTTTTCATGAAGATGAAAATTTTGTAGCGCAAAAATTCCACCATGTAAAAGAACATGATATGATACCGGTTCTTTGCGTCGGTGAAACGCTAGTTGAGCGTGAAAAAGGGCAAACAGAGCAGGTCATTGCTAAACAATTACTTGCAGTAAGTGAGCAAGACAAAAATTGTTTTCGTGATTGTGTTGTAGCTTACGAACCCGTTTGGGCAATAGGCACAGGAAAAACTGCTTCACCCGAACAAGCACAGGAAGTACATCAGTTTATTAGAAAGCTGGTTGCAGAGATAAATCATAGCGATGCTGGACGTTTACCCCTTTTATATGGGGGAAGTGTGAATGAAAACAATGCCAGAGCATTATTTGCCATGCCAGATGTAGATGGTGGCTTGGTAGGAGGCGCATCGTTGAACGCGAAACAGTTTGTGGAAATTGTGAAATGTATCAATTGATATTAATGATTCATGTAATCGTTGCTGTAGTCTTAATAGGCTTAGTGCTCATCCAACATGGTAAAGGCGCCGATATTGGTGCAGCTTTTGGATCAGGCGCTTCAAATACTTTATTTGGTAGCCAAGGGACAGGCGGATTTTTATTTAAATTAACTGGTGGTTTGGCAATAACCTTTTTTATCACCAGCTTATTGTTATCTTATTTGGTGTCTGTCCAATATCAAAAAGCAGATCAGCAAATAATTCCTCAGACTAGTGTACCTGCGAGTTCAATTCCTGTACCGGTTGATAACAATAAGAAATAAATAAGAATCTTCTCTTTGTACTTAAGTACTCAGAGGGATTAGAGAAGTAAATAATTATTAAAGAATATGCCGAAGTGGTGGAATTGGTAGACACGCCGTCTTGAGGGGGCGGTGGCGAAAGCCGTGCCGGTTCGAGTCCGGCCTTCGGCACCATTTTAATCCGTGCAAGGTGAAAAAATGCTATCTCAATATTTACCTGTTCTTATTTTTATAATTATCGGATTGGCATTGGGCGTAGCAATGATAGGGGCTGGTTCCCTTTTGTCAAAGCACAACCCTGATAGCTCTAAGAATTCTCCATATGAGTGTGGATTTGGTGCATTCGAGAGTTCTCATATTCCATTTGATGTTCGCTTTTATCTTGTAGCCATTTTATTTATTATTTTTGATTTGGAAACTGCGTTTTTCTTTCCATGGGCTTTAGCTTTACGTAAAATTGGCTGGTTTGGTTTTGCAGGAATGATGTTGTTTTTAGGATTATTAGTTATTGGTTTTATTTATGAATGGAAACGAGGCGCACTAGAGTGGGAATAATTTAAGGTGTGCAATAAGTCACTTCTGATTGTTACTTCCTAAGAAGAAACAATCAGAGGTGGTACTTTTTTTATTAATATTTAACTGCTTAGAGGCTAGCTATGGCGGTTGCAGAATTGCAAAAAAGTGGCTTTGTAACGACTTCAGTCGAGAAACTTCTCGGATGGGCACGTAGTGGTTCTATGTGGCCTATGACTTTTGGATTGGCATGTTGTGCTGTTGAAATGATGCACGTGGGTGCTGCACGTTATGATTTGGATCGGTTCGGAATTATTTTTCGTCCAAGTCCACGTCAATCAGACGTGATGATTGTTGCAGGGACCCTGTGTAATAAAATGGCTCCTGCTTTGCGTAAAGTTTATGATCAAATGCCTGAACCTCGTTGGGTTATCTCCATGGGCTCTTGTGCGAACGGCGGTGGGTATTATCATTACTCTTACTCCGTAGTTCGTGGATGTGATCGCATTGTCCCAGTAGATGTATATGTACCAGGTTGTCCTCCAACTGCTGAAGCACTGCTGTATGGAATTATTCAATTGCAGAACAAAATCAGGCATAAAAAAATCTTAGAAGCTTAAGATCATCAAAGGTGCAAACAGATGACAACAAAAAATGATTATTTGGTTGAACAACTCAAAAGCGAATTGGCGAGCCAATTTAATGAAATTAGTATTGCTTATAATGAAGTAACTATTGAGTGTGACTCAGCAAATTTAAAAGCAATTATGTTGGAACTACGTGATCTGGAAGCCTTTTGTTTTGATCAGCTGATTGACCTTTGCGCTGTGGATTATTTGCTTTACGGTGAGTATGATTGGGAAACAGATTCAGCAACTGAAAGTGGATTTTCTCGCGGTGTAGAACGTCAAGAAGCAAAAGTTTATGCTCTAAGTAAACCCCGTTTTGCTGTAGTTTATCATTTACTCTCAACAAAATTGAATCATCGATTACGTGTGAAGGTATTTCTTGATGAGGCTCATCTAATTGTTCCTTCTGTGCATCATTTGTGGAAAGGCGCGAATTGGTTTGAGCGCGAGGCTTATGATTTATATGGTATTTTATTTGAAGGCCATCCGGACTTAAGACGTATTTTGACAGATTATGGATTTATCGGACATCCATTCCGTAAAGATTTTCCTCTCAGTGGTCATGTTGAAATGCGTTATGACGCAAAATTAGAAAAGGTCATATACGCTCCAGTGGATATTGAACCCAGAATTTTAGTGCCCAAGGTTATTCGGAATGATAACCGGTATATTGATGATAAAAGGGGCGAAGAATGATTGAATTAAAGAATTATACTTTAAACTTTGGTCCACAACATCCTGCAGCTCATGGAGTATTACGTTTAGTTCTTGAGCTTGAAGGTGAAACCATTGTTCGCGCAGATCCACACATAGGATTACTGCATAGAGCCACAGAAAAATTAGCAGAAACAAAACCTTATATTCAAAGTATTGGTTATATGGATAGACTAGACTACGTGTCTATGATGTGTAACGAACATGCTTATGTACGTGCCATTGAGAAACTTTTAGATATCGATGCACCAATTCGAGCTCAATATATCCGTACGATGTTTGATGAAGTAACGCGTATTCTAAATCATTTGCTGTGGTTGGGTGCTATCGCACTGGATATCGGTGCGATGACCGTATTTTTATATTGTTTCAGAGAACGTGAAGATTTATTTGATTGTTATGAGGCAGTATCTGGGGCTCGAATGCACGCTACCTATTATCGACCTGGGGGTGTTGCACGAGACTTGCCCGACTCTATGCCTAAGTATAAAGCGTCAAGATGGCATAACGAACGAGAAGTGGATAAGCTCAATGAGGAGCGCAGCGGCAGTCTACTAGACTTCCTCTGGTCCTTTACCGAGCGGTTCCCCCGTTGTGTTGATGAATATGAAACCTTATTAACTGACAATAGAATTTGGAAACAACGAACAGTAGATATTGGTGTTGTTTCCCCTGAAGAAGCATTGCAATGGGGATTTACAGGTCCAATGCTTCGCGGCTCTGGTGTCGCGTGGGACTTGCGAAAAAAACAGAGCTATGCAGCCTATGATCGCGTGGATTTCGATATCCCAGTTGGTAAAACTGGAGATTGTTATGATCGTTATTTAGTCCGTGTTGAAGAACTAAGGCAATCAAATCGAATTATTAGACAATGTATCGAGTGGCTCAGAGCAAATCCTGGACCAGTGCGTATTGATGATCACAAAATCACACCACCACGCCGCGTAGAAATGAAAGAAGATATGGAGGCATTAATCCATCATTTCAAATTGTTTACTGAAGGTTTTTGTTTACCCCGTGGGGAAGTATATAGTGCCGTTGAGGCTCCTAAAGGTGAGTTTGGTATTTATATGGTATCTGATGGGGCGAATAAACCCTACAGATTAAAGATTCGTGCTCCTGGATTTGCTCACTTGTCGAGCTATGATGCAATGACTAGAGGACATATGATCGCTGATGGTGTGGCGATTTTAGCGAGTCAGGATATAGTATTTGGTGAAATAGATCGTTAATTTTGATCTGTCAGTTTACAATTATTTAAAATGACATTCCAAAAATAGCAATTTAAATTAATAAAGGTTTAGAAATGTCTGATAATTCAGCAAAAAAATTAAATCAATTGGTGTCAGCTCAAAGAATAAAGGACATCGATCATTGGATAGCTAAATATCCTAAAGATCAGAAGCAATCCGCTGTGATGAGTGCGCTACGAATCGTGCAAGAAGAGCATGGTCACCTGACTACAGAATTAATGGATGCTGTAGCTGATTATCTTGAGATGCCTCCTATTTCCGTATATGAGGTTGCGAGTTTCTATACTATGTACGAACACACACAAGTTGGAAGACACTCGATAAATGTATGTACCAATATTTCTTGTATGCTGCGTGATTCGGCTGCGGTTGTCGAACACTTGGAAAAAAAGTTGGGTATAAAATTAGGTGGGACCACAGATGATGGGCGCTTTACTTTAAGATCCGTTGAATGTTTAGGCGCTTGTGTTAATGCGCCGATGATGCAGGTGGACAAGGATTATCATGAGAATCTGACTCCTGAATCTATAGATAAAGTGTTGGAACAATACCAATAAAAGATAGAGGTGGTTGCCGTGGTTGAATTAAATCAAGTTTGTTATCGAACATTTCATCTACCAGAGCCTTGGACACTATCTGCTTATGAGAGTGTGGGTGGATATAGTGCATGGAGAAAAATATTAAAAGAGCAAACTTCTCCACAATTAATAATTGATGAGTTAAAAACCTCTGCCTTGCGTGGTCGAGGAGGAGCAGGATTCCCGACTGGATTGAAATGGAGTTTTATGAATCGTAATACTCCAGTACAAAAATATGTAGTTTGTAATTCAGACGAAGGTGAGCCAGGTACGTGTAAGGATCGCGAAATACTTACATTGAATCCACACCAGCTTATAGAGGGTATGGCTATTGCTGGATATACCATGGGTGCTACTGTTGGATATAATTACATCCGCGGTGAGTTTTGGTTGCCCTATGAGCGTACTGAAGCCGCACTAAAAGAAGCTTATGAAGCTGGTTTATTAGGTAAGAATATTTTAGGTACAGGTATTGACTTCGATTTATATAATCATTTAGGTGCTGGGGCCTACATTTGCGGTGAAGAGACCGCATTGCTCAATTCCCTTGAAGGAAAAAAAGGTCAGCCCAGATTTAAGCCTCCCTTTCCTGCTAACTATGGCTTATACGGGAAGCCTACAACGATAAATAATACTGAGACTTTTGCCTCTGTTCCGGTCATTATGGAAAAAGGTGGGGAGTGGTTTTTAAAAATAGGCAAGCCCAATAATGGCGGAGCCAAATGTTTTAGTGTGAGTGGTCACGTTAATAAACCTGGAAATTTCGAAATCCCTTTGGGGACCCCCTTTAAAACGCTACTTGAATTAGCAGGTGGGGTTTCAAAAGGTCGTAAAATTAAAGCAGTAATTCCCGGGGGTACTTCCATGCCTGTTTTACCTGGTGAGGTGATGATGGGTCTAGATATGGATTATGACAGTATCCAAAAAGCAGGATCAGGATTAGGTTCGGGTGCTGTGATTATTATGGATGAAACAACCTGTATGGTTGATGCACTCTATCGCATTTCCGAGTTTTACATGGATGAGTCTTGTGGCCAATGTACTCCATGCCGGGAGGGCACTGGTTGGCTAGTCCGTTTACTACATCGCATTAAGGATGGGCATGGTGAACCTGGAGATGTAGAGAAATTAGTCAATGTTGCGAACAATATCGAAGGACGCACTATTTGTGCATTAGGTGAGGCAGCAGCTTGGCCAGTACAAAGTTTTGTGAAGCATTTCCGCGATGAATTTGAATATTTCGTGAAGCATAAACGCTCAATCTTCGCAGCATAATTAAAAAGGTTTGACCCATGACAACTACTATTGAAATCGACGGTAAAACATTTGAAGCAGAAAACGGCAAAATGATAATCGAAGTTGCCGATGAAGCAGGTATTCATATCCCACGGTTTTGTTATCATAAAAAATTGTCCGTGGCTGCCAATTGTCGCATGTGTTTAGTTGAAGTGGAAAATGGCCGTAAGCCAGTTCCTGCTTGTGCGACTCCAATTACAAATGGCATGAAGGTATTTACCAAATCGAAGGAAGCGTTACATTCACAAAAAGTAGTTATGGAATTCCTTCTTATTAACCATCCGCTTGATTGCCCAATCTGTGATCAGGGCGGGGAATGTGAATTACAAGACATATCCATGGGCTACGGGGCAGATGAGTCCCAGTATACAGAAAACAAACGTTCAGTGGACGATGATAATTTGGGTACACTGATTTCAACTGAAATGACCCGTTGTATTCATTGTACTCGTTGTGTCCGTTTCGGTGAAGAAATTGCTGGGTTGAGAGAGTTAGGTGCGACTGGCCGAGGCGAGCACATGCAAATTGGTACTTATGTGCAACACAGCATGAAGTCAGAAGTTTCTGGTAATATTATTGATTTATGTCCCGTTGGGGCATTAACGTCAAAACCATTTCGTTTTACTGCTAGAGCATGGGAACTAACTCAACATGATGGTGTAGCGCCTCATGATTGCCTCGGTTCAAATATCTATCTTCATACTCGTCGAAATGAGTTAATGCGGGTTGTTCCTAAAGAAAATGAAACAATTAACGAAACTTGGTTGGCAGATAGAGATCGATTTAGCTATTTAGGATTAAAAAGTTCATCAAGAGCAAGCCAGCCACAGATTAAGCGTAATGGGCAGTGGGAAGTTGTGGATTGGGAGACGGCTTTAAAATATACCGCCGAAGGGCTGGCGCGAGTCATAAAACAAAATGGCGCTGAGCAAGTTGCGGCTTTTGCCTCAAGTTCTTCTACATTAGAAGAACTGTATTTATTACAAAAATTAATGCGTGAAATCGGTGTTCACAATCTGGATCACAGGTTGCAACAGGTAGACTTTAGAGATCAACAACACCAAGCAACTTCACCTCAAAGTTCCTTGCCCTATTCCGAAGTAGAACATCAAAATACCATAGTCCTAATTGGATGTAACATTGATCGTGAAGTACCTTTAGCTGGAGTGCGAGTTCGTAAGGCATTCCGTAATGGAGCAAAGATTTACGCAATAAATCCCGTAGATTTTGAATATCGTTTTGATCTCCAAGAGCGCTTTATTGTTTCACCTTTAGAAATGCCAATGCAACTCGCCAAGCTTGCTTTAGCATTGACTGGTGACATCAAAACTTTACCCGCAGAAGTGCAAAAATTATTAATAGGTCTTGAGTTGGATAAAGCAACTCAAAACGTGGCCAAAGCATTAAAAGAAGAAAAAGCATGCTTAATTACCGGTGCTCTTTGTGAAAATCACCCTGAAGCGGCGTTATTGCGTACCTTGATGTTTCATATTGAAAAATTAAGTGGAGCTAAAGTATTGCGCCTGACTCAGGGGGCAAATGCTGCTGGCGCTTGGATCGCAGGCATGGTTCCTCATCGCACCACTGCAGGAAAAGCCGATTCAGCCCCCGGGATGGATGTGCAAGCTGCATTAAATGCCAAATTGAAAGCCTATTTTTTAATGGGCGTAGAACCGGGTTTTGATTTTGCAAATCCTTACGGCGCAAGACAATCAATGCTCGGTGCAGAGTTTGTTGTATTAATGTCTGCTTACAATCATGAGTCAATGCTGGATTATGCGGATGTCATTTTACCAATTGCTCCCTATGCTGAAACTTCAGGAACATACATTAATGTTGATAATACTTGGCAAACAGTAAAAGGTGCGTTATCACCTCATGGTGAGGCTCGACCTGCCTGGAAAGTCTTGCGGGTTCTTGCTAATTTACTGCATTGCGAAGGTTTTGAATATTTATCAACTGAAGAGGTTTTGTCAGAAATTAAAAATAGTGTTGCAATCACAATGGAACAAGAATATAAGCCCTTTTATCCTGAGAGTTTGCCTCTAATTAATCAATCGTTGATTCGTGTGGGCGAATGGCCGCTTTATCGTAGCGATGCAATTGTTAGGAATGCTAAAGAGTTGCAATTTTGCGCTGCTGCTGAAGTAGCGTGTATACGCATAAATCCGACAACAGCGGATCGATTGAAATTAGAAGATGTTGCTACTGTATCTCAGGGAGATATTGAGATAACATTGCCGCTTAAACGTGATGAACGCATTGCGGCAGATGTTGTATGGGTAGCAAACGCGATGCCTGAAACGGTGGATTTAGGCCATTCATTTGCTGCAATAACTATTAAGCGCTAGGCAGGTAAAAAAATGCTGCAAGATATTAGCATATTAATTTGGGTCATCATTAAAATATTAGTAATCGTAGTTCCCTTACTATTATGTGTTGCATATTTAATCTATGCAGAGCGTAAAGTTATTGGGTATATACAAGCACGCATAGGACCCAACCGCGTGGGTATACGGGGGTTGCTCCAACCGATAGCGGATTTGATTAAACTAATTACTAAAGAAATTATTATCCCAACCCGCTCTAATAAATATCTTTTTGTGGCCGCCCCATTATTTGCTCTAGTTCCTGCTTTGGCAGGTTGGGCAGTCATTCCTTTTCAGGAAGGCATGGTTTTAGCAAATATTAATGCAGGTGTTCTTTATATTTTCGCAATGAGTTCTCTTGGAGTTTATGGAGTGCTTATCGCAGGATGGGCGTCTAACTCCAAATACGCAATGTTTGGTGCATTAAGAAGTACTGCGCAAACCGTATCCTATGAAATTGCAATGGGCTTTGCTTTAGTTGGAGTACTGTTGGCTGCTGGAAGTATGAATCTTACCGACATTGTAAACTCACAAAGAGGAGGAATTTTACATTGGTGGTTTATTCCTCTCTTGCCTCTATTTTTTGTTTTTTGGATAGCAGGAATTGCTGAAACCAACCGAGCACCATTCGACTTAGCCGAAGGTGAGTCTGAAATTGTTGCTGGATTCCACGTAGAGTATTCAGGGATAGGCTTCGCATTATTTTTCTTATCAGAATATGCGAGTATGATTCTTATTTCTATGCTGCTTAGTATTCTGTTTCTGGGTGGCTGGATGTCACCATTTGAAGGTATTCCATTTTTAGAAAATATATTTTTTATTGTACCCGGCTTTGTTTGGTTAATCGTGAAAGTCTGCTTTTTCCTATATGTATATTTATGGATAAGAGCAACTTTTCCTCGTTATCGTTATGACCAGCTTATGCGTTTAGGTTGGAAGGTACTTATTCCGGTCACCATTGTTTGGATTATTGTAACTGCGCTAATGGTTGTTACACATGTGAAACCTTGGTTTTAATGATTAATAGAGAAGCCGATGAAAAAAGCATATCAATTTATTAAATACTACGTACGCAGTTTTCTTTTTATAGAATTATTGCAGGGTCTAAAGTTAACTGGTAAATATTTTTTTAAGAAAAAAATAACGGTCCAGTTTCCTGAGGAACAAACTCCAATTTCACCTCGTTTTAGAGGCGCACTGGCTTTACGACGTTATCCAAATGGCGAAGAACGTTGTATTGCTTGCAAATTATGTGAAGCAGTTTGTCCTGCACTTGCTATAACTATTGAGTCAGAACCACGCGAAGATGGATCTCGTCGCACCACACGATATGATATTGATGTATTTAAATGCATTAACTGCGGATTATGCGAAGAGTCTTGCCCTGTGGATTCCATCGTAGTAACACCAGTGCATCATTATCATATTAGTGAGCGTGGCCAAAATATTATGACGAAAGAAAAGCTCCTAGCCCTTGGCGATTTGTTGGAGCCCAGACTTGCAGCAGATAGAGCTGCTGATGAAAAATACCGATAACGGGGTGCAGTATGCATGAATTATTAGTTCAAACTATTTTCTATATCTTTGCGGCCATAGCCGTAGGCGCTGCCTTTATGGTAATTATTCAAGATAATCCTGTACGCAGCGTTTTATTTCTTGTACTTACCTTCATTGCGAGTGCAGGATTATGGATCCTTGCAGAAGCAGAGTTTCTTGCCCTAATTTTGGTGCTTGTATATGTGGGTGCGGTAATGACATTGTTTCTGTTCGTCGTAATGATGCTTAATATTGATGTGGAAGTAATTAAAAACCATTACAGACGCTATTTACCCTTTGGTTTAATTCTGGTTGCTCTTTTAACTGGACTATTAATGGTATCTATTCCAGCAGGTACGTTTAAGTCGAATGTTGAGACGCAAAGCAATCCTATGATTAGTACCCAGTTAATGAATGCAACACAAAACAAACTTGAAGCACCCCGGTCAAATACGGAAGCCTTGGGCATGGTTTTATATACAGATTATTTACTGGCTTTTGAAATTGCAGCTGTGCTGTTATTAATCGCCATTATTTCAGCAATTACCCTAGTCCATAGAGGTCCCAGAAAATCGAAACGGCAGGATGTGAAACAACAGATCCTGACACGTAGAAGCGATCGGGTGGAATTAATTAATATGAAAACAGAAAAATAATGTTGGGGATTTCTAGATGATACCAGTAAATAATTACTTAATTCTGGGGGCCATTATATTCGGTTTTGGTCTTATTGGCATAATGATGAATCGTCGGAATATCATTTTATTGCTGGTATGTATCGAATTGATGTTACTTGCAGTGAATACTAATTTTGTCGCATTTTCCCACTACTATAACGAAATTAGCGGTCAAGTTTATGTCTTTTTTATTTTAACGGTTGCTGCCGCAGAAGCAGCAATAGGATTAGCCATAGTGATGTTGCTTTATAGAAATAGAGGTAACATTAACGTAGATAAGATGAATCATTTAAAAGGTTAACATTGTGAGTATCCAACAACTTTGTCTAATAATCGTTTTAACTCCCTTGGCTGGCTCTATAATTGCTGGTTTTTTCCGTAATCAAATTGGACGAGTCGGGGCACATTCAGCCACTATCCTAGGCGTTACAATATCTTTTATTGCATCCCTCTATGTGGCTTGGCAAATCTTTTCTGGCGCCATGCCGACTGAGAGCACTGTGCTTTATCACTGGGCGACTGGTGGCTTAATTCTTCCATTTGAATTTAACATTGGTTTTCTGATTGATCCTTTAAGTACTGTGATGCTAGTGACTGTTAATTTTGTCTCTTTGTTGGTGCATATTTACAGTATTGGATATATGGCCGATGACGATGGATACCAGCGTTTTTTCAGCTACATTTCATTGTTTACTTTTATGATGCTGATGTTAGTCAGTGCAAATAATTTCTTACAATTATTCTTTGGTTGGGAAGGTGTTGGTCTAGTTTCTTATTTGCTTATTGGTTTCTGGTATCAAAAAGAATCAGCTATTGAGGGTAGTCTTAAAGCTTTTCTCGTCAACCGCGTGGGTGACTTTGGTTTTCTCTTAGGGATTGCCCTGGTATTTGCCTACACGGGTAGTATTGATTACGAAACTGTTTTCAAGAGCGTTAACTATCTTACAAGTCAGAATATTGAACTGTTTCAAGGTCATCCTTGGTCTTTAGTCACGGTAATATGTTTAGCTTTATACGTAGGTGCTATGGGTAAATCTGCACAAGTACCGTTACATGTGTGGCTACCTGAATCAATGGAAGGTCCGACTCCTATCTCTGCATTGATTCACGCTGCGACAATGGTCACGGCTGGTGTATTTATGATTGCGCGTATTTCACCTCTAATCGAATTTTCTACAACCGCATTAAGCGTAGTTCTTGTGATAGGAGCAACAGGTGCACTCTTTACAGGAATTTTAGCACTCACAATGAATGACATTAAACGAGTAGTCGCCTATTCAACGCTGTCTCAATTAGGATATATGATGGTAGGAATGGGGGCATCAGCATACAGTGCAGGAATGTTTCACCTTCTTACTCATGCATGTTTTAAAGCCCTCTTATTCTTAGGTGCTGGTTCGGTAATTATCGGTATGCACCATGAACAAGATATGCGAAAAATGGGTGGTTTATGGAACAAGATGCCCATTACTTACATAACATATGTAATTGGTTCTCTAGCTCTTTGCGCGATACCCCCTCTGGCAGGGTTTTATTCCAAAGATACAATTATCGAAGCGGTACAATTGTCACAGATTCCTGGAAGTAGTTATTCCTATTTCTGTGTGGTTCTTGGTGCTGGCGTTACTGCCCTGTATACCTTTAGATCTTTGTTTATGACATTCCACGGCAAACCTCGTATGGATGAGCATACTTTAAGCCATGTTCATGAGTCGCCATGGGTGGTTTGGCTGCCGCTGGTTTTACTTGCTATTCCATCAATTATTCTAGGCTACATATTGTACATGCCTATGCTTTTTGATAATCCAACAATTTTAAGTTCTTCTTTATTTGTTCTCCCTCAACATAATGTGTTGGCAGAGCTTGCCCATGAAGTGACTTCACCTTTTGCAAGTATGGTGCATTCAGTATACTCGCTTACTTTTTGGATTACTTTGGCGGGGATTGCGATAGCTTGGCTCTGTTATATAGCGGTACCAACGATCCCAGGTTATTTGGCACGTCGTTTTTCACTCATTTATAAAATACTCCTCAATAAATATGGATTTGATGCGTTTAACAATCTAGTTTTTGTGAAAGGATCTAAGGGTATAGGAACTGTATTTTACAGTGTGGGTGATCAAAAATTGATCGATGGGATGGTTGTAAATGGCAGCAGTCGACTAGTTAGATGGTTATCAACTAAAGGTCGCGCTATACAAAGTGGTTATCTGTATCATTATGCTACGATAATGATTTTTGGATTGCTTGGATTTTTATGCTGGTTGATACTCGGCTGAATATAGGGTGAAGGTATGCATTATTTGCTCAATTTACTAATTTGGTTGCCAGTAATAGGCGGGGTTTTTGTTCTTCTCTCTGGAGACGATCGTAGCCCGAATATTTCACGTTATTTGGCATTATTTACCGTAATACTTTGTTTGCTACTGTGTATCCCGCTTGTTGCAGGCTTTGATCCTAAAGTGCTCGGAATGCAATATTTGGAGGAATTTTCATGGATGCCTTCACTAGGTATTAGCTATAGCTTAGGCATCGATGGAATGTCGTTACTCCTAATTGTGCTTAGCATTTTTACAAATTTAGTGGTGATCTTGGCAACTTGGGAAAGCATTACCAACAGAGTTTCTCAATATTTAGCTGCATTTTTGATTATGCAGGGGCTATTAGTTGGTGTTTTCTCTGCCTTAGATGCCATCTTATTTTATATTTTCTGGGAGGCGACCCTAATTCCTATGTACCTCATTATTGGTATTTGGGGATCAGATAATCGTGTTTATGCTGCGATTAAATTTTTCTTATATACCTTTTTAGGTTCAGTTCTCATGTTAGCTAGCTTTTTATACATGGGGTTCATCGCTGGCACATTTAGTATAGAAGCTTTTTATGCTATTAAATTAAGCATGACGGCTCAAACATTGATTTTCATTGCATTTTTCCTTGGTTTTGCAATAAAGATCCCGATGTTTCCAGTCCACACCTGGTTGCCTGATGCACATACCGAGGCTCCAGCTGGTGGCTCTGTTGTATTAGCTGCAATTTTATTAAAGCTTGGAGCGTACGGGTTTATCCGGTTCTCCTTACCCATAGTTCCAGATGCTTGTAGCCGTTATGCTGGGGTTATGATTGCCTTATCTTTAATTGCAATCGTTTATATTGCTTTAGTCGCAATTATTCAAAAGGATATGAAACGACTAATTGCCTATTCTTCAATTTCACACATGGGATTTGTAACTTTAGGTAGTTTTGCTATTTTTGCGATTGCAAAACAATCAGGACTAAGTGCAGCTGGCTTAATTTTAGAAGGTGCCATTGTCGTTATGATTTCGCATGCTTTTGTCTCAAGTGCACTTTTTGCCGGTGTAGGTTTTATCTACGATCGGATGCATACACGACGTTTAGCTGATTTTGGCGGGATAGTGAATACCATGCCAATTTTTGCATCATTTTTCATGCTTTTCTGTATGGCGAATGCCGGTTTGCCAGGAACCTCCGGTTTTGTTGGTGAATTTATGGTAATTCTTGGGTCACTAAAAGCTGGTTTTTGGGTGACATTTTGGGCGGCTACCACACTAATAACCGCAGCAGGTTATAATCTTTGGATGTATAAACGAGTAATTTTTGGACCTATAGCAAATGAAAAAGTTGCGGAACTAAAAGATCTTTCGGGCTATGAGTTAAGTGCTTATATTTTACTTGCTTTGATGGTAATCGCTATGGGTGTTTATCCTAAGCCATTCCTAGAGTACATTCATCAAACAGTAAGCCATACTCTAGCGTTAGCAAGTCAATCAAAATTGTAATCAAGGTTAACCAATATGACAGCATTACTTGAAAATATCCATGTAGCCATTCCGGAAATGATTGTGCTCGCCACCGCATGTATTGCATTGCTTGCGGATCTATTTTTACGGCATCGATATAAATCTATTTCCTTTTTTATCTCTTGTATCGGTTTAGTTTTAGCTGCTGTTGTTAGTTTTCTTTATATTGGTATGTATAAGGTGATTACCCTCAATGGCTTGTTCATTAGTGATGATATAGCGAATTTAATGAAATTCTTTATGTACATTACGGTTTTGCTGAGCTTTATCTATTCCAAAGAGTACATAGATGAGCGTCAAATGCCTTCAGGGGATTACTATATCTTAGGATTATTTTCTACTTTAGGGATGATGCTGCTTGTTTCAGCACATTCTCTCCTCACAATTTTCCTTGGTTTAGAATTATTGTCATTACCTTTATACGCGATGACTGCTATTCGCAGAACAGATAGTGATGCTTCTGAAGCAGCAATGAAATATTTTGTAATGGGGTCAATTGCTTCTGCCATGCTTTTATATGGTATTTCTTTAATTTATGGAGCAACCGGAAAACTTGATTTACTCGAAGTGGCAAATGTCATCGCTGCGAACTGGCAACAGCAAAGTACCTTACTGGCATTTGCTATAGTTTTCATTCTATGTGGCGTTGCTTTTAAATTAGCTGCTGTGCCATTCCATATGTGGGCTCCCGATGTATATCAGGGGGCACCAACTTCAGTTACCCTATTCATTAGCGCTGCACCTAAAGTTGCTGCTTTAGGTATGGCATTTAGATTACTTACAATTGGCCTAGTCGATGTGAGTTCGCAGTGGCAACATATTCTATTGGTAATGACTTTACTTTCCACAGGTCTGGGGAATTTGTTCGCAGTAGTGCAGACCAGTATAAAACGTTTATTAGCTTATTCGGCTATCTCTCATATTGGATATGCTTTATTTGGAATCTTAGCGGCAACTGCTTCAGGATATTCTGCGGCACTCTATTATATTTTGGTTTATTCAATAACCTCAGCTGCCGGCTTTGGTTTAATTGTGTTAATGTCTAACCGCGGGATGGAAATAGATAGCATTGAGGATCTAAAAGGGCTTAACAAAAGAAATCCCTGGTTGGCATTTATGATGCTAATCGTTATGTTCTCTCTTGCCGGTGTGCCTCCAACTGTGGGCTTCTTTACTAAACTGCTTGTGCTTAAAGCGTTAGTGGACGCTCAAATGATGTGGGTGGCTGTACTGGGATTATTATTTACGGTGATTGGTGCTTATTATTATTTAAGAATTGTTAAAATAATGTATTTTGATGCACCGGCACATGTTGACCCAGTAGTTATGAATAAGGGGAATACTTTAGTCCTTTCCCTTAATTGTCTATCGTTACTGTATTTAGGTATATTTCCAGGCGCCTTAATTGTAGCGTGTATGAATGCATTTGGTTCCTAAGATACCTTCATCTTTGTTCTGGATTAGAAAATAAACTGTTTTCCAGTCCAGAATACATATTTATTTAGATTCTTCAAAGAAAGTACTTGCTAAGCGTACTGACTCTCAGTATACTTGCCATCAGTTGACGCGGGGTGGAGCAGCCTGGTAGCTCGTCGGGCTCATAACCCGAAGGTCGTAGGTTCAAATCCTGCCCCCGCTACCACTTATTAAGAACCCCATTTATGGGGTTTTTTATTATGTATAATTTGTAACTGCACTAAAAGTTTGTAGTAGCCAGTGAAGCAAAGATCGCGCTCGGAATTAATTGTTTTATAGAAATCACGTTCAGAGTTAAGCTCTTGCCCGAACTTAGGTTACTATACCGTATTTGTATTAGGCATCCGTGCCCTTTTTAGTTTGTTAATACTATGATACAAGATGAATTGGAAGATTTATTAGCTCCTACAATTAATGACATGGGCTATGAGCTTTGGGGATGTGAATATCTTTCACAAGGTAAGCATTCTTTATTGCGCATATACATTGATAAGATTGATGGAATAGGGATTGAAGACTGCGAAGCAGTGAGTCATCAAGTCAGCGCATTGCTTGATGTTGAAGATCCTATTTCTGGAAATTATAGCTTGGAAGTATCATCACCAGGTATACCACGGCCATTATTTAAAAATTGGCAATATCAGCGTTATATAGGCCATGAAGTACAAGTAAAAACTTTTAAGCCAATTGAGGGTAAGCGTAAATTATTAGGGACTATTGTCTCAGTATCTGAGAACACTTTAGTAATTAAAATAAATAATGAAGATCAAGAATTACTTTTTTCAAATATTGTGAAAGCAAGTTTGACAGTATAGAGAGGCGAACAATGAGCAAAGAATTGTTACTGGTTGCAGAGGCGTTATCAAATGAAAGAGGTGTAAGTAAGGAAGTTATTATACTTGCCATTCAGGCTGCATTGGAATCCGCAACTCGCAAGATCTTTGGTTTAGATATAGGGGTACGAATCAAATTAGATCCCCGCACAGGTGACTATGAAACCTATAGATATTGGGATGTAGTCAATGAAGATGAACTAGAACATCCAGATCGCCAATTAACTGTTGAACAAGCAAAAGAACGCAACCCCGCTGCAAAAATTAACGATCGTATAGAAGAATCAATTCCTTCAATCGAATTTGGAAGAATTGAGGCGCAAGCTGCTCGGCAAGTTATTATGCAAAAAGTTAGAGAGGCAGAGCGCGAGCTCGTAATTGATCAATTCAGAAGCAAGTTAGGTCAATTGATTTATGGAACCGTTAAAAAAGTAACCCGAGATAATATTATTATTGACTTAGGTGGGAAAGCAGAAGCATTCTTGCCGCGTACAGAAATGCTTCCGCATGAAATGTTTCGTCCGAATGATAGGGTTCGTGCTTATTTATATGAAATTACGCCTCAAGCGCGTGGTCCTCAACTATTTGTCAGTCGTACCCGTAATGAAATGCTTATTGAACTGTTCCGTATTGAAGTACCTGAAATTGGTGAGAACGTGATTGAAGTGAAAGCTGCAGCACGAGATCCAGGCAATCGAGCTAAGATTGCAGTTAAAACCAATGATGGACGCATTGACCCTGTTGGGGCTTGTGTTGGTATGCGCGGCGCTCGAGTTCAGGCTGTTTCTAGCGAGCTTGGCGGGGAACGTGTAGATATTATTTTATGGGATGATAATCCTCCGCAATTAGTTATTAATGCCATGGCTCCTGCAGAAATCTCTTCTATTGTTGTGGATGAAGACACCCATACTATGGATTTAGCAGTTGAAAAAGATCAATTGTCCCAAGCTATCGGGCGCAATGGTCAAAACGTTCGCTTGGCAAGTCAATTAACGGGCTGGACGTTGAATGTTATGACTACAGATGAATTCGAAAATAAGAATTTGGAAGAATCAAGTAAAATTGTTAAATTATTTACTTCTGCACTAGAAATTGATGAAGAAATTGCTACATTACTCGTAGCACATGGTTTTTCTTCTCTAGAAGAAATTGCTTATGTCCCTAAAGAAGAATTACTGGCCATCGAAGAGTTTGACGAAGAAATTGTTGAGGAACTGAGAAATAGGGCAAATGATAAATTACTTACAATGGCTCTTTCTTCAGGTAAAGAGCTATCTGGTTCACCTGATGAATCATTACTCTCAATGGAAGGTATGTCCGAAGAGTTAGCTAACAAATTAGCATCAAAAGGAATTACTTCTATGGAAGATTTAGCTGAGCAATCTGTTGATGAGCTGTTAGAAATTGAAGGAATGACTGAAGAAAAGGCCGGAGCTTTAATAATGAAGGCCAGAGAACCATGGTTTTTATAAGACTATGGATTTATTATAAATTAATGTAGTGCAAATATGCAGTTATTTTCAGATAAAGTATATAACTGCTGAAAGGGGATTAAAATATGGCGGATGTGACGGTTAAACAATTAGCTCAAGTCGTTGGTATTCCGGTTGAACGCTTATTGAACCAGTTACAGGAAGCAGGGTTGTCTTTTAGTGATGACCAACAGACTGTGAATGAAGAGCAAAAGCGGATCCTACTCAATCATTTGAAGAGAACTTCTCTACGTGATGTGAATGTTTCGCCTGAGCGAATTACTTTAAGACGAAAAAGCTTATCGCAAGTCACCGTTGGCCATGATGCTCATAGCGGCAAAACTGTAAGTGTTGAGGTACGTAAGAAAAAAGTATTTGTAAAACGTACCCCCATAGCAGAGTTGCCTGAAGCTGAAGAACCAACTCTATCTGAAGAAAATCAGACGATACCTGAAGAGCATACTGCTGAAGTGGCTTCTGAGATGCCACCGGTATCTGAAACACCTATAGAATCAGTAGAGCAAATCACCGAACCTGCTGAAACTACAGTGGAAGAAAACCAAGCACATGAGGTAGAAGAAAATTCTCAACATAATGAAGAAATTCCTACAGACTTACCAACAGAAGTGGTTGTAAGTACAAGTCCGAAAGAAGTTATGGAAGATATCTCCATAAAAGAAGAGCAAAAATTGGAAAAACCATCTAAAAAGAAACATGTTGAGCAGCCAATTGAGTCTGAGGCCGGAGATTTCAGGAAAGTTAAGAAAAAACCTAAATATCAAACATCTTATGATCGCGATGAAGAAGATCAAGAGGGTCATAGACGAGGCGGTCGTAGCAAATTTAAAAAGCGTAAGGGTGTAGAGAAATCAGATAAACTTAAAGAGGCTGAAGAGTCTTTAACTCATGGTTTTGCTTTGCCCACCGCCCCCGTAGTAAAAGAGGTTTTAATCCCTGAAACAATTACGGTTGCAGAATTAGCAAAAAGAATGTCTGTTAAAGCCGCTGAAGTAATTAAAATAATGATGTCCCTTGGGGCGATGGCAACCATTAACCAGGTTATTGACCAAGAAACAGCGGTTATTGTTGTTGAAGAAATGGGCCATAAGGCACGTATTATTAAAGAAGACGCAATTGAAGTGGGATTAGGTGAGTCGATTAACATAGGTAGTCGAACTGAATCAAGAGCACCTGTCGTTACAATTATGGGACACGTAGATCATGGTAAGACCTCGTTACTTGACTATATTCGCCGAACCAAAGTTGCAATTGGCGAGGCAGGTGGTATTACACAACATATTGGTGCATACCATGTAAGTACTCCTAAAGGTGATGTTACATTCCTAGATACTCCAGGTCATGCTGCTTTTACCGCAATGAGAGCTCGTGGTGCAAAGGTCACTGATATTGTTGTGTTAATCGTTGCTGCAGATGATGGAGTTAAGCCACAAACGATAGAAGCAATTCAACATGCCAAAGCAGCGAAAGTGCCAATTATTGTTGCAATTAATAAGATGGATAAACCCGATGCAGATCCTGATCGTGTCATGAATGAATTAACGACATATGAAGTAATCCCAGAAGCTTGGGGTGGAGATACTATGTTTATCAATATCTCGGCTAAATCCGGTATGGGTATTGATGAGCTACTTGATGCCATCTTATTGCAATCTGAAGTTCTAGAATTAACCGCTGTAACAGACGGTGCTGCTAAAGGAGTTGTAATTGAGTCACGTTTAGACAAAGGTAGAGGTCCTGTAGCAACTGTGTTAGTACAAAGCGGAACACTACATAAAGGCGATATCCTACTTGCGGGATTTCAATACGGCCGTGTACGAGCTTTGGTTGGTGATAATGGGGATCTAGTTGATTCTGCGGGCCCATCAATTCCGGTCGAGGTATTGGGCTTATCTGCTATTCCTCATGCCGGGGATGAAGCTGTCGTTGTTCCTGATGAGAAAAAAGCAAGAGAGGTTGCCTTATTCCGTCAAGGTAAATTCCGAGATGTAAAACTTGCCAGACGCCAGAAATCAACCCTCGAAGGCATTATGGAAAATATGGCGGCAGGAGAATCTAAGGTACTTAATGTGGTACTTAAAGCTGATGTTCAAGGTTCACTTGAAGCAATTTCAGATGCGTTAGTGAAATTATCTACTGAGGAAGTTAAAGTTGAAGTTATTTCAAGCGGTGTAGGTGGTATTACTGAATCTGATGTTCATTTAGCCATAGCATCCAATGCCATTTTGGTTGGCTTTAACGTGAGAGCCGATAGTAGTGCTAAGAAATTGGCCGAGCATGAATCTGTGCAGCTGCACTATTATAGTGTCATTTACGACATTGTAGACCAGATTAAAGGCGCTTTAACCGGTATGCTTGCTCCGCAATTTAGAGAGGAAATTATTGGTACTGCTGAAGTTCGCGATGTATTTAAATCACCCAAAATTGGTGCGATTGCAGGTTGTATGGTTATTGAAGGAGTTATAAAGCGAAATAACCCTATTCGTGTCCTGCGTGCCAATGTGGTTATCTATGAGGGTACTTTGGAATCATTGCGAAGATTCAAAGATGATGTGGTTGAGGTTCGCCAAGGCTTTGAATGTGGTATTGGGGTCAAAAATTACAATGATGTTAAGCCAGGTGACCTAATTGAAGTATATGAAACAGTTGAAATTAAGCGTGATTTATAAAGATGGCTCAAAATTTTAAACGTACAGATAGAATCGCTGAAATGATTCAGCGTAAATTAGCACAGATAATACCCATGGAAGTAAAAGATCCCCGCTTAACCGGGTTCGTCACTATATCCGCTGTAAAAGTTGCGGCTGATTTGAGTCATGCCAAAGTATATTTTACTGTGCTGAATGATAATAAAGAAACTGCAGCGGCTATTTTAAATGCCGCTGCAAGTTATTTGCGCAGCGCTTTGGCACGAAGTATTACTTTGCGCACAGTCCCCCAGCTTCATTTCATATATGATGAATCAATAGAATATGGTGAACGTTTAAGTCGTCTCATCGATAAAGTGAATCCACCTGATTCTGATGATAATGAAAGTAATTAATCCTTCAGCATTAGATGGAATTTTATTGCTAAACAAATCTGAAGGAATGACCTCGAACACGGCGTTGCAAAAAGCAAAAAGATTGTTAGGGGCAAAGAAAGCTGGCCATACTGGAAGTTTAGATCCGCTTGCTACAGGTATGTTGCCTCTTTGCTTTGGCGAAGCCACTAAGGTATGTCAATTTTTGCTTGATGCAGATAAGTGCTATCAGACTACCGGCTTATTAGGAATTAAAACAAACACTGCTGACGCAACTGGTGAAATAATCGCTCGTGTTGAGGCATTTGCAGTTTCAGAGTTAAATTTACTTGCTGTATTAAAAGAACATACAGGTCATATAAAGCAGATTCCTTCCATGTTTTCCGCTTTAAAGCATAATGGAACCCCTCTTTATCGTTTGGCGAGAGAAGGGATTCACATTGAGAGAGAGGCTCGCGAGATCCTGATTAGTAATTTGGAACTTAATGCATTTGACGGTAGTCAATTTTCATTAACTGTAACGTGCAGCAAGGGAACCTATATTCGTAATTTGGTTGAAGACATTGGTGATGCATTAGGTGTAGGGGCTCATGTTACGCGCCTACATCGGGTTTATACCTCTGGTTTAGAGAGTATGCCTATGTATTCTCTAGATGAATTAGAGGCAATGTCTAGCTCCGAACGAACAGCTTGCTTGATTCCCATGGATAGAGCTGTTAGTCATTTTGAGAAAGTGATCCTGTCGGATGATAAAATTGTTATGATTCGTCAAGGTAGAGTAGTAACAAATAAAATAGGTGGAGAAAAAGCAGATTGTGTTCGTCTTTATGATGAGAAAGCACAATTTATTGGGTTAGGAGAACGAAATATCCAAGGTGATATTAAAGCGAAACGCTTACTTTCTTTTTGATCATTGGTAGTAAAATAAGTGATTAAAGCTAAATATGAAATTTTTTGCACAAAAATAATTATCAGTACTTGTTTCGTTGGACGTGCCTTGGTAGAATGTTCGCCTTTAAATGAATACTTAGTAGTTCCGGGAGTGTATAATGTCGCTAAGCAGCGCAGATAAAGCAGCAATTGTTAAAGAATACAAGCGTTCCGATCAAGATACTGGTTCGCCTGAAGTTCAGGTTTCTATTATTACTGGCCGTATTAAATATTTAACTGAGCACTTTAAAGAACACAAAAAAGATTTTCATTCTCGACGTGGACTGCAACAACTTGTTAATAAACGTCGTAAGCTTTTGAAATATTTAAAGCATAACGATGAAGCTCGTTATCAAACTTTGATCCAAAGTCTGGAACTGAGAGATTCTTATTGATTTCTGAGCAAATACATTTCGTTACGAATGTACTTTACAAAAAAATACTTTAAATAAAGGCGCAATTTTCTGCGCCTTTTTTTCGTTATAATTACTAAGAGGAAGAATACGTGGCTAAGTTTACAAAAGAAATAGCATTCGGTGACCACACGCTTATATTGGAAACAGGTGAAATTGCGCGACAAGCGGATGGAGCAGTATTAGCCAATATGAATGGCACTCAGGTATTAGCTACAGTAGTTGGCAAAAAGGAATGTGGCGAAGGAGCTGGATTTTTTCCATTGACGGTAAATTATCAAGAAAAATTTTACGCAGTAGGTAAAATACCGGGTGGGTTTAATAAACGAGAAGGCAGACCTTCAGATAATGAAACATTAACTTCTCGATTGATTGATCGTCCTATTCGTCCTTTATTTCCTGATGGTTTTTGCAACGAAGTACAAGTTATTGTTACGGTTCTTTCTCTAAATCCAGAAGTTTCAGCGGATATTGTTGCAATGATTGCATCCTCTGCAGCATTAGCTCTTTCAGGTGTTCCTTTTAATGGTCCCATTGGCGCTGCCCGTGTAGGCTATAAAGACGGTATTTACTTATTGAACCCAAGCCGCAAAGAACTCGAGCAATCCAAACTTGATTTAGTGGTAGCCGGAACTAAAGATGCAATTTTGATGGTCGAGTCAGAAGCCAAAGAGTTAAGTGAAGACATTATGCGCGGCGCCATTATGTTTGGTCATGAAATGATGAAAAGTGTGATCAAAGGAATCGAAGAGCTCGCAGCACAGGGTGGGAAAACTCGTTGGGAATGGACCGCTCCTGAAGTAGATACTTCCTTGCAAGAACGAATTTCTGATATGGTGAAACATGACGTTGAAGCAGCCTATCTGATTAAGGATAAGCAAGAAAGATATCAACGTTTGGATGAGTTAAAAGAACAAGCAATTTCTGCTCTGCAAGCAGAGAATGATGAGTTAAAAGCGGATGTGATTGGCAATATGTTTGTTGAAATAGAGCGCGCTACCGTACGTAATCGAATTCTTGATGGTGAGCCACGAATTGATGGCCGTGACCACAAAACAGTTCGTCCCATTGCAATTCGCACAAAACTTTTAGAAAGAACACACGGTTCTGTACTGTTCACCCGCGGTGAAACCCAGGCTATTGTGGTTGCTACTTTGGGTAATGAGCGTGATGCACAAATCCTCGATAACATCACCGGTGAATCAAAAGATCGATTTATGCTGCATTATAACTTCCCTCCCTATTCAGTTGGGGAAACAGGTATGGTTGGTAGCCCCAAACGTAGAGAAATTGGACATGGCCGCTTAGCAAAACGTGCTATTATCGCTGTATTGCCTGAGGCAAACGAATTTCCCTATACTTTAAGAGTTGTTTCGGAAATCACTGAATCAAATGGTTCAAGCTCGATGGCCACCGTATGTGGTACTAGCCTTGCACTGATGGATGCGGGTGTTCCCCTGAAAGCACCTGTGGCTGGAGTTGCGATGGGCCTGATTAAAGAGGGCGATCGTTATGCAGTGTTAACCGATATATTAGGTGATGAAGACCATTTAGGCGATATGGATTTCAAGGTAGCAGGTACTGAAAATGGAATCACCGCCTTACAAATGGATATTAAAATCCATGGGATTACCAGTGAAATCATGGAGCAAGCTTTAGACCAAGCATTGGCGGGTCGCTTACATATCCTCGGTGTAATGAATAATGCATTATCAGAGCATCGAGAAGAATTATCTCAACATGCTCCACGAATTACGACTATGAAAGTTGCTGAAGACAAAATCCGCACTATTATCGGTAAAGGTGGCGCAACGATTAAAGGGTTAATTGAAAGCACAGGTGTTTCTATTGATATAGATGATACAGGAGTTGTTCAATTATTTTCTCCAGATATGAATGCTTTGGAAGAGGCACAAAAACAAATTAAGGCATTAATTGCAGAAATCGAGGTAGGCCAAACCTATCAAGGTAAAGTAAGTAAAATCGTTGATTTTGGAGCCTTTATAAATCTTTTACCTGGTAAAGATGGATTACTACACATTTCTCAAATCTGTAATGACCGATCCCAAAAAGTCGAATCAGTACTGCAAGAAGGCCAAGATATTGAAGTTTTTGTTGCGGGTATTGATAAGCAAGGTCGTGTGAAGCTTGAATGGAAAGATAGACCTCAAGCAGCGGCTGCTCCAGCTGAAGAAACTACTTATCCTGAAGAAGAACATAAAGAAGTAGCGCAGGGTGGTGATAAAGACGGCGAAGAAGAGTAAAGAATTATCGTTCTTCCCCTGCAAAGGTGGAAGAACGATTTGCGTGTAATCCGGGGAGAATGGATCCATTTGAAGAATTTCCCGGGTTACGCTTTGCTTCACCCAGGCTACACTTCTAAAAAATAAAAGACAGGGAAAGATGGACTACTTGTTTTGAGTTAAGGTTAAAAATTCAGCTCGGCTTGTTGGGTTATTCCGCATATCACCAAGCATTACTGAAGTAGTCATTATCGAGTTTTGTTTTTCAACGCCACGCATCATCATGCATAAATGTTTGGCTTCAACGACCACTGCAATACCACGTGCCCCAGTAATTGATTCTAAGCAGTTTGCTATTTCTGAAGTTAATCGCTCCTGAATTTGTAAGCGTCGCGAGAAGTAATCAACAATACGGGCAACTTTCGATAATCCTATTACTTTTCCATTAGGAATGTATCCAACGTGGCACTTGCCAAGAAATGGAAGTAAATGGTGTTCGCACATGGAGTACATTTCAATATCCTTGACTATAACCATTTCACTCATATCAGAATCAAAAAGCGCGCCATTAATAATATCTTCAAGGCTTTCATTGTAGCCTTTAGTTAAATAACGCATGGCATTGGCAGCGCGTGCAGGGGTATCAAGTAACCCTTGCCGACTTACATCTTCGCCTAATTGGATTAGCAATTCTTTATATAGGTTTTCCATTATTTTTTCCTACCCAGGGGGCCATGTCATACGACGTCCGCCCAGTAAATGTAAATGAATATGAAATACTGTCTGGCCACCATCGGGATTAATGTTTAAAACTAATCGATATCCTGCTTCACTTATTCCTTCAGTTTGAGCAATTTTTTTTGCCCCTAAAATCATTTTTCCCAACAGGGCCTGGTTTTCATCGCTGGCATCATTCAGCGTAGCAATATGCTGCTTCGGAATAATCAGCAGATGTTTAGGAGCTTGCGGGTTGAGATCGTGAAATGCCATTATCTCATCGTCTTCAAAAACTACTGATGCAGGGATCGCACCTTGTGCAATTTTGCAAAACAAGCAATTCATAAGCAATCTCATTTTGATTAAAAAGGGGTATTATACATTGCATTGCTTATAATGCGACAGCTTCTCTTTGCCTTTTAATGTGTTTTTTCGCATAATAGCCGCTTTATGTTGCAATTTTGCATTAGGGTTGGGATTAATAAAGCGATTGCGACGCGTTGCATTTCTTGGAAAAAGCTTTGTCCTTAAGGAAAGGCGTTTGTTGAGTTATGAAGGCTGATATGTCTAGTGTTTTAACTGTATTTAAGAGGGGAGAAGAATAAATGAGTTTAATGAGAATTAGTAGTGGTCGTGATCTACCCAAGGAAATTAATGTAATCATTGAAATCCCAATGCATAGTGAACCTGTAAAGTATGAAGTAAATAAAGAATCAGGAGTATTATTCGTTGACCGCTTTTTAACCACCCCTATGTTTTATCCTGTAAATTATGGTTATGTCCCTCATACTTTATCCGAGGACGGGGACCCTGTTGATGTCCTCGTAGTAACTCCTGTTCCTCTAGTTGGTGGTTCGGTTATTCCCTGCCGACCAGTAGGTATGTTAAAAATGACTGATGAGTCAGGGATAGATGCTAAAATCTTGGCTGTTCCAATAAATAAATTAACTAAAATTTATGAATCAATTGAGACCCATGAAGATTTGCCACAACATCTATTAAACTCTTTAGAACACTTTTTCAGTCATTATAAAGATTTAGAAGAAGGTAAATGGGTTAAACTGGATGGCTGGGTTGGACCAGAGGCTGCATTCGAAGAGATTAGATCCAGCGTAGCTCGTTATAATAAAGAGCAAAAATAGATAAGTTAATTTTTGTCTGATGAAATTCCGGGTTTGGTAGGTAGGCGCGAAGCCTACCCCCCTGAGCCCATCGTACAATTCTAATTATAGCTTTGAGTTCAAATTGACCTTATCTCGCTTTCTTTTGAACCATATGATACTTTATTTTGTGTAATAAAAGCTTGAGGAAATTCGGTGACGTTCCATCTTTCTACATTGTTCATCATTTTGCTTTTTTTAATTTTGTTAGCTGCTTTTTTTTCGGGTACCGAAATCGGAATGATGTCGATTAATCGTTACAAGCTAAAGCATCTGGTCAAGAAAGAAAATAAACAAGCTTCGCGAGTGAATCAAATACTCTCTCGACCTGATCGCCTTTTGAGCGTTGTCTTAATCGGTAATACCCTTGCTAATATTCTTGCTTCCACAATCGCAACGTTGATTGGCCAGCACATTTATGGCGATGCGGGTATTGTTATCGCTACCGTCATTTTGACGCTGGTGATTTTGGTATTTGCTGAAATGATCCCTAAAACATATGCAGCTATTTATCCCCAACAAGTAGCATTTGCTACTTCATTGCCTTTACAAATTCTCCAATTAATCTTTGCACCCTTGGTATATATTAGCAGCTCTATGTCGAACGGAGTTTTACGTTTATTTCGCATTTCAATAGACAAAATACAAAAGGAATCCTTAACGAATGAAGAGTTACGCTCAGTAGTCCATGAAGCAGGAGGGCTATTACCTGTTGAGCATAAAAGTATGGTAATAAGTCTTCTGGATTTGGAACAAGCTACTGTGGAAGACATTATGATTCCTAAATCGGATATTGTGGGTATCGATATCGAAGAACCTTGGTCAGAAATTTTGTATCAATTAGAAACAGCAAAACATACACGCTTGCCTTTATACCGTAATTCAATTGATGATTTGGTTGGAATGATTCACGTACGTGATGTGCTAAATCTGGCTATAGAAAATGAACTGGATCTTGATAGCCTACTGAAAGCGGCCGATAAGCCATATTATATTCCTGAGGCTACCTCGCTTAATATTCAAATTTTAAATTTTAGAAAAATGAAGAGACGTAGTTCTTTTGTTGTGGATGAATATGGCGACATTCAGGGTTTAGTCACAATGGAAGATATACTTGAAGAAATAGTAGGCGAATTTACTACTGATGTGGCTGCTCTAAGCCGAGATATCACCCCACAAAGTGATGGCTCGGTTATTGTTGATGGAAGTTTAACTTTGCGACATCTAAACCGTTTAATGGGTTGGCAATTGCCGATGATAGGTCCAAAAACATTAAGTGGCTTAATAGTTGAACATCTTGGCTATATTCCTCCAGCTGAATCCTGCTTAATGATAGAAAACTATCAGATGGAAATATTAAAAGTCGGCGATAATACAATTAAAAGTATCAAGATGTTCAAAGTAAGTAAAAAGCGCAAATAAGAAATCTATTTTGTATCGCTTTCTTTTAACGTGGTTACTTGTGCCGTAAACATATAACCTCCATTGCGAATGGTTTTGATTAATGCCGGTTTCTTTGCATCTACTTCAATTTTCTGGCGCAGTCTACTTATTTGCACATCAATTCTTCGATCAAAGGGATTCAGATCACTATTTTTAGTGATTTGTAACAAAAACTCTCTATCCAAGATGCGTTGAGGTTGCAGTACAAAAGTAAGGAGCAAATCATATTCGCCTGCACTTAATAATAATTCTTCATGGGACTGCTCACGAAATACTTGCCTGGACGCTGGGTAAAGGCGCCAGTTGGAGAATACTAGAACTTCTTTTTCCTGCTCAGAGAGTTGTTTTGCCCGTAAAACACGGCGATTTATTGCACTGACTCGAGCATGGAGCTCTCTAGGTAATAAGGGTTTTACAATAAAGTCATCTGCTCCTGCTTCGAGTACTTTGATACAGGCATCCTCATCTGGGGTATCGTTTAAAATCAATAAAGGCACCGGATAATTTGTATAAAATTGATGAATTGCCTGGAGGTCATTTTTCAAAATCGACCAGTGGATTAGAATAGCAATAGGTTTTCCTACCACATTTTGGATGGGAGTAACTAATTGCTTTTGCTGAACAATATTGATATTAAATTGTGCAAAGTATTTCTTGAGATCCTCACTCACAGGATCGTTATCGATGAATAAAAGATAACTGGGTTGTGGCATTAAATAATTCCCATTTTTTTGAACAGCATTCGTCGTAATTTTGGCAAGATTAGTTTCGACTTGCAATTATTTTCGTTATTATTCTATAAGTTATTGCTACGATGTGCTGTGTTTCGCTGGAACGAATGCTATTTTAAATCGTTTAAATAAACCTATAGGTAGAAAGTTACCTTTCCGGGATACTGTTATATCAGGACAACGCTTTAGGAGTAGGGATGATTCAGAATAAAACTCAGTTTTCAAGTTGGTTTGTAACAGACAATGATCGAGCAAAGACTTTAGTCAAACATGAACTGAAAATGCTGAACAATGAGCTTCAGAGAAATATAGAAACTACTTCCAATCCAGAGACTCATCCTGAAGTGAGGTTTTTATGTCACTCTATAGCAAATAAATATTTAGATTATTTGCAATTATTGGATCAAAATGTAGCTCATATCCCCCAAAAATTAGGTCATGAATTATCTTGGTCCCAACGTTTTAATCAGATTGCTCTTTTAGAGCAAAAATTGGCCTCACCACTAGATATTGAAGAACAAATAGAACATTTACAGCAAATCATCTCTTTATATCAAGGTGTGCCATCTACGGAATTGACTAATCAGGTTTCTCTTTATTCAATGCAATTACAACGAATATTTTCTGAGCGAGAATTAAGTTTATGGTTGGAAGGATTTGTTGATTTTTTGAATAAAAGTGATATTGAACAGTGTGGATGGGGAGCGGTATTTTATGACTGGAATGTTGAACAACAACACCTCGCATTGGATTTTTTTGGTAATCCTAAATGTGCTGATTTAGTAAATGAAATTTTTTTCTATAAGGTACATCCGGATAAATTATTTGCGGGGGTAATGCACCCTGAAAAATTAGTTTCGATTCAAATGCGGCTAGGAATACTGCATTATTATATCGATTCAATGCAACAAAAACTGTATGAGATTGCTTTACAGAAAGGTTTTGGACTTGGGGTCGACTATTTTTTGCATGATGAAGAGTTACCTCAAGGTGTTCGAATTGAGACAAGTGATGTGATCAGAAAAATGATCCAATCAGCTGTTAAGAGATTAAAGCTTAGTTCAAATCCAATCAACGCCAAACGAGATAATGTTAATTACGTATCTGATCTAAAGCGCGCTTATAAATTCTGCTTTAACCCAAATCGTTTAGTTGATGCAGTAATGATTTTACAACAAAATTTATTGTCAGGTGCAGTGGGGCAAAAGAATAATATACTTCTTTTTCAAGAAAAAATGATGGCATTGTATAATCAACTTACGACCACGGAATGCTTAGATTTATATGGCTACTTTGCCAATAACGATACACAGCAATTACTTTATACTTTCTTTAATATCACTCGGGGTGGCACTTTTGATTGGTTACCTTTACTTAATAATGACGAAAAAATAGCAGTCCAGACGGTTTTTGATGCCTTGCTCTGTGTTATGGATGCGTTGCGTATCGAATTAGGGAATAGGCATTTTCTCACTGAATCATATATGTATGATTTAACGAATTCAAACTTAAAACTAGATTATCGCAACCGAGATGCAGTATTTAGAGTAATTACACTTTATAAACGCATGAACACAATCCCTGACAATGCCATTGAGCAATTATTCCAGTCTATCGAAGATTGTGAAGTAAATTAGCGTTTTTTTTTCTTTTCCAAGAGGAATGAACGTAAATATTGAATGATGAATGCACCGAGTTTTCGTTCTCTACCAGATTGCGTTAATGGAATGCCGATTTTTCGCGAAATTTTAGCTTTAAGAGCAGAGATTCCAATAAGTCTTTTCCATGAAAAACCACCTCGATTCATTATTCTAATCCTTATGATAAATAGGATGAGTATACTATTGTTTTATTCAGTTTAGGAGTTTTCAAAAGGGGTATATTATGCTTTTATTCATGATCAGGAGAAGGACTATTTATATGCCAATTATAGATATAACTATCAATGGTATTTATGTGCTTAAGTTGACTTTGCAACGGTTCTTTTGCAAATTGCAATAGATGAAAGATGATATCCTGCTTAGTCCCACCAAAATCCTCCTCAAACCAATCATATAATTTAGAGATGATCAGTTTTCCCTCGATGACACTTACCCCTCTAAGAGAATTGATGTAATTTGAAGCAGCTTGGTTTAATTGTTCTTCAATGAGTTTACCCTGGTAAACTTTTCTATTTAAATTGGGGGCCCCAATTGTGCCATTGCTTAGAGCATAATGGGTGCGAGGATCGTTCCAAATTGCCCTAATTATACGATTATTGATATCATCTAAAGTTAAAGAGGTGTCTTTAATAGTAATAAGGTTTGCACCCCAGGGGCCTATGCTGAATAATCCAGGCGAGATATTGATTTCTTGAATTGTAGTTACGGGGTAATAATTCGCGATAACCTGCACCGTCAAGGCGTTGTATAAATTAATCCAATATGCCAATTGCTCATCACGGTTGTATTTATTAATATCGATTTCTGCCATGCTTTTTAAATAGTCTTTGAGCAAGTTTAAATCTATTTGGGTCATATGGGCATAGTCAACTAGGTTGATGTTTTCTTCGTTGGTTACAATACGGCGATTAAGAAAATTTTGCCAAAGTTGATGTGAAATAACCTCTTTTGAAAGGGGGCTATTTACCTCCCATTTGGGCCATAAACTTTTATAGAAAGAGGCATTAGCCAGTCCGGAAATGAGAAGCATTAATATGAAAATGTATTTATAGCGGTACATTGTTTTAAACATGAATTATTGCTCTATTGCGAAGGGCGTTTCCTATAGTATTTCCATCCAAAAACTCTAATTCTCCTCCTGAGGGAATCCCATGCGCTAATTGGGTAATGTTTATTGATAAATCACGCAAAAGCTGGTGGATAAAATGAATGGTGGTTTGCCCTTCTACGCTAGGACTTAACGCCAAGATCACTTCTTTAATTTCTTCTTGAATAATGAGATTTTTGAGACGAGGTAACCCTATGTCTTCAGGGCCTAAACCATCAAGAGGAGATATTTTTCCCATGAGGACAAAATATTTACCTTGAAAAGCATTGCTTTGTTCTATAGCAGATACATCAGCCGGACTTTCCACCACACAAAGCAAGGAAGAGTCCCTATTTGGATTTTGGCAAAGGGTACAAATTTTTTGTTCTGTATAGTTAGCACAACGTTCGCAATGGTGAATGTTATTCATCGCTTGCTCAAGACATGATGCAAGGTTTAATCCTCTTTGTCTTTGATGCTGAAGCAAGTGAAACACCATGCGTTGTGCTGATTTTGGACCTACGCCTGGTAGACAGCGGAGCGCTTCTACCAAACGGTTTAACATATCCATAGTTAGGATTATTCCTTATCACCCTTGTCGCCGCCCATTAAATCAGTGGGAATATTTAGGCCTGCGGTTAATTGACTAATTTTTTCCTTAGATGCTTTTTCAATTTTTCGTACCGCATCATTGATTGCTGCAGCAACTAAGTCTTCCAACATTTCTACATCTTCTTCCATCATAGTAGGTTTGATTTTAACTTCAGTGGCATCATGTCGGCCATTCATTTTAATAACTACCATGCCACCACCAGCTTCTCCTGTAACAACTAATTGACTTAATTGTTGTTGCGCTTCTTGCATGCGTTGTTGCATTTTTTGCGCTTCTTTCATTAGGTTGCCAAGATTTTGATTCATATCCATTATTAAGGCCTCATAGGTTTATATTTAAATTCGGTATATTATAAGTCATCTTTCAGCGGGACAATAGAATTTTTGACCAATTCTGCTGAAAATTCTTGCTGAAGTTGTTGGAACATAGGATCATTTTTTAATGCAGCTTCTGCTTTCAGTTGTTTCTGTTGAGTTGCCTGCTCTTTTTGCTGTGCTGGAGAGGCTTGAACTGATTCATCACTGTTTAAAATAATTTTTACTTGAGTTTGATAATATTGACTCAGGGCTGTTTCAATGCGCGAGAATATCGTTGGTGTAAATAAAGATTGATGTCCTTTGGCCACACGTAGAGTTACCTCTCGCCCCTCTTTGGCGACCAGTTCAGCATTCTCTGCTGCATTGAGCGCTAAACCCGTGAGCTTGAGATGGGGGATAATGCTCGCCCAGTCGTTTGCTTCCTGATGAATAACCTGCGTTTTTTCTTCTACCCCTTCTTCTTGTGCGTTCCCTTCTAAATGTTCTGTAAGATTCAATACATCCTGAGATTGTTGTTTAGGAGCCTGCTCAGTAATTTCTTGGAGTAAAAGAGAGGGTTGCTGCGGTTCAGAGGATAAAAGCGTCGTATACGGGGCTAAAGGAGGGATGGCTTCTTTAAGGGCAGGTCTAAACGTTAGCATTCGCAATAAGGTCATATTAAAGCCGATGATTAACGTAGGAGCAAGATGAATTTCTTCGCGTCCTTTAAGTCCAATTTGATAAAAAAGTTGAGTGTCTTCAGCTGAAATATGTTGTGCTAGAGTCGTAATTTGTGAGGAAGGACTAATTAGAGGATTAGTATCCCCAAGGACTTGATATACAGCTATTTGATGAAGATAGTTAAGTAATTCGTCTAATACATACTGAAAATGTCCGCCTTCAATTGAAATGCATTGACTAAGTTTTAATACAGCTGCTGCATTTTGTTCTGCTAAGGCATATATTAATTGCAGGGCATAATCTTGTTGGGTATAGCCCAGGATCATTTTAACATCAGTTGCACGTAATTGAGTATCACAACTAGTAATAGCCTGATCTAAAAGACTTAAGGCATCACGCATGCTGCCTCGTGCTGCTTGAGCCAGTATATTGACAGCCTCAATTTCAAAATCCAGTTGTTCTTCTTCAAGAATCAATTGCAAATGCTGACTGATTAACTCTGTGGGCAAATGCTTTAGATTAAATTGCAAGCAACGAGATAAGACAGTTACAGGAAGTTTTTGCGGATCTGTTGTAGCTAAAATAAATTTGACATGTGCGGGGGGTTCTTCCAGTGTTTTGAGCAGAGCATTAAAACTATGCTGCGAGAGCATATGGACTTCATCAATTAAATAGATTTTGAAACGACCTATAGCGGGTGCGTATTGGACGTTGTCTAATACATCACGAGTATCTTCCACTCGAGTTTTAGATGCACCATCAATTTCGATTAAGTCAATGAATCTACCCTGTTCTATTGCATTACAGATCGCACACTGTAAACAAGGTTCGGAACTAATGCCTTTTTCACAATTTAATGATTTGGCTAAAATTCGCGCAATACTGGTCTTTCCTACACCGCGAGTGCCGGTAAACAGATAGGCATGGTGCAATCGCTGTTGATTCAGCGCATTTATCAATGCCTTATTGATGTGGTCTTGGCCAACCAGTTGGGAAAATGTGCGTGGTCGCCATTTACGGGCAAGTGCCAGATAGCTCATACATGTTTTCACGAGTTGGGCGGCAGCTCTAAGAGCCACACTCCGGCGCTCGAATCAATCGCTACCGCTGCTCCCTTCCGGGCCTGACGGGGTTCACGATCTATCGCCGCGAAGGGACCAATAGAGCCACCATAGTTGAATCGCGAAGATTAACAAAAAAAAGGAGGGATAGCCAGTCTTAACCAAAAAATATTTATAAAATTGATGTATGAGAAAATTACTAAAGGAATCATAGGAATAATATTCTGACTTTAGGAATTATCTGCCCTTCGCTTTAAATTTTCATTATGGGTATCTTATCGATGAAAATATTCTAAACCTTAGTCATTAATATATATTTCACTCTAGAACGTAACTAAGACACCTATCCTTTTTTTTGAAAAAAATGAAAAAAGTGTTTGACACTGAGAGTGAAATCAGTAGAATACGCAGCACGCCTTCGGGGCAGGTTCATTAAGAAGATAGAAGACAAACTGTGTGGGCACTTTGAAGAACCTTTGAGTGCT
>NZ_CDRUGZ020000039.1:0-255 GCF_977063395.2 Legionella nigrisilvae
CCGCGACATGCTGATTCGCGATTACTAGCGATTCCGACTTCATGGAGTCGAGTTGCAGACTCCAATCCGGACTACGAGCGACTTTCTAAGATTAGCTCCAGGTCACCCCTTCGCTTCCCTCTGTATCGCCCATTGTAGCACGTGTGTAGCCCTACCCGTAAGGGCCATGATGACTTGACGTCGTCCCCGCCTTCCTCCGGTTTGTCACCGGCAGTCTCCTTAGAGTTCCCACCATTACGTGCTGGCAACTAAGGA
>NZ_CDRUGZ020000040.1:0-255 GCF_977063395.2 Legionella nigrisilvae
GACGCTATGGTCGCCAGGAAAACTGTTTATGCATAATGGGGGCTATTATACCCGAATTATGCTTTAGGTAAATAAAGAGGTGCACATTTTTTTGTAAGTGAGGTCAAAAACCTCACTTTAATACCTTCAAACTTGTATCTGGAGCTATGAAATGAAGTAGCTCAGATTATATGGTCAAGACAATCAGCCAATTAGTACAAGTTAGCTTCACACATTACTGCGCTTCCACACCTTGCCTATCAACGTTGTAGTCTT
>NZ_CDRUGZ020000041.1:0-568562 GCF_977063395.2 Legionella nigrisilvae
AGCGTTCAATCTGAGCCAGGATCAAACTCTTCAGTTCAATTCCTGTGCTAGTTTAAAACCAGCTTCTTTTACTTCATTTACTTCTAAGCACTCAAAGGTTCTTCAAAGTGCCCACACAGTTTGTCTTTCATTTTTTAATGATCGCGCCCTAAAGGCATATAATTTTAGCTTTCGCTGAATAAGATTTTGCTCAGGAATTAAATACAAGAAGATATTTTTTCAAAAAAAATCTACTATTTTTATAACATTGAGCTCTAACAAATCACCGTGAGGTGTTTGCTAATCGGGAAATGAGGAAAATTTCTTAACCACGTTTCTTAATATAATATTTAATTTATAATTTGTCAAATAAAAATCAAATAGAACAATTTTAATTCATATTCATTATAATTCATTTAACAAAGATGTGAAGCTTAAACTAAACTTAAATGAATAGCAAATAACTAATCACGGATGATGGAGGGCTAATTATGAAAGCACTATGTTGGCATGGTAAGCATGATGTTAAAATCGAAACTGTCCCCGAGCCCCATATAATCAATAAGCAAGATGCCATAATTAGAATTACAACTACGGCTATCTGTGGATCGGATTTACACCTTTATAACGATATGATGCCCACTATGGAATCGGGAGATATCCTAGGTCATGAATTTATGGGAGAAGTTGTTGATGTAACTCCAGGGAACAAAAAATTAAAAGCTGGAGACAAAGTAGTCGTTCCTTTCACTATTTCTTGTGGCAAATGTACTTTTTGTAAACGAAAGTTATTTGCTCTATGCGAATGCTCAAATCCAAACAGTGAGTTAGCAAAAAAACAACTAGGACAATCACCTGCAGGATTATTTGGTTATTCTCATTTATTAGGAGGATATGCAGGAGGACAAGCTGAATTTGTTCGAGTACCTTATTCTGATATAGGTCCTATTAAAGTACCTTCCGATATTGAAGATGAAAAGGTTTTATTTTTAAGTGATATTTTACCTACTGGATATATGGCTGCGGAAAACTGTCAAATCAATCCTGGTGATATCGTGGCAATATGGGGCTGTGGCCCTGTCGGTCAGTTCGCCATTCAAAGTGCATGGATGTTAGGCGCTGAACGCGTAATAGCCATTGACTGCATACCCGAACGCTTAAAACTCGCGGAAACGTATGGAAAAGCTGAAACGATTAACTTCGAAAAGGAAGACGTTTACGACGCATTAATGATCATGACCAAAGGAAAAGGTCCTCATTCATGTATTGATGCCGTAGGATGTGAAGCTCATGTCGGCCCCTCCTACGATTCGATAATTGATCGGGTAAAACAAGCTGCCTACATGACTTCTGGACGAGCTCATGTTTTGCGAGAAGCAATAAAATGCTGTGCGAAAGGAGGAACTTTGTCTATTCCAGGTGTTTATGTAGGAAATTTAGACAATATCCCAATAGGAATGGCCATGAATAAAGGCCTAACCTTAAAAATGGGTCAGACGCATGTACCTCGATATACCAAACTTTTGTTAGATAAAATTTTAGAAGGGACAATTGATCCCTCCAAAATTATCACCCATCGTATCAAATTAAAAAATGCTCCTGATGCTTATGAAACCTTTAATGCAAGGGAAAAAGGATGCATTAAAGTGGTAATGACCCCTTAAATAGGAGAATTAGCATGGATATTTACGAATATTTAAAAATGGATCATGAGCATGTAGCTCATTTATTTGATCAATTTAAAGAATCTGAACTTCCAGCACGTAGAAAGCAGATTATGTCTTTAATTGCCCAGGAACTGCTTATACATGCCCATTCTGAGCAAGAAACTTTCTATGAAGCTTTAAAACAATATGATTTAACTAAAGAGGATGCGACTCATGGAAAGAAAGAACATAAAGAAATTGAAAATCAAATTAAGCTGATTCTTCATTCAAAAGAATATGGTGCCCCATGGGTAAATCAAGTGAATAAATTAAAGAAAATTGTCGAACACCATGTAGATGAAGAAGAAGGAACTATTTTTGAAAATGCACGAAAAGTCTTATCCAAGGAAGAGGCTTATGAGATAAAAGAGCGGATGCATTATGTAAAACAACACTTATTGCTTTCTTTGCAAGAAAAAGAACGCCCTAAAAAACATACAACCATTAAAAAAACGGATAAAAATAAGAAAATGCATTATAAAAAAGTAGCGAAAAAAGATGAATCTCGAGCTAGAATACATTAATAAAGGTAATCAGGTATAAGGGAGTTTTTCATATGATTTTTATTGAAAAACCCTCTTTTATCCTGATTTTTTAGTTTTCACAGGTTTCTTTTTCATACTTTCTTTTAAAAGTGATACAAAATCTACTACTGAATCGTGGCTTTTTACAGCTTTAGTAACTTTTTTACCTGATTTTAAAAGGGCTTCTGTTTGTTTATCGAGCCATTTTTGTAACACTTCCCTGTATTCATTATGATATTTTTCAGGTTCCCACTTATTGGACATGTCCTTTATTAAATCCATTGCCATCTTAATTTCTTTTTCAGAAATTTTATATGTTGTGATTTCTTCTTTAGGAACATTTAACTCTTCTTCTGAGCGTATTTCATCTTGAAAATGAATTAAATACAGCAATATACTGTTTTTATGTGGAAGAATTAAACTTAAATATTCTTTTGTGCGTAATATAGTTTTAGCTACCCCTACTTTGTTGGTTTTTTTTAATGCTTCACGAAGAAGAACGTAGGCCTTCTTATTTTTACCTTCAGGGATTAAATAATAGGGTTTAGTAAAATAGAGACTATCAATTTCATCTAAATCTACAAATTCTTCGATGTCTATTGTTTTGTATAATTCGGGGCTTGCTTTTTCAAATGCTTCTTCATTTACGATAAGGTAATTACCCTTATCATATTCATATCCTTTAACAATATCCTCCCACGCGACTTCTTTTCCTGTATTCTCATCCACTCTTTGATATTTTATTCGCGACTTAGTTTTTGAGTTCAATAAATGAAAATGAATTTCATTATTTTCTTCAGTAGAAATCAAAGAAATAGGAATAGATACAAGCCCAAAAGAAATATCGCCTTTCCAAATTGATCGTGCCATTCTCTTACTCCTAATAACCAATCATTCAAAATAAGATGGACCACGAAAAGCCTACAATATTTAGTTTAGCTCTAACTCTATAAGCTACCTACCCCTTCTCATTTTTAAGTATGAACTATTTATTAGCCCTAAAACTTCGTGGATCATTTCCATGACTATCTTTTCTAAAATTCCATTTATTAAGTATGATTCTCAACCGTTTATTCAATGGTACTTGCCTTTGATGTGGCTCTCCTTCACTACGCCACTTTTGGTTTGGATCACTATGATGTCTCTATTTATATCATTATTCTCCAATCCATTATTTCATAAATTATAGTATAATTTTACAGTTGGAGATTAATTATCACTCTTAATAAAAAGGCACTGCTCTCCAGTGCCTTTTTATTTTTCTCAATTGTTATCTTAATGAATTATAGTAAGTATCTATTGTTTTTGGCCATGTTGCCATATCAGGCCAGTGATCCTTGTCAAATCCATATTCTTTTTTCAATTTTGATTGATTTATATTTAAAATAAAACATTCTTCATCAGCATTGTAACTGATACTTTTCCAGGGAAAGGCGAAATATTTTTCTCCTAAGCCTAAAAAGCCACCAAAGGATAAAACCACATATCTGGCTTCTCCAGTGAATTTATCCAATACAATTTCTTCAATTTCGCCCAAGGATTCTAATTCAGGTGATTTTACTTCTTTTCCCTTTACATCCTCTGTTCTTACAATATTAAAATTATCCATAATTTCTCTCCTTTTGTTTTTCATTAGACATTATAGGACATAAAAAAGAGAGCAGGATGAAAAATGTATAATTTTTGTCAATTAAAGAAAAAAGGGCCAAAAGGCCCTTTTGTTAACCCCCACGTGCTAGCAAAACTATAATTAAAATAAGAAGTATTAATCCAACGCCACCACTGGGGTAATAGCCCCATCCAGAACTATAGGGCCATGTGGGTAAAAGTCCTATAAGAATAACAATTAATATTATAAATAGAAGTAAATTCATATCAGTTCCTTTTAAAATGAATTTGATACATCCTTTATAATTTTAGATCAATTTTGAACCATCGCAATTAAGTTTATCCTTAATAATTAATCTTTTAACACAAATGAAATATGACCGGTTCTTTCTAAATATGCAGCACTAACATTTTTATAAGAGGAACGGTTTATCTGTTGCCGCATCTGTTCTGTTACATCTTTTTTAGTAATATTGAGTTGATTTAATGTTTTGTGCTGAAGAACACCATCTTTAATAAGCAGGTAGCGTTTTCCTTTAAAAAAATGCTCAAGTAATGCGTATTTTCGACAAAGAATAGCTAGAGTTTTATGGACCACTGCGATGCCAGCCACTCCTACTAATGTAGAAACTAAAGTAGCTGAGCCCGTTATTCCCCTACTGATTATCCCCCCTGAAATTACAATAGCTAATAGATCAAAGGAGTTATTTAATTTAAAGCGTCTATTTCCAAATCGTATAATAAGCGTACAAAAGACTAATAATAAAATGGCTCGAATAAAAATATAGATTAAATCATGATCTTGGTTTATCGAATAAATATAAGAAAGCATATAATTTCTCCATTGCATTAAAGGTAATTCTTCTTAATTTCCTCCCATTCTAGGATCCTTTAAAATTTAATATTTTCTATATTCTCTTCTAACCACTTAAGTAATAAACGATCTTTATTTTCTTTTATTCTAGAATGCTTTTTGATCCAAACTCCTAGATTATTTTTTTCCCATTGATGAATTATCTCGGGCAAAATATAACATTTTTTACAAATAGTGGGTGTATGACCTAATAAGTCTGCAACTTCTAATATAATATTTTTTAATTGTTCTGCATCAAAGTTAATTTTAGATAACCGATAAAGCACTTCCCTACAAGCCGCCCAAGTACGAAACTCCTTTGCTGTAAAGTTAAATTGGGTTAGGTTTTGCAAAAATAAGTTAACGTCTTGTGAGCTAATTTCTATAGGATTATTATTTTCATCTAGATATTTAAATAACCTATAACCGGGAATAGACTCACATTTTTTTAAAATTCTAAGGAGCTTTTTATCTTTTAAAACCACATGCCAGGGATGAGAATTTTTCCCTTTAAAATTTAAAATAGCCTGGGTAGATCTTAATTCGAGATGCTTTTTTCTTAAGGTGGTTATTCCATAAGAATTATTTAATTTTTCATGAATTTTATTCCCAATTCTTATAAAATAATTATCCAAAAGATATATTATTGCACATATAGTCTGGGTTTTATTCATAGATACTGGCTTATTTAATTCGCTTTCGACTTTCTTACGAATGATGGGTAACATTCTCCCAAAAGGAATTAGGGATTTGAATTTATTTTCATCCCTAATAACTCGCCACAGGGGATGATAACAATATTGTTTTTTTCCTTTTATATCTCGTCCGGTGGCCTGAATGTGACTATTTTCACAAGGAGAAATCCACACATTAGTATAGGCAGGTGGAATAGATAAAGAAGCTATTCTCTGTAATGTTTTTTTATTGGTTATTTTCGTACCGTCAGGATTAAAATAGAGAAAGGAATTCCCTTTTTTTAGACGAGATATCCCCGGAACTGAATCATCCCCATAAAAAATAGAACTAGAATCTAATTTATCATCCATAATAAACGTCATATTTGAATTTAAAGTAATAACAAATATACTTTGTTAATGATGCATTTAATGAGTCGAAAAGCCTTTTTCCATATTATAGTAAAAGGAAATTAAAATGATGCTTAAAGATTTTAAATGAAAATATCCACTCGCTTTAAAAAATTAGCAACTGGAAAAAAAAAAGGAAATTACCTTTAGAGAATTATTAAATAAATTTCATCAAAAAGATAATTTTTTTATAATCATATTATTAGCAATTCCTCCCGCTACTCCTTTATCTTTTATTCCAGGATTTTCCGCCCTTTTCGGATTTATGATTGCTGTGATTAGTCTGCAGTTATTAGCGAGTCGCAAAAAAATTTGGTTACCTTCCAAATTAAGCGAAAAAAAAGTCCCGCCCCAAATCAATGAGGGGATTTTAAAATTAATTCCATATATTGAATTTCTAGAAAAATACATTAAAAACAGAGCGAAATTTCTCACGTCACGATTCATTAGACCTCTTTTTGTGGTATTCATATTTATATTAAGCCTTTTACTCATGTTACCCATTCCTTACGTGGACTTTTTTTCTTCTTCGGCTATCATTATGATATCAATGGGGATTATTCAAAAAGATGGATTGCTTATCATAGTTGCTTTTATTTTAAGCTTAATATATCTCTTAATACTTTTTTACCTATTACGTGCAGCCCTTTTCTTAATCTATAAAGCCTATAATTATTTAAAATCTCTTTTTTAATTTTTAAAAATTGACGTCATGGAAGCGAAACTATGAAGCCGATTATAAAGAAAAACTTAAAAGAACGAATAATTTGGCGCTCTGTTAAATGGCCCCTCATTCTTTTATTTTTAAGTTTAATTTTTTTATTCACTAGCTACCTGAGCTTTTATCCCTCATTTCAGAGCTGGTCCCTGGTTTTAATTATTAGTGAGAAAGCAGCTAATTTACTTATCATTACCGCAATTCTTCTAGCATTATATAATTTACTCATGTTTACTTGTACGTATTACTCCCAAAAATTGAATGCTTCTGACTCTTCCTTAGCATTAATATTACAAAATATAAAAAGCAGTGCAAAAATTATTTTTATTTTAGTATGGCTCAATATTGTACTTTCCATGCTCCTTCCATTAAAACAACTGGTATATACCAATAAGATTTTTACAATCACTCTTATTTTGGCAATTAGTTGGATTGGAATACAGGTTTTAAACACCCTAGAGGATATCTATGCACAAAAGATGAGCACATTATCATTAGAAACTCGTATCCAGATAACCGAAATATATACAAAAATACATTTATTGAAAAATATAGGATTTATTGTTATTGGTCTTATTGCAGTTGCCGCTATTTTAATGAGTTTTAGTAATGTACGTAATATGGGAGTAAGTCTTTTAGCTTCTGCTGGATTTTTAACTGCCATTATCGGTTTCGCAGGTCAAAAAACATTAAGTGCTATCTTTTCAGGATTTTGGATTATTTTAAATGGTTCACTTAAAATCGGCGATACTTTATTTATTGATAAACATTGGGCCATTATCGAAGAAATTACTTTAACCAATGTTCTTTTACGTATGAAAGATAATCATCGTTTGATTATTCCGATCAGTTACTTTTTGGAAAATAAGGTAGAAAGTTTGGGACGTAAAGGAAATAGCTTAATAACCAGCGTTTATTTTTATATTGATTATTTGCTACCTATTTCAGTTTTACGGAAAGAATTGGATGAATTTTTAAATGAATCATTGTATTGGGATAAAAATATTAAACGAATACTCATTAATAAATTAGAGCAGAACTCAGTTCAAATTCGCGTTCAGGTGAGCACTACTGAGGGGGATAAAATCTCCGAGTTTCGAGCTGAAATTAGAGAAAAGTTTTTTAATATACTCCAAGAAAAATATTCGAAATATCTTCCTAAAACTAGACAAATTGGCATTGAGAATCAGGAAGAGAAAAAAGAATAAAACATCAGCATGACAGAAAAAAACATCATCAAAAACGTCATCCACCCTAGGGTGTTAGAGAGCCATCCATTCTTATACTTACCCATGATTTTTTTATTATTACAAATGAGAATAATAACAAAAATAAGCGGCAAGGCCACGATGCAATTTATTACCGCAGCAATTATTAACCCTTGGATTAAATTTACATGCAGGAAATTCATTATTAATCCTATTATAAAGGATAAAATAATGATCCCATAAAAACATTTTGCATTCTCGAAGTCATGAAAAAGCCCATTTTTCCAGTTCAATAAGCCTGAAATTGCATAAGAAGAGGAAGTAGCTAATATTGGAATACTTAGCATTCCTAGTCCAATTATTCCTAGAGAAAAAATTAACTTAGCAACATACCCAGCATGAGGAAAACTATGTACTACTGGCTCTAGTGCTTTGGCAGCATCAGCTGCTGTTTCAATATTTTCAATTCCATTAGCATGTAAGGTGATTCCAATAACCGCAATTATTGCCCAAGTACAAATTTGTGATAGAAACATACCAAAAAAATTATCTTTTCTTAATGAATCCATTCTCACAGCAGAAATTCGCACCAAACCATTGGATTTAGAAATTTTCCTCTTCTTATTTTCCTCAACCTCTTGTGACGATTCCCAAAAAAACATATATGGAGAAATACTAGTGCCAAATAAAGCAGTTAACATAAAAAAATAATCACTTGAGAATGTAAAATGGGGTATTAAGGTATTATTTAGAAGTTCGATCCAAGGAGTTTCTACTATAAACAGTGAAATAGGATAAACCAGTATAAAAAGACATAGCCACTTTAAAATTTTCACATACATTGTATATTTGAAATAAATAACTGCAAAAACAATAATCACGGTAAAAAAAACTAATGCAATGTAATTATTGATTGGAATAAGCAATCCAAGAGCCGCACTCATTGCTCCTAAATCAGCGGCTAAATTTATTGTATTGGCCATGAATAAACAGAAAACTAAAGGAATTAGTAATTTATTCCCATAATATTTTTGAATGGTAGAAGCTATCCCTTTATTTTTAGCCGCCCCGATGCGAGCACACATTTCTTGAATAGCGGTCATCAATGGCAGCATAAGGAGAACAGACCATAACTGTCCAAACCCGAATTTCGCTCCTGATTGAGCGCAAGTTGCAATTCCAGAAGGATCATTATCCGAAATGCCAGTGATTAGACCAGGACCTAATCGATTAAAAAATCGTTGCACTTTCTTAAGATATTCTTTCATGACATATCCTTTATATGTTTATTAAAATAAAAAGGTATTTTTCCTAAAGCATATAAGGAAGCTAATTTTTGCTTTTTCGGTTTTGATCCCGAAAATATGACAGTTTCTGAAAATATCCTCTTTTTATTCCCCTGATTTATTAACCAGGCAAAACAAATTGTTCCAGGGGTTATTCCATCAATGGGTTTAGAACCCGCAATACCAGTTGTTGATACAGCAATATTTCCACAAGACAACTGCAGAGCGCCCTCCACCATTTCTCGTGCAACCTCCTCACTGGTCAGATTGAACTTATCAATAGTTTGCTTTTTTACGCCTAGAATTTTTAATTTAGCTTCTTCCGAATACACAACAAAACCGGTATCCAAAACCTGACCGCTCTTTGGGATTTTACTTAATAAATGTATGATACAACCCGCTGTACAAGACTCAGCTGTACTTAATTTGAGATTATGTAATTTCAAAAAAGAAATAAGCTCCGTTAATTCTTCTCGAGTCATTTCAGTCCTTTGATTTTTTTATAAATCATACCTAAAGAGTAAAATATAGCAATTCATTGTTTTTAAGTATTTAATTAAATTCTATTATTTTTTAAAAAAAATAAAATTATGGGATATCCCTAGTCTAAAATATAAGAAAACGATCAAAAGGACATGAATATATTAGGGAGAAGCAAATGGGACTAGGACAATATCAGAAGAAAAGGGATTTTTCTAAAACTCCTGAACCGAAGGGTATAGTAAATCCTAAAGATTCTCATCTATTTATTATTCAAAAACATGCTGCCAGCCATTTACATTATGATTTTCGTCTAGAACTTCATGGGGTTTTAAAAAGTTGGGCTGTACCTAAAGGGCCCAGCCTAGATCCTAAAGTGAAACGATTGGCTATGCACGTGGAAGATCATCCTATCGAATATGGCAATTTCGAAGGTATTATTCCCAAAGGGCAATATGGAGGAGGTACTGTAATGCTGTGGGATAAAGGGAGTTGGGAGCCTTTAGATCCCGATCCTTACTCAGCTTATGAAAAAGGACATTTGCGATTTGAATTACATGCTGAAAAATTAAAAGGACGATGGGATTTAATACGCTTTAAGGATGAGAAACATTGGTTTTTAATCAAATATGACGACGAATTCGCTAAAGATCAATCGGACTATGAAATAACTGAAAAATTAAGTAAAAGTATTAAAACCAATCAAACGATGGAACAGATCGCTAAAAATTCAGAGGATGTTTGGGAGAGTGGCGGTTCAAAAAAAAGAAAAACCACACACACTAAACTTAAATCACAAACACCTGTCATTGTACTACCTGAGGGTCTTCATAAGGTAACTTTTCCTGACTTCATCCCTCCGCAACTCGCAACTTTAGTCGATACACCACCGAGTGGAGAAAACTGGCTTCACGAGGTTAAATTTGATGGTTATAGAATTTTAGCATTTAAAAATGGGGATGAAGTTGTATTAAAATCACGAAACAATAAAGATTGGACCCAGGACTTGCTTCCTATAGCCGAAGCAATCAAAGAACTACCCTATAAAAATATTATTTTGGATGGAGAGGTTGTTCTCTTAGATAAAGAAGGAAAATCAGATTTTCAATTACTACAAAACTCAATAAAAAATAAAAAATATAGCAATTTCGTATATTTCTTGTTTGATATTCTTTATTTTGATCAATATGACTTAAGAAATCTCCCTTTGATTGAACGAAAATCTATTCTAAAAAATATTTTAAATTTTAAATCCTCAACGTTGACCTTTAGTGATCATATTGTCAACGAAGGCCAATTAATGTTTGAACACTCCTGTGAATATGGTTTAGAAGGAATCATTTCAAAACGAATTGAGAGTACTTACACATCAAAGCGTTCTAAAGATTGGTTAAAAATCAAATGCTTAAAGCGTCAGGAATTTGTAATTGGAGGCTACACTCCTCCTAAAGGTGGACGCCAATTTTTCGGTTCTCTCTTTTTAGGAGTTTTTAATGATATAGGCGAACTCGAATATGCAGGTAACGTAGGAACTGGATTTACCGAATCTAGTTTGAAAACGATTCACAACCAACTCGTCGAACATAAAGCACAAAAAAATCCATTTACATCATATCCACCGGGGCATACCACCGCAACGTGGGTTAAGCCAACTTTAGTAGCTGAAATTGAGTTTACTGAATGGACTCAAGATGGGCATTTACGTCATCCCAGTTTTAAAGGAATGCGTGTTGATAAAAAAGCAAATAAAGTCACTAGAGAGCGGGAAATACCTGTAGAAGATATAAAAAAAGAAGAGAAAAAAGAAGTATCTTCAAAAGCGTCAAACAAAAGTATAGTTAAATTAACTCACCCTTCTAAAATTCTCTATCCCGAGGATAATATCACAAAACAAGATCTTTACGATTACTATGAAGCGGTAAGTGATTATATGCTTCCTTACCTCACTTTAAGGCCTTTAACCCTAGTGCGGTGTCCTGATGATTATGGAACCTGTTTTTATCAGCGTCATTATAATAAGGGAACTCCAAAATTTCTTCATCCGGTAGAGATGAAAAATGAAGATGAAATAGAAAAATATATTTATTTGAATGATACGCAAGGCCTTTTAAGTCTTATACAGATGGGAGTTTTAGAAATCCACCCGTGGGGAAGTACGATCTCCCATTTGGATCAACCGGACATAATTATTTTTGATTTAGATCCTGCTCCAGATGTTCCTTGGAGAAAAGTAGTAGAAGGAGCGCGGGAAGTCCGAAAATACTTAGAAGAATATAATCTTCAGTCTTTTGTAAAAAGTACTGGTGGAAAAGGTCTACATGTGGTGATTCCTATAAAACCAGAATATGATTGGGAAGAAATAAAGAACTTTACGAAGGTGTTTGTCCAATTCCTAGAACAAATAAAACCTCAAAATTATATTAGTAAAATGACAAAATCGAAACGCTCAGGAAAAATATTTGTTGATTATTTACGTAATCAAAAAACTGCAACAGCTATAGGACCTTATTCTACGCGAGCTCGTCTTCACGCCCCTATAGCTACTCCTCTTTCTTGGGATGAACTCAGTGATCGAATGGAGGATAATACGTTTAATATGAGAGCCCTCTTACTTCGTTTAAAAAATTTAAAAGAAGATCCCTGGAAAAATTTTTGGGATGTAAAACAATCATTGGGTCTAGATAAATTGTAATTCCTAAATCTAGCGATTCGAATGAGGTCTTAAAATAATTTAAGACCTCATTCGGAACTTATTTTTTCTTACCGCCCCCATCTTGTTTATTTACCGTACGCCAAGCTCGCTCTTCAGCTTCCTTTTTAGAAACTCCTTTTTTCTCGTAAGAGTTTTCGATATGCTCAGCTTGACGTTTTTGTTTGTCGGTATAACTTGATTTATCTCCTTTACTCATAGCAACCTCCTTTTCGTCAGTTAAGCTCACTATTAAAACAATACCTTTATTATAGTTCTAAATTTCGCCTCTTTCGGTATGTCTCAATATTAAAAGGGTTTTCCTTATATCGGTTGACAAAGAAATATAGCAGGCTAGTCTTTATATAGTGCAATGCAATATTTAAAATGATTGGAGAATAAACATGGATATGAACAAAAGGACTAGTGAAATGAAAAATAAAGTGAATGAATTCAGCGCTAACGCTCAAGAAAAGGCTGAATCAATAACTGAACAAGTGAAAGACTCAATGTCAGATATGTATGAAGAGAGTAAGAAACAATTTAATAACATGGAAGAATATGTAGAAGAGTATGCAGACGAATTACTGCAAAAAGTAAAAGAAAATCCCCTAACCTCTTTGCTTATTGCGGGTGGAATCGGATTTCTAATTTCTAGACTCTTAAAAAAATAATCCTTTATCTAAGATAGCCACTAAGCGGTGGCTATCTTATCAGAATACCTACTTATCTTTCGTTATAGACCTTCCTACAATTTGATACCCTCGCTAGGGGAAGAGATATGGGTATTGTATTGATTTTCTAGGTTATATAATTGTATCGCATTTTGCATAATTTCAACTGCCTCATAAAATTGACTTCGAGGAGTCTCAGGAAGTTGTTTTAGGTAGGCAACTGTATCGATGTTATTGGGTGCAAAAAGATCACTTGAAAGATAACTGGGATTTCGTAAAACTTCTTTCATCTCATTTTCAAGCGATAAATATTCCTCAACCATCTCTTTAACCGACCAGCCTGGAATATTATTTGAATTTTTTAATATGACAGGTAATAAATTGTTAACCATCAATAAATAAAATGTTAAAAGCATAGATAATGTACGACCAACACCATCAGGAAATGGGTGGTGTAAAACCATGTATTTTATAAATTTGAATATGGCGGTCAATTTTTCACGTTTTGAATTTGACTCCGAAATCTCTTTCTTATAAGTCATTAAGTGGGAATGGCAAACTTCATTAAGGTATCGCTCCACATCAACAATTTTTTCATCCATTTCAGAGCAACGGATATTGATTACCTGATCTTGCTTGAGCATATCCCAAATTAATACTGCTTTTTCTCTAGGATCAAAATCCTTATCCCTGGTACTAGCAATAACTTTTCCACTCTTATCAATAAAGGAGAGTCCTTTACACTCAGGTGTCTGCATGTAGAGTAAAATTTCAAAAATGCCATCAAAGGTATTTTGTTTCGAGTCCAATGCCCATCCAACTAACGAATTTTTCCTGAACTCACCTTCTCTTACAATTGTAAATAGATTCTTGACACCCGCTGTACATGAAGCATGAAGCGACTTTATAAATTCTATATCAAGAGCATCTGCCTGATGTAAATTTTTTAAAATAAAGGCAAAGCCATGTGCCATACCAAGCATGTAACCAGGCTCTGATTGCTCAAAACCAGTCCATGCTCTACGCATTTCGATATAATCTTTAAGTAATTGTTGGTCTTGTTCCTCAAACTTGAAAAAATGTATAATTAAATTCAGTAAACTTAAATTAAATATTGAGAATCCTCGAGTTGCCAGCTGATATAGTTCATTTAGTTTAACCGTTTCTAAATATTCCATAATTTCCTCTCTTTTGAGGATTCTGTAAGCTCCATGAAAATTAATTTTTATATCTTCCAGGGACTTAATAAGCAAATCGTATGAAAATTGTCTGTCATCATACCTCGAGCGCTCAACAAAAAAACGCCAAAGTTCGATACATGGGAAGTTTTGCAAGAAATAATGCGCTTTATTTTTTTCTTTGTTAGGTTCTGAGAAAAAAAATTTTTTCATTCTAAATACCTCTGTATTTTCTATTCTTTTGTTTAGATAAATTGACCCACACGTAAATGTTCATTCGAGAAAAGGTAGATATGTATCAACAAAACTATGGAGTAATTTTCGGGAGGATTTATAAATAAAAACAGTCTATTGACCTCATACGGAGCATGGATAATGTAAATTTTTATGCTTAAAAATACATAAAGCGATTAATGATATATGTGGACTGATTAACTTAAATATCTTCCTCAACAAAGACTACTGCTCATGCTTCATAGTTTATTGATTAGGAATAACTAAGTTTACCTGTCCCCCATCCATCCTTAACATTCGTCTGCTAATTGGATGAATCATTAATATTCAGGTGAAATTATATTTGGATTTTATTAAGAGATTATTAAGGATCTTAAAAAATGTAGCGTCGAATGCTTTCAAGTTAATAGTTACCAAACCGCGTCAAGGTTGAGTAATCATCAGAGGCTTAGTTTCGCCCCGCACTCGATTTCATGACTATCGGATCCCATGGCGGGAATTTCAATTCGGATGGATTCACATATAATTCTTCTTTAAAACATAAGTCGGTAGACTAAGATTTTTTAAAAATCATAGTCTACCTTTTTAGTTATTTTTGTTCACAGGTGATTTTAGTACAATCTCTACAGTTTTTTGCTGCAAAAGCAAAAGAATCTGCCGCAGAACCTTGTTTATTCGCCATTCGATCATCAGCAGCCTTATCTGCTGCTACATCGCTACTGCTAGCATTAGTAGTACAATTCCATTTTGAGTTCATATCGGTGGCAGAAAAACCTACATTGGATGATAAAATAAGAATAGCTAAAATTAATTTTTTCATGTTAATCCCTTATTTAAATTGATCTTGGAAATCTTTTACCGCTTTATTGACCTCATCTTTTGAGTAACCATAATGTTTTTGTAATTTTCCATAAATTTCCTGATGAGACCCTTCAATTTCTTTAAAGTCATCGTCAGTTAATTTACCCCAAGTTTTTTTCATTTTTCCTTTTATTTCTTCCCATTTTCCTTGAAATATATCTTTATTCACAATGTTCTCCTGATGAAAGGTCTAAAATACTCAATTAAAGAAGAGCGAATTTGTCGACTTAAAGAAGGGTCACCTCTCTTATTTTCCCACTGAATGTTTTGCAGCTTCGGAAGAATGATGCTGAGCATGTTCATGGTGACCGCGAGCTAAATGTGCATGGTGATGGCCTTGTTCATGATCTCCAGATTGATGGTATTTCGCAGCTTCATTGTGATGTTCAGAAGCTTTTTTATGGTGTTCTGCTGCAAGTGTATGGTGTTGTTTTAATTTATCTTTATCCATATGATTGTTCATTTTACGTTCCTTATTGTTTAATACAGCTTTTAGGATAGTTGCTGAATTCATAATCCCAGTCAATTTAAGGAAAATGCCTAGTATTAATTAAGGATTTTTATAAGATCTAATTTAAATTATCGACTATATTTAGATATATTATCTAAGGGAGATACACATGGACGAATACAACCAAAAAGGATCATTTACAGCTAAAGAACATTTAGAGAAAGCTTCTTGTCAAATGTTAGAAGAAGGTTTCAATAAAGTTTGCGAATTTGAACAAACTATAGAAAAACATATAAACGACCTTTCCTGGAAAATAAAGAATAAACCGATGACCTCCGTCTTAATTGCAGCAGGTATTGGATATATTTGGGCGAAATTGACCAAATAAATCTTAATCTTTATCAATAGAAATAATTCTTCTTATATTTGCTTAAGAAATGAATTCTAAATGACTTAATAAAGTTAAATATAAAGGGATTTTATTATGAACAAAAATAAGCTTCAAAGACCCCCTCAACATCAAAATAAGCAACCGGGAGTAGAAAAAAAAATGCATCCCGACCCCATTTATCTCATTCCAAACTATCAGGGAAGTAATAAACTAAAGGGAAAAAAAGTTTTAATTACAGGAGGAGATAGTGGCATTGGTAAGGCTGTAGCCTGCTTATTTGCACAAGAAGGAGCTGATATTTTTATTCATTATTTGGATGAACATGAGGATGCGAAGCAGACTAAAAAAAATATAGAAGAAATAGGACAAAAATGTTGGTTAAATCATGGCGATTTACAGGAATATTCCACTTGCGAAGAACTAGGTAAACTATGCATAAAAGAATGTGGAACGATTGATATTCTTATCAATAATATTGCGGTTCAATATCCTCAAGATAGTGTAGAAGAAATTAGCTGTGAACAAATGGAACGAACTTTTAAAACTAACTTTTTTTCTTGTTTTTATATGACAAAAGTTTTATTACCCCACTTAAAGAAGGGCTCTGGAATTATAAATACCACCTCGGTGACAGCTTATAAAGGAAACGATCACTTAATAGATTATGCTTCAACGAAAGGAGCATTAGTGGCATTTACACGGTCTCTTTCGCAAAATTTAGTTAAAAAAGGAATCCGAGTAAATGGGGTAGCACCAGGTCCTGTATGGACCCCGTTAATTCCTTCTAGTTTTGAAGCAGATGAAGTGAGTCATTTTGGAGAACAAGTGCCTATGAAACGCGCTGCTCATCCTTATGAAATTGCTCCTGCATATTTATACCTTGCCTCTGAAGATTCCTCTTATATGACAGGACAAATATTGCACCCCAATGGAGGGGTCATAGTAAATGGCTAGTAAAAATTTGTTTAATCACCATCTTTAAACTCTATATTTCTTTCGCTTAACTGGGGGAACCACTTCACTCTCGAAAATGGTTCCCAATTTGCAAAGTTTCATCTTTAATGGATATGTTTGAAACAACCTGGTAAGCAAATTGTTCTAGCTTACTCAATGGTAGATCATTTAGATGTATTAACTGTAGACCTCGCAATATTTTCTTGCTTACCCTAATTTTAAATTTAACACTCGTATGGTATTAAATTATATTATTTTAAACGGCTCACCTTATGTATAAAGGATTAAATCTTAAATTGGGCACTATGCTCCTTCTGTATTCGTTTTCTCTTTTCGCCGAGGATGATCCGTGTCGTGGTAAAAGCATGTTACTTAGCTTAATTAATAGACCTTCCTTTTCAGATAGCGCCTGTACCGTCCCTGCAAAAAAGTTACTGGTAGAAGGCGGTTTTCAAAACCAGCAAATAATGGGAGAAGGAACCCAAGTGAATTTCCCTGAATTAGGTGTTCGAATGGGTTTGTCCAAAGAATCTGAATGGGTTATCAATCCATCGAATTATATCCACCAGACAATTTATCCTTTCTCAGGAACTTCACCTACATGGTTTGGGATAAAATATCGGGTTTATTATAATAAAAATTGGGTAATTACAGGGGAAGGACTAATCTCCCCACCGAGTGGAAATGAAAATTTTGGTAGCCCGCACTTAGAAGGTACCTTTAATGGAATCCTTTATCATGAAATAAATGATCAATTATCCTGGCAAGTTCAGATGGGTATTAGTGAATTCAGTGATCCTGAAAGTTCAGGTGGACAACACTATGAAAGTTTTAATCCTGATTTTCTAATTAGTTATACGTTTAAAGAAAAAATTAATGCGTATTTAGAATTATTTGGGCAAACTAAAACAAGTTCAGAAGAATCCTTTGGGTTAATTGGAGGAGCAGGATTAATTTATCTTTTTAATTCTAAAACCACCTTCGATATAGAGTTTTATCAGCATATTAAAGGAGAGCTTTTAGGATTTGAACATTTTATAGGCGCTGGGATGACAAGGTTATTTTAATGTAGTATTAGATAAAAAAAGGGAAACTCCTAGAACTATCCTGATAATCCTTAAACTTTTAATTTTAGCTTTTATTAATACAATCAGTGGACTATGTTTAAATAATTTAAGACAGTTAAAACGAGCGTGAAATGGAATTTTTAAAACAGTTGAAAGAACTTATCAATGCAAAAATTTCTGTTTACAAAACAGCTTATTCTTTACTCTCCCTGGAGGCACAACTCGCCAGATTATCTATTGTTCCATTATTGTTAACCATATTTATGCTTTTTATTGTATTAATAACAGTATGGTTATCAATTACAGTATTAATAGGATATTCCTTTTTTTTATTTTTTAATCGCCCTATTCTTGCTTTTTTTCTTATTATATTTTTAAACATAGGATTACTACTGGGTTTAATTCGATATCTTTCCTTTAACATAAAAAACATGAGTTTTGAGAAAACACGAGCTTATTTTTTTCAAAATAAGAGCATGCAAGAGGAACTCGAGAAAATTAATAAAAACCTAGAAAATAAAAACTAATAAACCGTATTTTATTCAGCAATCTAACTCCTCCTTATTACTTGATTGAAGAATTTGAAATCCTATACTATATTAAAAGTACAAGTATTATACAGACCATCTTGCGATGGTCTTTGCTTTTTTGAGAAAAACTATGTTATACCGACTTTTATTAAATTATTTTAAAATTAGACTGTTTCAATTTCTCCTTTCTAAAATTCTAAAAAGCAAAGCCCCAGTTTCTTTAAATAAATTAAGCTTTGTTGATTATGGGATGAAGGTAATTTTATCCTTTATCGAAAGCAAAAAATTCGCAAATAAAAAATAATAGGGAAATGTTACTTTTACTACTGTTTCCCCTAGGTATATAGGGGTTACCCTCTCTTTGACTTTACTAAATAATAAACTATTATAAAATTGTGCGATGCAACAAGGAGCGTATCATGCAACAATTCAAACTGAATACATTTAATAAACTGAATCAGCCTTTACAACAAATCGCTGAATTAAATAATGAAACATTTCCAAAATTTTCTTATTTAAAACCTGAGGATTTTCAAATGAATAATCCACAAGTTTTGGTAGAAAAAAGTGTGCAAATTTTTATAGAAAATAGTCATCGAAGTCTTGATTATATGCACCAATTATTTAATATTTGGGAACATTCGTGGGAAAATATCTCTCAAGAAGCCCGTGAAAAAACCCAGGATATGATGAAACAGTCTCAATCTTATGCCTCTTCAATGGGTAAAGAACTATCTCGTTCTGCCCCATCTAGAGCATCTACTAAAAGCACTTCTAACTCAAAGAATAAGACCTCTTCGTCATATTCTAATTTAACCAAAAATGGTCAGTCCCGAAATACACCTCAACATACCGCCTCATCTGGGAAAAGGGAGGGTATGTCCCAGAAAAAAAAATAAAATTCAACTAAAATTGAATTAGGACATATTTAAACCATAAGGAGAAAACAATGGGTTATATTATTGGATGGTTATTAGGTATACCGGTGAGTATTCTTTTATTGATTTGGCTTATCTCTCATGTTTAAAAGGAAATTAACATGCACAACGAAACATTAATAAAAACGTCAGATTGCTGTAGAACTACAGTAACTCATATTAATTGGACCGGAATTATAGCAGGCGCATTTGTCGGAGTTGGCCTTGGTTTTTTACTTAATCTTTTTGGCATGGCCATTGGCTTAAGTGCTTACAGCTCTTCTCCAAATGGAGCTGCAGTAATCGCTATAGGTGGGGTTATTGGTTTGTTAATCGGGGTAATTGCTGCAATGGGAGCTGCAGGATTTGTAGCGGGATATGTAGGTCGATTTTATCATTGTTATTGTCATGGTGGAGTGCTTTATGGTTTTATCACTTGGAGCCTCGCTTTAATATTGAGTATCTTGCTGATCGGCCCTACAGCAAATTATATTTCCTCTTATGAAAATGCTCTAAGCCCCTCGTTCGCACCAGTAGAGGTTACTAATTCCGTAGTTGGGAATAAGGTTGTAGCTGGAGAAAAGAACAACAATAATCCGGGTGTATCCGTGCAAGCCAAACATCTGGCTTGGAGTGGTTGGGTTCTTTTCATTCTCTTTTTTGTCGGCGCGTTTTCTTGCTGCATTGGAGCTTGTTTGGGTATGCACTGTAAGAAAGAAGAGGTTGAGGTCAGTACGACTGTCCCTCCCCGCAACATCCCCAATGATAAAATATAATTTTATACTACCCATTTCCTTGTGAAATGGGTAGATTGCTGTCCCGCCTACCCTTCTACAAACTGCTTTATTGAGAAGGACTCTCAAGACTTAACTTAAGTTGCATCATTTTATCGGTCAAAACAAATAACAACCAAACAGGTATTTTTGACACAAAATGGGTAAAGACCAAGTCATTGTGAGTTTATGTAGAGCATGACAAATTGGATAGCTGATTTTATCCTTCAATATTTCTTGGATCGTGACCGTGGCTATCCTTGGCTTCTATCTTTCCATGTTTATCATGAATCACAAGCTCAGTGTGTTCTTTAATACTCAGCTCGCGAGCTCTATTCACAGCCTCTTCTTTAGTATTAAAGTGTAGCTTGTTTGAACTATGCGTTAAGCTGATATCCCAACCTCCCTGAGAATTAGGAACAACATGATGCTCTCTATGCATTTTCTTTCCCTCCTGGTATCTATGAATCACTTTATTGCGCTCAAATTCAACTAGAATTATTAAATTATAGCCGAATTCCCAATTAAGATTATTTGATATGTGAGCTTCACTTCATCGAATATTTCACCACAAAGAACATTAAAAAAATGAATAGTGCGATTGATTTAAGGTTTAGCGAAAGAAAAATTAATTTGTAAGAGCCATATTAAAGCACTTTAACTTTCCCGATTATTTACTAATATTAAAATATAATAGAACAGGGAGTATTAAATGAAAAAAAATGAACAGAAGGATCATCCCGAAGTTACACATATTAAAAATATCTGTGATGTTACAAAAGAAGCATCTGAAGATATTTGCAAAAAAGTTAATGATCATAAAAATGCTAAAAAAATAAGTCCCCAAAAGGCTAAGCCCAAGAGATAGAGACTTGGATTTTAACTTTGCAACGAAAAGATTTGCTAATGTTTACCTTAAATTACAAATATAAAACAGTATACTATTTCTTTATTAAATGACTTTAAGGATAAATTATCATGAACTCACTTAATGGACTTAAAGTTGCTATTTTGTTGACCGATGGTTTTGAACAAGTGGAAATGGTAGAACCTAGAAACGCATTACAAGCTCAAGGAGCACAAACCTTTCTCATTTCAAACAAATCAAGAGTTCAAGGCTGGAATCATTCGGATAAAGGGGATACTTTTGAAGTAGATATCCTCTTAGAAAATGCTAATCCCAATGATTTCGATGCATTAGTACTACCTGGAGGTGTGATGAATCCAGATACATTACGTACCTTGCCGGAGGCTGTAGAATTTACCAAAAAAATTAATCTTCAACAAAAAACCATTGCTGCTATTTGTCACGGACCCTGGCTTCTGATTAATGCTATGGCAGTAAAATACAAACGCCTTACCTCCTGGCCATCGGTGAAAATTGATTTAATTAATGCAGGTGGAATATGGGTCGATGAAGCGGTAGTTAAAGACGGTAATTTAATTACAAGTAGAAAGCCTGATGATATCCCCGAGTTTAATAAAGCTCTTATAGAGCACTTAAACAATAATAAAAAAATAAATTCTACCAAGAAGTCCCAATAAGAACTTTATAAGTTGAAAATCTTTTTTTAACTTATGTACGTTCGACATGAACTCGAAGATATTTATGTAAAATTTCTTCACATATTTTTTTATATTTTTTTCTAAAAATTTCAGTTGTTCATCACTCAATTTTTCTAAATCAAGGGTCTTATTGGGGGATGAGATTTAATTAATTCATCTAACTTTAAATTTATAATTTTATTATCACGATTTTGCGTATGCTGAATTAAAAAAACCATTAAAAAGGTAATAATAGTTGTCCCTATGTTGATCACGAGCTGCCATGTATCTGAAAATTTAAAAATAGGACCTGTAATTATCCAAATCATTATAAGCAGAAGTTACTTGGTGCACATTACTCGATGACTGATATCCCCATAAAGAGTGTAATTTGAAGATAAGCTCTTTACCCAATGCAAGCTCCTGAAAGAGCTAACATACAACACCTACCCATGGACTGCTCACAGCCGTCAAGACACACACTTGCGCAGTGCGTTAAAATTATAGTCTATAATAATCTTAATAATTGAGGATACATGGAAAAAGTCCAATTTATGATTAGTTTTTTTCAATATAATGCTACAAAAGATGCCGCTCGTTTAATTAAGCAAATCAAACCTGAGCAGATAAACTTGCTTTATAATCTGTCACCTTTTGCGATAATAGCAGAATTAATAGCAGCCGCTTTTTTATATTTTGGATTAAGTGAAGTGACTAATTCCACCTTATTAATCGCATGGCTTACATCCACTTATATTTTCTCTGATTTTTTAAAAATAGGATTATTTTATCTTTATAAAAAAAAAAATAATCTTCTTAGAAATCAAGACTTTCTAATTTTATTTAATGTAGGTGTTTTATTTTCAGGTTTGTCGTGGGGGTTTGCAAGTTCTATTTTGATACCAAGCAGTGATGCTTTGCATCAAATATTTGTCGTATTTTTAATTATTGGTGTTACGGCGGCTGCAAATTTGCTTTATTCGCCTGTATTAACCACATATCTTCTATTTCTTATTCCTGCTTTTGTCCCTTTTATTATATGGATGTTTTTGCAGGGGCAATTATATCTTATATTAGGATTTTGCGGCATTATTTACCTCGGAGTAATGGTAGTTGTTTCCTCTTTCTCCAATCAATTACTTAAATCCACTCTTATGTATCGATTTACAATTATTGACCTAAGCTCTATCAAAGCAGTATTAGAAAAGACAGTTGCTAAGCGAACTAATGAGCTTGAAAAACTATTAGCACTTACTAAGTCAACGCTCGAATCAACAGCAGATGGCATTTTAGTTGTCGATAGCTTGGGAGCTATCGAATATTATAATCAGAAATTCCTTGATATGTGGAATATATCAATACAATTCATTGCAACTCATAATGATGAGGAGGCGATTAACTATGTGTCAAATCAGCTTAACAATGCCACTGAATTTATAGAAAAAATAAAATATCTTTATGAAAAGCCTGAATTAGAAAGTTTTGATGTATTACATTTTAAGGACGGTAAAATTTATGAACGGTATTCCAAGCCTCATTGGCTAGAAGGCAAGATAATAGGTCGAGTTTGGAGCTTTAGAGATATAACCATACGAAACAAATTAGCCTATCAAGCTAATCACGATGCCTTGACAGGACTACCTAACCGCACTTCATTATATGCTCGGATTGAGCAAGCCATCACTTATGCTGCTCGGTTAAACCAGATTTTAGCTGTATTCTTCTTAGATGTTGATGACTTTAAACTAGTTAATGATAACTTAGGTCATGATTCGGGAGATAGCTTATTAAAAGTCGTTGCAAAACGTTTAAAGGAGTGTATTCGAGAGAGTGATACTGTGGCTCGCTTTGGTGGTGATGAGTTTGTGCTAGTTTTTATGGCACCTACTTTCAAAGATATTACCCTTATTGCTCAAAAAATATTAAATCAAGTTGTACAACCTATCAAATTGTCTGCGCACGAGGTGATAGTCACAACCAGTATAGGAATTAGTACTTACCCCAAAGATGGGGCTGACACAACTTCTCTGTTAAAAAATGCAGATATGGCTATGTATCTTGCTAAAAAAGAAGGCCGTAATAATTTTCAATTTTACAATAATTTTATTAACGAACAGTCTTTGAAACGTCTTGAAATTCAGACCCAAATACATAAGGCTATGGAGAATAATGAGTTTTTTATTCTTTATCAACCGATCTATAATTTAAATTCAGGCGCTCTTATGGGTGTTGAAGCGCTACTTCGTTGGCAGCATCCGGAGTTAGGCCTTATTCCCCCTCATGATTTTATCCCTATTGCAGAAGATAATGGATTAATCTGCCAGTTAGGTGAGTGGGTATTTAGAACTGCATGTAGACAAAATAAAGTGTGGCAAGATTTGGGCTTACCACCCATTTTTATAACGGTAAATGTCTCTTCTCGACAATTGAAAAAAGATAACTTTGTAAGGAGGATTGAGGCTATTTTAGAAGAAACGGGGCTTTCTCCTCAGTATTTAGAGATTGAATTTACCGAAAGTGCTTTGATAAAAAAGTCACCCGAATTGAATAATACATTACTTAGCCTCTCAAGGATGGGTATAAAGATGGCCATTGATGATTTTGGCACAGGCTATTCAAGCTTAAGCTATTTAAAAACATTTCCCGTTAGTAAACTTAAAATTGACCAATCTTTTGTTCAAGAGTGCACTCATAGTTCTAATGATGCTTCCATTGTTGAAGCAATTATTGCTATGGCTCACGGTTTAAAGCTACGTGTTATCGCTGAAGGAGTTGATACCAGTGATAAAGTTGCTTTTTTAAAAAAACTCAATTGTGATGAAGCACAAGGTTTTTTCTATAGTTTGCCTTTAGAAGTATATGAAGTTACTCAATTATTAAAAAACACTATAAACAATTTATGTGTTTTCAGACATAGGTAATCGTGACTTTGCAGCAAAAGCATTGATTCATTATTTCATCCCAACCTATTGATTTTATTAGGACTGCTAGCTAATCTTGCTGCCCTTAAGAAGAGCAGTGTTGCTAAATGACGTAAGCAAAAGAGTCATTGAAAAATCACAGGAAGAAGTTGAGCAGATCGTTGGATTGGTGCACTCATTAAACCTATCTGTGGGAACAAAAACTTTTATCATTGGGTGTATTTACCTGGCCTCTTGGATCCGCGCGCATTGGTCGAACATCAAATCACTCTATCCAATTTAAATCGGCTTATCTTTGGCAGCGGAGATAGGACCACTAAACAACAAGACAAATCTCCAAAAGCAGAACAGAATAACACTGCTGCAGAGGAATCCGAAACCAGCCCTTCAAATGATGAGAGCCATGAACCCAAAGAAGCCAAAGACATGGACGCCTTCCGCATACGGCCTACATCAATGCAACCGAACACTCTATTCCATTAGAGTCTCTGAGTGCTGGTCAATTATGCCCACATCACTGTGGTAGCAGGCTTTACTCCGTCAATCCCGGCATCCACCCAATGGCAACTTATGGAAGAACTATCCAATTGTGCGTATTGGTATTCCCAGCTTTAGAAGAGCTAGCGGCCAATGGTTCTTTAATTCACATTGTAGATACAATTCGCCACAACAGGAAAAACCCTGATAAAAACGCACCGCATGTACACTACAGATATTGGCGCGAAACAGCGCTCATAAAATAGCGCTCTTTTATAACAGCCAACGCCATTCTGGTTAAAACATGGAGCGTCTTCTTAATAAGCGCCATAAGAATAAAGAAATGGTCATCCAATTGTGTGATGCACTAGTACCTTCGGAGGGACTCGAAGATTATTTATGTAAAATTTCTTCACATATTTTTTTATATTTTTTTTCTAGAAATTTCAGCTGTTCATCACTCAATTTTTCTAAATCAAGGGTCTTATTATCGGCTGGGGGATGAGATTTAATTAACTCATCCAACTTTAAATTTATAATTTTATTATCACGATTTTGCGTATGCTGAATTAAAAAAACCATTAAAAAGGTAATAATAGTTGTCCCTGTGTTGATCACGAGCTGCCATGTATCTGAAAATTTAAAAATAGGACCCGTAGTTATCCAAATCATTATAAGCAGAATAGCAGTAATAAAAGCTCCGAAAGTTCCGGATATTTCGCTAATAAACGATGAAAATTTTTGAAACCATAATCTTAAGTTCTTCATGATTATTTCCTTGAATATGGAATAAAATTCCATTTCTTTATTTTGCAGAATTAAAAATAAATTGGGATCTAGGTTTAGTCAATACAATAAAAAAATCCTGAGTTTCGGAAAGCGTGTGTGGCTAAAGATATGTCTGTTGTTTAGCCTATAGCCTCTATGATTTTAGGAGGCAACTTAATGATAATTGGTACCCACAAACTAGAAACTGTCACTGCCTTTAGACACTGGCGAGCCTGGTCTATAATTAAATTATAACTATTTTATTTAATTTCTATCATGAGATTTAAAATTGCCAGGTTACAAACTCCAATCTTCGCATTAGTTAAGTACGCAGGCAAAATAGCATGGACTCATTGGGTAAATATACCTGGTACAGGCTATGAATATGTAGAATATGCCTCTGATATGTCAGTAAACAAAAAACCTGGGAGTGTGATAGACGCGAAAAAAAGGCAAATTGATAATCAAATGAATAAAAAAGATAATCATGGGATAAAAGTAACAGAAGCGCCCGCGAGTTATGCAGGTTTATCTGGAAAATCTCTAAGTGAAATTAATAGCTATGATTATGGAGTGGATTCTAAGCCAATTCCTTCGGGTAGCTACTTTGACAATGATGACTGGGAGGCAGCACCTGTTAATAAGGTGAGAGTTGATAGTGAAGGTAGGCTTATAGCTGTTGAAGAGGATGAAGGAAATATTGATGACTGGTATGAAGCATTGGTTAATCGGGCGAGATTTGATAGTGAAGATAGAGTTGTAGGTGATGTGGAGGATGAAGGAAATACTGATGACTGGGAGGCAGCACCTGTTAATCGGGTGAGAGCTGATAGTGAGGGTAGGCTTATAGCTGATGTGGATGATGAAGGAAATATTGATGACTGGTATGACGCATTGGTTAATCGGGCGAGGTTTAATAGTGAAGGTAGAGTTGTAGCTGATGTGGAGGATGAAGGAAATACTGATGACTGGGAGGCAGCACCTGTTAATCGGGTGAGAGCTGATAGTGAGGGTAGGCTTATAGCTGATGAGGGGGATGAAGGAAATACTGATGACTGGGAGGCAGCACCTGTTAATCGGGTGAGAGCTGATAGTGAGGGTAGGCTTATAGCTGATGTGGAGGATGAAGGAAATACTGATGACTGGGATGAAGCATTGGTTAATCGGGCGAGATTTGATAGTAAAGGTAGAGTTGTAGCTGTTGTGGAGGATGAAGGAAATACTGATGATGGGAATGCAGCGCCTGTTGTTCCAATTAAATCTGAATTAAAAATTATTAAAATTGAACTAAACAATAGACAATCTAACGTAGAAATTCTTACAAAATTACTGGATCACGAATTGTTAAAAAATCCTAGTCATAGCACAGGGAAATTAATTCAAAATCTATTAATAAGTATTAAAAATATTGATTTATCGGATCCAAAAGAAATTTATCTGGGTTTACAAGACCTTAAAGCTTATATAATCGATTGGGAAAAAAATAATTTTAATGAGGATGCAGAAAAAAATAGTCCTAACCTATTAAAACTAATGGAAGTCTTTAAAACTAATAACTCAACTTTTGAAGAGGTATTGGAATTTGCGTTAAAGCATAAGGAGCTCGCAGAGATCATCGAGGGTTTTAATATAGGACCACAAAACTCAGAATATTGAGAAATAGACCAAGTTTCACAGTAAATAAATCCAATATTAGCGTAGGTCAGGCCCTGACCCGACAATTCCTTAATTAATAAGCTATAGAAAAGTTTGAATGACAGACTTTGCATAAGTCTTGTAATTTGTTGGTATTATTTTTTCAACTCATCAATCAACATCTGATTAAGCTATATTCATAAATGGGTCATACACTGTTCCTTGTGTATTATAAAGTTGAGCTATAATTAAATTTAAGAAAAAAATTCTGATTCGGATCCACTTAATCAACTTTGATAGGAAGAATTTAAACTCTAATTCTCAATAGATGATATGGTTCATCAAATTAAACTGGCATGTTAAGAGTTTTGTTTCGGTGAAAAGGATAGCAATCATGAAACCTCAAGATCATTTAGCTATGTTGTCTCATCAATTTCCTAACGCTTGGAATCTTATAAACAAATACCGAACAATCAATTACTTTAAAGAAGAATGGCCTGCATGGTGTTTTCTGCCTTTGAATGCATGGAAAGGGATAGTAGCTCAAGAATATAATACCTCCACTCTTAATTTGGAACAAACCCGAGAGGCGATGAATTTGGCTGCCATTGGTACATGGCGTTATACTCAGGGTATTTATCGCTTTGATTCAAAATTATATAAGATACTGGCGCAAATGAATGTCAGCACAAAAGCCGATAAAACAAAATTTTATCAGCTTCCAGAATGGTCTATTTATATCGAAACTCCTGAGCTTAATTGGAATAATAATCCTTTACTAGGGTTTTGGTTTCATCTTCAGTGGGATAAAGAAAAAGACTATGATGAACTCTGTTTTTTATTAAACTCAGATAAATTTGTTTCTATTTCTTTGCCATTAAATAAATGGACAACCAATGAAATTCTTCAAAGTTCATATCCGAATTTATATATAAACAATAACAATGCCAATACCTTAAGAATTATGTCTTCTCTTGTGTATTATATCTGTACTTCCCCGAGCCCAATTTCTGATAAATTTGGGAAGAAACCAACTCTTCCCTCCAGCAAAATGTATAAAAATGAATTTAGGCTCTTTCCTCCGGGTAATGCCAATATTTGGAATGTAACTGGGGAAAGCTCAATTATTTCAGTTAATAATGAATCGTTCATCATTAACAAGGGAGATATAGGCCCCTGAGAAGTGTTTAAGAGGTAAGAACAAAAAAGATTACTTGTCTTGAAAAACAATAGCTCTAGAAATTTAAATCCCCTATTTCGGAGAGGATTTAACTTGCATATTTATAAACTGCCATGGGTCAGAATTATCTAAATCTTCGTAATATAATTTATTCCTGTTTTTTAAAGGATTCCATTGGGTGTAATATCCCTGCACTTTACCTAGATAAGGTAAGGCATTTTTTAAAATTTGATCATAGGGTAACTCCTCGGGCTCTAGTAATCCTTGGTTAGGATTCTGAATCGCCCAAATAATCCCGCTGATTAATCCAGCAACCACCTGTAAACTCGTAGCATTATTATGGGCAACGAGTTTGCGAGATTCTTCTATTGATAAGGTAGACCCATACCAATAGGCACCTTTACAATTCCCCATTAATAATACCCCAAGTTCGTCAATACCTTCTTCAATTTCCTCTACAATTAATCGATGATTTTTTTGGGGAATCCATTCATTTCCCTGAAGTTCTTGCAAAGAAAGCAATGCATCAGGACAGGGGCAATATGAATATAGAACCGTAGGTCTATATATAACTTTTTTGTCCTGTTCTAAGGTTAAATAATTCGCAATCGACGTATTTTCAGGATGGGTAATTAAATGCCCCTGGTATGCTCCAAAACTTGGAGTCCATGAACGTACTTTCATGCTACCGCTAGGACATTCTATATAGATACTAGACTTCGCTCCTTGATATTTTGCTCCCTGCGGAAGGTGTTGCTCATGAGTTCCCCACCCTATTTCAACTGGTTGTTTTATTTCTTCAATAAATCCTTTTATGGACCATGTATTTACAAACTCATCCCATTTTTTAAATGAAGATGCCACTTGAGAATCATGTTCCGCAATATGAATACTTTTGATATTGAGTGTTTTTGCAAGAGAAGCCCATTCTAATTTATTTTGTGGAGGAGAAATGTGAAGCGAATTATCTTTTGCCATATTCAATAAAGCTTGCTTGACAAAATGAGATACAAGGCCGGGGTTAGCACCATGAGTTAGTATCGTTGTTTTTTTTATTGTTTCTCTTAAATCAAGAATTTTTTCCCTCAACCAATAATTGGTCCATGTTTTAGGATTATTTAGCTCAAAAATACTTTCTCCCCATTCTTCAATAGAGGCATTTATATATAACGCATCAAGCTGATTACATAATTGAATAAGTGCGGATGACGAGATCCCTATCGAAACATCAATTACTAAATCTTCAAAATTGAGTAATGAGCCAACCAAATTCTTATAATTGGTTTTATTAATTGTGTGAACAATGACATTTACAGAGAATTTATTTGCAATGAGAATTGCAGAATCTTCATTAGTTATTATTGTGATTTGAGAAGAAGGAATATCCAATTTACCTATGAGTAAAGGTAATAATGCTTGGCCTATACAACCAAATCCTAATATTATAATTTTGTTTTCGAAAAGCGTTTTTTTCATACCCATTCCCTTGTGGTACGACGAGTTCTTTTACGTAACAAATATTTAATAAGAAATGTCACCCTATTATTTAAGCAATAGCAAAAACAACATCTTATTAAATCAAGGATTCCCTTAGTTTAGTTAAGATTTTTTAAAAAGGGAGACTCTGAGGGGATTAAACCATCTTTTTTTAAAACAATGCTGTAACTTTTTATATGTGGCATTGTTTCCCTTTTTATTTGCACTTTCTATTTCATTATTGGTATCTTTTTTATAGATCCATAATTTCTGAAAAGTAATTACAGGGTGTTTAAAGATACACCCTGTAATGTGTACAGTTATTTACGGCCCCCTTTTAAATGCGACCCTCCTTTTTTGCGATCCTCATTACTTAAATGATGACCTTTAGAGGGGGCATGTTTCTTTTCAGTACTGGGAGAACTTCCCTTCTTGGGTTCAAAATTTTTCATAATTATCTCCTTATAATGTTTAGAACAATAATTTGTTCCATCCAAATATTTAGTACAAATAATAGCCATTATCAAACAATTTATTACGAAGAGCACACTATTATTACATTTGTAAATTCCAAACAATTTAAAATATTTAGAAGCACAAATAAGGAAATACTTAAATAAAAAGGTACTTTCTTGTAGTTTCGTGTTTAAAAAATTTTTAAATTAGGACTATATTAAATCTTATTAAGACCCAAGGATTTCCTTAATAACGAAAAATTGTGGAAGAATCTAAAATAGGGGAATTGGGAATGTTCAATAGATCGATTTAATTTTGCTTGTCCGGTGCTGTTTGTAACATAACATTTAGGAAAATCTATGGACAGTATATCTTTATGGGAAAAAATTAGTAAAAGACAAGTTGATTATCCAGAATTAACCGAAGATATAGAGGTAGACGTAGCGATAATTGGAGGCGGGATTACAGGAGTAACTGCCGCAGAGCAATTAACCAAAGCAGGTAAAAAGGTAGCCCTTGTAGAAGCAGAAAAAATTGGCGGTATTACCACCAGCCTTTCTACTGGCAATTTATATATAGCCGTTCAGCCATTATACCAAACCATTGCTTCCAAGTTTGATTTTGATACAGCAAAATCTGTAGCTTTATCAAGAAAATTTGCCATAGAGTATATTGAAAAAAAAGTGAGCGACAAAAAAATTCATTGTAAATTTACTCGTCGTCCTTGGTATGCATATACGGTTAAAAATGAACAGGCTACCATTGAAAAAGAATTCGAATTGCTTAAAAAAATGGACCTTTCTGTGGAGTATACCAAAACTCTACCTTTTGATTTTAAATTTAGCAAAGCCATCGTTATGAAAGATCAGGCACGATTTAATCCCTTGCAATATGTTTTATCTATGGCTGCTGATTTATTAAAGAATGGCTGTTTAATATTTGAAAAAACACGTGTAACTAAGGTGACAGAACACAATCATTGTGTCCTCGAAACTGAAAAAGCCAAAATTAAAGCAAAGAATGTCTTTATGGCAACCCATACTCCCATTGGAATAAATCCTACCCAATTGTTTACTGCTCCTTACCGAAGCTATGTTATGGGGATTGAATTGGAAAACAAAGAATATCCGGAGGGACATGTTTGGGATTTAGACAGCCCTTTTCATTCCATATGCACCCATAGCGTTTCTCTTAAACGCCCACAGATCATGCTGGTGGCGGGAGAACATCACAAAACAGGCCAAAATCCTTCGAAAACTTCCTCTTATAAAAAATTAGAAAAATACATTAATTCGACATTCAAAGTTTCTAAAACGGTATACAAATGGTCAGCCCAACATTTTCAATCCGCCGACAGCATCCCTTATATCGGTTTAGCATCTGGAAGCTCAAAACATACATATATGGCTACGGGATATTGGGCTGATGGTCTAATTTATGGGACTTTAGCAGGAATAATAATTAGCGATTTAATATTAAAAAATTCCAATCCTTTAGAGCCTATTTACCAATCGACCCGTCACAACTTATTATCTTCTGCCGCCTTTTTATGGAAAGAAAATAGCAATGTATTGCGCCAATATTTAGAGGATTACCCTACATTGTTCTCTCAGAAGACTGAAAATATAAAAAGGGGCGAAGGTAAGGTAATTGAATACAATGATGAAAAACTTGCTGTTTCCCGCGATACTGAAAATAATTTACATGCTTTATCAGCGGTTTGCCCCCATATGAAATGTATTGTAGCTTGGAACAATGAAGAACAAACCTGGGATTGTCCATGCCATGGAAGTCGCTTTACTTGTGATGGAAAAGTTATAGAAGGTCCTGCTACCACCGATTTAGAAATAAAACAGTGGAAATAGAGTAGATTTGAACTTAAGGAAAAATCCATGTTTATCAGTACCATTTTGATTTTTTTAATAACGATATCACTTGGGGTATGGCTTTTAATGTATATCCTAAAAAATAAAAATACACCTAAAGGACTTGCTTTAACGCATGGATCTTTGGCGTTTATTGGAATTTTACTTCTAATTATTTATTCAATTTTTTATAACGCTCCCCTAGTGAGCCTACTCCTTTTTATCGCAGCGGCTATTGGCGGTTTTATTCTTATTTATAGGGATATAACTGGAAAAACGATTCCTAAATGGCTTGCCTTAGGACATGGGATCACTGCTCTTTTTGGACTAATTTGTTTATTTGCTTAAAGGGCGTAAAATAAAATCTGATTCCCTATAATGACAAAAACCACCCGAAGGTGGTTCTCGCAGTAGCCATGCTTATGGACTAATCTAAAAGCAGGTTACATTTTTAGTATAGACCCTGTTTCTATGAAAAGCAAAAAATACTGCTTCCTCTCATTAGGTTTTTGATGGTTCTCAGATGAAAACTTTCCTTTCATTTTTTTAACGAATAGCCATGATCAGGATTAAGATTTTCATCCTCTTCCCTCATCTCCTTAATAGTTTGTTTTATACTTTTAAAGTACGAAGTCGCTTTTTCTTGAGTTTTTTTATCCTTCCCTTCACTTAGAGCTAATGTCATTCGCATACTATCTTTTAAGTTATGTATTATTTCTTCATTTGATTTTGGAGGATTATCTGATTTAAGCAGATCATTTTCATACATGAGCTTGTCTATTCTTTTCTCAATATCTTCCCACTTTTTTTTCTCTTCTTTGGTTATAATCTTACCTTCTACTTTAACGGCATCCAATGATGCCATCAATTTTGCTATCTCTCGTTTATTTTGTTCAAATTTTGTTTGTCTCTCTTCTTTTTTATTACTCAAAGGACTATCCGACATGAGCAAAGCTTTTTGTTCTTCCTTTTCGGCAATGTTTTTATCCAGTTCTTCCAACACATCATCAAAGTGTTTTACTTTTTGGCTTGATGTTAAGGCGTCTTCTATCTCTTCAATGGCTTTTTCCAGTTTTCCTTTTTTTGCAAGGGAGGATAACACTTTTTTTGAGGATTCAAGTTCCTTAAGACGTAAGAGAGGAAATTTTGTGGATTGTTTCTCCTTTTTTGCTTCCTTAATATCTTTCTTACACTCTTTTATAGTTTTATCAATAGCTTTTAGATCACTCTCTAAGGAAGTTGTAGCCCGGGCCGTCGTGGTAGTAAGAGCTGTAAAATATTTACTTTCTACATGTCTTATACTTTCGAGTTCCTGAATATACTCAGAAATTGCTGCTTTTTTTTGTCTAAGTCGCCCTAGACTGCTTTGAGATGTCTTTTCGCTTGATAATTGGGTGATTTCTGCATCCATCTTGTTGTGCATAAAAAGGGTTTTATTGTAAATTTGAGTTTTATCGCTGTAATTAGCTACATTCTTAATACCATCGGATAATAAGAATTTCATTTCATCCCATTTAGTCCTGTTTAAATCCTTTTTAATATGATTTATAACATCCTGTATTATTCTATTTGCTTCACCTTGTCCTTTTTGCTCTAACTTGGCAACGATTTTCTGGTCCCCTTCATTGGTGCTCGTCTGCAGATTTTCTAACCTTTCAAAAAACTTTTCTGGGGATAAATATAAAATTCCATTATCTTCACTACCAAAAACGCTTGAAAGCAGTTTCATTTCGTCCAATGATAAAGGAAGTCTTGTTATCTTATCCGCTGCTTCCTCCGCTCGCAGCTTTTCGTTTTTAAGTTTTTCTGTGAGGCTTCCATACTCCATTGCCGTTTTTAATTTTTCCCTAAGATCCCCTGAAGGTTGATGTTTATGCTCCTCGATAATTTGAATAATCTGTTCTAATTTGGCTAATTCCCTTTGGGCTCTATCTAAATCAACGGTTAGTACTCCACCAATAACATTTCTAAGATCGCGATGTTTACTAATGAATCTAGCATAACGCTCATTTTCTCCCTTAGAAGGATTTTTTTGAGACGGGGACCACATAGAATATTCCAATTAATGTGTGTAGTTTAAATTATAGACTAATCACACAAGCGTCATTTGAGCTAAGCAGCATAATAATGAGAATGTCTCGGTATCAGGTGGTGAATAGTCTGACGTATCAACCTCCCAATATTAGAACATACGATAAGCATAGTAACATTTATATTTAGGCAAGAATCCATCCCAAAACAAAGTAAATAATTAATTTGGGATAAAGCCCGGCAATTTTAATTTTAGAAGTTATTGATTTTTATCGTCTTTAGAATGACAAAAACCACCCGAGGGTGGTTTTCGCAATAGGCATGTTAATGGACTTCTCCACAACACCTCCTATATTTTAAGTATAGACTCTACTTTCAAAAAATCAAAAAATAAATTATTTAATCTTCCATTTATTCTTTTTCTAAAGCAATCTCTCGTTGAGCAAAACAGATACATCATGTCTATAATTTACTAAAATACTTTATTTGAACCAATGCCTTATTAGAAAAGGATATTTACATGAATAATAAGAATGTGGTTGAACTGGAATATCAATTAACTGAAAGCCCACATAAATTATTACTTAGCACTTTGGGTGATTTTTTAGATCAATATGAATTAGACCTTCTGATGAAGCATAGTCAAATCGCTTCATTCGAATCAGGAGAAATCCTCCTGCATCAAGGAGAAATAATCAATAATATTTATGTTATTCTTAAAGGAACAATTCTGGTAAGCGCCCAAATAATGGGACGGGGAGTCACTAATCTTGAAACTCTTCACGGAGGCCAATTGTTAACTACCATTGGACTCAATGAGCCTTGTCCTTGTCCCACATCTTTTATAGCTACAAGCCCCGGACTATATTTAATTATTTCCAAAAGATACGTTGAATTACTTTCTCTTGATTACCCAGAAACAAAATATAAGCTGCTTCTTGTTATTGCCCAGCAAACATGCAATCGTTTAAAAATAATACATGATGTGGTGACTTCTTTTATTGCTAATTCAGATATGACAAGCTTGTCATTTTTTGAAAGAGTGATTTATTCATTAAATCAGCCCAAGAAAATTATTTTTGGTGAGAAAGGAATCGATCAAGCCCTTATTCAAAATATTCCCTCATTAAAATCATTAACCAAAGAAGAAACTCATTTGTTATGTACTCATTTTATTATTTTAGATGCTCCAAAAAATAGTACCTTAATTAGCGAAGGAGAAAAAAGCGCCTGTTGTTATTTAGTTTTATATGGCGCCATCCAGTCATGTATTATCAAGAACAGCAAGCTTGCCAAATTATCAGTAATTGGCCCAGGAACATTTCTAGCCAGCATAGGGTGTATTGAAACTAATACCTCGTTTAATTTTACATATATTACTTGCGAACATACAATTTTATGTAAGTTACCCGAAACCGCCCTGCAATTAATCAAAAATAATCATCCGCAGCTTTGGTATAAGCTATTTTATTTGATTTGTACTTCGTTTACATCATTAAAAAAATCGATTGATAAATTAGACATACGATTACACATTGAAAACTACAATAGGTAAATGTTATGTGCAGAATATTGACTTATCTTGGAAAACCGATAGTAATTGAAGAATTGCTTTATAAGCCCGATAATTCATTTATAGAGCAGAGCTATAATCCTAAATACATGTCTCATTTACTTAATTTAGCTGGATTTGGCATGGCTGCTTGGGATACTACATCACCCAATCCCAAATTTCCTTACTTATATAAAACGCCTCAATTACCCTTTTACGATAGTAATTTACGAAACCTTGCTTCTAAAATTTCTCCTTATTGCCTTTTGGCACATTTACGCGGGGTTTCTTATCATGAAGAGCAAATCGTCTCTAATCAAAATGTCCATCCTTTTATTTTTTCGAACACCAATGTCGTTCTTGCTCATAATGGATCATTAAGCAATTTTGAGGAAATGCGATATGATTTATTGGAATATATACGTCCTGAATATAAAGAAGATATCCATGGAACTACGGATAGTGAATGGATTTATTCCATATTTCTATCTCAATTACCTGAATCCAGTAATTATGAAACAGAGGAAATTATTACTGCGGTTATTGAAACATTAAAAATAGTACAGCATGTTCGTCAAAGACGAAAAATAAAAGCAAACTCCCCTGTAAATTTATTTATTACAAATGGTGAATTTATTGCTGCAACTCGATTTGTGTTTGATTATGGCTGGCCTTTACCTTCGGAATTGCCTTCTACTCATTCTTATTACCATTCATTGTGGTATACCTACGGAGAAAGCTACGGTTTTTTTGATGAGGGATATAAAATGAATGGAGGTGAGTCCAAAAAAAGCATTATTATTGCATCTGAACCTTTGACAGAGGACACGACTACCTGGCTTGAAGTTCCTGAGTATACTCTTGTGGTGGCAAAAAAATCCAATAATGATGAGATTGAAATAACTTCTCAAGACATTAACTTATAATCTAATTTATATTGATTATATTCATTTAATTTTTTTGAGCCCACATTTTACATTGCTCTGAAACCATCTTAGGCAAGGAGCCCACTTGATGAAATATTTCTAATAACAAAGAGGCGTCATTCACTTTATCTCTTACACCATCGAGTAATCGATCCACATACTCAGTATTTCCTAGTTGATCAACATATTTTTTAATTATCTCCGCAGTATTTATTATATCGTCAACAATTAAACTGCGCTCCATGGTGTACGGATTAATAAAAGTGCCCTCAAAACCATATCGGCAAGCTTCAAACCTATTTTGGTTATAAAGATTGTACACATCAGGGCAAACTTGAGTGGGTCTTTCTTCCAATAGATAAAGGGCTAAGGACTGAATATAGGCGGCAATCAATAGTGCTTTATTAATAGTTAGTGGGGCATCAAAAACTCTAATTTCAACGGTACCAAATTCAGGTTTAGGGCGGATATCCCAATAAAAATCTTTCATACTCGATATAATGTCTAAATTACGCATTTTATAATAATAATCTGAAAATTGTTTCCAATCCGTGAGATAAGGCATAACCCCACTTAATGGAAATGCATTAAAGGCTATCGAACGTGCGGAACAAAAGTGGGTATTAACGCCTTGATAAAATGGTGAAGAACCGGATATTGCAATAAGTTGAGGTACATACCGCGAAAGCGCGTGCGTAAGATAAAGGGCATCCTCTGAATTACCACAACCTATATGAATATGCTGGCCAAATTCAGTAGCCATTTTGGATAAAAACCGATATCTTCTTGAAATTTTTTTGTATCTTAATGTGGGAAATATTTTTTGCATCGCCCAGGTTTGAAATGGATGACAACCTCCACCACAAATCCCTATCTCCAAATTGGAAGCCTGTTTTAATAAATAGGCTTGCAATTCAAATAATTCCTGTAACATAGTTTGCGGGGACTGATGAATGGAAGTATTGATTTCAATCATGCTTTGGGTTATTTCAGGTTTTACTCTAATTTGATAGGATTCCGTTTTAATATTTCTAATCAGATCCTTAGCTCTAGAAATTAATGAAAAGGAGCAGGGGTCTATAAGCTGAAGTTCTAGTTCAACTCCAATTGAGGCCACTGAAGATTTTTTAAATGGCAGATTTCTTCTCATAAAATTCCTTAAAAATAAGCTCCTATGGATTAATTATAATCCAATTTGGTACCAATCTGGATAAATTGCAATGTAGAATTGCTTTGACTATTATGTAATTTATAGCTCATTGTGCCTATCAATCGGACAAACAAGGAGAGTAATGGATACTTTACAATGGCTAGAGCGGCTCATTAGTTTTAACTCCATTTCAAATAATTCGAATTTGGAAATTATTAAAACAATCGATGAGTGGTTCAAACTACATCATATTCCTTCGCAAGTTATTCCTGGCCCGGCTGAATCCAGAGTTAATTTATTTGCAACTATTCCTGCAACGAATGGGCAAACGGAAGGAGGGATTCTTTTGTCGGGTCATACTGATGTGGTACCTGTAGGTGGACAAATATGGAATACGGATCCTTTTGTAGCGACGAAATTAGATAATAAAATTTATGGGCGTGGTACATGCGATATGAAGGGTTTTCTTGCGGTGATTCTTGCTCTTACTCCTGAGTTTAAGAAATTAAAACGAGTGAAACCCATCCACTTTTCATTTACTTGTGACGAAGAAGTAGGTTGCCTGGGTATAGATTATGTAATTGATTTTTTAAAAACCAATAGGATTCAACCTGAAGGGTGTATTGTAGGTGAACCTTCTAATATGCGCCCAATAATAGGAGGAAAAGCTAGAAAACTTTATCATTGTCAAATACAGGGGAAAGCAGCCCACTCTTCTCTGGCTTTTGAGGGTTGTAATGCAATTGAATATGGGAGTCGTTTAATCAATTACATTAACTCTATTGCCCATTATATAAAAGAAAATGGGCCATTTGATAATGATTTTGATTGTCCATTCAGCACAATAACCATTAATATAGTCAGTGGTGGAATTGCAACAAATGTCATTCCTGGCACGTGTGAATTTATTCTTGAAGTTCGTTATATCAACCAATTTCCCATTGTAAATTTTCGTAGCCAAATTGAAAATTATATCAATGAAACGCTGTTACCTGAGATGAAAAAGACTTATTCAGAGGCTAGAGTTTATTTTGATGAAACTTCTGATGCACCCGGATTTCAAGCTTTGGAAAGCTCATCCATCCTTAAAGTCGTTCGTGCAGTAACCGGAATAAACGATCGATTAAAGGTTTCCTATGGAACTGAGGCGAGTGTCATTCAAAATGCCAATGTCCCCACCGTTATCTGTGGGCCTGGTGATATTAAACAAGCCCATAATCCGAATGAATTTGTAACTATAGAACAACTTAATCTGTGCGAAAAAATAATTAAAAATGTAGTTACCCTTTTTTGTACTCACCCACAAAGTAGTGACACAATTTAGAATTTTATTTATTACGAATCCGGTAAAAATAGCAATCCATCTCTAAATAACGTCCCTTTTTATAATATTTCATTCCACATTTTTGCATGACCCGGAATGAAGCAGTATTTTTTCTGTCAGCGTAGGCAATTATATAATCCGTATCAATATTATCCCTTGCCCATTTCAGAAGAGCTTTTAATATTTCGGTAGCGTACCCTTTATTCCAAAATTTTTGATGCAAAAGGTATCCTACTTTTATTTCTCCGCTGTCTAATTGGTTAAAATAAGCTTCACCAATAAATTTTTCACCAGATAGCCTAAAAATAATACAAGAAGGTAAATGCTTTTCTTTATAAAGAACTAAGGTTTCGTTAATATATTCCTTTATTTCTTTATCGCTTAAGAGGCCTTCTGGAAAAAATTCTTTGACTTTGGGATCCCTTTCTATATGTTTTAAATACTTAACATCATCTTTTCTAAGTAAGCGTAACCCCAGATGTTTGGTTTTTATCAAATAGTCGTCCATAACGTAATTTCCATATTAGGATATATATAATATACACCACTTTTTCTGCTAATTAGCCGAATCTAAAAAAAGTAATTGGATTATATTCGCTTTATAGGAGGATAGTTGTTTGAGAGGTATTTTACCCACTCCCCTTCAGAGTTCTTTTCATATTCTTTTTTGAACGAGTTCATTTAAGGCATTGAACCGAAAGTAGTTCTTTGTCTTGGAGCAACTTCAGCCAAATCGTTGATTGATCCTCATTTTCACTTACAAAAAGAACGGAGGAACTTTAATCACTAAACCTGATTATTTGGTCATGGCAACCTACCATCCTTCGGCTATTCTAAGAGCCAAAATATTTAAAAATGATAAAGCCATCTTTAATTATTTTAAACAAGACTTATTATTAGCTTATCAAAATGCGCTTTAGGGCATTACTTGTACGCCCCCTGAATTAAAAGATCAGTCTAAAGCAATAAAATCGGAAGGTCCCCTTTCAATAAACCGTTTGATTAATTGTTGCCAAAAAGGACGATACAATGCATTAAATAAAGGATGGGAATCATCAACAGGGAAACAAGGTCCATGATTCACTTCCAGTAACCAAACCTTATTACCTGCTGCCTCAACCATAAAATCAAAACCAAAGCAGGCAATTCGAGGCTGTCTGTCCTCCCAAACAGGAGCAAATCGCTTTTTCAATGCATTGACTAGCAGTTGGCAGATAAAAATTATCTCCATTTTGTAGGGTTGGACTATTGATATCTCATCACTTAAACGTTGCACTACGTTATATCGTTCGTCACTAAGATGTTCATTGGTAAGATGAGATTCCAGTTGGTTGAAATTATCTTCTTGATAAGGTTTTAAGGCGATATTCACATACCCACTCGGAAAAAGTGCTGCACCTTCGTGTGTAGATACCACCACCAATTCTCGAATAGAAAATTTATGCCCCCATTGGGGTCCCTGAATCAATTGCGGCTTAACAATATACCGTTGCAAAACTTGGGGGCCTCCCATGCGCTGATGAGAAAGAAAATGGGCTTCAATGGCGTTTAAATCATTAAATATATGGATATGTTGCCCATTATTTAACATAGATGGTTTTAATATCCAAGGAATGTTAGGAGGATGTGACTTACTGATATTAGCCAAAACAGTAGGCCAATTCTGATCATCGATATAATGGGTCTCTGGCATCAAATATTCGAGATGATTTGCCTGCAAAAAAGCCGCAAGCAGGTGCTTATACTCTAAAGTTTGACTAATCAGGGGAGAAAAATGGAGCCATTCTTCATTCACTGACGCCAGCGCAGAAAACTTACTTGACTTCCACCCCTCCGCTTTCAAAAAACGCGCTAAATTAGCATGGGTTGGTGTTTTGTTTTCTTCTAAATGAAATTTCCTCATAACATTGGTATCAATTTTTCAATTCGGTATTTATAAAACAAGTATAGCCATCATTAAATGGATCCGTGCTATAAAAATTGTAAAATTAACCGAATATGATTTTTATTTGTAGATGCACGTTTATTGCTAAAATAAACCTAAACCATTATAAGTCGAACAAAGGCAGTTGAATCATTTCCGTTGTCTTTTCTTGCTTCAATTTAATTCCTATACCCAATAATCTTATGGGCATATTTTTTCTGCAGAACCCCTCTTGGATAAGGCGCTGAAGGATAATTAAGTCAATTTTATCGTGTATGCATTCAACCGTGGTTTGCTGGAAATCATTAAATTTTAATTTAACAAACAAGCTATGAATGCCTGAAATTCCTCCTATACGCTGTATTCTTCCTTCCAGACGTCCCATTAACTCCGGTAACGCAGCAAAACATGCGTCCGCATCCGGTAAATCCTGCAAATAGGTTTCTTCGACACTAATGGATTTTCGAATACGCTCAGGATTAACTGGACGCTCGTCTATTCCACGCGCTAAATCATACAGTCTCTGCCCCATAATCCCAAACTCATTAAATAAATAATCCATTGAATGCTGTTGTACATCGCCACATGTTTTAATATTCAAAGAGTTTAATTTTTCCTCCATTTTAGGCCCTACCCCAAATAATTTGCGCACGGGTAAATCAATCATAAATGCAGCCACTTCTTCTGGCTTAATCACCTTTTGCCCATTAGGCTTATGCCAATCACTGGCAATTTTTGCCAAGCTCTTATTGGGCGCAATTCCTGCGCTCGCGGTAAGTTGCCGGGTCTGATAGATTCGCTCACGTAACTCTTGTGCCATCCAGGTAGCGCTCCCTTTACAGTTAGGAGAGTTCGTCACATCAAGATAGGCTTCATCCAAAGATAAAGGCTCAATTAGATCGGTGTATTCTTCAAATAAGGATCTGATATATTGACTTTCGTTCCGATAAACTTCCATACGTACTGGCCGTAAGATTAGGTTACGACATAACTTCATTGCTTTTCCTGTGGGCATGGCTGAGCGTACTCCATAGGCTCGTGCCGCATAATTGCACGTGGCGATAACCCCTCTTCGATCCGCCGCCCCTCCTACCGCGATGGGTTTATCGGCCAGCTCAGGAAAATCACGCATTTCGATAGCGGCATAAAAACAGTCCATATCAATATGAATGATTTTTCTTATTGGGTTCATTTCAATTTCTATTCTTTAGTTCATTCATGATAAAAACCCTTCAATCTAAACGAACTTGAGGCACCTCAGACCATCGGGTGGTATAAGCAGGTGATTTAAGCTCGGCCCGCATATCCCAAGGTTTGGAATACCCTTCAGCTGCCAGGCGAATCGTACTTCGTCCATACTTTTGATTGATTCGTTCAAATACGCTCATCAATTGTTCTGTGTGGTTTAGTTGCTCATCAGTTGGCTGATGGAACATATCCAATTGCATAGGATCTTTAGGAATCAAATCCTCAAGGCAAACCCCTGCTTTTTTATAGTAATATCCTGATTTAAAAATACGTTGCAAACATCGCTTAGCGATTTGGGTAACTAATCGCAAATCGTCGGTCGGAGTAATGAACTTAAATTCTATAGATTGAAAGTGTTGCCCCAGATCTTCTCGAAACCGATTGGTATGTACAAAAACAAACAGGCGCTGTGCTACCAATTGCTGAGTACGCATTTTCTCAACGGCTCTGGCACAATGACTACTTATAGCTTCGGCAATGGCCGAAAAGTGTGTTTGCATTTGTCCAAAACTTTTTGATGACATGATGTTTTGCTTCGGCTCGACTTCCTCCAATCCTCCACAGGCAATTCCTCGAAGCTCCATTGCGGTTCGCATTAAAACGACATTAAAACTCTTCTTCAGATGGTGAGCATTGGTCATTGCCAAATCATAGGCCGTATGTATTCCCCGTGCGATTAATTTATGTTCCCATTGTCGTCCTACCCCCCATATATCCCCTACTGAAATTTGCTGCAATAATTGCTCGCGATTCGACGTAATGTCGAAAACAGGTATCTTAAAAACCTTTTTACATAAATAATTCGCCGCTTTAGCTAATGTTTTAGTCGGTCCAATACCGATGGAAGTAGGAATTCCCGTGTGTTTTAAAATTTTCTTTTGTAATTGCTCGCAAAAAGAAGTAGGACAATCAATTGGTAAGCTACTTAAATCAAGAAATGCCTCGTCAATGGAGTAGATTTCCACATGAGGCCAGCTTTCCTCAATGGTACACATCACTCGATGGCTGATGTTTCCATAAAGCGTGTAATTCGAGGAAAAGGCTTTCACTCCATGCTTTTTGCACAAATCTTTAATTTTAAAATAAGGTTCACCCATGGTAATACCTAAGGCTTTTGCCTCATTCGAGCGCGCGATGCAACATCCATCATTATTAGAGAGAACCACAATCGGAGCATCCCTTAAGTCAGGACGAAATAGACGTTCGCAACTGGCGTAAAAATTATTACAGTCGATAAGAGCAAACATATTAGGCAAGCTCATGAAGAACTAAGGTAACCACCCCCCAAATCACCATTTCATTCTCCTCGGTAATTTCAATGGGTTTAAATTTGGGATTTGCCGGAAGCAATTGAACTATTCCCCCTTTTTTTGAAAGACGCTTCACTGTTAGCTCACCATTGACTGCAGCAATCACAATACGACCATCAGAGGGTTCTATGCTTCTATCAACTAAAAGCCAATCACCCGAAAAAATACCCGCCTCGACCATCGAATCTCCGGTGGCTTGCAAAACAAAGGTAGCTGAAGGATGTTTAATGAATTTAGTATTTAAATCGAGATATCCCTCTATATAATCATCAGCAGGTGAAGGAAATCCAGCTTGTATTTTACTGGCGAACACGGGTAATTGATAACTCTTACGATTCTTTACGTGCTCTAATTCAGCAAGCTGAGATACTGTTAAACGAACCGCTTTGGTAGGCTCACCCCTAGGACGCCCTGCTCCTATTCTTTTTCCGCCTCGTGGTGACATAATAACTCTTTTTTTGATTTACGTACAAATATCATAGACAAGGAAAAATCCGCTGTAAATCCTTTCTTAAAGGCTTAAGGCTAAAATTAATACTAAGTCATCGAGAATAATCAATTTTTTTCTTGTCAATTTTTTATTTGGACAAAGGCTGCAAAATGAGATTGACCTATTTTAACTCAATAACAATAAAACCCTTATGTGGAATATAAATGATCAACCGCTTACTGCTCTTGTATTTGGATGGAAGGCAGCTTGGTAAAAGATGAATCACCTGATTAATTACTAATTCCACAAGGAGTTTGACAGTCTATAAACAGACTTATCCACAGAAAATGTGCATAACTTAAATGAAGTTGCAGTGATTTAAAAATGATATAATTCAGACGCAGCAAGGTTTTTTTTATACATTGCTGTTTTATAATTCATATTTGGTAAAAAGATATCCACAGAAAAGGGATTAAAGAAAAAATTCAAACATAGGTATCTTATACAAATAAAAAATAAAAAAACAGTCTTGACTCCCACTATTTTTATTTTTAATTTTTGGCTCCCTACGTGATTAAACTCTTTGCTTAAAATAATAACAACAATAATCGAACCTCCATAATGTTAATAACTCAGATTGGCTTTTTTATGATAATGTTCCCAGGATATAGTGTTACTCCTGCAGTTTAATAGGGTCATTCTCGCGCAGGCGGAATCCATCCATCAAATAATTCCTAACTTTGTTTTGGAGAAAAAATTCCCGCCTACTCGGGAATGACATCAATTGTGGACGAGCATATCGGTTAGACAATTTGACCAAACAAACGATTTAAACCACAGAGTTAATTATTAATTAATAAAACCATAATGTTTTGTGGATTATAATGCCTCAAGCTGTATTTAAATTAATCAATCATGACTGTAGGCATCCTTAATAACTTAAAAGAAGTTTTTGATAATATCTGTAATCATTATCTAAAAAATCCTGTTGACGGATATATTTATGTACCATTTAGGGAGGATGAACTCTCAGAAAAAGTGAAAAAGGATATTCAAACATTCAAAAATAATAATGCAAGCAGGTTTAAAAATAAAAATTTTATCATTTTATTACACAACCAATGTGATTTATCTACTTTGCCTCCTAATACAAAAATTTATGTGCTAGGCCACGGAATTGATTGTCATCCCGATAGAAAATTATCCTCTGTCTTAGATAATCCAAATTTACCCTATGAGGAATTAAAACATCTCCCCTTTCATGATTGGCCATATTGCGTTTCGGGAGGGAAAAAAGCAGTTACAGTAGAGGATATTTCTAAACGTATGATAGCGGACGGAATAACTCAAACAGATAATATTACTATTAAATTGTGGTTTTGTGATCCAAATAATAAAGCTTACATAATGGCCAAACGATTTCTAGAAGGATTTGCTGATTATCCAACTTCTATAAGAGTTGATTATTATGAAAACAAAATTTTGTATTCCCCTTGTATACGAGAGGGTGAAATGCATAAATGGGCAAGAAATGAAACAACCACTTTAGTAGAAAGAGCAAGTTCAATAAGAGAGTCGCTATTTTTTAAACCGGATACTCTTGAAAATCAAACGGAGATTGCTGCCTGTAATGATTTAGTAGAGGAAACAAGATGTATTGTTTAGAAATAGATCTTGTTCCTTTCTTGTCTTTACCATTAATCTGATCGCTCTATCGATACAACTTAGAAGCTTTGATTGCATATGAATTCATAATCCTCCATACATTACAACCTGACTTTTATAGACATTTCTTTTGGTTAAGATTAAGGTTTGAAATTTTTGCTCTCTTCTATTGCATCATCTTTATAAGAGCTTAGTTTTTCTTTTAGCGCAACTTGTCCTTCATAACGGATATTTTCTCTAATCTCGTCTGCAGTATTCCAATCCTGTCCTTTAAACCATTGTATGAGTTTTGTAAAAAAATCACGTACTTTCGGAGGTTCTACTTCTAATGTCTTTTCGGTTAGCTGGCTAGTAAATTTTTTAATTGCACCCTGGACCATGCTTTTCGAACATTCGTTTGCTGCTGCAGCTATCTCATTTTGAAACGTTTCCCAAGCTTTCACTGCGGGGGACTGGGAGTTCGCCCCAATCGCCTTGAGCTCCATAGAAGCTAAATCAACTTTCATCTTAAATTTGTCAATTAATTGTTTATCTTTTTGCCGAACAATCAAATCGCGCAAGTCATCAATTCCTGTATTCTTTGCAGCACTGGTCTCCATAACCTTTATATCTGGAAGCTTATGTTTTTCTTTAAATTGTTGAATATCTTTCTGTGTAACCTGTTGTTTCTCACTCTCATCTGTTTTAGTAATTGCAATTATAATTTGAGAATCAGGTTTTTGTTTCCGGACTTCCATTATATAGAAGTCAGCCTCTTGTAAGGATTGTTTGTCACTTTGATCAATGCAAATCACATTGATTGGCTCTGCCCTCACCCATTGCTCCTTTTTTTGCCTATGCTTGACAGCCTCTCCATGAGTAGTTAGTGTAACGCGAACATCTCCGCTTTCGCTTTGGAATGAGTTATTTGAAATACCAATTGTAGTACCTTCGTCTGTCCTGTACCTCCTACTCGCCAAAACATTAACCAGTTGCGTTTTTCCTGAACCCCCACTCCCGAAAAAACCAACTCTCAGTTCTCTAATAGGATTTTTTGCTTGAGCCATAATACTACTCGCTTAGAAAATTCACCCTACCCTTAATTATAGCTGTATTTGACCTGTTTGCTTAAAAATGAACCACACTCCTCATTTAATGACCTAGTGCAGAAGTGTCTTTTAACCTTCAGTAATAAAGTTTTAGAAATCGAATCTGATATGCAATCAGTAGCTAAAACTAAAGTCTTTTATTTTTTGAATTATGACTATACTCAATTAAAAGAAGCGTTACCCAAAGACAAGTGCAGTTTATTTATCTCTTCAATTTTGCATGCAGCTAACAGCAAACACGGAAATTACGTAAACGGAATTTAACATGAGAATATTAAATATTAAGGTATTAAGAGGTCCCAATTATTGGAGCCAAGAGAGAAAAAAATTAATTGCTCTTAAAATAGACCTGGACGATTTAAATAATCCTGCATACATTACCGAAAACTTTTCAATGAATTTAAAAAAACTCTTACCTAGCCTCACTCATACTGCAAAAGATCATGGGAGTTTTTTTGACATATCGCAGTCGAACTACAAAACTTAGCAGTTATGCATACGAGTTTCGAAAAAGAAATCGCTACGCGTAAAAAGGGTATTTATTATATTGTTTTTTCTTATGAAATTGAAAAGGCAGCGCTTCATGCAGCAAATTAGCTGTTCCGATTAACGAATGTATCGCACTTTCCAGCAATTTGATTAGCTATGCACCGCAAATCGGGCAGGAAAATAAGAGGCAAATCACCCATTACTTGCTATTATAAGTTTCTGTTTTTCAATCTAAAGTAAATATGGCTGATATAATTTTCATTGGTGCAGGACCTATTGGTCTGTTAGGTGCAATACAATTAAAACTACAATTCCCGGAAAAAGAAATTCTCATGTTTGAAAAATATGAGGAGCCTATACGCAATCACGCGATGTATGTTGAACAAAGTTCTTTTGCGGGAATGGACAGAAGTAAGGGCTTCGGAGAAGTGCTTGATAGTATCCCTTCTAAAGTAATAATCAGTGATTTAGAAAAAAAACTAAGAGGTTTTGCCACCTCAATAGGCATTAAAATTCAATATCAGGAAATTAAGGATTTTAATGAATTAAAAAGGCAACACCCTGATACCGAGTATTTCGTAGGCAGTGGAGGTTTACGAGGTATTGTGCATCCTCAAGTTTTTAATGGAGAAGATCAGATCAATGAGCCTTTACGCTATGCGGTTGAAGTAAAATATAAAGCCTCGGGTGCAACACGACCGCTTAATAAAGTCACAGAACTGCCAGGAGTACTTGCATATACCAATCATTTAGTATCCGAGTATGTAGGCCATTTAAAAGATGATCTTACTCCTGTTTCACTCAGAATTTTTGTCGATGAACCTACTTTTAAAGCCATGAAGGACGCTACATTTAAAAATCCCTATACGCTTACTGATGAAGATAAAATTCCACAAAATCTATTTAACACCATAACTACTTATTTGAAAGCTAGGAAACACCTCGCATCTGAAAAGATCGAAGAAAACAGTTTAAAAATCTCTACCATTAGCTTATCCATTTATGCGAGCAAAGATTTTTGCAGAAAAGTGGATGGTAAAACCATCTTCCAAATTGGAGAAGAAGGATTTGCCTGTCCGTTTTATCGAAGCTTTAATGATAATGCGTTATGCATCCCTTTCTTCACTAAAGCAATGAAAGCGTTGTTCGAAAAAAAGCATGTAGAATCGAACAAATTTAACCCCAGTTCGCTTTTTAGTATTTCTTCCATTGAAGAAGATCCCCTGGAATACTATCAACATAATGTGCAAGGATTGGTAAATAGTGAAATTCGAACAATTCATTACTTAAATTTTGGCATTGAAATGCTTGAAACCTCGGTAGCTTCAACTCAATCCGCTCCCAAAATTACAGGCTCTAAATTGAACTTAAAAAGAGGAGGTAAAACCTTCTTGGATGAGATGAATAGAGCGCCTTCAAATAACATGACAGAACATACCTCATTGCCCAAATGTGTACTGATATAACTATATGAATAAGGGGTCAGACTCGCAGTTTGACCCTATTACATAAGCAAAATATTGTGGCGCGCAGATGAAATTGCTCGCCAATTTGGTAATAATATGGGGCTATGATATGTGTGATGGGCTCAGAAAATTTCTCGTGATACACGGAAAAATCATAAAGGATATCAATCATCAACAAGTGACCCCATTTAAAAACCGACCCATAGGATAATAATGTCCAATAAACTGGGACGGATATTAAGATTAAGTACCTTCATCAGATTTGCACCGTGGGTGCGAGAAGAGATTAAGTAATTCTAAAGATTAAGGGATAAGCACGAAAATGGAAATTTCTCAAAATTTTAAGGAAGATGCCAAAGCCATTTTAGAAGCAGCACCCGATTTGTACCTTATTCTATCACCACAACTAACCATTGTGGGGGCTAGTAATGCCTATCTTAAAGCGACTATGGTACAAAGAGAAGACATCTTAGGCCGACATCTTTTCGATGTGTTTCCAGATAATCCCAACGACCAATCCGCATCAGGTGTGTATAATTTACGCCACTCATTGAATCGTGTTTTAAAGGATAAGGTTTGTGACGCGATGGCCATCCAAAAATACGACATTCGCCGCCCCGCCTCTTTTGGAGGTGATTTTGAGGTACGTTATTGGAGTCCACTTAATTGTCCGGTGCTAGAAAATGGCCAAGTCAAATACATTATCCATCGAGTAGAAGATGTCACGGAATTTATTCATCTTCAGCAATCACATGATTCCCAGCTGAAAATCATCGAAACTTTGCAAAGCAGCAAAGGCAAAGCGGGGACCGAAATCTTGAAAAGAGCCAAAGATATCCAGGAGCTTAATAAAAAATTGCAAGACAGTGAACGATACAATGCCGCTTTTTTATCAGCGATTCCTGATGCGATGATATTAACCAACCAAGATGGTCTTATTGAATTTAGCAATAATCAAGTCGAAGAAATGTTCGGCTATTCCAAAGAAGAGCTATTAGGACAATCCGTTGAAATCTTAATGCCAGAACACTTCGCTAAAGCTCATCCACAACATCGTGATAGCTATTTTAAATCGCCTCGCGTGCGCCCCATGGGTCTTGGAATGGAGCTTAGTGGTAAGCGAAAAAATGGAGAAATATTTCCTCTTGAAATTAGTCTGAGCCCCTTAGATACCGCTAAAGGATTAGCTGCCATAGCCATTATTCGCGATGTCACTCGTCAAACGGAACAAAACAAATTATTACAGCAAAAAGAAAAATCACTTCGAGAAGCGTATGAGATTGTTGAAAAAGAAAAATTAGAATTGGAGTCGATTAATCAAAAAATGTTTTTGATTACTCAATTAAGTGAAACATTGCTGGCCTGTAAAAACATTGACGAAATACTTGAATCTTTTACTTCATTTGCCACTGAAATTCTTGATTTTTCTGATGGTGTCTTATATCTCATGCATAATTCACGCAATTACCTTGATAAGAAAATTACCTGGGGTAATAAGAGCAATGACTACGCCATAACTTTTTCTCCTGATGAATGCTGGGCATTAAGGAGAGGATGCATTCATCAAGTGAGTAATTCGCAACCCACTGTTATTTGTCAGCACATTAAAGAAATGCACCAGACAGAACACGCATCTTTATGTATTCCTTTAATGGCTCAATTTGAAATATTGGGCTTGTTGTTCATTGATACAAATTCAAGTTGTTCCTCTACTGAAAAACAAAGCGCTTTAATTCATGTGGTTAGCGAAACTGTTTCATTAGCTATTGCAAATATACGTCTAAAAGAATTGTTGCGTTCCCAAGCAATTCGCGATCCCCTCACAGGTTTATTGAATCGCCGTTTCCTGGATGAATATGTGGTGAAGCAAATAAGTCAGGCAAAACAAAACCAAACAAAGATTGCATTCATTATGGTTGATGTAGATAATTTCAAATGCGTTAATGACAACTTAGGCCATGATACAGGGGATCAAGCATTGGCTTTGTTAGGAAAGCTGCTTGCATCATTAACTCGTGAGGGTGATTTGGCTTGTCGTTATGGTGGAGAAGAGTTTTTATTGGTTTTACCTTACTGTACTCTAGATAATGCACAACAAATTGCAGAAACCATTCGCGACGAGGTCAGTAAAATGCCAATTACACTTAAAAGCAATGTCTTTAGTATCACCATTTCTCTGGGGGTTTCTAGTTATCCTCAGCATGGTTCTTCAATGCATGAATTAATCGAGGCGGCCGACAAAGCACTGTACGTTGCTAAAAAACAAGGTAAAAATAGAACCATCATTTTCTCTGATGAGTATTCACCCGGAAGAAAATCTTAAGCACTACACATTAAATCGATAAACTAAATTTTTCTCAGCGCATCAATCTTATGTAATGCATGAGTACAAAAATATAAAAGCTTTAGGCATCTGATACGCAAATATTGCGACAGGGAAAATATTATGATTCAAATTGAAAAAATAACGGGTGAACTCGCTAAAGCCTTGTGTCAAACCATAACAATGGAGTTGCCTGAATACTTTGGATTACCAGAAGCAAATGAGCATTACGCAATTGGGGTTACCCAACGTATAAATTTCGCCGCTAAAAGGGGTGATAACTACATTGCTCTCATTTCAATTGATTTTCCTTACCCTAATAATGCCAATATTTATTGGATGGCTGTAAGAAGGGATTTTCACCGTCAAGGTGTTGGAAAGCAATTAATAAATGGAGCTTGTCATTATGCTGTAACGCAAGGAGCTAAAACCATAACCGTTGAAACACTGAGTCCATCTAAATCAGAAGCGAATTATCTTAAAACGTATCGTTTCTATCAATCGGTGGGCTTTAAAGCTCTTTTTGATTTAAAACCCGCTGGATATGAATGGAATATGGTATATATGATGAAGCAGCTTGCGCCTTCAACAATAAACCAACAAGCTATTGTTATTAAACCCTTGGCATTGACTGATATCCCCTTGCTGGTCGATGCTTTTCAAAAAGTAAATTGGCCAAAACCTACATCATTATTTGAAACGTATTATCAAGAACAACAACAGGCTGAGCGAGTCGTATGGTTGGCTTATTTTCAAGACCAAATTGCAGGCTATGTTACGCTAAAATGGACATCGCTCTATGAACCATTCGCTCATAAACAAATCCCAGAAATTATGGACCTAAATGTATTGCCTTCTTTTCGCAGATTTGGAATAGGAAGTACTTTACTAACAGTCGCTGAAGAAAAAGCAGCAAGTCAGCATTCATACGTAGGTATTGGTGTAGGCTTATATAGCGGGCAAGATGGTGGATATGGCCAGGCGCAACGACTCTACATCAAACGGGGCTATATTCCTGATGGGCTGGGAGTCACCTATAACTATAAACCACTTGTTCCAGGAAAAATGGTTTCTTTAGATGATGATTTGATATTATGGTTTACTAAAAAAGTGAAATAACACAATGAAATTTCCCTATCAACTCATCGAATTAACCCATACTTTGGATGAAACCAGCCCTTCTTGGGAGGAAAACTGTGGTTTCTCGTCAACAATAGTATTGGATTACGCTGACTGTACCAGCGAAACTTCATTTCGCGTGCAACATCTTACTCTGCCGGCAGGGATAGGAACGCATATGGATGCGCCCTCGCATTGCTGTCCTGATGGATTGTCTATAGACCAAATTCCACTGGACCGATTAGTTGCTCCTTGTATTCTCATTGATGTCTCCCAAAAATCGCATGAACTATATAGTGTCACCCCACAAGATATCGCTGATTTTGAAAAAAAACATGGCCTAATTCAACCTGGTTCGTTTGTGATCATAAAAACCGGCTGGGCACGTTTCTGGGGTAACCCCATCCAATATCGTAACCAGTATAATTTTCCCAGTGTCTCGGCTGAAACTGCCCTCTTGCTGGTGTCACGAGACATTGTGGGTTTAGGTATAGACACCTTATCGCCTGACAGGCCCGATGATGGTTATCCAGTACATCGCATTTTGTTAAGTTCAGGACGATACATCGTGGAAAATATTGCCAATAGTGAACAATTACCCTCTAAAGGGAGTTTTGTTATGGCTTTCCCATTGAAAATAAGGCAAGCAACTGAGGCACCTACGCGTTTAATTGGACTATTGCCATGAACGATGATCTACATATCAAAATAAATTGATTTTGCATTGGACTTTGAGTTGATTAAATAGAATGAATAAAAGCATTTTTGATGACCTGGAACATTTAGAAAAAGAAGCCGCTCTTTTTGGCCTGCAATGGGAAACCAAAGCCCAAATTATGGCGCAAATTCGAAGCGAGTGCCTGGAGATTGAAGAACATCTGGAGGCAAAAGACAAAAGAGCTGCTTTGCAGGATGAAATAGGCGATTTACTGCACGCAGTATTTTCTTTATGCACTTATTGTAAGTTTGATACCGAGCTCACTCTGCGAAACAGCCTGAATAAATTTGAACAACGTTTAAATGCGATGAAGGATATTGCCAAAGAACGCGGCTTGGAAAATCTCCAAGGCAAATCGGTTATGGAGCTAATGCACTACTGGGATTTGGCAAAACAAAGAACCACGATTCCAGAAACTGCAGGTATTCGTGGCACTCCAAAAGCGCTCCACCTATGGGAAAAAGTAAAGCAGAAAGAGATAATATTAAATAATGTCTGGTGTAATCAATGCAGGAGCATAAGCAGAATTAAATCCCCGGTTGTCATGGAAGATGGTAGGACAATTAGGCTTGAAGGCGAATGTGGATCATGTGGTGCCCAAGTTGCACGCTATCTGGAAGAAGCATGAAAAATAATGATGCAGCTACCCAATGGGCTGTTAATTATCTGGAAGCTCATGATTACAAACTGGTTGCGATACAAAAAATAGTTGAACCAGCCCATTCCATCGTGAAAAAAATAAACACCTCAAAAGGCGTCTTCTATCTGAAGCAAACGCCGCCCGAACTTTATCTTGAACCCGACACTATCTCTTTGCTTCAAGCTCAAGAATGTCAGCATATCCCAACAGTCATTGCAAAAAATGATCGATACCATTGCTTTTTGACACCAGCTTGTGGTGATGTCACTTTACGCGCTCTGTTTTTAAAGGACAATGTTGATACTGACTTATTGGGACAAGGGATTAGTAATTATGTATCGATTCAAAGAAAACTAGAAAATGATATACCTCAGTTGGTTGCTTTGGGTATTCCCAATTGGCAGCTTGATCAATTTCCGTTGCTTTATAGCAAGCTTATAAAAGAAACGCAGCTGTTAATTGATGATGGCTTAACTCCCAAAGAAATCACTGCCCTTAATCAGGCTTATGGGTTCTTTGTAGAACAATGTGAACAACTGGCAGAGTATAAAATCCCTGAAACCATCAATCATTGCGATTTTCAGGATAATAATATGCTACGTTCACCAAACACAGGAGAGATAAGTATTATAGATTGGGGAGAAACAGTTATTGGTCATCCATTTTTCTCGCTTAATACTTGCTTATGGAATCTGACTTATTTTCACAATATGAAGCCGGGCGACACCCAATACCAAGTACTACAGCATATTTGCGTATCTTCCTGGTTAGGTAGTTATAAAGAAAGCGATTTAATAACAGCTTTCAATATCGCCAACAATCTCTTGGGTATTTTTGCTGCTTTAAGTTACAAACGAATATATAAGGCAACTGCAAACCAGTCAAAGACCGTCCAAGAAGAACATCCTGGCTCCATAGCGGGTTGTTTAAGAAGCTTTTTGAGCAGAAGACAATGACGCTAACCTTCGCCTCATACATTTTTAGTCACCTACCATCCAGAAGTGACGCAAAAATATTATAAAGCAAATACTGCACGGATATCCCTCTTGGCTCGTTGAAAGCAGAATGGGGTGGGATAAATATTTGTACCGTGCGTTCTATGGTACGATACCTAGTTGCTGTTGCTGTGGTTCTAACCTAATTAATATATCATTAAGTTTAGAAATAACAGTAGCAATTTCAGGACGCTTAGTCGGATCCTCTTTGGTCATTTCCTTTAAAATTTCTTTTATCTCATTACGTAGGTCAGTTTCTTCTGATGAAGGAATGATTTGAGAGTCTTGGATGTACTCAAATAAATCAAATCCCATCTTGTCCGGATCGTAACATCCATTCTTGTGTATTTCTTCAAGAGCGAAGTCAACAACCTCCTGACCACTCTGTGCATTTAGCTCATCCGTAAAGTAAGAGCTAGGATCTAAATTTGGATTTAAACACGCTATTAACAACACCCCAAGTTGAAAGATGTCTCTTGCTGGAGTTACTGGTATAGTATTTGTAGAGCTTATTTGAAATAGTTCGGGCGGTAAAAAGGCTGGGCTGCCATAAATAGTATCCTTTTCACCAACTTTTAAAGCACTATCTACATCTAAAAAATTAATCGTAGACTCCTTCCCGGATAAATAGGCACGTATGTTCTCTAGTTTAATATCCCTGTGAACAAAATTTTTATCGGAAATTTGTGTTTTATATGCTTCTAATATAGGAAGCAAGACACTTTTGACCATTGCTGCAGTATCAGGATCAGCATTACTAATAAAATCGACAATTTCTACATCTAGATCTCTACCCTTTAACTTATTCATGAGCGCATAACTTTTTGAGAATAAACCGAGTTGAGCGTGAGATTTTTTAACCTCAATAGGGGGTTGCATACCTATATGACTAAAGTTTTTAGTTTGCTCATAAGCTGAAACTGCTTCTGAGTGACTATATGGAGCTGCACCAGTATCGAGTATTTTCTTTTGGGCATACTGGGTGTTTTTTACTCTAATAGCCTTGTCCTCACTTGGCGTATAAGTAACCTTACCACTGGCTATATCAACATCAATATAACCCATAGCCCCTCTAGCTTTACTGAAAGCCCCTTTTCCAAGAAAGTCTTTACTAATAACATAGTACCTTTTAATGTTAGAATTGGTGTTTTCCTGATCAAGAATCAAGTTGTGAGTTATTTCTAGTTCGAGAGAAGGCCCTATCTTATGTTCTCCTTTCTTCTCAAGAAAAGCTAAATCATTCTTAATCAGATAATCACCTAATGCTTGTGCTTCTTGTGAGGAATTATTAATCAAAGTGGGATCAATTTTAAGTTTCATGGCGAGATACAAATTAATACAACATGTTTAAATTATAGGCCATATTTTAATTATCGGTGCTGAACCCCTTATATTGTTCCAGCAGTTATCGAAAAGCGTCTAAGACATAAAATGCCATCTGTAATGACTACGTATAATAAAAATGGATGCTGCTCCAAAGTAAGTGGGCTTTATATGCTTGGGCGATCACATCGGAAAGAATATATATATCTGACCAGGATCTTGAAAAATGTAATCAGCAAAACTATAAAAACTTTCTACTAATGTTATTTGATTCATGTTTACTTGAAGGTTATTTCCCCTTTTCAAAAATGATACAGTAATTAGATCAGGTATCCCGGATAGAACAAGAAGCTTTACATTTTCAATTCGACAAGATAAAAGGTCACTTAGAACCCATATAAAAGGCTAGTCAATGTATATTTCACAGACCATAAAATGGATCCAATCCATGGTGATCGGACTCAACTTCTGTCCTTTTGCAAAACATGAAATGGATAAAAATAGGGTAAGGATAGAAGTAAGTTCAGCTAAAAATTTTGAAGAAGGCCTTCAGGATTTATTCATGGAAATTGAACTTTTAAACGCAAATCCTGGTACGGGAACGACTTTACTCCTTTTTCCACATTTTTTAAGTGAATTTCTTGAGTATTTAGACTTTGTTGATCTTGCCAATGAAGCCATAATGCAATCTGGATACCAGGGAGTATACCAGTTAGCAACTTTTCACCCCGCATACCAGTTCTATGGAACTACCGAAGATGACGTAAGTAATTATACCAACCGCTCCCCCTACCCTATGCTGCATTTATTAAGAGAAACGATGCTTGATCAAGCAATTGCCTTTTATGGCTCCACTGAAGCAATACCAGAGAACAATATAGCGAATTTGCGAAGCCTAGGTTTAGCAAAAGTAAAACAACTTCTAACAGATTGTATGCAATAGCAAGCATGACCTTCCAGTAACCCCATACTTATCGTCATTGCACAACTTCATATGAACCACAGTTTAATGAGCAGTTCAATCTAAAGACGTTCATTTTCCAAACCAAAGAAGATGACCGCAAACAGCACAAAGCACATATAATGCACACAAAGACAATTATTGAATCACCATGAAAAATAATATAAAATTTAATTTTTTTCATCAAAGCATCAATAAGGTGATTTCATGTCTGGTAAACCGCTGCATGTTTGGAGAGCAAAATGGAACTATCTAACTCACAAAAATGATAATTTTGATGTGATAAAAAAATTATTATTTGAATATTCCGGTTCTTTTTCCCACACTCCATTAGGACAATGTTATGCCTGGGGCGGTATGTTTGGTAGATTTTTTGGAGGAAGATGGGGAACCAACCATGGAAACGAGGTCCAAAAAGCTTTAGGTGCCATTCATAATCAAACCTTGGGCGATACCTGGTGCCCTGTATCTGGTCCACAAACCGAGTCTTTTACAGAACAAAAAGATGATCTGAGTATCAAAGTGACCATACAAGATTGTTATGGGATTACCTACGAGGAGCAAAGAAAGGGTGAGGTAATTAGAACCTTTTTCTCTTCTAGAATTGAGTGTGATTTTTCTCCTTCTTTAGAGGTAAAAATAAAGGAGCTCCTGCAACAAATAAAGAAAAATTTAGGGAATAAACCCATAAAACCCGACGGAGATCTGAATCGTATATTTACTGTTATAGGCGAAAAAACGGGGATTCAATATAGCGATATCGAGTTGAAAAAAGATTATGCACGAGAAGAACGACTTGAGCGGCTACCGAAGTTGCTAGAAGCCCTTGAAAAGGAACAAAGTGCACCATCTAACCGGCCTCAAATGCGATTAACCAAATTACATCACTCTATAGACTTCTAAGGATATCCAAGCAAGAAAATTTCAATTAATTTGTAGCGACAGTTTACATCATTAAATTAATCTCGTTATAGTATGAGTAAGTATTTACAAATTAAGGATAATTAGTGAAAAAGAATATAATTTATATTATTTCGGGTCTTATTTTTGCAGGAAACTTATATTCAGGGACCATGGGAACAGATACACCAATTAGAAATTTATATATAAGAGGTGATTTAGGTTATAACTTCTTTAATGACCCCTCGGCAATGACTGCGAGTTATCTTTCAAATACTCCAATCAGTGCGCTCGATACGCATATAGAAGACAGACTGGGCTATAATGTTGGGATTGGTTATCGATTCATGCCGCAATTGAGAACCGACGTTACATTTACTTATCGCCCTTCCATTTCATTCCAAGCAACGGATGATGCACCTGAAATAGGTACTGCGAAACTCAGAAATTATACCGTTATGGCTAATGGTTATTATGACTTTGATTTAAACCTACCAGTTATGCCTTATTTAATGGCTGGTATCGGCCTGAGTTCTAATACAACCAATAGTATTTATTGGCCTTTCGTACAGCAAAATGAATTCGGTCATACCGTCAATCACTTCGCTTGGCAGGTAGGCGCCGGATTGGCTTATGCTCTCTGTGATCGTTTGTTACTTGATTTTAATTATCAATTTGTGGATCTGGGTAAATTTTCCAATACTGGACATTATGATACCGGAGGTCCTTTTAATATTGGTTTAATTGGAACACCAACAAGTTTTAATACATTATACAGTAATCAGATTCAATTGGGATTGCGATATTATATTTTATAAAAGGCCTAGTTATTTTCTTAATATTCGAGATAATTTTGCTTTGAATCAAGCTTTTCAGAAGTAAAAAAACAACAGTAACAATCTTAGCAAGATTGATGATACCAATTTATTGAAAAAATCTTCTATACTCTTTAGAGGACTTCTGAAATTAAATTGGAGAGGCAATGAATAAAACGGATCCCCCTTATAAAAAACTTTGGCGATCACGAGATAATAAAATTATTGCAGGGGTTTGTGGCGGTTTGGGAGAATATTTTAACTTCGATCCATTTTGGGTTCGTGTTTTATTTATTGTATTTTTCTTAGCCGGAGGTGCGGCTTTTCTTGCATATGTGATTATATGGCTTCTCGTCCCGTTGGAACCACTAAATAAAGAAAAGAAAATTATTAACCCGGATTTGTAAAAAAATTTTTTAAGCCTCATTTAAGGAAAAATTATCCTAGTCATACCGCAGAAAAACTGGATAAGTTTATCCTTGTGCCAGGTTTTGTTCAGGAGAATGCAGCTCATCCATTATTTCCTTTATGTTTGGATCTTGATATAAATTTTCACGTATAGCAGCAAAAGTGTTTGATGTAGGACTATTCAATATGGCTCTCAGTCCTTGAACATGGGTGTTCTCATCAGCATCAGGTTCCATTTTTGATATTTTCTTAATTTCAATTAGATTTTTTACAATATTTGATTCGTTATTATAATCAATTCGTTTAAGAATATTCTTTAATTCATTGATATAGCGAGGAGAGTTTTTCTCCTCATTGTAAAATAAGGAACTGGATAATATATTGTAAATAATATCAATATTTTCGCGTCGATCCAGAGGATCTATTTTCATTACGTCCAAATGGGTTCGTGATAAAGAAGGATTGGAGGACACTGGTCTTAAACTTTTAATGTATTTAATCCCGTCAAGAAAGGCCATATGAGTACCATCATATAGTTTCATTGATTTGTTTAATTTGTCGCAAAGCTCAAGAGAAGATAATTGAAGTTGTTCTCCTTTATTGGGATCAAAAAAGGAATAGGTATCGTCATGGTTCTTTTTGATTAACATGGAATGTCCTTCCATTTTACCAAAGGATTTAGAAAAAACCTTAAATTTTATATAGGTTCCCACCTTCAGTTCAGCTAATTTATTGGAGAGCAATGCAGCATCCACTTGTTTTTTATCTGAACTTACTTCTGAGAACGTGAATAGGGAGTAAGGGTATTTATTCAAAAAATATGCGGCAAATTTTTCAGCAGAACTACTGGTATCCAAAATATGGCTTCCAATCACCCAATCATTATTTAACTGATACAGCCCTGCCAACAAATGAATATCATTTAAATTTTGAGGAAGGAGTCCGTTTAAATCAAAAGAATCTAAGGATTCGTTCTGAGCAGAAAATCCCAAGAGATCTTCTTTAATAATATAATTACAAATTAATTCACAAAGACCTGTAAATCTAAGACGAGCCCGATTAAGTGACTCATAGTGGGCATCTCCTCTTTGTTTTTCAATAAAATCATCCTGATTATAATATTTTTTATATGGAGTAACGGAATTAGACCTATTTACTGTATCTACTTCATCATAATTGGAAACTATTTTTTCTGTTAGAATATCCATAACCTTTTTAAAAGAACTCACGGTCTCCTCATCGATGGATTCATCTCCGAACATACCTCCTTCAAGAACAGTTCGTAACTTCATAAACCGTCTACTTTCGTTTTCTGTGAGTTCTGTTGTATTTATGTAATTTGTTAAGGCAGATAACAGTCGAGGCTGAAGATCATTTAACAGTGGGATTGCTTTAACATAGATGTCTATAAAATATAATAAATTTTGCTCTTTATTTTGATTTTGGGCTAACTCTTCGCCTAATTTGAATTTAATAAATTCCAGCGAAGCGTTATAAATAGTTCCTAGCTGAGCAGGAGTCCAAACTTTATCCTCCTTGTTTTGGAATTCATGTTTCATTTCTTTTAAAACACGAATCATTCCATGGAAATCTTTTTTGGACTCTGCTTCTTTTAATACTAAGAGGTAAGTACTTTTTATCCGTTGATTTCTTTTTAAAAGAAGTTCTAGTTCCTCGATGCTGTTATCTAAAATTGCTTCTTTATCCACATCAATTGCAGTTATCGAAATATTATTCTGCAAAGAATCGCATAGGCTTCGAACCGAGTTAAAATTATTTTGGGCTAAATCAAGATGAACGAGCGTATTATTTTGTTGAAGTGCCTCACTTAGATGCTTTAATCCTTCATTACTGATTTGATTTTTAGATAAAATCAAAGTGGCCAGTGCGTTGTTAGATTGAAGAGCAGTCGCCAAATGTTGAACACCTTTGTCGTCCATCGTATTTTTCGATAAGTTCAAATGTGTGAGAGAAGAGTTATTTTTAACGAGTTCGGCTGCAACAGGATACTTTGTAGAGTCAAGGCCATTTGAGGACAAATTCAAATGGGTTAGAGCGGGGTGAACCATTAAAGCCTTAGTTAATGCTTCTAATTGTTCAGGATAAGATGCATCCAAACCACAACTTCCCAAATCCAATTTTATTAAATTTTTATTATTTTTTAATCCATTTGTTAAATAATCTGAGTAGTAATTGCCAAAAAAATTTGTTCCCAGGTTTAAATTTTTTAAAGAATCACTCTCCGTTAAAAGCTGGCTTAAACCATCATCAAATTGTAAACCACAATTATTTAAATTAAGTTCCTCAAGCGAGGGATGTTTGCTTAATATTTCCAATAAACTATTTGTCATTCCTGCAACACTACAACCCCCAAGTTTTAATATTTTAAGACTTGTATTATCCTGTAGCGCGTTTGCAATTTTAGTTATCCCTTTCACATCAAGACTGGTGTTACTTAAATCAATTTCTTTTAAAGTCGTGTTATGTTGTAACATTTCCGCAATAAAGGGGGCTTCTGTATCTCCAATGAAGTTATTTTTTAAAATCAGTGATTTTAATTGTGTATTTTTTTTTAAAGCCGTTGTTAATAATTTGATAAAATCACTGGTTACTCTATTGTCAGGTAACTTGTGGCACTCTAAATATTCTAATCTGGTATTATAATCCAAGGTCTGTATGATGTGTTTCCAGATCTCAAAATCCTTTTCCAGAGAGGATAAATCAAGTCGAGCTCTCGTTTTCTGTAACTTTTTTGCTAAGGAATTCTCATAAATATAGTGAGAATAAAAACTTTTTATGAGTGCTTCAAAAAAAAATATTCGAGCAGTTAGCATAGCCAATCTCAAAGAACAAATAATATATATTATAGAAGAATCCAGTAATTTTTTTATTAGGACACCTAGTGATTCCGCCTTTGAATAAAGTATTAATAAGTTTTTTACTTTGCAAAGATTGTGCAATTATCATTCATCATGATAACATTTGCTGCTTAATAAATCCGACAAGTCCTCAATGGTTTACTCATGACAACTACGTTACTAACCGACTCTATAAATCCATTTGATAACTTGCCGAATGAAATACTGCAATACATACTAAGCCTTAGCAATCATCACGGTATGTTGGTGTGCAAACGTTTTCTGGAAGCTGATCGAGAAGCAACTAAACATGAAGCTCAAGAATTTTTCAACCATTATCTCATAACAAAAAATCTGAATTTGGAATCAGTAAACCCGCTTAAGATAATGTACTTTATACATGTTTTTGCACTTAACTCCTTACCTGAAATAGAAGATAGACTCAATAAAATCGCAAGTATCGGTATTCTATTATTACAATTATATGAAGTTCTGAACTTCTATACCCAGCATAATCAGATTGATTTTACCCTGTCACGCGAACCCGATGTTCTCGCAAGTTCAGCACTGGCTGTCTCTCTTCTTATGACTTCCAATGATGAAAGCGATGCTCTAAGAACCTCTATCACTGAAAAAGACATTGAGAAAATCAAAGATACTGTAAGTGATATGCTGATTTTTCTTAATGGCACCAACAATGAAAAAGTCAAAACATGCTCTTTCAACGAAATTGTCATGGCGATGATGGAAGCGTTAAAAGCAGGTATGAAACACGCATCGAATAATTCATCTATTTTTAGCTTGCGCTTTTTTGGCTTTAGGCCGCCTGAAAGTAAAGCGGAAATGATTTTACGCTTGGTGGATCAATGTGTTGCAATCCTTGAACAACAGATGCTCCAATCTCAGCCCAGCTGCATCCTATTTTAGATCTTTAATAATTATTCGACTCGAGAAAGGAACTGTTTTAAGGATCGTTCGTCCAAAAATCCATACTCCAAGATTTGCCTCTGGAACTTTCTTCAACAAATGAAATTACTACGGACAAACTTTTTCTTTGTATAGCCCTTGATCAGAAGAGTACTCAGACAAGATAATTTAACTATTCTTTCTTATCGTCCGAAAATTTTTCGCTATTTTCCTGCTCCAACATATCTATCATAAGTTTTTTTAAATTGACCATTTTCTTCAAACTCAACAAGTGCATTATTAATCTGTTGTAATAGTTCCTTGTCACTCTTATTCACCGCAATACCAAAACCATACCCATAAGTAAAAGGCTTTCCAAATGTAGTAAAGATTGGAATTTGAGTAATCCAGTATTGTGCTGCCAGTGCATCTTGCAAGATAAAATCAACCTCTCCCTGACCCAAAGCCTTAATTAGCCGATTAGTCGAGCTATAGTTTATAATCTGCACATCAGATAAGCCTGACTCTTTAATTACTTGTTCATAGATAGTTCCAACTTGGACACCTATTTTTTTCTCATTAAGTACATCCTTTGAAAAGGGAATTGCTGCCCATTTTTTTAAAGCCAAATATTGAACATCGCTTGGAAGATAGGGATAGGAAAAGTTGACCCGTTCACTTCGTTCTAAGGTGATTGTAATGGACGAAACTCCGATATCAGCTTCATGCTTTTCTATACTTGAGAGTAGAGTATTTTCCATGAATTCAGAGCGATATATACATTTACGATGAATTATTTCACAAATATCCTCCATCATTTCTATGTCAAAACCAAATAATTGTTTGTTTGCTCCTTGCATAATAAAAGGAGGATTAAACATTTCTGTTGCCACTATAAGTGGGGGTAACGGATCAGCATAAGTTAAGGGTATAAGAGAAAAAAAGATAAATAAAAATTGAGTCCACTTTTCCCTTTTCCCAAAATATACTAAGCGACAGTATGTTATGGTTTTTAATAACACGACATTTCCTTATGTTGTGAACGCCTAGTTCTTAAAAAATGTATCGCATTTATTGAAATGGTACAATGCTGTCATTTCGTTTTGCGTTCAAAGGCTGTCCCGAAGAGAGTGATTTTTCAAGCAATATTTACTTTTTAATTCACTATTTTGTAATTTCAAGGCTTTTACAATATTAACAATAAAATATTACCTCTTGATTAATAAGGGATTAGAAAAATTCATTGAAAAATACCATCAACAGATAGTTATCCTACGATAACATACGTATCCATTCATAATTTTGAACATTATTTAGAAATGCATAGCAGTGATAAGAGATCTTATGAATTGCGTCGTTTCAGAGAATTAATATATGGAGAAAATATGGTGATTTTAGTTGGAAAACATTACGTAAATATGAAAACGAGAATCGCCCTCTTCTCTGCATTAATTACAAATTACCTCATTCGAGAATTTTTTAAATAATGGATTTTTATTTCAACTTGCTAGTCAAATCTGTGGTAACCCTTCCTGGAAATAGATCACCTTATCTACCCAACCTAAAATTGATTTTATGAACTGTGTAGTTCCAAACCAACCAGGAAACCCGCTAGATTAATTTGCTTCTCCTCTAAGAACTTCCAAACAACTGATTTTCCTTCTAAGTTTGGTTTTTACAAAATATGAATATTTTTTAATCCCAGCGATATACTTCTTAAATAATTGATTTATAATCCGTTACGATTGAAACTTGTAATAGAGAGTGATGTATGTCAGCAACTAAATCATTAACCAATTTTTATGGGTCATTTTTTTGGGAATGCGCAAAATTTTCTATCTGCCCCTATCGATTAACGATACAAGCCTTTCTGGACTCTGATAACCCCGATCCAAATGACCTTATTTTAGGAATTGGTGCTTGCCTCGTTTTATCAACTGTAGTTCCGATTTTGCCTGCCATTAGCTCAATAACCATCGCGATTGCTTCAATTGCATCAGTATTTGCACTGGCCTCTATGTTTGTCACTTATCCTTTTACAATATTATCTGATGCATGCAGATCCGATCATTCACATAGCCACGAATTCGCATTTTGATTAACGATGGCCGTTAATTCCCGGACAATTTGTTGCTATTTGAATTATGAAGCTTTGTTCGTAATCTTTTTATTAATATTATTGCTCGGTGGACGTTAATGGACAAACTTATGTTTTTTTCTTCTTATTGAGCCTCTTTAAGAGGCTCTTATCAAAATTGTTTCAGAATTTTCCAAACCACCAAGAACAAAAAAGATTATTTTTCGGACAAACTCTACTCTCATTATGCTTTCATTTAATTCAGAAAGGCTAAAAGACCTATATTCATAATGATTTTTAGCAACTAAAAATTGAGCCCATATTTTTTAAATAAACTCCATGAACGCACATGGGGCTCATCCGTTTTTTGCAAGTAATCAAGTGCTGATTTGACAGGAGGGTTTAAAGCAAATGCATGCAAGTAGAGAGGGTTATTTTGTTCGAACCCTACTTGACTGCTGCAACTCATACTGGACCTACACAATTAAAAAAATAAGACTTTATTTCCTTACTTACGCACCATATTGTTCTATATTTAAATAAATTGATTTATTTTTGAGGTGTTCTTATTATGTCACAGATTAAAATTGATGGTTACAATTTTAAACTGCCGGGTGATACCAAAAAACGAAATGGCCCTATCGGTCTTGCAAAAATCCAAGGAGCATTCGGAAAGCCCCCCCAAATGACTCACCTGAGGCATCAAGAAGATGATGCGTCTGGGGAGACGATGCCTGGATTTAATCTCTTATCTGAGCAAGAGCAGAGCTTTTCATTAAAAGAAACGGCCAGGATTATGCAACAAAATCATGGAAACAAACAAGAAGTGGGTTCAACCTTAACCTCACTGGTTGCATGGACTGATCCAGAGAAAAAACAACTGCATGGAGTGACCTGCAATGTTGGCGATAGTCTTACGTTTTTTGTCATTATTGGTGCTGATGGGAAGGTACGTTTTGAAAAGCAACTCAATCGATTACATGAAAATCCGGATCGAAATAAAATACAAATAGGAGTTAGCCGCTCCATAGGAGACAAAGAGGAAGAAAAAAATGGCCTAACGCATGAGCCCGATATCACACGTGAGGTAATTCAGTTAGAAGAAGGCGATAGGGTGTTTGCAATTGCAGCATCTGATGGGCTTTGCACAGATAATAAACATTTTCAAACTCCAGCGTTAACATCGACTGATATTGCAAACACTTTAAGCGAATTTATTGCAAAAAATCCTGATTGTGGTCCAGATGATATTGCAGAAGCGTTAATATCTAAAGGCTTTGCAGGTGGGAAAGGCTCAACGGATAATACTGTTGTGATTGTAGCTGAAGTTGGTGAAGAGCCTATTTCAATATTGGCTGCTGATGGACATGGTGGAGTAACTCCGCTTGGAGAAAAAGGGGCAGATGTTTCTAAGGCAATTGCAGAAAATTTTCATTCCCAATTACAAACTCAAATGAAATTAGTTAAGCCACAAGCATATATTGATGCCTTAAGAGAGGGGAATTACAAAGTCGCAGTAAATTTAGCTCGGTTGCTATATGATAAGTACGTACCATTAAATGATGGAAAAGACTTAACTGTTGAGGAGACCCTTCCTTTAATGACGAGTTTACTTGCAGAAACGGATATTGCTTTTGAGGACATAGCAAACATTTACCGTGGTGAATTATCTTTCGATTCTGATGAAGAGGCGGAGCAGCGGTTTTATATGAGTCAAATGGTGACTGCCGCTTTAACGTTATTAGCCAATGAAGCAACGTTAAGGGAGCAAGATGGAAATCAAGACCAAGAGGTTCGCCAAATAATAAGGGATGGAATTAATAAGGCTATTGAAGGGCCACATCAGGAAAAGAATGCAACCCTGGAAGTCAAAACAACTATAACTGGTGTGCAAAAGAATCAAAAAATGGAGGATTTAGTAAAAAAAGAAATGACTCCTCAGAGAGCATTTGCTTATGCTGTTGCTCATTTAATAAAAGAAAATGTTGATCAAATAAGAGTCGCAGGAGAGATACTAACTAAGTATCTCGATAATGAAGTCGATATAATAAACCTTAATGTATCAGAATTAAATAAAGAGGTAAGTAAATTAGAAAATGAGATAGGGGCGATAAGAAAAGAGCTGGAAGAGCTGGAAAAGCCACCTGACGAGTCTCCTCAAGAAGAGTTTTTGACTAAGAAAAAGGAATTAGATGAGAGGTTGAAATTAAAGATAAACCGCAGACTAGAGGTGTTTAAGTTAATAAGAGAGGCCAAGAGTCCTAAGGAAATGATAGAGGCTGAATTAGCTCTTTTATGTACTAAACCAGAAAAGTTTAAAGATAAACAGATTTTGGATAACCACCTTATGGATTTTTTTAAAAAAATGATGAGAGAGACTTCAGTAAATGAATTTTTAACAAATTTACCTCATGAAAACGATTTAAAGAATGTCCAGCAACAAATCCAAACTTATTTAGACATTTTAGATAAAAATCCCGTTGAAAAACCTGATGAAAATCCAAAATTATTGAAATCGTATAATGCTCGTAAAGATGCTGCAGAAAATATGCTTATCATTATTAAAACTTCTAGTTTAAGGTCAGGTCAAGAAACGTTAGCCCATTTAAAAGAAAATATTAAAGCAATTGAAGATAATCGTCCTGGCTTACTAGAGTTGGGTATTGTTGGTTGGGTGAAGGGTTGGATTGAAAAACTCCGCACCTTGAGAACTAAAACCAATGATCCTTTAAAGTCAGCTAAAACTGAGCTAAAAGATCTGAAACCTAGTTTTTCCGAAGCTAAACAAAAACTTGAGGGAATTAAGAAGGAACATGATAATGAACCAAAAGCGGATAATCAATCTAATATAACTGATATCTTTAAAAGCAATTAGTCGTGTAGCCCGGGTTAGCGACAGCATAACTTGGGATCTCCCGCGCATAAACCTAATTTCGCTGTCGCTAACCCGGGCTACATTTCTGGCTCTGTTAAGCCTATTCCGCAAGTAACGGTTACATCCAAAATTATGCAAGAAGTCCCAAAAGCAATTATGCAGAAATAATTATTTTAAACCCTCAATAAATAGACTTGGATGAATTATGAAGAAAATGGAAAAATATTTCTAATCTTAGCTATATTTGCTGCTTATTTAGCCCTAATATTGTCTGACTTTATTCCTACAACAAAAATACTTGAAAGTAGCAGTATGTTGTTGGGTATTACTGGTTTAGTTCAGGTAAAATTGACAGGATTTTTTAATATTTTTTTTAAAACTTTATCTGAAGCAGCAGAAGCCGGAATCTGTCCTAGTAATATTTACAGACAGATTATTTCCAACCCTGAAACAACCTGCCGCACCTTCATAAAAGAACTGATTTATTTTAATAGGAAGTTCGGGCTTGGCGATCGCCCTACTAATTTCTTTATGCAGAACGTATCTGGTACTATCTGGCCTGAAATTATCTCAAATTCCAGAGTTTTTTTGGAGCAGATCAATTTTAATGACGTATTACTACATGGCATGTTGGCTTTTCTTCTCTTTGCTGCAGCGCTTCATATTAATATTAACCAACTTGCCGAGCAGAAAATCATTATTGCTGTATTGGCTCTCATCAGTACACTAGTCTCTACCGTCATTGTAGTCTGCTAATATATTGGCTACTTATTGTAATCAATATTCAAATTTCTTTCTTTTATCTATTGCCTACTCTTTGGCGCACTTATTTCTCCCACAGATCCGATTGCTGTCATGAGCATTTTAAAACTCTAGAGACTCCTAAGAATTTAGAAATGAAAATCGCTGGAGAATCGCTCTTTAATGGTGGAATCGGTGTTACTATTTTGGGTATTGTTGAAGTTATCTCGAGCCCCCATGGATTAAGCATTCCACATTTAATGGCCATTGGATTAGCTGTAGCAGGTTTCTAAAAAAGTAAAATGTATCCGTGTTGTTTTAGGCAGTTATAAGCAATAAGTTGCAGAATCGTTACATCGCAAGTTACTTTATATTCATATGTTCTTCATCAATCTAGTTACGCACAGCTTAAACCCTAGCGGTTTACCAAAAAGGCTATAGCTTACCTCCATCTTTATCTTATTAATTTTGCTTTAATTTTATTAAAAATGAAAAAAGTAACTGTAACCAATCCACCAGCGATGATACCCAAACAAAAATCAATACCCAGAGAGACAATAGAAGTAGTAGATTCTTTGTAATGATGTATTACTGGGATGACGTGCGCGATAATTCCTCCCCCCACCAAGAACATAGCTATTGTTCCTGTAACACTTAAAAGCATCATCAATTTCGGAGCCATATTTATTAAAAAAATTCCTATTTGTCTCATCGGCTGTTTTCTATCACGCAAAATGAAACCCCAATCATCCAACTTTACGATACAGGCTACCAAACCATACACACCAATAGTCATAATGAGTGAAATAAGAATTAATACAACCACCTGATTAATAAGAGAAGTAGTAACGACAGTGGCTAGTGTGATTACTATTATTTCAGTTGATAATACAAAATCAGTGCGTATAGCTCCTTTAATTTTATCTTTTTCGAATAGATCCATGTCGATGCTTTCTTGCTTTATCTTTTTGGAATGATTATGAGGGAAAATTTTTTGGATGATTTTTTCAAATCCTTCAAAACACAAATATAATCCACCCAATAATAATAAGAAGTTCACGAGAGGAGGTGACAAATAACTGATTAAAAGCGCAGCGGGAATTAGTATTGATTTATTAAGTAAAGAGCCCTTAGTCACCTCCCAAACAACAGGCAATTCTCTATGAGCATGAATGCCTATTACTTGCTGGGCATTTAATGCCAAATCATCACCCAGCACACCGGCCGTTTTTTTAGTAGCTACTTTGGTCATAACTGCAATATCATCTAATGCAGTAGCAATATCATCAATTAATGCTAATAAACTTGTTCCTGGCATGTGATCGACCTTGAATTCTAACAATTTTATATTTTTAAAGTATGGATGTTGAAATAAGGAATTACGACAAAAATTTTATTTTTCCCTCAGGAAAAACTTCTATCATAATTCAAATCATATTAAACAATATCACTAAGAACTTTTGAAAAAATTTTTCTTCTTGTTGATGGCGTTATCTTTTTTTCATGTCTTTTGCGGTATTACCTACCACTTCTAAAGATCCAGAAATAGCTTTATCGTGCTTATCAAAAAGAAATTACCGAGAGGAAGTGACTAAACACAAGAAGATAAATACGGAAGTTAAACGGCGCAAGCTGCACACAAAAAATCTTAACCCGTAGAAAAAATTAGTAGAAGACAACAAAGCGAATTTGTAGGTACTAAAATGGTTCATTCAATTAGCCTAGAATTTTTCCAAATTTTTTTCTTCAATGATTCAATATCGTGCCATTGTATTTAAAGTTATACTTAAATTTCGTTTAATAGGGAAATGCATTGATGATGGAAGCAGAAGTTCGTCATATATATAAACCTTTGCAATTTTTTATCTTTGTTTTTATTTTAACTTGGGTATTCTGGTTCTCTTCTAATTATATACAAGTTCAAAATAGAAAAGAGTTGTTTTTTTTACTAGGGTTACTTTCTCCCTGCATCACGGCGCTACTATTCATCTTTTCATCTAAAAGCAACGCGCTTAGAAGACAATTTCTCAACAAATTATTTAATTTACGGTTGATTAAGGTAGAAACACTAATTTATCTAATCTTGATTCCACCTCTTTCATTGATTATTTCTATCTTGATATCACTTTTATTTTCCTTTTCAATAGACCAATTTAAACTTGCACAATCCTTTTCATTTCATATAGCAGGGATTCCTACTCTTCTCATTCTATTTTTGGCAGCCTGTTTTGAAGAATTAGGCTGGAGAGGGTATGGGATGGATAGTTTGTCAGCCCAATTCAATTATTTTAATAGTACTGCTATTTTTTCGGTACTGTGGGCAGTATGGCATCTGCCATTATTTTTTATTAATCATAGTTATCACTATAATATTTTGCACTTAAATCCATTGTTCGCTATTAACTTTATAATGGGTGTTATTCCATTTGCATTTATCATTAACTGGTTATGGAAAAAGAATAACTATAGCATTCCAGTAGCAATACTCTTTCATTTTAACGCTAACCTTTCACAAGAAGCATTTATGGTTGAGCCTGTGACCAAATGTATTCAGACTTTAGTGTTGATTGTATTTGCTAGTACCATTATTTACAAAGATAGAGAGATCTTTTTTGATATAAAATAACCATTAAAAAATTAATAGAATTCAATTGATACTGTTGATTAAATGTTAAAATATATCAAAGAAACGTTTAATGAAATGTTTTAAAATTAAGAATAGCTCGTTCAACAAAGAACTTACCTTAACTTATTGATTTTACTATTTCGCTTAGAAGAATCGAACTTCCGACCTTTTATTACGAATTAGAAAATGGTGGTTTTTAGCCACTTCGACACGCTATTAATTTCATTTTATTATTAAGAGCTTTTATACGACTTGGAAGTATCTGGATAAAGGTTTAACCCTGAATTATCGTTTAACAATTTAATTTCAATGCGTTCTTTCCCACCCCCAATATTTATTCTTTTAAGAGCAATAAGACCAACCTCTGAAGTACATTTAACATGGGTACCCCCACAAGCGACTTTTGAAAATCCTTCGATTTCCCAGAAACGTCTTTGATTTTTGAGGTCACTAAACCCTGTTTTAATCTTTAGATCTTGTTGTATGATCTTATTGTAATCACTCAGCATATTTTCAAATAAGAAAGAAATATTTTTATCACAGAAAAAATCTATTCTTGCTTTAGATTCCGCTATATGTGCCCCAATTTTTTCAAGCTTAAATTCCTGTGTCACAAGCTCAAGAATCAATTCAGCAGCAAAATGCAGGCGCATAAGCCTATATCGTCGAGGCCAATCAATTTTCATTGTCACTACATCACCAGGCTTAAGGTTATGCCCATCTTGGAGTACATAATAAATAAGATTGCCCTCTATTTTAGAGTCAATAACAAGGAGTCCATTAACATAAGCATGGTCACTTTCCTGTCCTCCCGAAAAAGAAAATGCAATTGTTTCTTCGAATAAAATATAATTATTATCAATTGAAACCACGCGAGTTTCTAAATCAGATTGATAAGGATTATCCCAAAATATTTTTCGCATGATGTCCTTATTTAATAGCAATGATTTTGCCATGAGTTAGCGATTCAAGGTCGCTGGAATTCAAGCTAAAAACAGCATTAGGCGTACCAGCAGCAGCCCACAGAACATTATGCTGCAGTAATTCCTCATCAATGAGAATATGGGTAATCGTTTGTTTATGCCCTACAGGAGGAACACCACCAATAGCAAAGCCTGTTATATCACGCGTAAATTGAGCATCTGCTTTAACTATTTTTTCTCCCACCCATTGCTCAATGATTTTCTCATTCACCCGATTGATACCACTTGCTAATACTAAAACAGGCTGATGTGTTTTTGCAGAATAAAATAGCAAGGATTTCATAATTTGTGCTACGTCACACCCTATAGTGTTTGCAGCGTCATTCGCAGTACGGGTACTAGCAGAAAGCTCAAGCACTTCAAAAGCGAAGCCTTTCTTAGCCAGAGCTTGCTGTACGCTTTGCGCGCTTTTGCTTAATATTTTATTTTCATCGGACATAATCTCTTCCTTATCGCCATAAAGAACATTTTTTGGTGAGCTCAGTAACTTTTGCCCAATTACCAAATAAAACGATGCCATAATAGATTAGATCGTCTTCTTTTGTTTGAGCAGTCCGTTCTATTTGCTCCTGATAAGTACCTACCGTCATTGTATCTGTGAAATCATTTAATAAAATATGTTCCGCTAGAGCTGCCTGACGTAATTTTTTTATTTTATTGGAATTTTCGGACAAGATAATAAAGGGTATTTCCGAAATAAAAGGGTGAGAACCACCTTCAGCATCTTTATAATTAGTTAGTCTCAAATCCTTTTGACCAATGGCTGAACCTAGCCCAATACACATATGAGCCAAAGCATTCATAACTTTACCAGCATCAATACTTTTATTAAGTACTGCAACTAACTTGTTTTGGAACTCGGTAGACATCTTTCACTCCTAAGTTTAAAATTTACAATATGTGCGTTATAACGCATAATATCCCTATATTATCATTGTGCGCCATAACGCACAATCGCTTAGGTGGATTATTGTGAAAAATATATACAAACATATCGCAACGACCTTAAAAGATTTACGTCAAAAGAAAGGTTGGAGCTTGGACAAAGCAGCCCATGCCACGGGGGTAAGCAAAGCTATGCTTGGGCAAATAGAGCGTGAAGAATCAAGCCCAACCATTGCTACTTTATGGAAAATAGCAACGGGTTTCGAAACTTCCTTCTCTTCGTTTATTGAGGAAATAGACTCAATTTCTAGTCAAGCAATGTATCGTACAGGGCAAGTACAAACGATTCATCATGACGATAAAAAAATCCGAGTTCTACCTCTTTTTCCTTTTGAACCTCAATTAAATTTTGAACTATTTGTTATTGAATTGTTACCAGGCTGTGAACATTTATCACCGTCTCATAGAGATGGTGTGGTTGAGCATGTAGTAGTGGTTCAAGGTAATATGGAAGTTTTAGTAGATGGGGCGTGGCAAAAACTCTCAAATGGTGAAGGTATTCGTTTTAATGCTAACCAGCTTCATGGCTACCGAAATCTTACGCCTGAAACAGCCACTTTCCATGATATTATCCACTATCCGAAAGCAAGTTAACCTTCAAATCGACTGACAGAGAAACTCAGAGAATTATGCGCCACCGGATGACCCTTCCCGTGTGACCCCGGCACCCCCTTCCACCCTCCGACAATTTTTGAAATTGAATTTCATTTTATACTTATCTAGACAAGCTCTTTAATAAAGCTTTTACCAAATCAGGAAAAAATTACTACCTTTAGAGAATGATAGCTTGCAATTTGTCGAGGTAAAAAGAAGGCCATTGATTGAACAGTCAGAGCCCTATCCGATATGGTTGAACTTCATCGCCCCTGTGGCAGTATACTACCAGGTAAAAAGAAAACTTGTGAGCCTGGTTTATTATTGGAACCGCTTAAAAAGATTTGGCTTGCTACGGATCAGCTGTGCGGCAAGCCCACAAAAGAGGCTTTATCTATATGGTTACCGCATTATCATAAGCATCATGAGTCTTCATTAGATGAGTTATCTGCTCAACTTCTGACAATGAGTGCAACAATTGAGTTTCGCTAAAGCCCATCAAATCTCGCTATGGAAAAGGTTTAAGTGGAACTAAACCCGAAAACCTTCTAAGAAAACAGATTCCGATAGCACAAACCAATGGGACACGAGCCAAGTTGGTTTTATGGATACTGTGACACAGTGGGACTTCAATCCCACCTAGCTATTAAAGAGTAATTTTACTGCACATAAGATGTGAAAGGAGCAGATATCCACGAAGCACATTGAGGAGCTGGGATAGTATAGGCAGAAACCACATGATCGACTATACTGTTCAGTACCGCTACTCGTTTAAAGTTCAAAGCAGCAGTACTTGTAACGGTACAGACAGCCTCTTTTTGAGATATGTATACCGTACATCCACCTTCAACAGCGGCATCGCGCGTATAATCCACATCTCTTGTCGTCATTCTATATACATGTGTTAGGTTTATAATTGACGAAGATATCTCTTTAACGCTAAATGGGGTAGCTACATGATGTTCACCGTAATTTCCAATACCATATGCAGCAACATTTGCCAAATCACTAACTCCAGTTACCTGAATTGGTGGCGAAATAGTAGTGTAGTCAGGAGGAAGTGGTAGATTGAAAATACTGAATTGGAAATCTGGGGCCAGCACTGGGGTAAATGCTGCTGTGAATACAGGGACCTGCTCAGCAGGTGGGGAATTACGCATGTCTGATTTAATAGTCTCAAAACTAAACCAGAGTTCATTATAGGCGTTTGTACATAATTGCACATCCGTATAAGATAAGTGATTTTGCGCTAAGTTATCTGCAAAACCAACGCAACTGGTAACTAACAATCCTAAAGCGGGTATTAATCTTTTCATTTACATTGACATCCTTTTATTATTGTCATCAATCCCAAAATATATTAATACTTTTATTATTTCAAGAAAAAATAGCTTATATCCGTTATTAACTCAGCTCTTCATCTGAGTAAAATTAGTACACCGTTGTCGCGGGGTATAGGAATTTTAAACCACCCATTTCCCGTTTTTCAAAAGTATCATATTCAAATTCTTAGCAAAAAAACACTCTATTTATTAGCAAATAGGTTGTTTCCATGCTCAAGTTCCTACACTGCCCCGAAATACTCCACTTTTATGTTTGATTTGTACACATTTATAAATCCAGTTCCGTAGTACCGTAGCCCGTATTAGCGAAAGCGTAATACGGATTTTTGGAGCCTCAACATAACCCAACGCTAATTTGGACTACGCTTGCTAGAAATGACGGCAAAGCCTCTCCAAAAAGAAGAATTAAATAGTTGGGATTCCTAAATTTCTGTTTTTATAAGAAAATCTGGTCAAATGACTTTATTGCTCCACACTATTTTTTGGTTGGATGTAAAAATCTATTGGGGGGTATCGGCTTTTATTGAAGATTATTTTCCCGTATTAAGACTTCGTCTAATACGAGCTACGCTTGCTAGGCCAGAACGTGGTAAAGCCTATGTCAATTTGGCCATAAAAATACTACGTGCCCTATTCAATTTTGCTGCGCGACAATACGAAGATAATAGTGGACTCTCTTTTCATAGAAAGTCTGGATATCCCTGCTTATGCTTTAAAGCGTTTAATGAACCATAAGATAAGTAATGATGTGACTGCTGGGTATATTATTGTTGATATTAAACGATTAAGAAAACCCATGCAGCTTATTACTGATTATGTTTTGAAGTCTTGGGGAGTAATTAAGTCTGCTGAAGTAATTGCGATACCAACTATAAATAAAGAACAAATATAATTTTACAATGTCTGGCAAATTATAAGCTCAGTAAGTTCAATTTTGGAACTCCCTGCGAGGCACTTAGATTGGACACTCACTACGTACCCAATTCAACAAACTCCATTTACAAGATTTAAAAAATAACGAGTCGCTTTAAGTTCGCCAGTTCTTTATTCGAGGTCATACCCCTTTTGATTTAAATGCCAGAATTGAATCCTTTTGCAACAGAGCCTACAGATATAGTACAGTAGTTATGTTTTAGAAATATGAGGCTAGTTATGCTTAATGACCTAATAAAGCAATTATATTCTGCGTGGCATACGTTTGATATAGGGAAAGTAGATTATGAGTCGAAATTATTTATACGGTATAAAGACAAGTTTTTAACGGAGGCAGTGGATTCGGTTTCAAAGACGAAGGTTTTAATAGAAATGGCGAGTGACAAACTAGCTCCTGATGCAGCGATGCTGACAGAATTAATTAAACATTTAGCTACGGATGCGAAGAAGACAAACGATATAGCCATTTACATTCGCATCGAGCAGATGTACAACCTGTTTTGCCTACTGTTTGTATCAAACGATGAGTTGCATAAAGTTAGCTTTACCGCTCTCAAAGAAGGTAATTTAAAAAATGGTACACGTCAAATTAGAACATTAAAAAATTACAGCGAAGAGATGAAACAATTTTTTGAATCTGAAAATACAAGGATTAATAAGAGTCATCAGCAAGCTAATAAATCCGAAAGAGGAGAGAAACCTCAGCATAAAAAAATGCCTACAAATATAAAGCCCCAGCATAAACAGTGTCCAAATCCTAAATTACAAACCATTATAAATCTATTTCCATCTCCTTTATTCAATAAAAAAATATATTCAAATTTTGAGGAGTCCGTAACCATTCATGTCGATGAATTCAAAATGTTATCTCTTGCGGACATGAAAACTAAATATTATAACTTTCTTTATCTTCCGACAGCGCTAAACTATCCTGCAGTCCATGATCAAGTAATAGTTAATTTGCTTGGTGAAAAGCATTTAGATTGGGATCTTATTTTTGCAATTTATAATAATGCCTATACTAATTTCACTTCCGCTTCAAAGGATGTCCTTTTTAGGATTTTTAAAAGATTATGTGAAGTAGGAAAACACGAAATTGCCTTGGAGGTCTTTAAAACCCATAAAGCGATTATTAATATTGATAACTACTTTCGTATGTTGCACTCTATGGAACCTAATAAAGAGGGTATAACAGTAATGTTAGAATTAGGTTTGACATTAAATATGTATCTTCCTAATGTCACATTGATGGAATATTATCTTCAAAAATATGGCCTCAATAGTAAGATAAGTAAGCACATTAAAGACTCTGTTTACTCTGAAAATGTAAAATCTTCTAGAACTACCATAGACTTACATGGTGCGCCTAAAAACGCGGTCGAAGGGATAATAGAAGATGTTGTTGAAAATTGGGAAGATGAGGAAACAAAAATTGTGGTCTCGCATGGGGGTGGGACTCATGTAGCTTTCGGTAAATTGACTCCGAGAGACATGAATGACGTCCAATTTTTCTCTCCGGTTAAAAACGCTGTTTATGAAGCGGTAAGGTGTTTACAATATAAGTGGCAAGATAAATATATCATCAGGGTTAGCCCTTATTGGAATCCAAAAGGATACATGGATGGATCAAATTCGGTCATTTCAAAAAGAACAATAAAAAATGAGCCAAAGAAAATAACTATTTTTGAATCGACCCAGCAGAATAAACAGAGACCTGGGGAAATTGGAAAAGTAAATGCACCAGTTAATGCGATTACTGCTATCCATTCAAGCTTACAGTCTTCCGATAATAATGTGATTTTTACAACAACTACTTCGGTTACACAAGAAGATTTAACCTCGAATGCTTCTCAACCTAAAACAACAGGCAAAATGAATCCCAAGGCTGTTGAATATAAACCTAAATCTGGTTTATACAATCCTCCGGTTGAGACAAGTTCTACCCATTTTAGAACCAAAGAGGAAAAATCACCGACTCAACCTACTATGGAGTCTCCGTATATGGCTGCATCAGTAACTCCATCTTTTTGGTACCCTAGCCAAGCTTTTTTCGCTTATTGTCCAACTTATCAACCTACCTACTATTATACGGAACATTTTGAGGATGAAATTAAATCAGAGACCGAGACTAAAAACCACATATAACGAGGTCTAATGGATGATCTGGACACACAGTTAAGAGATAATTGAGGGCTGACCTATTATTAAGTACTAGTTTGTTGGATAAAACCCCAGTTCGCATTTGGGTGAATAGACCGGCGGAACTTCCCCGCCCACCCCTCTCAGAACCGTACGTGAATCTCTCGACTCATACGGCTCCCATCAGGCAAAGCTTTTCCTTATACTAAAAACGCTCTAGACATAAATGCCTCCTCTTGTAGGATGGGTTGCAGCAATGCGGGGTGTGAAGGCATAAAAAGTTAGATGTTGTCATCTGCAGATTACTAAAAATTTTTTTAAAATATTCTATGGAGGTATTACACCAACTCTTACTTGTAATAGATAAGCATTTTCATTATCCTACCACAGAGTATCATGGTGTCCATAAGACTTACTAACACTTCATCTCACTCTTTAAGTTTAGGGCAGCTAAATTAAAACCACTAAATCCACTAAATATATTCATATTAGGCAATCGAGAAAATGCTGGTTTCTTTATCTGCAAAGCAAACGGATAATGGGAAGCTTTATAAACCTACCCGTTAAATTTTAAGAATTCCCTCTTCTGGTTTTCCGCCAATAGGGGTTCTTTGATATTTTTTATTTTAACCATGCCATTGAGTTGTAATCCAAAATCTCTCTGCAAGAAAGTGTCTTTTTATTTGATTAATAGTAAATAACATTACCGAACTTATTGATTATTAGCAGATAAAAGCGTATATATTAGCCAACCCGAATTATCAATAACCAGAAGCATACATTTTTTACTAAAAAATTTTTATACAGATGGCACTTTATTTCAGGATAAAAAATGGCAAAAAACACCCTTTTTAATTTTCTTTTTCATAATGAGGCAAATGTTGAATTACCTCATGGACATAAATTAGTATTAAGCATTAATAAAAGCAGCCAACACGCTTATTATCGTCTTGAGCTCCCACAAGGTCATTACCTTATAAAAGACGGGGAAAAAAACTTCCTGTTGGACAATCATCACATCAGTATTTATGAAAATGAATTTCGAGATAACCCCAAGTTAAGTCAATATCATTACACAGCTGAATTTCAATACCTTGGTGAAACCTATCGGCTCCATGTGTACTTTAATGCGTTTGATCAATTAAACCAAAACATTGCGTTCGAAAAATGGACTGAAGATGGCTATAAGGTAGTAGACAGCAAAAACATCAGGGAACAATTACTCATCTTAGCCCTAAATCATACAGAGCCTTTATTAAAAAAGGTGAGACAACAACATCACCAAAAAATTAAAGAGCTTGAAAAACGTTACCAGGATTGTGATGAAAAGCTCAGCACATACTTTGATACAGAAACTTCAACGGCCGAAATTTTAAAAATAACAGAAGAAGCCTGTGAGATATTAAGGGAACTCCTTCCGCTTATCCGCTCTACAAGCTATGCAGGAATTCTCAAATTTCATGAATCAACGGTGCGTGCCCTGAGAAAAATGGATACTACTCCATTTGAAAATAGCCACCCCCTGGCTTCTACTCCACATGCTGCCCCTGAGTCAGAGGAGATGGATGATATTCAAGATTCCGCCTCTTTACCAGATAGTCCTCTGTTGCAAAGCAAAATTGAACAAGAAGAAGTAAAGAGAACTCGGCAAACCCACCCCTCTGCCCCATCTCAAAATCGATCGCGTCATAAAGTAGAAGAAGAAATTCAGAAATTGAGTACTGATTTTCAGGAACTAAGCAAGGCTCCTATTGAAATTCAGGCTAAAAAAATTGAGCAATTACTGGCGAAAACTTACGAGATCAATTTGCTCTATGAACAAACGATCCAATTGAAATACTTGCCGCAGCTGGAGAAAATACGCCGCGAACTACAAAAATTAGAGGCCAGTTTATTACCTGAGTTACTTTTCAAAAATAAATTTGAATTGGCTGCTTTGCTAACTTCCGCCTTTTACCTACTACGTGCTGAAAAATATATGAGTGTTGCGCTGCAGACACGTAATGCAAATTTGCTCGATTTTATATTGACGCATGGTGATATCGATATCAATCAGCAAACCGTCTCTGCCCGCAAAATTCAATTTCCATCTGCAGTGCATGCGTGCTTGCAATTGGATAGCCCCTCTACCCCGATGAGCGAATGTCTTTCTCTTCTTATTAAACACGGCGCATCTCTTTTTGCCCCCGGTAATAAAGGCCTGCCTCTTGTTTATTCTATCCTGGCAGAGGAAGCTCACCCTCTATACAAAGCGCTTTTTATGACACGCGAGAAAACAATTGACTCCGCTGACTTTTTTAAAAAATTAATTCCTTTGCTCAAAGCCTATTTAGAAAAAGAAACCCTCACTGATATCGAAAAAAACCGTATAGAATCCCAAATACAAAGCTTTGAATACCAACTCGATATTTTGGAGAATGTTCAGGATCAGGATCCGAGTTCACGTTTTTTAATGAAGCGGATGAATCATTTAGAAGAAAAATATTTGGGAGATATAGTAAGAAAATTGCGACAAGATCCTAATCTAGTTGAGATAAACAAAAAACTCCAAATCGCAGCCAAGGTATTAAACTCCAAGATTAGTCGAGCACAACAAAGACAAGCAAATATTACCACTTCCCAAAATTTTGAGAATTTGGAAAAACTTTTATCCCGTGTAGATGTTAAAGAATTAGACTACGACCTTATTAAAGCCAGTGCCTTGGAAAGCCTAAATATCCAACTACAATTGATTGAGGCTAAAGCTGAACTCTTTGATCTTCAGAAAGAAATAAGAAGTACTCCAGTGATTAATAATGGAAGCAGGAAATACAAAGAACGCCTGAGGAGACAAGATGAATTACTAAGAGAAATACGCCCATTAGAGCAGAAGTATGCCGCTATGCAAAATTTTGACGAGGTAAATCGTGATTTGGAAGCCCTTGAGTCCTTAAATACGGTGATTGAATCTTTTAGTGAACAATTAGAGGGTTTGGGAGGAATGGCTCAGTTATTAAGTCAATTTTCCAGTATATTTTCATCCAAAGGTATCAAATTGTCGTTTACTGAAGAAAATGAAGAGACTCACACATCATCGTGCTCCGAAAAGGAAATAGACGCTCCGTCCCCTTCTTCTCATTAATCTCTTATTAAGGGTATAGGTATTTCAAAGTGGGTATAGGTATTCAAAGTACCTATTTCCCATTTTTCAAAAGTATCATGCTTAAAATCTAAGCAAGAAGGCCACTCCTTTTTATTACTCATGAACAAGTTTTCTCTCTGCGTGAAAATGCTCCATCTTTATGTTTAATTTGTGCTCATATATAAATCCAAGAGGACAGCAAGCCTCACGCTTAGTCCATGCTCTTTTGATTTAACTGATGTCACTAATAATTCATTGTCATTCGGCTTGATTGCTCAATTGGAGGTGCCCGAATACATGATTAAACTTGGACTGATGTTTGCGATTGTTGCTGTTGAGTCATATGCGCCAGAATACTCTGAAATTTATCTCGTGACATAATTCCTACTTGTAATGTTTTCATTTATTATCTCGTTCCCTTATCATAGTGAGGCTAGGCATTAGAATTACCAAATCAGCAAACTCTATTTAAACCTTATCGAGATTTAAAAAATAACGAGTCGCTTTAAGTTCCCCAGTTCGTTTGAAAATATCTTTTTTAACCAAATCATTTAGATCTCTGGTTGTTGTAGCGATGGGCGCGCCTGTTATGCTCATATAATTTTTAGCACTTAAACCGCCTACAAATCCTTCAGGCCCAGCATGAAATAATCTTAATAACACCTTTTCTTGCCTTGGATTAATTTTCCCTTCCGCCTCCCTTAAAATTACAGATTTCTTAATAATAAAATCAATATACAAATAAGTGTTTTGTTGCGCTTCCAAAGCAATGTTAGCAAACCAAATTAACCAAGAGGTTAAGTCTAAAGTTTTACTTGCTAAACCTAATTGCTGATAATATTCCTTTCTCTTTTTTAATAATACTTTTGCCAATACCGTCATTACTGGTTTTGAAAATCCTTGTGATAGAGCTTTTTCTGCTATAGCTCGTCCTATTCTTCCATTCCCATCCTCAAAAGGGTGGATGCTCTCAAACCATAAGTGGGCTATTCCTGCTCGAGTTAATGTCGGTAAAGGTGCTGCTCCGACTGGAGAGCTCCTTTCAAACCAATTAATAAATTGATCCATTTCGGCCAGAACACGTGTTGAGGGAGGGGCTTCAAAATGGATTTTTCGATCATAATCAGGTCCAGAAACAATTTGCATTGCTTCTTCATGCTTACGATATTGACCAATATGTTCCAAATGCTGGCTAGCCCCCATTAAAAATTGATGCCATTCAAATAAAATCTGATGTGTTAGTGGGCTAGAAATCGTTTGATATAAATTAACCATCATTTTAGCGATCCCACGCTCTGCCAAGCTAGCTCCTGGAACTTTTACAGACAAGCCTAACTCTTTTTGTATAGAAGATTGCACGCTATCTCTATTTAAATGCTCTCCCTCTATTTCAGAGCTATCTAAAGCGTCTGTACACATTAAATCAATAAATAAATTTTGTTTACCTTCCTGAGAAATGTGTTGCGAAGAACCAATAATAATACCTGCATTCTCAGTAAAAGATTGCTCAAACATAACTAATTTATCTGAGTCCCAAGTAAAATTTGGCCAATTTTCAAGCTGCCAATTCCATTTCATGATTAATAACCTCATATTTTATTAATCAAAATATAGCACAATAGTGATTAATAAAGTATGGGTTTATTAATCAGAGAACTAGGTTTTTAGTCTCTTTGGCAAGTAAGAGGGGGAAATTTTCACTTGTTTACTTTCATTTTAGGTCAGAGATAATTATTATTTTTACCAAGATCATTGTTCTACCCTCCTCCCATGTGAGTTCACAGATATTATACTTTTAAAAATGAATTGCGCTGCCGTCTAATACGGGCTACGCGCTACGCTAGCTATGCTGCGTGGTTTAGGTTTGCGAATTTGTAATGAAATTACTTCATTGAGTCGCTTATTTATTGAACATGCTGCGATATAATGTGTGATTTCCGTTATTGCTTTCTATAATATGTGATTTTATTCTAAAATAACTTTACAAGGCTTCATATCATGTACACTCCTACAGAAATTGATAATTCGTCCTTCAGAAATCTGCTTCATAGTACAATAGCCCAAATTGATTCGTTTTATGGGACTTTTAAGGATAAATATGAGACAAATGATAAGGGAAAATTGAATTTTCTAACATCATACACAAATGGTTCTTCGGCTTTTAGAAAGGATATTTTAGATGATTCAAAATATATTCTTGAGAGTTTAAAACGTAGTCCACCAAGAAATTTAGAGGAATTAAAAGGATTTTTTGAAGCTACAATAGGTAAGTTACAGAGTAAATGCCTTAAGAATGGCTTTCATGAATCTTCATTATTAAATCTGCTAAAAGAAATTTGTTCCAATTTAGAAAGCATTAATTCTAACGAATTAAAAGAAAATACAAGTATATCTTTTGGGAAATAGCGGGATCAGAGTTGGTAACAGCAAGCGTAGGTTGCTTCGTCTAATACGGGCTACGCTTGCTGGGGAGATAGCGAGTCATTTCGAATTAACTGGATGGAAACAAGGCACAGCATGCCAAGCAGCGGAAAAGTGTTTTAATGTTTGGCTAGAGGACTTTGGAGAAAATGGTAATCGAGAAGATCGAGCCATACTATCTCAAGTTCGGGCATTCTTTGAAAAGAAGGTGCAAGTCGGTTTGAAAGCGAAAATCATCCCAATAGCGAACGTCTTTATAACCGGGCTGCCTTTTATCACACGAATAATGAAGGGTTCCGTATTTTTATGGTTTTATCCGAAGTGTACAGAAAAGAAATTTGCCTAGGGTTTGAACCTAAAATGGTGAATAAAGTGCTTATTAACGCTGGCTGGATTATTCCGGGTAATGATGGCAAAGCCTCACAAAAACGAAGAATTAAAGGAGTTGGATTTCCTAGGTGTTATGTTTTTACTGATAAAGTATGGTCTGACGAGTTTTAATTGTCCCACCCGTTCCACCATCAATTTTGACAGTGGAACGTCTCTAGCCCAGTAAATAAGCGAGGGTTCCACTTGTCCCATTTGTTCCATGTATTTTTTAGTCAGGTGCAAAATGTATTAGGTTCTATCGACTTTAAAATCCTATGATTTTTACATATTTCGATTTCCTCAAAAAACAGGCTGTTGGAGTGGGGAGCTATACTTACTAATAGTATTAAACAGCGAGAGTAAGTATGAAAAGGAATCGTCCGGATCTTTCTGAGTTAGTATTCCATTGGTGTAAAAGCAAGAGCCAAAATTTTAATGAAGCTTTTCAATCACTCCTGGATATAATCAAAGATAAAAAAATTGCTGGTAATTCAACTAATGTAAAAGGAGGCTGGAGAGTAGTTTGTTTTACTGAAGCCCCTTTGAAAGCAGTTACAAGCCTGTCTCACGGACCTTATTTACCTTTTGGTATAGCAATAGACAAAAAATTATTGTTTTCTCAAGGAGGGAGGCCAGTAATTTATCAGCCAAAAGCTGACTATGAATTGCTTGCAGATGAGATTAAGTGGAAACATATGTCATATGATCCTAGAGAGGAAAATTTTTGTGATTTTACATGGGAAAGAGAATGGCGCATAAAGGCCGATTATTTTGAACTTAATGAAGATGATATAACTATAGTTGTCCCAAACCAAGAATGGGAGCATAAATTGGAACATCTTTACACTATTAATCAGGTTGAAGAGTATTACCTTTATGAGACCCTAATGGGGCCGGGATGTGGACCGATACCTGTAAAATATTTAATCTTTTCTATAGAGAACAAAAAATAAAATTATAAAATTTCTTCATTTGTCATCATTTTCAACTCATTGGCAATATACTTTTGAAATTATAGACCGAATTTTTTAAGAATAACTTTTTAAAGTAATTTATAGAAGTAGCCTTTAATATCATTTTCTTGCTTTCATTCTTCGACCCATATGCGACACGTGAAGCATTCATGAAATAGGGATCGTTTAACTTATTGATTTTAATATGCCGCTGAGAAGAATCGAACTCCCGACCTTTTGATTACGAATCAACTGCTCTACCGACTGAGCTACAGCGGCTTATGGAAAAGTATACCCAAGTTGTATGTTGATGCAACTTTTAGTAGACGTCTTAATTTTAAAATCGAAATACGCTCTTTTGTATATAAAAATAATGATTATTATTTTTTTTATCGTCTATTCTCTTAGATAAATCAACAAATAAGATATTTTGTAATAATTTTCACTAATTTAGTAAAAAAATATCCAAATAGGTAAAAAATGATTTATAATACCCTCTTTAAAATTTTTTGTATCAGTTAAAAAAGAAATTTAGTATAAATAAAAAATATTTCTGATTTTTTAATTAAGAATGGTTTTAAATTATTGCAGATGAATATAACATAGCGTCACCCAAAAATATGACAACCTGTGAGAAACAAACAGCCCGTGAAAAAGAGTAAGATTGAAACAGACAAACCCATTAAAGATAGTGGTTATAGCCGAAGATTGAAAGACCGTCATGTGCAGCTAATTGCCTTGGGGGGGATTATCGGCTCAGGCTATTTTTTAGGTACCGGTGAAGTGATTAACCTGGTCGGACCTGCCGTGTTTCTAGCTTATATACTAGGCGGCTTAATTATTTTTCTCACCATGCTTTGTATGGGTGAACTTGCTGTGGCAATTCCCATTTCAGGTTCCTTTGTTACTTATACCGCTGATTTTATATCTCCATCCGTTGCCTGTGGCGTAGGCTGGTCGTATTGGATAAGTTGGGTCGCCTATATCCCCGCAGAATGTGTTGCAGGGGGTATCATTATGGAAATGTTTACGGGTGTAAATGGTTATGTCTGGGCGGTTTGTTTTGGTTTACTAATTACCTATATTAATCTTGCGAAAGTAGATACTTTTGGTGAAATCGAATTTTGGCTGGCTTTAATTAAGATTTTAGCTTTATTTGGCTTTGTTATTTTAGCTATTTTAATATTCTTAGGCTTAATTCAGGGTCCAGGATCGGATGGATTTATTGGATCTAAATACATTTTCGGCGATGGAGGACTCCTTCCTAACGGTACGATGTCCCTATTAACCGCTATGGTTCTGCTGTTGGTTAACTATCAAGGCTCTGAAATTATTGGTCTTGCTGCAGGAGAATCAGAAAACCCTGCACGGATGATTCCCCATGCAATTCGCAATGTAACCTTAAGAATTCTTTTCATCTACATTATTCCGGTATTTTGCTTGGTATTAATTTTCCCTTGGCAAAAAGCTGGATTATCTAACTCCGTGTTTGCAGATGCCCTAAATTTTTACAATCTCAAGTGGGCCGGTGCGGTAACCAGTTTTGTGACACTGAGCGCTACCTTATCTTGTGCTAATTCAGGGTTTTATGGCACAGTTCGTGCCCTGAATGCTTTGGCTCGTGATGGTATGGCGCCACATACTTTTGCCAAATTTAATCATAATTCAGTACCACAAAATGCAATTATTGCTACCTTAATCACAATCTGGATTCTTTTAGGCGTTGGGTACTTTTTCGGACAAACCCAACTCTACATCGCCCTACTTCTTGTCTCTGGATTTACAGGAACTCTGGCTTGGATCTCCTTGTGCACTTCACAAATTCGGTTCAGGAATCGATTATACCAAGCTGGCTATACTACAGCGAACCTGCGCTATGTAACTCCATACTCTCCCTATACTGGGATCCTCGCAATCATCCTGATGTGTATTGCCTTATTCTTCCTTGTGTTGAATAAAGACCCTACTTATAAGCTTGCTTTTTACATAGGTATGGTTAGCTTTATTATTCCTATCATAATCTATAAGGTTTTTGATTTATCAAAGAAAAGGAAAAAAGCACTACACCTCAAGACTCGTGTTAAATTCCAGGATCTCTTTCCCCCCGTTTAACAGATACAAGCCCAAACTAAATTTGGGCTTGGCTTTTAAGTAAATCTCATACTACAAAAAATTTTAAATCGCTAGTGAGTGTTCTGTTTTGTTTTCTTTCTCAGGAGAAAATTGACTCTGAATCGTAGTAAATAATCCTTGAATGAAATTTTTATTTCTCTTGTGACAAAAAAAAGTACTTAATCCAGCTCGTGATCCCCTTTTCTCCTGCAATAAGCTAACACCCTCTTGACCTAAAGGATTTAAACAGATGTCTAACCGCTCTAATTGCTTTAACTTTTCGGGTTTCATTTTAGCTATTGCTTTAATAGTTAATTTATTATTGTTAAGAATTAATCCTCTAATGCTTTGATTTTCGTTAATTAAACTAATAGCACCGGCATCACCAATTATATTTGTGCCTAGATCGAGAAAATTTAGTTTTTTATGCGCTGCCAAATACTTTACGCCTCTAAGAGTAATTTGATTATTGCTTAATATAAGTCGCCGTACATTATTTCGCGCTAAACTTTTTGCGCATTCATCATCAAGCTCATTATCGCTTAAAGTGAGCTGTTCAAGAGTTGAATTTCTAATAAAAAATTTTAAACCCTGGGCGGTAATGTTTTTGTTATATACATTATTATTAGAACTCAGATCTAATTTTTTAAGAGAGGTCATGTCAGCTAGTAAGCTCATACCTTTATCCGAGATTTTATTAGTTCGTAAGGAAAGTACTTCAATAGAGCTTAGTCTTGATAAGATTTTAACTTTATCATCATCAATCATACAGCAATTCAATTTAATTCTTTTTAAATGGGTATTTGCGTTGATTGCATCAACAAGTTCGTACAAACATTCCTCGCTTATCTTTTGATCACTTAAGTCTAAACAAACTAAATCTGGTACATTATTTTGTAATAAGGCAATTGCTTCATTTAAGTGTATTTTTCTGTATCTAGGCATGAATGGCTCACATTTAATTCAAATTGGATTATAATTTAATTGCATAACCTTTTTTTGTACACAGATAAAGTATAGGTTTTAATCCATGGCTATATGGCAAGATGTTTACGCCCTTGATGATTGGCTTCTGATTTTAAAAAGTTGTAAACAACATGATGATCCAAATGCTGAAGAATTAATCAATAAACTATCTAATCTATTAGAAGAATATCATAATATTTCAAAAGTAAACTTAAAAAATATTAACACACGACAAAAAAAATTATCACAAATAGCACAGCTTGCTCAACAATATAAAGATTATTTAGGGGATCAATTTATAACCAAAGAACAAGAAAACGTAACTGAAGATAAATTTCCCTATGGATTTTTGGAATCCACTTCAAGAAAGCCCCGAAAAGATACACGGCTGAAAGGCTCTATAGATCCCTGGATTCATGGATTACTACAAAGAGCTAACAAAAAAATAAATTACTTAGATAAATTGAAAGAGTATTATAAGCATGCAAATTCAAAATATGTTGATAAGAAATCGCTACTTAAGACACTCAAGACTGAAGAAAAAGAACATTGTAAACAGAAATTTTTTCGCTTAAGCAGTGGAACCTTATTGGAAAAGCAAGATCCGGTTCATCGTCCTATTGAATTTATGCTCGATGATTTAAAAAATAAACGCAATACTGCAGAATATCCAATGAATATGGCTTTTTATCAGTGGGTTGAAAGCAATACTAAAATTCCTTTCTTCTTATGGTTGGAACAACATCCTATTAGCACTTCCACCCGAGATATCAGTAATAATTGGCGTGGTTATTATAAAAATAAAATGGGCCCTGTGCATTATGAGTCTTCAGAAAACGTATCGGTACGCATTGAACATGTGGATGGTGATTATAAATTAATGGCTCAAAAAATAAGCTCTGAGGATGTATTTGAATTAAATACCAATCAATTAGCTGATTTTGTTTTTAAGGTTGGTTGTCCGATCGGGGCAACTGCTTTTATTTGGGATACAAAAGATAAGAACCATTTCTATACACATATTCACGAATCTGGTACTTATCATCATTCCACGATGACTTCCGGTAAAAAGGTACGCGGTGCGGGGATGTGGCTAGTAGAACATGGGAAAATAAAGTCTATTGATAATAACAGTGGTCATTACAAACCCACTTCATTATCTTTTTATAAGTTAATTTATTTCTTACACAATAAGAATCTACTGGATCGAGAGATACAAATCGCTGACTTACGTAGGCCTAAAAGACATATAGAAAAAGGTAATATTTTTTCTGGCTTCGAAAATGATTATACCCCCTTAGACAGTTATCTAGAATGGGCAGAAAGTTTACCAGAAATTAAAAAATATTTACAAAAAAAAGGTATCCCACCTTTAAGTGAACGATGCAGACTTGATACTAAAGAAATAAGTTCCCAAAAGCTTTAGTTTCCCTCTGAGCACTAAAATTAATGTAACTTTTGTCCATTAGGTACTTTAGGTTCGGTGGTGATAAGGCATATCGCCCCATTCTCATCAGAAAATCCAACCAGCAAAAATTGGGAAGTGAAGCCTGCAATATTTTTTTCACCCAAGTTGACACATCCAACTACGGAGCGCCCCAATAAAGTTTCCGGGGTATAATGTGCAGTAACTTGTGCTGAGGTTTGTAAGACGCCTATATCTTTGCCGAAATCCACCCATACTTTATAGGCTGGCTTCTTTGCACGAGGAAATTCTTCCACTTTAACCACGGTACCTGAGCGTAATTCAACTTTAGCAAAATCATCGAACGATATAATCATTTTAAAATCTCTTCCTCATAAATCAGGAGCATAAAAAGACTCATAAACCAATTAAGTTGCTGAAACAACACTATTGGTATTTAACTCAGGAACCAAGCTCTTTAATAAAATAAACAATTCATCGGTTTGATTTTCCTGGCAAGCGGTATTTAGTAAACGCATTGTTTGAATTAACTCGTCCCAATTAAGTTCACGGAATTTTGCCTTAAACAATTTTTCGTGTTCTGTCGAAGCCAATTGTTCGGACTCATGGAACAACTCTTCAAATAATTTCTCTCCGGGGCGTAATCCGGTGTATTCAATCATAATGTCCTTTCCAGGCTCTTTTCCTGCTAAACGAATCATTTGTTCTGCCAAATAGCTGATTTTAACAGGCTCTCCCATATCCAGAACGAAAATTTCTCCCCCGCTTCCATTGACCATAGCCTGCAAAATCAACTGACATGCTTCAGGGATAGTCATAAAATATCGTTGCATATCAGGATGGGTTACTTTTATAGGACCACCACTTTGTAATTGCTTTTGAAATAGGGGAACAACACTTCCCGCTGAACCCAAAACATTTCCAAAACGGACTGTAATGAATTGAGTGTTAACCCTCCCATTCAGATTCTGACAATAAATCTCAGCAACGCGTTTGGTAGTTCCCATAATGTTGGTCGGATTTACTGCCTTATCCGTAGAAATCAAAATAAACTTTCCAACCCCAACAGTAATACTAGCCTTTGCAACAATCTGGGTTCCAAGTACGTTATTTATTACCGCAACACGTATTTGATCCTGTAAAAGTGGAACATGCTTGTATGCTGCAGCATGAAATACTATTTCCGGTAAAAAATCAGCAAAGAGATGATTAATTGCTACTTCATCTGTAACACTGATCAATTTAAGTTCTAAAGGAATATCTGGGAAAGTTTGTCGCAGTTCAAGTTCAATTTGATATAAATTAAATTCGCTGTTTTCGACTATGGCCAAACTCTTAGGTTTAAGGGCTAAAATTTGCCGGCACAGCTCTGAACCAATTGATCCTCCCCCTCCAGTAACCAATACTCGTTTTCCAGCAATACCCGCTGTTAATCGGTCCCATTGTAAGTTTACCTGATCTCTACCTAATAGATCTTCGATATTAACTGGCCTTAATGCATTCACTTCCACTCGTCCAGCCGCTAAAGCATTGAGACCTGGTAGGGTACTGAACGGAGTCTGGCTTTCCTCACAGCAGGTCACAATACGGCGCATCAATGAAGAACTTGCTGATGGAATAGCAATAAAAATCAAATCAATATCATACTCTTTTACTCGCTCGGCAATTTGGCTCGTTGTTCCCAAAACCGGTATGCCATGAACTTCTAAACCACGTTTTGCTAAATTATCATCAATAAAACCTACTGGCAGGTACTGATTGGAACGTTTTAAATCACGACCAAGTCCTTCACCAGCCATCCCCGCCCCGATAATAAGAACCCTTTTCATTTCAGTTGCTTTATTCCATTTGGCTCGTTTATCCCAATAGATTCTTCTCAATATTCTAAAACTACAAAGAATAGTAGTTAAAATCAGACAATATAAAGGAAATACAGAGCGAGGAACTTCATGAACTATCGAAGCTACATATAAAACAGGGATCGCCAACACAGTAGCAGAAAGAGTAGTCTTTAAAATTCGCATTACATCATTCAATGAAAAAAAGCGCCACAAACCGCGATATGTTTTAAAATAAAAGTAGCAAGAAACTTGAATCGTGGTTAAAAGAGTCAAGGCAATAAGGAAATGCGTCGAAGTAAATATTTTAGGAGAAGGGTGCATGTTATAACGCAACCAATATGCTGTAAACCATGCTACTGGAATAGCAAGAATATCACAAAGAAAAACTGGTAATTTTTTATGCAGTTTTTGCAGAAATATTGGCATTTTGTGTATCATACAAGAATCATCCTTCACTCATTTTATTTTCTTATTATCGTAAGATAGTACACTATGTTGATATGTAACTCATCAAAAATCACTTCGCACTAAGGTATTCATTAATTCCACATCTATTTCTTTTCAAGTGAAGACAAAGAGGAATTTTCATATATTTCATAGCGATAAATTGAATCACGATTATCGGTCATATAAGCTTTACTTAATTTATAGTCGTGATTGTTACTCAAAGCTTTTTTTAAACAAACATCGCTGGGGGTATATATTACTCTTCCTTGTTCAATAAGCGAAGTTAAAATGATAAATGCGGGTTTTTTATGCAGAACTTCCTTACAAAACTCCTCATACATGTGTTCCGCTGGAAAATGAGCCATTGTTACATTGTTTAAACAATATGAGTCAATAAAATTTAATGGGCTAGCATAAGGAATCAATCCGCTATCCGCTAAAACCACCCAATCGTTGGGAGATGCATAATTATTTAACCACTCTACTACCTTGCCACGTAATTGTTCTCCTTTAACTGGATTTTGGCTAAAATACTGGTAATCTGCCAAACTCATGGCTGGCACAAATAAAAACAAAACCACAAAAAAACTTAAATAAAAAAGCAATGCAAAAATGAAATCTTCTTTTTGTCTCAATGCAAAAACTATACTACGGATACCTTGTACGACCAGAGGAAGCATTAGGGCAAATGCAGGTAAAAAGAGTCGATTATCAAATGCCACTACAGGATCGGCTTTTGCTAACATAATTAAATAAACAAGACTGGGTAACCACAAAAAATAATGCCGTTTATCCTGAGACTTGATGCAAGCAGGTAAAGACAACAGAGCTAAAGGCCAAATTAATTTGAGATAATGAATATCCAAGGAAAAAGGGAAAGACTGCGATAATCCTTTACAATAGACTGAGTTGGGAAAAAAATATCCAAAATAAATAAGACGCCAAAGAAAATAAGGCCCATAAAACAATATGAGAGTGAGGCAAAATAGTAAAACGCCATACCCGTATTGTCCTATTTTTTCTTTAGGCCTATCCCAACACATCAGCAGGAAAAACAAAAACATAAATGCAGGTGCTTCAGGTCTTGTCATTCCCGCCAGAGCAAGCAAAATTCCAGCGTTTACAAAATAGACTATTCTTATGGCTGCACGTGCATTAGGAAAAGGGTTATATCCCAATCCCCTCAGACAACAATACACGGCTCCGCATATAAATGACTCATATACCGCAGTTTCCAAGCCACTCGTTGCCCATATAATCTGTCCTTTATAAAATAATAAACCCATACAGGGCAGAAGTGATTCTCGTGTGGAAAGCCAAAGTCTGCTTATTAGATAAATGAAGAAACAGGTAAACAATAGCCCTAACAGTCCAGCCATTTTTAAAACAACTACGGGGTTACCCTTTAATAGGAGTGTTAAAGCCCCTAAAGCGACCAAGCTAAAGTTAGAATACCCTTCTACTGGAGAAGTATTCACATTCCATAATATGCCCTCTCCTGCAGCCCAATGCTTGGCATAGCGCAAAGAAATATACATATCATCGATAGTAAATGACCAAATTGCTTGGATCTGTAGAATAAATAAATATATGAATAAAACAATTAGAATGCTGTCATACCAACGCACCCCAGATTTCATTGAGCCAAAGCCATAAACGTTAAAACTACAAAACACCAAAGATTGATTCGAGATAACCGATCGCTTAAAAAAACTATAACAGGGTCATCATTTTCAATGTTCTGCGTAGCAAGCCAGGCAAAACGCCACAATGCAATTGCTGCAAAAGGAACAGTTAACATAAAATAAAAAGACTCATCTCGAGCATAAATAATATAGAAAACGTAAGTAATGAAACTGGCGAAACCAATTACAAGAATTAGCCAGTGAAGCACTATAGGATTATATTTCTTCAATACCTTACGTGTAGCATGCTTAAGACCCAATTGCATTTCCATTTGTCGTTTGTTCAAAGCAATAAAGAGGCTAAGCAATGTTGCAGTAACAATTAACCAAATAGAAATGGGTAAGCCGATACCCACCGTCCCTGCCAATACGCGTAGCATAAAACCTGCAGCAATACAGAGCACATCAACAATGGGAATCAATTTAAAAAGATGGTTATAGGCCACATTAATTACTAAATAAATGCAAAGTATAATTGCCAGTTTTTTAGAGATTAACCAACCTAAAGTAAGTCCTGTGAGAAGTAATAAAAACAACATAAAAATTGCTTCGGAAATAGAAACGCTTCCACTTGCTATTGGTCTATGTCGTTTGTGGGGATGCAAACTGTCTTCGGTTTTATCTTCGATGTCGTTATAAATGTATATGGCACTTGAAATCAAGCAAAAAGCTAAAGAAGCGAGTAAAGCAGGTATAAAATATCCAGGAGTGGGTGTATAACAAAAGCCCAGCATCACAAAGACAGCTTTGGCCCAGTGGGACACACGAAGAAGCAGAAATAAATGTTTCAGCCTTTCCATGACACTCCCTTTTTTTATATCATTTATCAATTCAATCACCTTATCTGTTCCTGTAAAAGATACAGCCCAGGCAACAAGGCAGCGCATAACTTAGGCATAAGTTAAACGACCTCCATACCCAGCACATCCATCAAACGATAGTCATTTAGTTAAAAGTATCACAATCCTGAAAAAATGCATCATTTCAAAAGCTTAATCACTAAATAAAATATAAACTTTCAATATATTGAAGCAATTTAGTAAAAAATAATCAAATAACATTGCATTTATACAATTACGAAGTAAGATAAAATATACAAAAGGAATTATACACGTATATCAAATACCAAGAATGCCAATGGACGGGGGATATCATGCACTTTATTCTTACACCGGGACGTATTGAAAAATTTAACCGCCTTCGGAAAACCTATGAAGAAGAGAAACATGTTGATTTGAATGAAAAACCTTCCATGATAGGAACACCTATTTTTTTCGGTGGGACAGATGTTCTCAGTAGAAATAAACAGGTTTCATTCTTAGAAAAAGTAAACGCTGTTCTTAAAATACATTTGCTTCGCGAGCAGGACATCAAAACCCCAGCACAACGTCAAGTATATATCATTGCTGCCCGATTTATGATTGCTGCCAGTCTTTATGTACAATCACAAATCGGAAGTTCAAAACGAAACTCTGCCTTATACCGCATTATTGAGAATAATTTAGGAGTTACAGACGAAAACTTCTTGGATGAGGAAGATAAAGAAACATGCTATTTAACTGCAGAGCGACTTATAAAAACGCCCCATGCTCTAGAACATGCTAATGTGTTCCTTGAAAAAGAAGGACTTAAACCATTTAGTGAAAAGGAGTGGAAACAGTTTGCAGATTATTTAGGCGAAATGTGCCATAAAAAAGAAGTTCCAGAGCAAATCACAAAATTTCCCGTCATTTCAATCACGCAACCATTATTTGGCGCTGCTTTTGCTTATGTAGGAGCTACTGTAGGTGTCGTGCTAGCAGAGGGAGCGACTAACTCGACCACGGCCATATCTCCTCGGGTTAAATTAACCGCACTGGTTGGAAGCACCTTATTGATTTTCAGTCCTGCAGGAGCTACCGGTGTCGCCCTCTTTGCCCCCGTGATTGCCACCAAACTTTTTACATCTTTTTGTACAATCAGTTTAGCGCATCTTATGGGAACCGCAGCTGGATATCTAGGACAAGGTGTAGGGATAGGAGTAGGTTTTCCATTTGATGCAGCATATAATTTACTTTGGTCTATTTGCTCCCTCATAAGTCGTCACTACAGTAAAACCCCTGAGCTTGCCCCCATTGATGGGATTCGCATTGTGGATGGGGCTACAATCATGGCGGGCATTCCTATTCAATGGGTTGCTGAAAATGCTCTACCTGAAGGGTGTACTAAAAAAATTGTGGAAATAACAGAAGAAGGCGAGATACGTATTGAAGGAGAAGAGATAAAAGACAGTCAAACTCCCATGCAAATTCCTCCTGAAGTAATTGAAGAACTAAAGAAACAACTTGCAAGCCGCTCTACACAAGCATCCGAACCCACCAATGTCGAGCAAGAAAAAGATACAAAAGAAATTCAAAAAATAGAGGAAGCAGAAGAGATAGGAGGATCCTTCTCCCTCGTATAAGTTGTTGCATTTAATTTATTGAGATTCTAGAAAATTAAGAGAAAACTCAGAAATGCATTCTATTGCGATGCAATACCTTGCATTTCCAAGTTCCTGGGTTATGCTCCGTTTACCCAGGTTTCTTATTAAGGACGATTATCCACTTCTTTGCGCTGACTGGGCATAAAATCTTTTCGATCAAGGCCCATTGCTACTGCTAAAGCACCTGCTACATAGATAGAAGAGTACGTACCGATTACAATACCAATGATCAATGCCAGGGAGAATCCATGAATAGCTTCTCCTCCATAAATAAACAGAGCAACCACCACAAAAAGCGTCAGCATGGATGTCATGATGGTACGTGATAAAGTTTGGTTAATCGAAATATTCATAATTTCGATTGAACTGGAACGACGAATTTTGACAAAATTTTCACGCACCCTATCAAAAACTACAATAGTATCATTTAACGAGTAACCGATGACTGCCAACAAGCCCGCTAACGCTTTCAGATCAAATTCAATACCAAAAAAAGCAAAGATACCCAATATCAGCACAGGGTCATGAACTAAGGCGACAGCAGAACTCACTGCCAACCGGTATTCAAACCGCATGGCAATGTAAATCATCGTTGCTAACAAAGAAACAACAACAGCTAGGGCTCCTTTAGTCGCGAGTTCCTGTCCTACTTGTGGCCCAACAAAATCGACTCTTTGTTTTGAAGCACCCGGCAGAGCACTCATGACCTGCTCAACCAAGCGTGCTTGTTCTTTATCTTCTCGAGGAGCAATACTAATTAATACATCTTTAGAAGTACCGTAACTCACAACCTGAGCTTCCTTAAATCCTGCCTTACTCAAGCTTTCCCTAATTGAAGGTAGATCTGCAGCTGAGGAATAAGAAACCTCTATTTGAGTCCCACCTGTAAAATCAAGCCCCCACTTCAAACCATGTATCGCTAAAGCACCTATAGAAAGCACAAAGATCAATATGGAGAATATCGCCGTCCAACGACGAGCACCCATAAAGTCCACATTTGAATTTGGATTAAAAAATTCCATCTGAGCCTCGCCTTAAATACCAATAGATAATTTCTTAACAGCCCTACCACCATAGTACCAATTTACAATCCCTCGGGTGTAAGTGATACCCGTTAACATGGAGGTCAACAATCCTAAAGAAAGCGTTACAGCAAATCCACGTACAGGTCCTGTGCCCACAGCAAACAAAATGATTGCTACGATTAAGGTGGTGACGTTCGCATCAAGAATCGTAGAAAATGCACGCTCATATCCCGCATTAATTGCAGCCTGGGGTGATAATCCATGCCGTAATTCTTCACGAATACGCTCATAAATGAGTACGTTCGCATCTACTGCCATACCCACCGTTAATACTATTCCGGCTATACCTGGAAGTGTTAACGTAGCGTCAATCACCGAGAGTAAAGCACACAGTAGAACTAGGTTAAGCAGGAGCGCAATATCAGCGATGAGACCGAAAAAACGGTAATAAACCAGCATCAAGACTAAGATTAAGCCCATACCAACTTGTAGTGAAATTATACCTCTTCGGATATTTTCTTTACCTAAAGTTGGTCCGACGGTGCGTTCCTCTATGGGATAGATCGCAGCAGGCAACGCCCCTGCTCGAAGCAATAAAGCTAAATTACTTGCTTCTTTACTATCCGTAAGACCAGTAATCTGGAAATTATTACCTAAAGCATTTTGAATAACTGGCGCACTAATAACACGCTCTTCTCTATGTGTAACTCTTTTTTCCACTCCATTTACAGTTTGAATGGAATTTTTTGTTTCAACATAGACAATAGCCATACGTTTACCTATATTTTCGCGAGTTACTTTGGTAAACAAACTTTCTCCGCCCCCACCGAGTTGTATTTGTACTGCAGGAGTAGCTGTCTGCTGATCATAACTGGAAACTGCTGAGGTAATTGAATCGCCACTTAATACCACTTGTCTTTTTAACAGAATAGGATGCCCATCCATTACCAGTAACTTATCATTGACGGGTATGGCTCCAGTTTGTTTTGCAATTTGCGGATCATTATCCTGATCCACCATATAAAATTGCAAGGTTGCAGTTCCACCAAGAATTTGCTTAGCACGGGCTGCATCTTGAATTCCAGGTAAGTCAACAGCAACACGAGTTGCCCCTTGTTGTTGTACTACCGCTTCACCAACTCCTAGTTCATTGACTCGATTTCGTAAAATACTCATTGTTTGTTCAATGGTGTTTTGACGCGTATTGTTCAACTCAACGGGTGAAATCGATACTAAAATTTCATTGCCTGTTTTACTTTTAACAAAAACGAGATCAGGCATTTTTTCCTTTAAACCCAAATAGGCATTATTCGTTGATTCACTATCACGGAAATGTAAATTTATCCCCTTGTCTGCTACATAACGAATACCGGTATATCGAATTCCAAGCTCTCGCAATTCTTGACTAATGTTTTTCATTACTCCTTCATAACGGCGGCTTATCACACTTTCCACATCAACCTCTAACAGGAAGTGTACTCCTCCTCGTAAGTCAAGACCTTGTTTCATTGGGGCCGCACGAATAGAGTCTAACCATCTTGGTGTGGATGGAGCCAAATTCAAGGCTACAGTGTATTGAGATCCCAAAGCATTCTTAATTGAATCGCGAGCTAACAACTGTGAATCTGTTGATGAGAACACAACTTCAACTGACTCAGCTTGAGTAATGAGTGATTTATACGGTAGATTACCTTTTTTTAAGATATCTTCTACCTGATTTTTTAATTCATCATAATCCACAGGTGTTTCAGACGAAATTTGTACTACAGGATTTTCTGTATACAAATTAGGTATAGCGTAAATAAACCCAACAACTGCAATAATAATCAGCAGCAGGTTTTTCCATAAAGGATATTTATTTTGCATTTCCGTGTCCTGACCTTCTTAAAGCGATTTTAAAGTGCCTTTGGGCAATACCGTGCTCACTGCACCTCTTTGTATATTAATCTCTACACCTTCAGCAAGGCTGATTTTCATGTATTGCTCGTCTAGACTAACTACTTTAGCTAATATACCGCCTGAAGTAATAATCTCATCGCCTTTCTTTAAGCGGCTTATTAAATCACGGTGTTCTTTTGCTCTTTTGTTTTGGGGTCTTATAAGCATAAAGTAGAACAACACAAAAATAGCGGCGATCATAATGAGCGAAAAGCTTCCATCTGCTTGAGGCGCTGCTGTAGTCCCCGCTGCAGCTAGAGCATCACTAATAAAAAAACTCATATTGTCTCCTTTAATCTACTATTGATAATCGCGTGACATCATATAGGGAATTGGTCTTAAGGTAAATGAATCAACGCGGAAATTAAAACAGTTTTTCACAATAGCGGTTTTTATTTTGAACTATAATTCTCTCGAACTATTAAAAAGAAATTCAAATGAGCAAATCTAAGGACTATTCATAAAAAAAATTTTTTCTTCCATTCCAATGTTATCAAAGTGTAGCCTTAGGCAGCATAGAGTTACGTGAGTAGAATCTTTAGTTAGCCCAGTTTTACGTCCGTCATAGAACCTAGTCCATTAGCTAAATGGTAAATGGTGCGAAAGCCAGCCTGTCTTAATAGCATCCAAGCTCGCTTACTTCTTTGACCTGATTGGCAATAAACGAGAGTGGGTTGTAGAGGATTTAATTCATCAAGGCGGTCTGGCAACTCAGCCAAGGGAATGAATCGTCCTCCTAAATTATAATTTCTGTGTTCTGTCTCTGTTCTTACATCCAGCAATAATGCGTCAGTATTTTGTTGTAAAAAGCCGGGTAATGCATGTGAGGAAACTGCAAAAGACTCCATCTCATAGGAGGATACGCATTGAGAAAAAACACTTTTTTCCATTGTTTGGTCGTAAACACAGAACTGACATTGTTTATTTTTTACCAAATGAATCTTTTTTATCTCCATCGATAGAAAATCTATCCACAGCAAACGATTCAATAGAGAAACACCACTTTGGGTGATCCATTTAATAATTTCTGTCGCTTGCATGATCCCGAGCAAACCAGGAAGAGTCCCTAAAACCCCACCAGTTTGACAATTTCCAATTGAATCGGGGATTACTGGAAATAAACAGTGTAAACATGGGTTCTTTTTACCATAAAACAAGGAACAATGACCTTGAAATTGGTAAGCGCTGGCATAAACGTAAGGTTTTTGCAATCGATAGCAAATATCGTGAGTCAGGTAACGAGTATAAAAATTATCCGAGCAGTCAGCTACAAGATCATATTGTGAAATGATACCTTTTGCGTTCTCATCACTTAAACGAACCTCATAAGATTGGATGTTAATATTTGAATTCAAAGCCTCTAATTTCAGTTTTGCAGTGGCTGCTTTTAGTTGGTGGATGTCTTTTTCTTGGTAAAGTATTTGCCGATGTAAATTACTTTCCTCAATAACATCATCATCAATTATGCCTAAAGTCCCTACCCCAGCACCAGCAAGGTACGGGAGTAACGTCGCTCCAATTCCTCCCGCGCCAACACATAATACACGTGCTCTTTGGAGTTTTTCTTGTCCTTGAAGACCTATCTCTTCTAATTTTATTTGCTGTATATAGCGTTGTACCTCGGATGAAACAGACATACTCAGCCCTCATTGTTCCATTAAACTTAAAAGCTTTAGGGTGGATTGTTGTGGATCTTCTGCTTCTGTAATTGCAGAAATAAGAGCAACACCTTGGATACCGGTAGCCACTACAGCAGGCATACGCTCAATATTAATTCCTCCTATTGCGACTAAAGGATAATGTAAGGTACGGATCCAACGTTGTAAGCCTTCAATGCCTTGGGCGGTAAAAGACATTACTTTGCTTGTTGTTGGAAAAATAGGGCCAATTGCAATATATGAAGGACGCAGTGCATGCGCTCGTGCGACTTCGTAGTAACAATGAGTACTCACTCCCAGCAAAATCCCCTGCTTTCTAAGTGCCTCAAGATCTGCAGTATCCAAATCGGATTGTCCTAAATGCACTGCTTCAGCATTTAACTCTAAAGCCATTTCCCAGTAATCATTTATAAATAGAGTTGCCTGATGCTTTTTAGCCAGGGCGATACTTCGTCGCATTTCTTCTTCTAGGCTTTTAGTTTGTTCTTTAACTCGTAATTGGATGGTTTTGACTCCAAGATTCAAAAGCCGTTCTACCCAAGAAAACCGATCAACCACTGGATAAAGACCTAAACGATGACATGGCTTAAATGGTTGCGGTGGATCGTATAATGGTTCGGAAGCAAGATAAGGTAAATCTGCTTCATCTTCTGGAAAAGCTCCATAATAAACATTATTTTGTCCTCGACGTACTGCCTGATGAACATACATTTTTGCAATGATTAATGCATCTTCAAGTAAATGGCCAAGAGCCAGTGCACCAGTAATTGCCGCGGAGAGAATCGAACGAAGTTCTGGATATTTTGAATCAGAAACACGATTTTGAGTGAGCCAAAAAGAAGTGGTTCCATTGGTCCAATAATCATGCTGACGTGAGGATTTCTGCATAGTCGATCCTAAGAGAAATACACTTTTAGCGCCAAAAGCTAGCAGTTTATGTGCCGCCTCTTGCATGGCTTGGTGCGTTTCTACTTGGCCATTTAAAATGACTTCAGCTTCACGTGTATTCAGCACCAAAACATCGGCAAAAGAAAATCTTACAGTACCCCTTTTCTCCTCACCATCCTTCCATAATGATAAGTTAAAATCCCAAACTACTGGGCCGGTATAATGATTGAGAATTTGCAGGTCCTCGGTAGAGAATCTCTCTTCAATTTTGATTGCAGCAGGCCGATTCTCGATTTGAAATCGCTGTGTTGGCAACAGACCCAAGCCGCGAAAAGTTTTTTTATCTGCTTCATTATCCGTGTTGCACCACACAACGCTCATAATGCGGTCTCCTGATGCCAAAATGGCGTATCGATTAAAGGGGTACACGATTGTGCCGTAATTCGTTCAGGCATAAGGCCTGCTTCAAAAGCAGAACGTCCTGCGATGACTGCATGTGAAAAAGCTTCAGCCATGGTTACTGGATGAATCGATGAGGCCACCGCGCTATTTAATAAGACCGCATCAAAACCTAATTCCAGAATCCGTGTGGCATGAGAAGGTTTCCCGATTCCTGCATCGACAATCAGAGTAATATCAGATAATCGTTGGCGTAAGGTCTCCAATGCAAAGGGGTTTAGCAAGCCTTTTCCAGAACCTATAGGAGCGGCCCAAGGCATCAAAATCCTACATCCGCAATCAACTAATCGCTGACATAAAACTAAATCCTCCGTACAATAAGGGAATACTTCAAATCCTCGTTTCACTAATTCAGTAGCCGCATGCAGCAATTCAAAAGGCTCGGGTTGTAAACTGTAATCATCTCCTATTACTTCCAATTTAATCCAGGAAGTTTGAAATAATTCACGTGCCATTTCGGCTGTAGTAATAGCAGTTTGTGCGTCACGACAGCCCGCAGTATTAGGCAGTATATGGCAACCCAAAGAACGTACAGTCTGCCAAAATAAATCTCCCCCCATATTACAAGGCATTTGCCGTTTTAAAGACACCGTAATTACGTTCGTTTTAGAGGCTCGAACAGCCTCGGTCATTACCTCAAGTGATGGATAGCCTGCTGTACCTAGAAGTAATCGACTTGTTAACGGTTTATCTGCTAAATACCACATACCCTATCCTCCCTGCATCGGAACAATTAAATCAATACGGTCTCCTTCACACAATATAGTGTTGGAAAACATAGGCTTAGGAACGAACTGATTATTTATTGCTATTGCTACATGCGCAGCAATACCTTCGATTTGCTCAAGTAGTTCCTGTAAGGTACAAGATGAATCAAGAGTGAAGGATTTATCATTTATAAAAATGATCATGAATAAGCCTCCCAAAGCTCAGGGTAACAAAGGTCTTTTTGATTGCTCTTTAGTCCACGTAAAATCTCTTCTACTAATGCCGGAGCAATTAAATATCCATGCCGATAGAGTCCATTAACAGCAATAAATTGTTGGGCATATCTTATACGTGGCTGATGGTGGACTAAAGTCGGACGGCAATGTGTTACTGTCTTAATTATCCGTGCTTCAGCAAAACCTCTATGCACGTAGTAGGCAGCAGTTAATAATTCAAGTGTTGTACGCACCGAAATAGGACTGGAGTCTTCTGTTTCTAATTCGCTGGCGCCGATAAGGTAATAAGAGTTAGGACGAGGTGCAATATAAATATTATATCGTGGATGCAAAAGACGTATCGGCCTGTTTAATTGAACATCCGGTGCATACAGCCAAAGAAGTTCACCACGAAGCCCACGTAAATTTGGAAAAGTACTTTTGGCTCCAAGCCCTCTGCAATCAAAAACAAAATCAAATGGATAAAGCGCTCCTCCTGTTTCTATCTTGCCTGGATGCACCCAAGAAACAAAACTATAATCTCGCCAGATAACACCGCACTGACAAAGATGTTTTTTAAGTTCCTGCAACAAGGTCTGATTATCAAGTTGTGCTTCTTTGGGAAAATAATAAGCCATTTTTAAATGATTCAGTTCTGGTTCCAGTTGACTTAGTTCATTTTGAGGGAGCAACTGATAACAGGAATCGCTTAATTTATTTACAATTCTGGAACTAAATTGCTGCCATTCTGCTTTATCTTGGGGATGATGCACTACAAGAGATCCTTTTTGGCAAAAATATACGGGCACCTCTAACTGATTTAGAATGGACTCCCATAAAACGTCAACTGACTCCATACCCAAATTAAAAATCATTTGGTCCGCCTTATCGAGTTCAGACATGGGTGACAAAAGTCCTGCTGCTGCATTACTGCAATTATTAAAAAATCCTTCTGCCTCGAATAATGTCACTTGCCAGCCTTCGTTTTTTAAACGTAAAGCTAATAAACATCCCATAACTCCAGCACCAACAACAGCAACGTTTTTCATTTAATGAATCACTTTTCAATATTACAGCCTGAGTGCAGCCGCACATAGGCTGCATCCTTAATTTCATTCACTAACACAACATGCAATGGGTTCTAGGTCAGAATGAGGAGTTTTAGGAAGGAACTCATTTGTATAACAAGAATTAACCGCAAAAGACTCATTGATAATTCCCAAATGCTTGCCGAACCGCTCTACCTTATTCCAATCACGCTCCACATTTAAAAGCGTGCGCGAGAAAAAAGGTAAACTACGGATGAAAATTGTATGGTACATAGGAGTTCTTAATTGAGGCTTTGCCCTACATAAAAGTTCATAGGCTTCGTCGGGATTTTCGGTGGTAAAGGCCGCACCACGTTGGGTGGCATTGAGAAATCCTTTAAGAAGTTCTGGTTTTTTTAACATGCGTTCTGGCACAATAAATTGAATGGAGCAAAAACAACAACAGCCTAATCCGGCAAGCTGATCGATACGCAGAAATACCGTTTCACCTCGTAAATGTTCTAACTCAACTTTCTGAAAATTAATAAAACCAATTCCTGTATCTATGAGGTCACGACAAATAGCATCAGTAACATTCATGCCGATGCGAACTGTTTCATAACTTGAAGGATCAATCCCAGCTAAAGTTGCCAAATTATCAATAATGATTTTGCCAAACTCACCAATATAACCAACTCGTTTACCAACAATATCCTGAAAAGATTGAATGCCACTGGATTTAAGGGCAATGAGTCCAGTAGGAGGTTCATCCAATAATGTACCAATTGAGGTAACAGCATAGCCTTTTGCACGAGCAGCTAAGGTATGAATCATAGCTTTGACCCCAAAATCAACATGCCCCATTCCCACAATTTCGGTTACATCGCTAGGATCGCTTGGCTCTAAAATCGCCAGCTTAATACCCTCCTGTTGATAATAACCTAACGCATGGGCAACAAAGATGGGGGTATGATAAGGGTTTGCATACCAATTAAGTAGTAAGGTAGTTCTCGTAGATAACGCGCTCATGCCATAGCTCCTTGTATTAATAAATAAAATAGGATGGCTAGAGGTATCGCGCTAAGACTTAATAGAAGAAAGAATCTGTATTCCGCGAGTCGTAAAACTTAACAGAGCCCCCATCATTTGGATACAAAGTACTCTGAAATTAACTGGCTTAAATAATACAGATTTAAGGCGTTCTTACGCTGGTATGAACCAGATCAAGTTCAACGGGTATTTCTCAGTCGTTAATAACGACACCCCGCGCCATCAAATTGTCCGTAATGCTATCGGGTATGGAAAAAACTGTCAAACATTATTAGATACCCCACTCATCCGCTTACGGACACTTTCTCTCCAAAAGGAAGCAGGGAACATAGCTCCCCACTCCCCTTCTCATGAAAATACATCTTTATGGCAGTGAGGGTTAAAGTGACGGGTTAAAGATCAACAACTAGAATCATAAATTTTGCACATAAAACACATTATGTTGAATCAAAAATCGCTGACATAATAAAGGAGTATGATGCAACAGATGGTGTAAATAAGCCCGGGTAAATTGTTGCGAGCATGTAGGACAAACACAGTTCGCATCGATCATTTCAAAGTCCATTGCTGCTTTTGAATCCATTAGGTCCACAGTGCCAGTGTGGCTGTACACTCTTCCTTGTGTAGCTGCTTGTGCTGGCTCATCCGTCTCAATAAATTCTATCCCCTGTTGAAGCAAGCCCTGGATTAACTCAGAATCAAAACAGCCCGCTACATAACGAGGGATATTGGCCCATTGGTCTAATTTTGCACCATTCGGTTCATTCAAAATTTTAAAATAAACCCCATGGGGTAGAATAACCGTATGCTTTTCTAAGTCATCACTATGAAGAAAGGGGATGATATCCTCATTCCAATTATCCCAAATTTGTGGAAAATCACGCATGATATTTTGGGGCAAGAGTATTGCGTTAGGCTTAAGATGCTTGATTAGTTCGATAAGTTCCTCAGCGGTCAATTTGATTCGAGAACCATCATAAGGAGACTTGAGAACATAAACTTTTTCTTTATTGGCAACAAGTGAGGCGGCATTGATTATCATCACCCCTGGACATGCCAGATAATGCGCTAAATTAGATATTTTTTTAAGTACATTTTGACCAGGCTTATACAACAAACTTTCTAAGGAATAAGATGCTGCGGTAACCTTTGCCTCTTGCCAATTGGCCGTTGTGAGGCACAAACCGGCCTCTGAAGTTAAAACAGGGATAAAATTTTGTATTGCAGCCAACATTCCTGATCTCCTGATTTACAGCAATAAACTGGTGTCGCCATAACTAAAAAACCTGTATCTTTTTTCAATTGCTTCCTGGTAAAGCATCATTGCTTGTTTATGGCCAATAAATGCTGAAACGAGCATTAATAAAGTAGACTCGGGCAAGTGAAAATTAGTCATTAATCCATCGCAAATCTTAAACTCATATCCTGGGTAAATAAAGATATCTGTGTCTTTATTACAGGGCGTCAGTGTTCCATTTTGTGCAGCACTCTCAAGACTACGCAAAGCGGTTGTACCTACTGCAATTACACGATTTCCAGCAGCCTTCGTGAGGTGTACTGCCTCACACAATTCAGCACTTATTGTAAAGTGCTCACTATGCATTTTATGATCTTTGATATTATCACATCGAACCGGTCTAAATGTTCCTGCTCCTACATGTAACGTAAGATAGGCTACACTAACTCCTCTTGAACGTATGCTTGATAATACGTGTTCATCAAAATGTAAACCTGCTGTGGGAGCTGCCACAGATCCTTCATATTTTGCATAAACGGTTTGATAACGATTCTGATCCAAAATTTCATCATTTCGGGTAATATAGGGGGGTAATGGAATATGTCCTATTCCATTTAATAAATTCAAGACATCCATATCAGTTTGACAAAGAAATAAATCATCATCTCGATCGATCACTTTAATTTCTTTATTCTGCTCTAACTTGATAATTGAGCCCGCCTTCAACGCTTTACTGGCTTTAATATGAGCGAGAAAAGTAGACTCGCTAGTAATCCGTTCAACCAATAACTCTACTTTTCCACCTGTAGTTTTATGGCCATAAAGTCTGGCTGGTATGACCTTGGAATCATTCATTACCAATAAATCGCCAGGATTTAAAAAATCTGCTATTTCACGAAACTGATAATGACCATATTCACCATTCTGTCGGTTATAGATTAAAAGACGTGAGTCACTGCGATTAGCCAATGGATACTGCGCAATGAGTTCTGGGGGTAAGTCAAAGTAAAAATCCTGTTTATTCATAGAGCAACCTGAAAATAAATTGCCGCTATTATACACGGATTACAAGCATTCATCATCCCCGATGAATAAAAGAATATTTACATTGTATTAGAGGTTCCCAGGATAATATAATTACTCTTTTTTTGCGCAATTGTAACCCTTCAATTTCAGCATCAAACAGTTTGTTGTGTTGAGTTTTTGTAATTGAGCTCGTTTTGTTCTAAAACCAAACGATTCTGTTTCATCTAGCTGCCCTATTAGAATAGTTTGCTCTGGAATTCTCCTCATACGGGAAAATGGCTCTATAGAGCATTCCTTTAGAGGGGGAAAGAATTTTATTCTGATCGGAGTAGGGATTTTATTTTAGTTTTTGGGTTCAACCACGAACCCAAAAACTGCAATCTAGTTTTAATTAGGGAAATTCACGCAAGTAATATCACTTGGTCGCTATTTTTTTATATTATAGCTAGTAAAAGAGGTCTGTGAATCTAAGAGATGAAGATCGGGCAATTCAGTAGAATCAGCTAACACATTTTTATAATGAATCGGATTTCTTTCGTTCCTTGAGGTCGCAGTATTTCCAGGTGTAAACACATTACCCATATCCGAATAAGAACCTGTTATACCCATACTTTCGCCCTGTTTTTCAGAACTTGGAGAGATTGATGAACGAGTTCTCATTGCTGCTTTAACTCCCATTCCAGCCAACCCACCGATGAGCAAAAATGGTGACCAGAGAACTGCACCTACAGATTTTATAATTCCTTTAAAAGTTAATCCATCATCATTAACCACTCGCGATTTAATCATCTCGAACACATTTTTATTGCTGTCGTAACATTCTTTAGCACTAGAGTATATAGAGACCAAACCTAAAGCCCCATATAAAACAAGTCCACCAAGCCCAAAAGTTGCCAGATTCAAACCAAGTGCACCTGCAGCACCCGCTCCTGCAATTCCTGCGGTAGTTGAGGCTGCAGTAAATCCCATAGTAAGCTTGAATATTAGTGCAATGATAAAAATAGGAAGAAGCACCAAACTACCTACGAGTACTACTCCAGGACCACCAGAATAGTAATGCTGACGATAAGGGGAAGGAGAAACTACTGCAATTTGAGGACGCCGGGATGTCACCTGAACAGTAGGGCTATAAGGGGTAGTGACCACTGGCGGGTACAATGGGGTACGCGAAGCGTGATTGTGATGATGGGAGCCCCCTGAATGAACACCAGTAACTTGATTATGGTGATGATGGTTTTTATATGACACTTTATTCTCCTTTTTCTTTTTATTAAATTCCAAAATTTGAAGCAAGAAGTATAAAAAAGAAAACTTAAGGTTTTATTAATAAGACCCATGAACCTTTACAAAAAAATTACATTTCTTTACAAAGATCATATGATGACTAATAGAAAAACAGCTAGTATCCAAATTAAACCGCTCGCAACATAAGGATGTTCATATCCTTTAAAATTTTTTCTTCGGTAGAACACATCAAAAATAAGTACCGGGACAACGGAAAGAAAAGTTAGCATAAATACCAAAACTAATGAGACCGCCCCCTTCTGAAAAGGCATTATACGCACTATTAAATTTAATACATCTTGTAATAGTTCATGAGCGTAAAATATTCCCCATAAAACCCAAAAATTATAAGTATAGAGGAGCCAGGAGGCAGCAAACATGGGTATAATTAATTTGGCACCTTTTATAGCAAAGAGTTTGTTAAAGGCTTTGATAAATTCTTCTGAAAAGAACACTATAATTGAACTTAACAGAACAACCAAAGCTAATGTTACTAACATTTATCTGTTCCCTTTCTCAACATCTTCTAATACCTCCCAACGTTCATAAAGTTGGGTTAATAACATTTCATCTTCAGCCAATCCTTGATTAATTTTTGCAATCATCTGAGCATCTTGTTGGTAAAATTTAGGATCAGCCATTTTTAAATGTAACTCTGCTATTTTTGCTTCCAATAACTCTATTTTCTGGGGTAATTGCGCAAGCTCTCGTTGCTCATTGAAACTTAATTTATTTGTTGGCGTAGTTCGTTTGACACTCGGTGCTTTTGTTGCCTGATCACGCTGTTGTTGTTTCTTATGCATTTTATATTCATCATAACCCCCAACAAACTCTTTAAATTGCCCTGCTTCCTCATAAACCAGAACACTGGTAACCACCTGATTAATAAAAGCCCTATCGTGGCTAATTAATATTAATGTTCCAGGGTACTCCCCTAACATGTCTTCTAGAAGTTCTAATGTTTCAATATCTAAATCATTAGTGGGTTCATCCATCACGAGCAGATTAACTGGTTTTGCAAAGAGTTTTGCGAGTAATAACCTATTTCTTTCTCCACCAGAAAGGACCGAAACTGGTTGATTAAACCGCTCGGATGAAAATAAAAATTCACGCAAGTAACTGGCCACATGCTTTTGTTTGCCGTTAATTGTTACATAATCGGCCCCATCACCCACATTAAACATGACGGTTTGATCTTCATGTAATTGCCGACGTAGTTGATCAAAATAAGCAACGCTCAGGGACGTACCAAGTTTTATCTCGCCAGAGTCTGGCTGCAGCTCTCCAAGCAATAGTCGTACTAAAGTCGTTTTACCACACCCGTTAGGGCCAATTATTCCCAGTTTATCGCCTCGAGTCAGCAATAAGGAAAAATCACGTAAAATCGTTTTATCTCCTAGGGTGTAATTAACATGGTTTGCTTCAATCACGACCGAACCTGAACGAGTTACATCAAGGGTGAATGCTTTAACCTTCCCCACTTGATTTCGACGTGCTTTATATTCTTCACGCAATGCTTTCAAGGCACGAACTCGCCCTTCATTTCGAGTACGCCGTGCTTTGATTCCTGTACGAATCCATACCTCCTCCTCGGCTAGCTTTTTATCAAATAAATTATTTTGCTTTTGTTCGCTTAGACGAATGGACTCTCTTCTGTCCAGGTATGTTTCATAATCACAGTCATGCTGGTACAACTTCCCTCTATCTATTTCTACAATCCGATTAGTGACTTGACTTAAAAACTCCCGATCGTGAGTGACTAACAACACCGATCCTTTGAAACTTTTCAAATAAGATTCTAACCATTCAATTGCTTCAATATCTAAATGGTTGGTCGGTTCATCCAATAATAATAAATCTGGGGTGGCGATTAGCGCAGCTCCTAAAAGCACGCGTCGTTTCATGCCACCTGAGAGGTTATTCATACGCTCTCGAGTGTCTATGCCTAAACGACTGGCCATGGTCTCAATGTGCGGCAATTTGTCCCAAGCATGTAAAGTATCCATTTGTTGTTGGCATGCGGCTAATTTATCCATATCTCCCGATTGGGATAATTCATTAAAACGGCATAAAACCTCTCCTACTTCACCAAGGCTTTTTACGAGGAAATGGTAGACGGACTCTTCTTCTGCAATTGGAACTTCCTGCGTTAATCCAGCAACACGCAATCCAGAAAGTTGCTGGATTTGACCGCTATCAGGAATCAAATCCCCTTGCAGCAGTTTAAGAAGTGTAGATTTACCTGCTCCATTTCGTCCAACTAAGGCAATACGATCCTGTGGTTGAATCTGCCAATCTGCATTATCCAATAACTGATTACCCGCAATATTGAGGGACACGCCATGAAGGGAAATTATACTCATACACTAACTCTGACTTTTAAAATATGTAGCCGGGAAGCGAAGCGGTGTTCGGTTTTCTTATTATTGATTCCCGGATTGCCGTTTGGTCTTCACCAGGCTACTTGTAAATGAATTACTTCGAAGATAAAACCATTATACCATCCATCTCAACTTGAGCGCCACGTGGTAATGCAGAAACTCCTATCGCAGCACGTGCTGGATAAGGTGCCGCAAAATAACGACTCATTGCTTCATTAATTAATGGAAAATGACGCAAATCTGTAAGATACACATTCAATTTCGCAATTTGCGCCAAACTACCACCAGCGGCTTCACAAACTGCTGCTAAATTTTCTAAAACCTGTGTGATTTGTAGTTTAATATCTTCACTACATAGTTGCATAGTAACTGGATCAAGTGGTATTTGACCTGAAAGATAAACTGTATCGCCACACTGGATTGCTTGTGAATAGGTTCCAATAGCCTCAGGAGCCAATTTTGTATTTACAGGTTGCATTAATTATCCCCTTGTTTTTTTCTATAAAGACGCATGACTACTTTATTTGCTCTCAATCGACGCATGACGCGTGCCAAATGGGTTCTATCCACAACACTAATTGAGAAAGTTACCGCATTATGCCGGCCATCACGCGGATCTACATTTATATTACCAATGTTTGATCCAGCCTCAGCGATAGCAGTTGCGAGTGCGGCCAACACACCGCGTTCATTCACTACATCCACTGTTATATCAACCCAGTACTCGCCTTCAACCTTCTCATCCCACCGTAAAGCAACAAATTGCTCTGGATTGGTTCGTGAGTTTTTGAGTGTAGTACAATCACTGCTATGTACTATAATTCCTCGACCTTGCTGGAATTTTCCTACAATATTATCACCAGGAATAGGCTGACAGCACTCACTAAAATGCACCACCATTCCTTCGGTACCTTTGATTGCCAAGGGGTGGGTTTTAATTCCTTTATCCAATTCATTAGAATCTTGTGAAACTACCAATCTTTTCGCAATTACCATCGCCATTTGATTGCCTATGCCAATCGCATAAAGTAAATCATCTATCGCTTTATAATGTAAATCGCTTAATAATGCTTGTAAGGATTCAGGTGGTATTTTTGCATAATCACTAGACAACTCATTTAAAGATTGCTCAAGGAGGCGCTTTCCTAAACTAATTGATTCGGTATTCTGTTGGCTTTTCAAAAAATGACGAATATTTGAACGGGCTTTTCCAGTAACTACAAAGTTTAGCCATGCCGGATTTGGATGGGCTCCCTGCGCGGTGATAATTTCTACTGTTTGGCCATTTGATAAGGGTATACTGAGTGGAACCAGTTTTCGATTTACTTTTGCAGCGACACAACTATTACCTACTCCAGAATGAACTGAATAAGCAAAATCAACCGGAGTCGCTCCCTTGGGTAACTCCATAATGTGACCTTTAGGGGTAAATACGTATACTTCATCGGGGAATAAATCAATTTTAACATTTTCGATAAATTCCAATGAACTTCCTGTACTGCGTTGCATTTCTAACAGACTTTGTACCCACTCTCTTGCGCGCAATTGGGCTTCATTGACCTCGAGACCTGAAGATTTATAGATCCAATGTGCAGCTACTCCATTATCCGCTACTTTATCCATATCACGAGTACGAATTTGCACTTCCAAAGGGACTCCGAAAGGTCCAAACAAGGTCGTATGGAGCGATTGATATCCATTTGCCTTAGGTATGCCAATATAATCTTTAAAGCGTTGCGGTACCGGTTTATAAGTACAATGCAAAGCACCCAAAATCCGGTAACAGGAATCAATATCTTCAGTAATCACACGAAAAGCAAAAACATCAGTAATTTCGGTAAATGAGGCTTTTTTCTGACGCATCTTCTTATAAATGCTATATAAGTGCTTCTGTCTGCCGAATACTTGTTCATAAGGGATATTCAATTGTGCTAATGCCAGTTGCAAATCACGTTCAATAGTTTGGGTCAATTCACGTCGATTGCCCCGAGATTTTTCAACTGCTGATTTAATTGCCCTATACCGCATCGGATACAATGCCTGGAATCCTAAATCCTCTAAGCCTACATAAATTGAATGCATCCCTAAACGGTTAGCGATTGGTGCATAAATTTCTAAAGTTTCGATGGCGATACGTCTGCGTTTTGCATAAGGCATTGCACCAAGAGTTTTCATGTTGTGTAGTCGGTCAGCCAACTTAACGATAATTACACGAATGTCTTTGACCATGGCCAAGACCATTTTACGAAAATTTTCCGCCTGCGCTTCTGCTTTTGATTCAAATTTGATTTTAGTTAGTTTGGTAACACCATCTACAAGAGAGGTAATTTCTTCGCCAAATTGACGGGTTAAATCTTCTTTACTCACGGAAGTATCTTCAACCACATCGTGGAGTAAAGTAGCCATGATCGTTTGATAATCAAGACGCATTCGAGCGAGAATCAAGGCTGCTGCAACAGGGTGAGTAATATAGGGCTCGCCAGAACGACGCATTTGTCCATGATGCGCTTTCTCCGCGACCAAATAGGCTTGGTAACATTTTTCTATTTGCGACTGCTCAAGGTAGCATTTCAGCTCTTCATCGAGCTCCTTAAAGTAGCTCACGCAGTACTCCCTAGTATCTAACATGACCATACCCCTATACCCCTAAATTCACCCTATTAAGGCACCTTCGAATAATCACAGTCCTCTCTTTGATTTGTAGCTAGGGTGAACAAGCGGAATCCTGGAATGAGTAACCAAAACCTAGGTCCGCTTCGCCCAGGCTATATAAACAGTGCCATCTACTCTTTATCCAAAATTTCTGGGGTAATTAAACCTTCTGCTATTTCACGTAGAGCCACCACGGTCGGTTTATCATTTTCCCATTCTACCATGGGTTGATCTCCTCGAACCGCAATTTGACGTGCCCGTTTCGTGGCTACCATAACCAGCTCAAATCGATTCGCAACATTTTTTAAACAATCTTCAACTGTAACTCGTGCCATAAATCATTCTCCGGTAGCAAAACCTTGTATTTTACTGCGATGACAACAGGAAAGAAAGCAATTTTGATTGTTTATTTATCTGTCGCTTAATACACAAGCGATTTGCAATCACAATCGCTCCCAACTCCATCGCTGCTTTTTCAAAATTATCATTAACGATTAAATAATCAAATTCAGGATAATGACTCAGCTCATCTTGAGCCTTTTTCATTCGATCACTAACCACATCATCTTTATCTTGTCGTCTATTTAATAGTCGTTGTCTCAAGACTTCCAAGGATGGGGGCACAATAAAAATACTCACCGCCTCAGGAAAAGAACGTCTAATCTGAGTCGCTCCTTGCCAGTCGATGTCCAGAACCACATCGATACCATTTTGCAAACGTCTTGCAATTTGCTCCATGGAGGTTCCATATAAATGATTAAAGACTCGGGCATGCTCCAAAAAAGCACAATCATCAATCATACGCATAAATTCTTTTTCATCAGTAAAAAAGTAATCCACTCCATTACGCTCTCCAGGCCGCATGGTTCGAGTTGTATGCGAAATGGATACCTCAATATTATCCATAGTTTCGATCAACCTTTTTACTAAACTTGTTTTGCCTCCCCCAGAAGGTGCTGCAACAATAAATAAATTACCCGAATAATCACCCACAATAGTACTCACTCAATATTTTGAATTTGCTCACGCATTTGCTCAATTAAAACTTTCATTTCTACTGCACTCTTAGTCAATTCTCCAGAGTCCGATTTTGAGCTTAGCGTATTCGCCTCCCTATTTAATTCTTGCATCAAAAAATCTAGACGTCTTCCTGCGATTTTATCGCAATTTAACGTCCGACTCACCTCATCAAGATGAGTCTGTAGTCTATCTAATTCCTCACTGACATCAAGACGAGCCAAAATTAAAGCAATTTCTTGCTCCACACGTGACTCTTGCACTTCAAGTTTCACTGAGTGTAATCGGGTCAATAGCTTATCTTTTACTTGTTCTGTTTGCGTTAATACTATAGAACGTGCGCGCTTAACTTCTTGACCTAATTCACTTAGTCTCCCTTCAATATGTGCTTTCAGTGCGCTCCCTTCGGTTACACGCATTTGTTTTAGTTGCTCAATCGCACTCTTAAATAAAGAAAGTGCGTGCTCTCCTAAAATATCTGCATCGGGCACACTGGCTTGCACCACACCAGGCCAAGATAAGACACGACTAATACTTAAATCATTCGGCAAATGATGTGATGCAGAAAGTTTCTCACTTAAATTTACTAATGCATTAACCATGCCTGTATTTATAAGCATAGACTGATTATTAGAACTTGTGTCTTGATATTTAAGCTGACACTCTAATTTGCCGCGATTGATTACATCTCGCAACACATGACGCAATTGAGGTTCTATAAATCGGAATGATTCAGGTAAACGAAATGAAACATCCAGATATCGATGATTAACTGACTTAATTTCCCAACAAAAATGCCCCTCTTCGATTTGCTTTTGCACTCGCGAGAAAGCCGTCATACTTTGAAGCATATAGAATACCAATGAATAAACCTTGCGCGAATATACCCCAATTTAAAGCAATTGCACAGATACAAACCTCTTGATATGCACCTCAGCATAGCAACCACAATGATCAATTTTAAAACAATCTGACGATTAATTAAAGATCTACTTATGAAAACATATTAAGGTATATCCCGGATTGAAAACCCGGGATTAAAGAATTATTTGCTTAGCGAAGAACCAGGCCCGGATTTTGGTGGCGACTGATGATGCGACCATAGTTCACTTAACTTCTCATTCATCCAACTCATCAGTGTAACCGCAGACATCACTCGTAGACCTCGGGGAAGCCCACCATTAAAAAAACCATAAATGCCATGCTCTGCATGAATCTTCCGAGTCGCTTGGAAAAAACCAGAAGAATTTTTAGAAATAGAAGCCTGTTGTACTGTCTTTATTACATCAAACTTTTGTGACGCTAATGTTGCTCCAATTCCTGCCAATATACCAGCAAAGGAAGAAGCAGCAAAATCATTAGGGCAATATTCCATTATTCTGACTTTTAATGCAGGTGTCACCGCCAAAAAAAATGTAGAAAACATACCCTCTCGAAGCATCGTTGACAACATCCCCGTATAAAGATGAGACCATCCTCCCTGCCTCACCAGATAGGAGCCCGCCGCAAAAAAACTGTGCTTTTGGTGGGTCATGATCATCTCAGTTGGACAACTAATTGCAGCAGAACCAACTCCAGCAGCAAATGCACTAATTAGCTTTTGGCTATTAGACAATTCATATTTATTCCCAAAAAACCAATTTTGGAAAAAACGATTTAAACCAACTTGAACCGCAGTTATTGGGACCATACTCGCAGCATTTGGCAATATGCCTCGATACAATACTTGTGGATTTAGAGTAAAGGGTTCTTTTTTTTGCATTCGTGTTTTTATAGACCACAAAGGATGATCCACGAACACTTCAAAAGCCCCAGTGATACTTCCCGAGATGATGCTTTGAACTACACTAAGATTGTTTTTCTTTTCTTTAGGGCGCGTCTTGTCTTTATGCGCCTCATTTTTAGTTTGAGTCATAATATTCTCCAAAAGTGATGTCAAATTTAATTCATTACCCGCTCGCTTCCTCCCTAGAGAGGTGCGGATAATGGAAAAAAACCGCCCTAGGGAAAATCGGGTAAGACAAGAATCACTAATAAAGAAGAATGACTTTGGGAAACAACTAAATCGCAGACAAACAGAGAGCTTGCAGATAAATCTGCAGATAATGCAACACTGTATTCATGACTGCGATGACACATAATGGACACTTTTTTTATAGATAGAATTGAAAATAACATGATGAATCAATATTAATCAATATGAATATAAAAAAATTTTCATAATTTTGGGTGAATTATTCTTTAGCATTTCTGTTCCCTAATATTCAAGTTATTCCTGGCTGAATGAATCACTGTTAATCCAAATGGTATTTGTTTTATTGCGTCGTATATACTTTAGGATGCAACTCAGGGAGTTAAGCGTTATAATTCCTAATTTTTAACGAGGATTATTCCATGCGCCCAAGTAATCGAGAAGCAAATCAACTACGTTCTGTTAAAATCACCAGAAACTACACCAAACACGCTGAAGGTTCCGTCCTGGTTGAATTCGGACAAACTAAAGTATTATGTAATGCTTCGGTTACTGATGGAGTTCCTCGTTTTATTAAAGGTAAAAACCAGGGCTGGGTTACTGCTGAATATGGAATGCTTCCCCGCGCAACTCATAGCCGTACTGAACGCGAAGCAAGCAAGGGAAAGCAAGGCGGCAGAACCATGGAAATTCAACGTCTAATCGGCCGTTCTCTTAGAGCCTGTGTTGATTTAAAAGTTTTAGGGGAGAATACAATAACATTAGATTGTGATGTAATTCAGGCTGATGGGGGTACAAGAACTGCCGCTATTACCGGTGCCTGCGTCGCAATGAGGGATGCGGTAACTTGGATGGTCGAACGCGAAAAAATACGTAAAATGCCTGCATTTCATTACATTGCCGCAGTTTCTGTGGGCCTCTATCGGGGTCAACCGGTACTTGATTTAGATTATGCCGAAGACGTACTTGCTGAAACAGACATGAATGTAGTAATGAACGAAGCAGGACATTTCATAGAGATTCAAGGCACTGCCGAAGACAGACATTTTAATCGCGATGAATTGAACAACATGCTGGCACTTGCCGAAATTGGTATTCCTCAATTGATTGAATTGCAGAAAAATGCTTAAGCTTTAAATAGCTCCGGCTTTCATGTCATTAAAGTTATTCATTTGTCATTCCCGCGAAAGCGGGAATTGAGTTTTATGGGATCTTCAGCACTGCAAACAGGAGCTTCGCCCTCTAAGAGGTACCAGAATAGAATCCAAATCGAAAGATGACAAATCAAAGAGTCCAACTGAATTGAATGGCTGCATTACATAGACCTTCGGGAAACCCTTTAAAATAAATTTTTATCAATAGCCACTTCACGTGCTGTATAAATAGAGATAATATTTTTCTTCACCAGCTCAGTTAAATGCTGATCCAAAGTTTGCATTCCTTTGCCTTGACCTGTTTGGATTGAAGAGTACATTTGTGCCACTTTATCTTCACGAATTAAGTTTCGTATCGCACCGGTACAAATCATAATTTCCAAAGCAGCAACCCGTCCCCCACCATTTTTTTTCAATAAAGTTTGTGCTACTACGGCTTGCAAAGATTCGGATAACATAGAACGCACCATCGATTTTTCTTCAGCAGGAAACACATCAATAATTCTATTGATGGTTTTGGTTGCTGAATTGGTATGTAAGGTCCCAAATACAAGATGTCCGGTTTCCGCAGCAGTCATTGCCAAGCGGATTGTCTCCAAATCCCGCAATTCCCCGACTAGAATCACATCCGGATCCTCGCGAAGTGCCGAACGTAAAGCCGCATTAAAACTCAGCGTATCACGATGAACTTCCCGTTGGTTTAACAAACATTTCTTACTTTGATGTACAAACTCTATAGGATCTTCAACTGTTAAAATATGATCGTAACGATTTGCATTAATGTAATCGATGATCGCAGCCAATGTAGTACTTTTACCTGAGCCTGTAGGACCAGTTATCAATACTAATCCCTTAGGATAACTAGCCATTTCTTCAAAAATAGGAGGTAGTCCTAGATCATCCATGCCTAAAATTTCGGAAGGGATGGTACGAAAAACTGCCGCGGCGCCACGTAATTGATTAAACACATTCACCCTAAAACGGGCTAGATTTGAGATTTCAAAAGAAAAATCAACCTCTAAATATTCTTCAAATTCTTTTCTCTGCCTGTCATTCATTACATCATAGACAATTTTCATTACCTCTTTATGCTCCAGGGCGGGTAAATTGATTTTACGTAAATCCCCATCAACTCGAATCATTGGAGGCAAACCTGCAGAAAGATGTAAGTCTGAGGATTTATTTTTTACTGAAAACGCCAATAGTTCCGCTATGTCCATTGCTTAATCATCCCGATTGAATCAATAATAGATTGGACCTTAAAATCAATCTCAATCTAATGCTATTAGATTAGCTCACGAAGTGGTACTCGGCAAATATTGTTTCTTTTGTTATTGTTGAGATTTTCAAGGGTGTATCTAAAAATCATGAATTTTTATAACAATTTAAAGCAAATAAAAGAATTAATCAGACAAACTGAACTTGAATGCGACAGAAAACCTGGAAGTGTCCTTTTGCTCGCTGTCAGCAAACAACAAAGCATCGAGGCCATTAATCAATTATTTCAGCTTGGAATTACTAACTTCGGTGAAAGTTACTTCCAAGAAGCACAAAAAAAAATAGATGCATTTAAAAATAGTCCTATATGCTGGCATTTTATCGGCCCCATTCAAAGTAATAAAACCAAAGGGATTGCCACTTCCTTTAACTGGGTGCATAGTATTAGTCGATTTAAAATCGCCCAGCATCTCAATGAATACCGTCCACGCCATTTAGACCCACTCAATATTTGTTTACAAATTAATTTGGTTGAGGAAAAAACCAAATCAGGAATACCCCCAGAACATGCAGCCGAATTAGCCTTAGCTGTGAATCAACTACCTTACCTCAAACTAAGAGGCTTAATGACTATTCCGCCCCCCCAACAGGATATGCAAAGTCAATATGAAATCTTTAAGCAACTTAATCAATTGATGCATTCACTCAATCGTGAACTTGGTCTAAACATGGATACCTTATCTATGGGAATGAGTGATGATTTAGTCCCAGCTATTAAAGCAGGTGCCACTATTGTGCGTGTTGGACGCGCCTTATTTGGTGAGCGACAAAAATAAAGCGACGCGCTATAATCCTGGAAAAATTAGTTGCCTAAATACGTGTACAGGGGAATATATGTCTGGAATTATCGTTGTATTGATCTTCGTGGTTTCGTTATTTTTTTCACTCGCCATTTTCAGTTTATGGCTTCGAATCGCCCTACGCTATTTACGTGTCAGTGCCCTTCACCCAGTAAGCCAACTTATTTATAAAGTAACTAACCCTATAGTCAATCCTATCCAACTGATAACAAAACAACCCTATAAACCCGGACAAAAATATGATGTGCCCGCTTTCATTACTTTGGTTCTGGTTGAGCTATTGAAAATTCTCTGTATCAGCCTTCTTGCCTTAGGTGGATTAATTCCTATTGGATTCATAGTGATGTACATCATTGCGGACTTAATTATCCAACCTTGTGATATTTTATTTTATGCCATACTCGTGCGCGTTATCATGAGTTTTATTAATCCCAACTGGCAAGGACCAATTGCCGACTTTTTACGTATGTTAACAGAACCCTTGTTAAAGCTTGGTAGAAAGATTGTTCCCGATATTTCAGGTTTTGATTTTTCCCCCTTTATCATTCTGGTTTTATTGAAAATTATTACTTTATTTATCAATGCAAGCCTACCCTGGAGATTATTATAAAAGCGACTATACTTAATTTTAAGCAGAGGATTATCAGGATTAACTTATGAAATTGACGCTCCTCAGTAGCACTGGCTTAGGATTGCTTCTTGTACCTTTTAGTCTATTTGCTGATACCCAATCTTATTATTGTCCACAAAACCATGGATATATTAAGGTAGGGATGACTCCTGATGAAGTGATTGCAGCTTGTGGACAACCCGTAAGCCAGCAGGAATCCAATCAACCTTTGATGCAAAAAATTCCAGTACAACAACTCATTTACAATAATATGGGAACGAGTACCGCTTTTTATGGAGTATGGAATTTGCCTACAGGTAGTGGCGGAGTACAGCTTGAAATAGACATTGTGAATCAAAAAGTACGCTCCATCAAAATGAATGGTTCTGATAGCAATGCAGTTTCTGTTTGCCAGGGGGCTAATATTCAAGCCGGGGATCCGGTACAAAAAGTCTATTACGCTTGCGGAAGCCCTTCTATTGTAAATAATTCCTTTATCAATGAAATTGTACCCACAGCAACCAAACCTGTAGTTTGGATCTATCAGCCTGGTGAGTATCAACCTACTGTATCCATGACTTTTGTTAACGGTAAACTACAATCCATCCAATAAAGCGTTTATTTTTTTCATTGATTTCTATTTTTTGAGCGAATCACCATTCAACTCTATGGTAAGTTAAAGAAATAAGCTAAACTCTCAAAATTTTAGCGCAGAGAAGCACTTATTAGTGATACGTTCTTTGTTTTTTAAATATTCATTGAGGTAAACCAAGAAATGACGGCAAGTATAGATGAAATTACTATTGCTTATGGCGAAAATGGGACAGAAACAGTTAAAGAATTGGATAAGAAAATACTAACTCGTGGGGCTTGGACTACGATTATGTTTAAGTATCAAGATTGGGATAATGCTCAAAATGACTTCGGCCCTGTAAAATTTTCAATTCGCCGTTATCAAAAACGTAATAATCAATACTGGCAAAAATCTAAATTTAATATTTCCAGCGCCGAACAAGCACAAAAAATCATTGATATTCTTGGTGATTGGCTAAAATAACTCCATGTTTCTAATTGTTCGTTTGAATTTTTAAAAATTTAGAAATTTAAATAGTAATTTTTTTTCTATCATCACATTGTGCTTTTCTTCGGCACTAACCGATATCTATCTTAGTAACCTCTTAGTAACCTCCTGTAAATATACAATTTTTTCTTATAAAAAAAACGATTTACGGGAGGTTTTGTTTCATTCAAATACCCGTGTGCCCACAAAATGAACCCTGAGAATTGATTTTATTCTAATTAATCAATTTTGTTAAGGTTCAGTTAATTTTTGATCCGTATAATACGAATTCAAATTCAACAATTAATATAAGATATAGCTATGCAGACTAAAAGAGAAACTTCAAATACAAAATCTAGGCAAACCATAGTTCCATCTATATGGAGTACGTTGACCCCAATGGATTTGATAAAGCAAAGAATGCAAGACGTAAAAAATGGGAAAGCACCTGCGTTTACACCAGTATGGAATCTCCCAAATATGGGGAATTATTCCTGGTTTCCAACACCAATGAATTTTATAAGAGAACAAATAAAAGCTTCAAAATCCGGACAAATGATTACCGCAAAATGGTTCTCAACCCTATATCCCACTACATGGTTTACTACCCCAATGGATGTAGTAAAGTATAATTTACAAACCAAAACCGCGAAAACATCTACGCACACAACCACACCAGTTGTTTCAACACCAGTTGTTGCATCTCCCATGGTTCCACCTCCAGGGAAAAAAGGGCCTGATTTTCCAAAATGGATGCCCTCCATGGATCAGATCCACACACAAGTTTGGAATGGACTGAATTTCTCTACTGTTGCATTGTTCACCAGTTTTAGTATTGTATTTGTTCAAAGTCCGATAAAAACAATGTTAGTTAGCTTAACCAAGAACGGTACGATGATTCCTCCTTACCAAGGCGGAGTTCTGGGATTCTTCAATGCAATGTATGCAGGCACTTCAGCTTCTCTTTCGGGCTCAGTAATTCGAAGTGGCTATGTTTCCGGTGCTAAAGGGGGCAGCAAGCCTATAGAAGAAAATCTTCTAAAAGATGAGGGAGCTCTCCAAGAAGAGGGGAAAAAATATTCAGGAGCGACTTGGCGTTATATTGGGCCTATGGCACTTGGCGAGCTTCTGGTTACCCAAATATCCGAGTCTTTATCTACGTTGAGAAAAGGTAACATTCTTCCTGAAAACTTTAAATGGAAAACCCCTCATAACGCGTGGAGTTTAATGACGGGAGGCTTTATACCAAGATATGGATCGGGGTTGATTAACTTTACGGCTTTATGTGTTCTTGAAGACAAAATTGCCAAAAAACTACAATTTGAAGGTGGTAAGGGACATCTTATAAGCGGAGCAGCCGCTGGGGCCGTTGCAGGCGGTTGTGCATATGTCCCAACAGTATATAAAGATTACTTACTCCTGCAATCTAAGGTTACTCCTGATGGACGCCTCCACAATGCGAGCACCTTTAAAATAACTAAAGAACTATTTTATTGCTTCTTAAACGATCCAAAAACTTCATTGAAATCCTTTGGATCCATGGCTTTGAAACAAGTACCGATGCGCATGTGCTTAACTGCCGCCATATTTGGTATTGTTTCTGGTGTAGGTGAAATTATGGGACCTGAACCCTTGACAAAAGTGGTTCCTGAGGATTACCAACCATCACCTGGAAAATCAAGACATACTATGTTTGCGACCAAGGGATCAACTCCTCGAATTGAAGAAGTCGTTGAAGAGCAAACCAATGAAAAAGAGGAAAACAAAGGTTCTAAATTAAATTAATGAGCGCATCTATTACATAACAATCATTTAATTTTCAAAAAATGGTTTGTTATGTGCAAAAATAGTGTATGATAAATGCTGTAGTGTGCAATTTTAGGGCATTCTACAGCATTTAACGTTATTAAAAGGATTGAAAATGATGTCACGATTTTTTGTTGCGCCAGTTAAAGCCGCTTTTGAAACTACAGGCTATTCTATTGCAGCCGCAGCGGTTGGTTCTTCAGTTTATAAACTCACCACGATGAATGATAAAAACAAAGAAAGTCAAGAAAATAAATCTGTCTCCCTAGAGCAAGAACATTCCTCAAGTACTACAAAAATGCATTTTTGATTCCATATCCTCATACTTATTTTAATGAATAACTCAAAGATGGTGTTGTCAATTTCAATTACAACACCAATTTCAAACATAAACAGTAAGTTCTATATTAATTCCAAACCAGGATGAGAGCGTTCAAAATAGTTCTGAACCATTTGCTCTGAAACCAAATCCAAACGGGTCGGATGCCATTGAGGACTCTTATCTTTATCTATTAGTAAAGCTCTAACTCCTTCATAAAAATCATGGCCATGCATAAAATGACTGACGATATCATAATCCATTTTTAAACATTGTGCTAAAGACATTCCCCTCGCTTTGTGTAATTGCGCTAGCGTCACTTTAAGACTCAAAGGAGATTTCTGTGCCAAAGTATTATCAACTGACTCTGCCCATACTGTATTAGCACTTTGTAATGACTCGCGGATCATTTCAACTGTTGGATGCGCAAAACAGACATCAATCGAAGGTTTAATTTGGCTTACCTCCTCCGTAGAAGATGTACTCGTGAAAGCTTCCATACACCGATTGACTTGCTCCATAGGATCTTTTGATAAATCTTCATTCATTAATGCATCATACAAAGCAGGCATTTGTTCCGAAGATATTATTTTTTTAACTAATCCTGCTTTCATGGCATCATGCGAGCTCAAGCGATTACCCGTTAACCCCAAATAAATACCCAAAGATCCGGGGCATCGAGTTAATAAATAACTTGCACCAATATCGGGAAAGAAACCAATGCCAGTCTCCGGCATAGCGAATACGAATCGCTCACTGGCTATAGGGTGGCTCCCATGCATGGAAATACCTACTCCCCCACCCATCACCATCCCATCAATTAACGAAATATACGGTTTACCTAAATGATGAATAAAATGATTTAAACGGTATTCGTGCCAAAAAAATTGCATTTGTTCCGCATCATTAACTTGCCCGGAAAAATAAAGTGAGCGGATATCACCTCCCGCACAAAAAGCATTCCCAGGAACTGCTCGCACTACGACTGCATGGATAGCGTCATCTTCCTTCCACAAACTCAATTGTCTTTGGATATTAAGAATCATATTTAAAGTCAATGCATTCAAAGCGTTGGGTCTATTTAATGTAATGACTCCTAATGAACCCTCTTGATTAAAAAGTACTTCATCAGTCATGATTATTTTCCTTTGAACTGAGCAACTCGTTTATCTAGAAATGCCGCAACTCCCTCTCGCTTGTCTTCAGAAGCACATACTTTTGCGAAATGTATTGCTTCTAGATGTAAAGCATCAGTTAAAGACAAATCATAACCGTGATCAATAACTTCAATTATGCTCGCTACAGCAAGCGGCGCCATACTCAATATTCCCTGCAATAATATTTTACCGCGTTCTAACAAAGCTTCTGGTTCAACAACCTCACTAACCAATCCCCAATGGAGCGCCGTTTCTGCATTAATAAATCGCCCAGTTAAACATAAGTCGAGCGCACGTCCCTTACCAATTAAACGCGCTAATCGTTGCGTGCCCCCATAACCAGGAATCACCCCCAGCTTTACTTCAGGCTGACCAAATTGGGCTTTTGTGGAAGCAATTCTTAATGTTGCAGAAATAGCTAATTCGCAGCCCCCACCGAATGAAAAGCCATTTACCGCTGCCAATGAAGGTTTACCCAAAGTTTCCAAAAGTCGAAACACTTCTTGTCCTCGACATGCAAATTCATATCCTGTTTGAGCGGTACATTCAGCCAAGCGGTTAATATCTGCACCCGCACAAAATGCTTTACCATTACCCGTGATCATCAATGCCTTAACTTTGGGATTTGTTTTTGCATAATGAAATAATTCTTCTAAAGCATCTAATACTTCGGAACTTAAAGCATTTAACTTCTCAGGTCGGTTTAAAGTTAACGTTAAAATTCCCTGACTATCCAAATCTTGTTCAATTAAATTCATTTATTTACTCCTTGCTATTGAACATAACGCAGCCAAATTACTACCACACAATCAGCACAAAATGTGCTCCTCATCCAAAGTTGCCTTGGCTACAATTTCCCGCATAATTTCGTTCGTCCCTTCAAGAATCTGGTGCACTCTTAAATCCCTGAATATTCGCTCTATCTTATAATCACGTAAATAGCCATAGCCACCATGAATTTGCATTGCCTTGTCACAAATGCGAAATGCCACATCCGTAGCCAATCGTTTGGCCATAGCACAATATATAGGAACTTGAGGATCATTTTTATCCATGGCACTGGCTGCTCGATAAACCATCAAGCGTGCCGCTTCATAATCTGTCAACATATCAGCAAAATAAAATCGCAATGCTTGCATCTCGGTAAGTGGCTTACCAAATTGTTTACGCTCCTGCATATAGCTTTGCGTTAACCGTAAACAGGCAAGTGCCCCTCCTAAAGAACATGAAGCAATATTAATCCGCCCTCCATTTAAAGCATTCAAAGCAATTTTAAATCCCATTCCTTCGTCACCAACACGATTGGCGACAGGTACCCGACAATTTTCAAAATATACCATGCAAGTAGGTTGACTATTCCAACCCATTTTTTGTTCTAATTTACCAAAGCTCAATCCAGAAGTGTTTTTTTCAATCAACAAGCAACTTATTCCATGATGCGATTCATCACCTGTTCGGACCATACATAAATAAACATCACTGACTGAACCTCCTGAAATAAAAGCCTTAGAACCATTAAGAATGTAATGATCCCCATCCTTTACAGCTTTAGTCTTTAAAGAAGCCGCATCAGAACCTGATTCAGGTTCAGTCAAACAATAACTGCCAATAACTTCCATAGAGGTTAATTTAGGTCCCCATTTTTTTCTTAACTCAGAATCGGCATATCGATCAACTAAAGAGGTAACCATGTTATGAATAGAAAGGTAAGCACTGGTACTAATACATCCTGTTGCTAATTGTTCGAACAATAATGCCGAGTCCAAACGCGTCAATTGAGATCCACCAATATCCTCACGTGCCATCATCCCTGCCATTCCTAATTTGGCGGCTTCACGTAAGACCTCAACGGGAAAATAATGATGCTCATCCCAATTGTCGGCCATAGGAGCTAATTTGTCGCGTGCAAAGTCAGCTGCCATTTCCCGAAAAGCTAAATGCTCTGCTGTGAATTCAAAATCCATAAACTGTCCTTAGAGAATTTATTCAAATATATTGTTATTATTGCGAATTTTTATCTTCCGTGAAAGATATATGTTTCGAAAATTACCCAAAACATTTTATGAACGAGATACTATTATTGTTGCCAAAGAACTTTTAGGCAAATACATTATTCACAATCATGCAGGAGTGGAATACGTCGGAAGGATCGTTGAGGTTGAAGCATACCTTGGGGAACACGATCTGGCCTCTCACTCTTCTAAGGGTATTACGCAAAGAACAAAAGTCATGTATGGGCCTGCTGGTTACGCTTACATCTACTTAATTTATGGCATGTATTACTGCACTAATATCGTTACTGAAGCTGAAGGAATTGGGTCGGCAATATTGTTGCGCGCAATCGAACCCATCAAAAACATCCAAGGTCGAACTCAAGGCCCTGGGTTACTTTCAAGGGCAATGCATATAGATAAACACCTCAACCAGCAGGATCTAACCAGTGATACCTTCTACATCGCCAAAGCAGAGAATCAAGAGCCATTTATTATTGTAGAAAAACCAAGAATTGGAGTCCACTATGCAAAAGATTGGGCAGAAAAATTACTACGCTTTTATATCAAAGATAATGCTTTTATATCCAAGCCTTAATCCATAGAAAAGCTTTAAACTTCAGGTTAAAAATGAAGCCTACAGCTTTTTGAAGGATAATGATATGATGGCAAATTTTCTGCATCCTTGAAAAAAATAAGAATAAACAATGGAAACTCTTGCAGCACCTGTAACTCGCAATAAAAATCCACTTGCTGTACTCAAAGAATACTTTGGTTTTGACACGTTCAGAACACCACAAGAAGACATTATTAATGATGTTATTGCTGGCCAAGACGTGCTTGTTTTAATGCCTACCGGCGGGGGGAAATCTCTGTGTTATCAGATACCTGCCCTAGTAAGACCGGGCGTAGGCATTGTTGTTTCTCCATTAATTGCGTTAATGGAAGATCAGGTCACTGCGCTCAGATTACAGGGAATTCGTGCCGCTTATTATAATTCCTCTTTAACCAGTGTAGAAGCAAAAAACGTATTAACTCAATTACACCAAGATGAATTGGATTTACTGTACATTGCTCCTGAGCGCTTGATTAGCTCCTCATTTCTCGAGCGATTAAGTGATTGCCGTATCGCACTTTTTGCCATTGATGAAGCCCATTGCATCTCTCAATGGGGGCATGATTTTCGGCCCGAATATTCTGCTTTAGGTATTTTAAAAAACCATTTTCCTAATATTCCAATTATTGCCTTAACTGCGACAGCAGATAAACAAACACGCAAAGATATTGTAGATAGGTTAAATTATTCCCCCAAAAAATACATTGCTTCATTTAACCGACCTAATATCCATTACAAGGTTATTCCTAAGACTAATGCGGCGAAACAATTAAATGAATTTTTACAGACTGTAGAACAACAATCTGGAATTATTTATTGTGGCACACGTACCGGGGTAGAACAGCTGGCTCAAAAACTACAAAAAATGGGATTCAAAGCCCGAGCATACCATGCAGGACTTACTCATAATGAACGTCGGGAAGTACAAACTTTATTCCGATATGATCGCATCGATATCGTTGTTGCTACCCTCGCTTTTGGGATGGGTATCGATAAGCCTAATGTTCGTTTCGTAGTGCATCACGATCTACCTAAAAATATTGAAGGGTATTATCAAGAAACGGGACGGGCTGGGCGTGATGGTTTACCCGCTCAAGCACTTTTACTCTATGACGCAGCGGATAGCGCTAGACTGCGTTCCTGGATCATGAATAACCCACTTGACGAACAAAAACGAGTTGAAACCAATAAGCTTAACCATATGCTTGCTTTTGCTGAAGCATCTCATTGCCGTCGCCAAATTTTATTACACTATTTTGATGAGCTCTGTGACACTGAATGTCGGTATTGTGATGTTTGTGATAATCCACCAATAACTGCTGATGCTACAGAAGATGCGCAAAAATTTTTATCCTGTATTTATCGATTACGACAAAATTATGGTTTAACCTATACGATAGATGTATTGCGTGGTAGTTCTTCAGATAAAATTAAACAAAATGGTCATGAGCAGCTTAGTACTTTTGGCATTGGTAAAGATAAATCAGCCCACTACTGGAAACAATTAGCCTGGCAACTCATCCATAAAGAATATTGCCTACAAGATATAAATCAGTTTCAAGTTCTTAAATTAACACCCAAGGCTATTCCTTTACTTAAAGGCGAAGAAAAAATATCACTAACCATCCCTAATAATGATTTTCAGGGCAGTAAAAAGAAAGCCAAAGAACGACGTTCTATTCAAGTCACAAAGAGTCCTCTATTTGAATTGCTGCGTTCATTACGACGTGAATTAGCCGATGAAGAAAACAAGCCACCATTTATGATCTTCAGTGATGCAACCTTGCACGCAATGACAGAAATAAGACCTAAAAACCTAGAACAGCTACTCGCAGTACCCGGTGTGGGTCAACATAAGTTGGCTCATTATGGAAGTCAGTTCCTTAAAGCATTAAATGGATATAAGGAATAAGATATTTTTATTTTATTGATTATTATTTTTACAATTCGTTAGTCCATCTATGGATTTATAACAAAACTCTTTCACAATCAGTTCGACTTCTTTTCCATTTGTGGGAGGTTCCCCATTATTTAGCCATAAATTAATATGTACTGGTAAAGGTTTTTGAGGAATATACTTTGTTGGATCCGGTGGTGAGAAGACCCAATTTTGTATTGGGTAACGGTAATCTTCATAGTGACCGTTACCACTTTGATAATAAATCCTATTCTTGCTCCATATAAAGCCATGAGTTGAATAATTTCCATTTAATTTCAATGTATAGCTTAATGTGGTTTTATTGAGTTCAGCTATGGAAGGCCAAACCGTATAAGAACTATTGGACGCAGCAGTACTTTTTATTCCCCATTTGGAAAATTCAATATCAATTTCATTAGTTCCAGTAGGTTCAGTATCTTTTGGTGGATAATTGAATAATCCAAAAATTACATTAGGATCTAATTGGTCAACTTGTCCTACAATATAAAACCAATATTCTCCGAAACCCAAAGAAGTTGTGGTGTATAATTCAGCACAACTCCATTTACCCTTATTATGTATAATCTTTAAATGCAACCAGCCCTTTGAATCAACCCATACATTATTACTCGACCATAAATTTGGACCTGGGGTCCCAAAACCATCTCGAGCGCACCATGGTAAATTCGAAAAAAATAAAGGTTGTTTGCAATTTACAACTCTCTGAGCCATAGCAGGCTCACAATCTCCTTTTCGATCTTGATTTGGACACAATATTTTTTTATCCAATAACACCGGCGACTTTTGATTCTCAATAATATCCACTGCTTTTGAATAAGTACTACCCCATCCTAAAAAGAACATACCCAAAATAATTTTTATTTCTTTATTCATCCGGAGTAGTCCAAAAAAATAATTTAAGACCACAGAAGCTATTCTCGCTTCTTCTTTCTAAAAAACGGAAGCGCATCCCATAACTGCAAGGTAACTGTTAGCACGGCTAATATGGTAAGAATTGCTAAAAAAACCAAATGATTTTTAAAAAATAGTTTCATACTTAACCACCAGGATAACTTGCCCACAGTATAAATTGCTCCAACCTGTGTACTGTTCACCCCTGAATCGCGAATTACCGCTACGGAACCAAATATTTGGGACTGTTTTTTCTTGTTGGTTAAAGCATAATTTAGTAAATCAAAACCATGCGAATTATCGGCTAATAAAGCAATAATACTGCGTTGCTTGAAGTATGGTGATTGAGCTCCAACTATGCCAGCTATAGAGTTATTTGCACTGATGGCTGTCATACTATTCACTGCAGTATTCGAATCTTCTAAGGGAATATCGGGCGAATCACTTGGTCGAAAAGGTTCCTTAATAAAGCTTTTTGTCTTATCTATAAGCAAATTCAGTTCGCTTTCCTGAAGAACTTCTTTAGGAATTTTTCCAATAATCAGAATATCCACGTCTCTATTTTGTACAAGAGACCCATCATCAACTAGATTGAAATATAAAGCTGGATAACCAGTTCTTGAGCCAATAAGTCCTAATGCATTGAGTAAAGTAGCTATTTCTGAAGCTTGTGGATTTTTATCGATAAGTATCCAGGATTCCGACAAATCAGCTAAACGGCTAAATGGAAAACCCCCATTAATAAAAACATTTAAATTAGGCATCTCAATATAATGATAAAAATGTGACAAATCTATATTTGAGGTTTCTCTAATTATTGCATTATTAGTAACTATGTTATGCGACTCACAATGCCCGCTCATTGTTCCTCCCCCTATAGAGGCCGCATAGTCAAAAAAGAAACTCATTTGATTATTCACTTTTAACGCATATAAGGGGATGTCAAATTTTGTATCGGTATGTATTAGCCCAAATAGATTGGATAGTTGCGCATTTTGTGACTCTTGCTTACCTGTTTTGGATAAGGGATAACTTTTAACAAACATATCATTCACGCTAATGGTGAGATGGGAGTTCCCCACAGCAGGTGCCGGTGTATATTGATATTTTAATTCTAATGGAATCCCTGAATTAGGGGGTATATATAAATCTGGAGGGATATTAAAATTGATCAGAATTGGAGACAAAGAAAATCCAGATGCTTGAAGTTGTCCTTTATATTGTTGAAGTTCGGTGAAGGTAACTGGTTTGTCTGTGCGCACCCAATTTGGTGCATCGTAAGGTTTCCGAGCATTTACTGTTTCTACTTTATCAATAGTCACACTCGTACCATGAAATAATACATTACCTTGGGCTATCCCTTTAACTGCCTTTATTAAATCGTTATCATCACGACCTAGTATAAGTAATAGCTTTATGGCTGGATTATCTGGATGGCTCATCATTTCTATAGTTGGGGCATTCACTGGAGCATGACTCTTTAGAAAATCTGGATGTTCATTATTTGTTGCAAGTACAATGGCATTTTGCTGAGGTAATTGATTTAAAAGTACAGAAAAAGACTGCCCACGCCAAAGCGATAAACTACCAAACCATGAGGTCAAAATAGCCGCAGCACGTTGTTGCACTAAACTGGGTTGGTTGGCAAATACAATGGGTAATCTTAAAGGATCTTCATCAAGCGGATCAAAAAATGGTATAGGGAAATGAGACAAGTCATTATCTAATTGTAGTGTCTTTAGTGTGAGTTCAAGAAAGCTGGAATGACTGAGATCTAACCATAACGTAGTGCTTCCGAGATACTCACATACCGCCTGATAATGGCCGATAAATTCAAATTTTAATTGGTTATGATCAGCAAAATAACGGGGATCTAATGGAATTTCTACATAATTAGATTTTCCTAAATGATTGGCAGTAATGGTAATCAAACCCGCTAATTCGTCATTAAGATAAATTTTTAATTGAGACTGTATCGGAATTAATGAAGGTGAAGGAGTAAAGTGTAGTTTTAATACTGCCCCAGTAACGATTTTATCCTTTCGTAACGTAAAAAAAACGGATTGGATTGGTTGCATTCCTTTGAGCGCAATAGTATTTTTTGGGGTTGCTGCATTTTTTAAAAAAATCTTTCGTATTTCGGAGGAAGGCGTAGCAAAAGAAGGTTTTATTGGATTAGATTGTGCAGGCAAAAGAGGACTAGCTTCTACTAGGAAGGCGCTACCTAATAACACTAATAACATCATTCTCCGAAACATATTAACTTCCTTTTTAACCGCTCTTAAGAATGGATTGATCTGTTTAACGTCTAAGTCTCTAAAACAACCGAAATTAAAAATCCATTGTGATTATTCAACAACTTAGGTTCTTTACTGATAATTTTGCCAGTATATAATATTATGCCGTGATTAGTAAAAAATTGAAATATCGCTTTGGAATGTTCATAGGGCTGATAAATAAATAATTGCATTTTATTATTGTCTTCGATTTTAACAATATAAAAAGGCCTCATATCGTTTTCATGAAAACTGTAAAAACCAAATAGATTAAATGAAATTAAGTTTAAAGGCTTACTAAATAAGTAATTGAGATTATCGTATTTTTTAGATAAGCGTGGGTTTTCAAACATCGCCTGTATATTGTAGAGAAAATTATAAGCGATGATCTTGTTCTTGTCTGCATTCGTTTCAGATATAAATTTCACTCCATAACTATATATTTTTGTCTCAGTTAAATCGTAGTGTTCTTTATTCATAATCTGTATTTTTATATCAACATATTCCTTACCTAAGAAAACTCTTAACTTTAGGATTTGGTCTTTATCCAGTTCTGCAAAATAAAACATAGATGCTCCCATTTCATGTAGGTCAGTTAAAATGGCTATGTCTCTTCTAGAAGGTTTATTAGATACTAACGCAGGAGTTATGGTAGGAAATCTGAAATTTTCTCTTTTCTCACTTTTTGATAGGGCAAATTTAGTAGCTGTTAAGGAAAGAAAACTATTGTAACAGGTCCAAAATATAGCAGTATATAGAATTAATGGGCTTCTAGCAAAAACACCCTCTAAATTTAAAACGGCATAGATAATACTTATTACACTAAAAATTGGAATAATTAATTGTGCTAGAAGCATACTACTTTTAGCTGCCTGATTGCTTGATTTTTGGGTAGTTACAAAGGGAATATTTCTTCGTACAATACCCCGCAATGACTTGAGAAAAACCAAATACTTAAGTACATCATATTGTTCTTGTAATAATAGGCTATAGCGAGGACATGAAACTTTAAACGCAAGAAGTGAAAAAACGAGATAGGGAATAAATCTCATGAGGAATTCAACATTTATGGCTTTTATGGGTGCTATGCCCGTAAATAAAACGACGATAGGCGCGAAATAAAAAATTAATTTTTGCAAGCCAGTCATGTAGGTGAGCATGCTGGGCAAATAGGCGATTCTTTGGCTTATGGTCAATTGGTTATTAAACAGAGGGTTTTCTAAACGATAGATTTGCATAGCCCCCTGTCCCCATCGCGTCCATTGTTTTAAGTACGGTCCTAACGTAGATGGGGCTATGCCGTAGGCTAGGCTTTCATTATGGTATACAGATTTCCATTTTCTTGAATGCAATTTCATGGAAGTATGTAAATCTTCGGTAACTGTTTCAGTCGCGAACCCCCCTATCTCCATTAGGGCAGCTCTTCTCATAATACCGCAAGTTCCACAAAAAAAAGCGGCATTCCAATGGTCTTTTCCAGGCTGAATTACATGATGAAATAAGGCTTGTTCTGACCACAATTTATCATTCTTCATAATCCTATGAGAAAATGAATCGATATTGTAAAAATCTTGGGGAGATTGAACAAAAGCAACCTGATCATCATTAAAATATCCAAGTAATTTATCTAAAAAATTCATTTGTGGTACATGATCAGCATCAAATATGGCAATAAAATCTCCTTCAGTCTGAGTAAGTGCATAGTTAAGATTACCCGCTTTAGCATGAGTATGATGAGGCCTGGCGATATAGTTACACCCCATTTCATCGGCCAATGCTTTAACTTCTGCTCGATTCCCATCATCCAATAAATATGTTTTATGAGGATAGGCTATGTTGATACATCCCAGGATAGTTTTTCTTAATATTTCTGTAGACTCATTTAATGTGGGGATAAAGACATCTACTTTGAGGCCGGGTTTAGGTGGAATGGATTGTCTATTAGTTGGATTCCAAATACTAAAATAAAAGAGAAGCGCAGCAAGCCAACCGTATACCTCGGCGGCATAAAGCAATACCGAAAATACCAAAGCATCAGGATTAAAGGTGGTCGCCCGCCAAACTATGTAATAAGTTGTTATCAAAAGCGAAAGGCAAATGATGATATGATTTCGCTTTTTCTTGAAACCTGAATTAGTTATGTTCATAAAATCTGCTCTGAATATGACCCTTTTTCCATTAGTACACTTCCCTTGAAAAGAATATCTAATTAAGCTTCTTATTATCTAAATTCTGCATAACGTAACATTGGATTAATTGGCATATTCATATCCCCTTGCCAACCCTCAAATGAATATCGTAGATAAATTGATGCATGGCTTGGCGCATAATCTGTAGATTGTTGATAATCCAAATTTGCACCCAAAATAAAATGATTACTTAGCCGATATTCAATTAAAGTATTTATGGAGTATCCAAAACTGGAAATACTGTTGCCGACATAATCAGTTTGAGTGCCTAAATTTGGGACAAGTTCAGGGATAGGATAGTATGGACTTGAGGCTACTGTAGCAGCCGACCAAGAACCGGAGCCGCCTATTTCAAACGACCAATTTTGTGTTCGTTGACGATATGCAAGGGGAATAAATAATCCTATAAAGCTCTTGGGGCTGTAATATCCTCCTTGACCCAATGAAAAGAAATTAAGATTTTTCTGAGAAAACCAGTTCATATTCATAAGACCAATAGTAGCAACTCGATTCACTCTATTAATAAACCTGTAATAATATCCCTCCAATACGAGTAATCGTTGATTGGATGGTACATTTTTACCAGTTAAGATGCCTGCATTGACATAAGACCAAAGTCCATACGACTTTCCTCGATCATAACCTAAGGATAAATTGACATTATTGGAAACAACACCGCCCCAAATTATCCCAGTATTAGGATCTTTGGCTCCTGCAAAAGATAAGAGTGAACTAGTGACCGGACGCCGAGCCATAGTCAATTGCCAACCTATATTATGAAAGATATCTCGATAACTTAGGCTGCCAACAGGATTTACTACATAAAAGCCAATCGGTGTTTCCCCAACATCCATTGTCCAATGCTCATTTTTCCAGCCCGCGGCAACACTGTCTCCCTGAGCTTTTTGGGATATACCACTTACACAGCCTGTGTTACAGGTCCCAAAACTATCAAAAAATACCCCATTAGTAGTGCGGAATGATCCTGCGTCAAAAGTAACAAAATCATTTCTTACAAAAAGCTGTCCGCCGAAAAAAGATGTAGCCGCATGAACTACTTCATCTTGAGCATTTATTTGTACAGTACCTGGAGCTCCAACTAAACTCCAATAATCGTAATCGACTGTAAGAGTGTCCTCTAATACATGATACAGTGCAGCAGCTTCACTTCGAATACTGCTTTTAATCCAATTATCTTGAGGGTTGGTACGAGTTAAATAAGTATAGGTAATATTATCTTCAGGGAATGTTGAGGTAATCTGACTTTGAACCATAGCTTCCCGATAATCGTTTTGTGCTTCTTTTAAAGCATTGACTTTAACTTCCAACCTCCCAGCATCTTGAAATATTAAAGCATTTTCTTGATTTGGCTTGTTCTTGACTACCCGTTTTTTTAATTGTTGAAATTGTGAGTAGGCCTTTTTAAGTTCACCAATATTGGCCCAACTATTTGCAATTCTTCTACTGGTGTTTAAGTCTGTTTGACGCTTTAAATATTGATTTTCTAAAAGAGAACGTGCTGTATTTACTTGCCCCACTGCAATTAATACCTCGATTTCACCTAAAAGAGCATTTATATCATTAGGGTGTCTACTTTTTATTTTTCTATAATAGACGAGGGCTTCATTATATTGCCCATCCTCTTTAGCCCAATCAGCCAATTTAGACAACACTATATCATTGTTTGCCACTTTTTTTAGATAAGCTGTTGCGCCAGCCTTATCTCCTCTATCGCGCAACTTTTGTGCATAAGACAAGATTATATCGATTTGTAAACGTAGTACAAATTGACGCATGTCTGCATTCCATTTCTTTTTGGGCAGGGTGTTCATCTTTTTTAAAGCGAGCGCATCTTGATTTTTCATACTTAAGTAAAGTGCGTAGGCATAGATTTGCTCTGGATTAGAAGGCTGTCTGGCTTCTAATTCTTTAAATAAAGTATTTGCTTCTTTTTCTTTTGATAATTTATATAAAATTTGTCCTAAATGAAAATTTAGCCATACATTGTCTGGATCTAACTTTTGCGCCTGACGATATTTTTCTACCGCTTTTAATAATTGATTATGTTCTGCATAGTATTCCCCTTCTTTCTGCGTCACTGAACTTTGCAATCCATGTACAAATTTCAGCATTCCTGAAGTCCATTTTTCTTTTGGAAGTGTATTCATTTTTTTCAAAGCGAGAATGTCTTCTTTTCTTATATTACTTAGATAAAGCGCATAAGCAAAAATTTGATCTGGATTTGTAGGCTGTTTTGCCTGAAGTTGGCTAAAAAGGGCATCGGCTTCTTTTATTCTACCTGACTTATATAAAGCGATACCCAGATGAAAGTTTAACCATACATCATCAGGAGAAAGTTTTTTAGCTTGTTGATATTTTTTTACAGCCTCTGACCATTGGTTACGTTCAGCATATTGCTCTGCTTCTTTCTGAACTATTGAGCCTTCTAAATCATTTTCGATATATTGAAGTTTTCCTTGCACTTCCGGGGGCTTACTTTTCAAGTAAGTGATCGCTTTTTGGGGTGATTGGCGTTTATACATACTTGCCATACCCGAAATAGCATCTAGAAACGTGGGATCGATTGATAAAGCGCGTTTATAATTCGCTTCTGCTTCTTTAAAATTATTTTTTTCAGTAGCTACATCTCCCAACCCAGACCATGCTTTTTTGTTTTGATTATCAAGGTGCTGAGCTTGAAGAAATTTATTTTCAGCCTCATCAAATTTACCCGATTTTAACAATTTATCTCCCTGGGAAACGAATAATTGGGATAATCGATTTTTCATCAGAGTGATCCAATGAGCTGTTTGAACACCAGGTGAAATAATATGATGGGTCTGTAAATATAAGTATAAAGTGTTTAATTGCCTCCATGCAGTATCTTCATATTCTGGAATTTGTGATACTGCCATCCAATATTCAGCAGTTAATTGGGGTGTGGGAATATTATTGTGAAATAGTTCATCATATTTTTGTTTCGCTTGAACGTATTGCTTCGATACAACTAATAGACGGGCTTTTTGTAATTTTTGATTTTCGGCAGGTTGAGTCAGAGTAATAATTGTTAGAGCATTTCTGTAAAGAAGTGTATCAGGAACAAGCCCCTTTAATTTTTTTAAAAGTATTTGTGCCTGGGTTGGATTCCCCTGTTGTACTGCTAGCCTAATCTGGGCTGAGATAACATCAGGATCGTTGGGTGCTATTAGTTCTAAACGCTCAAGGGTTTGTTTCATTAAACCATATTTATTATTTATTTCTTCAAAAAGAGCTTTTTCTAACAGCAGGTTTTTAATATTTAAAGAATTATTCTCAGATGTTAAGTTATCATTAGTAGAAGAAGGCGTGTTGAATGCAATAGCATTATGTGTGAGTAATAAAGTAGCACAAGTTAATAAGCCTAAAAATGGTGTTTTTAAATAACCAATGAGTTTCATCTATATTTCATTTCTTAAAGTTGAAGTCGGTTTGTTAAAAATTTATTAAAAACTATCAACTCATAGAAAATATCCTTATTTTAGTTAATCCAACTATTCTCTAATAGAAATTGATTTGGTTATTCATTTTAAAGCACGATATATATATACAGAGCCATTAAATAATCCATTCTAACTGATAAGATTCAATGATGAAAGACGATAATATTCGTTGCTCAGCATGAAGAGGTTCCAGCAATTTTTTCACCAATCTCAAATAAAATACAAAAAATAGCTCACCAAATCCTCTAACTTAGTCTTGAAAACAAGGAATTAATAATGCCTCAGAATATGAACTGTATTAGTCTGGCTTGGGTGAAGAACTTAATACTTCATGCCTTTTTTCGATGAGGTCTTCCGCTTTAACAACGATTGGATTATCGTGTAGGAGTTCCCCTGGGTGTATTCGTTTACAAAGTTCTTTATAGTGTTCTAACTCCTGTTCTCGCATATAGAGCTCAAACTCCTTGTAAAAGCCCCTTCCCTTCTCATCGCCAAGAATTTCAATAAATTGGTCAAATAAACCTGTTTTGGGATTACTGTAAAAACAAATATCCGTAAATTTTTTCTGATATATCGAAGAAAATTTATAGTCTTCCCCCACCACCTTCGGTATTTGACTAAACAAAATATCCACGCCCTCTTCCTGGGAGGCATTTCTTGCTTGATGCAATAGTTCAATCACGTGTTGGCGTTTTTCTTTAGGAACAACAAGCGATCGAATTGCTGCAAATTTTTTATTTTCATCATTTAAAAATGGAGCGCCACCTACCCGGGCACCTCGTTCAGCAAGTGAGAGTTTCGTATGTTCTTCGGATAATTTTTTTAAAGTAGCAAGAACGGCGTGGCCGGTAAAACCTGTGGCCTGAAAGGCGATGCCTTCCCTGTCTAAACGTCTTAATATATCTTCAACTGTTGTATCCGATTGAAGTGTATTCAAGGCCATTAATAAGGGTTCGAATTGGGAAGCATATTCTGGGTGTTTTTCGCGAATAAAATCACTTAAATAGCCATTTAGAATCTTAACCCCTTCATCGAATAATCCCGAACCATATTTAACATCTGCATTAGGAAATTTAAGAACCTCATTCAACTTTTCTCCGCCAAAAATAAAGTAAAGTCTCCGTCTGGCATAGTATTCACTATAATCAATCTTATACTTATCAAAAAACTTTTTAATCATTTCCAGAGGAAAAGTATTTAACGGGGTAATCGTAATAACCGATTGATCTTTATCATTTTTAGCTAAGACATCCGCTTCCGCTTCTAGCAACAATGATATAGCATCGATATTATGAGATTCGACGGCTGACAATAATGCAGTATTGCCTTGAGCATCTCTTAGCTCAATCAACTGAGCTCTTTTCTCAGGTTCTCCATAGACTAAACTGAGTACGTTCCTTAATGCATCACTGTGCTTATTCATAATTGCTTTATGTATCGCTGGTTCACCTTTATTATTTTTTTTCAGGAGTAAATCAGGATTATGAGTATGAATATAACCTGCAGCATCCCCATAATTTCCTTTGGCGAGCAGCAAATGAAACGCTGTATTGCCTTCTCCATCTCGCTCCTCCAATGAACTACCTTTATCGTGCAAAAGCTTTACAAGCTCCGCTGAATTAATCTCTGCAGCTACTAGTAATGGAGTTTTTCCTTTAGAGTTTCTATCGTGGATTGAAAAATGACCACTAGAAATTAAATGATCAACAAGCTGAGTTTGGCCACTTTTTATGGCAACAAACAATACATTGTCATTTTCAACATCCTTATCCTGGATAGGGGATGGATCTAAACTGAGAAAATAATCGACTATTTTTGTTTTACCAAAATGTGCCGCAATGAGCAGAGGGGTCATTTGAAATTCATCCATAGCCGATAAAGAAGCCCCTTGTTCTACTAACCATTGTACAGCGACTAGATCACCTCTTTTTACAGCATCAATTAAAGCTTGATTTCTTTCATTTGCCGTACTTAGAGTCACTAGAGAATTAGCAATCTCAAGTTGAGATGCCTCTAACGCAAGTTGAAAAGCTGTTTTTCCTTGGTTGTTTTTCAACTCAGCTGATAGACCACTCCCTAATAAATAGGTGACACACGCTAAATGCCCATTTCTTGCAGCTACCAGCAAAGCATTTTCACCATTTTTATTCACCATGGTCAGATCAGCACCTTTTTCATGTAAAAATTGCAGGGTATCTAAATGCCCATTTTCAGCAGCCAAAATGACTGCATTTTCCCCATGACTATTTTTTTTATTTAGGTCTGCGCCTTTTTCAAGCAAGTATCCAATAATTTTTAAACTTCCTCTTCCCGCAGCAACCATTAATGGAGTATTTCCCTGTTTATCTTCTACTTTTGCGGCGAATTCTTCAGGAAATAATTTAATTACATCCAATCGATCATTTAATGCAGCGAAATGCGCTCCAGACCATCCATTTTTAGTTTGATGACGAAGTAACAATTCTTTATTCCGTGCCCTATTTAAAAGGATCTCTAATGCCGTTACATCACCTAAGGCACTCGCAACCAGGGCAATTTTCTCGAGCCCCTTTCTTTGCAAGCCAGTGGGAGGTAAGCCTTTCATTTTATCGTATTGTTGCGAGAGAACTATCTGTGCAGAAGGACTTAACTGGGGGGCAGATTTTAAAAATGGCATCGTCTTTGATGATGAATACAAGTGACAACATTCCAGAGGGGTAAATCCATCGTCATTGGGAATTTCAAGTATTGAACTATGGAAATCCTCAGCTTTTCTCATTAATACTTTCAAAATTTCAGGCTGATCGTATATTGCTGCTAGATGCATAAGGGTATTACCGTTTTCATCAGTCATTTGAAAGTTATCTTCATAAACACCTGACATATGCCATTGAAACTGAGCAAAATTTCCCTGTTTTAGCGCCGCTTTGAGAAGCTCTACTTTTCCCATTAAATAATATCCTAATCTCTCATTCTATTAATGAAAGTATAGTTCGTCCTGCATCAAATAATGTGAAAAGCGTCACATATGCAAAAAAGCTATTTTTAACCTAGGAATTATCCATTTTGATAAAAGGTCAATTCACGTAATATTGCTGTGGCATAACCTCCAGCCGGCAAACTAAAAGATAACTCAGCATCATTACCTTTAATTACGCAGCTCAACTCCTCGACATGCAAAATATTAGCGCGCCAATCTTCTTCTAAACCATAAAGTTCCAAACTTGTTAACCAAGGTTGCCAATCAAGATAGATTTTATTAATCAATGATAACGCTTTATCTTGGAGTTTGAATTTACTTTTACCTGGTAACGGGCTCGCTGGAGAGATATCTTTGTCTCGAATCCTTTGAAGTAATTCGTTATCGACGTGATTAATAATAAAAATACTGTTTGATCCTTGCAGTTTCATCACATCACCAGGTAGTGGAATATTCCAGCTTTGCTCCCTAACACGATGTGATAAAATCAAATTGAAGATCCATGAGCGTGCGGCGGAAAGATACATGCCCCGTAGGAATCGATCTTTTACTTTCCTCCCTCGAACGAACATTTCCTCTGCTTTCAGCAAATTACCGGCATTGCGACCAAAGCGCTGCTCTCCAAAATAGTTAGGGACACCATCCTTTTTAATGCGCTCAATGCGATTGAGCAAATCCTCTTGATGAGAGATTTCACGCAAATGGACAATAAAGTGATTGCCAGTTAAAAATCCTGGTTTCAATTTTTTATGATGGCGCGTATGTTCTAAAATGCGCCATCCAGGTGCTGCAAGTTTTGCTATCTCTGGTATCTGCTCCCCTGGAGCATGAATGCTCAACCATTGAGTAGTAAGGGCTTGTCTATCTTTTAAACCTGCATAACCAATGGATTTTTCGGGTTTATGCACTAATTTTGCTAAAGACTTAACTAATTCATTAGTGGTTAAGCCCTTTTTTTCTATTTTCAGAACAATATGTTCTCCTTCTCCAGAAAAAGGACTATCAAAAAACTCATTCACCTGAAAATCTTCTGGAGTGCATTTAAAACATGAAGTGGACTTTGGTAGCCCATTAACATATGCCCAGTCTAAAGAATACATTCACCACCCTTACGAAAAATTTACTTTACCTTTTACCAAAATTTGATAAAAAACTATATAAATCAAAAAAATTTAAGTGCATACTTAAAAAAAACTGCACATTTATATTAATTGTTACTAAATGGATAGACTAGCAAATGAATGCAACATTTCCACGAATACGAAAAGCGGTATTTCCAGTGGCGGGTTTAGGGACACGATTTTTACCCGCAACTAAAGCAGCACCCAAAGAAATGTTAACTGTTGTAAATAAACCTTTGATTCAGTACGCAGTTGAAGAAGCTTATGCGGCCGGAATACGTCAAATGATCTTTGTAACGTGTCACAATAAACGCGCCATTGAAGATCATTTTGACCATGCTTATCAACTTGAAAAAGAACTGGAACTTCATAACAAAAATGAACTTTTATCTATAGTTAAATCGGTAACTCCTGAGGATATGGAGTGTTTTTATGTACGTCAGGCAAAACCCCTGGGTTTAGGCCATGCCGTTTCATGCGTGGAACAAATCGTTTGTAATGAAGCCTTTGCTGTAATTCTTGCGGATGACTTAATGACTAATACAACGCCTGTTATTCAACAATTGGCCGAAATGTATGCGCAATATGGTCATAGTATTATTGCAGTAGAAAATGTTCCTCAGGAATTAACAGAGTGTTATGGTATTATTCAAGGGGCGCCCTGGGATAAAGACCTCTTAAGCATACATCATCTTGAGGAAAAACCTAAACCACACCTTGCTGCATCAAATATTGCAATTGTAGGTCGTTATGTGCTTACCCCAAGTATTTTTGAACACATTAAAATGTTGCCGCGTGTAGAACATAAAGAGATTCAATTAACTGATGCAATTAATGAGTTAGTAAAAAAGGAAACAGTTTTAGCATTACCTTATGAAGGTAAAAGATATGATTGTGGGAGTGTGCTCGGTTTTCTTAAAGCGAATGTAGACTTAGGAAAACAGCATCCTACTGAGGGGAAAAATTTTTCCAAGTGGCTTGTAGCTTAAATTATGACTGAGAATGTATATGGAACAACTTACAAAAATGAATTCCTGGAAAAAACTCGAAAAATTAGCAAAAACATATATTAATCAAAATCCAGACACAAAAATTTACTCTATATCCAGTGATAACATCACCCTAGACTATAGTGGACAACACGTTAATCCCCAAATTATGGATGCACTTATTGAATTAGCCCATGAGTGTAATCTGCATGAACAGATTAATGACATGATTAATGGAAAGCCCATTAATAATACAGAAAATAGACCAGTCTTACATACAGCACTTCGTGCCCCAGATAATAAGGTCTTATTGGTTAATGAGCGAAATATTATTCCAGATGTAGTCAATGTTCGAAACACAATGAAACTCATCTCCACAAAAGTCAGAAATGGTGAATGGCTGGGTTACTCGGGGAAGCCTATTACTGATGTGGTTAACATAGGAATTGGCGGTTCAATGCTTGGCCCTTTTTTTTGTATCAATGCATTAAGCGATTTAGTAACTGACCAATTAGGGTTCCATTTCATTTCTGATGTAGATCCCAATGCATTTGCACGAGTTACTACAAAATTAAACCCGGAAACCACTCTATTTATTATTTCCTCGAAGTCATTTACTACACCTGAAACCTTATCTCATTTTCAAAAAGCTTTCTCCTGGATCAATCAGAAACAGTATTTTAATCGGCATTTTATTGCAATCACCGCAAATGTTAAAAAAGCTGAGGAGATGGGTTTTGAAACTATTCTTCCAATATGGGATTGGGTGGGGGGACGTTATTCTTTCTGCTCCGCAATTAATTTAATTTCCTGTATTGCCATTGGTTTCGAACATTTCTCAGAAATCCTTGTTGGAGCCAACAACATGGACAACCATTTCTGTACCGCACATTTTACGCAAAACCTACCGATTCTTTTGGGATTAATAGGATTGTGGAACATTAATTTTTTAAATATTAATAACTTGCTCGTCATGACTTATTCACAAGATTTACAATATTTTGTTCCCTATCTTCAACAACTTGATATGGAAAGTAATGGTAAATCAGTAAACAGACAAGGTCGTAGAATTGATTACGCGACAGGCCCGATTATCTGGGGTGGTTTGGGCAATCATGCGCAACATAGTTATTATCAATTATTGTGTCAAGGGACTAACAAAATAGCAGCTGATTTAATTTATCTCCGTACGTTTGATGGTAGTGTAATTAATAAAATATGCCATGCCCACAAAGAAGTATTAACGAAGGGTGGTAATCATAGCGAGAATCCGCACAGTTATATTGCTGGGGAAATCCCGTTAAATCTTCTTTGCTTGAATGATTGTTCTCCCCGAACCCTTGGCTCACTCATTTCTTTATATGAACATAAAATTTTTGTCCAAGGTGTAATTTGGAATATAAATTCCTTTGATCAACCCGGGGTCGAAAGCTCAAAAGAAATAGTGCGACAGAATAATTGGATTAGTTAGCGCCAATCACTGGTGTTGGTACTGGAAAATTAATTGGTATCACTGACCTGATTAATAAAGTTTGAGAAGAGGTATTTCAATTACGGAGATACCTTTTTAACTTTGTTAGATAAGATAGCCAATGTCTAAGATGTAATATAGTTATTTTGATCTGCTCTCAACCATTCTTGACATACCCCATTCATCTTGCTATTTTGTAAAAAATTCAAAATATAAGACAATATGTTTAAAAACAAAACTATTTCTATCATAGGCGCAGGTCATTTAGGAAGTGCTTTAGCACGTGGTCTGATCAAAAGTGGACACCCTGCAAGCTTAATAACATTGAGTAATCGTGATCCCAGTAAATTAGCGCGTTTAGTTAAGGAACTAGGGGTACTGTCAGCAGAAAACAACATTCAAGCAGTTCAAAATGCAGAGATTCTAATTCTCGCTGTAAAACCCCAGTTTATGCAGGATGTATGTCAGGAGATTGCCCCTATCATGCAATCAAGAGACCCTGTTATTATTTCCTTGGCAGGTGTAATAGAGATTGATCATATCACTTGTTGGCTCAACAAGAAAAACCTTGGAGTTATTCGGGTAATGACCAATACTCCAACCGAGTTTTGCAAAGGAACATCTGCCCTATTTGCTAACTCGTTCGCTACATTGGAACAAAAGCAATTAATTGAAGCTCTTTTTAATGAAGTAGGATACAGTTTTTGGGTTGAGCAAGAATCCCTGCTCGACACACTTACAGCCCCGATTGGTTGTGCACCAGCCTATGTTTTTCTATTTCTCGAAGCGCTACAAAAAGCGGCAATAAGTCGCGGGATTCCAGAAGAAATCTCAGAAAAAATTGCTTTGGAATCAGTGGTTGGTGCTGCAGAGTTAGCAAAAAAATCAGGGCGTTCTTTTTCTCAATTGCGTGCCGGGGTAAGTACACCTCAGGGTGTAACCGCCCACTCTTTGGAGAAACTGTCCTTTGCTGATTTTTTTGATCTCTTTAAACAGATCTATGAAGCTGCAGAAGAACGAATTGAGCAAATAACCCAATCTTTAAACAGTCGAGAATAAGGTTTTTTAGTAAGGTGTAGCTCAGAAATTTTCTTAAAGTGCCCGGGTTAGGCTACGCTTCACCCAGGCTACAATTCTATATTATTAGTTGTTCTAAGCCTGAGCAGCTTAACCCAAACTTGATACGGGTCTAACCCAAGGGTTTAGTTTAGTTATAGTTGATGGTAACTTACTTATGCTGCGTTGTGCTTCGGCCCTAGTTTCATACTCTCCCACCGTCAGCACAAACCAAACACCTTTAGCATTAGTAAAATGTCTTATTTTAGCATTTCCTGCAAGTAGCTTATTATTTTTCTGAAAACGTTCTATATCTGTTTTATTATGACTTGCAGCCACTTGAATGGTATACAAATTCATAGTTGTATTATTACTGGAAGATTGATCTTTTTTATCTTTCTTCTCTGGTGGGGTTGGAACTTCAACTAGTTTTGACTCACGTTTGAGATCTGACTCTGGATTTTCACGTTGAAACTCAGATTCAGGAATTCTGGGTGCTTGTTCTGCAAGATTTTGCATTTGTAGTTTAGGAATCACCACGACCTTATCAATAATAGCTACTGGGGGCTCACTAAGTATCTCCTCGTTAAGTTCATCCAAAATCTGTTTTTTGGGTAAGGAAGAGTATACTAATTGTCGCATTGAAGAATCCTGCCAAGAAGCAATTTGGCTCTCAAGCACTTCAGGTTGTTTCTGTTGCTTTAATGCTATATCCTCTATATTTTTATCACGGTGAGACTCAGTAATTGAATGATAAAATGTTGAAAGATCATAATTCTGAGCAAAATAAAAACCGACGAGACCGGCAACAAAAGCCACACTAGCAGCAATACTTGTTGTTTTCACCAATTTTAAAGGTTCCTTTTTCTTTTGGGTAGTACATTTAAATACAAATGTTTCTAGATTGCCGTTAATCTTGGCTACATTTCCTTTGGTTAATTGATAGAACTGCTTAAACTGCGCATCAGTTAAAGGTTTACTGATCAAATGGGCAGCCATAGCACGTTGTAATACATAGGTTCTAGTTTCACTTTCATTCAATGAGCCCAATTCAATAGTGTGTACCAAATTCTCAAAAAATGAAGCGACTAAATTATTAAGCGTTGCAACAATTGAATAGTCCGATATAAGACAAAGATGGAAAAAACTAAAATTCTCTTGGCTCTTTATAGCTAACATTGCTTCTTTAATAAATGATTCTGGCAAATGTTGCGCATCATCAATCAGTAACAACACATGTGCTTTACGCTCATTTATTTGAGCTACCAACGAACTAATATCGGTATGTTCATCGCAATTAAGATGCAGCTGGGTGGCAATTTGTTGAATAATGCTTTCGCGATGACAAGGAGGCTTCACTGTCATAGAAATTGATTTGATCTGTTGATCTAAATTGCCTTGCAACAAAGTACCAAAGGAAGTTTTACCCCCTTCCTTTTCGGATAAAACCGTAATAAGCACATTATTAAAAAGAACTAGATGGTTAATGAAATCAATCTTAGCAAGCCAAGATCCTGGCTTAAATAACACTCTTGGTTGAATTACAGCCGTTACATCAGACTGAATCATTCCCTCTTTCATTTTTATTCTCCTCTTACAGCCGCAACAAGTGCATTATACAAACAATCCTCTGTTACTCCAGATTCAAGATAACAATCGCCTGGTTTTTTTATCAGTACAAAGCGTAATCGATTATTTTTAATTTTTTTATCCGATTGCATTAAATCTTTGAGTTTTTCTAAATTAATATGCGTTGGAATTTTATGTGGTAGACCTGCAAGTTGTAGAATTTGCTCAACTTGTTCGACCAATTGTTCATTAATTAAATTCATTTTATGCGACAAGACAGCTGCACAATATAAGCCAATTGCTACTGCCTCGCCATGTAACCATTGTTGGTAATGGGTATATGTTTCCAGTGCATGGGCAAAAGTATGGCCAAGGTTCAGTAAAGCTCGCTGTCCAGCTTCCTTTTCATCAGTTTCTACAAATTGAGCTTTAATACGGCAACATTCTGCTATTAATTGAGGCAACTGGGGACTCTTAGCAGTTAATCCTTGTCGGAGTGCGTCACTAAGCAGTTTAAAAAAGTCATTCCCGGCAAGCAAAGCATATTTTATCATTTCCGCCAATCCAGCACGGAATTCTCTTTCAGGGAGAGTATTTAATGTATTTAAATCAATAACTACTGCTTGGGGTTGGTAAAAACTACCAATCATATTTTTGCCCAAAGCATGATTAATTCCTGTTTTTCCACCTACTGAAGCGTCAATTTGCGCTAATAAAGTTGTAGGAATTTGAATAAGTTTTACCCCACGCTGATATGTTGAAGCTGCAAATCCAGTCATATCGCCAATTACTCCACCCCCTAAGGCTATAAGAGTGGTATCTCTGTGATGTTTTTTTTGGATTAATACATCATAAATCGCAAACAAGCTTTGTTGATTTTTATATTGTTCACCATCTTCCAAAATCAACACGTCACACTGAGCTTTGGAAAAAGCGGCTTTCACGTAGTTTAAATAAAAAGGAGCTATTGTTTGGTTGGTAACAATTAAAATTTGCGATGAAGTTACTAGAGTTTGCAGGAAATCTGGTTTTTGCAAACCATTACGGCAAATAATAATAGGATATTGATGTTCCGTTAAAGAAACATCAACCTGATCATATATCTCAAAGTTCGCCATAAATATATTTTATTATATTGTTTGCAACAGCTTTGACCGTTAATTTATCTGTTTCAAAACTAACATCAGCTAGCTCAGTATAGAATGGTTCCCTCTCATCTCTCAACAATTCCAATCTGCCTTCTAGATCAGTGGTTTGCAACAAAGGACGCTTGGTATCTCGCTTAGTTCTTTCAAATTGTTGTTGTAAGGAGGTTTTAAGATAGATTACGGTGCCACGTCCTGCTAATGCATTTCTGTTCTCAGGGGTAATCACCACCCCACCACCTGTAGCCAAAACAATGTTGGTTTTTTGAGTTAGTTCTTCAATAACTTTTTGTTCGCGGCGCCTGAAACCCTCTTCTCCTTCAATATCAAAAATCCAAGAGATATCCGCGCCAGCACGCTCTTCAATTACTTCATCCGAATCAAAAAATTCTAATTTGAGCTCCTTTGCCAAAGCACGACCTATAGTGCTTTTACCTGCACCCATGGGTCCGATGAGAAAAATATTTCGTACTTTAACTATGCTCATTTTTTATCACATACCTCTTTAACTGAAATGTCATTAATTAAAGATCGAGTCCGAAATAACTTCCCATTTTAGCATTAGACTAAAATATGATTCAAAGCCAAAAGTGGGGGATATTTGGGGCTCAACCCTAACTGTATTTTTCGCAGTTAGAAATTCCCGCCCATTATTCTACAACAAATGAGCATATTTTATAACTGTTTATCTTATTCATTTATATTATATCACTTCATTAATAAAATAATGCCCTGTTAAAAACAAGTTATGCGTAAAGCAAGCCTTAATTTGGCTGAGCTCATAGCAATTTCTCTCATCTGAAAAATTTTATTTTTCATCAAAACGAACTGCTTTTCTCCCCTCAATTGCCGTAATTGATAGTGAGTTTGTTATTATTTTGGGGGTTATGAAAATAAGCAACTCATCATTTCGAATCCCCACTTGTGTGTTTTTGAATAAATTTCCAACCACCGGTAACTGACCAAAAAATGGTACCCTCGTAATGGTCTTACTCTTATCTTGCTGATAAATCCCACCCAACACTATAGTTTGTCCATTACTGACAAGAACATTCGTCTGAATTTCTTTAGTTGCAATTGCTGGCACCCCATTAAATGTCAAGTTTGGCAATGCCCTATCCTGATTAATCTTCAATTCCATCAGTATCTTGTTGTCTGGAGTAATTTGCGGTTTTACATTTAAACTTAATACCGCCTTTTTGAAAGCTACTGCTGTTGCCCCACTCGAAGTGGCTTCCTGATAGGGAATTTCCTGACCCGATTGAATTTCTGCAGCCTGTTGATTGGCTGTGATGAGCCTAGGACTAGAAATTAATTCAGCAAGTCCCTCACTTTCCAAAGCAGAGAGTTCAAGATCAAGCAGGATATTATCGCCAAGCTGTGCCAATGCAATACCTACAGAAGCTGGTGTAGCTCCTGTCAATGGGGCAGCAACTAAATCCAGGTTTAATCGGTCCGTAAAGGGCTTGACGTTTGCCGGAGCGACTCCCTGCGCTAATTGATTCGCCCCTTCTAAAGTACCACTGAGATGGGTCGGTTTGGAAACCCCCCAACGAATTCCAAGGTCTTGAGCAAAATCCTTTGTTACTTCGACGATCCGTGCCTCAATAAGCACTTGTTTGACAGGTACATCCAACTGTTTAATCAACTCTCTAACTTCATCAATTCTGCCCCCAATATCTTGAATCCAGATGGTATTGGTACGTGTATCAACACTCACGCTACCTTTTTCTGATAAAAGGGAGTTTTGTTTGTCTTTAATCAAAACTGCGAGTTCGGTTGCTTTGGCATAATTAATTTGTATTAACTCAGAACGTACAGGCTCATTTTTTTGGATGGTTTGTTGATTTTTGAGTTGTTCTGCCTCCATTTTTTCAAAGACACCTTTTTTATCAACTAAAATCACATTACCTGATTGCCGCTTGTCAAGTCCTTGAGTGGTTAAAATAATATCTAATGCTTGATCCCAAGGAACATTATTTAATCTTAGTGTAATATCACCTTGAACCTGATCATTCACTACGATATTAATCCCCGTAAAATCAGCAAGTAACTGTAATACGGCTCGAATACTGATGCTTTGGAAATTTAAGGAAAGTCTTTTCCCCGAAAATACTTTCTTTTTCAATTTGGCCTGTTGTTCCTCTTCTGGTGTTAAAGGAATTACGTCAATCATAAATTGTTGATTAACCTGATAGACATTTTGGCCAAATCCTCCTTTGTTGAATAGAGTCATATGGGTATTTTTTCCCACTTGCTGAAAAGTAACCATTTGCACTGGGCTGTGGAAATCCGAAACATCGAATCGCTTCCGTAAGTTCGATGGAACTTTAGTATTTAAAAATTTAATTAGAATTTCTTTCCCATGCTCCTCAACTTCGGTGGGAACACTCGTACTAGAAACATTCACTATTGCTCGACCACCCTGTCGTTCAATTCCTCGAAAATCAAAATGATTGATTACATAATTTGTCTTGGCAGGGCGATTGGTAATTATCAGTGCTTGAGGGGGTTGGAATAATTCATTACTTTTGCCATTCAAAATAACAGTATAAACCCTTCCAGATATTGTTCCTGAATAAGGCACTGAATAATTTAACTCCAAAACAGCCCGAACACGTGAACCCACCGCAACAACCGAGTACCGATTCAGCGAGCCCAATTTAATTACATTGGCTTTTTGTTTTCGAGGCAACTGCAAATTGGAGTCAATAAAATCAAGGACTATGCGTGCTGGGCTTTGAGTAACAAAACTTGCAGGTTCTTGTTTTATGGGGTTTGCAAATTCGAAATCCATACGTAACTTTTCCTCTGGCAAAGGAATTACTTTGACGGATATCAAAGGATTATTCTGGGCAAAAGTCATACCCACGCTCATGCAAAATAAAATGAATAAAGTAGCTATTTTCCGCACTTTTACTCCTACTTCCCAGTATTTAATTCAAGCGTGGTAGAGTGCTTTTCCCACTTTCCTGAAGTTTGTGTTGTTTCTAGTAATTCAATTGCGCCATTCTTAATTGAAACAATACGGCCATAATTTTGTCCCATATAATTACCTACCCGGACATGAGTAATATCTTTATTAGGTAGTTTAATCAATGCCCATATTTCATTTCCTTGCGTTAAAGTACCTACAAATTTTAATGCGTCTAAAGGATAAGCTTCCAAGGGTTCCTTGGGCCTATTTTTATCGGGAGCATTTACATCAACTTCTGTCTTTTTTTGAGTCGTTGGCATAAATGGGTTTCGTCTATTACTATTATCAGGAAATTTAAAAGTTGGTAAAGGTGCAAATGAAGGAATTGGTTCAATATCCCGTGTTTTTCTTAATTTTACATCATGAATGTATCGCACCAAATCATCGTTACTATTGGAACAAGCAACCAATAGTAACGATAAAAAAAAGATAGAACTAATCTCTAGTTTTCGTCTCATCATTGTGTGCGATATCGATATATTTTGGCAGTTATGCTCATTATCAATTCATCTCCCGAAACTACTTTATCTTTATCTTTATCTTTGGAAGACACCCTTTCAATACTAAAGTCATGTAATGTTACAATACGATCCATTTCTGCAACACGACTTATAAACATGGCGAGCTGAAAATAAGTACCTACTACTGAAATTTTTATAGGTAACTCAATGTAGAAATCGTGCATTACTTCAGCTTGGGGCGCAAATAACTCAAATCTTAAGCCTGATGCAACACCTGTTTTGGAAATGGATTCCAATAAACCGGGCATCTGATTTTTTTCTGGAAGCTGTTTCAGCATTTGGGTAAAACGCTCCGTCATAATCTGCAGTTGTTGGCGATAAGCTGGCAAATTAATTAACTGACGTTGCTTACCTTCAAAATCTGTTTTTAATGTAACCTCCTGAGCTTGAAGTTGATCATATTGGGTAAAATTATCTTGTATGATTAACCAATACCCCAGAGCAATAATCAAAATACTAACCCCAGCAAGAACACAAATCTTAACCACTAACGGCCATTGTCCCAAATTTTCCATTTTCAATTCATTCAGGTTAATACCGTTCATAGTCTTATCCCGATCTGGAACTGAGGCGCAAGCACAAAAGTTAACTTAAACTCATTCTCTGCAGATTCTTGTTTGTTATTGTCTTTATTTTTATCATTATCTTGATCCTCTCTTTTAATTTGACTTAGGACAGGATCATGGAGCCACTCATTATTTTCTATATTCCTCATTAATATTGAAACAAAAGTATTCGATTCCGCATAGCCAATAACGGTTATAACATCATTTTTTCCATTTATCTGAGTAAAATAGACACCAGCCGGGATTACATTAATCAATTCATCAAATAAATGAACCATTAGTGTTCGCGTAGATTGTAAATGCTGTACTATAGACATTCTGGAAATCAGCAATTCTTTTGTTTTTTTTAAATTTTTTATTTCCTTTATTTGCGCATCCATATCATTAATTTCTTTCTGGAGCATTTCGTTGCGTGTGGTTTGATTACTTACCAACCCTGATGCATAAGAATTAATTAAAAAAACAATAAACGCCGCGAGCACAATGCATGAAAGCAGCATAGTCATGAACAACTTTTTCTCCTGCTCCCGCTTGAGCTCTCGCCATGGAAGAAGATTAATTTGCGTCATATACTCTCACTTAACTTCCCTTAGAGCCAATCCACAAGCTACCATTAGTCCTGGAGCATCATTATTTATAGAATCTAAATTCACCATCTTACCTGGAGTCATATGTGACAATGGATTGGCAATTGTCGTACTCATCCCCAATCGCTCTTGAACCAACGCCACCAAACCTGGCAACTTGGCTAATCCTCCTGCCAATAAAATATGATCTACATCGCCATCCTGACTTGTGGAATAAAAAAACTGCAAGGTACGCTTGATTTGCAACAAAATATCCTCTTTAAACGGTTCTAATACTTCCTTTTCATAATCCTCAGGTAATGTCCCATTATCCTTAGCCAACATGACTTGTTCTAAAGTCATTTTATAGTGTTCCGCAGTCGAGTCTATTAATTGCTTTCCGCCAAATTTTTCTTCTCTTGAGTAAACTAATTTCATTCCTTGTAATACAAACAAATGCGTGTAACTTGCACCAATATCGATGATGGCAATGGTTTTATCTTGTCCAGAGGCAGGTAAATCTTTAGCAAGTTGCTGCGCTGCGCGTTCTACGGCATAAGATTCGACGTCAACCACTGTTACCTCCAAACCCGAGTGGACGGCAATATCTACACGTTGATTCACAATTTCTGCTCGTGAAGCAACAATTAGCACGTCAAGCATATTCTGATTTTTTTCAGAGTGACCTAAAATTTCAAAGTCAAGATTGATTTCATCTATCGGATAAGGAATATATTTATCTGCTTCTGTAACAATCAACTCCTCCATCTCTGCGTCACTTAAACCCTCATTAATTTGGATTACTTTGTTAATGATTGAGGAATCAGGAACCGCTAGAGCAGCTTGCTTACATGAGGTATTTAGACGGTCAATTATTTTTTTTATGCACTGAGAGACTGCATCAATATCTTTAATAGTGTTCCCATCCATTGCATTTGCAGGCAGCACTTCACGGCCATAGTGTTCGACAACCAACTCATCGCCCTGGCCTGAAATTTCTAAGATTTTAACAGCTGTTGATGTTATATCGATTCCGAGAATGGAACGATGCTTGGGTTGAAACAGTCTGAGCATACTTCCTATTCCCTTGAGTCTTCCATGCATTCAAAAAATACTCCTTTGGGTTTATATGATGATGTTAACGTAACCTATTAAAAAATTACACTGTTTTCTATCTCATGAAATTCAGTCAAGGTGGACCTGTTGGCATTTTTGCCATTAAGTTAAAACAACTTGCACTCCCCAAAAACATTTAATATAGTGAAAGACCAACTTGTAATGGGATTTCGCAATTATGCTTTGAAAAAGGAGATTTTCATGACTAGGTTAGAAGAGTTAATTTATGCATTGGCAACCGTTATAGTTCGTTATCATGACAGCCAAGACAATATCGAGGCTAAAGATAAACTAGTTACTGCAGTTGATCCTACAATACACAGAAAAAAATCTCATGACCGTGCAGTAGAAATAATTCAAAACGTTAGTTTTGCTTCGTACTTGGAAGGAAAGATTATCGCATGTACAAAAGGTTACCATGGAAGGGAAGAATTCCTTTTGTTCCTTTTAAATAAAATTTGTTTTTTAAAAGAGCAGCTCGATATTAAAACTCCATTTAAGGAGCATGAGTTAAGGGCATTTCAAGAACAATTAACTCAACTATTCATTGATTTTCGAAAATTATTAAATATAAAAAAAGGAGTAAAGCATCCGGTAACACTCCAAGACTCTCGAGTCAAAGAATTAGCTGGCCTATTGAATGATCGATACATAGGAAGTAAATACTGTAATTCAGGACAACTACTTATCGAAGAAGTTCTTTTCGTACTTCATATGACGCCTGATGATTCTAATGAAGAACTTAAAGATATTGCTGCAAACATATGTTTAGAACAGCAAACTTTATTACAATGGCAAAGTGAAGCATCAAAAAAATCAACAAAAGAATCAGATAGAGAAGCGGAAAAATTAGAGCTAGAACAACTAAAATTATTAATGGCAACCCAACAATCCGAGTTTGAGAACAAGATAGTTGAGTTAAGCGAAAAAGAGAAACAACAACTTACTACTATCGATGAATTAACATTAAAATTAGAAAAAATTCAGGCAGAGTACGAGAGCTTAAAGAAACAAACCGAAGAAGCACCAACCAGACGTTTTCAGGTATACCCTCCTTTATATGGGTATGGTCTCGCTGGACTTCCTATGCTGCAAAGACAAGGAGGAAATTCTTCTCGATTTTTTTCTCCAACAATGCAAACCCCGCCCACATCATCGCAAACTTTACCAACACTAGATGATTTTGAAGAAAGTCTTCCCAGGGTAACGATTGAGTAAAGCTCGACATTTATTAACTACCCTCATTATGTTTCATTGAGTTTTCTTGCAAAATTCAATGAAACATTAAAAATTAGTATAAAATTACCCTCTTTTTTGCACAAAACTCGCAATCTTATTGAGAATCACTGTATAATACCCGCCAAATTTCATTAAAATCACATGACTCTATGAAAATGGCATACTTCTGGCGTAAAGGTCTATGGGCGCTGATGAGCCTGTCTTTTGTTTTAATAGTAGCAGGCTGTCTGTTGTACCTCTATCTTGAAAGTCAACTTCCCAACGTAGACTCGTTGAAAACTGTACAATTACAAGTACCTTTACAAATTTTCAGCAAGGAAGGTCTGCTTATTCAGGAGTATGGCGAGAAAAAACGAATTCCCGTTACTTATGATGAAATACCCCCTATGCTGATCCATGCTTTAATTGCCACTGAGGATCAACGCTTTTTTGAACACCCTGGTGTAGATGTACTAGGCCTGGGCCGTGCGGCAGTTCGTATGGTAAAAACCGGGACAAAATCTCAAGGTGGTAGTACCATTACCATGCAGGTTGCGCGTAATTTTTTCTTAAGTCGTAAAAAAACCTTTTTGCGTAAATTTAATGAAATTATGCTCGCCATAAAGATAGACAGAGAGTTGAGCAAGGAAAAAATTCTCGAACTATATCTTAATCGAATCTATTTAGGTAACCGCGCTTATGGAGTTGGTGCAGCAGCAATGGTTTATTTTGGAAAGCCGCTCAAAGAACTAAATCTATCCGAATTGGCAATGATTGCAGGACTTCCACAAGCCCCTTCAACACAAAACCCCATTGCAAATCCCCTTGCAGCTAAAAAACGTCGGGATCATGTATTGGAACGCTTACTCGAAGAACATTATATCAATGAAGAACAGTATCAAAATGCTATCAATCAGCCCATTACAGCTAAGTATCATGGTACTCCTATTGAAGTCAAGGCGCCCTACGTTGCGGAAATGATTCGTCAATCGTTATATGACAATTTCGGCCCTGATGCTTACACGAAGGGCTACAAAGTGTATACAACTATTGATGGGAAATTACAAAATACCGCCAATGATGTCGTCGAAAAAAATTTAATAGCCTATGACCACCGACATGGTTATCGAGGACCTGTTGCTACTATTGGTGAACAGGACAGCAAATCCTTACATTCCATTCAAAAAAATCTGGAAAAATATCCTCAACTGAATCATCTTACTCCAGCAGTCGTTACCGAAGTCCGAGAAAAGGAGGCTACAGCCACGTTACAGAGTGGTCGCACTGTTATTATTCCTTGGGCGGGTTTATCCTGGGCTAGACCAGCACTTAAAAATGGCTGGGTAGGAAAGTCTCCATCAAAAGCCATGCAAGTGGTTGCCGTTGGAGATATTATTTATGTTCATTCAACCAAGGATCATTGGGAGTTAGCACAAATTCCGGAAGCTGAGTCCGCAATGGTAGCACTCAATCCTAAAAACGGTGCTATAGAAGTCCTGGTTGGTGGATTCAATTTCCAAAAAAGCAAATTTAATCGTGCAACTCAATCCAGTAGACAACCGGGGTCCAGTTTTAAACCTTTTGTCTATGCCGCAGCCTTAAACAATGGTTATACCTTGGCAACATTAATTAATGATGCGCCTATAGTCGTTGATGATCCAAGTCAACCAAACTTATGGCGTCCTCATAATGTGAATCTTAAATTCAATGGGCCCACACGTTTAAAACAAGCTCTGGTCCAATCTAAAAACCTAGTCTCTATACGTATCCTTGATGATATTGGTATTAATTATACTATCGATTTCCTAACTCGTTTTGGATTTAATAAGAAAACGCTTCCTAGAGGTTTATCTTTGGCTTTAGGCAGTTTGTCAGTTAGTCCTATGGATCTGGCTGCAGCTTATGCTGTCTTCGCTAATGGTGGTTATAAAATCGAACCTTATCTCATCGACCATATTACTGACAAAGATGGAAAGATTTTATTACAAGCCAAACCCACTGTTGTGTGTAACAATTGTGACAATAATGTCGATCATTCAACTTTAGCACCCCGAGTTATTCCTGAAGATATTAACTTTTTAATGTATACCGCTTTAAAAGATGTGATTCAACATGGTACTGCTCGTGCAGCTAGAGTGCTTAATCGTCAGGATATAGCAGGTAAAACCGGAACAACTAATGATCAAGTAGATTCCTGGTTTGCTGGTTTTAACTCTGACCTGGTAGTAACAACCTGGGTTGGTTTTGATAATCCTAAATCCTTACATGAATATGCTGCAGGACTCGCCTTGCCCTTATGGATCGACTTTATGAAAGTTGCGTTAAAAGGAAAACCTGAGGGGGAAATAAAACAACCTGACGATATAGTTGCTGTCCGCATTGATCCTCACAGCGGTTTATTGGCGCATCCGAATCAGGCCAATGGCATTATCGAGTATTTTCGCAATAAAGAAGTTCCATCGGAAGAAGATCCCACGCCCATTTATAATGCGAGTAATGATCAACAACAACTTTCAACAAGCGTAGATAGTTTATTTTAGAATCAAATATAGCGTACTAAAATGCAGCGGAAAAAATCTGATATCAAAACTAGTAGATTCCGCTGCACGACTAGGGATTGCCCTACTCAAGATAAAATAACTTATCTGCTGCCGCGATGCGGTGAACTGTTCTAATTCCTTGTGTCCCGTCTCCTAATACCCAAGCGATAATTATAAACCTTTTGTCTCGCGCTTTTGGTGCGATATCCAAAGAATATTAATAATCCTTTAGTTTAATCGAATGCGCTGCTTTATTAATACGTCTCGTGGAGCGATTAATAAAAAATTTGATTAGATAACTTGGTGCCATTTCCATGAGCTTTTGAAGCACCCAGGAAAGTACATTATTCTTCTCCTGAGAGCGCATCACTTGCGCTGCTTTAATTCCTAACTCCTGATTGAGTCGAACAAAAGGGCGCATTTGTTGTTCATATTCCTTGAAAGCAATCTTATGGTTTGCATTGGCTGAAGCTAGCTCTCCAGCAAGTACATAAGCACCTATGATAGCAAGACTAGTACCTTGGCCTGACATGGGCGAAGCACAATAGGCAGCATCCCCTAATAAAATCACTCTCCCCTGCGACCAATGATCCATATGAATCTGAGCAGCAGTATCAAAATAAAAGTCAGGAGAATTAGGCATCATTTGCAAAAATTTGGGGATCTCCCAACCAATCCCTTCATAGACTCTCTTCACTATTTGCTGTTGTTGTTCTACATCTCGTAAATCAATGGGTAGTGGCGTTGTAAATCCAAAACATGCTTTAGCCTGAGGTTCTCCTGAAGCGCTCCACACCGATGCAACTCTACCTAATTCCGAGTATTGCATCTCCATTCGATCTAAATTCAAATAGTTTGGAACTGTAAACACACAGAGATATAAGCCCAAGTGCTGAGAAAAAAGTGACTCATCACCAAACACAATTTGTCTTACATTTGAATGAAGCCCATCCGCACCTATTACCAGATCGAATTCTCGAACTTTAGTACTTTGAAACTTGACCTCTACTCGATCAGAATTTTGGGATATCCCTTCAATGCTATCTCCAAAAATGAACTCTGCACCATGGACTTGATCCATTAGAATTTGACACAAAACACCGCGAATAATTTCTACATCATCACCAACACGATGGCCGAATTCATCACCGCTCATTTGTTGAATCACTTTTCCATTTTTATCGACAAGCAAGGCACCTTGCATATCAGTACTTGCGTTGGCAATGGTTTCATAAATACCCATCCTCCGCAGAACGTGTAAGGCCGAACCTCGTACATCGATTTTATAACCCCCCGTCAGCAAGGAGTTTGCACGCTCTACGATTGTCGTGGTAAAACCATAGCGCCTCAACCAATACGCAACAGTCAATCCTGCCACCCCTGCTCCGGAAATAAGTACTCTCACATCGCCCTCATGGATAGAAAAGAATCTGAATTTGAATTGAATATTAGTGTAATAAAGAAAATAATTGTAGTGCAAAAGGCAGAAATGCTGTGAAAACGAATTTACTGCATAAATAAGTATCTTAAATCCCGGGCTACGGATCCACCATAAACCCGGGGTACAACTTAAATCAGAAACAACAAAATGCTATCGACCAGCCAATGCTATAGCTGCAGGTGTGAACTCATATCCTAAATCACGTGCAACTGCCTCAAAGGTAATCTTGCCTTCATGAACGTTTAAGCCATTAAGTAAATGTTTATCATTTAATAAAGCCAGCTTAACACCTTTAGTTACAATACTTAAAACAAAAGGTAGGGTTGCATTATTTAAAGCAAAAGTTGATGTTCTTGGGACAGCACCAGGCATATTCGCAACACAATAATGAACGACATTGTCAACAACATATGTGGGTTCTTGGTGTGTTGTGGGACGACTAGTTTCAAAACATCCCCCTTGATCGATAGCTACATCGACGAGTACTGAGCCAGGACGCATTGATTTAAGCATGGCCCGAGTTACTAATTTTGGAGCTGCTGCACCGGGTACTAAAACGGCACCAATTACCAAATCAGCACTAGCAGCATATCGTTCTATCGCATCAGCGGTGGAATAAACCGTATTGATCTTAGAACCAAATTGGAAATCCAATTCATTCAAACGTTGCAAAGAACGATCCAGTACGGTCACTCGCGCTTCCATCCCCATCGCCATACGCACTGCATTAGTACCAACTACTCCTCCACCAATAACTACGACATTTGCCGCAGCGACCCCAGGCACTCCACCTAGTAAAATACCACTGCCACCTTGAGCCATTTCCAGACAATGAGCCCCGGCCTGAATAGACATACGTCCTGCCACTTGGGACATAGGAGCCAATAAGGGTAAACCACCGCCTTCTTCCGTTACTGTTTCATAAGCAATAGCGGTAACTCCAGATTCTTTAAGCATACGAGCTTGGTGAGGATCTGGGGCCAAATGCAAATAGGTAAATAAAGTCTGGCCTTCGCGAAGACGCTTGCACTCAATCGGTTGTGGCTCTTTAACCTTTACAATGAGATCTGCTCTTGAAAATACTTCATCAGCACTGTCAACAACCTCAGCACCTGCATGTTGATAATCTTCATCAGAAATACCGATTCCTAATCCAGCACCCCTCTCTACTATAACAGAACTTCCTACTCTAATAATTTCCCTGATACTAGAAGGAACAAGACCCACACGATTTTCTTGAGGTTTAATTTCTTTTGGAACGCCTACTAACATACTTTCTCCCCTAACGGTTTTTTAATTGTGCGATTAACTGTGGCACAAGCTCAAATAAATCACCAACCAAACCATAGTCGGCGATTTGAAAAATAGGGGCATCTTCATCCTTATTAATTGCAACAATAATCTTGGAATCTTTCATCCCTGCCAAATGCTGTACTGCTCCAGAAATTCCCACAGCAATATAAAGCATTGGTGCAACTATCCTTCCGGTTTGCCCCACTTGATAATCATTAGGAACAAACCCTGCATCCACAGCAGCACGGGACGCCCCTACAGCAGCACCAAGTTCATCAGCTAACTCTTCGATCAACTGAAACTTCTCAGCACTTTGCAATCCTCTTCCACCAGAAACAACTATTTTAGCACTTCCTAAATCAGGTCGTTCAGACTTACTTAATTCATGCTTAATAAATTGACTCTCTTTTGCGATAAACTCTTTGTCAATTTGCTCGATTAAACAACTAGTCTGACTTGCAGTTATTGGATTAAAAGCTGTTGCTCTAATGGTTAACACTTTTATAGAATCAAGAACTCGTACCGTTTCAATTGCATTACCCGCGTATATTGGATGTTCGAATGTATCTTTATCAATAATTTTACTGACATCGGACACTTGAGCTACATCTAACCGCGCCGCAATACGTGGAGCAATGTTTTTACCAAAAGTGCTCGCAGGTGCGATGAATGCTTGAAAAGAATGCGCAAAAGAAAGGATCAAATCGGTTATTTGCTCTGCTAAAGGATGTTCATAACAAGGTTTATCAATGTACCAAACAGCATGTGCTCCTGCAAGAGTCGCAGCCTGTTCTGCAACCGCCTTGCATTGATGACCTACAACCAGTAAAGTCGGTTGATTATCTAACTCCAATGCTGCAGCTAAAGCATTACGAGTAGATGGGTGTAAGGTTTGATTATTATGTTCAACGAGTACTAAAGTGCTCATCACTCCCCCTTATCAAAGCACTTTGGCTTCATGCTGTAATTTATCCAATAATTCAGTTACTGAGTCAACCTTCACTCCCCCACTACGGGTGGGAGGAGCAGTAACCTGCAATACCTCAATATGTTTTTTTAGTTCCAATCCCAGGCTATCAAGTGGCCTGATATCCAAAGGTTTCTTTTTGGCTTTCATGATATTGGGCAGACTTGCGTATCGTGGCTCATTTAATCGTAAATCAGTACTTATTACCGCTGGCAAATTCACACTTATTGTTTCAAGGCCTCCATCAATTTCACGAGTAACTTGAAAATGTTCTGGGGTTGCATCTATTTTGGAAGCATAAGTAGCTTGCGGCCAATTCAATATAGAAGCCAACATTTGTGGCGTTTGATTATTATCTCCATCAATAGCTTGTTTGCCCATTAATACTAAATCTGGCTTTTCATCATCAATAATCTTTTTTAATATTTTAGCGATATTTAGACTTTCTAATGCTTCTTCAGTTTGTACCAAAATTGCTCTATCAGCACCTAATGCCAAAGCATGCCGTAATGTTTCTTGCGAACTTTCTCCGCCAATGCTGACAGCAATTACTTCAGTAGCCCAATTATTTTCGCGTAAACGTAATGCTTCTTCTACAGCAATTTCATCAAACGGATTCATTGCCATCTTAATATTTTGTGTTTCAACTCCGGAATGGTCCGATTTGACCCGAATTTTGACATAGGGATCGATTACACGCTTCACTGCCACGAGAATTTTCATAATTCCTCACTGGATAATCAAAACAAACGCATCTTGCCAGAGATACCGTGCCGAATTCAAGGGTTTCTTTTTATTTAGCCTGAATTTACCGCCGGTATCTTCACTAGATATAATGCCTTAAATTGAGTATGAAACAAGTTATCTTGCTTCAATATCCCCCTTTTTTTTTCCAAAAACTAAGATTTACCTAATAAAGAAAGTTGCATATCGGACTCATCTTTTAGGAGATTTATTACTCGTTCAGCGCGATCAACGGCTAAGGCGGTTTTTCCTCCCTCAGTATACACATTGGAATTCTTTTTCACTAATTTTAACGCCTCAAAAGCTTGATCAATTTTCTCTTCAACTTTAAGTTCATCATCTTTATCTATTACACGCATTCTTAATAAAAATGCGTCTAACGCACGATACTTTCCCCCTCCAGCACGCCAGTTTCTGAAAAACTGCTGTTCTAATAATCCAAGATATGATTCGATTGGTGCCGCAATCATCTTTAATTGTGGAGTTTTAAAATTTTCACTAATACTTGGATTTTGACTTGCAAGAATTAATTCGCGGCATAAATTTTCCTCGGATGTTCCGTCATCAAACTTTTCAGGAGAGGAAGAAATTAATGGCGTTAAAATAGTTGAACCAATTTGAAGACTCATATCATAACAATGTCTTGATGCCCAAAACGTCATTTCAAGTAAACGAACCAATAAAGTAGTGGTTGCGATCGCAGAAACCATTGTAATTTTTTGCAAGGTGCTGCCAAGTTTCTGTAGTTCTTTCGAATTACTCGATTCAATGTATTGCCCACTTTTTAATAAAGCGAAATAAAGCGCATAAACGGCAAATAATTCTTCTGCAAAAACAAAAGTACCGAAACTAATAAAAACCATTGGAAGAAATGAAATTAAAGCGCGAATTCCCTTCGGTTTTATTTTTCCAACTTCGTCTAAGTAACCCGTTGATTCATCGAGTAATCTTAATAGGCTTGTATAAAAATGGCGTTCAGTAAAGGTTCGAGAGCTATTTCTTAGGTTTTCCATCCATTTTTTCAAATCTTCCCGACTATTAATCTCATCAAATTTAATGGGTTTAAAATCCTGAGGTGAAGTTAGTTTTTCATAACACAGGCTTAACGTTTTAAAACAAGCTCCATCATTGCGGGCTTCAGATAAATTTTTCTCAATCCATTTAGCTTCTGGAGAAAATTTCTCGAAGAGGTCTGGATGAAAATTTAAAGATAACCTCTTATAATTTTTTTTAATTCTATCTTTATCTGGACCGTCTTTAAGCAACAATTGATTAATTAATTTAATGAAATCTGCATCCAGCCTTAAAAGCGCTTCTTGATTCAACTCGCTGGTATAACATTTTTTTTCTTCGTCGTAACTCGCATAGATAGTAACCAGAGTTTTTAATTCAATCATAAATCCCTCCCTAGATTGGCAATAAATCGATACTGCTACTCTGGTACACTCCCTGACCTAGTTATTGCACAGTACCAGCGATTTTCTTGAACCAATTCTTCCGTTTAACATATTCAGTAAAAAAGCCAACAACTAATAAGCTAATATAAAATGCACTCATCACATCACTCAAATAATGAAAGCATAATAAGATTCTTGATGCAGCAACTAATAGGGCAATAACAAGTAAACTATAAAAATATCGAGGAAAAAGTGCTCCAAACCCTGCAGCCAAACTGATGACTGTTGTGGTATGCCCTGAAGGAAAAGACCAGTACTTGGAACTCAGTTGAAACCAATAAAAGCCAAATTCATTACTTGCAAACAATAATTCAGGACGAGCACGGCTCAAAACAACTTTCAAAATCAAACAAACTAAATTAGCTAAAAGTACACAACCGAGCAAATACCACGATCGTTGTTCATAAACAGGATTAACTTGTATGTATCGAAAATATAATCCTGCAACAAAAAACAAAACAATATAAGCAACCCATTTGCCTAAGGCAGTAAGTATCCCCAAAATGGGTAACTTGGTTTCTAAATCCAATTGGTGGAAATAAGTTGCCACAGACCGATCTACAAAATAATAGGCTAAAAAAACCAAAATTGCATAAAAAATAATAACCCAAGGTTTTTTCATAAAATTAAACAACTTTTCAAATTGTGTCATCAATTAAGTCCTTCTCTTTAGTTCTCACGTAAATACCATGGAATGGTAATAACAATCGTACGGGGGTCTCTTTCTAAAAAAAGCAAAGCGCGTAGACCTGGAGCATGAATGTTGTGTAACAAATACTCATACCATTTTGGTTCTACTAACTCAGGTATAATAAGAGCAACGAGGCGATTTTTCTTCTCTTTTCTCACTTTACTTACAAAATTTAATAAAGGTCTATAAATACGACGATAGGGGGATTTAATAATTTCCAGTCTAGGAATTTCTTTACCTGCTTTTTTGGCGGGTATTTCAATTTTTTCATGCCAAAGTTCCTGCAAGCCCTCAACACCTCCATATCCTGCATCAATAAAAACGGCCGTTATATCATCAGAAAGAAGCATTCCAAATTGAACTGCTTTTTCGGCAATCAAATCCAAACCATGTATTGGAATAATGACTATCGGGGGTGTCAGTTTCAAAGGGTCAATTTGTATGGGATTTTCAATTTCCTGAGCAATTCGTTCGTAGTGATGTTTAATACGATGCATTAAAAATGCTAATGTGGGTGCAAGAATAACGATTATCCAGGCTCCTTCAATAAATTTTGTAATAATAACAAGAACAAGTGCAATTCCAGTTACCACTGCGCCCACTGCATTGATTATTAATTTATATCGAACATGTCGGTTTTCCTTACGAAACCAATATACGACCATGCCGACTTGAGAAAAGAGAAAGGCACTAAACGAACCCACAGCGAATAAAGGAATCAAATTATTCGTGATTCCTTTAAAAACAATCAGGATGACGGCAGAAAAAAGGGCCAAGATAATTATTCCAGCTGAGAAGACTAAGCGTCGTCCACGTTCAGCAAAAAAATGAGGTAAATAATTATCTTCAGCTAGTAAACGACAGATTCTAGGGAAACCCGAGAAACTAGTTTGTGCCGAATAGGCAAGGACAAAAAAAATACTAGTAATGGAAATATAATAAAAAACACCTTTCCCAGTGGTTGCTTCAACTATTTGGGACAGTATAGTTTGATAGCCTGACTCATTCTGATTCATCGCTAAAATATGATATGCGGGACAAAGATAACCAATGAGTATTAAAAATAGAGCAAGGGCACCTACAATAATAGTCAATGTCCATTGTGCATTTCGAACTGTGGGTTTGCGAAATAAAGATACTGCATTACTCACGGCTTCTACGCCCGTCATTGCAGTCAATCCATAAGCAAAAGCAGTTAATAACATCCAAAACGATATTGTTTCATTAGAGCTCGTTTGTAATTTTTCTAGGTGATGTAGAGGCTGAGGTTGTGCTCCACTAATCCAGACATCTCCTAAACCAATGGCCAAAGCAGTGAAAAGGCTTAAGATAAAAATAACGACAGGGATCAAAAAAAGCGTTCCTGTTTCCCGAATACCTCGCAAATTAAATAGGGTAATCATCAGTAAAATAACAAGACATAAAGTAAGTGTGTAAGGATGTAATGAAGGAATAGCTGATAATATAGCCGCTACTCCAGCTGAGATTCCTACGGTTACGTTCAATAGATAATCCAATATTAACGAAATTGCTGCACCTAAACCATATTTCTTTCCTAAATTATCGCTTGCAACTACATATGCCCCCCCTTTTTCTGGATACGCTGCGGCGGTTTGTAAATAGGAAAAATACAAAAACATAAGAACAAAAACTACTAATAAACTCAGTGTAAAAAAATAATGTAATCCTATGAGTCCTGCGGGTAGTAATGCAGTTAGCATAGCCTCTGGGCCATAAGCCGTTGAAGATAAGGAGTCTAATCCAAGCGCAGGAACTCCAGTTGCTATAGACAATGCTTGTTTTTTCTTGGATCTTAAAGAAAGAGGTTTTCCCAAAATTCTATCTAATAATGGCATGTCCCTATACCTAAAAATTTTTAACCATTGTAACCATTCAATAAATCTTAATAAAGACGAAATTTAATATAGGGTAAAAGCAGGTGAGAAATGCTACAAATAGAACCTGGGTGAAGGGGCAACGGTAGCCCAGGAACATTTTAATATTTAAGCTGTAAACGATAAAAATTAACTGCATTCGTCAATAGAATTTTGTTTGCCATCCACGGATCAAAACTATCCCTAATAAGAGTAATGTCTTCTTTTTTGAAAGGGTATGGCGCGCGTGTTGAAGGAAGATCTGTTCCGAACATTAAAGCATCGGGATTAATTGAGGCGATTGTTTTGAGTGCCTTTGCTACATCAAAATCAACCCTGCCAAATCCTGATGCCTTGACCTTTACTCCGTGTTCAACGAGATTGAACAATATTGAAAGCCCATTTTTAGATAACCCCAGATGGTCTATGCTCACAGCAGGTAAGCTCAGCAATAAATCGGCTAACTCAATATATTCCGAAGGATCAACATACAACTCTACATGCCATTTGGCGATCTCATATACTCGGTGTGCCATTGCACTTAAATGGATTAATTGTTCTGAACCACCTCTTTTCAGATTAAACCGAATACCTCGTATACCTTGAGAATTCAATTCAATGATTTTTTTATCACTTACTGTGGCAGGTAATTGAGTTACTCCAACAAAGTTTGGGCCCAATGCGTTTAAAGCATTTATCAAATACGTTTGATCAAATGCTTGAAAAGATCCTGAAACCACTGCTCCACCTATAATGCGCAATGGTTTTACCATATTGAGATAATCATCAACTGTAAACTCATTAGGTAAATACGATTGATTTGCAACTAAAGGAAAACGAAAATCAATAATATGTAAATGCGCATCGAATAGGTTACTCATTATACCCCACTTTATTAGATATCCTTCTCTTGGTTGTTGACACTTTTACTTCATTGAAAATATTAACCTAGGCTGTTCTTACTAAGCAAAATTGTTAATAAACATCTCATCATCCACAATTTGTGGTTGCCGCTTCGTTTTTTGGGTAAAGAAATATTGTGGTTTAGGATTAAAGTGTAGCGAGGCAAAAGTATCCTCCATAGCTGAGTCCACTAAACTTGGAGTGTCTCTATACCCTCCCAGGCAATATCTCTCCCATTGACCATCAATCTCCATCTCAATAAAACAATGATCAGGATTAGCGTCAATACATACAGGAATCTCGGGATATAAACGTTGCATTTCTTCCTTAAAAGCAATAGCTCTCAACCGGCAACTTGCCACACCTAATTTTCTTGCTTCCTCAAGATATTCATTACCGTTATGTACCGTGACGCCAATGGCATTACGTAGTTTTCCATGATCTCTACCAAACTTAAGATATTTCATAAGTAAGCGATGAATCTGTTGATGCTCAGAAGATAAGTTAGATAGCGTATTAAAAATAGGATTTACTCGATACTGCTTGGGCATGCGAAGCAATAAATTTGTAAGAACTTCTTGCGGCTCAGCCGTGGGTTTAAGTAAGCGAATATAATGCAACCGATTTTCCTTAGAGTACTTTATTTCAAAATCGTCTTTTTTTAATCCTTTAATTGCGATATCCAATAAGATCTCGCCTGGATGTAAAGAGGGCAAGGCCTGCCAATTTTCTGTCAAACTTAATTTTTTCTGGCCTTCAAATAAAATTAGTTTTGATTCTTTTTTTCTTTTATTAATTAGCTTTTCTGTTATTCCTTCAGGATGAAACTCATATTTAATATTTACCAAATTTTCGGTGGCATTCATTCCCACTAACTCAAAATATTGGAATGGAGATGAGGGATCTTTATGAATTACTAGCTCAGAATATACTTCATTTCGGTAGTATTTGGGGGATGGGGTTTTAGTCAGTAAATCAACAGGTTTAAATATAGGTGCTCTATAGGAGGATTGGGACACGAAAGCCCGGGTATCAATACCACTTTGGTATGTTTTTTGTTTTATTGCGTTTCGAGTAGCGATTTCTTTTTTTAAGATCAGCATTTCTAATCGTACTTTTTGATCATATGCAGAATTTGCAAGCTCTACATCGATAATTGTTTCTTTGGTCTGATTTAAATTATTCACATCCAGTTTTGGTGAAAATATTGCAGCAACCTGATCTAGATGTGTCTCAAAAGATTCCCGATCATCTGCTAACTCTCGACAGACTTTATAATCAAGAAAATGGATTTTTGTTGTATCGAAGTGTTGATATTGAGCTTGCGCAAGTATTGTACCCTGATTTGCGGGTTTTAATTTGGGAGCCAGCAAATCATTAAAATCATTTCCATTGATGGCATTTTTTAGAGACTGTTTATTCTTTTGGATTAGTTGTCCATTTTCCCAGGTATATAATTGATGTCCTTCAGCAAGCAATCCAAGCATATGCTCTAAAATCAGCTTACGTTTATTCGTTGACCAACTCGAAAATGACCAATCAGAAAGAATATAAATTTGACCCGTAGGGGTTTGTTCAAGATCATTGTCAATCTCTTCGTCTTGCACGTCCCCTTGTAGATCAAGCGTAGAGGTTTGTTCAAGATCATCAACCCCTTCTTGCATATCCCCTTCAATTGAAGCATCGCTCTTTAACTTTTCTAAAGCTTGACGAATGTCTCCGTCAAAAATACCTTGGGTGCGGGCAAATGCCCTCACATTGGCGTAGGAAGTTGCGGGAAACCACTCGCCCAACCAACCTGTTTTCCTCTTTAGGATGGGTAATAAGGTTGCTATAAGCTTTAAAGCAGTATCAACCTGCAAATTTATGGGATACTTTTGATATTTTGAGGCTCGAAAGGGCAAAAGATATTGTTTCAACTCAGTTGCTTTTTTTCTATCCTCTTCATTACCCCAGCGTTTATTTTCAATACGCTCAATTTCATTATCAACCACTGCTAATAATGTACTCATTAGCTCTGTCCCAGTTGCAGGTAAAATTTGCAGTCTAAAGGGAGGAAGAAGTTGCTCTTGCGCTGTAATCATCGCTTCAAAATCGTCAAACTGTTCCTGATTTACTGCTGATTGTTTTTTACTTTGTGTTGCTTCACGAAGACCTGCCTCCAGGGTTTTAGGAAGCACATATCTTCCTCTGTTTACGAGATTAGGGTCCACTTGATTTAAAACTTGCATCACGTTCTTTGAACAAAATGTTGCATCAGAGGGAGCAATTCTGTCTCTGTCTTTTTTATCCTGCTGATTCGACCATTGAAAAAGAGATTTAATCACAGCCCAAAAACTGGTTCGACTTTTTCCTTGTTTACGTAATTGTGCAGTCACTTCAACTTGCTGTAGATAGGCTTTAAGAAATTTCTCTCTTTGTTTACTATCCGTATGTTTAAACACCAATAGGCTTGAATGAACCGCGGGAAGAACTTCAGCTTCTCCTGAAGCCCGCCAGAAGGTAACGAGTAACTGAATTAGTTTTGCTTTTCGCTCTTTTGTTGCAGTAAGAAATCGCTCAATTAATTCCTCTGAATCCTCATTTCCAGTCATTGAAGCAGCTAATCGCTTCATCCACTGAGCACCATGTTCTAAGGCTCTCTTTATTTGAGGTTCATTGAATTCTTTTTGGCAGTAATGTAGAAGTAATGAGGTCAGTTCTTCTATAGTGCTTTCTTTAAGATTTTTAATGAATTCTGCTGTTGATACGGTAAGCTGTCGTTCATAATTATGACAGATGACTCCATATTTATTTTTACCGGTACAAACAAAAACCGTAACTACTTCTTTATGTCCATGTTTATTGCCCGCCGTAGTTAGTGATTGGGCCGCCTGTTTTAAGCGCACCCAAGGTTTACCGCTATTTGAGACTACAAATAAAATATCCCCTGGTTCAATAGCACAATCCTTCATCACTAACATAACGGATTCCTAAAGCCTAAATTAGAAATGAATTACGCTAGGATGTCCATGTTCATTTCTTCCGCAGCTTTCGAGTGTAATTTCACTTGTGATTATTGATACCAAAATTGCTATGCATGTATCCTCATTAGTTCCCGCTTGTTCCATACCTTTAATCATTGAGTCAATTGTTTCGGGAGCAAAATCTAGTTCTTTGAGTCGAGAAGCCACCTCTTCTGGCTTAGAGAAGGAGAGCACGGTGACTTCAGCGGCATGTTCTTTCAATAACTTAAGATAAGATTCTCTTTGTACTTGTAAATCTAAAGAGCTAGGAGATGTGCCTTTGATTAATTTATATCTTTTAATTACGTCATCAACGTATTTAATAGCGTCTTGATTATCTCTAAGCGACTCATCTTTGCCCTTAACACGCAATGTTTCGTATTGCTCTTCAAGATTTTTTGTTTTGCCCAATGCCTTAACAAGTTCCGGCTCTAATTTTTTTAATATTGGCATTTTGTCTCCTAGACTAGTTAATTTTCGGCCAGAATAGTATCACGCATAGATCAACCAATCAACTTAGTGCCTTCAATTTAATCAATAGCTTGAAGTTCATTTTGCATATATAAAAAAAAAATAGTTTTAAAATTGAAAGACCTCATGAGGAAAGGATACTTTAGCTCCTTTTTACTTGTTATTAGAAGCCACTATTCGATAGAATCAGAATACATTGATTAGGGGTCAGTTTTTTAATGATAGAATTTACTTTAATTCAAAAAATATGTATTTGGGCCATCCCCATATTATTTGCCATCACCTTACATGAAGCAGCGCATGCCTACGTTGCATATCGTTGCGGCGATACCACCGCCAAAATGTTTGGCCGATTAAGTTTAAATCCTCTACGTCATATTGATCCGATTGGTACTGTCCTCATTCCTTTATTAGTTGGTGTTTTAACTCAATTTAATTTTGTCATTGGCTATGCAAAACCTGTCCCTATTAACTGGAACCAATTTCGACACCCCCGACGTGATATGATTTTGGTAACCCTTGCTGGACCCTTTGCAAATATTATTATGGCGTTTATATGGGCTGCCTGTGATAAAATTGCACTCATCTTAAATCCTAATACTTCCATGGCGGTGCTTTTTCTTTACGCGACAGCTCAAGCAGGTATATTTATTAATTTAATTTTGGCCGCATTAAATTTACTCCCAATTCCCCCTCTAGATGGAAGTCGAGTAGTCAGTAGCCTTTTACCCCCTAAACAAGCTATGGCCTACGAAAAAATAGAACCCTATGGCTTTTTTATTTTACTTATTTTAGTATTCACAGGTGTTCTAGGCATGATACTGACCCCGTTAATCAATCTAGGGCTTATTGCACTAAGCTCCATTTTTAAAATATGAATGGTGACGTTTTGATCGTTCAACACAAAATTTTAGTGCCTATTTTGATGTGGAAAAAATATCACTATGAATATTCTTGCTGATGCCTCACTTCCTGGATTGGACCAGGCTTTCCCTAATCCGTTCAACTTAACGAAATATCATCACCACGATGAAATAACTAAGTTACTTCCCGGACAAGATGTTCTCCTGTGTCGTTCTACTCTCAAAGTCAATCAATCTTTATTAAAAAATCATTGTTTACAATATGTTGCTACTGCCAGTAGTGGTACTGATCACCTGGATCATATTTGGTTAGATTCTCAAAATATCAAAATAATTGATGCAAAAGGCTCCAATGCCCAAGCGGTTGCTGATTATGTGGTAGCCTGTCTTGCTTTGTTGGAACAACAGCATCTTATGCATGGGGATAAAGCAGGCATTATTGGACTTGGGAAAGTGGGAACCAAAGTCGCCGCACGTTTACAAGCAGCCGATTTTAAAACCATCACTTATGATCCTCTCAAAGCAGAGCGTGAACCTGCTGCTTTTCAAAGTTGCAGTTTGGAGGAATTGTACCAAGTGGATCTGCTATGTATCCACGCTGAATTACATAATACTCATCCCTATCCTAGTACTAATTTAATAAATCAGAATTTTCTCAATCAATTAAAATCAGGTTGCGTTATTATTAATGCGGCACGAGGCGGAATTGTTAATGAGGAAGAACTTCTCCATTCTACAAAACCATTTATTTATTGCACTGATGTATACCTTAATGAACCGAAGATTAACAAACGAATTATCGATAAATCGACTATCTGTACACCCCATATTGCAGGTCATAGCCTGGAGGCGAAATATGCTGCAGTTGCAATGGTTAGTTCGGCTTTGCACCACATCGCGGGGTTAAGTCTACCACAATTTGCAGTCCCTTCTTTGCCTCAAATTTTAAGCTTTAAAAAAGACAAACCATGGTATGACACGATTTTAGAAATTTATAACCCTCTTAACGAAACATTAGCCTTAAAACAGGCTGCGGACAAGAATAGTACATTCTTAAACGTACGTACCAATCACCAAACAAGACATGATTTTTCTCAATACTTTGCTGACTCAATTTTGGATTATAAAACCAAATTATTACTTGATATATAAAAATCAAATCAATTTATGTTCAAATTGACCCCTTGATGTCCATTATTAAATCCAAACGTGTCCATTGTAAATTAGGAGATCAAATGGTACTCTTTTTCGGATTTTAAAAAAAAACAAAGGAGTATGTGTTATGTCTTTAGGAGTAAAATTATCAACCTTAGCAGCAGCGTTCGTTCTTGCTGGTTCTGCTTTCGCAAATAACGCCTGTCCCAATCTGAATGATCTTCAAGCTGAAGGACTCTCAGAAGTTCAACAGATCGGTACTAACTATTTCATTGGTTTCTCTATCGGTCAATTCAACTCTGCTACTTGGGGCTTTGCTATTGGACCCGTACAAGCAGATACAGAAGATGATGCTTTAGATGTTTCAAATGAAATTTTAAATAACATGGCTACTCCTGGATTTCCTTTAGAACTGGATAATGACACATTAGTTTGTTTATATGACACAGGCAATCCTTATGTTTATTCTGTTGCGGTAAGAGATTACGCAATCAGCCCAATGAAATTAAAACAGTACTTACTAAACGCGCATAAATAAATAAATAGAAATTTGATATTCAGAGTTCACAGAAATTTGAATTGATTTGGAATAATTAGATTTAACAAGGAGTAAATACTATGTCTTTAAGAGTTACTTTAACCTCAGCTGCAGTTGCCTTAGTGCTCACCGGATCTGCTTTTGCCGAAGAACCGGTCTGCCCTAAATTGAGTGATATTCAATCGGTAGGAATTACAATGGCTTCGCAACTGGCTTATAATTATTATATTGGTTATTCAGTCAACCATTACAATACTTCTTCGAGCTGGGGATTTGCTATTGGGCCTGTAGAAGCAAAATCTGAAGAAGAAACTATAGAAATCACTAATGACATTTTAGCAGATTTGACTGCTCCAGGGATTCCAGAGTCAGGTCAAGGTGATGAATTAGTTTGCCTCTACGAAACAAATGATCCAGATCTTTTTGCAGTAGCAATAAAAGACTATGAAGAAATGTCACCTATGAAGTTCAAACAATACATACATAAAGCTCATTAGTAAAATGTGTAGCCTGGCGAAGCGCAGCGGAATCTGGAAATTCTAAACCAGTAGCAAGTAGGATTAGTCTCCGGATTTGCGTTTCACCCCAGGCTATAAAATACTAAAAATTCCCTTTCGCAAACTCATCTTTATAAATTTATAAAAAATTATTTCTGAATCAATTTTTTTACCACATCTTGATCGGAAAAAGCATGTTTTACCGAACCAATCTGTTGATAGGCCTCATGCCCCTTGCCTGCAATTAAAATTACATCATTTTCATCGGCCTCGTTTAATGCATAAGCAATTGCTTCTTCACGATCAACCAGTTTAATGACATTGGAGGATTTTGTAATACCTTGTGCTATCTCATTAACAATGATTTGTGGATCTTCAGTACGTGGATTATCACTAGTAATTATGATTTGATCAGCAAGCTTACTTGCAACCCCGCCCATCACCGGTCTCTTACTTTTATCTCGGTCACCACCACAACCAAATACCACCCATAAACGCCCTTTTTTCAATTGATTTAACGTGAGTAGCGCATTTTCCAAAGCGTCGGGGGTATGGGCATAATCAACCAGCACATAGGGTGCATGGGAAATAATTTCCATTCGTCCAGGAGCTGCCTTTAATTGTGTCATCACATCTACAACCTTACTAGGGTGATAATCAGAAGCCAATAAACTACTAAATATAGCCAAGCTATTATAAATATTAAATTGTCCAAGAGCTTTTATTCTTAATAGATGTTGTCCCCATGGTGAGTGCACTTCTATTTCGGTGCCCTTTATATCCATAGACCAATCTACGACTTTTACATCACAATTCTGGTGTATTCCATAGGTTAATTTCTTTGCATGAGGCTTAACTGCTGCTGCCATGATTCTTTGATAAGTATCATCTTGGTTTATGATCGCACAATCCAATGATTCTCGGGCAAACAACATTGCTTTTGCGGCCGCATAATTTTCCATAGTTAAATGATAATCTAGGTGATCCAGTGTTAGATTGGTGAATATAGCTTGCTTAAATTCAATAGCATCAACTCGATGTTGCGCAAGGGCATGTGAAGATACCTCCATACACACTTGTCTGATACCTTGATTCTTATACTGATGTAATAACTTCTGTAAACACAGGGAATCAGGGGTGGTATTATCCAATAATTGAAGTTTATCAACATTTCCTTGTCCAATCGTACCAATATAAGCTGCTTCTTGTCCTAATAAACGATGGGCTTGAGCTAATTGATATGCAATTGTAGTTTTGCCGTTGGTACCAGTTACACCGGTTATATTTAAAGAACTACCAGGACTAGCATAAAACTGTTTGGCAATTGCGGCCAGCTGGGTCGCTAACTCTGGAACAGGAATACAAGGAACTGATTGGGGTAATATAGCATCCTTGGGAAAATGAGCGGGATCATAAGCAATTGCAACAGCCCCAGCAGAAACGGCTTTGTTTATAAAGAACCGGCCATCCGCTGCTGCACCCGCATAAGCTATAAACAGGTCTCCTGGTTTAATCCGACGGCTGTCATTTTCCAGACCGGTAACAATACAATCTGATTTTATGTGATGCATCCAAGGTTTTAATAAATGTGAAAGTTTCATCACCAGGTTCCTAGTAGTTCTAAAAAATAGCCAGGGTGCAAACGTAGCAAAACCTAGGCTAAGCATACAACATCCCGGTTTCCGCTACGCTTCAGCTAAACTGTTATTTACAAAGACCGGTTAAAGTCGAATTTAACCTACCAACTCATCAGTAGGTATATTAAACAAACGCAAGGCTCCCGACATCACTTTAGCAAACAAGGGAGCGGCAACTGCTGCAGCATAATAACCTTTACGGGAAGGTTCATGAATGATTACCACTACAACAAACTTAGGTTTTGATACCGGTGCAATACCTATAAAACTCGCAGTATATTTTCGGTCTTTATAACCATCCTTTCCTGCTACTCTTGCGGTACCGGTTTTACCTGCTACCCGATAACCGGGTACCCTTGCTGCTTTTCCCGTACCATCTTTTCCTAAAACTGCTTCCATCATAGACAATACTTGTTGCGCTGTTTCAGGTTTCATTACCTGCACGCCTGGAGTTGGTGGATCATTATGGAGTAACGTTACTGGAATCAACTTACCTTGATTTGCAAAAACCATGTTTGCTTTAGCTAATTGTAATGCTGTAACTGACAATCCATAACCAAAGCTTAATGTAGCTAATACAAAAGGTTTTGCATCTTTAACACTAACAATTCCTCCCTCACTCTCTCCAGGATAAGTACTTTCAGTTCGTTGTCCAAAACCACAGCGTTGCAGTAATCCAATCAATTGCTCTGGAGGACTTGCTAAAACCATCTTCGTAACCCCTACGTTACTTGAGTGTTGCAATACACCCGTTACATCGAGGACCCCATAATTATGAATATCGCGAACTGTACGCCCTTGAACACTCATCCAACTCGGATTTGTATCTATAATCGTAGACGGTGTAAATAAACCCGTTTCTAAGGCACTGGCGATACTAAACGTTTTAATAACAGAACCGGGTTCAAAGGTATCCGTAACTGCCCTATTTCTATAGGTATCTTTATCGTAATGCCCTCGCGAATTCGGATTATAGGAGGGGACGTTAGCCATAGCCAGAATTTCACCATTTTCTGTATCAACTACGACCACAGAACCCGATTTTGCAGCAAATTCTTCGACGGTTTTATTTAATTCACTGTATGCTAAATATTGCAAACGCCTATCAATACTCAAAGCCATATCCCGTCCGGGACGTGGCTGTTTTATGACACCCAATTCTTCAATAATTCGGCCTAAACGGTCTTTAATTACTCTTTTTTTACCAACAACACCCTTTAACCAATCTTGATAAGCAAGCTCAATTCCTTCCAAACCTTGATCATCGACATTGGTAAATCCAATTAACTGGGAAATACTATCCGAATCAGGATAATAACGTTTGAATTCTTTTTGAAAATTAACACCTGGGATTTTTAGCGTTTTTATTTTTTTAGCCAAGGGAGGAGGTAATTGTCTTTGTAAGTAAAGAAATTCCAATTCTTTTTTTTCTGCATCTACTATTTTTCTACTTAATTGCTGAGGCGTCAAACTCAAATATTCAGCTAGAGACATAAATTGTTCTTTGTCAGGTGAAAACTCCTTTGGATTAACCCATACTGATTCTACAGGGGTACTGATTGCTAAAGGGGTACCATTCCTATCCATGATCATCCCTCGATGAGCAGGAATATCTACAACACGCAAACTTCGGGCATTACCTTGCCCTTGGAGAAATTGGCGATGCAACACAGTGAGATCCACCATGCGCCAAATCAAAATGAATAGAACCAAAGAAAAAAAGGTAGATACTACAATCAGTCTGTTTAAATGAGTTGAGTTTTTCATGGATACTATCCATCTGTAGCCAGGATGAAGGCTATGCCATAACCTGGGTTTGATTCACAAAAACTCCCAGGTTACCACCTTGCTACACCCAGGCTACGTTACACTAAAACTAAATGGCAATGGTACTCGTTTAAAACCAAAACTTCTACTGCTGTGCTTGTAACCAATACGTATTTGTGGATGTTGGTAAAACCATTTGTAATTTTTCAGTAGCTAATTCTTCAACTCGCGCTGGTGTAGCTAGACTTGCTTGTTCTAAGAGTAATTGCCCCCATTGCAGCTGTAAATAGTGTGTTAACTGTTCTTGTTGTTCTACTTTACTTAAAGTCACTCGGTAAGAATTGGTACTGTATACAACAGCCAAAGCACTCACTAACACAGCAACTAATAATATAATCAGCATGTATAATGATTTTGACATATGCATATCAGCTAGTTGACCATTAAATAAGGTACCTTGATTGATTACTTTCGCTGCAGCGTTCATGCTAATTTCTCCCCTATTCTAAGTACAGCACTTCGAGATCTAACATTCTCTTTAACTTCAACTTCTTTTGGCATAATCGCCTTACCTATTCTTTTAAAATTAGTTTTTAATGCTTCATAACGAATGGGCACCTCAGGGGGGGGCTTGTCTCCTTCTTCTTTATCACGCATAAATTGTTTTACTATGCGATCCTCCAGGGAGTGAAAACTAATCACTGCCAACCTGCCTTTAGGAGCTAGAACATTTAGACATTGTTCTAGACAGCTCTTTAAATCATTTAACTCTTGATTTATATAAATTCTTATCGCTTGGAACACTCGTGTTGCTGGATGTTTGTGTTTTTCCCATTTGGGATTTGCTTCTTTTACAATTTCGGCCAATTGCAAAGTTGTGTTAATAGGAGCAACATTTCTGGCAGCAACAATTGCCTTGGCAATACGACCTGCAAAACGTTCTTCACCATATAATCTGAAAACTGAAGCCATTTCCTCTGCTTCGGCTTCATTAACAAATCGTGCTGCACTCATTGGTTGAGATAAATCCATACGCATATCCAATGGTCCTTGCTGCATAAAACTAAAACCTCTTTCTGGATTATCCAATTGTGGTGAAGACACCCCTAAATCCAGCAAAATACCATCTACTTTTCCCAACACCCCAGCCTCGCTAGCAAACGCTTCAATTTTTGCAAAGGAACCTTGAAATATATGAAAACGCTTATCTTGGCCAAAATGTTCGGAGGCATATGCAATTGCTTCTAAATCTTTATCTATGGCATATAAACGACCTTGTTCGTTTAAATGACGCAAAATTTCTCGACTATGACCTCCACGGCCAAAAGTACCGTCAAAATAGATGCCTCCGCTTTTAATTGCCAAGCCATCTATGGATTCATGAAGTAATACAGATTGATGCATTGCCATTTTTGTTTCCATTACAAAGAAAACGTTTTCATTTCATCGGGTAATCCACTAGTACCGGAACTTTCCTCAGCCAACCATTGTTCACGTCGGGCTTCCCAGATATCCTTATTCCATACTTCAAATTTATTTCCTTGACCTATCATCACTACATCTTTTTCCAACTGTGCATAATTTCTTAAAACTGTGGGCAAAAGTACCCGTCCATTCGCATCTAATTCGACATCTGTCGCATGTCCAATCAATAACCGTTGTATTCTTCGGGCTGCAGCATTAAAACTGGGCAGTTTCTGCAAATTATCTTCAATTATCTGCCATTGAGCCGCGGTATAGAGCAATAAACATGTTTCTTCCGTATCGATAGTCACCACTAAAGGGATTTTTTCTTCAGCACCCAGCGCAGATCGATAACGCGTTGGGATTGCTAAGCGCCCTTTAGTATCAATAGTGATGGCATTTATTCCACGAAACATTGTTTTTTTTATGTGAAAGTTTTTCTCCTTCCACAATTCTCCACTTTTTTATTATTTTACCCCACTTTTCTACACTATAGAAACACATTTCTCCATGCGTCAAGATAAAAAGTCACTTTTTAACTAATTTATTTATGGATTAGGCAACGAATGATTAAAATTTGATTTGTATAGATAAATTATAAACATCTATTGAATTTAAAACGTCATGACTGTCTTCCTGGTATTATTTAATTACGCAGAAAATTAGGAAGGATTTCTTAAAAAAGAAACCACAAACATGCGATTTAACTTAGAAGCGGTTCTAAATGAGTTTAGGTTAAAGCCGTATTGTTATAAGTTCGTAGGATAAGTTTTTTGATCTCGAATCTCAGAACTTTACAAAAGCGAAACCAAGAAAGTTTGATAATAGAATCATAATAAATTTATTAATTCATCAAGGCTGCTAATCTTATCCCTTGCAGGACCAAGTCAGGAACTAAATGATCATACAAACCTTGTTTTTCAAATAAAGAAGCAAAACCACCTGTTGCTAATACCAATGCTTTTTCTGCTCCAAAAGCCTCCTGATTTAGGCGTTGGATCAATTCGCGGCAAGCGCCAATTGCACCATAATAAACACCAGATTGAATACTTTCTATAGTCGAACGTCCCACTGAATTTTCAGTTTTAATGATTTCTACAGCGGGTAATTTAGCTGTATTTTTTGATAAAGCATCAACTGAAAGTCTCACCCCAGGCAGAATCGCACCGCCCATATAAGCTTTTTGAGCACTAATAACACAAAAAGTAGTGGCAGTGCCAAAATCAATAACAATCACATTTTGGTTTGGATGGCTATGCGTTGCGGCAATTGCATTGGCAATTCGGTCGGCTCCCACTTCTATAGGATTACGATATTTGATATTAAGGCCCGTTTTAACCCCCGCCTGCAATAAAAAAGGATCTATAGAAAAATATTTAACACACGCTGAACGCAATGAATAATCAATTTGAGGAACTACAGAACAAATGCCAATTTGTTTAATTGCCTCCGGAGAACAATTATTTTCTCTTAAAACACTTTTCAAAAAGATGCCTAATTCATCAGAGGTACTTACTGTAGAAGTATGACGAAAACGAAGCTTTATCTCTTCTCCAGCAAAAACACCACCGTAGATATGAGAATTTCCAACATCAATACAAAGAATCATAAGGGCATGCATCCAGGTTCAAAAAACACGATAGTAAATTGCGATTCTCTTATTATCAAGTTATTAGTCAGCAAAAATGAATGAATTTATAACAAAAGAATTGAAAAATATAAATGAAAAAGCCCTGCTTAACGCAGGGCAGTAGTGGAGATTATCCCGTTGATTAGTAGGGCTTAACAATCACTGTTGTACCAATATCAGCAAAATCTTGGTTTAACCATTTTGCAGCACTGGGTAAAACACGGATGCAACCATGGCTTGCGTTGTAGTTAGGTACTTCGTACGCTGCATGAATTGAATATCCTCCATGGAAATGCATACAGTATGGCATTCTTGCCCCGCCATTTGTTTCTAATGGGTAAATACTGGAAGTACAGTCTTCACCTTTTTTAGAATAAACACTGAATGTCCCAGTCACAGTACGACAGGGTTTACCTGCATCCTCGCAGAAATCCTTACCCCCAGAAGCACTTCCGGTATTTACCCTGTTACCTTCTTTGTCATAAGCTGCCCATGCTGTGGCTTTAGGGTCAAATACAATGACTTTTTTTCCTGTAGCTGGTCTTTTCATAGGAAAGTAATTTGAGCCCTTATGGTCTGATTTCATACTCATCGTATAATGAGTGTAACCAGCATCGTCAACTACAGGGACTGACCTATCCATGGAAACACAGGATGTTGCTAAAGCACACACTGGTACCAACACTAGATATTTTTTCACTTTATTTCTCCCTCTTTTTTTCTTATTTATCGGGAGATTTAAAAATAGGTTTAGTGTTTTTTATAAATATTTTTTACACAGTGTTTTTTTTATGAGCTTAAAGATTGTTAAATGACTATTTTTTTGATTGCTTTGGTAATATAAATCGAATAGCTTTCATTAACTGTTTGTCAGTACATTCAAAGCATCCACCTCGTGCAGGCATTGCGTTGAACCCCTCATCCGTATGCTTAAAGAGGACGCTCATCCCTTGTTTTAAACGCAGTTTCCAATCTGCTTCTTCGCCAATTCTTGGTGCACCTAGAGGAATTAATGGTTTACTAGCATGACAATTTGCACAAAAATGATGATAGATTTGTTCCCCTTCATTTTTGGTACCATTAATCGATTGCAAAAACTCTTGTGGATGATGAGTATTTGCATAAGCAGGGAGTTGGAATATTAGTAAAATCATTACGTAAATATTGAAACGAATCATTATGTAGTATTCTCCAAAAATTTGGCACAATATTTGCAACGTACCGCAAGTTACTCAGAGAGGGATTATTTGTGAACAAGTGCATACTAAGTGTTTTACTATTTTTTGCAAGCACTGGATTAAATGCTGATGCAATACAGTCACCTGATATACTGACGAATAAAATAGAACAACATATACGGAATGAACTTTCATCATATAAAGAAGGAAGAATTCGAGTCACAGCAGATAAAATTGATTCCCGTTTAAATCTCAAAGCATGTGCCGAAGATCAATTGGTTGTCTTTAACCCCTATCAAACTCCCATCTTAAGCACAAATACTATGGGTATTAAATGTCAAGAAAATGATAATCACTGGTCCTTATATGTTCCCGTTAAAATAACTGTATTAAAAAAAATCTATGTCGCAAAACGTGCCCTAATAAAAGGGAATCGACTTACAATAGATGACATTTATCAAACAGAAATGGATGTGCAACGATTGAACAAAGGCTATTTCACTGAAAAGGATTTATTAGTAGGACAAATCTGCAAGCAAAATATTTCACCGAATAGCCCACTGAATCCTCATAATGTTGAGGCAGCAAAATTGATTAATAAAGGAGAACGTGTTTCTATTGTAGTCAATGATAATAATTTAATGATAAGTATGGATGGTGTTGCTATGGAAGATGGTTCATTAGGTGAAACCATTAAAGTGCGTAATCTTTCTTCCAAAAAAATTATTGAAGCTCAAATTACAGATGCAAAAAAAGTGAATGTTATTATCTAAAAAAATCAACAACTAAGTAAAATTTACTAAAGATTTTAAAAAAACGGCCGATACATTTAGAAGTCAAACTTGCTTGAGGATAAATTATGTTTAATCAAATCAGTGATGCAGCTCCTGTGAAAACTCTAGAGGCAGACAATCGATTAAAAACAAAACATCAAGAACAAATTAAAAGTTTGATTGAAGACCCTTCTTCATTTGTTAGTATAAGTGACACCTCCAAACAATTAGATGCAATAAAAAACTCTCTTAAGGAAGTATCTGAAATCAATGCTGCTCGAGTTTTATATTTTAAAACCGAAATCGCTCTTGGAAATTATCAGATCGATAGTGACAAAATTGCCATGAACATGTTAAATGTAGAACCTGCTTAAATTCTAAGGGCTATTATGGATAATAAGAAAAAAGTATTGAGTAGCTGTTTGGCACAAGAAATAAACTGGATAGAAATGCTCAATTCTTTGTTAGTTGATGAAAAAGAAATATTAGTATCTCGAGAGTTTAACCGCCTTGAGGAGTTTGCAAATAAAAAACAAGAATTATCCAACAAGCTAGAAGAAAGTGCCAAACAACGGATGCAGCTTCTTAATCACACCAATCCCAATCAAACGATGAATCAGGCTTTGACTGAGTTTCTTCATGATTGCAGTACTGAAGAGGTAAATGAGATCAATCAGTTAAATACCACCCTAGCCGAACTTCTTACACGTTGTCGCGAATTAAATGCAGTAAATGGACAAGTCATAGCGAACAATCTTTATGTCCGTCAAGAAATTGTCAATACACTGTCAGGAAATCAAACAAACGCGATTAGTGTCTATACTTCCCAAGGTAACATCGAGTCAACAAAAGAAAATTCGCATCATCAAGAAGCTTAGAATAATACAATTCATTTTCCTTCTGGGTGAGAGCAAAAGCTGAACCCAGAAAAACCTCCAACAAACCTCGTTCCCAGAAACAACCTACATAAATAGAATTATTTTTACACAATAAAATCAAAAATATGTATAATAGGATAAAGTTTTTAATTTGTATTAATATGAAATTGTTTTCAAAAAAATATGATTCTTCCGTAGTAATGGAATTTTTCTCGGATCACGAAACCCAAGATAAAGCAATAAAGGAGAACTATAAAAACTTATTAGGAGAGCTTTTTAAAGAAGAAAATCAATTATTCTACTCTTCTCGACTTGAAAGTTATCCTGATCTGAGTCAACTCACCTCTCAATCCCGTTTATGCTTAATTGGTCATAGTGCCCAAGGAGAACAAGAATTTTCAGGTTGTGATGTAGAGATGCTGGTAGAACGTTTAGTGGAAGATTGTTCTTTAAGCGCCGTCAAACGAATTACGTTCCTCGCATGCCATCTTGGAGGAGCGAGAAAATTTATTGAAGAACTCCAATTAAAATTAGCTGAGGAAGGAATTTATACCGAGATAGCTGCTTATAAAGCCGATTTGATTGTGGATAGTTCGGGACATCGTTGGGTTGATTTAGGTGAACATGATGGACTGGTTAAAGCGAACAAACAAAAACTTGTGATGGGTTGGGAACAAGGACTTCAAGGCACGCCACCGAAACAGGTCGTTTTGGTCGATACTCAAGAAATTAACCCTTATTACGTCGATAAATTGTCTGAAGCGAATGATGAGGATGATGAAATGATTCTTACTTCCATAGATGATTTAGAATCTAAGCCGAGTAAGAAAAGAAATTTAAAAATGTTTGAGGGGGCAACTACGGTAACGCCCGCCTTAGAAAAAACTTTAGACTTCTCATATAAAAAGGGCTTTTAAAATTTTAAGTTAAATAAGAAAAAAAATAGCTTCTTGGATTTCCTCCATCCAGGGGACAATAGCTAAAGATTCGCCATCCCGCACGTGGTGCGGGATCTCCACAGTAAATAAAGAACTTATCGCATACGAAGTGCTCCATCCAAACGAATCACTTCACCATTTATCATCCCATTTTCAATGATATGCGCAACCAATGAAGCAAATTCATCCGGTTTCCCAAACCGTTTGGGAAAAGTCATAGTCGCAATCAAATTGTCTTGTACTTCTTGCGGCATATTCAACAGCATAGGAGTAGCAATTAATCCAGGGGCAATAGTATTTACCCGTATAGCAAACTGAGCTAATTCACGTGCAGCTGGAAGTGTCATTGCAACAACTCCACCCTTTGAGGCACTGTATGCGGCTTGGCCAATTTGTCCTTCAAATGCGGCAATGGAAGCCGTGTTAATAATGACTCCTCGCTCCTGTGAACTACTCTCCAGTTCCAAACTGCTCATGGCATGAGCTGCAATCCTCATCACATTGAACGTACCAATTAAATTTACATCGATAACTTGTTTAAAAGCTGCTAAAGGCATAGCTCCATCTTTTCCCACAATACGCTTTGCTGGAGCAATGCCTGCACAATTAACGCAAACTCTTGGGACTCCCAATTGTTCCACCGTTTGTTGCATTGACTTCTCGACAGATTCATCACTGGTCACGTCACAACTGATGAATAAATCAGCTTCGCTGTGGTCGTCTACTTGTTTATCCCATGCCACAACTCGCATTCCTCGCTTTCGCAGGTATTGAACGCTTGCTTTCCCCATGCCCGAAGCACCACCGGTTATCAATGCGATTTGATTCGTAAAATTCACTATTATTCTCCATAATTTATAGTCTGGGTGCAGCGAAGCGGAACCCGGGATTTGTTAACCCTCACTTTGCTGCACCCAGACAAAAATGAACAAGGTTTTGGCACATTAGATGCAAACTCTCCTAAAAAAACTCCTTACTCAATTGTTTGAATTCAGGAGTCCCTGCCTTTCTTAACCACTCAAAAAATACCATTTCGGAAGTAACCAAATGAACGCCTTCATTTTTCATTCGTTTCAGTCCATATTTCATATTTTGTTCACCACGACAACTTACTGCATCAACCACAACAAAAACCTCAAATCCAGCCGCTTTCATTTCTAAGGCAGTCTGTAAAACACAAACATGAGTTTCAATGCCAATGAGGATTAATTGCTTTTTATGATGCTTTTTTAATTGCTCTTGGTATTTAGGTTCACCCATACAAGAAAAACTTACTTTATCAATACATTGTTGGGGATCAAAATAAGATTGAAATTGCTGCAGAGTTGAACCAAGACCTTGCGGATATTGCTCACTTACCAAAATAGGTACGCCGATTTTTCTAGCTAATTTTAATAGCCATTCACAGCGCGAAATAAATGCTTCACTATTTAGAACCGCTGGTGTTAATTTTTCCTGTACATCAACCAGTAATAAAAGTGAGTCCTCTTTATTAAGTAACATCCTTATTCTCCATCAATTTTTAAGACCTATAAAAGCATACAGCCTGGATTTAAAACTGCAATCCAGGCTGTGCATACTAACAGATTAAATCGAGAAAAAATCTAGATTCCTGCGATATCGATTGTTTTCATTTTTACATCCATTTGCTTACTTCCTCGCTGAATGGATACGGTTATTTGCTCGCCTACTTTTATTTCGGTCAACATGTTGTAGAGAGCATCGTAGTTTGGAACAGCATGTCCATTGAGTGCAACAATTATATCACCTAACTCGATACGTCCCCAAGGATCTCTATGAGTACCGCGCAAATGAACTTTAGCGGCAGGTGTATCGCGTAAAACATCAGCAATAAGTATCCCTTTACGTATACCTAATTGACGAGCAATATTGGGCGGTACACTTTGAATACCTATACCAGACAATACAACTCGACCATTTTTAATAATTTGCGTCACAATGCGGTCAATATCATCAGCAGGGACAGCAAAACCGATTCCGGCAGATGAGCCTGAATGAGAATAAATCATCGTATTCATACCAATTAACTGCCCGGCGCTATTCAATAAGGGACCACCTGAGTTACCTGGATTGATTGGAGTGTCTGTTTGAATCATATTGCGGATTGTAACTCCCCCAATACCAGGCACCTTTCTACCTAAAGCAGAAATTACTCCCTTAGACAAACTATGATCCAAACCAAAAGGATTACCAATCGCAATAGCCTTTTGTCCTACCATGAGTTCATGCAGATGTACTACTTCAAACGGTTTAAATGATTTAAGTAAAGCCAAGGCTTGTGGCGATTCAATTTTCAATACCGCGATGTCCTTACGTGGCTCTGAGCCAACAACCTTAGCCGGAACGGTTAAATTCCCTAAAGTAATCGCCAACTTATCGGCACCTTTGATGACATGATAATTAGTGACTATATACCCACTATTATTCCACACAATTCCAGAGCCCGCGCCATCTGGCACTTGTTTTTTCTGCAACGACCGGTTGGTAATTGTGGTCAACCTGTGAACATAAACTACCTTTGGTGCTGCTTCATGAAATACGGTGACCGTATTTTGTTCATCAGGAAGAAGTGAGTTTACACCTGCGCTATGTCCTGGCAAAGCCAGAATAGAACATAACATAAATGTCATAAACCATAAGAAACGATGTTTTGCCATCAATATATCTCCCAATTAGCTAAAAATTTTGCATTCCAGCAAAAAATGAAAGTTGAATTGTAATATAAACAATCAAAAATGTCACTAAATGAGTTAGCAGAATAATTTTCAAGCAAATGTTATTGAATGATTCTTCTCCTCTTTGTTCTCATCCTTGGGGGGACTTTCGTGCTTTTTATCTTGGCTGGTCTTGCTATCTTTAGGCACCTTATTTTCTTTTTGTTTTGCTGGCGGATTATTTATTTCCTTTTGTATTTTATCTACTTCAATACGTGCAACATGCTCTACTCGCGTTTGGATCAACGAAATTCCAGCACTAACCCCAAAATATTGCATCAGAAATTGAATTGGAATCATTATCATGTCTTTAAAAGTCATGGATGAAGCTTCGATGCTTTTCACCGCTACAATTTCAGTATTATCGATATGGCGCAAATATACTTTTTCCAATAGAGCTGAATGCTGTTGGTAGACATTATCCAGACTGTCATTCCGAGCTTTTTCTTGGTTCAAAAGATATTTTTGAAAATCAGTATGTGCATCCCATAAAAGACCTCTTCTGTCCTGTAGTTGCTTTAGTTCAGTATCATAAAATGCGATCTCACGGTCAATTTCCTCTCTTAAGCGATCACATGCAATTTTACGTTCAGACGAAATTTCCCCACTGACTATAGAACCAGATTCTTTGATAATAGCCTGGGCGTAACGCTCCACTAATTCGGTTTTTTTGTTTAAAATCTCCTCTACTTTAGTATCTATATACTTAATTGCATCTTTATTGGAACCAAGCACTTGATAATGAGAATCAAATCGCTTCTCACTTTGCATTTGAGTACGCATTTTTTCAAGCTCTTTGACTTCCTGAGATAAGGCCCTACTTTGAGCCGTATCATTTAATTGCTTGTCTCTGCTTAATAAAATTTGTCTAACGAATGCAGCCAAAACAACAACTGTTCCCAATACTGCAGCACAAATAAGCGCTATACTGACTGGCTCCATAATCAACTCCTAGTATGAGACAAATGAATCAATTGAGTATGAATTTCAATGGCAAAATACTGGCTAAACATCTGATAAGAATCAATGGTTGGCCACTGTTCAGGGACACTTGACATACGGCTCATTGCCGCCGAAAAAATGGGCGGATAATGTTCTTTAATAAACGGTTTTATGTCGGTTAAATTTGAAAAATTCTTTACTAACGCAGTAGCATTTTCTTCCAAATGCGATAATTCTACTTTTTCAATAACATCTGAGAGATCCTCTTGGCCTTCTAATGATTCTTTTATCCATTCAAGTAAAGCAGAACGAGGCTTAATGAGCAATAATTGATGACTTGTTTCTATTGAAGGCTCCATCAATACAATATGGTTGTGTAGCTCAAATTTAAAACAACAAAGAAAATCCAGAAAATTGGTTTCAATGTCGTTACGCGCTTTATCACCTAACCAACGACAAATTTCATGGCGAAACATTTTTGAGAAATGTTTTTCTATTTCATCCAAAGTCGCATCATCTGAGTTTTGTTTGGGTAACACGTAAGCCGTATTATCAATTTGTAACAATCTAAGATCGGGTAATTTTGTGTCAGATATTTGTGAAGCAAGAAATGATAAAAAAACAGCCGTGGGCTTTAATACCACTATTTCATGTTGGCTATGGTGCATAATCTCTCCTTGATTTGAACCTAAATCTCTCACCAACAGATTTACAGCACACGTTTCATTCATTGAACTGCGCGTTCACTTAAGATCTTTTTTTCTGTCTTTAAACATTTTAACTTTTGTTTTATGAAAAAGTCTTAAAAACTCACTGCTCCAATATAAAAACGCATCGCTACAATCTTTAGCAAAATGATTCAGCTTGATTGATTCATCCTGAGTACAACCGGCCCCCTATTTAAAACGATAGACTATATATCGACACTTAGCGAATCAACTTTAATTCTTTCATAATATTAATAAGGTTATGAGGGTTCAGCAAGTGTGCATGACTAGAGACAGAGTTGTTATTAGCCTGTAACCAGTTGTATTTTTGTAAGCGGACAGCTAAAAGTTACTTTAAGTATTTGGCTATATTATCCCTTTTTGTACCCGACGAAATTCCTTGCGAGGGGCTCATGAAGCATTATTGAAATGGGTATTGATAAGCGGATCTCATTGACCTAGAGCATTACTTTTTTTACAGTACGCCAATAATAAACTATCGAGAATTGGCACGTGGATAAGCAAAATTTATATGAACAATTTAGTAAACCCTTGCTGAATTGGTTTGATCTGTATGGACGAAAAAACTTGCCGTGGCAATTACCGCGTACGCCCTACAGAGTCTGGATTTCCGAGATTATGCTTCAGCAGACCCAAGTTAAAACGGTTATCCCGTATTTTGAACGTTTTATGCAACGATTTCCTAACATTGGGGATTTAGCTCAAGCAAATGAAGATGAAGTACTTTCTTTATGGTCAGGCCTGGGTTACTACAGCCGCGCTAGAAATCTTCATCAGACAGCCAAAAAAGTGATGCAAAACCATGACGGTGTTGTCCCTGATAATTATCTTCTACTTAAGGAACTACCAGGAATTGGCCCCTCTACTGCAGCAGCCATTGCGTCGCAAGCCTTTAACCAACCAGTTGCTATTCTTGATGGAAATGTAAAACGAGTTTTGACGCGTTTTTTCATGATTAATGGCTATCCAGAACAAACTCAAATAAAAAAGACTTTATGGGAATTGGCTAATACGTGTATGCCTCAAGACCGCTGTGCTGATTATACTCAAGCGATTATGGATTTAGGTGCAATATGCTGTACTCCTAAAAATCCGAATTGCCTTAATTGTCCCTTACAGAATAATTGTCTAGCATATAAACATAAAGAACAGCACTTATATCCCACTAAAAAAATAAAGAAACCAGTCCCCATCGAATACCAACAATTACTTGTCTTACACAATGAACAAGGCCACGTTTATTTAGAAAAAAGACCACCGGTAGGATTATGGGGAGGTTTATGGTGTTTACCCTACTTAGATGAAGAAGATTGCCCACTTGATTTCATTCGTTTGAACTATGATTTATCAGGAGAAACACCCCAGAAACTGATTGTTTTTAAACACCGTTTCAGCCATTTTCATTTAGAAATCAACGCACTTAGTATCAAAACTAAAGTTTTAGGTAAGAGATTGTTTGAACCAAAAGGACAGTGGTTTACTAAAGAACAAATAAGCGCTTTAGGGCTAGCGCAGCCTACCAGCAAAATATTATCTTTTCATTACAATTTGTACATTTGAAATACCTTATGGTATGACTATGACTTTTTTAATTTTTTTATAATAAGTATCCAAAATTTCGGAGTCGCTGTTCTACACCCAGGCTACAAATATTATGTTTTTTAACGGAGTGAACCGCCACTGGTTAATATTTGAATCGCTACTTTTGCATCTGGTTGCCCTAAATTGGCAGCCGCATTGATCCAAAACCAGGCTTTTTTTCGGTCTTCAACCACTCCTTTGCCATAATAATACATATACCCTACAGCATATTGTGCATCAGGTAGACCTTTTTGAGCCAAGGGTTTTAAGCGGATAAATGCCTTGCGATACTCTTCCAGTCTGAAATTATCTATTCCCTCACGCAAATTCCGCGCACTAGTCATAGCACATCCTGCAAGAATAGAAATAAAAATTACAACGATGAATAGATTATATAAACGTCTCATTTATTTTTATTCCTCATCTAAAGGCTTTGCTATGGGTTCAAAGATTAATTCAATTTTGGGTAAACTTAAACTCTCTAAGGCACCATTGCGTTCAACTAAAATTCCAGAGGCCATGATGCGTTTTATTACTGCACCGCCCGGAATGCTATCCCCCAATTTATAAGTGTTCTCCTCTCCATCAGCAGAACGAATAATTACTTGAGAATCATTTATTTCATTAGCAAACAAAATTCCGACTAAAGTAACATTCAGCATCGATTTTTTAATTGTCGATAAATTATCAGAAACATACACACCAAATAAAGAAGAATGTAAAATTGCATCAAAAGAATTTTGTTTTGCAACTACCGGCATTTCAGTTATGGTTTCAGGTTCTGCCTGAATATGTGCCGGAGAAAATATCAATGTAGCATATTCGGCAATAATCAGTACGGAAAAAAGTGAAATTAAGGCGATAATAATCCATTGTGCGTATTTTGCTGAAAATAAAGCTTGAAGATCAAATTTCATTATCAAAACGCCCCTGCAGTATTAACTTGCCTAGACCTAGACTCCTCTTCGTGCTTTAGAGAAGTAGAACTTGCCTATATATAGAACCCCCACTAGAATATCCTACATAAACCGCTCTGAAAAGATCGCCCTCTATAAATACACCTCTTTTCAAAACTCGCTGATGAAGTGAATTACCAAGAGACGTAGAGAGAGGAACCTGAATGTACACGACAGTACCGAGGATGCGAGCTCTGCCTTCGATTTAATTCATCTTCTCAGTTGCGTTTGGAACTCGTTTAATGAAGAAGGTATTGATAAAAAATATTTACAGACCTAAGGACAGTCCAATGAAAAAGAATCACTTTGAAACTCGAGCCATTCATGCAGGGCAACAACCCTGCCCAAGTACTGGTGCCGTCATGACTCCTATATATGCAACCTCCACTTACAAACAAATTGCCCCGGGCGAACATCTTGGTTATGAATATTCTCGTACCCATAACCCTACTCGGGGGGCCTTTGAAGGATGTATTGCCAGTTTAGAGTCGGGGGAACGTGGTTTTGCATTTGCTTCTGGGATGGCTGCAATTAATACAATTGTTGATTTATTAGATGCAGGAGATCATGTTGTCGCTATGGATGATCTGTATGGAGGAACTTTTCGTTTATTTGACAAAGTTAAAACCCGCACATCTGGATTATCTTTTTCTTTTGTCGACATGTCGGATACACGCAATATAGAAGCAGCGATTACCCCAAAAACCCGCATGCTTTGGGTAGAGACCCCTTCAAACCCCATGTTAAAACTGGCGAATTTAAGGGAAATAGCGACTATAGCCAAACGCCATAATCTCATCACTGTAGCAGACAATACGTTTGCAACCCCCTGGATTCAAAGGCCTATTGAATTAGGATTTGACATTGTATTGCATTCAGCAACTAAATATCTCAATGGCCATTCAGACGTGGTCAGTGGTGTCGTAGTCGTGGGTGATAATCAAAATTTATCTGAAAAAATCGCTTTTCTCCAAAACTCCTGTGGGGGAATTGCAGGTCCATTTGATAGTTTTTTAGTTTTAAGAAGTTTAAAAACGTTGTCATTGCGTATGGAGCGGCATTGCGAAAATGCACATCATTTAGCACATTGGCTGAGTAGCCAGTCCAGAGTAAAAAAAGTAATTTATCCCGGTCTTGCAAGCCATCCCCAACATAAATTAGCTAAAGAACAAATGCATGGGTTTGGAGGCATGATTTCCATGGTAATTGATGGGGGTATAGATGCAGCAAAACGCTTTCTGGCTCGCTGTGAATTATTTACTCTAGCCGAAAGTCTAGGTGGAGTAGAAAGTTTAATTGAGCATCCAGCAATTATGACGCATGCCTCGATCCCTCCAGAACAACGTAAATCCTTAGGGATAGAAGATGGATTTATTAGACTTTCAGTGGGCATAGAACATATAGAAGATTTACAAGCTGATTTGGAATATGCGCTGGCATATTAAATTTAATGAGTACGATGGGTGCTGCCAGCGAAATCTGGGTTTTAACTCGACCTATAATTTCTCCGGTTACACTGCACCCAGGCTACAATACACTCGGAATACAAAGTAACATAGGAAAAATAAATGCAGACTTTACAAAATATAATTGAGCAAGGTTTTGAACAACGTCAAACATTATCCATTGATACAGCTCCTTCTGAACTCATTACTGCAGTAAATGAAGTGCTTTCGTGTTTGGACAGCGGCCAATTCCGAGTGGCTGAAAAAATAAATAATGAATGGATCGTTCATCAGTGGATAAAAAAAGCGGTTCTTTTATCCTTTAGACTTTATCCTAACCAAGTAATTGATTCCGGTTTTTGTCAGTTTTATGACAAAGTACCGCTTAAATACAATAACTATACTGAAGAGCAATTTAAACAAACAGGGGTACGCGTGGTACCTCATGCTTTAGTCCGCAAAGGGGCATACATTGCCAAAAACTCTGTTTTAATGCCTTCTTACGTCAATGTGGGTGCATACATTGATGAAGGAGTTATGGTAGATACTTGGGCCACAGTGGGTTCTTGTGCACAAATCGGTAAAAATGTGCATCTTTCTGGGGGAGTAGGCATTGGTGGTGTACTTGAACCTTTACAGGCTAATCCTACCATTATCGAAGATAATTGCTTTATCGGCGCCCGCTCGGAAGTGGTTGAAGGGGTTATTGTGGAACGAAACTCTGTTTTATCTATGGGCGTTTATTTAGGGCAAAGTACAAAAATATACAATCGTCTTACCGGTGAAATTACCTATGGTCGTATCCCAGAAGGATCTGTAGTTGTTGCAGGTAGTTTGCCCAGTGAAGATAAAAGCTACAGTTTATATTGTGCGGTCATTGTGAAACAGGTGGATGAAAAGACCCGAGCGAAAGTAAGCATTAATGAACTATTGAGAGCTAATTAGCCTATGATTGAGTCGAAAAAATTGTTAGAAGAAATCTTAGTGGAGCTTGTGAAATTCCCCTCGATTACTCCCGAAGATGCCGGTTGCCAAGAGTTTATGATTGAATTCTTGGAGCAATCAGGATTCACTTGTCAACGGATGAATAAGGGCTCTGTCTCAAACTTCTTTGCCTTTTACGGAGAATCTGGGCCTCTTTTAGTATTTGCGGGGCATACGGATGTGGTTCCTGTTGGCGATATCACAAAATGGTTGTCTGATCCGTTTGCAGCGCTGAATAAAAACGGAATGCTTTACGGACGTGGTGTCGCTGACATGAAAGGAAGCCTGGCTTGCATGTTAGTGATGGCACAGCGATTTATTAAAACCTATCCTAAATTTCAGGGAAGATTAGGTTTTCTTATTACAAGTGGTGAGGAAGGCGATGATTACGATCTAGGCACCCCTTATGTTATGCAGCTTTTGCAAAATCAAGGTATTCATATTGATTATTGTGTGGTAGGCGAACCATCAAGTAGTGAAAAAATTGGGGATGTAATTAAAATTGGTCGTCGCGGTTCACTAAGCGCCAAAATTAGGTTACATGGAAAACAAGGTCATGTTGCCTACCCACATCTAGCAGATAATCCAATCCATAAAATTAGCCCCGCCTTAGCGAAACTGACTTCTACGCTCTGGGATCAGGGCAATCATCATTTCCCACCAACCTCAATGCAAGTTACTCACCTTCAATCAGGGGGGCATGCTCCAAATATAATTCCTGGAGAACTGATTTTACACCTTAATTTTAGGTACTCCACAGAGCAAACACATAGCTCATTAAAAGAAAAAGTTTTTGCTACTTTTCAGGAGCACGATTTGAATCCCATCATTGAATGGCGTATCAGTGGCGAGCCTTTCTTGACAGCTCAAGGTGCCTTGTTAGACAGTTGTAAGCAAGCAATTAACGAACTTACTGGAATTACCCCAGAGCTTTCTACCAGTGGCGGCACCTCTGATGGCCGATTTATCGCGCCCTATGGCGTTGAAGTAGTAGAATTGGGCCCCGTAAATGCCACTATTCATCAAGTGAATGAATGCGTTTCTTTAAAGGATCTGCATCAATTAGAAGCTCTATATTTTTTAATTTGTGAGAAATTATTAATTAATGGTTAGTCTATTTTAAGAAAAGCAGTAGCGTAAGGGAGGCTGCGATCATAATTCAGAGAGGCTGATTCAACCTGGGTTCCGCAGCGCTTCCCCCAGGCTATAATAGATGATTTATTTAATTTACCACATGCCATGTGCCATCTGGCTGACGACATGCGCTACCACGTAATGTTTGTGGTCTTCCATCAATGATTGCCTTAGTTAGATATTCACGGCAAGGCAAATGTTCACGATAATACGTGCGAGTGGGTTGTACGGTATAACTATTTCCAGTGTCTGGATTTGACCAATGTACTGATCTGCCAGTGGGCGCAGTTTCTAAGGCACGTTGCATTTCCATTCTATCTACTTTATCCATATATTTACCAATTTGGCCACCTAAATAAGCACCAGCAATAGCACCACCTGCTGTTGCCGCCAATTTAGCTGCTGGGCCACCCCCAAATTGACTTCCAATTAATCCCCCAATAACCCCACCTGAAAGAGTACCTACATCTTGGTGATTCATTGATGCACAACCAACTAATAATAAAGACAAAGATGCAACAGCTATTTTTTTCATAACATATCACCCAATTTAAAGGTTATAGAAATCGGTTGTAATTCTATCATCACGGTCAGTTATTATCCATAGTTAAATGCATCCTTGGTATTCGGCCCATAACTTCGAGATTTTGCTTTTAATTTCATCGGCCTAAGTTCCCATTTCACTAGCAGAGAATACATATATTCTTAATCGTGACGTACTCGCTCAGAGATTTGACATAATAATTCATATCCTGAAGTACCGGCCGCTTGAGCAACTCGCTCAACTAAAATATGAGTCCCCCAAAGCTCAACAGGTGCTCCAGGCTTTACTTCTGAATGATCTGTTAAATCCACGGCAAGCATATCCATCGAGACTCGCCCTACAATAGGCACTTCTTTGCCTTGGACCCAAACGGGGGTATTTGCCGCTATATGCCGTGGATAACCATCCCCATAACCTGCAGCAACAATACCAATAATTGAAGGCTTTTCACTTTTCCAAAGTCCACTATATCCGACTTGAGCTAAAGGAGGATTATAATGAACGGCACTAATTGCTGAAACAAAACGCATTACAGGGAGCAGACCCAAATCAATCGCAGTCTGATTGGCAAAAGGAGATACGCCATAAAGCATAATCCCCGGTCTCACCACATCTGCATGAGTTTGGGGAAATGAAATAATAGCGGCTGAATTGGCTATACTGCGTTGACTAAACCCTGCGATTGCAATATTTTCAAACAAAGTAATTTGCTGGGAATTTTCAATTCGCTCTGGCTCATCAGCACAGGCTAAATGAGTCATCAAGCCTATTTCTTTATCCACCCAAGGGCATGATTGCAATGCATTCATTAGTTCTTGCAGGTCTTCGATTTTAAAACCCAAGCGATGCATGCCCGTATTTACCTTAACCCAAAGTTTAATGGGTTTTTCTAATGGAGTGTTTAAAAGCCATTGGACCTGATGGGGTTGATGAATCACACAACCAAACTGGTATTGAGAGACGGCCTTAAACTCATCGGGACTAAATACGCCTTGAAAAAGAATACAATGAGTTCGAATTCCTATCTTATGAAGAACTAAAGCTTCTTCAATACAAGCTACCCCAAAAGCATCCACGTGCCCTTCCAATACAGGTGCAACAACATGTACACCACAGCCATAGGCATTAGCTTTAACCATAGCAATTATTTTTTTGCCTGGAGCAGTGCGTCTTATCCGCGCTAAATTATGGTGTAATGCATTGGGATCTATCACCAATTTGGTGGGTCGTGACATCTTAATCTACCCCTTGATAACCATTAAACGCTAAGTCTTCAAAACGGGTGTATTTACCAATAAATGCTACCCGTACTTTACCAATAGGACCATTTCTTTGTTTTGCTACAATTATTTCTGCGGTTCCCTTATCAGGACTGTCTTCATTGTAGACTTCATCGCGATAAATAAAGCAGATTAAATCGGCATCTTGCTCGATCGCACCCGATTCACGTAAATCAGACATAACAGGCCGTTTATCTGAACGTTGTTCCAGACTTCGGTTCAACTGTGACAAAGCAATAACCGGGACCTGTAATTCTTTAGCAAGCGATTTGAGACTGCGAGAAATTTCAGAGATCTCTGCCGTTCTGTTATCAGCGGAAAAACCAGGTACTTTCATTAATTGTAAATAATCCACCACAATTAGCCCTAAATTTCCATGATCTTTTGCCAATCGTCGTGCTCGTGCACGCATTTCCCCAGGGCTTAAAGCTGGAGTATCATCGATAAATAATGGAGCTTCCGAAAGCATATGCACGGCAGAGGTGACACGAGGCCAATCGTCGTCATCCAGTTTCCCCGTTCTAATTTTATGTTGATCAATACGTCCCAAAGAAGACATCATCCTCATTGCCAAAGAATCGGAGGGCATTTCCATAGAAAAAACAAGCACGGGCTTTCCTGATTTAATCGCCGCATGCTCTGCCATATTCATAACTAAGGTCGTTTTACCCATGGAGGGACGTCCTGCAACAATAATTAAATCAGAAGGTTGTAATCCTGAGGTCATTTCATCCAAGTCAGACAAGCCCGTAGCAAGCCCAGTAATCGCATCGCCATTATGATAAAGTGCATCAATTTTTTCCACTGCACGCACCAAAACGGATTTTATATTTTCAGGCCCACCATCGCCGGCTGTTTGTTCGCCTATAGCAAAAACTCTAGTTTCTGCCATATCAAGTAATTCAGGGACTTGTCTGCCCCCAGGATTATATGCCGAATCAGCAATCTCTGTAGCTACAGCAATAAGCTGTCTTTGTACAGATTTTTCTCGCACAATATCAGCATAAGCAGACACGTTAGCAACGCTGGGGGTATTATTTGCCAGTTCAAACAAATAGGCTTCCCCACCCGCGTCATCCAATTCGTTGTAAGACTTTAATGCATCAAGAAGGGTCACCACATCAAAAGGTTGATCTTTCTTTACCAAAGAAGCAATGGCGCGAAATAAAATTCGATGCTCAGTGCGATAAAAATCTGCTTCACATAATTTAGTGCTGACCTTATCCCAAACTTCATTGTCCAACATTAATCCACCAATGATGGATTGTTCTGCTTCCACTGAATGAGGTGGTCGTTTTAAAGGATCAACTGTCTTTTTGGAATTTTGCAGATCATACATGGTAATGACATAATGGAATTTTGAACGATATCTATTGTAATGATCTTTTAAAAGGATGTCACCTCGAACAACCGGGCAAAAATCATACTTTCAATGAATACGATATTTTTTTGTCATTCCCACCGCTGCAGGAATGACAAAAAATAAATTTGGTTTGTTAATTATTGCTTTTGCCAAACTTGAGTACGGCCTAATAAGGAAATACCTACATATCCTCGAACTAAGAGTCTGTTCCCTTGAACAGTGAGTTTAGCACGATAGACTTTACCTGACTTTGGATCTAGTATTGAACCACCACCCCATTCATTATTACCCTCGTTTTTCAATCCCCACATAAATTGCAATCCTTGGATTTTCTTACCTTTAAATCCTCCAGGACACTTCTCGCAAATACCTGTATCACCAGGTTGTGGGTAGACCTTATTAATAACTGCGCTTAAAGTACCACCAGACTCATTAATGGTTACAACAGCTCTTTTCTTACCCGTTTTATCATCAATTGTTACCCAAGTACCTACCGGTGCTTGAGATGCTGCAAGTACTGCAGGTAAATAGAACGCGGCAACAAAAAAACCACAAGCTAGTTTCCATAAGTTCATAATTTTCTCCATGTTTACAATCATTTATAGCTTATGTCATGATCGAAAACTATGCCAGTTTTAAATAGAATAAATTTAAAAATGGATGGCTTATGTTGGATGAAATAAAGCATTGTGGTGTAATTGTAATCCCTATACATCCCCTCCCCTGTATGCATAACATAACTCAAGCTAGAGGCATAAAAAATTGTTCTACATCCTCTTCACTTAAAGTCATCGCTTTAGCGGGATCAGCAGATAAAATACCTTCTACGAGCAATCTTTTTTTCTCTTGCATCCCTAAAATAGCTTCCTCTACAGTACCTGAGGTAATCAACTTATAAACAAACACAGGGTTTTCTTGACCTATTCGATGCGTTCGATCGGTCGCTTGGTCTTCTACAGCTGGATTCCACCATGGATCATAATGAATCACTGTATCAGCTCGTGTTAAATTAAGTCCGGTCCCTCCTGCTTTTAAACTGATAAGAAAAACAGGTGTTTTTCCTTCCTGAAATTTTTCCACCATGGCCTGTCGATGCATTGTCTGACCCGTTAATTTTAAGTAATCATAATTTCTCGCACGCAATTCATCTTCTATTAACTGCAACATCGAAGTAAATTGTGAAAATACCAAAACGCGCCTTCCCTCACCCACCAAATTATCTAATAAATCCATTAATGCTTCGAGTTTGGCAGAAGTCCCATAGGCAATTTCTGCTGCAGGCAATGACAGCAGTCGGGGGTCACAACACACCTGACGTAACTTTAGTAGGGCATCCAGAAGCAGAATATGGCTTTTCCCTAATCCTTGTTTGGCAATAGCATCACGAACTTTTTTCTCCATGCTCATACGAATCGCTTCATAGAGATCCCGCTGGGGACCCACAATCTCTATAGTGCGAGTCATTTCAGTTTTGGGAGGCAATTCACGAGCCACCTGATTTTTTGTTCTTCTCAATATAAATGGTTGTACTCTTTTAGTAAGCACTTCCCGTCTACTCAAATCTGCATATTTCTCAATAGGGGTTCTGAACCAAAGCCTAAATTGTTTTGCATCGCCAAGTAAACCAGGCATTAAAAAATGAAATAAAGACCATAACTCACCTAAGTGATTTTCCAAAGGGGTACCGGTAAGACATAAGCGATGGGTCGCGTGTAATTGTTGGATAATCTGCGTAGTCTTGGTGCGCGCATTTTTTATAAATTGCGCCTCATCCAATATAAGATAATAGAACGAATAGGCTATAAATTTCTCTTTATCACGATGTATTAGTCCATAAGTAGAGACAACAATGTCATAGTCATCAAAATTATCCTGATGACGATCTGAACCATGATAAATTAAAACTTTTAATTCAGGAGTAAAACGTTTGGCTTCAGCTTGCCAATTTCCAACAAGGCTTGTGGGAGCAACTATTAAGGTCGCTGCTCTTATACGACCTTGTTCTTTTTCATATTGTAAATGCGCCAAGGTTTGTACTGTTTTACCCAATCCCATATCGTCAGCGAGAATTCCACTAAAATGACTGGTCCGCAAAAATTGTAACCAATTCAATCCATCCCGTTGATAATCTCGCAAATGAGCATCTAGCCCGGTGGGAGGCTGTACCTCGGGAATCTGAGTTAATTGGGAAAGTTGTCGGATTTGCTCTCTTAGGGTTTCAGCCCCTTGCCATCGTGTTTTAGTGGCTGCAATAGCTAATTCCGCCTCTCGCATGAGAATAAGTTGGTACTTATTAATTTGGACCTGTTGGTTTTCATCTATATGCCGCAAGCCAAATTGTAACAGCAAACGAACTAAAGGCTTAATTCGTCCCATTTCTAACTGTAAGGCCCTCCCATCATGCAAGGGCAATTTTACTAATTGGTTATCTGGCAGATTATCCAAATCATTACCACTATAACGGTGGATCAAATCGGCCACCAAAGGTACGATACTCACTGGTTTACCCTCAACCAAAATTCCCAATTGATAAGAGAAAAAATCAGTCGTATTTTCATTCAGATCCGAGTACCACTCTACATCGTCAGCATGAATAACTTCTTGATACAACGAACTAATAAACTCAACTTGCCAGTCATGACTTTTTAACTCTGGCACTAATTGACTGTAAAGAAATTCCAAATCCGCCAAAACATGTATATTCTGGACTATAAAATCAGCTTTCTTTATTTTTTCCCACTGTTCATTTTCCCAGGCTCTTGGTACCCTCAGCTTAAGTATATTCTGTACCTCATTCCATTTGGCTTTCTCAAAATCCCTATCCCGCTTATATTCAATTAAAACATTTTCCTGCTGGCAAACTATTGTGTCGCATTCTTCAGATGCAGCGATTTTTAAACCTGCATAATCAAATACAATACGTGCAGTAAATAAGGCATGCAATTCTTCTTCTGTATCATAAAGCCATGGAGATTCTTCACCAAGTTCACTAATGGCATCTAGGATAAGCACCGGTACTGGCATAACATTTCGAACTTCGCGTTCTTTAAAAACTTGGGGTATGGGAAATTCAGGGCATGTTTGTCCCATTTTATTTGCTAATAATTCTGCCTGATCGAGGGGTATTGGCGGAGCTTCCAATAAATAACCCAATTGCTTTATTGGATATGGGGTAGTTAAATGCCCCATGGTGCTTTCTAAATAATTAAAAAACCAACTGTCATCCAACAATAAAGGTTCAAGGACTTTTCCTTCATGCATTAATAACAAATTTTGACTGCCATTATGAGATAACACCCATTGGCAGGTACCTTGAATCGGCTCAATTAAATGAATTGGTTCATCCTGATTTTGTATAAAAAAAGCCCTTCCTGTAGCAAGAACCCTCTCTAATAATTCACTATTGCGAATGGTTAATGTATCAAACCAGCCTGAAACACCACATTTAAACAACAGCAAAGCCACCAGCTCATTATCATCATCAATGAAATGTTGCTTTTTGGAGTCAGAAAGACTATTGAAAGGAATCATTTTTCCATAGCCACCACGTTTTAATAACTTGGCTAAAGCTAATCTAATCGCCACTCGATGCTCATGGCCATCAAGTCTTAGTTCTATGAGATAAACTAAATGATGCGTCACTTCGGGTGCTTTGACTACAGCCGCTTCTTGGGCCCGTAAATTTTTCAACCAGCTGTCGAGTCTTCTATTTAATTTAGTACCCGATACAGATTGGGAATTTCCCTTTTCTCTGTCCCGCAAAGCGAACAAACATGCGGCGGCATGCTTACAATTATATTGGTATGCACAAGTACAATGGGCTAATTTCGTTGGCCAGACTTTTAAATCCATATGTACATCGTAAATCTGACTTGAACTTCCTTTAACTCGTCCCTTTAACAGTCCATCGCTAAAACGTATATTGAGCACATGTCCATTTTCAAAATACTCTTGGCCACGCAATAATATTTTGGGTTCAAAGACTTCTGGCATTTTTGATAGTGCTTCATTTAACATAAAATGTGCTTTTTATTGGACAAAGGATCTATTTTAGTCAATTTTTAAATTAATTAACAATTTTATCTTCAAATCTAAGATTTTTTTGAATAAGGGTCTGTTGACAATTCGCTGGATTAAGACAAAATGAGGAGCTTTTAGAACACCCGAAATGCACAAACTATGTGATATCGTAGCGTGTTAAATCTCATCCGTAATGACCAAGAGTGAGTAGCGTTTTGTCAGCAAATCCTACTTTTCGAATCTTGGGTCTTTTTAGAGTATATATAATGCAGAATCAGCTTAGTGTACTTATGGCACAAATCAATCCCACAGTAGGCGCCTTGACGTCGAACAGGGATAAAATTATAGAGATTATAAAAAGTAAACAAAAAACTCACGATGTCATTCTTTTTCCTGAACTGGCCTTAACGGGTTACCCTCCCGAAGATTTACTATTTCGTAAGGAATTTCAACAAGCAGTTGATGAGCATTTAACACAAATACAAGCTGCAACTAAAGATTGCTATGTGTTAGTAGGTCATCCTTCGCGTAACCAACAACAACTCTACAATAGTGTGAGTATTTTTCATAATGGACAAAAAATAAGCGAGTATCATAAACAAAATTTACCTAATTATGAAATTTTTGATGAAGCACGTTATTTTACCCCAGGAAAAAGAAATCCATGTATTCTAGATATAAATCAATACAAAGTAGGAGTAATGATTTGTGAAGATTTTTGGTATCCAGGCCCTACTGAAGATTTGATAGAAAATGGAATTTCGGTTTTACTCATTTTAAATGCATCCCCATTTGATTGCGGCAAATATCACAAAAGAGAATCGCTTTTAAGATTTTATGCACAGCGGGGGATATCCATAATCTATGTGAACCAAATTGGCGGCCAGGATGAACTATTATTTGATGGCCAATCCTTAGCAATCGACACCAAAGGAACAGTTTGTGCACGAGCCCCCGCATTTAAAGAAGATTTGTGTACCGTTGAGATCCAAGGAAACCACATTACAGGGGCAGTGGCTCCTCTTCTTGAGTTTGAGCCCTTAATCTATGACGCCTTAGTTTGTGGTACACGTGATTATGTCAATAAGAATCATTTCCCCGGAGTTCTAGTCGGACTCTCAGGAGGAATCGATTCGGCACTAACATTGACTATAGCAGTTGATGCGTTAGGAGCCGAGCGAGTTCATGCCGTACTTATGCCTTCGCGTTATACCGCGCAAATGAGTAATGAAGATGCATTAGCTCAAATAAAAAAATTGAATGTATCCCATTCCCTATTATCAATTGAACCCGCTTTTAATGCACTGCTAACCACACTTGAACCAGTATTTACAGGACTAGCCCCTGATACAACCGAAGAAAATATTCAAGCTCGTATTCGGGGTCTGCTAATTATGGCATTGTCTAATAAAATGGGGAAAATGGTACTCACAACCTCGAATAAAAGTGAATCCGCTGTAGGTTACGCTACATTATACGGAGACATGGCCGGTGGGTTTGCGGTACTTAAAGATGTACTTAAAACTCAAGTTTATGCACTTGCCCAATACCGGAATAGTCTTTCTGAAATCATTCCTGAACGCGTGATAACCCGACCCCCGTCCGCTGAATTAAGAGCGGATCAGACCGATCAGGACAGTTTGCCTGACTATGAGATATTAGATGCAATCATCGTTTCTTACATGGAACAGTACTTATCACCTACAGAAATCATTCAACAAGGGTATTCTGCAGAAACAGTAAACAAAGTGATTCATTTGATCAAACGCAATGAATATAAACGCCGTCAATCGGCACCTGGAATTAAAATAAGTCCCACTGCTTTTGGAAAGGACTGGCGTTATCCAATTACGAATGGGTTTTAAACGTGCCTCTCGATGTCAACCGAAACGCACAGTGGGAGATTTCCTGTAAGTGCATATAACGCTAAATTAAGAAGATTCTTTGTCGTAAACTCCGCAGAATGAAGTGGTTTGGGAATAATTTATCCAGTTTTTAATGACAAATTCCTGGGTTGGGCTACGTCTCACGCCTTCACCCAGGTTACAAAACTAATTTCTTTATAATCGACTAGGACACAAAAATTAACCATTTGTTAAAGTTTTTGATTCTTCCATGGTCGCTTGTTCCGCAGCAATTTTTCGTTGTTGCCAAAAATTTGGTAGCTTTGAAAGTGCTTTATACCTACTATCGTCTAACTTTTTTGACGTGTTTTCTGCAGGCGTCTCTTTAGCGACTTCCTCTACAACTTCTTCCTTAGATAAATTAGGTTTTATGGTTGACTCTTTTTCAATTCGAGCCTTCATATGTTTTTCGAGCAGAGCAAATTCCTTTATATTGATCTTGCCTTGACTGGAAGGTTCTTGTTGTTTTAGCTTACTTTTATTTTGCAATACTTGAGAAATCATATTATTCATTTCAACCATTTTTTCAGAAGAAATTGATTTATTAGTATTCAATTGCAACAAATAGGCTTTAAGCTGCAAAACATCTGCCTCTTTAAATTCTCCCTTCTGGTTACTTAACCAGAAATCCAGCTTAGGATGATCAGATAATGAAATTTTACTTGCATTTCCTAGACTATTTATCCACCAAAGGCTTACCTCTTCTTTTTCAGTACGTCGTAAAACGAATGTTGAAGTAATGCCTTGCTCTTTAAGATCTTCATTAGTTAATTCAAGCTTCGTTTTGGTATTTTGGGGATTAATGAGTAAATGAACTTTAGCAAGGTATTCTTTTCTTGCTGCAAGGCACTCTCGTTTAACTTGTTTTAAATGCACAGGGTTTAATTTTTCTATGTCCCGATTTTCAAGGGTGGCCAGCTTCTGAGCCAATTCTTCACCTGGAGTTAGAGGATAAACCTCTCCGGAGGAATCAACCAAAGAAAGATGCCATTGTGAATTTTTATAACTTAGAGTAAAAACAATCTTGTTTTGTTGTACCGATTGCTCTTTTGCAGTAGAAAGATTATTAAAGACCAGTACATCTTTAACTAATTGAATTGATGATAGAGTTATCGCTTCACGTTCTTCATTTAATCTATTTTTCTCTTCCAATGAGAGCTTATATTGGTTCATAAAGATATTAATTTCAGCTAATACTTCGTCTTTAAGTTCCATTATAAATTTAGGAAGTTGGCTGTCTTCAACGGGTTGATAGTCCGGCACGGCATCGATTAATTCAAGAAAGAGAAAATAGTTATAGGAGCTGTTTACATTCCATTCACCTTCACTAATCATGAGCTTTAATTCCAGCAATCGAGTATAAGCATCTGGAAAGTCTTTCATGACATTAATGGATTGTTCTATTTTTTCACCACGAGTTCTGGTGTGCTGATAAAACCAGCCTGTTACCCATGATTGTACCGGGCGTTGATAATTTTTTTCTGCTCTTCGAGCAATAGCGACTATTTTTTGGCGTCCTGCTTCGGACTCATTTGCAATGATCCCTACCACTTGTTCCACAAATTCTTTGGGTATTTTCAATGATTTTTTTTTTGGCATTTTTGAAACTCCTTTTCATGATGCAAAATTCATGATTACATTAATGTTAATTTTATACAAGTAGAAAATTATTATGCTAAATTGCTCGCATACGTATAGTCATGTTAATTTTTCTACATCGCACTAAGTTATAAAAATTGTTCGTTTTTAACCCACTCCATTAGCTGATGGCCTAGACTTGCATTTTCAAAAAGATAAAATTGAATTCTCTAAAACCCGTTGCTCTACTGAATATCATGAGCATTGGTTTAAGCTTTGTTGGCATTGGCATCTACTTACGAAGAACTCTTAAATAAGAAATACCAGTTAGAAGTATAGACTTTGTTCCAATTTTTGCCAAAAAGAGTTTCACTCTTAAATTTACAGTAGGTAATCTCAGGCAACCAGAATATTGCTAATAAATTTTACCGAAATTTAGCACACTTATATAATTAAAAAAGCACATCCATCATTCGTTTTTCAAAAAAAATATGCGTGTCTAATACTTGCAAATTTAAAGTAACACGTTAACATGATTCGACAAAAAAAAATAATAACAAAGGGATGTTATGAAATTTGCATTTTTTTCAGCTACTTTATTATCAAGTAGTATTGCTGTAGCTGCAGTACCAGTGAATGGATGGTATTCCAGCGTATTTGGTGGATATACCCACATCTCTGGAAATGTATCAAAACACCATTTGGGATTTCTATTTGATAACGTAGATTATGAAAGTGGTTTTAATGCTGGACTACGTTTAGGTTATCAAAGTAATCCAATTCGTTATGAATTAGAGTACACCTACTTACAAGCGAATACCCAAGACTTTGATGTTGACTTCATTGCTCAAACTGGAGTATCAGGGAATACCAATGCCAATGTTGGTATGGCAAATATTTATTATGATTTTGCTGATGTTATCTTACCCACAATTTCTCCGTTCCTAGGAGTGGGTATCGGATATGCTTATATTGAGACTTCTTTGGATAGTACAGGCCCCTTTGGTGCATACTCCTTTGGCGTCACGGAAGGAGCTTTTGCATATCAGGGGACTGCGGGGCTAACTTATAATTTTGCAGAGAACTGGGCATTAAATGCTTCCTATCGTTATTTAGCAACAGCCAGTAACGACGATTTTGGTAGAACTCTACAAGTTCAGATGGGTAATGTAGGTATCGTTTATCGCTTTGACCAATGTACTTATAAGTAAAGTATCTTAAAAAAAATAGGGGATAGATTAGTAAATATGAGACATTATATCCTCTTTGAAATCAAGACCCCTCGTCGTATACCATCTAAGGCGACGGGTCGTAAACAACTCACCTTAACCCTTACTTTTTTTAATACTGGAGGGGTGTTTTAGGATTTAGAATTTGTGGTTCCTGCCATAAAGTCATGAACAATACCATAACCAAAGGACCTACGAATAAACCAAGAAGCCCTAAAGTTTCCACCCCGCCTAAAATTCCAAACAATACCGCTAAAAAAGGCAGCTCAATTGCACCACCGATTAAAACAGGTTTAACAAAATGATCTGCAACAAACATCACAAGGGTGCCCCAAACCAAAACTACAATTGCACCAATCATACTGCCAAAGGAAAAAAGAACCATTGCTACCGTAATAAATACTATTGGAACAACAAAGGGGATCATTGCTGCGAGTGCAGTGATAAATCCCACTAAGGTAGGTGCTGGGAAACCAACCAAACCATAGCAAACTCCCATTAAAATACCTACTCCAAGGCCCACTACTATCGTACCATTAACCGTAGCCCTAAGTGCTCTGGGTAGTCTATCTGCGTAACGAAACCATCTTTTCCCCAAGCAATATTCTCCGACTTGGTAAATTTGAGATAATAATTGGTCTCCATCACGATAAAAGAAAAACAAACTTAACAGCGTAAAGCCTACTTGGACGCTCCGATGCGCTAAACTTGCCCCTATTTGTTTTACATAATAGCTAGTTGGTGTAAGCGATAAATGAACATTAGACAATAAACTCTTAATCATCCCTGGTTTACCAATATGTTCATCCCAATATGCAACTAATTCAGTCCCCCAAAATGGAAAGTCTCTTAAAAAGCCAGGGGCCGCACCACCTTGGTGATTTATATCTTGCAGGAAATTAATGAATATTTGTAATTCCTTGATTAACAACCCCAATAACCAGCTTAAAGGAAGTAAAAACAACAAACCGATTAAAGTAGTAAAAAGTAACGCGGATAAATTATTTTTATTTCCAAAAAACTTACACCATTTTTCGTACAAGGGGTAAGTAGCAATAACGATTATAGATGCCCATATTAATGATGGAATAAAACGATGAATAATAAATAAACTAAGGACTACAATCCCAATAGTTAAACCCATACTAATGAGTTCTTTATGGTTCTCATTCATTAAGCAAAACTCCACGCTAAAATTTGCATCAATATCCAGGCAGGCACCGCAGCTAATACATCATCCAGCATAATACCAAAACCACCACGTACTTTCTGATCAATATAATCAATAGGTTGGGGTTTCCAAATATCAAAAATTCGAAACAAAATAAAACCACAGATCATCCATTTGACCCCGTGGGGTGCCATGAACATAGTTAATAAATAACCTACAACCTCATCCCAAACAATCCCTTTATAATCGTGTACCCCCAAATCCTGAGTAATCTTTTCACTTACCCATACTCCCAATAAAAAAGCAAAGAAGGTACATAAAAGATAAACTACCCAATGAGTACCCATAAGCAATAAATACACCGGTATTGCAGCTAATGTGCCCCATGTACCCGGAGCAGTTGGCATTAAACCACTACCAAACCCGAAGGCAATAAAATATATAGGATCCTGAAAAACACTTTTTGCTAAATTTATTTGTTTCATTTCTTCTTCTCTTACTTAGCTAATCTTAAAAAGTTGGATCAAAATACAATAACTTACACTAGCCACTCCACGATGCTCTATTCATATCCTTTGGCTAAAAATGTGAGTATCCTTTTGGTTTTAACTCATGGTATTGATGATTTGCATCTTTCATTTTTAAACCTGGGTTCTCCTCAACTACTCCAATGGGGTAACAATGCAAATTAGCGTTCTTCAAATCATTTATCAATAAAGCTAAGTGATGTTCGGGTACGGTAAAACATAATTCATAATCATCACCGCCAGTCAATGCCATTTCAACTGCATTATCCTTCCAATATTTATTAAGCAAGGGATGTATTGGAATTGCATCTTTATTGAGGCATGCACCAACACCACTCGCGACACAGACATGGCTTAAATCCGCACTAAGCCCATCCGAAATATCTATAACTGCAGTTGCATAAGATCGTAAAAACTCAATTAAATCCACTCGAGGTTTAGGGTGGATTAATTTTTTCATTAATTCACCTTTATCTTGCTTTGATAGATGCTGATTTTCAAGAAATTTTACAGCTAAAGCAGCAGCACCCAATTCACCTGAAACGAAGATAATGTCCCCAGGTTTTGCTCCCTTCCGTGATATTGCTTTTCCTTTGGGCGTGGTTCCAAAAACAGTAAGCGTTATCGATAAAGGACCTTGTGTGGTATCGCCACCTATTAAAGTCATATTAAATCGGTTTAAGGAGTCCTTTAGCCCTTGCGTAAATAAATTGAGCCATTGTTCATTGAATTCAGGTAAGGTTAGAGCAAGAGTAATCCAACAAGGGGTTGCCGCCATAGCGGCCATATCGCTCACATTGACCATGACTGACCTGCATGCAATATCATAGGCATTCCATTGAGGGAGAAAATGTACTCCTGACACAAGCGTATCTGTGCTCACAAGTAAATCCATTTCCTGAGAAAGACGCACACAAGCAGCATCATCACCAATACCTAATAATACATCATCACGCTCATAATCTAGTGGTTTAAAAAAATGCTCAATAAGGGTGAACTCATCCATAGTTATGACTGATTTCGACAGAACGTACCTGTTGTGCCAAACTATTTAATACACCGTTAACATAACGATGTCCATCCTGAGATCCAAATTCTTTCGTCAGCGATATTGATTCATCAAGAACGACTTTGTATGGAATCTCAGGACAATGTAATAGTTCAAAAGAACCAATGCGCAATACAGTCAATTCAATTGGATTTAAGCCGGTAATATCTCTGTCAAGAAAAGGAGTAATACTTGCTTCCAAGGTTTCAACATGAGCTGGAACGCCATGTAAAATACGGCAAAAGTATTCTACGTCCACTTTATCCATATTGTTAACGATTCGAAATTGTGCTTCGATTTCATTTAAATCACTTCCAGACATTAACCATTGATAAAGAGCCTGAAGTGCTAATTTTCTGGCTTTTCTTTTACCGCTAATTGACTGCTTTTCCACCTTAACCTCATGAATTCTTAGTAACATCTATAAAACCTCTCTTTTAATTTTATTGAGAGAGCATAAAAATAGCGAATACTGAGTATTAAAAAATTTACCCTTTTTGGAGCCTGAGTGCCCCAAACAAGTAATACTTTTAACTACCCTAGTCTTTATTCATCTGGTCTATTGTTTGTCTGAAGTCACTTACATCTTTAAAGCGCTTATACACCGACGCAAAACGAACGTAAGCTACATGATCCAAACTATATAATTCCTTCATGACCAATTCACCAATAATCTGGGAGTCAATTTCTCGCTCTCCTCGACGGCGAATTTCCTGTGTAATCGCAATAATTGATGCTTCTAAGGCATCAACACTGACGGGCCTTTTTTCCAAAGCGCGCAACATGCCGGAACGTAAATTATCAATATTAAAGGGCTCACGCCTGCCATCACGTTTAACAATTAACGGCATGATTAATTCAGCTGTTTCAAACGTAGTAAACCGTTCGTGACATACAAGACACTCTCGTCTTCTACGCACTTGGGCGCCTTCAGCGACCAAGCGCGAGTCCACTACTTTAGTTTCTTCTGCGTGGCAAAAAGGGCAAAACATAATTATCCATAAACCGGAAACTCACGACACAAAAGCAATATTTGTTCTTTAACTTTTGCTATGGTCGCTTCATTGTTAATATCATCAAGAATATCCGCTATCCAATTAGACAATAGCGTTATTTCTTTTTCTTTAAATCCTCTTGTTGTAACTGCTGGAGTTCCCAAACGTAAGCCACTCGTTACAAAAGGAGAGCGAGGATCATTAGGCACTGTGTTTTTGTTCACGGTAATATTTGCTTTATCTAAAGCTGAATCAGCATCTTTACCGGTAATATTTTTATCAATTAAATCAACTAACATTAAATGATTATCAGTGCCCCCTGAAACAATTTTATAGCCGCGACTCATAAGTACTGAGGCCATAGTCTTAGCATTCACTAATACTTGTTGTTGATAAGTTTTAAATTCAGGCAGCAAGGCCTCAGCAAAGGAAACCGCTTTGGCAGCAATCACGTGCATTAAGGGTCCACCTTGATTGCCAGGGAAAACGGATGAATTTAATTTTTTCTCGATTTCCTCATTTGCACGACATAAAATCATCCCACCTCTTGGTCCTCTGAGTGTTTTATGAGTTGTGGTGGTTACTACATCAGCATAAGGAACAGGTGAGGGATAAAGACCTACAGCAATCAATCCAGCCACATGAGCAATGTCGGCCATTAAGAAAGCCCCGACCTTATCCGCTATAGTTCTGAACCGTGCCCAATCAAGAACGCGAGAGTAAGCTGAAAATCCCGCAATGATTAATTTAGGTTTATGTTCGAGGGCTAAACTCTCTAATACATCATAATCGATTAAACCAGTATTCGCATCCACCCCATAAGGAATTGCTTCATAAAGCTTACCCGAAAAATTGACTTTGGAACCATGCGTTAAATGACCACCATGCGGTAATGCCATACCTAAAACAACATCGCCAGGAGCTAATAGAGCCATCATTACTGCCGCATTAGCCTGGGATCCAGAATGAGGTTGAACATTAACATAATCCGCTGAAAAAAGTTTTTTAGCGCGGGCTATTGCTAGCTCTTCAGCCACATCGACATACTCACATCCGCCATAATAACGTTTGCCCGGATATCCCTCAGCATATTTATTAGTTAACACAGAACCTTGAGCCTCCAGTACTCGGGGACTCACATAGTTTTCCGACGCAATAAGCTCTACATGCTCTTCTTGTCGGCGTTGCTCATCAACAATAGCCTGGAATAATTCATCATCAAAATGTTTTATAGTATAGCTTCGGTCAAACATGAGTAATCCTTGGGAAAATGGTTAAGGTCTAACGATGATGTCATTACGTACCTTTCTAACACCATCCACGCTCGCAGCAATAATCCCTGCTCTTTGCTTCAATCTTGGAGTAGCAACAAAACCACTGAGCTGCACTTCATCTTTAAAGGTTTTAACTTGCACGGCTAAACCCGTACGTCCTAAATGATTTACTAATGTTGCTTTCACTTTAGTAGTGGTAGTCGAACTATCCAAAAACTCTCCCGTACTCTCACTTCCAGGAGAAGCAACACATGCTATGATAAGTATAGATAAAAGTCCTACAAACAGTATTTTAAGTAAGTTACGCATCCTCAAAACCCCTAAAGGAAAAACCTCCTAAGACTACCACAAAATTTACCGGGATACGAATCGTGAATATAAATTGGAAATCATGCTGTAATTTTGATTTAAAAAAACGCATTTCCTGGGCTGGGACCAAGCATACCCAGGTTGCGCAAACATAGATTCCCTTCCTAAAATTGTTCCATTATTCAGTAACTACAACCTTGGATCCCGATTCTGATGGGTGATGTTTCACCACCTGATTTTTCTTCTCATGTCCATGAACAGTGCTCTTATTTGAATTGTTCACAACAACTTGTTTTGGATTCGGAATTTGTTTGTGAGCTTGTTGGTGATGGCCGTGCACTTTATTCTGACTCGGTGTGGCATTTATTTTTTGACCGCGATGGTAAGGAAGACGAGGCCGGTAGTCCTGTGGATGCTCATCGAAACCATAGATTTCAGCCCGGGGAGGAACGGTGTGATAATAACCCGCATCATAATATTCAGGCTGGGTCATTTCACACGAAGTCAAAAAAGGTACTAACAAAAGGCAAGGGATTAAACGCTTCATGAACAACTCCTGAAACACAAATAAAAAAGGGAAGGTGCATTGCATGCAACTTCCCTATCGTCAAATAAGCTAGCTTATTTTAGAAATACTTATTTTTTTGCTGTAATCTCAACTTTATCGCCTTTAATACCTTTGTTCAGGTAATTAACGATACGTACAGTGCTATTTACATTAGTCCAACCGGAGTAAATAGTACCATAAGGAGATTGGATCAACAGGTTCATACCAGAATGGCAGTAACCGTAGTAGTACAAGCTAATGTAATGAGGTGCATCATAGTAAAATATGGTGAATGGATCTAAAGGAGCACCATCATCAAAAGAACCGTAGACGCGAACATTATCAACACTGTTATTGATGATTTCAATTTCACAATAACCTGGATACATCATTGATTTACCAGCAGGTTTATTTTTGTCAGCTTCAGTAGCTTTAGGGTGCAAATGTGCGTTTGCAGCCAAAGCTTGACCGATCAAGCTAAAACAAAGAGCAAATAACAAGGACTTCAACTTCATGGTTTCTCCTTCGTTTAATGAAAGCAGCATAGTAGCAAAGTGTTGTATTTAGTCAATAGGATATTTTTATAACCATGAAATAAATAAAATTGAAACTTATAAGCACAATATAGGGTAATAATATTCATCTTTCATGGTATAGTTGGCGGGTTTCAAAATTATCGTTTTTTTTAAGCATTTAGGGGAGTATTAATGAAAAAGCGAATGATCATAATGGGAGTCGCCTTAGTGATTGTTTTCGGTGGGATCATTGCTTTTAACCTGATCAAATCAATTTTGATTAAGCGTTTTTTTGCAAGCTACCAACCACCTGCTGTTTCTGTCGCCTCAGCTGTTGCCAAGTCAGTAAACTGGCAGCCAACCATTAATGCCGTAGGCAATTTTGTTGCATTTAACGGAGTCGATGTAAGCGCCCAAGCTTCAGGAAATGTGGTAAAAATTGATTTTGAATCAGGACAATATGTTGATAAAGATGCCCCCTTAATTACTATTGATGATAGTGTGGATCAAGCGTTATTAAAATTTAATCAAGCAGAATTAACCCTGAAAACGCTCAGTTATAAACGTCAATATGACTTGTTCAAACGTGGTGCAGCTCCTATTTCCAGTGTTGATGAAGCTAAAGCAAATCTCGATCAAGCCCAAGCAAAACTTGATCAAACGCAAGCACAGATTAAGCAAAAGCACATTACCGCACCCTTTGCGGGTAAATTAGGTATACGACAAGTAAACCTAGGCCAATTTATCAGCCCGGGACAAACTACAATTGTTTCCTTACAATCACTTGACCCCTTGTATTTGGAGTTTTATCTCCCCGAACAAATGTATAAACGTATTCAACCTAACCAAACTATTACGTTTTCCGTAGAAGGATTTCCTAATGCTCTTTTTGAGGCCAAAGTTACTGCAATAAACTCTAAAGTGGATCTCAACACACACAATATGTTAGTACAAGGTACCCTTGCTAATTGCCCTACCGCAGCAGTTAAAGATCCTGAACACTCTCCTTTAGTCGAAACCCGAAAAGAATCCATGGGCAATAAACGAATTGTTACGTGCAATTCTGATCTAAATAGCAAAAATAAAATTCATAGTTTTACCTTTGTGCCGGGTATGTTTGCTTCAATTGAAATAAGCCAACCGCCTGAGCCTAATACCGTGATTGTTCCTTCAACCGCTATATCATACAGTCTCTACGGTAACGCAGTGTACATCATTGAAAAAAATGCAGAAGGAAAGAAAAATGCAGATGGTTCTGACCTACTCACGGTCAAACGTGTTTTTGTTTCAACCGGAGAACAACGAGGAAATTATACGGTAATCAAAAAAGGAGTTAAGCCAGGACAATTGGTCGTAAGCGCCGGAGAAATAAAATTACAAAATGGCACGCCTGTTGTAATCAATAATGATGTCAAACTAAATGAAATCAGTAATCCGGATATATTGGGACAATAAATTAATTGAATCATAGTAACCTGGGTCAAATAAACCCAGGTTAATTTTAATATAGGCATATCATACCTATTACAAAAATTTTAATCAGGAACACGTTATGAAGTTTACCGATCTTTTTATCAAACGGCCCGTACTTGCCATGGTAATTAGTTTGCTCATTCTGCTTTTTGGTATCAACTCAATCTATAAGATGCAAATTCGTCAGTACCCCCGCATGGACAATACAGTTATTACCATTATGACAGGATATCCTGGTGCAGATGCAGATCTTATTGCCGGATTCATTACTTCACCTTTAGAAAAAGCTGTAGCCAGTGCAGAGGGAATTGACTATATGACCTCTTCCAGTACTCAAGGGTTAAGTACCATCACTCTCAATATTAAATTAAACTTTGATCCGCAAGTGGCTTTTACTGATGTGATGAGTAAAGTCCAACAAACATTAAACCAATTGCCCAAAGAATCTCAACAACCTGTTATATTGAAAACTTCCGATAGTTCAACAGCACTGATGTATATCAGCTTAGACAGTACGGAAATGACACCCCAGCAAATTACTGATTACGCCACTCGTGTTGTCCAACCCCAATTGCAAACAGTAGATGGTGTAGCTAAAGCAGAGATTTTGGGCGGTGCCACCTACTCCATGCGAATATTTCTTGATCCCGTTAAAATGGCTGCATTAGGGGTTTCTCCCTCAGATGTCTCTATGGTACTTGCCAAAAATAATTTTCTAACTGCAGCAGGAAATACAAAAGGTGAATACGTTGCGATCAGCATTACTGCAAAAACTGATCTTAATGACACAGCTCAATTTAGTAATTTGATTGTTAAAAGTGATAAAGGATCCATAGTTCGCTTACGTGATGTTGGCACCATTGAATTAGGTTCACAGGATTATGACACCTCAGTAACATTCAATGGCAAAAAAGCAGTATTCATATCTATAACTCCCACTCCAACTGCGAACCCCCTGACCGTAATCAGTGATGTGAGAAAAATACTTCCTTCGGTTATCAGAGAATTTCCGCCCTCCTTAACAGGAACAATAGTTTATGATGCAACTGCATTTATTCGAGCCTCCTTGGATGAAGTAACCCATACCATTATTGAAGCAGGTTTGATTGTTATCGTAGTGATTTTTTTATTCTTAGGTTCCATCCGTTCGGTACTGATTCCTGTGGTAACCATTCCACTTTCATTAATAGGTGTATGTACCTTGATGCTTATTTTAGGATACAGTATCAATTTGCTGACCTTACTCGCTTTTGTACTCGCCATTGGTTTGGTAGTGGATGATGCCATTGTGGTCGTAGAAAACGTCCATCGACATATCGAAGAAGGAAAAACTCCTTTTGACGCTGCCTTGATTGGGGCTCGAGAAATTGCCACTCCAGTTATTGCAATGACTATCACCTTGGCAGCGGTTTATGCACCTATCGGTTTCATGGGGGGGTTAACAGGTGCTTTATTCAAAGAATTCGCCTTTACTTTAGCGAGTGCAGTAATCATTTCCGGAGTTATCGCCTTAACTCTTTCTCCCATGATGTGTTCAAGGGTTTTGTCTAAAGACATTAGTAGTGGCAAATTTGTTAATTTTCTTGATACTTTTTTCAATAAACTAAAAGTAAGATATCAAAATGCATTACACAGTTTGCTGTACACTCGGGTAATTATGTTGTTTTTTGCGGCAATTGTTATACTTATGCTGCCTTATCTCTATACCCATACTTCCGCTGAAACAGCCCCAGATGAAGACCAGGGCTTCTTCTTTGTCATGGCCATGATCCCTCAATACGCGACACTTAATTATATAGAAGCCTTCACCAAACCATTTGATGATATTTATAAAAGTTTCCCTGAAACAGAAAATTATTTTACCGTGAACAACAGCAGTCAAACCATCTCAGGAATGGTATTGAAACCATGGAATCAACGTAGTAAAAGCCAGTTTGCTTTAAAACAACCATTGCAAGATAAATTATCACAGATTGCAGGCTTAAATGCTTTTGCAATTGTCCCTCCCCCCCTTCCAGGCGGCGGAGGAGGTACGCCAGTGCAATTCGTTATTAAAACAACAAATGACTTTCAGAGCTTGTTAGATGTCTCCGATAAGCTTACCGAAAAAGCCAAAAAAAGTGGCTTATTTATTTACATCGATAATTCACTGAAATTCAATAAGCCGCAAATTCTATTGGATATTAATCGCTCTAAGGCTTCAGAAATGGGATTAGATATGCAGGCTGTAGGAAGCAGCTTAACCAGTGCTTTTTCAGGCAGTTATGTGAATTATTTTAATTTAGAAGGCCGCAGTTATCAGGTAATACCCCAATTAAACCGCTCGTTTCGTATGACTCCTGAGCAATTGGGGCAAATATATGTGAAAACCATAAACGGTACCATGGTACCCCTTTCAACGGTAGTCACTGCCAAAGAACAAACTGCACCTAATGCAGCAACACATTTCCAACAAATGAATTCCGCGACCATTCAAGCAGTAATGATGCCTGGAAAAACCTTAGGCGAAGGCCTCGCATTTTTACAAGATGCGGCCAATGATACTTTACCTAAAGGCTTTTCTTTTGATTATGGTGGTGAATCAAGACAATTTATTCAAGAAGGAAGCGCTTTACTTTTTGCATTCGTTTTTGCAATCATCATTATCTTTTTGGTACTTTCAGCTCAATATGAAAGTTTTCGTGATCCGCTCATTGTTTTAATCAGCGTACCCATGTCGATCTGCGGAGCTTTAATTCCCTTGAATTTGGGTCAGGCAAGTCTCAATATTTACACTCAGGTTGGTTTGATTACTCTAATCGGATTGATCTCCAAACATGGAATTTTGATCGTTGATTTTGCGAACCATTTACAGCGCGAAAAAAATCTGGATAAACGAGCAGCAGTGGAAGAGGCTGCGGGAATTAGGTTAAGACCTATTCTCATGACTACTGCTGCTATGGTATTTGGGGTATTACCTCTCTTGTTTGCTAGTGGTGCCGGAGCAGTAAGCCGTTTTGATATAGGGCTGGTTATCGCTACAGGTCTGTTAATCGGAACGGGGTTCACCCTGTTTGTAGTCCCTACCCTATATACTTACATCGCGGAAGATCATCGCTCCAAGAAATCTGAACCCCAGTTTGATGAAGCAAAAATTCCAGATGTTCAATTGCCCTCTCATAATCATCAACATCCCTAACAAAGTCTAGCCTGGGTGATGCGCAGTGAACCAAGGAGTTCGATCTAATTGATCCCGGGTTTCGCTGCGCTTCAACTAAGCTCCAAACTTACACTTATAAATTTCCAATCGAAAATTATTGCTCACCGTATTAACTCAACTTATGGTTGATTTTGTGATAACATTTCGTCTTTTTATCAGTACAGGTTTAATCATGGATAAAATCTATTCCCCTGAAGCAATTGAAAAAGCATGCTATACAAATTGGGAAACTCATCACTATTTCCAACCTCATGGTGATGGTAAAAAATATTGTATCATGCTTCCTCCTCCCAATGTCACAGGCAGTCTGCATATGGGGCATGGTTTTCAGCATACGATTATGGATGCATTAACCCGCTATCATCGGATGTTAGGCCATAAGACTTTATGGCAACCTGGTACTGACCATGCGGGTATTTCTACCCAACTCGTTGTTGAGCGTCAACTTGAGGCCGCTGGAACCTCTAGAAAAGATCTTACCCGCGAACAGTTTTTAGAACGCGTTTGGCAATGGAAGAATGAATCTGGAAATACTATCACCCAGCAAATGCGACGTTTGGGTGCTTCAGTAGACTGGAGTCGTGAACGATTTACTATGGATGAAGGATTATCCGCCGCAGTACAAAAAGTATTCGTACAACTTTATGATGAAGGTTTAATTTATCGTGGAACCCGTTTAGTGAATTGGGATCCTAAATTAGGTACAGCAGTATCTGATCTCGAAGTGCTTTCCGAAGAAGAAGATGGTTTTCTCTGGCACATCCGCTACCCAGTCGTAAACTCAACTGAATCTCTTATTGTTGCTACCACCCGACCTGAAACGATGTTAGGGGATACTGCAGTTGCGATACACCCCGAAGACTCGCGTTTTAAACATCTTATTGGACAAGAGGTACATCTTCCACTTTGTGATCGAACCATTCCAATTATCGCGGATGAATATGTCGATAAGGAATTTGGCAGTGGCTGCGTTAAAATTACCCCAGCTCATGACTTTAATGATCATGAAGTTGGTAAACGTCATCAACTCCCCGTTATTAGCATCTTAACTAAAAAAGCATCTATTAATAAAAATGCCCCTTTGAAATATCAAGGCATGGATCGGTTTGTGGCTCGAGAACAAATCATTAAAGATCTGGATGCCGAGGGTTTATTAGTTAAAACAGAACCCCATAAATTAAAAGTACCTCGTGGTGAAAAATCAAATGTCATTATAGAACCCCTACTAACTGATCAATGGTACGTCAAAACTCAACCTCTCGCTGAGCCCGCAATTGCTGCAGTGAAAAATGGCGAAATTCGCTTTGTTCCAGAAAACTGGAACAAAACCTATTTTCAATGGATGGATAATATTGAGGATTGGTGTATTAGCCGCCAATTATGGTGGGGACACCGAATACCCGCCTGGTATGACAGTAATGGCAATGTCTACGTAGGATACAGCGAAAATGATGTTCGCTTTAAATATAAAATTAAAGACTCAACTGTGTTGAAGCAAGATGAAGACGTTTTAGATACTTGGTTTTCATCGGCACTTTGGCCCTTTTCGACTTTGGGTTGGCCTGAACGTACTCCCGAATTAGAACAGTTCTACCCTACCTCAGTTCTGGTTACTGGTTTTGATATTATTTTTTTCTGGGTAGCTCGGATGATTATGATGGGGCTAAAATTTACCGGCAAGATTCCTTTCAAAGAGGTTTTTATTACCGGCTTAATTCGAGACAGTGAAGGACATAAAATGTCTAAATCAAAAGGGAATGTGCTTGATCCCCTAGACATTGTTGATGGAATTGATCTGGATTCGCTTATTGCAAAACGAACCTCTAATTTAATGCTGCAATCTGTTCGGGACAACATCATAAAAAACACCCGTAAAGAATTCCCTGAAGGAATTAGCTCCTATGGAACAGATGCTCTTCGTTTTACTTATTGCTCTCTGGCATCCACCGGCCGAAACGTACGCTTTGATATAGGCCGAGTTGAGGGTTATCGTAATTTTTGTAACAAATTATGGAATGCCGCACGGTATGTATTGCTCAATACTGCTGAAGAACAAATAGATTTCGATGACGGAGCATTTCAATATACCCCAGCAGACCAGTGGATTTTATCACGATTGCAACACACCATCAGTAAAGTACATCATTATTTCGAAACCTATCGATTTGACTTGTTATCCAACACAATGTACGAATTTGTCTGGCATGAATACTGTGACTGGTATCTTGAATTATCTAAACCTATCCTACAAGATGAGCACGCATTGAGTGCTTTGAAACGTGGTACTCGTAAGACTTTAATTCATGTACTCGATCAGATTCTCAAAATGTTGCATCCTCTAATGCCATTCATTACAGAAGAAATCTGGCAACGTACTACAAAGTTAACCATTGATAACGGCTCAAGCATTATGATCAGTGCTTATCCTCAAGTAAACCCTGAATTCATTAATGATACCATTGAAGAGGAATTAGAATGGTTAAAAGCAGCCATTCAAGCGATACGCACCATCCGGAGTGAAATGTCCATTTCGCCGGCTAAGCTTATTCCGCTTTATATTCGGAATATTACACCCATACTTAAAGACAGAGTGGAAAAATATCAACATACCTTAAAGGCATTGAGTAAATTAAGCCAGATCCATTATTTGGAGGCAGATGAAAAAATTCCCGTTTCAGCTACTGCTGTGCTTGGAGAAATTGAATTACTCATCCCCATGGCTGATTTAATTGATAAAGAAGCGGAACTAACTCGTTTATCCAGAGAGTTGGCCAAATTAGAGAAGGATATCAATCTTGCTGAAGGTAAATTAAATAATCCTAAATTTACGGATAAAGCACCTGCGGAAATTATTGCTAAAGAACGTGAAAAATTAACGCAAGCACAACAAACCAAAGAAAAGCTCCTGCAACATAAAATCAGAGTTGAGTCATTGTAATAAACTGCAGCGTTTTTAATGGGGTGCAGATCCAAGGATCGAAACCCCAGGTTTCGTTCCACTGCCCCCCACGCCCAAAAATTAGGAAATTGAATTGTCTCCTTTTCCAACCACTCTATGGTTAATCCACCAAGCAAGAAATAAGGTAGATAAAACTCCCAAATAAACGCCTATATTGTTCCAACTGGGCCCTACCAATTGCAAAGCATCAGGGCTTTGAAAAATGGAAAAGGGAATTGCAAGCAGGACGTCCATAATAGCAGAGCCCGCGACTAAACCACAGGCAATGAGCGTTCCTTTTTGTTTACGAATCATCGCTTCTTCTTTTACAGGCATTGAACGCTGTAAACGCTTTTTAACAAACAATGCAATCATTCCCCCAATAAACAATGGAAAGGATGAAGAAAGTGGCAAATACATCCCTATAGCAACGCCTAAAATGGATAAATTTAAATAGCGGCGCAACTGAAAAAAATGATTAAGAAATATAATAATCAAAATAATTGCCGAGCCAATAAACATCATGGTCCATGGTAGTGAATTTCTGAAAACAGCTTCTGTAATGGCTGCCATCAAAGCCGCCGTAGGCGCAGGCAACGATTGATTAATATCCATCCCTGCGTGAGGCATGACCCCTGCAATCCCATATACATTAAATAATAATTGCATCACTGGTGGGATAACCAAAGAAGAAATCACCACGCCCAACAACAGCATCAATTGTTGTTTCCATGGAGTTGCACCAACCAACTGCCCCACTTTAAGATCTTGGGTATTATCGTTGGCAATTGCCGCGATACCAGTTACTACTGCGCCTATCATAATTGTAATTGCCTCGGCAGCCTTAATTTGTTCGGGCTTTAGAGGTAAGGGTAATAAATGATCCACCGCGACCAATAATAACCAAGCAGCAAAAAGCATTCCCGAAATAACGACAGAGCTTCCCGGGCTTGCTGTGACACCAACCATACCAGAAAAATAGGCGGTAATAACTGAAAAAATAAATCCGATAATCAAAACGTAAAGAACGGCAATGAAAATTAGGGTTGGAGAGTATTCGTTATCCAATCCTACTGAATGTAAAGGGAGAACCAGCTGGAAAAAGAGAAAAAGAATTGCAGCTAATGCACCTATAGCTATTAAAATATAATGTAATGGAATGTCTTTATCCGTACGTGGCACCTGCGCCGCAATACCTTTATACGTATATGTTTTCAGGGAAGTCTGAATACTTCTAGAAAGGGGTTTAACTAATTTTAAAAAAGTCCACATCCCAGCAAACAACATTGCACCTATTCCCAGATAACGCATTTCGCTATTCCATAACAGGGATGCGGCTTGTTCCGCAGGATGCTGATTTAGAAATTCTGGATAAAATTGACTGACAATAGGTAATGCAATGAGCCAGGAAATCACTGCGCCTAAAAAGATACTGATTGCCATATCATGACCAACCAGATAACCAGCACCTATCATTGTTGCAGAAAAACCTGCGCCTAAACCAAATAGTGAACGTTTTACTACAAACCAATAATTCCAACTGTTAGCAATGACTTTAAATCCAGTTTGGAGTAACTCAATAATCGCGCCTATCCCCCCACCGATTAATATATCTATTAGGCCAGTTTTTTCTGCGGATGATTTTAAAACTTCGGCAATTGCCCGGCCTTCCGGAAATTTCAATGAAGGATCATGGACTAAAATACGTCGTAAGGGAATAGAGAATAATACACCTAGAATTCCACCGCATACTGCAATGAAAAAATTGGTCATGTAATCAAAATGATTCCAAAAACCAATAATTATTAACGCGGGAATGGTGTAAACAATCCCACCTGCAACAGCCTCACCTGCCGAAGCCGCAGTTTGCACTGCGTTATTTTCTAGAATGGTAGAGTTTTTAAAAAAACGTAAGACCCCCATAGAAATAATTGCAGCGGGTATTGATGCTGAAGTTAAAATTCCAAGTTTTAAGGCAAGATACGCATTGGACATCGCCAACAATACAGTGAGTATGATCGCGAGAAACACCACTCGGATAGTAAGTTCAGCAACCTTTTTATCGGCAGCTATAAAAGGAGTATCAGCCATTAATGACCCCAAACACTATGCTTTACTTCAGGCATTAGCAAAGAAGAAATCTGGGATAAAGGTATGTTTACTGTTTGCGGACCATAAACATAGGCTGCTACCTGATATGTATCAAAGATAATATCTATGCCATTTTTTGAAAAAGACCAAATCTTATAATTTTTGTCTATAGGCTTAGTGCCTTCTTCGAGCCATTTTTTGTCTGAAATATTTTTCTCAGCAATTTTTTTACTGCAGAAACTTGCTATAGGTTTTAAATAATCTGTCTCAGGTCGAAATAAGTCCGCTAACTGAACTTGGCTACCATGGATAAAATTCAACACTGCTACAGTGTTTGAAGGATGTGCAGCTCCTCGATGATTAATTGAAATATTAAAAGCAACGCTCAAGGCTTCCTTTGTTTTGTAAGGCAAAGAGTAGGTGACATTTAAACCGGATTTTCCGGGTGCGTCTAAAGGCACATCGGCATCAGCTGAAAGTTCTTTAAAAAAACTCGTTTTGGTTTTATCGATGAAGTCTTGTACCACTGCATTAATCCGTGGATCGGTAAATCCCTGAGGATATTTAACATCAATAATATATGCGGGAGTTTCTTTTTTAATTGATATCGGATTTACTGCCCAAACAGTAAACGAGCTTACAATAATACCTAAAGAAATAATGGTTTTTAGTGGTTTTAACATAAAGTATTCCTAGTAATTATCTGGTGTAGAAACCCATTCCCCTGCAATCATCATATGATGGGATAAAGGATAGGCAAAGTAATAACATAAAGCCGCACTGTCATTAACAGACCACAATAACAAGTCAGCTTTCATGCCCGCAGCAATTGTTCCAAGTTCCTTTTGCAATCCTAATGCTCTTGCCGCTTGACTGGTAACCGCTGCTAAAGCCTCAGGAACCGTTAATGAAAAGAATTGACAGGCCATACTCATCATTAAACGTAATGAAGTAGTTGGTGAAGAGCCTGGATTACAATCGGTGGCAACAGCCATACCAACCCCTGCTCGTCTCAGAAGTTCTACTGGAGGTTTTTGTTTTTCGCGCAAAAAGTAATAAGCGCCAGGAAGTAAAACAGCAACCGTGTTGGCTTCTGCCATAGCAGATGCCCCTTGCTCATTGAGAAATTCCAAATGATCACAAGACAAAGCACCAAATTCTGCTGCAAGCTCGCTTGCCCCGAGGTTGGATAATTGCTCAGCATGACATTTTAAAGGGAGATTTAAATCACGTGCAGCTGTAAAAACTTGTTCTGTTTGCTTCAGAGAAAATGCAATGGACTCACAAAATACATCCACTGCATCTACCAAATTCTCTTCACACAATGCAGGCAGCATTTCATGGCAAAGAACATCAATATACGCTTGGCTGTTTCCTTGAAACTCAGGACCTATTGCATGCGCTCCAAGAAAGGTTTTTCTAACTCTTAAGCCCGTTAGATCTCCTAAACGTTTAGCTACTCGCAGCATTTTCAACTCATTTGCCAGATCAAGGCCATAACCTGACTTTATCTCAACTGTAGTCACTCCATCAGCGCGTAAAGCAAGAATTCTGGGCAGAGATTGTTGGAGCAATTCCTCTTCAGAGGCTTCTCGAGTGTGGCGTACTGTAGATAAAATCCCTCCTCCCGCCTTAGCAATTTCAGCATAACTCACTCCTGCCAGTTTCATTTGAAACTCAGCATACCTATTTCCTGCATAAACCAAATGAGTATGACAATCAATAAGCCCTGGGGTAAGCAATTTCCCCTGACATTCTTCTTTGTGTTGCGCTTCGTAAAATTGTTTTGGCAATTGGGCTTGCAACCCACACCAGACAATAAGACCGTCTTTAATCGCAATAGCTTGCTGGGTTAATTGATTTCCCTGAGCATCAATGGTCGTTGCATTTAATAATAATTTGTCGCAGGCAGCCATTAATGATCCCAATGTTGAACTTGATGAGGAGGTTTAAGCCATGCTTTATGATGCTTAGTATCATAAATATCCCATTCTTTAGAGACATAAGTTTTTTTGTCTACATCCAACAAAAGCCAAGTCAAAAATTCGGCAACGGTATCTGGGGAAATCAGTCGATTTTCATCTTTTAAGCGTTGATAAAAATTAATTCGCTCATAATCAGGATTTTCTTCGCTTCGCGCAATAACTTGCATTTTTGTATCAATTATTCCTGGCATCACACTGGCGAATGCGATTGAATCACATTCCAGTTGCCAACACTTTGTTAGCATCGATAAAGCGGCTTTAGACACGCAATATGCAGCCCAGCCTCTTATCGCGAAATAAGCAGCTCCGGAACCAATATTCAAAACTCGGCCATGAGTCAATTTATCGTAAATCATTTGTGGAAGAAAAAGAGCGGCATTCAAGTTGGTATTTAAAGCTTGATTCCAGTCTTCAGAATGAATTTCCTTGATAGGTACCAAGGGATTTAAGGTTCCTGCATTGTTAACAAGCGCATTAATTTGCTCAATATCCTGTAAACGTTTTTTTATTGACTCAAGACCTTCACGTGTGGATACATCAGCGCATATATATTGGATGTTTTGAGAAAAGGCTGCTGTTTCTTGCAATGCCTTCTCTCTTCTACCTACAACTAAGATTGATTGTTCTCGTTTTGCCAAAGAAAAGGCTAATGATCTTCCTATCCCACTTCCTCCACCGGTAATAACAATCACAATATCCTCTTACACTTTTTTATTTTACATGCGAGAAATAATACCAGACATTGAATAAAGTTGGCATAATTTTATGCGCATGATTGAGTTATCAATAAAAATGAAAGAAGAATCTAAATTTTTAGAAGGAATTTAATGGAACTTCGTTTAACGATATTTCAAGATGTTCATTTATCTTTATAAATAATTTGGATTCTAGACCTTTAAGCCCTAGCTCCGTATCCACTAGAACATTATAATGACTACAATATATCAATTTCCCTATTTCAAGGCCATGCATAAAGATACCCAGCAAGCCCTACATATTATCAAAACAAATTTGGATTTCTTTTGTGCTCCTTTTTTAAATCAAAAAGAATTTCAACATTGGACTTTGAGTTCCGGACAAGAACAGAATATTAGAAATCTGACTGATTCCTTGATAATTCCTTTAACTAATCCTACTTCATATATCGCCGAGTTTATTGACGCATTAATCGGGAAATCGCTTGAACCCAAAGATACTTCGTGTTTACGTTGCGGCGAAGAACAACGCCTTATTGATTTATTGGAAAAAAATTGGTCTTTAAGACGCTCCATCCTGATGGTTGGTAATAATCCTGCAATTCAAAAATGGAACCATGACCATCCGCAATTAATAAACAAAACAAAAAAATTTTTTACTATATATGAAGCTGTAAACGCAATTGAAGAAAAAATCAAAAAACTTGACCCCCAATTTAAGGAAGATGTTGAATATTCATTAACTTCTTTATCTTCAATAAAACAAGAGCTTTATCATTTTATTAATGCACAAAACAAATATGAAGAAGCTGATTTTCAACGACAATGCTTTAAATTGATTCAACAAGCGAAACAAGATTTAAGGAAACGATGGGGGGGTAATCGAGAATTCAACCCTATTCTCTTTTTAATTTATGAAGTTTCGCATTCTGTTTTTTCCACAGGTAATCCCTATTCCTTTTTCAACGATCATTCCAGTATTATGAACTCATTGAGACAATTAGAGACAACCGTGGCTCTTCTATAGTACAGAAAAGGTCTTATATTTTTCAGTCATTTTATTTTGCACTGGTAATTCTATATCCAATCCTTTATGCAATTGCTCGATGGACTGAATAAACTTCCAGTCGTCATTACTCAATGGATTCTTCGAATTAAAAAAATGAGTTCCAGTTGATGATTTAGAGAAATCGAGCTTATAAAATAAGTAAAGCGTTCCTTGGTTCCCCTTTTTTTGCTCTTGCTCCAGGTAACCTTGAACCAGCCTTGTATAACTTGGCTTCCAATAAGATGTGGTCATCCAAGAATGAATAATTTCAGCAGCCATAACTAAAAATGGCTCCGTTTTAGAAAGTACATAATTTTGTTGAATTAAACAGCGAATTAAATGAGGTATGAGTTCCAAATTCTCATTCTTTGCCGCCTCTAAAAACAATTGAATAAAGAATTGATACCAACGATCTTTATCTTTAGAAATATCCCCCTCTCCTAATCTCAAACTCGACATAAGGTCGTTTAGGGCTTCATAGGAATCTAATCTAAAGGAAGTAAGATAATAATGGATCGCTCGTTCCTCATCATTCAGAGACAAAGTTCCTCTATATTGATGACACCCAGAATAAATTCTAGCTAAATAATGAACCGCCTGTTTATTTCTGTGGGTGAGAGCCTGTTGTAGATACTCTAGTCCGTTTTGAAAAGTTATCTCATCTGCTTGCAATCCTGTATGAAATACACCTAAACAAAAAAAAGTTATTGAGGTTATATCCGCTGAGTTGGTATAAGAAAGCGTAGATAGCAAACGTTTAACAATCTCTGCCTTGGTTTCATTATCTACACATAATGAACAGTCTAAGATGGTGTGATTTTGCTGATGGGTATTCACGTATGCCATGTGCATGGCTATTCTCCACAGGTTTTTCATTTCCTGAATAGATTGATACGGTTGAAGCGTGAAGAACTCCATATTTGAACACCAATTGCAGCTAAAACAGAGCATTCTAACTTAATCATCTATTTTATTCCATTTCGACCGGGTCACATTTATTTTTTAATCCAATATATCAAAAACAAACCCATCTGTACTAATTTTGGCCATTATTTGATATAATTATATTTAAATCAGGTCATTTTTAAAGCTGGTGGATATGTTCTCGAAAGATAAATTAATCAAATCGCTAGAAAACTTTGAGTCAGAAGGCATTCAAGACAAATCGGGTGGACATACCGCTGGGGTTTACAAAAAAAAGCCAAAAAACACTGAAAAAATTAGTGCACGTAATAAAAAAATTTGGTTCGTTAAACAAGCCTATTCTCCAGATGAGCCCTTAGAACTGGAAGTAATTTCAGGTGAAGTTTATCGATTCTGGATTGGAAACACACAACCTAAAACTCGATTAGTAACTGACAAATTAGGGAACCGTTATGTAGCCTCCGAAGGCGTTCCTGGTTTCACAACCTTTAAATCTATAATGGAAAAAGGATTAGAGCCTACAGACTATAAGACTTTTGCACGGATTCTCGTTAGTGCTTTGGTTCTTGCTGAAACGGACCTAAAATCAGATAACATTGGTACAAATTCTAATGCCAGAAGCGTTAAAATTGATCATGACTCTTCTTTGTGGCCATTTGTTAAAAAAATAATGTCCATAGAAAATGATGTGAATCAAATCAATTTTAGTTTCGAAGATCTGGATGATATTTTGTCACCCAAAGTATTCCATCCCGTTATATGGGCAGGAGGTCTTAAAAAAGAAATAAAGGAGAAGCTTAAAAAAAATGAACTATTTAAACAAGAAATATATCTTCAAATCTTAAGAATACTTGTTTATCCACCAGAAACGTTGGATATGATCCAAGAAGTGAATGCCCCAGCAGACCTTGAATTAAAAGAAGAGATTCACAGCTTCTTTCAGGAGCGTATCAACATACTAAAAACTGAGGCTTTAAAAAGCAAAGAATTTAGAAAATTCGTACTAAATTTAAACATGGACACCTGCGAGGCGGATTTCAAAGAAGAATTGAAAGAATATTTTTCTGATAATAAAGCCTATGCGGGGACAGATACATCTCATTCTTTTAATGATTCCCTTTTTAAAATAAAGGCCGAAGTACAAACAGCCCAAGCAATAGAATTTAAAGATATTTTCATTTTAAAAGAAAAATTAAAGTTAGACGCACAAAATCCTGAACATCTAAAATATTGGCAAGAAAAAGTATTAGCAGATGGAGGAACAAAAATCCAATATGGGGATTTAACTTATAAGGTTCCTATGAGGATAGCCAAAATGATGCAGCTTAATACTGGTTCATTTTCTTCCTATAAGGATTTCAAAGATGAAATCGATAGAATTAGAACAGTTCATGGCTTTGCTTTATTTTCGATATTTACGGGAATTAAAAATAAATTAGTGCGGGATAAAACAACCCAAATCTTATACGAAGCCGAAAATATAGAAGAAGTTAATCTAGACGACGATCCGGGCATGCCTTCCAGTGATGTAGTAATAATCGAAAAGTAGTAGGAAACTAAAAAACTTTATAACTCACCTCTGGAGCAATTTAAAAATCCATATGCAATAATTACTGCTGACGTAAGTAGTTTACTCTGTAAAATAACCCCGGAGGTCTTATGTCTCAATTAAGCACATTACTTGGTAAATCAGCGGAACAATTCCCTGAAAATATTGCCTTGATTGTTGATCAACGGTGCTACAGTTACCAACAACTCAACGAATTAACCATACCTCTGGCTGCTTCATTATTGAAGAGAGGTATTTCACAAGGAGAGCGTGTCGCTTTTCTATTACCAAACTGCATCGAGATTATCCTATGCTACTACGCCTGTTTTTCAATAGGAGCTATTGCTGTCCCGGTTAACATTCGATTTAATAATGAATTGATTCATTATGTGCTAGAACACAGTAATGCGCGTATTTTTATAACGTCACCAGAATATTATAATCAGTTAGATGAAAAAATATTAAAAGTAATAAAAGAATGCTATCTAACATTCAAATCAGACAATTATCCTGGAGTGCAAGACTTTCAACAATTACTCTCATCTGCGACAGCTTCTCCAGTAAATATGGAAATTGGATTAAAAAAAAACGCTTTGCTGTTCTTTACGTCTGGGACTACGGGACTACCTAAAGCAGTTGTACACAGCCATCAAAGCTTATATCAAGGGACGCGCAATCAAATCACCCAAATTAAGATTAATCATGAGGATAAAACCTTAGTAATGTTTCCAGTGTGTTATTTAATTGGACTTGGTTCACAAATTCTTCCTTTTCACGCTGTAGGTGCGACAGTAGTGCTATTACCTGAATTTCATCCAGAGAATGCATTAGCAAAGCTCCAGGCTCATCAGATTACAAAAATCTACGGCTTTCCTAAGCTATATTTGGAGCTCATTAACCACGTAGAGTCTTCAGATTTTAAAATTAACACACTTAATTTTTGTTTTTCAGGAGGCGATGCAACACCGGTTTCACTTCAGGAGCGATTTAAAGAACTATTTAATATCGAAATTACCGAAGGTTGTGGTATGTCTGAATTACAGATCTACGCCATGAATCCACCCTATGGAGCAAAGAAAACCGGATCCATAGGCTTCCCGATAACCAATATGGAAATATGCTTAATAGATGATAAAAATAAAACCATTGTGACGCCCCACAAAATTGGCGAGCTAATTGTTCGTGGCAAAAGTATGTGCTCGGGATATTGGCAAGATACGACTCTGACAGCAAAAACTATAAAAGATGGCTGGTTTCATACCGGTGATTTAGCTTATCAAGACAAAGAGGGATACTATTGGTTCGTCAGTCGTAAAGTAGATATTATTCGCTATAATGAGGAACTTATCTCTCCTATAGAAATTGAAAATATCTTTTATCAACTTGATGGGGTTAAAGAAGCTGCGGCCATTGCTTTACCCAATACTAATAAGCAAAATAAGGATCATATTGTTGTGTATGTCACATTTAAAACCAAAGCGTCGCAACTCACGCCACAAACCTTAATGAATTTTGCTCATGCGTCACTCCCAATAAACAAACGTCCCTATCAAGTGATCATTTTGAACCAACTTCCTTATGGTTTTACTGGGAAAATCGATCGCAATAGATTGAGAGTCCTGGCAAAAAATCAAATGAACTAGTGCCGAAGTCAAATCTTTTTGACATGTTATAATGAATTCAATAAGTAAAAAACACGAGAGGCAAGTTAAATGAAAACTACTGTGGGCTACAGCTTCTTTCTGGGATTTATCGGGTTATGCCCCATTGCGTCTGCAGCAACAATCCACTGTCCTGCGGTCATTCAAACAAATCAATCTTTACAGCAGGAAATAACCCCGTGGAATGGATTTATGGATAATTTGAATAACACTAATCATTTTGAACGGATCACCTTTTATTCTGGACATCCTAAAGACCATGCAAGCCTTGCACCGGATACTGAATCTTCTAAAATTAAAAAACTAACCTGGACATTTGGTGAGCAAGAAATTTGGATTGCTTGTGAGTACACCCAGACTCAAATTCAGTTGATACAAAAACTACCTGTAGGAACAAAATCGTGTACTGTAACTTATAATGCAAATTTTTCGAAAGTAGTTGCCATCCACTGTATTTAAGCTCAGAGTTATGAAAACTAAAATGAATTTAATAAGTAGGATCTAAAGGATAAGGATAAATGCCGATTTTTATAAACAAAGATAAATTGTAATATCATAATGATTATAGGGAGAATTTAATGTTTGAACATCTTTCCAATTACCAACGTGCCAATCCTGCACTCTGGCAAGGTAGAAAAGATACAATTAATGCGGAGCGGTTCTTTCAAAAAATTATTTTTCCTGTTAAACAAACTGATTTAATCACTAAAGAGAAAAAAACGGTTTTTCTTGGTTTCGCCAGTGATGCAGGTGTCCTTCGAAATATGGGCAGACCAGGAGCAAAATTAGGCCCGGATCAAATTAAAACTCAATTAGCAAAACTCCCTTGCTCTATTGATAAACCACTTTTCGATTTAGGAACTATTTTTTGTGAACAAGATGAACTGGAAATAGCACAAACTCAATTTGCTAATTTAATCAGTTTTTGCCATCAACAAGGGCATCAAACAATTGCCTTTGGAGGAGGACACGAAATTGCCTGGGCACATTATCAGGGTTTAGCGCCCCATTATTCTAAGTTAGGTATTATCAATTTTGACGCGCATTTTGATTTAAGACCCCATCAAAAAAATCAGCCTGGTACATCGGGGACCCCTTTTTCACAAATTGCAGCCTACTGTAAAGAAAATAATCAAGCTTTTAATTATTGCTGTATGGGTATTCAAAAAATGGGAAATACGCCCTCCCTTTTCGAACAAGCAGATGAACTTAATGTTAATTATTTAACAGCAGAAGAGTTATATGGGAACAGCTTAGCTTGGCACTTGGCTTTTCTTGATGATTTTATGCTCAATTTAGATCATATTTATCTGACAATTTGTTTGGATGTTTTAGCAGAGTCCTTTGCACCCGGCGTCAGTGCGCCTCAACCCTTGGGCCTTACCCCCTGGCAAATTTTACCACTCTTGAAATACATTATTCAAAGTGGCAAAGTAGTTAGTTTTGATGTTGCTGAACTATCACCGCCTTTGGATCAAGATCAAAAAACTGCTAGACTGGCGGCTCTTATTATCGCAGAATTGCTACATACTATTTAAGGAGTCAATTTCATGAAGAACACATTACTCTGGAGTACTCTATTTGCTCTGCTGGGTACTCAAGTACATGCAGATGTTACTCAGCCAGTGACACCAACGCCTCAAAGTCCAGGCGCAGTACAACAGACCCCTCCTACACCAACACCTCCGGGTCAAAATATACCTTCAATAAATCCAGCACAAGCCCCCACAGCACCGATTAATTGTGAGTATAAAATTCCTGCAGAAACTAAAACTATCGATCAATCCTTGGTTTTAAAATGGGCAGGGAAGGCAGTTACCCAAGCGTTTGATTTTGATCCAAATAATTTGGAGGCTCAACTGCAAAAATTGCAACCTTGCTTTACCGAGCAAGGCTGGACTGGATTTAACACTGCTTTGCAAAAATCAGGGAATTTAGAAGCCATTAAATCTCAAAAGCTGACTGTAAGCAGTCAAGTAGATGGGCCAGTTATTTTAACAGAAGCAAAAGACAATCAATGGAAAATTAATTTACCGATACAAGTTGTTTATCAGAATGAGAAAGAAAAAGTAACCCAATTACTCAGTGTTGACGTGACTATTGGTCGTAAAATGACTGGAGACTTGGGAATTACCCAGATGATTGCTGCTCCAAGAGGAACAGTGACTCAAAAACTACCGCCTGATTTTAATCCTAACCCTGCTACAGTAATGAATCCAAATACGGAAAATACTTCAACGCCAACGACCTCACCGGCCCCCACAACTGCACCAAATCAAGCTACACCGTCAACTCCAACGACAACAACCCAACCCACTACTGCAAATCCGGCGGCGACTCAGACCCCAGCTACCCCTGGACAGCCTACTTTGCCTGAAAATCGCTCCACACAACCATCACTACCACCTAATACTCCTTAATTTGGACTATTGTCTTTCCAGCGTTAGAATGGCAGCCTGGGTGAAGCGTACGCGGAACCCGGGAAGAATTTACTGAGGAGCTCGCCCCTTACTACGTTAGAGGTGACTTTTATTCTAACGAACATACGTACTTATCACCAAAGCTATAGTTGGTTTTTAGGGAGATGAATAAATTCATCTCTCCCTTATGCGGATACAGCAGGTTTATTGGCACCCACTTCATTAGGATATTCCAGTACAATAACTTTTGTGCCTATTTTGAAAAAGTTTTCACTTAACCATTTTGCAGCACTTGGGAAGATACGTACACAGCCATGGCTAGATGGATGTTCTGGAACATCGTAGGCTGCGTGAACGGTATATCCTTGATAAAAGTAGGTACAATAAGGCATTTTAGCGCCGCCATTTTTATCAACAGGATATTCCCCAGACTTACAATCGACTCCGCGACGGTTATAAACTTTAAATGTTCCGGTAACAGTTCTGCATGATTGATTTGGATTTTCTTCGCATACATCAATACCTGCGGATCCACCCCCAGTCAATAATCGATTCCCATCTTCATCATAAGCAGCCCATGCGGAAACTTTTGGATCAAAAATAAAGCGTCTCTCACCCGTTGCTTGAATCTTCTGCGGATAATAATCACGACCTCGTTTATCTTTTGTATAATGAACTGTTCGATGCACATAACCTGCATCATCAGTAATTAAAGTAGATGGATCATTCTCAACACAGGATGTTAACCCCCCGATACATAGTAACAAACCTGCCCAAAACAACTTATTCATTTAAATTTTATCTCCACTTAATTAAAACTTTTCTTGAAATTCTCATTTCCCTACACCTTGTTCCCTTCGAATAGTTACAAAAAAATACTGCAGAATCTAGAAATTAATCAATCCATTCTAGACCTGCAGTTAGAAATAAGTAGTGATATTTAACTCTTATTTCCATCTGATAGCTTTATACATTTAATTAAAACTTACGATTCTAATTTTCTGTATTTAATGCGTGATGGCCTATCTGCTGCATCACCCAACCTACGTCTTCTATCTGCTTCATAATCACTATAGTTGCCTTCAATAAAGGTAATTTGTGAGTCCCCTTCAAATGCCATCAAATGGGTACAAATTCTATCTAAGAACCATCGATCATGCGAAATCACGATGACGCAACCAGGAAAGTTGAGAATAGCCCCTTCCAACGCACGTAACGTTTCCACGTCCAAATCGTTACTCGGTTCGTCAAGTAGTAATACATTCCCACCACTTTTTAATAGTTTTGCTAAATGAACACGGTTGCGCTCTCCCCCAGAAAGTTGGGCCATTTTCTTTTGTTGATCGGTGCCTTTAAAGTTAAAACGACCTACATACGCACGGGAAGGCATTTGAAAACTACCTACTTGCATTATGTCATGACCATCAGAAATCTCTTGCCACACTGTTTTATTGGGATCTAATTCATCACGTAATTGATCTACATAGGCCAATTGTACGGTTTCTCCGATACGAATAGTTCCGCTATCTGGCTCTTCTTGACCTGTAATCATTTTCAAAAATGTAGACTTACCCGCTCCGTTAGGACCAATAATCCCTAAAATACCCCCTTTAGGAAGTTTAAAATCCAAATTGTCGATTAGGATTCGGTCGCCAAATGATTTGCTGATTTTTTCACCTTCAAGAACGAGGTCACCCAAGCGCTCCCCTGGCGGAATGTATATTTCGTTTGTCTCATTGCGTTTTTGGAATTCCTTCGAATTCATTTCTTCAAATCGGGCAAGACGAGCCTTATTTTTAGCATGACGTCCTTTAGGTGAGGTGCGTACCCACTCTAATTCTGCTTTCATTGCACGCATATGGGCATCTTCTTGCTTTTGTTCCATCTCTAGGCGAGCTTCTTTTTGCTCAAGCCAAGCAGAGTAATTGCCTTTATAGGGTATCCCCTCACCACGATCGAGTTCTAATATCCACTCTGCAGCATTATCCAAGAAATAACGATCGTGCGTAATCGCAACAACAGTACCCGGAAAACTTTCCAGGAAATGTTCTAACCAGGCTACAGATTCTGCATCTAAATGGTTGGTTGGTTCGTCAAGCAACAACATATCGGGGTTAGAAAGCAGCAAGCGGCATAATGCGACTCGGCGACGCTCACCTCCGGATAATTTACCGACCACTGCATTCCAATCGGGTAATCGAAGTGCATCAGCTGCAACATCTAATTTTCTATCCAAATCCCAACCGCCACCGGCTTCAATATCGTTTTGCAATTCACCTTGTTCAGCAAGCAGCGTATTCATTTCATCATCGCTCATTGGTTCTGCAAAACGCATACTAATTGCGTCAAAGCGTGCGAGTTTTTCTTTCATTTCCTTCACGCCCTCTTCCACAACTTCCCGTACCGTTTTATCCGGATCCAATTTAGGTTCTTGTTCAAGATAACCGATTTTAATTCCTGGTTGAGGTCTTGCCTCGCCCTCGAATTGAGTATCAACCCCCGCCATAATGCGTAATAAAGTTGATTTACCCGAACCATTCAATCCTAAAACGCCGATTTTAGCGCCAGGGAAAAAACTCAAGGAAATATCTTTTAAAATAAATCTTTGGTTTTCAACAATTTTACTGACACGATTCATGGTAAAAATATATTGTGACATAACTACTCCGTCTTCTTTAAACTGTCTTTATAGCCTGGGGGAGGCAATTAAAAAATTCATCGTCTTCTACCAATCAAGAATTACTTTGCCAGATTGGCCTGATGCCATAATTTGAAATGCATGTTGAAAATCATTCACTGGGTAACGATGCGTTATAACAGGTGAAATATCCAATCCACTTTGTAACATAGCAATCATTTTATACCAAGTTTCAAACATTTCACGTCCGTAAATACCCTTAATTACTAATCCTTTAAAAATAACTTGATTCCAATCAATAGCTGTTTCTTGGGGAGGAATACCTAACATGGCGACATGCCCACCATGGTTCATCGCTTTCATCATATCATTAAGCGCCATGGGATTACCTGACATTTCCAAGCCTACATCAAAACCCTCTAGCATTCCCAGCTCTGCAGTGACATCTGACAGTTTTTCATATTTAACATTTACTGCACGAGTTACACCCATTTTGCGGGCTAAATCCAAACGGTAATCATTCACATCCGTAATAACTACATGGCGAGCCCCTATATGTCTTACTATAGCTGCAGCCATAACTCCAATGGGTCCAGCACCGGTAATCAATACATCTTCTCCAACTACATCGAAAGCCAAAGCACAGTGAGTTGCATTACCAAAAGGATCAAGAATCGAAGCCTGTTCGTCGGTAATATTATCTGGAAGAACAATCACATTAGTGGCCGGGATAGAGAGATATTCCGCAAAACATCCAGGCCGATTGACACCTACACCTAAAGTGTTACGGCACAGATGACGTTTACCTGCACGACAATTTCGGCAAAAACCACAGGTTATATGACCTTCTCCAGAAACTCGTTGTCCAACATGAAGTCCTTGTACTTCCTGCCCTACTGCAACAATTTCACCAGCAAACTCATGGCCTACAGTCATCGGTACGGGGATGGTCGCTTGCGCCCATTCATCCCAGGAATAAATATGGATATCAGTACCACAAATCGCAGTTTTTTTAATCTTTATTAATACATCGTTGACGCCGTATTCAGGCATAGCAACATCTTCCATCCAAATTCCAGGTTCCTTTTTCGCCTTGACTAATGATTTCATAAAAGTACCTCAACAAAAGCTCTTCTTTAAGTTTGAGAAGAGCACTTTACTAAATAACAGAAAATTCCTTACCTACGGTTTCAAAAGCTTCGATTGCCTTATCCAAATGATGCAACTCATGTGCTGCAGACATTTGAGTACGAATTCGAGCCAACCCTTTAGGTACTACAGGATAAGAAAAACCCACCACATAGATACCTAAATCCAACAGACGATTTGCCATGCGTCCTGCCAAGCTTGCGTCACCTAACATAACGGGGATAATTGGATGCTCTCCCGGGATTAACTTAAATCCTAATTGGGTCATTCCTTCACGAAAATAACGGCTGTTTTGTTTTAATTTCTCAGCCCAGTGATTATTGGCCATTAAATTATCTAAAACGACACAAGAGGTATGCGCAATAACAGGAGCCAAAGTATTTGAGAATAAGTAAGGTCTAGAACGTTGGCGCAACCACTCAACTATCGTCTTGTTTGCTGAAGTATAGCCGCCAGAAGCACCGCCTAAGGCTTTACCCAAAGTACCCGTTATAATATCAATACGATCACTCACGCCAAAATGCTCTGGAGTTCCTCGACCTGTTTCACCCATAAAGCCTACTGCATGTGAGTCATCAACCATAACCATGGCATTATACTTGTCAGCTAATTCACAAATGGCTGGAAGATTTGCTAAAATTCCATCCATAGAGAAAACCCCGTCGGTAGCAATCAAACGAAATCGCGCACCTTGAGCAGCAATTAATTGTTCCTCTAATGCCTTCATGTCGTTATTTGCATATCGATACCGCGCAGCTTTACACAAACGGACCCCATCAATAATACTGGCGTGGTTTAAAGCATCACTAATAATCGCATCTTCTTCACCTAATAAGGTTTCAAAAAGCCCAGTATTCGCATCAAAACATGAAGAATATAATATGGTATCTTCCTTGCTTAAAAATTGACTAATTTTCTGTTCGAGCTGTTTGTGAGGAGTTTGGGTGCCACAAATAAAACGCACAGAAGCCATACCATACCCATACTGAGCCAGTGCTTTTTGTCCTTCAGCAATAAGTTGATGATCATTGGCTAAACCTAAATAATTATTAGCGCAAAGATTGATTACTTCTTTATGATTTACGGTGACAGCAGCTTGTTGCTGGCTGGAAATAACACGCTCCCCTTTATATAAGCCTTCGCTCTTAAGTGTCGCTATTTCAGTTTGCAAATAATCAGTAAATTGCTCAAGCACTGCATTCTCCCCTACGTTAGATTGTTTTTTTCTCCAGTCATTCATCTCGTGACTGATGTATCGGTAAATATAAATCGGTTAAGAAAACCATTAAAAATTGCAGATCATAACAAACTTTAAACAGAGTCACCACGAAATTTGGGATTCAGACATTATTTCTTAGCGCATGCGCTATTTTTTTGCTAAGATGTGTAACAGTTTTGAACGTGTATTGACAATTCACTGCTGCCATCTCGTTTCACAGCATATTTTGCGGAATTCTAAAATCACTAAAAATAGATCACCGCGAATAAATCGCGAAAGAGCAATCTTGGCAAATGATAGTCAATCTTAACCTAAAACAATCAACCCGGTAGAACAAATGAGTTATCAAAGCGCACGCATTAACATGGTCAAACAACAACTTCGAACTGGCGATGTTTTAAACGAATTCATACTTAATCTATATGATATAGTACTCAGACACGAATTCGTTCCCGAGCAATTTATCGATTTTGCTTATTCAGATATGCAAATACCTCTGAATCATAATCAATGCATGCTTACGCCTTTGGAAGAAGGAAAAATCCTCCAAGCCCTGGATTTGCAAGGCCATGAAACAGTTTTGGAGGTAGGAACCGGCAGTGGATTTTTTACTGCTTTACTCAGTAAGCTATGCAAAAAGGTAATTAGCGTAGATTATTTTGCCGATTTCACGAGCCATGCAGCACGTGTATTAAAAAAACACCACTGTAATAATGTCGAATTAATTACGGGTGATGCCAGCCAAGGGTGGTTAGAAAATGCTCCTTATGATGTGGTTGTGTTCACGGGAGCCAAAGAACAAATAAATGAGACTCAAAAATTACAGATACTTCCGGGCGGAAAATTATTTGTTATTGAAGGAACATCTCCTGCAATGCAAGGCCGATTGTACGAATTGGATCATAGTGAACATTGGCATGAAACACTGATTTTTGAAACAAACATTCCTTTGTTGATCGATAAATCTATGCATAAACAATTTGTATTTTAGGATTTGGTTTAAATGAAAAAATTGTTGATTTGCTATCTTATGGCTTTTGGTCTGTTGTCGCCAACATTTGCTTCAACGGACTTAATGGATATCTATCATCAAGCTCTTGAAAATGATCCTATATTTAAAAATGCCTATGAAACCTACATGGCTAATAGGGAAGCTGTGCCTCAAGCATGGGCGGCATTGCTTCCCCAGGCCGGTCTTACAGCACGAACATCGCGAAATTTCCTTCATGTTAATGATGGCTTCTTTACTGTCCAAGACGACTATTACAAATCTAGAACCTGGCAATTTTCCGCATCTCAGGCTATTTTCAATTACCAAGCTTGGGCAAAAGTAAAACAAGCAAGAGCCTCTGTTAAAGCAGCACAGGCCACTTTTAACGATGCAGCTCAGGATTTGATTCTTAGAACAGCAAAAGCCTATTTTGATATACTGTTTGCCCAAGATACCTTAAATTTTGCCGAGGCAAAAAAGCGTGCAAACATGCGCCAATATGAACAAGCCAAACAACGTTTTGAAGTAGGACTTGATCCAATTACCTCTGTATATGAAGCAAAGGCGGCTTATGATCAGTCAATTGCTACAGTGATTGCTTCCCGTAACAATCAAATCAATCAAAACGAAAATTTGAGGAAATTAACCAATCATGTTTACGAACTCATAGCGCCTCTACGCGATGGAAAAATTCCTCTTATTAAGCCAGAACCCAACGATGTAGATGAATGGATAGATACAGGGCTTAGGCAAAACTATAAATTACTGTCTGCTAAATGCAATCTTGAAGTAGCCCGTCAAAATATGAAGGCACTCTCTGCAGGAAACTGGCCTACCGTGGCGATCCAAGGCAACTCCACAGAAACAAACAATGAAGTAAACACTTCCAGCCCGTTTTTACCCGCAAATCAAAAGCAATCCAGCGTGGGTTTGGCATTAAACTTTCCTGCATTCCAAGGAGGACTTGTACTCTCGCAAACACGGCAAGCAAAACATAATTTTCGAGCCACCAGTGAACGAGTCGAACAAACTTATCGAGATGTGGTGGTAAACAGCCGGATTGCCTTTAATACCATTACTGATGGAATTAGCAAAGTAAAAGCGGACAGGCAAACTGTTATTTCCCAACAAAATTCATTGGAAAGTACAGAGGCACAATTTGAAGTAGGTACTCGCACCATGGTAGATGTGGTAAATGCCCAACAGCGCCTCTTTGAAGCGCAGAACCAGCTTGCTAATGATCAATACAGTTTAATTAATGCTGTTTTAACTCTAAAATATCTTGCCGGAACATTGAATGTAAATGATCTTGAGTTGATAAATTCATGGTTAGAAACAACTCGTATTAATGGATCAATTTCTACTGTAAGCAAGACCAAAATCACTAAATAACACTTTAATTCAGGTTTTTAATAATGTCCAATCCCTCTCAAGTTGAAAAAAAATTACTCCATTATACAGGTAAAGCAATTGCAGATTTTAATATGATCCAGCGTGGTGATCGCGTCATGGTCTGTTTATCTGGTGGCAAAGATTCTTTTACGCTCTTAACGATTTTAGATCAATTACGCCGGCGTTCTGGTAATAAATTTGAACTTTTCTCTTTTACTCTGGATCAGGCCCAACCAGGTTGGAATGATACTGCCGTGCGACAATGGCTTGCTGATCGTTCCATTCCGTATGAAATCCTAACTCGAGATACTTACAGTATCGTAAAAGAAAAAATTCCTGAAGGTAAAACCTATTGTTCCTTATGTTCACGATTACGTCGTGGGATTATCTATCGTTATGCCGAGGAACATGGCTTCAATAAAATTGCCCTTGGTCACCATCGTGATGATTTAGTTCGTACGTTAATAATGTCCATATTCTATAATGGGGATATCCGCTCAATGCCTCCTAAATTGCTTAGCGATAATAAAAAACATATCGTCATTCGCCCATTATGTTATGTGCAAGAGAAAGATATCATCACCTTCGCCCAGGAACAATCTTACCCAATTATCCCATGTACACTTTGTGGTTCTCAAGAAAATTTAATGCGGAAAAAAGTAACCCATTTAATTAATCAGCTTGCAGAAGAAAATCCCAAAGTTCCTAGTAATATCCTGCATGCGCTGCAAAGTATTAAACCCAGCCAGCTTATGGATCAAAACATGTGGAATTTTAGAAATCTTGAGAATGAATTAATTACCAACCAAACAATTAATACCGACGAAGTCTTTGGTACTGAAGAATTCGATCCAGTTGAAGTCTAAATTACTGACCCTGGGTGAAGAGCCCAGGATTACCTGCAAAACATCTTCCTAGTTTCACGCGACACCCCCGTTATAACTTTCTATTTATTGGTCTTATCCAAACCGAATTAAACAAACATAATGCTCAAATATAGATCAATAAGCTGGTATCAAACACAAATCTTAACAAAACCGTAACATTTTAATAACATTTTTGTTACAATGATGTTTTATTAGATGGCACTTTAGTCTAAAATCAGAAAATTCTACGTAACCCTTTTACTTTATTTCGTTAATAGAGGATTTTACCCCATGTTTACAAATTCAACGGTTGACTCCCGTATATTTCGAATTTATGCAAAGCGTTATTTTAAATTTGATTTTGTAGCAGCCATAGTCGTATTTCTAGTTGCCATACCTTTATGTCTGGGTATTGCCTTAGCTTCAGGCGCACCTCTTTTCTCAGGAATTTTAAGTGGGGTTATAGGCGGAGTGGTCGTAGGTTGTATAAGTGGCTCGCACGTTAGTGTCAGCGGGCCAGCAGCCGGTATGGCCGCGGTGGTAGTTGCTGCTCTTACCCAACTTGGGGATTTCAATACATTCTTAATTGCCCTTTTTCTCGCAGGTATCCTTCAAGTGGTTATAGGAAGCTTACGCGCTGGATTTGTTGCAGACTATGTCCCCTCAAATGTGGTGCAAGGCTTATTATGTGCTATTGGTATTTTATTAATAATCAAACAGCTACCGCTAGCATTTACTCTTTCTGCAGATTTCAATGAACTCAAAATGCATTTGTTAGAAACAGCAGAAGAGATCAAGTTGAGTCCTATTCTTGGGTTGTATCAACATATCAATACAGGGGCGATGTTGATTACAGTTCTTTCGCTCAGTACTTTAATTTATTTTGATCTAACCAAAAATAAAATACTAAAAGAAATACCTGCGCCAATACTCGTCGTTATTTTGGGAGTACTACTTAATGAATTTTTTCAATGGACCAACTCAAGTATGGTTCAAAATTCTCCACAATTAGTTAACATTCCGCATACAGGAAGTTTTGGTGAGCTAGTTAATAAATTGGAATACCCCAATTGGGCAGCTTTAACTAATCCCAAAGTCTATCTTTATGCTTTTATTATTGGCATTGTTGCTTCTCTTGAAAGCTTATTGAATCTTAAGGCCGGAGAGAAACTGGATAAAAAACGTCGTCATCCCTCTTCAAACCGAGAATTAGTTGCTCAAGGGGTTGGAAACATGACCGCAGGCTTAATTGGTGGAATTCCCGTTACCTCGGTAATCGTACGGACCTCTATTAATATTCAAGCGGGCTCGAAAAGCAAAATTTCAGCTATTTTACATGGTATTTTTATTTTCTTTGCAGTGATGTTAATCCCTGGTACTCTAAATAAGATTCCCTTATCTTCTTTAGCTGCCATTTTAATTTACACCGGGTATAAGCTAAATAAGCCTTCAATTTATCGCTCCATTTATGCTCAGGGAAGTGATCGATTTATTCCATTTCTCGCTACCGTGATCAGCATCATTGTGTTTAACCTTTTGACGGGTATTTTAATCGGATTAGCAGTAAGTTTATTTTATATATTGAAATCAAACAGCCAAGCACGAATTAATATTCTTAAAGAAATTCATCCCACCGGAGAAATTAATCGTTTAATGCTTCCGCAACAAATGACTTTCCTTAATAAGGCAGCTTTGGTTGCGGAACTTGATTCCATACCGAGAGAGTCTCAATTAATTATTGATGCGCGTTATACTCAGTATATTGATAAGGAAATTACGGAGCTTTTAAAAGAGTTTAAAGAAGAGCAAGCTCCCAATAAGAAAATTTCATTGAATCTTATTGGCTTTAAAGAACATTATAAGATTCATAATTATATTGAGTTTATCAATGTAACCACCTATGACGTACAATCGCACCTATCTCCTGCACAGGTATTAAATATCTTATATGAAGGAAATCAACGCTTCCTTAATGATAGCCGGATCCACCGTTCAAACCATTTGGACATTAAACTCACTGCTAAAGGGCAACATCCCATTGCCATTGTTCTTGGTTGTATTGATTCCCGGGTTCCTGTAGAAACCATTTTTGATGTGAGCTTCGGTGATATTTTTTGTGTCCGAGTTGCTGGCAATGTCGTCAATAATGACGTTTTGGCCAGTATTGAATATGCCTGTCATGTTGTGGGTGTTAAACTGATTATCGTTCTGGGCCATACTCGTTGTGGTGCAATTCAATCTGCTTGTGATGGGGTTGAAAAAGGCCATATCACTGAATTACTGAACAAAATAAAACCCGCTATCCAGGCTGAAAACGAAACTGATACGAATCGTCACAGTAAAAATAAAACGTTTGTAGATAATGTTACTGAGTTAAACGTAGCCCATACCATGCAAGAAATTTATGATCGCAGCTCTATTTTGCACGACATGATTGAACAAAATGATATAGCTATAGTGGGTGCGATTTATAATGTTCAAACAGGTAAAGTCCACTATAAAAATTATGAGTATGAACTAAGTCAACTTGGTGAAAAAAATTACGCCCACTTTGCAACTAAATTAAATACATTATTAGAAGAAGCTAAGATTAAGGAATAGCCTCTAAGTAAATCCAGCGAAGTAGGACCTGGGAGCTCTTTATTTAACCCTGGGTTCAACTTCGTTGGGCCATTATCTCACATCAATTCATCTGTTTTTGAACAGAAACCTTCTGTATAATGCATTGGAATTCAAGAACAATACTATTTTTCAGGAGCAGAAATGCGTGCGTCTCAATGGTTTTTAGCCACTCTCAAAGAAACTCCCAACGATGCTGAGATTGTTTCTCATCAATTAATGCTGAGAACTGGAATGATTCGTAAGCTGGGTTCAGGCCTTTATACCTGGATGCCTTTGGGTTTAAAAGTATTACGTAAAATAGAACAAATAGTACGAGAGGAAATGAACCGCATCAACTCCATGGAGTTACTCATGCCCGCAGTGCAACCTGCAGAGCTATGGCAAGAAACAGGACGTTGGGACACCTTTGGTGGCCAGCTTCTTACCATGAAAGACTCTAATGGTCGAGAATATTGCTATGGCCCAACCCACGAAGAAGTAATCACGGATATTATGCGTAATGAATTGCAATCCTATAAGCAATTACCCGCAAGTTTTTATCAGATCCAGACCAAATTCCGCGACGAAATCAGACCACGTTTTGGGGTGATGCGTGCACGAGAATTTATTATGAAAGATGCCTATTCGTTCCATTTAAATTTAGAAAGTCTTCAAATGACCTATCAAGATATGTATCAGGCTTATTGCCGTATCTTTGATCGCATGGGTCTTAAATATCGTGCCGTTGAAGCAGATACAGGTGCTATCGGTGGTTCTGCATCTCATGAATTTCAAGTATTAGCTGATTCGGGTGAAGACTTAATTTTCTATAGTGATCACGGAGATTATGCCGCAAATATTGAACAAGCAACCAGTCTCAAACCTAAAAAAGCAAATCCTACCACTCAAAAAATGATTCTGGTCGATACCCCAAAACAAAAAACCATAGCTGAAGTGTCAAACTTCCTGGGTGTAGCGAGTAGTCAAACTATTAAGACCCTGATTGTAAAGGGAAAAGATCATCCTATGGTTGCTTTAGTTTTAAGAGGTGATGACGAACTCAATGAAGTCAAAGCCATAAAAAATCCTTTGGTGCATTCTCCCTTGCAATTTATAGATGAGGAATCTATTTTAACTAACCTGAAGACACCCATTGGTTCACTGGGTCCGGTAAATTTACCGATTCCTGTTATCGTAGATTACCATGCACTGGCTATGGATTCATTTATTTGTGGTGCCAATCAAGCAGACAAGCATTACCAACATGCTGCATGGGATAGAGATGTGCATGAATATCATGTTTACGACTTACGTAATGTAAAAGAAGGCGATCCCAGTCCAGATGGGAAAGGGGTACTGCGCTCTTGCCGTGGCATTGAAGTTGGCCATGTCTTTCAGCTGGGCGACAAATATGCCAAAGCCATGAACGCTGCAGTCATTAATGAACAAGGTCAATTAGAAACTATGTTAATGGGCTGTTATGGTTTAGGTATCACTCGTGTAGTTGCAGCCGCAATCGAACAACATCATGATGAAAAAGGCATTCTGTGGCCTCAGAATATTGCCCCCTTCCAAGTAGTCATTATTCCTTTGAACGGAAATCGCTCCCCGTTAGTCCAAGAACAAGCAGACGCGTTATATGAACGTTTAAAAGAGTTAGACGTCGATGTATTAATTGACGATCGCAATGAAAGAGCTGGCGTATTGTTTGCGGATCACGATTTGATTGGTATTCCACATCGTATCATCGTAAGTGAACGGAATATGGAACAAAACTGTGTGGAATATAAAAACCGAGCTAATGGAGAAACACAACTACTAAGTTTGGATAATGCAATTGAGACAATCGTTCAACTGGCTTCAAATAAGTAGATTCATCTTAGTACCCTGGGTTTTGTCGAAAAGACGTAACCCAGGCCACTTCATTTCACCCAGGCCCCAAGTTTAGAGCGTATTTCGTTCATCTCCAGGGTTGCCTTCAGTATTCAGATAAGTCAATACCTCATTGTTTTTTAGTGCGTTTATTCCGATGGCAGTAATTTGATTAAATCCTACATCTAACGTGTAAAGCGTTGTCGTTTCAGATAAGGCTAAAGCCCCCTCATCTCCAATGTAATTATGACTCAAACTCAGATTTTGAAGTGGTATCGCTTTAGCTAAGTTTTTTGCCCCCTCATCTCCAATAAGATTATTATCAGCATATAAATTATTTAGAGAACTCATTGTTGCGAGAGCTGCAATACCCTCATCTCCAATTAAATTATTGTCGATATTAAGCAAAGTAAGGTGACTCAAATTTGATAAAGCTTGAGCCCCTGCATTGCCTATGCTACAACCCGCAATAGAAAGCCACTCAAGTGAACTGGCATGAGCTAAAAAATCCGCTCCTTCATTTTGTAACGGATTATTATCCAGAGTGAGATAAAGTAAATTAGGTTTTCTTGCTATAATCTCGACGCCGTCTTTATCAATATTATTGTTTTCTAAATCAATAAAGTTCAGGGAGAAATTTTTATCAAGAAACTCGATACCTTCATTCCCTAAGCGGTTATGGCTTATATATAAACTTTTTAATGTTTGATTCGCAAACAATGCTTTCGCACCTTCTGCCCCTATTTGACTTCTTTTGAGAGAAAGATGAATTAATGATTTATTTTTTGCTAATGATTTAGCTCCCGAAGAACCTATAGGATTACCATCCAGAGAAAGAAAGATCAATGAAGTATTATTTGCCAAAGCTTGCGCTCCATAGGGACCAATATGATTGTTCCCTAAAAGAAGGTATATCAAAGAAACATTCTTTGCTAATGCTTCAGCTCCTAGCGAACCAATACGGTTGCCGGTGAGAAAAAGATATCGAACATGAGTACTAGTAGAAAGTAATTCTGCCCCTTGGTAACCAATCTGATTGTCCGATAGACTTAAACGAGTGATTTCTGGGTGCTCATTGAGATAGGATAAAATGTGTGGAATATCACGATCGCGGAGACTGCACTGATCCAGGAATAAACCTCCCTCGCTAACACGTAGTTCTATATTTTCAATACATTCATTAGATGAGGAATCATAAATTTCTATTTTATCGTTCGCAAATAGGGGTGAAATCATTATACTCAATACAAGTATAAGACTTAAAGCTGCTGTTCTCATTATGAAATCTAGTCCTTTTGTTAAATCTGCTATCCTAATAGGAACATGGAGTTGTATCACGAAGAACAATAAAAACCAACAACCCTACTTATGAGATTTCGTAATTGCTAGCTCCAGGTGCAAGGACTCCATAAGTGTTCGTTTCTTCAGGGGTAATTCGAAAATTTTCAAAATCTCGGATGAAATTGGCGATATGATACGCTAACGAAAAATTAGCATGTTCCCCAAAAATATCATGATAAACCCCTTCCGGAGTTTCAGCTAATGCAGGGCAACACTTTTTGAGTAGAAGATCAGCATATTTTTTATTGATCTCTCCCCATTTCTTCAATATGACATTGGCATGAGTGAGTCGAGCCTCATTTGGGAAAATACTTAATTTATTGAAATGATATAAATTGCCCATTAGATAAAGAACAAAAACTCGGGTTTCCATATATTGCATTGGCATAGCATTCAATACCGAAGGAATGAGAAGTTTAAGCGCAAGGAATTTACTATCTTCTAAATTCCGGATTACAAATAGTAAATTCCAACTGTTGTACAAATACATCCATTCTTTCGATAGATAAAATTGACTGACTCGTTTCTGTAATAGATTTACTATTAAGTCCGGTAATAGACTATATTTTCCATCCTCTGTAATTGAACTTTTCTCAGGCAAAACTAAATTTCTAAAGAAATAACAGTGAGGAGGTCGAAGGTATTCTAACATGCGAATAAGCGTAGCTCCTACAAACGCATTGTCAGCCGGTTTTCCATCCTTGGTGTATTGTTCTTCCCAAGTTGCTTAATATATTTAAGCTCACATTTTTAACTGAATCATCCTGCATTTGGCCTAATGGAGGAGGACAAATCTTCGCATTCCACAATGCTAATCCATGTTGCCTAATAAACTCTTCTGATTTTTTAACAAGTTCTTCCTGGCTAAGCTCCTCATCTCCTAATGCACGAATAAATGCACCTTCTGTGATTACAGGATCAACAGAAACTAATTTTAGGCTTTTAAAAAGAGAACTATTATTCTTATTTGAACAAAAAAAGAAATTGTTGATAGGATTTCCAGGATAAAAAGTATTCCTTTGTTTTTTTGTAAAATTATATATATCTTCATTAAAAGTGAAGCTGTTTACCATAGTCACTGCAAATGCTTCAAATAAACATAATAAATTCAGTTGAACTTGCAGCTGCTCTGTCATTATTTTTAACTCATGATCGCTAATTAATTTTTCTCGCTCTATAAAAGCAAGTAATTCGCATATGGGCGGATTGTTTAGCAATCCCTCCTTCACAGAATCAATAAGTTGCTCTAAATTAATGGATTTTTCGGTGAGTTTATCCAAAAAACTCTTTAACCCCTGGTCGCGAAGTTCAAGTGAATTTAATCTAAAATCATGTAGTATTTTTTGATAATGGATGGATCAGATTGTTGCTTTAAATGGTTAATCACACGAACTAAAAATTGATTGGCTAAGAATTTTGACATAAAAATCTTCTTATTTTTAAGATAGATAGTATATGTTTATTAATTTAATTGAGGCAACTTTTGCATTTCATAGTCCTTTGAATTAATCAATTAGATTTGGATATCAGTTTAATTAAACCCCAAGAAAACAATTGCTGGTTCTACCTTTAATGCTCTTCATTGTTGGGAGGAACCACAATAGCAAAGGGTTCGCTTCTGCTACCATCGATAACTTTATCTAATAGCGTAACTCGTATTAAAACCTTCCTTGTTTTACTGTCATCAGAACATTTTGTCTCATTCGGCTCTCTTTTACAGTTTGAAACCTGGTGTACTGTATCGATAGGACTGTTATCGCTATCTATTACTTTTTGATGCTCCAAATCAATAAGCACTAACTCAAGGTGGCTTAGTTTCCATTCTTTTCCTTCGGGAGTATACCCAACGCGTCGTTCATGAACTAGGGTAACTTTTTGCCCTCTTTTTAAAGTAGTTTGATACTCCCATGTGGGCTGCTCTACGGTTAACTCACGTTCCACAATGTCATTTCTTTGTTGAAATGCTTTTTCCATGTTGAGATAACCCCATCCATAAGTTCGATTCCAGGCTGAACCCATGATTTTAGTATGTCCTGTATCCATGGTACCCGCATCAGTCCACGTATCTGCACTATTAATGAGTAAGGCTTTGATGGCCATGGGATTTTGAATCCCTGCATCTTGTAATAACAAAGCTGCCGCACCTACATGAGGAGCTGCTGAGCTTGTTCCCCCCATAAGACGATACCCATCTCTATAGTTCATCGCATTGGAATAGACGAAACCATATATTTTAGGATCGGGAGCGCAGGTCATCGTATCATGGCCCGGAGCAGTTAAATCAGGTTTACGTCTACCAAAGGGTGTAGGACCTCGACTGCTGGTATTCTTTATATGATGTTTGGTTCTATCTACGGTTTTCACCATCGTTTCATTTTCGGCAACAAGAGTATTCATATTGGCAATGGTAAGCGCATTATAATTATCGCCTGGGACTGTTAATGTGGAAGCAAAGGTAAATTGATGCGCGGGTTCTATGTATCCAGCATTTCCTGCCGATTTTACCCAAAGAATTTTCTGAGTATTTACTACATAATCTATGACTTTTGCAAGCCCACTCCACTCAGGACAAGCAGGGCAATTTAAATCAAGTCGACCATTCCCCATGCTGTAATTAATAATGGTGGGTTTCAACTCAGAACGATTCAACATCCAATCCAAAGTTTCCATGGTACGCATAATACTTGCAGGATCAGCGGTTTCCTCTCCTGCTAATCCAGAAACGATGGCTGAGGCCCCATAAGCAATTCCCTTATATTTCTCATGAGTACTGGCATAAATACAGGCTACGCCGGTTGCATGAGGTTCTTTTACACCATTAATCAAATTAGAATATCCAGAGCCTACATCTTGACGCACTACTAATCGTTTACTGGCTAAAGCAGGATGTAAAGGATCTACCCCGGTATCGATAATGCCTATAATACCTTTTTGACCCGTATAACCATGAGCCCACCAATTATTTACATTAGGGTAAAAGGATGATGGCGTTAGTTTTAAAACTTGCGCTGTAACATCTAACTCTGGCATAGCTGCTGGATGAGAAGAAATTTGTGCTGCTGCATTTAAACCCGCAATACGATAGACTAAGTTACGATCTCTAGGAATTTGTATCCCTACTGCAGGCATAAAGCCTAAATCTTTTATATTTACATTAGGAATTTTTTTTATTTCTTCAATAAAAGATTCTTTTTCAGAGAAATCATGTAAAAAAATCAGAAGTGACAAAGGAGCATGTGAAGAACTTCTGGAATGTTTCAAAGTTTGGAGGACATCGGCGTCAATAATAGCTCTTGCCGAAAGAATAGGACTTACACTGATTAAGATTATCGCAAGATAAGATCTTTTGAGTATCCGCCACATACACCATCCTCATTTTTGAGTTTCGATATAATAAATAAGTTTCCTTCTCAATGAGCAAATCATTGTTATCATCTCAATGATGAATAGAACGATTTTAAAGCAAGGAGTTAAAAGAAGAAAGCACTCTGTTAAAAAATATAATTTATACAAGAACATACTGCTCCTCAGTAATCGAGGAGCTTTCTTGAGTTGATTAGGACGAGACTCTTTTGGAGTTCGACGCTCGTTTTTCCATAAAAAATCGAGTGAGCAAAAAACCAATAATAACACCTATAAAATTTATCCAGTAAAACGGCCAGACAAAAATTCCCAGCCCTACAATATTGGGACCTGGACAAATTCCACTAATTCCCCAACCCACACCAAAAGCGATTGCACCAAGAATAAGTTGCCAGTCAACTTTTTCTTTGGTGGGTAATTCATAACGGGTATTTAATAAAGGTTTAGGAAGGCATTTACGTAATTGGAATAACAGAAAAGTTACCAATAAAGCAGTAACAAAAGTGAGGTATAAATTTATTTTAAAGGTAGCTGCACCAATTTTTAAGCCAGAAATAATAATGTCGGGACTATACATTCCCGTTAAAATTAACCCTAAACCAAATATCAATCCAGCAATTAATGAGATTATAGATTTCATATTAGCTCCTTAGTGCACTAACCAAGAGGTGATTATTGCCACAGGAAAAAAGATAGCCACCGCGATGATGGAGCGTTTACGTAATAGAGACAGTCCACAAAGCCCATGTCCACTGGTACAACCACTACCTAAATAGGTACCGCCGCCAACTAATACCCCTCCGAGGAATATGAGCCAATAATTGGTTTTAAAAATTGCTAGGGGATCGGACACAGTTATTAACAAATCAAAGAATAATCCACTTAAAAATAACCCCATAATAAATAAAAGATTATCGATATTGGGTCGATAAGTAGCAAAGTTCCAGGCATTAAAAAGTATTCCGCTGCAACCTAGAATTCTTCCTCGAACCAACAACATTACTCCGGCAGCTACTCCAAGAAGAATTCCTCCAAGAATAACATTCATTTCAACGATCATTAGGGTTGCTCCTTTTATAAAGAATCTTTTTTATGATACCTAAAAAATTCTTTTATTGCTTTAAATACAATAAACTACGATCGTTTTTTTTGTTTATGCAAAAATTCTATCTTAAATTGAATTCCTTTTATTCTAATGTTAAATTTTGTCACTCAATTATTAGAGATAAATATAATGACACGGACGTTTTTTACTTCATCATTCATGCTGTTTTGTTCCATTGCCTCTGCACAAGATCAAGTGATTGAGCATTTTTTTAAAGATGTAAATCCCTCAGTATTGTCTTCCAAGACGAAAAACAATATACAGGCCACCCATTTTCGCCTTGTTGAAATTGACCTCAGCCAACTTTACGCTGAGCTGGAGAACGCGCCACATCGAGATGAATTAAAATCAGGAGCTGGATTACAAATTGCCCTTCCTCTGCCTGATGAAACCACAAAGCTGTATCAGGTTGTTGAAAATAGCACCTTGCATCCAGAGCTCAGTGCAAAATTCCCCACAATCAAAACCTACGATGCTTATGGGATTACTGATCCAAGTGAATTTGTTAAGTTGGATCTAACACCCCAGGGGTTTCATGCAATGATTTTCAGACCAGGACTAAGTCCGGTTTTTATTGATCCCTTAAGAAAAGGAAACAATCAGTATTATATGGTTTATAGTAAAAAGGATTTTATAACTTCAAAGCGCTTAAAATGCGAGGTCCATAGTCAAAATCCATTTGCAACCTCACCTGTTCGTTCAAAACATTTTGCTCGTTTTAATCCTTGTCAACTCAAAAAGTACCGCTTGGCCATGGCTGCAACAGCAGAGTACACCCAATTTCAAGGTGGAACCATAAACGATGCATTGGGAGCAGAAGCAACCACAGTGAACAGAGTGAACGGCGTTTATGAAATTGACATGGCAATTACTATGCAAATTATTGCTAATAATAATCTCATTATTTATACCGATCCTAATGATCAACCCTATACACACGGTTCCCCCCAAAAAATGATTAGAGAAAATCAGAAGAATGTGAATCAAGTTATTGGTGCACCCAATTATGATATTGGTCATGTTGTAGATTCAGCAGGAAGCGGTCTCGCACAATTATCCAGTGTTTGTATTGATGCATATAAAGCAAGTGGAGTCACGGGACAAACCAAGCCTGTAGGAGATCCTTTTGATATTGACTATGTAGCTCACGAAATAGGCCATCAATTTGGAGCAAATCACGTACAAAATAACAGCTGCCAAAGAAATGGGCCTACAGCTGTAGAACCAGGAAGTGGCAGTACCATTATGGGTTATGCGGGAATTTGCCCCCCGAATGTTCAAAAAAATTCAGATGCGTATTTTAATGGGATTAGTCTTCAAGAAATGGGAGCTTTTGTTTCTAGTCCTTCACATACCTGTCCTGTTACTACAGAGATCCCTAGTGCACCGGAGATTTCTAGTGTTAATGGAGGGGTTATTATTCCTGCTCAAACACCTTTTGCTTTGACTGCATCCGCAACTAAAAGTAAGGGCAATGGAGTATTAACCTATACCTGGGAACAAATGAACAATGAAGTTTCTCCCCAACCTCCAACTAGTACAGCAACAGGAGGACCCAGCTTTAGAAGTTTTTCACCACAACCAAAAGGTACTCGTTTTTTCCCAAGTCTCACCGCACTCAGCAATGGAGGTCCGTTTACCTGGGAAGTTTTACCTTCAGTTTCACGTGTTATGAAGTTTAGAGTTTCAGTACGCGGGAATACACCAGGGGGATCTTGCAACGCATATACTGATACCACTGTAACCACCACAAGGAGTGCAGGTCCTTTTATCGTGACCTCCCCCACCGGTAAAGGTATTAGCTGGATAGGTTTATCCCCACAAACAATTACTTGGGATGTAGCAAATACTAATTTTTCTCCGGTTAATGCCAAGAATGTAAACGTTCTTTTATCTACTGATGGCGGTAAAACATTTCCCTATACTCTTTTGTCTAACATACCAAACGATGGGCACGAACAAATCTGCGCACCTAATTTAAATACCACTAAAGCCCGGATTATGGTGCAAGCAAGTAATGGAACCTTCTTTAATATGTCAAAAAATAATTTCTCAATCACCGCAGTTCCGACAAAAGCTCCGGTATTAACGGCAGCCGAGCGTGATCCTATGAACACCAGTACAGCATTTGTTTCATATGCTAATTGTATTTCCATATCCAATGATGTCTATACAGTGAATGGTTTACCTGGCGCCACGGTAAAGTTGGATATTAAGAACCATCGCTTCGTTATTGGAAACATTCGATCGGCCAAAAGGATTCCTCATGTCACGATTACTGCGACCAGTGAAAATCACGTAAGTCAAACTTCAAACCCAATTACTATTCCCAGTATTTTATAGAAAAGGCTTTAATATGAATAAACATTCCCTATCAACAATCCTCGCTTTTATCTTATCATGTAATGGATATACAGGCGTTTATTCTGGTCTAAATTTAGGTATTAATTCAGTTACAATAGATAAAAGCTTGAGCTATCCTCTTGAAGAAGTCACACCTACTTCTTCCAGTTTTAACAACGCATATACTAATTTTCATGGACAACTTACAGCAGGATATGAATTGCTCTTTAGCGCAAGATTTTCTACTGCGTTAGAAGCAGATGCAGATCTGTTCACAGGGAAGTCACGATATAGAATCAATGAATGGTTCTTTAATAATGATGTTCATGCTGAAGAACATTTAGAATATGGATTCTCCCTCTTTTTATTGCCTGCATACCAATATAATGAGTCAGCTCGTTTTTTCGTAGGACCTGGAATTTCAGGAAGTCGTTTTGCGGTGAGCATGAACAATACTGCAGGGAATGTGGGAGTTAGCGACAATTTTAAAAAATGGCTAATCGGTGGCGGTTTAAAAGCAGGAGCCATCACAAGGCTCAATAATAATCTGGATCTACTCTTAACGTATCAATTTATCCAGTACAGCAGTACGGAACGAACTCAGATTGAACCATTATCTGATGAGACACTGCAAGGACGCTATAAGCCTTATGTAAACACTGTATTAATCGGTCTGAGAGTCAATTTACCAGCAATAGTCCATACTAAATGATAGGTATTAATGGTGCAGGTTGAATCAACTCAACCTGCACGAGTTACCATAAACTTTAAGAATTAATTATTCAACAACACCCAAGCATCCCTCCAAGCCAAACCTACGCCAGGTTCATAATAAGCTGGGGCTTGCGCACACCATCCTGAATAAGGCCAAGGTTTACACTGATACCGCTTATGATCCGAACGCCCCATAACTACGGTACCTGCTTTGTAATTGTTAATGCCATCCGGATAGATGTAATCGACTTGGCCGTTAGGCTCAATAAAATCAAGGACCACATGATAATTTTGGGTTCCACTATCACTTAGATAAATTTTATTTGCCTGATCGGCCTCTAAAACGACTTGTCCCGTCTGAGGATCTAACCGACCAATGTGTACTAAATTTGAATTAGCATTAACTATTTGTCCCAGAGCCAATGGCCATTGAGTTGCCTTATTATTACTATCAGTGACCGTTAAGCTATTATTTTCGACTTCAACTTCATTCTTGAAGACACGTAATACCACTTGGGTATTTACCGCAATATCTGCTGAACCATAAAAATCTTGCAATTCAAACCAGGAAGTAGGTAGAGAAACATTATCTATAAATACATCACTACACGAGTAAAATGCTTCAGGGCTATCTGAACGCTGCCATATTACATACACTATTTTTTTACCACTCATATTAGTAGGTAATGGGCAATCCATTTTGTAACGTCCGTTAGCGAGAGTTACATTAGTTATCGTACAAAATGGGCTAGCCTCTAAATCAGACCACTTCAACGGCTCATTAAAGTTATAACTGTCTTTCGTGATATAAAATTTAAAATACTTTGTTTGATGAGGCGCACTCGCGAGATAAGTAAAGGTAAAATGACCATTAGAATCAGGTTTAATTGTAGTTGTAGTCCAATCCGCTCGAGGAAGATTAAACCCTTTAAAAAAATCTCTTCCACCTGCGCATAGTTGCCCATCAGCAATAAGATCTTGATGGCGATCATTAGCTGCCGCCTGATTGATTTCATTCCAATTATACAGTGGTTGAGCACCACCTAATTCGACAGCCGCGCGACACGCAGCAGATTTTGGATTCTCAGGATTTTCTTTATAGCATTGATAAGATCTTGAAATAGGTATTTCCATGGATCCATGAGCATGTAATCCATAACTTGCGCTAAATAGTAGAATACTACTTAATCTAATAAGTCCTTTCATTATTATTATCACCCTCCTTTGGAGTAAAAAAAATTTATATTTATTAAGTACAACCATTCAACTTATAATTAATGAGATTTATCGTCAAGCTCATTCAGCGACATTCAAGGTTGCTGTCTGAATGATTCAGCCCTAAAGCGGTAGATTAACTACAACAGACGCGAATTACATCGAGCCTATTGTCAATTATTGAATACAGCAACTCTAATGTTTGTTCATTGAAAAAGAAGAACTCATTGTTCTTCTTTGAGTCAGTATGTTTTCTAAGCATTTAAATTTAATAGAAAGATACAATGAGGTTTCATTAGGATTTATTATAAAAAACTGGTACTAAAAATATAAGCCTTCCACTTAAAGACAATCTTCAACATATTGAACTTCTTCATGGTTGCCACTATAGATTAAAGTGATTACCTTGCCATCAGATTCAAATCGAATACCCCGATTATCGGGTTTTTCAAAAAAAGTGAGATAATGACCTTGAGGATCATAATGATGGGGTTCTATGGATAATTTACCTTTATATAGCGCTTGGACATGAGATTCAGTATCTCCAATCTTTGCGCCTTTTGATGTCAAATACTTAGGAGAATTAATGTTAATACGCACAATTTTATTACCTGAAACCATGAAGGATACGTTCTTTACCCCATTCAAAGTGACATAAAAGCACCCTTCATTTTCAGCTTGATCGAGATTGGGTTTTGTAGCGTTGAATGTTTTCCCAGTACTACGTTCAACCTGTTTCAGGGTCATATTCATTTTAATAGGACCTAAACCATCCGGTGAAAGAGTCCATTGTGTACTATCCATTGCAAATAATGGATTCAATGAAGCCATCAATAAAATAAATGGTGCGATTCGTTTCATAGATTTATTCCCCTACCCCAATATTTACTCAATCAATCCAAGTGATGCTCTGAAAATTTAAATTGACATATTGAAGGCTAATTTGGTATGTTAATCCAATAATAGATAAAATTTAGTCAAACTGCTATCCATATGAATCATCGCGATACGAACAAAGGCAATAATTATAGTGCAGTGCTTACTGCAAAAGTATCGCCATGCCATGATTTCCTTCAGATAACAACCTCTTTAGTACACATTATTATTATTTTGCCCTCTTTACCCTAGAGCGGTTAGCTTTTTCTATTCCCAACCTCTCTAGGGAGGAAGTCTTGGGATACTAGAATAACTGTCTATACTGGAGGGTATCGTGACTCGCACCAATTTTTTTAAATTAAATAATACTTGTTTGCCCTTTTTGATGTGGTTTTTCCCCCTATCATTTTTTGCGCTTCAATTTATTTTGCGTCTGTGGCCAGGATTAATGATGCACGAAATAATGAAACAATTTTCAATAGATGCATCCAGTTTTGGGCTCTTAGCTGCATTTTATTATTATGGTTATGCGGGAATGCAAATTCCTATGGCGCTATTACTCGAAAAATTTGGCACCAAAACAGTAATTTTTATTTTTACAGTACTCTGTGGCCTCAGCGCCTTACTCTTTACCTCAACTGATAATTTCTATCTAGCCTTGTTGAGTAGATTTTTAATTGGGGCGAGTTCTGCTGTTGGCTTCTTAGGAGTGTCCAAAGTTATTTCGGAATGGTTCAGTAGTACTCAATACTCTCAAATGGTTGGATTTTCATTTAGTATTGGGCTGTTAGGGGCGGTATATGGAGGCAAGCCAGCAACCCAGCTCATTGAGACTTACGGTGGTCAACAGGTTGGTTTATTACTTGCACTCACTTGTATCAGTATAGGAATTTTGGTTTATTTAATCTTACGCACTCCAAAGAATATTAAAACAACAAAATCCAATGCGATAAGCCTATCTTATTTATCGGTTTTATTTAACTCAAGAATATTATGGACGCTTGCCCTGGCAAATTTGCTCATGGTAGGCGCACTGGAGGGTTTTGCAGATGTTTGGGGGGTAGCTTATCTTACTACAGACTATGGTTTTGCTAAATCTGATGCCGCCCTCCTCGTTTCATTTATCTTCGTAGGCATGCTGTTTGGTGGCCCCGTGTTGGCATTTTTGAGTAAAAAAATAGGAAATTATAAAGTTATAGGATTTTGTGGAATTGGATTGGCCTTAACTTTTTTAACACTTCTCACAGGAAATGTGAGTAATTGGTGGATACTTAGTATTTTATTTTTCACGGTTGGGATCTTGTGCTGTTATCAAGTAATTGTATTTGCAGCAGGCTCTACACTGGTTTCCCCAAAACATTTGGGAATAACTATAGCCTTTTTAAACTGTGTGAATATGTTTGGCGGCTCAATTTTTCATACAGTAATAGGCAAAATAATGAATTATTACTGGGAGGGAGGTATCACTGAAGATGGCCTAAGACAATACAGTATCCAATCTTATTATCATGCATTAGTGCTAATACCTTTGTGTGCGTTGATGGGAGCAGGATTAATCTATTTGATTCACAAAAAGGCCAAGAATCAAATAGGGGTCATGTCTATTGAAAAGACTATAACTTCTTAAAAGGCCACTAATTAATTGATTTCAGCTGCATTATAAACTCTTCAGCAATTTTATAATGCAGGCAATTATTTTGTACTTTTTCAATATAACCTAATTCTTCTAGTCTATTTAAAGCTGGAAGAACATCTGGAGACAACTCATAGCGGAATCTGGGTACAGAAGAATTCAATATTGCGTCCTTATCGACAACAAAAAATTCTTTTATATTTTTAAAATTTGGATTGGTCACATCATTTTTAATCACACTCATGAAATGAGAGTATTCATTAAAAAGTTTATCTAAATCCAATATTTTTTTTTGCTTTATATGTTCTGTTTTATTCTTATTCTGCACGAATTTTTGTACTTGCCACCCACCTAAAGCAGTAGTAAAACAACCGCTTAAAAAGCCAAATAAAAATGAAGTATTCATGTTTTTTAAAATAAGAGATTGATGATGCGAAGCATGATCATTAAACGATTAAAAAGTTGATTAATTATATATCAAAATAGGAATAAAAGTAACGATACTTTATTTTAAGATCTTGCATACTTGAGCCAGATCCCCGCTTGCTTTTTCAATTAGGCATTACTAAACTACCCCTATTTTGTTCTGTTTAAGACTTGTCTGCATGCTATATGACCACTATGCCAGAACTATTGCTTTACCTAACTCATCAAAAGAGGATAAATATGCTTCGAAAATTCTTCATTGTTTCTATTTTGGTTCTAGCTGGCGTATTGACTGCCTGTGGTCCTATCTATAATACCCAATACAGTTATGTTCCGCCAAAATCAGATATAGCAAAAATGTGCACTGCCCAGTGTATTCAAAGTAAAAATGATTGCCAACAAAGTTGCCGAGTAGACAATGAAAATTGCCGCCTAAGAGCTCAACAAAATGCGATGTTTGAATACAAACAATACAAAGAAGACCAAAAAAGAATGGGCTTACCGATTAGTAAATCTATAACTGATTTTGATCGAAGCAATAGCTGTACCAATTCGTGTCAATGTGAGTCTACGTATCGTGATTGTTATTCCGCCTGTGGCGGGGAAGTCAGAGAACATAAAGTATGTGTCGCGTTTTGTGACAAGCATTAGGCAAAGCTTATAATTCGTCCCGACGCTCCGATAAAGATAAAATTTTTTATATTTAGGGCAAAGTCCAGACAAACCAGCAATTTATTGATTCAGAATTGCTGGTTTTTTCATTTTAAAAGCTTTGGAAACCGATCTATTTGGCGTCCTTAGCCTATAACAAATAGGCCAATTATTTTACAATTTAATAAACCTTTGCCACACTTTAGTTGACCCATTGTAACGAGTAGAAATAATAATGAAGAAAATAATCCTTTATTTTTTAGCTTTCATTGGCACTTTGGCTATATTATTTTTTATCGCTCAATGGTTTAGCATAACGGGAACGACGATGTATGAGGGCGGTCCTGTACCCATGCCAGCGGCAGTCGGAAAGCAAGAGTATGCTGGTGGCTCTGTAGCAATGCAGAGCACAAGCCCATCTTCTGGAAGCCAACCATCAGATCAGGTTATGCGAGGTATGATTATTCGTAATGCGAATATTTCCTTGCAAGTTAATAACATTAACACCGCAATAGAAAAAATTTCTCAACTAGCAGAAAATTCAGGTGGCTATGTTGTAAGCTCCAATGTAACTCAGGATAACGATGCAACCAATAATACTAATGCAAATATTAGTATTAGAGTACCTGCCCAAGGCTTACATAAAGCCTTAACTGCATTAAAGTCCCTCGCAACCCGCGTTATGCAAGAATCAGTAACTGGTGAAGACATTACCCAACAATTTGTTGATTTACAAAGCCAACTGAGCAATTTACAAAAAGCCAAAGAACAGCTCTCCAAAATTATGACCAGCGCAACAAATACATCTGACGTTTTGAGTGTCTTTAAGCAATTAAGCGATACCCAAGGACAAATTGATGTCATCCAAGGACAAATTAAATATTTTAAGGAATCAGTAGCTTATTCATTAATCAATATTAACCTAAGCATGAACCCGATCGTTCAAACAGAGCAACAAAAACAATGGAAAATTACCGAAACATTTATTAACTCATATCATGCCCTCATTGATCAATTACGCAATTTTACTTATGGCTTGATCGCTTTCTTTGTGTATGTTTTACCCTTACTACTATTATGGATTTGTATCGTTTTGATTGTTTATTGGATAGGTAAAAAAATCTGGAATAATCTTAATAAGAGCTAATCCCGCGAACTAGGAAACTGTATTTATGAACAATCAGTCTACATGGATTGAACTATCATCTTACATACTGGAAAAACTGAAGAGAGTGTTTTGTGATCAAGGCATTTAAATCAAAACAGTTCCTTGCTTTCATAGTGGCAGGAGCAATTTCAGTTATGGTAAATTTCTGCAGCAGAATTCTCTATAACTATGAGTTCAGCTTTTCAATCTCTATTATCTTGGCTTATATTACCGGGATGATCACCTCGTTCATTCTGGGTAAATTATTTGTATTTAAGAACAGTCAGCAAACCTTTTTACGTTCGATTATGTTTTTTATCCTCGTCAATTTAGTTGGTATGGTTCAAGTTTGGCTGGTTAGTTTGTTTCTCGCCGAACATATTTTTCCTGAGTTGGGTATTAAATCATTTCCTCTAGAAACAGCACACGCAATTGGACTTATTTTCCCCACTTTTACAACGTATCTGGGACATAAATTTTTTACCTTTCGAGAACATATTTAATGCATTCTGTGCGTTTTAGCAAAAAAGTTTAAAAACTCAGTCAATCTTTTAACATCTTTTAAACCAATAGCATTATAAATACTTGCCCTGGCACCACCAACACTGCGATGACCTTCCAAATACAATAAGCCTGCCTTTTTTGCTGACGAGAAAAATTCCGCCTCCACACTGGGATTGGGAAGGAGAAAAGGAACATTCATTCGTGAACGACAATCAGTCGATACCGAATTATGATAGAAATTGCTTTCATCGATACATCTATAAAGTAATTTGGCTTTAGCCAAACTTCGTTTTTCCATCTCGACTACCCCGCCTTCTTGCTCTATCCAATCACATACAAGCGAGGCTATATACCAGGCAAAGGTGGTAGGTGTAGCTAAAAGTGAATGATTTTTATCCTGCATCGCATAATTAAATACAGCGGGTGTTTCAGGTAAAGCCCGATCTAACAAATCACGACGGACAATCACCAAACTCATACCCGAGATGCCAAAATTTTTTTGCGCACAAGCATAGATACACCCCAAACGATTAAAATCCACCGGCTTTGAAAAAATATTGGAACTCATATCACTGACCAATACCTTATCGCTTACCTGTGGGAAATCGGGGAATTCAACTCCACCGATTGTTTCATTATCAGTGAAATGCAAAAATGCGGCATCGGGTCGGAGATCCCATGTTTCCTGAGCAGGAATAGTTGTAAATTGCCGATCTTTACTACTGGCAGCTAAATGTACTTGTATGTATTTTTGTGCTTCTTTTATAGCCATACCCGACCAATAACCGGTTTCAATATAATTGGCACACTTAAAGCCTCGCGTTAAATTCATCGCAATCATTGCAAATTGAATTTGGGCACCACCTGGTAAAAATAGAACCGCAAAATCATTAGGTACGTGGAGCAAACGTCGAACTGAAGCCTCCAGCCTCTCCCCTAATTCCAAAAATTGGGGAGTACGATGACCAATCGATAGAATTGAAACCCCTGTATTGTTCCAATTAAATAGCTCTTTCTGAATAATATCCAATACCTGCACAGGTAGGGTTGCAGGTCCTGCGTTAAAATTGATTGGTGTATCCATATTGGGTTCCTTTATCATACACGGCGCTCCGCTAAGCCTTTTAGTTGAATCTTTTAATTATAGAAAATAATCGATTGATTTCTTGGTTTCCTACCTTCCCTAAAGATTTGAAGTGTTCGGTGAGTATTTAGAGAGACTGCAATAAGAATGGATTACTCGAAGGACAGTTTCTATTGGATTTTATAATTAGATAATCTTGATTATTTAAGGAAGTAAGCAGATTAGTATAGGGTTGTTGATTGCTGGTGCATACATTGACATTACTCACTCCCCCCAACAAAACCCGGCCGCTCCAACTTGAAGCCATAATGCAGTTAAAGGCGGCTGAAGATCCTACATAAAAACAGGTGGCAGTCTGGGAATTGGATGAATCGACGGATATAGTTACATTCGACAGATCTACCGTATTAGGAGGTGCATTACCTCCTGTACCCAGAGCAATCGTTCCTGATAGCGTTACAGCGTGCTCACTATTAATTAATGTCACATTATTATTTGAATCATAGGTAAGCACAATATTAGTGTTAGGAACTGTAACCGTATAAGTAGAGCCAGCTGGAACCGAAGGAGGATTGGGATTTGGATTTGCATTAGGAACCCCTGAGCCTATAGGAGGTAAGCTCGTACTTGTAAAAGTGGAATTAAACAATTGGCCACTGAGCGCCGGATCATTTTGACTAATATAACTAGCAGATACCAGAGACAAGTTTTCGCCGTTAGAATTGGTCCAGGTAACAATATGATCCACTTTTTTATATTTAGAATTATTGGTAATCGTCCAGGTACGATAAAAAGTAGAATCAAACTCAGTAGTTATATCGGAGCCCGTTGTAATGGCATTATACCCTGCAATAGTGGAGTAATTACGTAACTCTTCCATTTTTTGATTAAATAATTGAGTGGACAAATAATCTTGATTGGTATTGGCCTTAGCTTTAATAAGATGCACTTCAGTCTTGCTACCCGCTACCATCCCAAAAATTAATAGTGAGGTAACAACCATGGCTTCAACCAGTCCCAAGCCTTTCTGTTTGCAAGAGGTTGAGTTGAATTGATGAGCGTTCATCGTCTCTCTCCTCACCTATAAATCCTTAAAAATCTCGCCAAGATCCTGGAACTTTGACAAAAGCCCCCACTTTGTTCAATTGATTCAGGACTGCTGTGTTATAAGTAATATTCGGTGAACCAGTTGAAGTGATTGAACCTTCGACTACGGCTCCTCCGATTATATCCAATGTTCCCCCCCCACTATTATTCCAATCTCCCATTACATAAACCATACCGTAAATTGTTGTAGTACCATTAGACTGCAGAGGCCCGTTAACTACTAAGACAACCGGATTGGTAGGGGAACCTATCGTGGCATTACCTGAGAAGCCGGCTGAACTTGTTCCAGTTTGGTTAATCCAAATGGATTGACCCACCACTCCATTTAAAAGACCACTGTAATCGGTGTTACTACTATTAGTATAGGTAATATCTGCAGATTGTTGCGCTAAAGTTTTTGTTGTTCCAAAAAAATTACTAAAAAATTGATCGGAGCTCAAACTGCTTAAACTTGAATCGTGGTGCACCACATCAGCCTGAAGACTACCACTGTTAGAGCCAGAACTTGCATTTGAGGATGTGCTTGCCGAGCCGCCCAGAACCGTATCACCTCCACTCCAAATAGTTGTCCCTGTTGTTGTATTACTAATAGTCAAAGAACCACTCAAATTTACATTATCTTTTACAAGGAGTGGGACAGGTGTAGGTGTCGGTACAAAGGGATAAATCTGCATAATTTGAACTACAGTAGTTGAGGCTAAGTTATTATCTGCCGTTCCCTTCGAAGATACCGTAATGCGGTTGAAACTATTATATACTGGATTGCTATAAGTGACGGTATAATTTGTATTATTACTAAAAGCAACATTGGTTATTTGAGAGTTGGTATAGGTATCTATAAAACCATCATTGTTCGCATCAACACGAATGGCGGTTTTATTTGCTTCAAGATACGCTAACCCATATTCTAAACCCGCTTCAGCAGCCATGAATGATTGGGAGGTCCGATAAAAGTTATTTTCTATTTTTTGATCAAAATCCACTGTTTTACTGGTTAATAGTGCCGTGATTGCAATTCCCAGCAAAATCATCACCGATGTAGCAAGCAGGACATAGCCACGTTGAAAGTTCATAGCAATATACCCTCCTCCTATAATTCAGGGCTGAAATTTATCATTACGTACTCGTATTTCTTGGACAAATGTTCGGCTTACTGAAGTATCAGAAATCAAATTCCCTGTTAGCGTAACTGTAACATTTCGTATCGTAAGTGTGCTGACTCCATTACTTAATGTGATAACCGTAGGTGTCAGGGTAAATGATAAATTAGTCACTTGGATCTGATTAGGATCTGTCAAATTGATCCAGGTGCCATTAGTACAATCAAAAAATGAGTCTGTTGCTGCTCTAGCTTGTAAGACATTATTTGAAAGTCTAAATCCAAAGCGTTTATCATAACCGGCTGAATTTAATGAAGGCATAGTGCCATTTGAATCGATATCATAGGTGAATAAGATACAGCTGCTTACAGGGACAGTAATATCATTAGCAGAGGCAATAAAAGGATTCGTAATCGTTCCAGTCCCTATATCATTAGCAGCATTTGCAGAATAACCTGCACGACGGATTTCGATAACCATCATATTCATGGCAGAACGTAATTGTTGATCCAGTCGATTAATTGCTATGACACTGTAAAAAGAACGCATTAAGGAGATATAAATTACAATACTCCCCCCTAATAAGAATAAACCTATACCAATTCCAATTAGTATTTCGAGCAGGGTATAACCCTTGTGTTGTTTAATCGGTATTAAGGACATGTTTGGTATCCTGAAACAGTATTAGAACACACAGTTACCAACCCCATACTGTTAGCATTAATTCTGGCAGATTTATCTGACAAAGAAACGGTTATAGATCCTCCAGAAGTTATTGTTCCATGGAATCCGTCAAAAATAATGTAAGGGGCAGAACTTGTTCCTGAAAATCCAGTTATAGAAAGAGCAACCGGGTTACCTGAGTAATCACTACTTCGAACAATTGTTTGAATACTTTTAACCATACAACTATTTACTACGGTGCAATCACATGGAGCAGTATCACTAAGCCCATAACACCAAGTTGTTGGACTAAAACTAAGATAATAGGTATTTTTTGTAGTAAGAGCCTCTGATTGCGCAATTTTAATAAAATTATACAATTCCTCCGTTCCGGTCCTGACACGCTTCTGGTTCATAAAATTTGTGTAGGCAGGAAAAGCAATACTCGTAATAATGACGAGAATTATTACGGTAATTAATAACTCAAGGAAACTAAAGCCCATTACTTTATAGGTGCCAATCCTTTGAACGGTCATAAAAAGAAACTCCATTTACTTTATCATCCATGCAAAATGGGTAATATATATTATTAGTTTAGTCTAAGATTAAAGAGGGTAATTCAGGAGAGCCTTTAAAATGGATAATTTAAAGAATAAAATGGGATTTTCATTGATGGAGTTAGTAATTGCCCTCGCCATCATTGCTATTATTGTTATGATTAGTATGCCCAGTTACTTTAATTATGTGATGCGTTCTAGACGCACAGAAGGGATTAATACTCTAAACAGTATCCAACTTGAGGAAGAAAAATACCGTGGTCAAAACCCAACTTATGGTACCTTAGCAGACGTTTGGAACGCCGTAACTACTACAGAAAATAACTACTATTCATTATCAGCTACTAACAATACCGCAACGGGGTATACTCTTACTGCAACTGCCCAAGGTGCCCAAGCTAATGACACCCAGAATGGCGTTTCGTGTAGTACCTTAACCTTGACAGTTAATGGACTTAATACTACCAGAACTCCACAAGCTTGCTGGTCTCAATAAAAGGAAATGAGCCCTAGCCATCATTCAGCCTTGGGAAGGAGGGTTTATATCTTTTATACATGAATGATTTTATTTGAAATGCAATGAAAAACTGACATTTATTGGGACAAATCTCTCCATTACATGCAATTCATTTTCATGTCCTATACTTATTCAATAATAACACTCAACTGTGTGAGATATAAAAATGGAAAACACATGGAAAGATCAGTTGCATCAAAAATTAAAAAAACAGTTCGGTACGAAAAAAGGTAAAGAATTTGCTGAAAAATATCTTCCTGCATTACCAATGAGTTATTGTGAACAACACACAATTGAAGAAGCAGTAGAAGATCTCTCTCAAATTGATAATCTATCCCTACAAAACCCCTTGGCGATTGTGTTTTTTGAATCAGCACGCGGGGAACACCCGTTACACATTAAACTATATCGATACGGCGGCCCTATTCCCTTATCAGATATTTTACCCATGATTGAAAACATGGGATTACGCACTTATACCGAAAGACCCTATAAAATTGCTTTAGAACCCAATCAATTTATTTGGATTGGTGATTTTAATGTTTCTTATTCCTATCCTAATTTACTCACGCTGGATCAAGTTAAAAGCAATTTTAATGAAGCCTTAATCAAAATAAATGTCGGGCTTTGTGAAAACGATGGGTTTAACAGATTGGTGTTAGGGGCGGGATTATCCTGGCGTGAAATAATGATTATTCGTGCCTATGCCAAATACATGCAACAAATTGGATTTCGTTTTAGCCAACAATATATTGAAAAAACCATTGCTAACTATGCACCCATTGCCAACAAACTTATTGAACTTTTTTGTTTAAAGTTTAGTTTGAAACAAAACACTAAAAGTAAAAATAAACGCATTGAATTGGAGAAAGAAATTCGAGCGAATATTGATGCGATTACCAGCTTAGATGAAGATTATATCATTCGTTTTTTTTGGTCTTTAATCAAAGCAACACTTCGTACCAATTATTTTCAGTTAGGCGATGATGGAAATCCCAAAGATTATTTGTCATTTAAACTCAACTCCGCCAAAGTTCCTGATTTACCACCTGGGCAACCTATGTATGAAATATTTGTGTATTCTACACGATTTGAGGGTATACATTTGCGTAGCGCCAAGGTGGCTCGTGGTGGTATTCGCTGGTCTGATCGGCCCGAAGATTTTCGTACAGAAGTTCTGGGTTTGATGAAAGCTCAAAAAGTAAAAAACTCAGTAATAGTACCTTCTGGAGCCAAAGGAGGCTTTGTTTTAAAGAAAGCAGCTCACCTGCTTGATCGAGAGCAGATAAAACATGAGGTCATTGCCTGTTACCAATCATTTATCAGAGGTTTGCTTGATCTGACAGACAATTATGAAGAGGACCGTGTTGTTTCGCCCCGGAATACTATTTGCTATGATGACGCTGATCCTTATCTTGTTGTTGCAGCCGATAAAGGAACCGCCACATTTTCCGATATTGCAAATGGTATATCTAAAGAATACAAATTTTGGCTTGGAGACGCCTTCGCTTCTGGAGGATCTGCGGGCTATGATCATAAAAAAATGGGAATTACAGCGCGTGGAGCCTGGGAATCCATTAAAAGACATTTCCGTGAACTAGACATTAATATTGAAAAACAAGATTTTACGGTGGTTGGTATCGGCGACATGAGTGGAGACGTATTTGGTAATGGCCTAACCTATACCAATCATTCTCTTTTAATTGCAGCCTTTGATCATCGTCATATATTCCTTGATCCAAATCCTGATGGTCGTAAAACTTTTGAAGAACGTCAACGCTTATTTAATTTGCCTACCTCTTCATGGGAAGATTTCAATCCTCGATTAATTTCTAAAGGTGGGGGTATTTATCCGCGTTCAAGCAAATCGATTACCCTTACACCTGAAGTAAAAAAAGCACTCGATATTCAAGCAGACTCGCTACCCCCCAATGAACTGATTCGTGAAATATTAAAAGCCCCTGTAGATTTATTATTCAACGGCGGTATTGGTACCTATGTAAAAGCATCTACTGAATCGAATGCAGATGTAGGTGACAAAACCAATGAATTCTTACGTGTCAATGGTAATGATTTGCGCTGCAAAATTGTGGGAGAAGGGGGTAATCTCGGATTTACTCAACTTGGAAGAGTTGAATTTGCGCTTACAGGGGGACTGATCAATACCGATTCAATTGATAATTCCGCTGGAGTAAATTGCTCTGACCATGAGGTGAATATTAAGATTCTCCTCAATAAAGAAATGAATCAAGGCAAGCTTACCGAAAAGAAACGCAACCAGCTGCTTACCAAAATGACGGAACAAGTCGCCCAGCTGGTTTTACAAGATAATTACAACCAAGCATTGGTTCTAAGCTTTTCTGCAATAAACGCTCTCGCTTACAGTGGTTTATATCAAGCTTATATTAAGGAATTGGAGGGATTGGTACATTTAGATAGAACCGTCGAATTTCTTCCGGATGATAAACATCTCTTGGAACGTAAAGCTGCGGGTCAAGGTCTAACGCGCCCAGAGTTATCTATTATCATGGCCTATACAAAAATTTATATCACGAGTGAATTATTAAAATCCGACTTACCTGATGATCCTTATTTTGCAACCATTCTACAGACCGGATTCCCATCCATGTTGCTGAAATCGTACGCCAAATCCATGCAAACACATCGTTTGCGACGTGAAATTATTGCCACCCAGCTTAGTAATCAAATTGTGAATAGCATGGGTATTACCTTTATGTATCGTTTACAAATGGAAACTGGACAATCAGTTGCAGACATTGCCCGTGCTTATATTATTGCTTCAAAGGCATATGGAACCGAGCAATTACACCAATTAATTGATTCGCTTAATTACAAAGTCACAGTACAAACTCAGTACGAGTTGCTTCACCACGTCAGACAATTAATGAATTTGGCTACTCGATGGTTCTTGCACCATAAACGTTTAAGCGGTGGAATTACTAATAATATTACCCACTACAGTCAATCTATAGCCAAACTTGAAAAATCAATTCCTAATTTGATGGCTGGGGTTACAAAAGAATATTTAGAAAAAATTGTTATTCAATTTGTCGACATTGGTTTACCCGAAGAAGCTGCAAAAAAAATCGCTACTACCCGTGCTATGTATACCGTATTAAATGTAGTGGAAGTAGCGACACAAAATAAATTTGATCTAGGAAGAACTGCTGAAGTTTATTTCAAAGTAGGTAGCAAATTTAGTCTGGTCTGGTTCCGGGACCAAATTGGTAATGATTCTCGTGAAGGACATTGGAATAGCCTGGCACGTTTATCTCTACGTGATGAATTGGACAATTTGCAACGTCGGCTCAGCATTGTCATTCTGAAGAATAATCAAAAAGGGCTGAGTTCAGAAGAACTGATCACTTACTGGTTCTCAAAAAATCCCTTTATTCAGCAACGATGGGAAAGATTGCTGGAGATGTTACTCGGTAGCTCAAGCATTGATTACACGATTTTCTTTGTTGCACTACGCGAATTATCCACCTTAATTGCAGTAGAGTAATAAAAAATCCACCAATTGATGTATGAAGATAGGTACCATTAAAAAAGACTACCGTTCCCCCGAAAGAGGGAACGCATCTCTAAAGAGGCCCGCTTTCCACTGACGCGAAGCGAGTCCAGGAATCCTTCTTAAAAATATTCGAGTTTCCTCTTGCAATGAAAATTGATGCCATTGTATTTCTATCTCCGATAATGATATTTTGATTGGAAACAGTTTAATGTTAATGAGTTAGGAGATCTTTAATGGATGAAGAATACAGAAAACAAGCTAAGTTACAAATTGCACAAGCCAAATATCTTGAGACAGCATCTCTAACCAAAAAAGCAGTAATCCGAAGATACTTACAAGGAATCAATTTATTTCTACAAATTGTTAATAAAACAATAACAGATTTTGAAGATCTTTCTTCTGCTTACCATGATCTGGCGATCCTCCATTTTAATAGTGCTCAATATGAAAAATCAGCGCAATGTTATATGGATGCTATAAACCAAATACTGCAAACCCCTCTCCATGATAAAAGTTATAGGAAATTAACTGAGTTGTATATGGATTTAGCAGATGCATGTTATGAATCATTAAAGCAACCAGCAGGAGATGAGGCTATGGCGAATGCCATAAAAGCATTCGGCTGTATTAAAGATAAAACTTTTGAGGAACAAAAGATTGGTGATCCAGTTGTTAATTTCAAGCAATTCCATGGACATTATGAAAAGAAGCTCTCAACGGATTCATATATTGCTTCTTCCAAGTTTGCTAATCATGAACATTTACTCAGTGAAGGACAATTTGCAAAACAAGAGCAAGCACTTTTTGAACAGTTTGAAACCATCTCCATTCATGAAATTCAACAAATTGACCACAATATAGAAAATATGTTAAATCAGCTTTCTCTATCTGCTGATAAACATCCATTTACTCCTGTTTTAATCAATGAAACACCTAGCGATGGCGCATACCGTAATATGGCAATGCAACTTTTAGCACTGGCCAAAGCCCATATTCAAAATCAACGGCTAGGAGATACCATTGCAACATATAAGCAAGCACTTAAAACACTACAAGCGATAAAAGTACCGCAAAAAAGTGATCAGCAGATAATGCAACATTTGGAAGAACAAATACATCATCTATCGAAGAAACCTGATATTTCACAATCACAATTCCTTGCTGCATCCCCTTCTATATCGCAAGAGAGTCAGAACTCTATTTTCGTAAGTCAATCTGGGGCTAGTTTTTTTTATCAAGCGTTATATCCAGAAACAAAAGAAGAATATCCTGAGAGTTTTAGTAACGATGTTGAAATGGATGAAGGCAGTGGTAATGGAATGATCCTGTAAAAGAATATTATCTTAACGGTTATTTTTTCTTAAGCTTATGACCTATCGCTGAAGGGGCATAAGCTTCCTATCTTGCCCTTTTATGGTTCTTATTTGCACAATTCGCGTATATTTAATAATAGTTCTCTAAGTCAGTATTGGTACCATAAAAAAAGTCCAACAATCGATGGAGAACCGATGAAAATTACTTCCTTTGTAAATCAACTTAAAACTAAGAACTTTGATTTTGTAAAAAAAATAGATCCCCACGGTACACACGATGACTATTTAAAAGATCTAATAAGAAGGTATCAAGAGAGATATAACTCTAAGTTACTTCCTATTATCCAGCAATTTTCTCAGGATAATAGTTCCAAGACCGAAGTGATTATTGCAATTTATAATTTCATCAAACATAACCGCGGTGAATTAATCGAAATTTATAAATATGCCTCCCGCCAACTGTCTCTGGAAACCCCGGAAAAAGCACACTATCAAGCGATTAAAGATGATGTATTTAAGTTATTACAACAAGGTAGAAAATTCAATTATTGGGCAGAAAGCTTTATCGTGAAGGAAAGTTTTGAGTGTAAAGCTCATCTCCTTTCAAGAGATATTTCTGAACAAGAAAAATCAAAAGCTCGTCCGTATGCCGAAGATAACTTGGATGTGACTAGAGATGTACACGCGCTATTAAATCAGCAAGGGTTAGCATTACCAGATAGAGTGCAAAAAGAATTCTTAGACCCTCAACATCGTGCATGGGGAACTTTATATCCTACTACCAAAGCAGCCTTGGAACCCATTCATGATGCATGGGAAAAACAACAACCCAAATGCGAAGATTTAACTGTAGAAATTGAGTTTGATGAAACAAAAAAATCTCAAGCAGTGATTAAGAATTATTATTTTTCTTATGAAGAAGCACTATATTGTATGCTTACAACCAATAATCAAAACGAACTTTGTCTTAGTGGCACCACACAACCTTTTTCCTCTGGCACCCGATATATTTACTCTATGGATATAGAAGGAAATTTATTTGTACATCCTGATGATGAATATAAAGAGGGGAAACGGATTGGTCACCCGGCATTTACCCGTGGAAATGCTGTAGCCTGTGCAGGAGAAATTACGGTCAAAGATGGCAAGATAACTGAAATCACAAATGGAAGCGGCCACTATAGACCTGGGCCATTTTGTCTCTATAGAGCGGTGAAGGCCCTATATGATCGTAATGTTTTAGCGAGCAATTGCATTATTCAGGATCTTAGAGGCGATTTCTTTATAGAAAAAGAAGAAATTGATTCCTTTGATAATTCAACAAAGAAGAGAAAAACAAGTCGACTAACGTGGGAACAATATTCTGCTTGTTATTCCGAGAAGACAAAATCCTCTCCATCTATCCCTACAATGAATTTATCCGAAAAACCTAATCCTTTGCCAATAATCCAAGGATTAAGAGCAATACACCAGTATGTGCATGATTTGGGCAAAGCAACCTGTTTATTAAGTAAAACTAAAGGGAAGGACTATTATGAACGTCGCAATTCGTTTAAGAAGGTATTGGAAGCGTTATCTAGTGGAGATTACAAGTTAATTTTCGATTGCATTGATACTCAATGTATTAAATTTCAAAATACGTCGGTAAGAGATAATTATGTTACTTTGCTAATTGAACTAAAGACACACTTAGTAAACTCCAGAAGGTACTCTATCGATATTTTAGATAATCAATATCTTGCTCGTAAAATCCAAAGTTATTACACAATGTATCAACAACTCGACAAATGTACCGATGCTTCCCGTACTTATACGGAAAAACATTCGTTCTTCTCCAGCAATAATGAACTACGCGCAAACCAAGTGGAGGCTATAAATAGCTTCAAATTTCAAAGACAAGAAATTGACAAAGAATTTAGAAAGGAATTTGCAAAGCCAGATGAGGTTGCTCAAATGGAATCAACAAATAGCTATTATTTCTAAATTAATTATAGAACTCCCACACCATGTTTAATGGGAGTTCTTATTATTTTTTCTTTCTTAGTGTGTACCATGTACCTTAGTTTAATGCCTCTGCTTCCTGCACTAATGCATTCATTAACTCATTTACACTTACATCCCTGCATAATTGAGCAGATTGACCTGCCCACAAAGACATAAAATCAATATTGTTTTGTTCTTTTGCTTTTTTTCGCATCCCGCTCGTTAAGGTATTTTGAATGGGATAATCCAGGATATTTAGTGTTTTAGTATTCATACGCTCGATAAATTGATTGCGTATACCTCGTGCTAATTTACCTGAAAAAGCTCGTGTAAGTACAGTATTATCCTGCTGTTGTGATAGTAAAGCGTGTTTATACACCCCGGGAATACCGGACTCCAGGCAACTCAAAAAAGCAGTGCCCATTTGTATGCCTTCGGCACCCAAATCCAGTGCGGCCCTAATTCCTCTGCCATCCATAATTCCACCCGCAGCAATGATTGGAAGGTTAATTTCATCCACCAATTGCGGCACCAAGCTAAACAAACCGATCAATCCCTCCTCTGCTGGCCCTATAAAAGTTCCTCTATGTCCGCCCGCTTCACTTCCTTGAGCAACAATCGCATCGATGTCACATTCTGCAAGTTGGTGTCCTTCAGCTAAAGTGGTTGCTGTACCTATTAAAAGAGTGTGATTCCTTTTAAATTTGGCTATCCATTTCGAATCCAACACACCAAATGCATAACTAAAAATAGGAATTTTTTCTTCTATTAAGACATTTATCTGTTCCTCAAAGGATTGTGCATAAGGTTCGAAAACGGGTTCAATTTCTATATCTAATTCAAGACAAGAGTGTTTGATATCCATACACGATTTTCGAATTTGTTCGGTTGTGGCATAATGATGCTCGGGAATGAACAGATTCACTGCAAAGGGTTTATTCGTTAATTTTCGTATTTTTTTGAGTGCACTTTTTATTTCAGCAGGAGGCATATATCCCGCTCCTAATGAACCTAAACCACCTGCATTACATACCGCCGCGACGAGTTCCGGAGTAGTTGCACCTCCTGCCATAGGGGCCTGGATAATTGGAAATTTGATGCCCATTTTTTGAGTCAATTTTGTCGGCCACATCATGTGTTCATCCTTTTTAATTTTATTAATCATAAATTTAATGTTTAATGAACACTATAGTGCAGTTAAGCTGAACTATGCCAATTTACTTTTACAACTGTTATTCTAAAAGCTTAATTGCAGAGCAAGTACCTGAAAAAACCATTAAAAAACTAACGGTTGCTGGAAAATGTTCTGCGATTTTTTTAGAATGCTATTTTGCATTAAGGAAGATAGATTTTTTCGGCTCTCTTCAATTTTAATAAACGTCTGGTGCATCAAGTTAGGAGGACGCTATGAAAGCACAAGCAATATCATCTTTTGGTGACGCTTCAATCTTTGAAACGATTGAACTCCCCACTCCCCAAATTAAACCCGGCTATGTGCTCATTCGAGTTGTAGCAACTAGCGTAAATCCCGTCGATTGTAAAGTTCGCTCTGGTAAATACAGCCAAATTTCTCCTCCATTTCCTGCCATTTTGCATAGTGATGTAGCAGGTATTGTTGAACAAGTTGGTGACTACGTAACTGAGTTTGCTGTGGGCGATGAAGTTTATGGATGTGCGGGAGGATTCCTCAATGAACCAGGTGCTTTAGCAGAATTTATGCTTGCTGATGCCCAATTAATTGCGAAAAAACCTAAAACCTTGAGTATGGTTGAAGCCGCTGCATTACCTCTAGTGGCCATTACTGCCTGGGAAGCATTATTTGAAAAAGTTAAAATTAAACCGGGACAAAAAGTATTAATTCATGCTGGTACTGGAGGAGTTGGACATATTGCGATCCAGCTCGCCAAATGGGCTGGCGCGGAAGTATACACAACGGTATCCTCCCCAGATAAAGCAGATATAGCAAAATCGCTTGGAGCTAAAGAAACGATTAATTATCGGCTTGAATCCGTTCAAGATTATGTTAATCGACTAACTCACGGAAAGGGATTTGATATTGTATTTGATACAATCGGTGGAGAGAATCTCGATAAGTCATTAGCTGCGGTTGCCTTATATGGAAATGTAATTAGCATTCAAGCCGCTTCAAACCACGATCTCTCACCCTTACATAGTAAATCGGCAAGTCTACATGCAGTATTCATGCTATTGCCATTATTACGCAACATCGAACGTGAACGTCATGGCAAAATTCTAAAAGAGATCGCAACATTAGCGGATCAAGATTCTTTAAAGCCGCTTATTGATCCTCATCTTTTTTATTTCGAGAATATTGATAAAGCCCATGCATTACTCGAATCAGGTAAAGCCGTAGGAAAAATTGTAGTTCAAGCGTATTAACACCATAGGCCAGAATAGCGTAGCGAAAATCGGATTTATTATCCAGATTGGGCTGCGCTACACCGAGGCTATAACTCTCATTCCTGCTTTATAGACGGAAGCAAATTCTTATTAAGCTCACAGTAGAGAATGGTACTTGCTATCACTGCTGCAGGCATGATCAAGAAATTTAAGATAGGTATAAAACTGGCTATATTTATAGAAAAACCCAATCCAAGGGAACGCATTTTATTACGAGCAACGATTCTTCGCGCCTCTTTGAAGCTAATCAGATTATTATCCATGGCGAAATCCTGATATTGGATACTTAGTATCCAAGCATTAAATAAAAACCATAAGAGAGGATAAATCGGCTGGATAAAGGGTACAAAAAATAAAATAACTATAATCACAAATCGAGGCAAAAAATAGCCAAGAAACTCACCTTGACGCTTGATACTGCGAAGTACCACTTGATAAAATGATAAAGAAGGAATTGCACTCCCAAACAGTATTTTTTGTGTTTTCTCCGCTAATAATCCGTTTAAAGGAGCTGCGATTAGATTAAAAAATACAGTAAAAAGCGACAAAAACATTAAGAAAAAACTCAGGATAAAAATGATAAAAAATATGCTGCTAAGAAAACTTAACCAAGAAGGCAACTTATCAAGGTAATGATAAGCATAAGGCAATACATAGTGATGTATCAGATAAAACAATCCGGAAAACATTATAAAATTAATTGCTAAAGGTAATAGCACAAAACGTCTTAAGCCTGAGGTAGAAAGGGTTCGAACTCCTCGAAGCATATAACCCATGCCATAAAAAAAATCCCACATGTTTATCCTTAATCATAATCTCGTTGTCGTACAATGAATCCATAAAAATCACTTCTCGTATAGCTTAAATTATTTTGTCAAAAACATCATATCTTTTAATGGCTGTTTACATTTCGCGCGCTTAGGCTAAAATGGCCTTATTTTTGAGTATTGAAGCGCAACATACACAGGAAATAAACAAAAATCAGGATAGTTTGACCCAGTAAATGGAAACAAATCCTAATGATTTGATACAAAATAACAACAATTACTCATAAAAACATCATTAGAATTTAGATAGGGGCTTAATCATGCCAAAACTAATACCCACACTTGTTACTCTAGCAGCACAGAAAATCGAAAAAACGAATCCTCATCTTTTTTTTACTTTGTACAACAATAAAAAATTACCTCCTGACTTGGAAAGTCAATACATTACTCCTTTAGTCCAAAAGCTTGTTAGCCAACATAAGGATATTTATTTGGCTAATGTAAAAGAACGAGATGAAATGATTATGGAACGTTCTTCCAATATTAACGAGAATTGTTGTTATAGAAAATGCGCAATTCTTGCTGCGATGGCCCTTGGTGCTGGAGTTCATCTTGGTATTTATTATATTCTTCGCGCAAGCGAAGTACCTTATTCAACGAGTTTAACTTTTCTTACTACACTACCTGCCACGGTAATAGTTACAGGATGTTTCAGTCCTTGTGCCTCTATATTAGTATCAAAATTGATTGCACATTGCAGCATCCCTAATGTTCCTGATGAGGTAGTTGATTTAACTGAGGTAGTTACTCACATGGAATCACAACAACAACCGAAAATTAGCTTACGCTAAAAACGTACATAACTGATTTATTTTATAGTCTGAAACAAACTGCCATTCATTGAAAAAATTCCGTGTAAAAAGAAAATCTATTAAATTGAACTGCGTGGAGGTAGGAAAAAGCGTTTGCCGTTAGTTCTTTCCACTGTGTCATCTTTTGTAACAACGTTGTTACAATTTCACAACATTTTGTTATATCCCTGTTACATTCATTATTTAGACTCAGCAGCAGATAACAATTAAAGAGGGGAATAAAAATGATGATCAAAAAAATATTGCTGTGCGGGATGTTAGGCGCGGCTACTTTATTTTCCACTACATCCTTTGCTTTTTATCATACCCATGATTATTATCCACGATTTAAAAATTTTCGCCATCACCATCATCATTCAAGATGGAGAAATGCTCATCGCTGGACGCCGCCAAGAGATTATATTGTAGTGGAAAATGGTGCACCCTACCCTCAATACCATCAACACCATTGATTAAAAAACTCTTGACTAAAAATTGGGCCAATTGGCCCATTTACATAATTAAAAATTACTTACAGCCAACTCTTTTTATTCAGCCTCATAAGATCTGATAAACTTTCCGTTACTAAGAACCCTACGAATTATTTTGAGAATTCAATGAAACTGTACATACCCCTAGGTATCTTTCTCTTGATTACGACTCTTGCTATTTATGCTTTGTTAGCTGTGTATATTATAAACAATGCGGAAAAAGATGAGAGAAAACGTGCCGATATTATATTAGTTCTTGGAGCAAAAGCCTATCGCAATAATTCCTATAACCTTTGCCTTGTGGCTCGCGTAAAACATGCAATTGATTTATATAAGGCTAACTATGCTCCAAAACTACTTTTCTCAGGCGGTACGGATGTGGAAGATGGCATAAATGAAGCACAAACCATGAAAAAAATTGCTATATCTTTGGGCGTACCCGAAAAAGACATTCTGCTTGAATCCGAATCAACTTCCACATTCCAAAATCTTCTTTATTCTAAAAAATTATTGCAAGCGAACCAATTTAAATCCATTATTTTAGTCACTGAACCTTTTCATGCCCCACGAGCCATTCTAGTAGCTCAAAAACTGGGCCTCACCGTATTCAGTTCTCCTGCAATAACAAGTGCCTGCTGGATAAAGAACAAATACAGCTCACGTTACTTTCTCAAAGAACCCTTTGCCATAATTTTTTATAAAATGAAAAATAGGTTATGAGCCTATTTATCTAAGAATTTAGTGTGGTAATTGAACTTTATATTCAGAACTGAAGTTTCCTTAGGTACTTAGAATGAAAGGGCTACCCTAAGGTAACCCTTTATGCTTGGATTATTTTGATTATTTACTTTTAGTACAAGTCTCTGATCCAAGTTGATTGTCTGATTGCAAAACCCAATTAGATTGCAATGAACCATCGGGTTTGATTTCTATCATTTGAATACCAATTGTGTCCGGTTTCCTTGGATCCCAAAATGAAGAGGCAACCACATTTGTTTGATTTGGATGCATAACACCGGTACCGTAAAGAACAGGATCTCCGTTACTATTATCCCATTCTAACGTATAAGTATCCCCTGTTTTGGATACGGTAAGAGGATAAGTTGCAGTATTATTTGCCGCATCAACACGTTGACATTGATAATCTCCTAAAAAAGAAGATGTTCCGGTCTTACTTGTTGAAGTGTCACTCGTAGCAGGAGTAGTTGTCGGAGTACTTGAGTTACTTGGTGTACTCGAACTGCTAGGAGTACTCGAAGGAGTCGTGCTCGTGCTCTCTGTATCTGCATAGGCTGTTAAAGTGGGTAGGGATAATGCAGTAACTAAATAAATACTTTTCATTACAGTTTTCATAATAAATTCCTTTTCTCACCTTTATGCGAATATTCACTATTGGGTTGATTTAGTACAGGTTTCAGTACCACCTTTATCCTTATTGCTTTCTGCAAAAACACCATCCAAAGTGCCATCAGGTTTCACTGTAAAAATTTGGATTGTTGTTACAGAGGGGGACTTTGGTTGCCAAAATATGTAGCCAATCGCATTATTGACGTTTTTATTAAATATGCCTTTACCAATGTAATATGGGAATACGCTTCCAGTAGGAATACCGGAGATTTTATAAACATCACCATTTTTCTTGAATACTACAGTTTCAGTACCATCATTGGGAGTTGTAAAAGGATCGTGGTACGAACATTTATAGGATCCAGAAATATCAGGTGTATCTGCAGAGTAGATACTGGGTGACACTGCTAAAATACCTAACATGGTTGCTAGGGACAGTTTGTTGATGACACGCATAAGAACTCCTTTTCTTAATAACTTAAAAATGATTTTAAGATACCAAAGCTAATAATAAATATATGTTACGCAAAATGGAAAAGCAAATTTCAAATGGAATAAATTTTATATAAAACAATCGTTTTCACTCGATGTTGTAGTTAGTTCGATAGATAAGAAGTATAATCTTCCAACTCTAAACTTTGCTTCTCATCAAGAAAATTGACTATTTTTTTCAAACGTCCTTGATTAATGGCTAAGGTTTCAAAAAAATCAAACCTAACCGGTTTGCCAAGAACAACTAACTTTTTTTTCTCCGCAGCTTGACATTTTGTGTCTCCGGAAAGCGACCATAAAGAATGTTTGTCACGCAAATCCTTTTCGCGATGCTTTTTATATTGTTCCAAGCAAAATAAGTAGGTTGCTGAATAAACAATTTTTGCTTCTGGGTTTGTTAGGATTCGGGCTTGTCTATTCACTTCGGAAACAAAACTTAAGCTTGCGGCAAGAGATTTATCTTTTTGAGTTTTAAAATCTGTCTCTAATAAATGAAATGTTTTCTCTATTAAACTATTTTCGGTATCCTTTTGCTCCAATCTGGTTTGCTGAATAAAGGGGTAAAGCCAACGACTTTGGTTCGTAGCACTTAGAAACTCGACACGTAAAGACGGAAGAAAATGAGCAACCCTTTGCAAAGCTTCAATGAGTTTAATTGAGCGAGTATCAATGTATTGATTATGTGTATTAAAAAATTGGGTGCATTCAACTGTATTTTGAGTTAACCAATTAAAAATTGCCAACTCAGAACGTCGTTCTTCATCTGTAGTATGGGAACGAAAATAAATCAAGGAAGGCAATAAAGAACATTGTTCAAAAGTGCAATATCTATGAATTAGATAAAAAATAGTTCTTAATAAAAACATCACATCTTTTATATTTGCAATTACTTGAGGCTTTTCTGAAGATATCCTTGCGTTTAACCGTTCGAGAGGATAATTATTTTCAGTGACCTCCTTATACCCTAACATTCGACTAGCAGAAATAAGTAAAGGCATGAGTTCGGTTACCCTTAAGCGATTTTCAGCTAAATCATCAAAATGATTGTATAACTTTTCATACAGTATAGGATGAAGGAAATCCGCCTCTAACAAATTCGCTTTAGCCAATGACTTTTGGAATAAAAGCCAAGGCCTGACGTGCGTACCCGTGGCCCATTGGTCATAAGCGACATTTCTAATAACCCATAGCCAAAATTGATTGATGAGTTCTTTAACAAGAAGCATCACATTCGAATCAACCTCTTTTTGATCCTCGAGTAAGGCAAGCATCTCAGTTTGTCTTGAGACCAACTCTACGATTTCTTTGGGAAATTCTAATAATTCAATACTACTTTTAAGTTCACCCATTCGTAGTTTTAACTCACTGACTTTCATTCTTTTACTCCATGTCTGATTGAGGTGATTAAGGGAATACGAAGAACACTTAACAGGTAAAACAAACAAAATTTGACTGACAATTGTTTCAAATTATTGACATTTTATCTAAATATATAACAAAAAATTTATTTTAAATCTATAGCATTATAACGGTTTAATAGTACCGAATTTTTCTCAATTATTTGCAGAGAATCTCAAAAAAATTCACCTGGATTTGAAGAGGAGTCAATTTACATAGAAACTTGACCAGCTACTAATTGGATCTCTGACTTTGTTGCTGCAGAAATTCGATCACCTGGCAATACAATACCTACTAAATTTAGAGGATCCACAGACGAAATAATTTGGGGTTCCCCATCAAGTTCCTCTTTTCGCATAGCACGTAAGGAATCAACCGCATAAGGTAATGCAAATTGTTCGCCTAAAAATCCGTCAACAAAACGGCCTCCGCGTACCTCACCACGTAATTCAAGACGTCGCAAAAAAATCAATAAATCTCGCCAGCGAGGAATATTTTTCTCACGGACGAGCAAATCACGGAATATCACACCGTAGCGTTTCAAAAGCATCCAGCATGCAGCTTCCACACGCTTTTCATAATCCGCTTGTGCGTGAACATGCAACAAAGACCAACGTCCTGTACTCAGTGGAAATAGTGGTCTGCTACGATGTCTCCTGCTGTTTTTACGTTTGGTACTCAGCAAAGTACGTACATTATCAAAGCTATCGGCGGTGACCATTCCCGCTGCAACCAACTCCCATAACCCATTTTCTACTTCCACTTTTAAATTTCCCGTGCCACGCACAATATCGGCATAAAATGAGGCACCATATTTTTGTAAGAATTGATAAATATTACGTGCAGGATGACTCAAACTATCTACTTCTTCGATATTATCCACAAGTTCATGAGGTGGAATCCAATCGGCTTCTTCGCGGACAAAAAATGTAATCGGTGCATTTCGAGTTGGTGTTAAGCGCCTTGATTTTTTTGTTTCTTCTTCATTAACCACTATGGAAGGATGAGGAGACATTCGTCCCCATCCCACCAGACCACTCATACAGAGCTTATCCAGCATCAATAGATCGTAATTGTGCACCCGTGCAGGAAAGATCTCTGATTCCCAGGCATTTGCAGCAAGTTCAAAACCTTGTAGTTGTTTGATAACCTCTAATAATCCAACCTCGCCACGCATTTGATTTCCTTTTGTCACATGTTGCCATTTCAACAACCAGGACATAAATTGTGCCCGTGTAACGGGTTTGATCTGTTTGCGCAAGGATTCTGTAGTGTAACGGTGAATACGTGCGAGTAAACGACGCTCACACCATTCGACTTCTCCAACATGCTCTGCACGAAAATTCCCCCGTAATAGATATCCGCTGGCTTCCAATTTGAGTAAAGCATGTTCAACATCCAAAGAAGAAAGCTGCAAAAAGTCACTAAGAATTTTTGGGGTTATGGGACCTGTATGTAAAAGCCAACCGCGTAGAGTATTTAAAATGCCCTCATCTTGTGAGCTGGGTTTATGCTCAATATCAGCAATTTCGTTAGCAAATGTTGCTTGTGGGAAAATGCCAAGAAAAGTTTTCTTTTTTTCCGTTGGCACGTAATAGTTTTTACCGGCAACTGAAGCTAAAGCAGCCCTTCCCTGGTGCTGTAACTCAATAAAATAATGTTTCCATGCGGGCAAAGTAGATTGGTACTCAGACAATTGAATGGTTTCAGGAAACAGAATTACCGCTTGTAAGATATCATGTAATTCATCTGCAGAGCGAATATCTGGCCACGCTTGTTCTTGTACCTCAGAAATGGCTTTAGGATCGAGTTTACCCACCTCCTCCAAAAGTGATTCGGGAAGTACTCGGCGCATTTCGACTGCGCGCGAACGTCGTTCTTCTAAAGGAGCATCATCTAAAAATGCGTAGGGATTAGCATTTAAAATTTCATGGGAAAATACCGAAGGAACGGGGGTATCCACTGCAAGACAAGCGATATTCTTGGACTCAATAGCATGGATCACCTCAGCAAATCCATCAATATCTAAAGCTTCCGTTAAAATATCTTTCATGGTCTCTTCAATCAGTGGATGCTCAGGTAAAATAACATCAAGTCCACCCAAATTATCCTGACAGGCCGCAGCATCGGGAAAAACAGCGGCCAATAAATCATCTGCTAACATACGTTGGATGTTTGGAGGAATTTTTTTACCCCCCCGAAAACGTAATAGTGCTAAAGAACGGGAAGCCACTGCGCGAAATCGCATGCCCAATAATGGGGATTGTAAAACTGCTTGAGTCACAACTTCTTTTAACGTGTTGGTATGCAAGAAATGAAACACATCAGATAAAGGAAAACTATGTTGTTCTGCCAAAGAAATATTTAACCCATTATCGGTTGCCGCTGCCTGTAATTCAAAATTAAAGGATCGACAAAATTTCTTGCGTAGAGCTAATCCCCAAGCTTTATTGATACGCGCACCAAAAGGTGCATGAATTATTAGTTGCATTCCCCCACTTTCATCAAAAAAACGCTCTGCAATTACTGTTTTTTGGGTTGGAACGGCTCCCAAAATTTGTCGACCTAAACGAATATATTCAAGCAACTGTTCCGCAGCGGAATTATCCAGTCCACAATGATTGATTAACCATTCAATCGCAGATTTAATTTCAGGATAATTTTTTATATCAACAATTTGCGGACTTTTTTCTGGCAATAGTTCATTGATTTTTTCGCGCATCTGCGAAACTTGTAGTGATAATTCAATACTCCGTGCAGGTGCTTCCCCCAACCAAAAAGGTACGCTTGGCGGCGCTCCATGTGCATCTTCCACAAGTACGCGCCCATTTTCGATACGAAGTACTCTCCACGAGTTAGTCCCTAATAAAAAAATATCCCCACGGTTACTTTCTACCGCAAAATCTTCATCTAAAGTGCCCACCATTGCGTTGTCAGGCATCGCAATAACCGTAAATAATCCATTGTCAGGAATAGCACCCCCACTAGTAATCGCAGCAAGTCGACTTCCTCGTCGTGCTTTAATCATATGATTGACTTGATCTCTGTGGATATAAGCACCATAACGTCCTCGAGAACCCGCGATTCCTTCGGATAACATCGTAAGAATTTCTTCAAACTTTTCCCATGTTAAATGATGATAAGGGTAGGCGTTTTTAAAATAGTTAAAGAGCGATTTTTCTTCCCAATCCTGAGTAGCACAAGCGGCCACAATTTGTTGCGCCAAGATATCGAGTGGCTCTTTTGGAATGATTAGCTGATCCAAATCTCCTTGTCGTATTGCGTAGACCAGTGCAGCACATTCTAATAATTCATCGCGGGTGGTGGCAAAAACACGTCCTTTAGAAATCGCAGCATGCCAGTGCCCTGCCCTTCCAATGCGTTGTAATGCGGTGGCAATTGCACGCGGGGAACCTATTTGGCAAACCAGATCAATACTTCCAATATCGATACCCAGTTCTAAAGAAGCAGTAGCAACTAATACTTGGAGCGATCCATTTTTTAATTTTGTTTCTGCTTCGAGTCTTAATTTTCGCGATAAACTACCATGATGAGCTAAAACCTTATGCTCACCTAAACGTTGTTCTAAATGATGAGCAACCCGTTCTGCCAATTTTCGCGTATTGACAAATACCAAAGTAGAACGATGTTTTCGGGCATAGGCAGCAATTTTTTCATAAATCTCATCCCACATTTCATTGGAAGCAACGGCAGCTAATTCGATGTCTGGTACCACAACGTGCAAATCCAGCTGACGTGCATGCCCTATGTTGACTAATTTTACTTTAGTTTTCTTAGCACCCGTTAAAAAATGGGCCACTTTTTCCAAAGGTTTTTGTGTTGCTGATAATCCAATACGAATAAAGGGTTTTAAGGTGAGTGCTTCCAAACGTTCAAGAGATAAAGTTAAGTGTGTACCTCGTTTGTTGTTGGCCAAAGCATGTATTTCATCAACAATCACCGTATGGATACTTGCCAAATTAATACGACTTTTCTCGGCGGTTAATAAAATATAAAACGATTCTGGGGTAGTAATAAGAATATGCGGTGGCTGCTTAAGCATTTTTTGTCGTTCACTGCTAGGGGTGTCCCCAGTTCTCACGGCCACACGGATTTCCTGAATAGGCATTCCTCTTCCCTTGGCTAATTCAGTAATTTCTTCTAGGGGTATAAGTAAGTTTTTTTGTACATCGTTACTGAGTGCTTTAAGAGGGGAAACATACAAGACTTCAGTCATATCCTGTAAATTTCCGGATACCGCCTTACGCACTAAACTATCCAAGCATGCTAAAAATGCAGCCAGAGTTTTTCCCGAGCCCGTCGGCGATGAAATGAGGGTATCATTACCCGCCAAAATAAAAGGCCATCCTTGCTCCTGGGGTTCGGTAGGTTGTCCTACTTTCTGGATAAACCAATCCTGAACAAGCGGATGGGCCCAAGCAAGGCTCTGATAGTTTGGTGAATTCATGAGATTAATAGTAAATGAGCAAATTCAATACATAGTATAGGCGATATTACTCGAGTATAGGATCTCCTCCGCCCTTACTTTTTAAGTATTTATCTCTATTACTCAGCATCAATAAGAATTTGCTCAACTTCCTTATTTTTAAATACTACATGTTGATGTAAACCCGTAGCAATTATCGCTGGGGCTAATTCCTTCATGGTTTTAATTGCTTCGTTTTTTTGTATTTCGGTACTGTATTGGTGTTCAAGAACCTTTGCATTTGCTAAAAAAGCAGCAACCGTACCTTTTCTTACAAGGGTGCCGTTGATGGATATGTTATCTACTCCATCGGGTATAATATCTTCTGGGCTAATTGAACCATTATTTGTCATGTATTTCCCCTTATACTAACTCGTCTTTAATACCCTTTCACAAAACTTTTTTTTAACATTAAACTTAATCTATTTATTAAATCACGAACTCACTTTAGCACCAATTAAAACTTAATATTTCTTATTATTTCAAGGTAAAAAATGATTATTATTGTTTGTGGTACTTCATCCTCAGGAAAGTCAACTCTTTGCCAAGAATTACAAAGCAGACTTGATGAGGGTTGGCTCAGTTTTAGTACGGATGGATATTTGGGTATGCTGGGCGATAGATTTGATGGATTACATCCAGATAATCCCCAAGTATGTGTTCCTAATGATATTTGTTATGCACAAAAACATACTGATGGAACTTATGAAATCGTGCCGGGAGCATTGTGTTCAAAACTCTATTTAACGATACCCAATGTTTTGAAGCTCCTCGGTGAGGAAGGCTTCAATATTATTGTTGACTCCTTTATTACCACTATAGACGAATTTAATGCCTACAAAAAAACGTTAGAACCCTTTGGAATTTTATTTGTTTATCTTTATGCCTCAGAAACAGTAATTGCACAAAGAGAGGACGCTCGAGGTGATCGGTTAAAAGGCTCGGCGCTTCATTGGTTAAAGCGATTCAACTTCCAGAAGTATTGTGAATTATGTATTGACACGGAAGAGCTTAATATTCAGCAGATGTGCGATGAAATTATTCGACTTAAGAATAGCAAATTTCCAATGTAGCCTGAATGCAGGTGCAGTGAAGCCTTCGGCACCCAACTACGTCAAAGGAATCCAGGCTGGGCAGCGTATTAGGATGGGTGAGTACCCAGCATGCCTTGCTCGCGCAATATAAGGGGTGCCTAATCCGCCTCTACCTAAGATTATATCTCGATTTTTATTTTAAGCGGATTAAAATTGAACCAAAGAGATCTAATTTTGCACTTCACTATTAATTTGTGATCTAGTTGTGCTAAGATGCCGCTTGCCTTCTCTACCATTTAGAGAAAGCTTGAATTTTATAATGAGAGCGAGGTTGATAATATGGCATTTTTGAAGTTCTTTAAAAATAAAGCGGCAGATCTTGGGGGGTTGGTTACAGATAAACCTCAAATTTATACTTCAGTTAGAAAGTTAATTAATCAGTTAGATGTGGAAATTGATGCAAACAAAAAAAAACCACTTCCTAGCGATGTTTTCAATGCGTTACGACAATTGAGAGCTCAGCTCGAATCAACAATGACTAAGTTTGACGAAGATTATGATAATGGGATACGACTGCTTAATTATAAATATCGTGTCAAAGAATTTGCCAATGAGTGTCGTTCTGCTATTTATAGTTGGGAACCTACCTTGATGGCACATACAGGGGTTGGGAATAAGCTCAAAGCATTTATTAACGCCGTTCTGGAGCATTATTTTGGCGAACCCTATTTTACAGTAGAGAAAAACGATCTTGGCTTGAAAAGAGATATGAATGAAGCATATACCACTACAAAACAAGCACTCACCAACGTAGCGATTGAAGGTCCTGAAGATCTTCCATGTGGTTTCATACTAAGCTAATACGGATTTTATATATAACCTGGGACTCACATTCCAGGTTATATTTCAAGCAGCTTACTCAATAACATTAAATTCAGTTTCCACAAAATAAATTCTTCATATTAAATTATCCTCCTGCAATAAGTGCTATTATTGGTATAATAATTAGAAATTCAAAAGGAAGTGTATTATGCGCCGGGGCGTATCTACTAAGCTCACTCATTTATTAGGATTGAATCAATGAGTCGCATGCTTCTTTTTACCTGTGGATTAATTATCATCTGGATAGTGGGTTATTTCCTAGTGATAGGAAGTCATGTTTTGATTCCATTCGTGATCGCCGTTTTCATTTGGTATCTTCTTAATACCATAAGTAATATCATTCAACGAATACCCAAGGTCCCCAGTTGGCTCAGTATGATTTTTGCCTTTGCCATACTTGGAATATCTCTTTTAATTTTTATAAATATCATTACTAATAATGTCACTAGTGTCATCGCGGCATCTAATCGCTATCAAGAAAACTTATTAACAATTTTTAACAATATTGATCAAAAATTTCATATCCAAATATTAGCGAGTATGAACAGCATGATCAAAAGTCTAAATTTCCAAACGATTTTCACCAGTGTATATGGAGTATTCACAACACTTGCAAGCTCTACTGTACTCATTTTATTGTATGTTGCCTTTTTATTTGTGGAACAACATTTTTTTCTAAAAAAAATCGATTCGCTGTTCCCCTCTTTGGAAAGTCGTCTCATAGTGAACAACATCATCAGCCATATTGTGAATAACACTCAGACCTATCTGGGGATCAAATCCATTTTGAGTATTATTACGGCACTTTCCAGCTGGATAATTATGAAATGGGTTAAATTGGATTTTGCAGAGTTTTGGGCACTTCTCATCTTTTTTCTTAATTTTATTCCCAATATTGGAGCCATTATTGCGATTGCTTTTCCTGCTTCTCTGGCTCTGGTTCAGTTTGCCAGTTGGATTCCTTTTGCTGAAATCACTCTGGGTTTAGGAACCATCCAATTTATTGTTGGAAATTTGATTGAACCCCGTTTTTTAAGTAATTCATTAAATTTAAGTCCATTGGTTATCTTAATTGCATTAGCAGTTTGGGGCGCAATATGGGGAATATTAGGAATGTTTCTCTCCGTACCCATCACCGTTATGATGATGATAATCTTTGCTCACTTTGAAAAAACCAGACCTATAGCCATTCTTTTATCTCAAGACGGAAATATCTTCAAAACTTATGAACTATTGCCAATAAATAACTCTCCTGAGCAAGATTGGATTAAGTATTAGAGCTGACAAGATAACTTATTCTATACTTTTAATAATCTTGAATTCAAAGGACCTAAAATGGATTTTATTAAAAAGACCATCGAACTGGCTAATGAGAATGTAAAACAAGGTGGGAGACCCTTTGCTTGTTTAATTGCAGAAAACGGTAAAATCATTGCGGAAGGAACAAATCTGGTAGCCCAAACGAACGACCCTACTGCCCATGCAGAAATTGTCGCAATAAGAAAAGCTACCGCGAAACTGCATACGGAACACCTTTTTAACTGTGAGTTTTATATTTTAGCCCATCCTTGTCCTATGTGTTTGGCCGCAATGTATTATTGCAGCCCTTTAAAAGTAACCTTTATTACATTAAGAGATGATTATAAAAAATATTATATTGATGATCGCAAATATTTTACATTAGAGAATTTTTATGATGAATTTGCCAAGCCTTGGCAAGAAAGAAATTTACCCATGTCCTACCATGCTCATCCTGATGCAATCAAAGTATATGAGCTTTGGCAGAAGCTCAATCAAAAGAGTGAAAGTAATATAAAAAACTCGTAGATCTGTGGCCAGGCATAGCGAAGCGGGGAGGATAAACTTCCTGTCCTCTTCGCTGCAGTCAGGCTACATAAGCCATGTTACTTTGTTTCCCAGAATGCAATATGAGCCCCTGTCGGATCTTTAATAATCGCAAAGAGTCCCATATCTCCAACATGGGTCACCCCTTTAATTTCTTGAGCTCCATTCTGTTTTGCTTTTGCTAAAGTATCAGCAACATTATTTACTAAAATATACGCCATCCAGTGAGGAGGAATTTCATTTTGTTGATTTGCAGGAATTTGCCATATACCTGCAAATTCTTTATCGTTGGCTTGAATTAGGGTATATGTCATTTCACCAGAATGTATTTCTTTGAATTGCCAGCCCAGTACTTTGCTATAAAACTCTTTCGCTTTGTTTACATCCGCAGTAGCTAATTCATTCCAACAAAATTGACCCATAGAATTTTGTGACATAATGATTTCCTTATTTTATTTGAGGTGCATGAATAATGGCTCATAATTGCAAAAGATGTTAAAAAATATGAGCTAAATAAAAACCTGTCTCAAGCTGCTGTCGCCGCTTTTGCTGCCTCATGTGTCTCCTTCTGGGTAACTTCTAAATTAGGAAGGATTTGTTGGCGGAATGCAAAAAGATTCACCTCCGCAGAGGTAGCAAACAATCCAGGTCGATAAGGTTTTTCTTTTTTATAATAGACCTCATAAAGCGGCGCAATAATTTTTTTATCTATCCACTCCATGAATTGATTGAGATATTTTCCAGAAGAAAGCGTGGGAAGATCTTCAATGAATTTCCCTTTGAGCCTCTCAATTAAAGCATCAGTGTTTTTTTGGTTATCGACGGCAATTGTTTGTATTTGTTCTTTTGAATTATCCAGATTGTCTAAACGCAGATCTTCTTGATTTGTTTTAATTTTTCTTTCTAATTGCTCAATTTGTGCAGAGTACTCTCTGAATGGAGTAAGTAAGCTTGACAATATATCATTTATTTTACTCTGTTCCGAACCTTCGGTACAATTTTCTCGTTTTATTTCTTTATCTATACTGTCTTGAATTTGATTAACAAAACTCTTTTTTTTCTGTACGAGTTCCCTTTGTTTTTGCAACAAATCCATTAATTTGCCAAACTCATCAATTTTCTTAAAAGGACTTTCTTTTTGCTGCAACTCTTTAAATAATTCGGTTGCATTCTCTATATTTTCGCTGCTCTGACAAGCCATCGTGAGTTGAGTATAGGTCTTATTATAATCTTGGACTTGTTTTTGGATCTCTGCATTGAGAAGATAAGTTTTCCCTTTATGGACCAATTCTCCTTTTTCATTGAGAGTAAGAAGAGAATACTTTGAGAAATCACGTATTAAAACACTAAAGTCTATTTGCTTTTTAATAAATTGATAAATAGCTGTTTTATCTTCTTTTAACTGATCAAAATCCCTTTTTATATGCTCTAAAGATTCCAGAGATATTACTTTTGAAGAGATTGATTCTGTAGAAAATGGATTCCTAAACTTTGAGGTTAATCTAGTATGAAGAATATTATAGTGTTCCACTTTCTGTTCAGTAAAGAGATCCAGAGTATAAGTATTTTCTTGATGTAAAAGAGTTCTCTTCTCTACAGAAAACTGTGTGTGGTTAGCAAACTGTTTTTTTATCTCTAAAAGTTCGAGCCTGTTTTGTTTTTGCTCTTTCAAGAAAGAAATAATAAGTTTTTGAGTATTTTTTAAAACAGCAAATTGTTCTTTTTTATCGTTAACTGAAATGGGATCTAATGAAAAGTCTTTATCATTCAGGGCACTTTTTAATTCTTTAAGAACACGATTATATTCTTCAACCAATTTTGCAGTTGTAACATCCAAAGTATAAAGTTCACCTTGATATTCTAATGCCGAATTTTGTACGCTAAGTTTAGGAAATAATTTTGAAAGTTGGATTTTTATATCTAAAAGCTCGCTCCTATTCTTTACTTGATCTGATTCATACGCAACAATATATTGCTCGATTGCAGTTTTGCTGGTCTTAAGAAGCTCTAATTCACGTTGAAAATCAACAGCCTCCGCGTAACTGGCCCATTTCTCACCCGTTTCAAAAGCATCAGTAATTTTTGCATGTGCCAAGATATAATTATCTATTTTTTCTCTAAGAGAATCAGAGAGAAGATATGATTTTTTTTTATAATTAAAAAAGGCGCCTTTAACCGTTAATTGGGGAAAATCGGTTTCAAATTGTTCTTTTAATTTTTTAAGATCGGTACTTGCATTCTTCACATTGCGGACAATAGTGCAGTTATCCGGGAAAAGGGCTAAATAACCTAAAGTATAACTTAACAATCTATATAGATGCCATTGTGCCAATGGATTATCTAATCCTTTATTGAAGTCATATTCAAGCACTTTTTGATAATTATCAAATCGTCGGTAAAAATCATGTGGGGCCTTTGTTAATGCTTCATAGAGATTAACTCTTTTTACACAAAACTCTAAATCTTTTGCAACTAAATCTTTGATAGTTTGCTGATGAGTTGCGATTATGCATTTGACTTGCTCAAAATCCTTCCGTTTTTCGCTTAATTGAGCAATTATATTTTGTCTCTCTATTATCATTGCCTCTCTGGTGGTCAGATCATCGTCCCATTCCATAGAGGAAGTGCATAGTTTTGGCTCATAATCAGCGGCGTTGAAACTAAAATTAACCAATTTTAATTGGGTCGCTAAATCAGCTTTTCCCCTTTGCGGATTAAAATAAGCTGCATCAATAATATTTTTTATAGAGGACCATCCATTATTGAGCGCCTTAAGCTCCTCCACCTGTTGGGCAATCTCCTTATCCAGTTTTGACAGTTCTACTTTGTCTTCAATTAGCTTACAAACCTGTTCAAATTCAAATTTTTTCTCATTAATCTCATATAATTGGTTAGCCATCGCCGAATATAAATCAGCATCAATTCGTCCACTTTGTAAATTTGCATAGATTTGGCTTGTTTTTTCACTGATTAATTCAATTTCAGAGAGAAGTTTATTCAACCGCTCCAAATCCAAAATGATCATATTTTTTAGCTGAGGATCCAAACCCTCTAATTTATATTGGATTTGAAAGCTACGTTGTTTTAATCTGGCATAGAGCTCGGCAACGGCGCTTTTATTTCTTGCAAAAAGTCCACCATGTATTTTGTAGTCTAGTTTAGGAAACAAATCCTTTTCAATAGCTGAAAGATCCGTTTCAACCTGGCCTATGTTTTCAATACCTGCTTTCATCAGTTTGTTATATTTCTCAAGTAAGAGAATACGCGCGCTCCTGGGCATTGACTCTTCTAGACGATGTTCTAGAGCTTCCATTTGTTCCTGTAAATGAGCAGTAATGGCATTAAGTTTATTAAATAAAGATTTGGCTTTTTCATTTATTTCTACACAGCGATAGATTTTTTCCTGCGGTTTAGCCAGTTCGGCCAATGCCTTTCCTTCCTCTATCAATAATTTTTCTCGTTCATACTCCACATCAGGTGCGTACTCTTCGATTTGAACTTTTCGGTGTCTTTTTCGGTGCCTTTTTGGCATTCGGCTAAGATTCTTTTCGTCATTTTTCATAATGAGAACTCTTTATTAATTGTACCCCACAGCAAGTGATTATAATTTATCCACATTAAGTAATTATTAACAATTTGTATATTTTTTATAAATTCTGGATTAATTTAAATATCGGCTAAGCAAAAGGTGTAGCTTGAAATGGGTAATAAGGAATTGAAGTAGTACAAACATCCTTAGCTCCAAAGGAATAAAATAATTTGCCTTTATTAATTGGTTTTACTCCGCTATGCGTCAATACTTATCAATAACGATCAGAACCTAGGTATTGTCATGATTAATTATAGGCAAACTCTGAAATTCCTTCTGATTGCTGGGAGTCGAGATCTAAAATACGATAAACATCCTGAGAGGTCTCCTCCTGGGGATGGAGTTGTTTTTGATAAGCATCCTTTAATCGATACCCTACATAAATAAGCGTTACTCCCAAAGCAATTGGCCAGGAAGCCACGGCCGCAGTAATAAGAAATGTAATTCCCCCCACATTGAATGCTAAGCTTTTCCAAAATTCATAGTAATTTTTGCTGCATTCATCATTGAGATTATTGAGGATTTGGCGGTGTTGCTCATCGTCTACTCGAGCTCCATTTGCTAATTCACGTCGTATTGCAATAGAGGTTTTTTGATATTTTTTATATTCTTCGGAGGTGTTATACAAAGCATTACCTAGCATACTGAATAATGCTAGCCCGGCTAAAGCAAGTGGACCGGTACATAGCATACTGATTGCGAAACAGGTGGCGAGTAGATTTGCTCCTAGTATATTAATTGCAAAATAGGCGCACTGGGTTTCCCATTCATCATTGACCACATCAATTTGGCGCTGGATGACTTTTCGTTCAAACAGGGTTGCATCCTTTAATTGGGCCTGCAATTCTCGCACGTGATCGTGATATTTACTGGCTTCAAAAAGCCACTGAGCTAAAAACAATAGCGTATCGAACGTCAGGAAGGCAACTGTGATTAGTGGAACAGCAGCATCCGCAATATGAAAAAAGTTATTATACGTTGTTAACAAACCTACTACAGCCCATACCAAGTCGCTCGCCATAATAAAACCACGCTTTTCCATTTCGTGTTCGAGTACTTTCTTTGTCGATAATTCCTCCTTGGTTGCAGCTTGAATGATATGCTTAAGTAGTAAGAGTAAATTAATCAGGAAACGCAACGTATAGAGTAAAATACCCAGATCCGTAATGGCTTTGCGTGAGTTATTTAAGAAATTAAGACCTTCGATAAAGCTGTATTGATTACCTAGAATTTTATTAATCTCTTGAATCAATTCGGATACAGAACTCTTTTGAAGATAAATAATTACATAATTTGCAAGACCACGGCTGTAAGAAAATTGAGAACGCCGGGTATTTAAGGTACCGACATTTTGACGTAGCTTGGAAATACGAATAAAAGAAGAAAGATAATCTAAAATGCTTGTTTGTATGCCTTCTGTTAGAAATTTAGGGAAACTATCAATTATTTTTTTCTTTTTTGGTACGCGGTCTATATTGTAAAAAGCCTCTATTCTCTGACGAAGTTGTTTTAACGTTCTTAAATCAGAATCTACAAAATCAACCTGATAATAGGAAATCAGCAAATCACATAAAAAATACAGATAATGGACGGTGGCACTCTCTTCTGACCAGGAGGACCTATTCGATATAATTACTTGATTTAACGTTAAAAACTCCTCCTTTAATTGAGCCAAGTGAAACCCGTCTTCTTTAAAGGAAAAATCACTTGGTTTTAATGAATTATTAAAAAAAGTATGCTTTATGAGACCAATTTTTGATTTTCCCATAAAAGAACTCTTTGAAATAAAGTGTGAAGAATTGCTCAATTGTACTATGGGTTATTGAAAACCGATTAAATCAATACTGTTAAGTTTCTGCAAAAAAATAGTTAAAATAAAAAAATGATCCAAATTCAAAATTTAAGGATAATTTAAGTACAAAGCCTCCCCCTCTTTTTTTTATAAAAACTAATTGATAAACTCACACCCCAAATAACCATAATCCCGAGATAAAGTTGACTGATGCAAGTAATTCCTCTGATTCCATTGAAAAGCATTCTTTAGAAAAAGAGAAAGTGGTTATTATTATTCCAACGCATAACGAAGCGTTGGTCATTCAATCAACAATAGAACAAGTATTTGCATCAGTAGAACAAATTGAGCAGTATGATATACATGTTTTAATTTTCGATAGCGCCTCTACAGATAACACCAAAAAAGTCGTTACTTTGCTACAGAATAATTACCCCAAATTACATTTACAAAATGAACCAACTAAATCTGGACTGGGCTCTGCTTATTTGCAAGCCATGAACTATGCATTAACTGTTTTGAATGCGGATATTGTTTTTGAGTTTGATGCGGATCTTTCCCATCAACCCAAGTATATTCACCCTATGTTAGAGATGTTGCAAACATGTGATTGTGTGCTAGGAAGTCGTTATGTTGAAGGCGGGAGTATTCCGAGTAATTGGGAATTACATCGCAAACTTTTTTCCGTTTTAGGTAATTATGTTGCTCGATCTGTACTCACACCAAAATATAAGGATTTTACTAGTGGTTTTCGTGCCACTCGCCGACAGCAACTTTTAAAAGTTCTGCCTGATCAATTTCTTACAAATCACTATGCATATAAAATGCAATTATTGTGGCTTTTACATAAAAACAAAGCAAAAATTCGTGAATATCCTATTGATTTTATTGATAGAAATAAAGGATACAGCAAGCTGCCTAAAAACAGCATTGCCGATTCCCTGCGAGTCGTTTTTTCTTTACGTTATCATGAAATTAAACGTTATTTAAAAATGTGTCTCGTAGGCTCTTTAGGTATTTTAGTACAGTTTATTAGCTACAATGTGTTGCGCGAATATTTTCAATTCTCACCTTTTGACGCCTCACAAATTGCAGTATGCGCCGCAATCATCAATAATTTCGTTTTAAATAGCAAAATCACCTTTAGCGTCAAAAAAAAATCAGCATGGCCATTAAAAATAAAGCGTTTATTACTTTTTGCTATTTATTCCATATTTATAATAAACTTACAAAGTTATTGGTTACGCTTAGGAGTGCTTTGTTTTGGCGCTGGACCCTTACGTGAAAATATAATAATGGGTATCGGCATCGGTTTAATTTCTCTTTTAAATTACTATACTTATTCTCGTCATATCTGGGCAGAACAATATGTTCCTAGTAATTAAAGATAATTATTGTCATCAGAATGAATCGACAAGAAACAGTATCAATGCCATTGGGAAAAGGATATCCATCAGGGAAAAGAGCAAATAATAGGATTATTTCGTGGGAATTTTTTAGCTCGCGACGCGTTTATCTGTTTGTAACTCTGTATTTTATCATTTTACTCCTGTTGGCACCTATTAATATATTATCGCTTGATACGTATTATTATTGGGATTGGAGTCGTCACCTGGCATTATCCTATTACGATGGCTCTCCCATGATTGCATATTTTATTAGGTTTGCCACTTCATTATTCGGAGATAACCTATTTGCCCTGAGCTTTATAGGCATCCTATGCATTGCATTAACGAGTTGGATTATTTATAAAAGTGCTCGCTTTTTTTTATCCTGCGAAGCAAGCTGTGTTGCAATGTTATCGTGGCTATTTTCCCCTCTGGTCACTTTGGATATTTTAAAACAAACGACCTATGATACGCCCCTTGTTTTATTTTGGTCATTAACCGTCTACTATACTATAAAATTTATTCAAACCAATAGAATAAAAGAGCTCTACTTAATTGGAATTAATGCAGGGCTGATGATGTTATCCAAATATAGTGGCATCGTTTTAATCCTTTCTCTGCTTATTTTTTTAATTTTTAGTACTTATCGCTCCATCTTTAAATCGAAGCATTTTTATTTTGCTACGCTTCTCAGCATTATTATTTTTAATCCTGTGATTGTCTGGAACTATCAAAATCATTGGCAATCATTTATCTATCAGTTAACGACCCATACACTTAAACCAGAAGTAAATCCTCTTTTTCATACAATAGAAACTTTTTTTACCCTATTCGTCCCTTCATTAAATATAATGTTGCTTCCTCCATTTTTAGTAAGAACTCAAAAGCTAGATGAAAAAAATGCATTAATTGTGAAATTATGCCGTATTATTTGTATTACTTTTCTGTGTTTTTACTTATACACCGCAAGCCAGGCTGGGATTCGGGAATTCTGGCTCACTCCTTATTTAATCAGTAGTGCGATTTTATTGGGATATTGGCTTACAACATTCCCTTATCGTAAATTTGCTATTCTATTACCTGCACTTTACGCAATAATTAGTTTGTTCGTGATTATAGATAACACCTCCAAATTTAATATTATCAAATCAAAAAAACTTATTTTTTATAATTTAATCCAAAAATTTAATGCGACACAGCCCCAATTACCGGATACGATTTTTACTTCAGGTTGGTTTGCAGCACGCATGCTCTTTTTTCTGCAAAACAAACCCATTATTTATACTTTGGGTTGTGACAGTCCTCAAAATCAATATGCTTTATGGAATGCAGACATCAATAAAAAAATTGCAAATAAAACACTGAAAGAAATAATATATATTGATCAGTATGATAGGAAGATTTGCTTAGCTCAACATTTTGATCAATGTCAAAAAGTACCAACTCATAAACTTCCTTTCAGGCATAAGGAATATGCGCTTAATGTATATAGATGCCGAAATTTTTAAAAATGCACTATGGAAGTATGGATTTATAGTGGGTTAATCTTTTTTTAACGTATTCATCGAATTATGATACCATCCCCGGTTATTAGAATTCTGATAAGGACTATCGATGCTTAAATTATTCTTATTTTTAATTACATTGGTTTCTTCAGTTTGTTTTGCAGATAATAAAGAAATTGCCATCACCATGGATGATTTACCCCTGGTAGCCTCAAGAATGGATACCCCAGGGAATCGTCAACGATCCACCGAACGGTTTACCCAAATTGTGCAAACATTCCAAAAATACAAAGTTCCAGTCACAGGTTTTGTGATTGCAGGAGCAATCGAAAAAGGACAATGGGATTTCTTAGAACAATTTCGTAAAGCAGGCTTTATGTTGGGTAATCATACTTACTCACATTATAATCTAAATCAGCTGAGCGCTGATAAATATATAGCTGATGTGTCTCGTGCCGATAAGATTCTTACGCCTATAATGACTGAACCTAAATATTTTCGCTATCCTTATCTCGCAGAAGGAAAAAATGATAAAAAACAAAAAGTATTAGATTACCTAAAAGAACATAATTACACCATTGCTCCTGTAACCATTGATAGTAAAGATTTTGACTTTAATGAAATGCTCTATAAAGTCCCCTATCGTTCTCGAGAAAAATACATTCAAAAAATAAAGCCACGATATCTAGCGTATATCTGGAAACAAACATTAAGAGCGGAAAAAAATGCTAAGGGTGAGAATGCCAAACAAATATTATTAATTCATGCAAACCTCCTTAATAGTTATTTATTAGGAGATATTTTGGAAATGTATCAAAAAAATGGATATAAGTTTATTAGTTTAGCTGAAGCTCTGAAAAATCCAGCACCCATCATTAATTTTTCTCCTTCTATGAAAAAAGATACTTTGGGAGAGCAACTGGAAATTGAACTACTGAATCTTCCAAAATCAAAAGAAAATTATGTGACGCCTTAGTAGATTTCTCACCTGGGTGCGGCGAAATGGAGTCCAGGTATTTCTAATGCAGATCCCGGGTTCCTTTTCGCTGCACCCAGGCAAAACAACAATGTGAATATGTAAATTAGTCAGGAGATTATATGTTAATAATTGCTATTGTTCTTTTTCTTCTTGCAATAGTGTGTGGTTTTTTTCTGTTTACAGCAATACTTCAAGACAGACCTATAAATAGAACGGTGAGGAATTTGCATGCAGTTTTTGCAACCTTAGGATTACTTATTATCATCGTTCACACGTTTGCATTTATGACTGGCAAAGCCACGCTTCTTGTCGCGAGCTTAATTCTTTTAATTCTTGCTGCATTAGGTGGGTTAAGCTTGGTTGCTCTTGCGAAGAAAGGAAAACAGATTCCAAAATTGGGAGTGCTGGTGCATCCAATAATGGGTCTTGCCGGATTTATTTGTTTGATATTCTATGTATTGCCTTAATCATTCCGGTTCGAATTTATATTTTAAACGCTCACGAACCGATTGAAGTACAATTTTTGACGCTTTATTGGGTGATCCCGAATCAAAAGGTGGTTCGGGATCATATTCCAAACCGAGCTGTAAACTTTGCGCTACGTGTTCATCCGTAAGTTTTGCAGCAAGAAATAAAGCCATATCGATACCCGCTGAAACCCCAGCTGCAGTAATGATTTTCCCATCTATTACGAATCGTTTATGCGTGGGTATAGCCCCCCAATTTTCTAATCGATTCATTACTGCCCAATGTGTTGTTGCTTTAACTCCAGATAAAATTCCTGCTGCACCTAGGATCAAACTTCCAGTACATACCGAGGTAGTCCATAAAGTATGCTCATGTATCATTTTGATCCATTTAAGAATCTCAGGACAATCACGTAATGCAGTGGCATTACCAGCACCAGGAATCAACACAATATCAGTCTCTGAGATATCCTTTAATGCATGCTCAGCAATTAATGTAAGTCCAGAACAAGTACGCACCGGCCCAGTATTTAGAGCAACCCGCTGCACAATCACTTCTGGCAAACGACTAAGTACCTCATAGGGACCAATGGCGTCCAGAGCGGTCATTCCTTCATAAAATAAAAAAGTAATGTGCAGTGGTTTAGACATACTTTATCCTTTTTTAACAAATTGAGATTTTAATTTCATGGCACCAATTCCATCAATTTTACAATCAATATCATGATCCCCCTCAACCAAGCGAATATTTTTTACCTTAGTGCCAACTTTTACTACTTGGGACGAGCCTTTAATTTTTAGATCTTTAATCACTGTAACCGTATCACCATCTTGCAGAACCTGACCATTTGCATCTTTAATTACTCGTTGATCGTCCTGGCTTTGTTCTTCGGATCCATCCTTTGCCCATTCATAGGAACATTCCGGACAAATTAATTGATTTCCATCTTCATACGTATATTCTGAATTACATTTAGGGCATTGAGGTAGAGAAGACATATTTTTTTCCATTCACAAAGAGAATAATAGTATAGCAAAAACTCGATCAGTCTCCCACAACAGTACTAAGCAGGTGACGTTCTTGCGCTTGATAACGATGCTCATACAGATAGATCCCTTGCCATGTACCTAAAGCTAATTTCCCATTTTGTATAGGTAGAGTTAAACTGGTTTGAGTTAATACAGTACGAATATGTGCAGGCATATCATCCTGACCTTCAATTACATGTTTAAAAAGTGGATCCCCGTCAGGAATTAAACGGACCAGGAACTGTTCCAAATCTTTGCGAACTTGAGGATCATAATTCTCACAAAGCATTAAAGAGGCACTTGTATGTTTAAGAAACAAATGACATAAGCCTTGTTGGATTGGGGTTTTTGACAGCAAAGTGGCTATATCAGCAGTAATATCCTGCGTTCCTCTTCCTGAAGTATGAAATGTGATCGCGAATTGTTCGATTTTCATAAGATTAATGATGATTAGTTATAGGTTCTTTTTACTATCGCAAAATTTACGTTACGATTCAAAGCAAATTATCAGGATCGACCATGGAACCAATAATAGACAGTACTTTGTGTCTGGATTTATCTCCTCGTAGCAACGTAACCTGCTTTATTGGTACTTTAAATAATTCGGCCATATACTTTAAAAGGGTTTTATTAGCGCGCCCCTCAATAGGTGGACTATTTAAGCGTATTTTAAGCGCCCCCTCATAAAGACCAACAATCTCTGTCTTTTTTGCACCGGGTTGAATATATAAACGAAGAGTTAAACATTCATCATCGCGTTGATACCACACTTATTCCTTTACCCTTGAAGTTTTTAATAACTCAAAATTAAAGGATTTATTCATGGGTTACAAGATAAATGGGCTTAAAGAAGATCAGATCCTGGGCTACAGCGATGCATTCACCCAGAGAGGATCCAATCAATTTTAGTTTGTAAGGCTAATAGCAGAAGCTATTTGTTCTACACTGTGATAAGTATTTCCAAGCAATAGGTTCTCACTCTCTAATCTACGTCGATTAACTTCCTCCATGTCCTTTTGAGCTTCTTGCATTTTGCGAGTATTAGCAAAGAACGAATCGACACTATTTGCAATGCTTGTTTCGTTTTTTCCAATTTGAGATTGGAACCATGATTTAACCTGAGGGGCCGGACATTCTTTAGTGATAAGACGCACAGGAAGTTTGCCATCACTTAATGGTTGAGCCAAGTTATCTCCTGCTTTTTGTAATCGTTCCAGTAAAGAAGAATCATCGCTTGCAATTGCATGGCGTATCGTTTCGTCACGAATGATTGTCAGCATTTTAGTGTATTTTTCAATTTTCTCTTTAGCTGCACTTTCCACGAGCTTCTTGGCTGTTACATAAGCTAAATTCTCACCATCAAAAATAATGTGTCGATCTTTTGCAAAAAGTTCTAAAATTTCTGGACGACCTGTGGATAAAATAACGCTCATAGTCGTTTTAGTGGCCTTAGAGTTTTCAAAGCTGAAATCAGGGTGTTGGGCAATAAACTCAATCAGATCTAACGGCGGTGTTAAGAGGAGGACGACTCGCATCAGAAGAGTTCTTCCATTCGTATTTACTGCATTGACTAAATCAGGATGATCATGAATCAATGTTTTAACTTTGTCATATTCTTTTTTAGTTACAGCTTGCCATAATGCTTCTTCATGTGGTGACATTTTCCTCTCCCTTTTATAAAAAATTGCACATATTATAGCAAAAAAGAGGCATGATGTGGTATAAAATTTCAATTATGATACAAAAATCATTACATCCCCAAACCACTTTGGGGGCTATTTTGAAACTGAAACATAGAGGCGAGATTATCTTTTACTTGATTTAAAGGTTCATAATCAATGCCTAAAACGTTACATGCCTCACAAATTTTTTGAATTTGAGATGGATATGCTTTTTCAAAGCCAATGGATTTTACATCTTCAATGAGCTGTTCGATTCTTTTTATTTTTTCTGCGATTTCTGGCTCAACTTCTTCGTTTAATTCATTTAAAACTGTGGATAATTCTTCAATCATTGATTCATAATTACGCTGTTTTTCTGTATCAAACTCAATGAGTTCAGTGCCATCCCTTATAGTATTCATAAAAAATCGATAGCGTTGAACGTGTAATGAATTTCGAGGCTCTTCACTGGGAGCAACTTCAGACTCATCTTTTTTAAGACTCGCAAGTTCAATAACTGATGTACTGGGTTTCGCATCGATATTTTGCTTTTCGGACAAAGGAACACTATGAGTTTTTTCATCAAGAATATCTTTCGACTGCCCATTCATAACCTCGACCGAAGAACTACTCGATTTTAAGTCCACATCTCGCTTTGTAGCCATAAAAGGAATGGAGGTTTCTTTATTAAATACTTTAGAATCCTGATGTTTTTCGGTCTTAAGCTCATCCGTAAACGAACTTGATTTAAGACCAAGGTCTTGCTCTTTGCTCGGAGGTTCGATTACCGGTGGGCTTGATTTTAAACTCACATTTTCTTCAAATGCTGGCTCAGTAGGTATAGGGAGAGAAGTTTTAGAATCCACATCAAGGGTTTCTTGAACTAGAGAAGAATTTATTGGAGCTAAGGTAAACATTTTTTTTATTAATTTTACATTAATATCAACACGTTGTTTTGCATCTTCTGCCAATATTGGTTCAACAATACTCACTAAATTTTCTAGTTCTTTATTACATTGGTTTAATAAAGCCTGAGTGGAATCATAATTCTTAACTGTTTTTAATTCTTCTTTATATTTTTCTAATTGCATTAAGCTCATATCCAGTTTGTTGATTTGCTCCTCATTCAATTCATCAACAGGACACTTTTTTAATTCATCTATGATTAAACTCAAGCTAACGTTTACATCCTCTAAAGCATGCTCCCGGGAAGTCTCGTAATGGACAGATAACTCCTCCATCGCCTGTTTCCATTCCCTTTGAATCGCTTCACTTTCTTTTTGAAAATTCAGGGTAATGGTTTGATGTTGCTCATAAATCTTTTGTAATTGAGGTGATTCATCGCGAACTTCTTCAAAAAATGAGTTCAAAGCATTTTGCGCTTCCTTAAATTTTTCTTCTTTGATCTGATGTTGTTTTTCAAGGATTTGTATTTCTATGAGGGGTTCTCCATCCATTGAAGTTGCCTCATGACATTGCGCATCCATTGCCTCTCTTAGTACAACTAATTTTTTATAAAGAGATACCGCTTTTTGTTTTGTTTCTTCGCTAATACTTTCATCTTGATCAATTACATCTAATGCCTCACGCATTAAATTTAAATGTTGATCATAAACCGCATCGATTCGTTTTATTTGTTTTGTGTGGTAGTTATGAGTAATCCGTCTCATTTCATCTTCATAATATCGATATAACTCCATATTAGTTAAACCATAAAGTGATTTTTCCCATTCAGAAGTGGGAGGAGGAAATGATTTAGACACCTCAGATTGTGACATTGATGCCTCTTTTTTTCGAGGAACAAAGACAAAATCCTGTTGATGTGCTGCAGCCTGAGCTTGTTCTTTTTCGATTTCCTCAAGTAATGCAATTTCCTTCGCCACTAAATCTTTATCTTCAAAAAGCGAGCGGATGATATCGAATCGCCCAGTTACCGTAAGAAAAAATAGTAAATTGTGCTCACACAAATGAATAAATTCACTTAAAACTTGTTCATTTTGACGAATTACATCGTTTTTATTCTGGATCGAATTGACCCTACGCAGCCATTCTAAATAAGAAATCAAAAGAGGATAGGTTGCTTCAGATAATTCACGTTGTTTTAAGATGGCATCACTGGGATTGCCCATAACCCGTTTTAAATGCTCGTCTGGTGATATATGAAGAATTCCCATCACTCATTACCCGTTAATTGCTCATATTTCACTAAAGTATAGTATTTTTTATTCTGTGCGATCTAATTATGACCAACTAAGTAAGGATTTTTCAATTGAATAACAGGATTTAATCGTGTAATAGTAAGCGAGTAAGTGTCAGTGGCGTACGTTTTTAGGGAGGTAATTCATTACGCAGTAGCTTAAAAATTTTGCATTGGTAATCTCAAGATCCCGAAAATAGGTTATTTCTTTTAAATAAAAATCAAACGTCTCCTGAATCGCTTCAAAATAACCTTTGATAACTACTGAATAACGCATTTTCTCGGTGTAATGCATTTCAAGTAATTTAGAATACAAAAAAGTGACTTCATAAGCACATTGTGCATGTGCCATTAACGCAATATCAAAACAATTCGCTTCAAGTAATTTAACTTTTAGCTTATTTATATGCGCAAGTATCTGAGAAATGTAGAAATTTATTTTTTCTATCTTTTCTTTGTAAACATCGCCTAGTACGTCAGGAATGGAATGAACCATATCTCGTAAGAAATTTAAATCTGCAATGTAATTTCCTAACACATTACTTTTCTTCATTTCTATAAATCTGGCTTGCCATTCCACTAAATGCATCACAATACGCTTATAGGCAATTAGGTCCTTTTCTTTCGCATGCTGTTCTGTAGGAAATGGGTTGCTGGTTTTTATATGCTCAATTTGACCCATCACCATAAAACATGCATTTTTTATATCTTCAAAAGTTAATGATTCAAAATCACTTGTTTCAATTTTTTCGCTTATACTATCAATAACTTTTACTACATCTTGAGATAACATTGCTATTCCAAAATTTCAACAGCACCTAAATTTGAGTATAGTTCAATATTTAAACAAATAGGGCATTTGGAGAAGTACTTATATTTAAATAAGCTTTAATTGGGAAGCGCGGTTACCCGCGCTACAACTTATTAAATAACTAGAGTTACTGATTCGAGTACTGTTTCATGATTATCAAGAGATAAAGGTGATAGAGGCACCTTAGATTTGGAAGGCACTTGGAGAGTCCCTTTCACTGCTTGTTTTGATTTAACCGCCATTAATTCTTTTTCAAATTCCACCAGCTGTGCCATATCTGTAATTCGCAGCGCATAAACCCTTTCTTTGCTCCCTTCCTCGACAATTTTCTCATTCAAAAATGCAACTTGTTGTTGCAACGATTCAGCTTGCTCTTCTAATTGTTGTCGTAATTGGTCAAGTTGCCCCGCTAAGGCATTCTGTTTTTTTTCAATATCCGGACGGAATGCATCCTTTAAATTTCTCATCGGTCTTTTTCTTAATTCCTTAAACTCTCGCCGCAAATCATCCATAGTTTCGGGTGTAAATACATAGCTCCACATGTAGGCAGAAATATTGCCCCATAAACTTTTAGGCTCTCTTCCTTCCATAATCCGTTCATGCAAGTCCCGGAATCCGATCTTTAACATTATATCTTGAATTTGTTCTATTTCTTCTTCTTCTAAATCAGGAAAATTAAATTTTTTAATCAATTCTCTGTCATGAAAATGTTTACGAACGGGTTCAGGGAAGGAATCTAAATTTTCAGGTATCTGCTCTGTTACCAATTCTTTTAAACTAAAAATTTCATTGACCTGATGCTGAAATTGCTCGGGAAACTTAGCCAAACTTGCCTTATTTCTTGATTCCCATTTAAGTAGAGGTACTTGTTCTTTTATCAATTGGTTTAAAGCGCTCAGTCTATCATTTGTTTCAATTAAACGTTCTTCCAAAGAATCTCGTTGCTCCTTTAAATGCTGAGTTGGTGAATTATAATGAGTAAAATGTCGCAGTAATGGATGTGAACCGGTGCCTTCAATCACTAAATCAAAATAATGAGTAGAGCCATTATCCCCTTCCTTGAGTTTAACATTGTCAACCTTAAAGCCATTTAGTCCATTAAGTTTTTCATGAAGGTTTTCAGCCTTACATCTTAGATACTTACTTGTATTCAGTAGTTCTTTATGTTCCTGACTTAACGATTCACAAAGATGTCGCACCTCTGCGCGTAATCGAGCTACAGGTCCCTGTAATTTAGAATTTTTCCTTGTGAGTTCGTTCATTTTATTCGAGAGAACATGATACATTTCATGAAAAGCAAATATCGAATTGCTTTCTGCTCGGACTGCATTTAATGAATCCTTAATTGCAACCCAATCCCTATTTTTCTGTAAACCTTTTTCCGTCTCTTCCAGGGCTTGGACCGCAGAATTCAATTTTCTTTTCGTTACTGCGCAAATCGATTCTTCTTTACAATCCTGTATGAAATCAGCATCTAATTTATTTCGTTTTGAACCAATAACTGTTAGTCCATCAAGAGTTTTCAAAGTTTCTTTAATTAGGGTACGTGTATTCTTGTGCCCTAAAGGAAATATCCATAAATTTTCAAGTTGCGATTCATGTTCTGCCAATACTTGGTACAAATTTCTGATTGCACTTTGTTGGGCACTAAGTTTTTCAGCTCCCTTTAATAAGTCGGTGTCTGCTAACCTATGTACCGCACTCAATATATCTTTAGCTGCGTCAGTAACAGCGGTACGTTCGAGCCAGTATCCTAAGCCCCGGTATTTTTCATTAGCCCAGGAAAGACTTGTTTGCAATTCATCAACAAGTTCTGCGAGTACTCCATCAATATACACTGCTTTTAATTCTTTCAGCTCGCTTGGTTCCTCAAGGCCCGTTTCTTGATATACACGCAACAACTCTTGAATTACAGGTTGCATGGCGTACTTTTCACTAAATCGTTCTTCAGGCAAGTCTTTAGTGGCATAATCCAATAAAAAAACAACGAGATTATCTAAATTTTTTACATTCATCACTTGCTGAACCAATATGGATCGTACAATGTTCTTTAAATGAGGATTATTTTCTATAATACCGCTAATATCTTTCGCTAATAATTTCACTTGGTTTTTAGCGAACGCTTCCCGGTAGCTTTCTACATCACCGTCGGTAAATCGTAACATCGCTCCGTTTATATCTAATCCGGACTCCACATAACGGCACGATTTTTTCTTCTTGGCAAACATTTCTTTCTTGCCTATGCGCGCAGCCAATCGATTAAATTTTAATTGCTCAGTTAAAGATACCTGATCCAGATACTGACAGCGCAATGCATTCACTGAACCTTCTGTTAAAAAGCCCTGCGCTTTTTCTTTGAGAAGCACACGATGCTGCTCCCAAATAGAACGTGCCGCAATTTCGTAGGTGGCTATTGAGTGCTCTAATGCGTTCGTATGTAACTTCTTATTTTCGGTACGACGTATATATGGATTAGGGTATTTTTTTCCTGGATCAGAGTTTTCTAAGCATTGATCCCAATGCTCACTCAAAGAACGAATCAAATCTTCTCGTTGGAGTACTAACTCGGCATCTAGTGTTCGCCATTCGGACTTTGGATAAACAAGATGTAAAAACTCTTTCCAGTCTTGGAATTGTTGCAGAACAACTTGTTGTATGTCGGTTACTTTTTGCTTGTAATGATTGGTCACTGCAATTTCTTCATTTTGTTGGCGTTGCAGTTCTGCCAAAGAAAGAAGTAGTTCTTTCCGTTCACTTTGGGTCCTATAGAACCCAGATTCAAGAACGAAGGCGTCTTGTTTTTCAGTAAGTACCACATAGGTAGCTGGCTTACCCTCGCCACCAACACAGCGAGTGATTCGTTTCGCTGCTCGTAAATCTAAAGAGGTATGAATCGCTAAAAATCCCTTTGGATGCGGAGTTATAAAATCAGCGCTTTGTGCCAGTGTAGCCATAGTAATCGTTATTGTATTTGGTTTTCCTGACTGCTCATTCATCCATTTTTTTCGTTCTGCCACTGATTCAGTACCAGTAAATGCTGCAATATGGCTTTTACGAAATTGGTTTTTTAGTTTTTCTTCAAGAAATTTTACTTCATTAACATCGTTCGCGAATAGGACGATAGGTTGCCCTGCTTGTGCTTGCTTAATCGCGGTTTTTACAGCACTTAGGTGAGCTGTTTTATTTGCAATAGATTTTGTAGTCAGTTCCTCACGTTTGTTTCTTACATGTGATGGAATGGTGCATGCGATATCTATATCGAATTTATTACATTGTTCCGCTAATCTCTCTTTTCGATTTAAAGTGTTCGAGAGACTTAAAATGCGTCCTTGTTTTTTATAGTGCTCAATGCATTCCCTGGTTGATACATAATCTACACAATGGAGCTCAGGTTCAATAACGAACTCCCAGTCCGGATATTTCTTTTGCAAACGTGCATGCAGAAATTGATGTGTCACAAAAGTTAAATCATTTTGAGAGGCTTTTTGATTTAAGGGAATAGCAACATGCCGTGCTGTTTTAGAAGGAGGAATAATAAAATCTTCCCCTTCAATGAAACGTTGTGCCTCTATAGCGGCATTAATCCATAGGCTAAATTTCTTATCCGGTAACGAGTTTAACTGTTTTTTATGCAAACCTGTAGGCGCATGCCTGTCTAGGAACTCTTTTAACTGGATTATATCTCGATCTTCGCTCCAGCCTTTTTCGAGAGTTTTAAATCGTTTTTGATTAATGAATTCATTAATTAAAGGATAAACCCAGGTATAAGAGCTGCTCTCATCCTCACCTTCGTACTTAAGAGCGAGATGAAACAAAGTCTTTTCGTCTAATTCTGAGAAATCAGAACCAAAAAGGATTAAATTACTCGATACAGGATGACCATCCTTATTACGTGTCATGTCTTCATTTTCGGTTTTGGCACGAGAGCGATATGAAGCCAGATCCCCTATAGTAGAATAATTTATTCCACCCACCTGATAAGTTCCTTTGGGGGAACTCACTTCCACACATCTAGAAGGGATCCCTAGGGAAACAAAAAAATCTTCATCCTGTTGATAACTCTGAATCATCAAATCACGGTTTGGGGCACAGACATCAACAGACCCACCATCGGCCTCAACCCATTGCATTACAGAAAACAATGCAGTGGCTATCCTGCTTTCATCGGTATTGAGTTCCATCAGCATATTGCTGTTCCGATTTTTTATTGCCATTAAAATAGCAATAAGCTGGGTGGTATCAACAAAAACTCCTGTAGCTCGAGAGTACTGTTCACGTAATACAGCAAGCAATCTCAATTGAGCTTTTAATTTCTCCTGAGCATCCAAAGGGGATGTTCTAAGTACAGAAATCAGAGTATCGGACAATTCACGTAAGTCTGAGCGACTTACTAGGGTCAAATCCTCGTAGACTGTTATTTGATAAGTTGATGGATCATTTCCTACAGCTAAAGTTAAAGGTTTTTCTCTTCCTATTGAATTAATATAAATTACTTGTTGTGCTAAATCATATTGCTCCTGATCACTTAACTCAGTTCCTTCAACAATATTTTTAATATTGGTAATCACTTTGGCAACGCGCGAAGTATCAAATTGTTCATTAAGAACTTGGTTGGTGTCTTTTAAAATAATATTAAATGCATTTTTTTGCGGTACCCGGGCAGATTTAGGATCCTTATCAAATGCCTCAACATAAGCACAAAGATCTTTAACATATCCATGTAATACATCGATAAATGATTCCAGCTCTGGATAAGGAGGATAATCGAATAATTGCGATAGTTCCGAAAGATTTAGTGAATTTAACTCAAGTCCTGATTGAACTTCCAACAAGCGATGAAGATTTGCATCCGGTGTCTGCTCACCCAATATAATTAATATTTTGGCCCAATTACTTAAATCAGAATCATCTGTACGTTCTAACGTACAGAGTAAATTATAATAACGTGTTAACTCATCTTTAGCGCACGTATTACATGATTTCATTAATAAAGTAAGTAAAGGGACCAGTGAGCCCACCTCGGCTTTCGACTGAATAACCGATACTGTTTTATTAATAACTTTTTTTAGTAAACCTTCATTAAGACTCGGACCTGCTTTCTTTATTCCATTGATTAACGCATTAAACAAATCTTCAGACTGCTGTTTATCTACACCTGCTAAACATTTCAATCCCATCAAGTTTATTAATGGGAATAAGGATTTCTGAGTTAAATTATGGCTGAATGAACCACGCAATAGAAGTTCGAATGCCTCTTCCCCAAGAATTTCGCGGTGTTTTGTTAGATAAGCAACCTCGCTTAAGGCATTTTGTAGCTGGCGTGTTGAGTATTCCGGTGTTTCTTTTAATATTTTGCATAAAATTGCTAAGGGAGATGACACTGCACCCGTTTTTTCTTGATTTAAAGCATCCAGTAAATTAGTGATCTGAGCCACTGTTTGCGAATTTTTTTCAAATACTGTGGACTTAATTAGATCGGTTAGTAAGGAAATAGAACGGTGAAATTCAATGTTGCTTCGGTTTTTAATACGAATTAAGGAATTAATTAATCCATTCACTGCCTTTAATTGTTCTTCCAATTTCAACAGTGCTTCGTCAGTAGGTAGTTCAGGGTCTAAATCGTCAATTTGCTTCAATAGAAAACTGTCAAACTCTTTATTTGATGTTTGTAATGTATTTATAGCGGTTCTTAAACTGGCTTGGCAACCGGCCTCTATTTTGGGTTTCAAAACTGACATGAAGGATTTCTGTATAAAAAATGCAGTACCCAAAACCTCATCCATTTGTTTTTTTTCTTCTGGAAATCCAGATAAAGTCCATAAAAACCACTTACTGCTTAATAAATTCTTTGCGTCTTGTTCTTCCTCAGCCAAAACCTCGAAAACTCTTTGAGCATTAACAGGACGTTGTCTCAAATACCACCGTACAACTTGATGAGAACCTATCCAGGATTCCAAATATCCGTCTAATTTTTCGGGAAAATTTTCAAACCTCTCTTGGAGTTGCCAATCATCATAAGTTTGTTCGAGTATGTTAAAAAGATTAATTACTGGTTCGCTAACATTATCCTTTCCTATTTTTACCTCAGGCAATTTAGAACAAACCATTGTTCGAAGTACCTTATTTTGCGCTTCAATTTGAGGTAAACCCTCTAATTTCTCTTCTTCCTTAATCACTGAATTTACAATTTCTATCAATTGGGCAACAGAAGGCAAGCGATAAGATGCTTCGATGTTGATATCGATGAGAATCTCTAATAGTTGTCCTCTAAGCTTGGCAGGCAAGAAGTGCATAGCTTCTGCTAAGGTCTTTATTTTTACTTCAAACTCACTATCGTCTTCGTCATGTTGTGACGCATTAGATACTTCATCGCTCAAAAAAGAGAGGAGTGTCACAAACGGAGATAATGACTCAGGTTGGTCATGAAAAAGCTCAGATAAAAAAGTATCTAATTTAGAAGGAGGAACTAAATGTTGAAGCAACGAAGAAAAAGGAAATTTCTGAATGGGTACTGTTTGAGTTTCTTCTATACCCAAACGCCGTTCGTAATTGCTGAAGATGGATGAAGCTGCTTTACCATATTTCATCCCGAGATTCAAAGCAAGAATACATGCTGTATTAAAATCACGCTGTGCTTGTTCTGATTGTGGGACGTTCGATTTTTGGGTGAGTATCAGGAAATCAATAAGCCTTACCAATTCCTCAGCAGTAGGCATTAACTCCCAACTGATATTCCCTAGAGCAGTTAAAAAAACAGAAAGGACCATTGATACCTGGTCTCTTTGCTTCTCAAAGTGATTGGCTATTGACGAAAATTTGTTAAGCAAACTTTTAAAGTGGGGATAAGGGTTTTCTGTTTGAGTACATGCCTTCTGCCCCGTTGTCATTAACGCAGCGATATTGAGTAATAATACTTTATTCTGGGCACTCCACTTTCGATCGTTACTAATTTCACGCTCAATCTTTTGATATACATCCAGACTAAATGCCCACTCCTGCGTGCCAATGAAACGATAGAATTGAGTTACAGCCTCTTCATAGGGAAGATCTTTTTGACTAAACCAAACGCTCAGATCTTTAGGCGATGTTGGGGTTGAATAATCAAGGTCTTCTTCACCGATATCGGCTATTAAATTCATCTGCCTTGATACTAGTTTATAATGGTTATAACGACTGGCATGATAGGCACCCTTCAGATCTAACCGATCTAAACAAGTCAATTGCTCTTCTGGATCACTACTGTTATTTATTATGAACAGTAGATGATTTAAGGCAGGCTTCATAAGATCAATGTTTTCTAATGTAGAGGAGAAAGGTAAGGTCAGTTCATTCTTCTCCAGCTCTTTCAGAAAATAATCATAGGCTTCAAATAAATCGTTAAATTCAGTACGAGCACCTGTTGCTTTATGTTTAGAAACTAAAGTAGTCCACCATATGTGCTGTTCAGGGCTTAATTCACTCAACTTTTTAAGATTTGCCAAGCCTTGGCGTGACATTAGGGCAAGATAGTCTTCGGGTTTATCAAGAAATAGCTTATTAAAGTCTTCCAACAATTCCTTATCGTGTAATTCCTTAAGATGGTGCAATAACAGGAAAACACCATCCGTTCCAGTATGAATAAACACTTGAGCTAGACCTTTATAATTAAGGTCAGATAAAGGTATTGTCTGGAGTAATCTTTCTATTTTCTTCAATTGGGGTGCATTAGTTCCTGTCACCTCAGACAAGAAGATAAGAAAAGCTTCTTGGAGTTGTTCGGGCGAACTACTCTCATTCAATAAATTATTGAACTCTTTCCTATAATGAGCCTTAGCTTCCAAATCTTTTTTCAAGAAACTGAATTGGCGGTAAGAACCAACAACAGTCCGTGGATTTTCTTGCGCAAAGTCAGGAACTTGCGCCAAAGGACCTTGTTCTGGGTGTTGATAAGGTTCATCATTATTTTTACGCTTACGTAGCGTCGCTTTTTGGTATTGATGGGCTTCATGTTGAACGGGAATTTGATATTGGAGCTGTAAACCCATACTGGGACTTTTTATACCCTCGATCCAATTTTTTTTCGCTTTTCGTATTTTATTGGTATGCGGATCAAAAAAATTTGCTGCGTTAGAGAGCTCCGCTACTTGTTGTTGGAACTCGAGAGAAAATCTTTGTCGTTTACTAAACAAATAAGCATTATCAAAAGCAAGTTGATATCGGGTCTCTGGAGGTTTAATTTCAAATTTGTAAAGTCTCGTACGTTCTGGTTTTGAAACGAAATCAACCCATTTATTGAATTCTTCTTGGTTAAATGCATCACACGTAACAGATAAAGTGACCTCGCCAGAAACCAACTTATCTTGCTCGTAGGTCTTTTCTAAATAGGCAGTAAAATTCTCGATATTATTAAAGCTATATTCGCCTACAGTGATTCTCATGAAACCATGTCCCCCAAATAATAAATACAAAGACTTTATTATCCAAATAGTGCGCAAATATATCACATTTTTAATGAATAAAATACGGAAAAAGAGAGTACTTACTTAGATGGATGATTAAAAAACATCCAAAACAGCATTCAAAAGCTGCTTGGTATAAGCTTCTTTAGGGGATTTAAAAAGTGATTCACAACTCCCAAACTCGACGCCCACTCCATTCTTCATAACCAACACTTCATCGGCGATATAGGAAACCACTCCCATATTATGCGTGATAAATAGATAGGATATGCCTGTTTCTTGCTGTAACTCTTTTAATAAATTAAGGATTTGGGCCTGCACAGAAACATCCAAAGCGCTGGTTGGTTCGTCACAAATTAAGAGTTCTGGTCCAGTAGCTAGAGCGCGAGCGATACAGATTCTTTGTCGTTGCCCTCCGGAAAATTGATGGGGATAACGATGTAAGCTGCTGCTTGGCAAATTCACCTGATTCAGTAGTTCTTTTTGTCTTGCACTGATTACTGACCGCTTCATCCCTTGGGCATGCATGCCTTCGGCGATTATTTCACCTACTGTCATGCGCGGGTTCATGGAAGAAAAAGGATCCTGAAAAATAATCTGTACTTTTTTTCGATATTCTCTTAATGAGCGCCCTTTTAATGCCCGCACATCCTGTTGTTTAAAGTGTATTTCGCCGCCACAAATGGGGAGTAATCGTAACAATGCACGACTTGCAGTGGTTTTTCCACATCCTGACTCCCCCACTAAAGCTAATGTTTTTCCTTGCAATAAACGAAATGAGAGACCATCAACTGCTTTAAATAAAACTCTATGACGACTGAATAGGCCTTTTTTCTGAATAAAACTTACGCATAAATCATTGACTGTTAGTATAGATTTTGTCTCTGTAGTTCCTGCATCCCAAATAATTTTGTTTTTTTGTAATGGCGGTAACTCTTCGAGGTCAGGATAGAGATGACATCGTACCAATCGGCCCTGTTGTTCTTGTAATTGCGGCTCCTCTCCCGGACAGCGTTCGAAAGCATAAATACAACGAGGATGAAAACGACAACCTGTAGGCATTTCATCTAAAGCAGGCACCAAGCCACGAATTACTGACAAACGTTCCTCGCGTTTTGCTAAAGAAGGTATAGAAGCCAGTAACTGTTGTACATAAGGATGTTGTTTCACTCGCGAAAAAAAATCTTCTACCGAGGATTGCGCTACCACTTGTCCTGCATACATCACACAGACGCGTGATGCCATGGCTTTCACTACTCCTAGATCATGAGTAATCAACAATAAACTCATTTCATGATTTTTTTGGATTTTTTTTAATAAAGCAAGAATTTGCGCTTGAATTGTAACGTCCAAAGCGGTGGTTGGTTCATCAGCAATTAAAATATCGGGTTTACAAGCCAATGCCATGGCAATAACAACACGCTGTTTCTGTCCACCGGATAATTGATGGGGGTATTGGTGAATTTTAATTTCTGGTTGAGGCATTTCCACTTCATAAAGCAAAGATAATAATGCATCTTGCAATTCTTGGTTCTTAAATGAGTTGCATTTTACTAAGGCCTCGGTTAACTGTTCTCCTATGGTCATTACTGGATTAAGTGCAGTCATTGGCTCTTGGAAAATCATAGCCATTTTGCGACCTCTTAATTGACGCATCATGTGTTCTGGTAAATCCAAAATGTCTTGCCCATCCACATGGATTACACTATCAACGCCATAAACACCGGATTTAGGCAACAAGCGCATTAACGCTAAAGAAGTGAGGGATTTGCCACACCCGGATTCACCCAATAAAACTAGGGTTTCACCAGGATATAAATTAAAGCTGACTTCATCCAAAGCAGGCACCGTTTGATGGTGTTGTTGAAAAGCTACAGATAGTTGATGAATTGCAGCACTGTTTTTTTGCATAGGTCTTCTATTTAGCCTGGCCTGGTCATAGCATCACCGCATTAGTTTGAGGATTCTTTGTCATTCGAAGGCAGAATTAATTCTTCGATTGGCATGATGTCTTGTTTAGAAATGGATTCCGCTTTAGCGGGAAAGACAGTTTTTCCTCAACTTAGTGGTAGTTAATCAAAGATACGCCCAGGCAATCCTCTTTACTCTCCCAGATTAAGACTCGCCAAATCCAGGCCTCCATAACAACTCTTGGTTTCTCCCGCTTGCAGAACAGGGGATCTTTATAATAGATTTACAAAGGAACTATTCGTCTTTCGCCTACTGTATCATAATATATGGTAAAATAAACCTAACTTTTATTTGAGAAATACCCATGTCAGAAAACTATACTGCCCAAGCAATTGAAGTCCTAAGTGGACTGGAACCTGTTCAACGACGCCCCGGCATGTATACCGATACGACGCGTCCAAACCACTTAGCTCAAGAAGTGATTGATAACAGTGTGGATGAAGTACTGGCTGGTTTTGCAACTCATATCCGAGTAACACTTCATGAAGATGGTTCTATTGAAGTGGAAGATGATGGGCGCGGCATGCCTGTGGATTTACATCCACAGTTAGGGTTAAGTGGTGTCGAAGTCATTATGACTCGATTACATGCCGGCGGTAAATTTTCTGATAAAAATTACAGTTTTTCAGGTGGATTACATGGAGTGGGTGTTTCCGTGGTAAATGCTCTTTCTGACCGTCTTGATGTGACCATAAAACGTAATGGAATTGTGTACCAAATGTCTTTTGCCAATGGCGATAAACTATGCGAGTTAAATGAAACAGGTCTCACTAAAAAAAGAGACACCGGTACAATTATCCGTTTTTGGCCAAACCCAAAGTATTTTGATACAACTCGTATCTCCGTAAAACACTTAACCCATGTGTTGCGTGCTAAAGCCGTACTCTGTACGGGTTTGTCTATGACTTTTATTAATAAGGCAACTAATGAAGAAATGCATTGGTGCTTTGAACAAGGTCTTATTGATTATTTAAATCAGTCATTGCCTGATGGAGATTATTTACCTGAAGAACCCTTCATAGGTGAATTCAAAAGTGATGAAGCAACGGTGGACTGGGCCTTGGTTTGGTCGAATGGCTCAATTAGTGGTTTTAGTGAAAGTTATGTAAATTTAATTCCAACCATTCAAGGTGGAACCCACGTTAATGGTCTACGCTCCGGATTATTTGATGCTATGGCAGAATTTTGTGAGCTAAGAAATTTACTTCCAAGAGGAATAAAGCTTACAGCAGATGACCTGTGGGAGCCCTGCCAGTATGTATTATCGGTTAAAATGAAAGAGCCACAATTTGCAGGTCAAACCAAAGAACGCCTAAGTTCCCGTCAAATTTCTGCTTTTGTTAGTAATGTCGTTAAAGACGCTTTTGCACTATGGCTCAATCAACATCGGAACCAAGGTGAAGCAATCGCCTCTTTGGCCATCGATCGCGCACAAAAACGTTTAAGACAAGCAAAACAAGTAGCACGTAAACGAGTGAGTCAGGGTCCCGCCCTCCCAGGTAAGTTAGCGGATTGTTTGCTTACTGATCTCAGCCAAGCTGAATTATTTTTAGTGGAAGGTGATTCCGCGGGCGGTTCAGCAAAACAAGCCCGAAATAAAGATTTCCAAGCAATTTTACCGTTACGCGGAAAAATTCTTAATTCATGGGAGGTTGATTCATCCCAAGTTTTAGCATCTCAGGAAATTCATGATATTTCTGTTGCTATAGGAGTGGATCCTGGCTCTTCTGATCTAAGCGGGCTTCGTTACGGTAAATTATGTATTCTCGCAGATGCAGATTCAGATGGAGCCCATATTGCTACTTTAATTTGCGCTTTATTTTTACGCCACTTTAAACCCTTAGTTCAAGCTGGGCATGTGTTCGTTGCGATGCCCCCACTTTATCGAATCGATGCAGGTAAAGATGTTTATTATGCACTGGATGATGAAGAAAAAACTCGGATTCTCAACCACCTGACACAAACATCTCGCGCCAAACCGAATGTCCAACGGTTTAAAGGTTTGGGTGAAATGAATCCCATCCAACTACGTGAAACGACGATGGATCCCAATACCCGACGCCTGGTTCAACTCACTATGGACGATGAGGAAGGGGCTGAAGCCATTATGGATATGATGTTAAATAAAAAAAGGGCAGGCGATAGAAAGGTCTGGTTAGAAACTAAAGGAAACTTAGCTGAAGTTTAATGTTTGTTGAATTTTAGCTTCATTTCCACCTATGGAACTGGGATTTCTGAACCTGCCTAATTTTTAATTCCTGGTTCCGCTACCATTTTAACAATGGGATAATATTAGAATAATCATCAGTCCATAAAAATTGTTCATCAGAGGTAAAAAACTGCCAATTCGTTTCTTTCACCATTTGGAAAGCCAAATGGTCATTCGCCGTCAGCAAAGCCCACTCCGAATCAAATTGATTCAATGCCAAAGTACCTTTATTATGGACATAAAGCACCCTCAGCTGTAAAAGCTTTCCTGCAGCATTAATTACCGGTAATAATTGCAAATGTCGATTACTTAAATGAATCAATATGCCACCGTCTTTTGTAATTTTCTGTTGGTATAACTTAAAGGCTTCAAGAGTCAATAAATGTATCGGGATTGCATCTGAATTAAAAGCATCGACAATCACTAAATTTTGGGAATGTGCAGGTAATTGCTCCAATGCTAATCGTCCGTCGTTTTTTATAATGGTTACACCTGAACAATCGCGTAAGTATGTAAATAATTTAGGATTTTTTGCAACATTAATGACTTGCTCATCAATTTCAATCACTTTGATCCTATCCTCTTTTCGAAATTGACAGAGCATTGTACCAATGCCTAAACCAATAATTGTAACTGTTAACGAGCTGTTTTGTTGTTGCATGGCAACCACGACGGGGTTAATTGCTCCATAATAAGTACTCATCCCCTTCGGTTTTTCTCCTAAAACTTGCAGTCCATGCACAGTAGACTGACTCACTAAGACATGTGTACCTTGTTTATCAATCACTTTTTTTATCCCATAAAAATTACGAGCCTGTATTAACATTGTTTCAGTTTGGGAAAAGGGTAAGAAAATAAATCCAAATAAAATCAATAACGATACAATCAAACTGCTTTTACTTTTTTGCCAGACAACGATAATAATTAATGCCAAAAGAGCACATATTTGAAAAGATGAAAAACCTCCAGGCCAATGGATACCAGAGAGGCAGTAATGAAGCAACAAAATAATCAGAACGGCTATAGGAACCCACCAACCATTTTTCTTGGGCAATTGTGGTAAAGCAAATAAGCTTAATAAGATTGCTAAAGGGTATTCATAAATTCCATTGAACCAATGTGGCGCCAAAATTCCATTAAATACTCCGGCTAAAACACCCCCCAGGGCCAAACAAAAATAAAATAATGTTAGCAATTGAGGCTTAGGCCTATCTAAAAATAACTGGCGATGACAAAGTAGGGACAAAATGAAAAAATTCAATAAATGAAAGAAAATACTTTGCCAAATATTTATTTGCCCCGCATTTAAAATAAATCCAATAATGGGAAAAATAAGGAAAAAAATACTATTTCGTACAATCCACGGGAACGAAATCAAAGGTTTATTCGTAAATGCAAGGACAAAAGTAAGTAGATATAGGGCCAAGGGGAGCACCCAAAACAAAGGAGTTGCGGCAATATCCGTAGTAATATATAGAGTGACGCCAAGCATTAAACTGCACGGAACAAAACTTAAAAAAATCCAATTCAACAAGCTTTTCCAAGGCCATAAGGTAAAGAAATTATTTTGTTTTTTTAGTGATTGATAACGATTAGCATAAAGAATAAAGAACAATAGAACCACATAAATTCCATAACCAATACTCCATAAATAAAATTGATTTTTTAATCCAATAAAACGCTCTATAGCCCAGGGATAAAGAATTAAAGATAGGAGACTTCCGAGGTTAGACGCAGCATATAGAAAATAGGGATCGGCCGCATTCCTTTCTTGGGTTTGACTGTAGGCAAATTGTAATAATGGAGCTGAAGCACCAATAATGAGTAAAGGTAACCCCAGTTGGGTTAACAAATTCGATAAAATACTCCATTCAGGAGCCTTATCAATAATCAAAGGCCGGAATACAAGAGGCAAAGCTATAAAACTCAAAAGAATAAGAAAACTATGGATCGCACGCCATATTATAGGTTTATTAAATAGCCCCAGAACAACAGCATATCCATAGGCGAACAGCAACAACATCTGAAAAAAAAGCATACAAATAGTCCAGACAGCCGGTGTTCCTCCATAAACAGGCAACAAAGATTTAGCGACCATGGGTTGAATACTAAATAACAGAATGGCACTTAAGAATAAGCTAATGGAGAATAAAAAACGCACCAAGCATCCTTGACTGAAGAACTCTCATAAAGAACATTGTAAGGTTACATAAATTGTTATTCAACTTATCCTGTTTTAGATATTGTTACCCTTAAAAGCGGGAAGGAAACAGATTTTGGGTAATAAATCATTTCCTTGCCGAAAATCAGGGGACATTTCCTGGTCTGGAAAAACCGAGCCCTACTTCGTTTCACTTAAGCCGCGATTTTTAATTACGGTTTATTCATTTCCTGAGAGATGATTCGCCAATACGTGTAAAATCCTTTTCACCAAAAATTGCTGATCCAAATTGATAATATTTAAATTCCAACAAATTATTGCTGGGATCTTTCAAGAAAAAAGATTGATGTTCAATTCGTGTACCTTTAAAACGTGTTTTCAATGGAATCTCAAAAGAAATCTGCTTTTTTTTAAGGTGTTCCACAAAGTCATCAAATTCATATCGCTCCAGAAAAATTAAACCAAAATGTCTTGGATAGATGCTATCTTGTGGAGGAAGAATAGTGTCAATTTTATGGGCTACAATTTGGTGGTTGCCAAACTCAAAAATCAATGCATGCTCCGATTCACGCCCTAATGAAAACCCTAATTGGTGATGATAAAACTGTTTCGCCAAGTCGAGGTCATGCACTGGAAACGCAAGATGAAATAAAGTGTTCATCATACTCCTTATAATGGGTATTCAAAAAAGAATAACAAAGCTAATTTATGCTTAAGAGATAAAATTTATATTAATTAACAGATAAGTGTGTAAAAATATTTACCCTATTTAATCCAATTTCAACATAAAATGCATTTGAACTCTATTTTTGATTACATAATTCACGTTGATGTATATTTAAATACCATAGTATCAACTTATGGATTTTGGACCTATTTGCTTTTATTTGCAGTGATTTTCTGTGAGACTGGACTTATAGTAACACCTTTTCTACCTGGAGATTCCTTGCTTTTTGCGGCGGGAAGTATTGCAGCCCAAGCCGGAAATCCATTGAATATAGCGATATTATTTTTCCTACTTTTCCTTGCTTCAGTTTTAGGAAACCAACTCAATTTTATGATTGGACGTTTACTAGGACCACGAATTTTTGCTGCGGATAAATCCTGGTTACTTAATAAAAAACACTTACAAGAAACTCATGAGTTTTATGAAAAACATGGAGGTAAAACTATCATTTTTGCCCGTTTCCTCCCCATCATACGTACTTTTGCACCTTTTGTAGCGGGCATAGGTTCGATGAGGGTTCTTCATTTCACCCTTTACAATTTAGTGAGTGGTTTTACATGGATCCTGAGCCTATTAAGCTTAGGTTATTTCCTAGGATCAATTCCCATCATAAAAGAAAATTTCTCGATAGTAATTTACAGTATTATTTTTATTTCTTTATTACCACCTATTCTCACTTTATTGAATCGAAAGCGAACTTAGGGCAAATAAAAAGTAACCTGGATCCGCATTCAGGTTACCATAATCAATTATATTGGTAACCTACATCAGGGATCAAAAACTCTTGGAATGCCGCCAACAGATTAGAATAATTTTTAGAAACCTCTTTTAGAGTGATCTTGTAGTTTAACAGATTAGTTAATAATTCATGTAAGAGCATAGTCCTAAATGAGTGAGGATGAGTTCTACCGTTTTTACTATCACTCAGATAATGAATGAGCATTGTTTTTGCTTGAGCAAGGGACATCTCAGAAAAAAACTCACCCCCAGCCTTAGAAAACTCATAATCAAACTTACAAAATTCACCATTAAATTTCCGAGCTCTTCTCCTCCCGGAACTTCCATGTCTATGAAACAATGAAAACACAATCCCATCACTGTAAGAACAATAGTCCAGCACCGATCTATTTACTATACGGACTAACTGAACCAATTCTTTTTGTTCCGCTTTTGAGGTTTTCAATTCTAAAGGTATTGCTTCGGGTTGACTAAACAGATTATGTTGAGCGGAAAACTGCTGGTATTTATTCGGTTTTTTGTTATGTTTTTTTACAACATTCATGCGCAGCGGCGGAGTTTTCTCTTGATCATCCGCTTTCTTTTTCTGCCAATCCTCTTCTAGACCCTCTAATGTTATGAAATCAGTTTCTCTCTCAGTTTGTTTTTTGGGATGAGCTCCCAAATCCAGAGCGTTTATTTTTTTGCTACTTAAACCGAACGAAGTGCTTCCTAAAGAATCCTTAGCTTGAGTTGAGGGCTTTGATGATTTAATCATTGTTACTTTTGTAGTCCAATGAGTATTATTCTGATTATTTAGCGTAAGTGTATGTCGATTGGGCATGTCTTGGTAGTCATATCGCTGCCTCCCATTTTCCAGAGTATGTAGATTCACTTCAAATGCATTCGCTAAATAATCCAGCTCCAAATGAGTTGCCCACACAAAATCCTCAGTGATGTTTTGTAATGCTTGAATTATAGGAGAATTCAATTTTGGTTCGGTTTCTGATGTTATCGTCTCTGGAGCGACCTCTTCACCATAAATCAATGAGATAAATAATGGTACCAATACTAAAGCTTCATGTTCCGCCAAAATGGTGGATTCATTAATTTTTGCTAACGCTTTTTTAATAGGGGTGGATGAAAGAAATTGGTTGAAACGTGGGTCTAAATGAGTCCCATGATACATTTCAGCAAATTTCCTATAAGTACTTATTGCTACCAATGCCCTATATTCATCATTTTTTTCTGCATGTATGCATGCCCAACGTAATTCCTTGATCTGTAAATTATAGGTAAGTAATCTTAACGCTCTTTGCAATACATCGAGTAATTTATTATCGGGCTTGTCCAAATCGAATTTAAATATGGCATTATAATAATCCCTTATAGAAGGATCTAATTTAACCCATTTTTCAAATGTTATTCCATTACCTTCTTGTTGAATAATGTTAATTAAGCCAATTGCGAAAGCATAATACCCACAATTACCTTTAGCAGGGTTATCGATTATCCGTTCTTGCAACTCTATAGTAAGGTTCTCCTCGGGACTGGGATTAGCCTTGGGTTGTTCCTTGCTAATTACAGTTTTACTCATAGACATTGATTTTTGCTCCCCCCGATTTCACATCTAGGAATACAAGATGTTCACATATTATGCTACGAGAGCGATCAACTCGCAATAGGAAGTATTCTGTTTTGGAAATAAGTAGGCTACTCTACAATCAGCAATTGCGAAAGCATGCCCTTTTGAATCCAACCCTTTAAATAAGAAGCGGCTTTCATACCCACTTCTTCAGGTGGGATCCATTGACATAACCCTTCACAAAGAGCACCGAAAGAAAGTCCTTTTGATAAACCATCCAAAGCCCAAGTCTCTTCTTGAGATAAACTATAGAATTGAATCTTATATTCTGGTGCACGCCAGATGACCCATGCTGTGCATTCTGAACTGTGCTGTAATTCAGGAAGATCCCTATCATGAACTAGAGACTGCCAAAGAGGAATTATATTCCATAAGTAATTGGTTTTTTGTAGGGATGGATGAAGTATAAATTGTAGATTTGCCCAGGCTTCAGGAGGGATAACAGCCATATCCTCAACCCGTACAATTTCTTCATCAGCCGCATCAAATGCCCAGTTCATTTTCCATTCAAAATCAGCAAGCTCTGCTAAATAGGGATATTGTGAGTAATTGTGTTTAATGAATTCAGATAATCCATCACCATACCAACGAATAGATCGATAAGGTGAAGGATGGGCATCTATATAATAAGTGGCTAGCGTATTAAATTCTTCAGTTCCTAAATAAGCATACAAAGCAGGGAAATTAATACTTAAACATTCAATAAGTCGAAGTCTGTACGCATCACGATAAATGTCTAACCGAGTATTTACCGAAACAGATTCAGTTTCCACAATAGAATCATGAATGTCTGCCTGACCTGACAAGAGAAATTTTTGAAATTGTTCTTCTAATTGTAAAAGTCCACTCATGCTGGCACCTCTTCGGGCACGATTGATTCAGCGATTCGCCTTGCATGATTGATTTCCGCAAGCAATTCTCCAAAAGGAGGCATGTTATCATCTCGTTCAATCATCGACGATATTGGCCCCAAGCGCTGTAATGTAGCAGCATAAAGATCCCATACGGGTTGAATTACTGGTGCATCATGCGTATCAATAATGTAATTACCATGATTTGAATGACCAGCTAAATGTATTTGAGCAACTCGTTCGGGAGGCATCGCACAAATGTAATCCATGGGGTTAAACTGATGATTCACAGAACTAACATAAATATTATTTACGTCTAATAATATATAACAATCTGCTTGTTTTACAATTTCCAGAATAAACTCCCACTCGTACATCTCAGATTGTTTGTAGGTAAGATAGCTGGAAACGTTTTCAATTAAAATGGACCGTCCTAGAAAATCTTGTACTTGTTGAATTCGCGATACAATATGGTTTACCGCTTCACGTGTATAGGGAATAGGCAACAAATCATGGGCATTAATTCCATTAACTCCTGTCCAGCATAGATGATCGGAAATCCATTCCGGTTCGATTCGGGTTGCAAGTTCCTTTAATTGTTTTAAATAGCATTTATCTAACGGATCCGCACTTCCTATGGAAAGAGAAACACCATGCATTACAACAGGATAGTGGGCGCGAATTTGGTCAAGATAATAAAGTGGTTTTCCACCAGGAACCATGTAATTTTCAGTGAGTATCTCAAACCAATCTAAATTAGGTTTTTGCTCCAAGATTACTTCATAATAGTCGGGTCGTAATCCAAGTCCAAACCCTAAGAAAGGCATTTTCTTAGGCACTGTATATTTAAGGCTATCCATAGGTAAAATCCGAGGGAAGAGGAAACCAGGCATGCATTGCACGCCTGAGTAATGCGAAACTCAATTGAAATTATTGAACAACAGTACCACCAGCTTTTTGGCAGTCTTCTTTAGTCATTTCAGCCATTCCCTTGCCTTTGCAAGCATTTTGGCCTTTACAAGCATTGTCTGCAGTTTTGCAAGCGCCTTGTCCTTTGCAAGTGTTTCCACCTTGGCATTTTACCATACCAGCAGAAGCATCATCAGCAGCAAAAGCAGGAGCAATAGCGAACATTGAAGCAGCCCCAATTGCTAAAGCAACGCCTGTTAATTGTAATTTGTTCATTTACTTAATTCCTTTTAGATTAGTTAAATAAGCTATAGGCAAAATATAATTTAGCCACTTGCATTTTAAGAACTTACATTAATTTTTGTCAAGTTCAGCATTGAAAAATAATGGTTTTCATTAAATTGCAAAGTTCAATGCAGCACAGGCTTTATCATAAATTTCAATCATGTCCTTCATATCAGTGCGCGTAAAAGGATGTAAATCAACAAACTCCCTGATTGCTGTTACCTGACGCATGATCGCAGCACGTTGCTTATCGCTGCGCAAGTGAGGAGCAATGCGGGTAAAATTTTGCAGCATTCGGATTAGAATTGCTGGATTTTTTCCACCTGACTCTCGAATCATATCAAAAGCTGCACCCACTAGACGAGAAAATGTTACAGGCATTTCAATGAGTCGAGTACGGCCTGCTCCATCTTGCCAGGATTCTCCAGTTTCAGGCAGATCAACTAAAACACTAATATTATTAGTAAGCCAATCCACACACGCAATCCCGGTAAAAGTATCATTAATTGCATCGCCCAATGCACGAATACCAATTTCAACAATTTGTGCCATAGCAAATTCAGGATCTTGTGATAATGTACGATTCGGACCGATGCGCAAAGTCTCATGGATGGTTTTTATTAAAATAGGACCTTTTTCATTTGGAATAATATCAGCTAAAGTTGTCTCCGTAATAATAAAATGACCTGGACGAACTTTTAAAATAATTACCGCATCTTCCCGGGTTGCCGCTTTGATTAACTTGCTGTAATTAATTGACTGCAAATAGCCTGGGTTACTCGCAAGAACCGAATAACTCTCATTCAAAGAGCGTTTACGTAATACCTCAGGGTGCTCCTCTGGCGCGATATTCGCACTTTCTTTGGTTCGCTCCTTCCGCAATGCGACATAATTAGTAATTACTCGAGTCAAATCTTCATCAACTTTAGCAATTAAATTTCCCGTTTGGATCTCTTTACGGATATTTTGGCTAAAGGTAATTAATGCTGCAAATGAGAGGATCATCATTAACACGGCAGTTAATGTAGTCAAGTGAGGTACAAATTCGTGCCCATCCTGATATCGCACTACAACCAAGGTAAATAAACTAAAAAGAAAAGTAGAGGAGAATAAGCCTATTGTTCCTTGTCCATTTTGCTCAATAATAAATCGACGTAGAAGACGTGGACCAAACTGAGTTGAAGCCATGGATAAAACCAGAAGTACGACAGAAAAAACAAGTCCTAGAACAGTACTCACTGCACCAATAATAGCAACAAGCATCACTCTGGCATCATCAACATCACCTATTGATAACCAGCTTGGGTATTTGATATACCCTTTATGAGATTGAACATCAAGAAAAATGGTCAGTGCAAATAAGGCACAAGCGAGCACACAGATGCCCAGAACTGCGATACGCAAATCCGTTCCAGATCTCGCATCGGCATCAAACTCACTGTAATTATGAGACACGATTCCTTTCTCCTGTTTTCCCTGATAAAAGAATTCTAAACTTGAATTAAAGATTATTATTTAAAGCCTCCATCCTTGCAATTAAAAACATGTCTATAATAAGAATAATTAAAGGACTATTAATAATAAAATATGAATCAACCTCTGTTCACACCCAAAGAAATTTTTGAATTTATTAAGCAATATGAACCTTTTAGTTTCCTGAGCGAAGCATGTCTTTCAAAACTTTCCCGAGTTTTGGAAATAGAATCTCGAACTGCTGATTCCCTTTTAATTCAAAAAGGGGAAAACACGAATGATCTTTACATTTTAATAAAAGGCCGTCTCTACTATCAGATCACGGATACAGAAGGTAATGTGACGTTCCAAGGCGAGTTACAGGAAGGAGCCATCATCGGGGAAATGGCTCTTTTATCTGATTTGCCCCGCTCGGCCAATGTTTATACATTACGCGACAGCATCATTTTAAAATTATCGAAGGAAAATTTTTTAAAACTATGTAGACGATATCCTGAGCTGCTCAATAAGATAACCCAATTTACCATAAAACGATTAACCAATTCGCTACAGGGAATTCACGCTGCCACCTCACGTAATAAATCCATAGCTTTAATCCCTATAAGACCAATAAAAGATCTAGAATTTCTATTGCAAGAAATGATTTTTCGTTTTTCTTACGGCGAAAAAATACTTTTATTAACCAGTAGTTGCTTAGAGAAAAGACAAGGTCTCTTGGATGACAATGGGAATATGAGTAATGAAGGAATTTTATTAATTAACCAACTTGAAAAGGAGTATTCTTTTATTTTTTATCTAGCTGACGAATCGATAACCAATTGGACTAAATTTTGTGTCCGTCAAGCTGATTCGCTCGCTTATTTAGCCCTTGCAGAAGAACATAATGCTGACTTATCCGAAGTAGAAGATTATGTATTAAATATGCAACATAATTTTATTAAACGGAATGTATTAGTGCTTCTGCATCAAACTGCAAATGCCCCCAAAAATACAAAAAGCTGGTTAGAAAAACGCGTCGTTAATGGTCATTTTCATGTCCGAAGCAATACAGATGAAGGAATTTCCCGCCTAATGCGAATTTTTACTGACAATACCATTTCCTTAGTCCTCAGTGGAGGTGGAGCGCGAGGACTTGCGCACATAGGTGTTTATCGCTTATTAGAAGAGCGAGGAATACCGGTGGACTACATCGCGGGAACAAGCATGGGAGCCATGCTCGCCGCTGTTTTAGCAAAGGGATATTCTTCTAGCGAGCTTTTAAAATTTGTTGAAGAATATTTAATCAAAGGAGCCAAGATCGATTTTACCTTCCCGTATATTGCCATTGCCACAGGCAGAAGAGCCACAGACAGCTTAAGAGAACTCTATGGCGAGGACAGTCAAATCGAAGATTTATGGCTTAACTACTTTTGTGTCTCAACAGACTTAATCAGCAAAAATTTATATATTCATGATAGAGGGCGATTGTGGGAATCGATTCGTTCGAGTATATCTCTACCCTTTATTTATCCGCCCGTATCATTTGATGACAAGTTGCTTATTGATGGCGGTGTATTAAATAATATACCCATCGATATCATGAGACAGTATTCACATAGTAGTAAGATTATTGCCTCCAATGTAAATAATAATAACTTCTTCAAATTAACTCCTATACCGTACTCACTTTCAGGCTGGAAGTTGCTTTACAATAAATTTATGGGAAAAGAGTCCATATTGCCTATTAATTTAGGTGAGTTGGTGTTGCGATTATTAACCATCAGCTCCCATCAAAATACTGCTAAAATGATGGCCATGGCAGATTATGGGATTACTTTAAAACTAGACCAATACGGTATTTTGGATTTTAAAAAATACAACGAAATTACTGAAGAAGGATATGAACAAGCAAAAGCCCAGCTTACGGCTCAAAATCTTGCAGAGCTATTAAACAGCAACTTTCAATCTCCTGCTAGTAATGCGATAGTTTAATCTGTGAATGCGGGCTATTTTTTTGTCTTACGTGCCATAACCTGATCAAAGATAGTTCTTTTTTCTGGAGACAAAGACTCTCTCCTTAAAGCCATCATTTCTTCAAGAGAACCTTGGATACAATCTGGAGTAAGACGATCGAGAATCAAAAAGCCATTTAAATGATCAATCTCATGCTGCAAAACTCGAGCATAAAATCCTTCTTCTATACTCTGATGAAACTGGCCTGATTCATCATAATAGCTCAGTATAATTTTCTCATAGCGCGGGACCTTTCCGGATTTACTAGAAACAGAATAACATCCTTCAAAATCGTGATGCATTACAGAATCTGACGCGGGCTCATAGCTTGGATTAATCATTATATGCATAGGATAAAATTTATTAACATTATCTCTTAATAAAGTTGCCTCTTCTGGAATGTATACCGCAATGATTCTTCTCGGAAAGTTAACTTGGGGAGCTGCTAAACCCACCCCACCTAGTTCATATAATTTACTTTTCATAGCAGCAATTAACTCTTTGTCTGCTTGACTTAATGGAAACAAAACCTCATGGGCCTTATTCTTTAGCACCTGACGGTATTCAGGTTGCTCCACAGTTACTATATCCATAGTCATACTCGTTGAATTCCCAATTAAGAAAAAAAATAGCATAATGCCTAAGCATACTCTGTACATCATAATTTAATTTAATTCATTTTCTTTCGTTAATCACAAAATAATTATTAGCTGTTGTTTTTTAGCGCAATCTTATCCCAAAAAAGAGAGTGATTCAAATTAGGAGTTCTTTAATTTTTGTAAATATTCAGCGTATTACCCAGCATAGGAGCTGTGCTAAAATTTCCTCTTTTTCAAGCCTTCTACTTTATGCTCACTACAAATTCGATACATTTGCGTCAATTAACTCAATATGATGAGACAAATTTCCTATTGACCATGAAAAAAAGTCGGGATTTCCACCACCCTTTTGTGATCGCCCCCCAAACTCATGAGGAATTCCAAGCCTACCTACACAAATTTCAGAATGAGGAGCACCGATGTTTTTTGGCATTAAACCAACAGGAACACATTATCGGTGTCTTCAACATTAATGAAATAATTCAAGGGGTATTTCAAAGTGCCTATATGGGATATTTTGCATCCGTAACTTATGCAGGCCAAGGGTTAATGAGTCAGGCATTAAAACTGGTTTTAAAAGAAATTTTCCTCGAACTAAAACTACACCGGATTGAAGCGAACATTCAACCAACAAATACTGCATCCATCCACTTAGCTACTCAAAATGGTTTTCTGAAAGAAGGGTTCTCGCCAAGATACTTAAAAATTAATGGCGTATGGTGTGATCATTTTCGTTTTGCTCTCACCTATGAAGATTGGCTAGCCAATCAATAGCGGTTACCAGACTCTTCCTAATAACTGTCGATAACCTGTAACGACTTGATCGGCAATTAAAAAATGATTTCGGTCATAAGTTGTAGTCAAACCAATTACCTGCATCCCAGCGGCTTTAGCTGCTTTTATTCCATGCAAGGTGTCTTCGATGACTAAACAACGTCCTGGGAGAACATTGAGACGTGTTGCTGCTAATAAATAGCCTTCAGGAGATGGCTTCCCGCTCTGTACATCCTCCGTTGTGACAATTGAATCAAAATAAGTCTGCAATTTACCCTGTCTTACTCTAGAAAGTACTGCCGCTATTTCACTACGGCTGGATCCACTACAAATGGCAATTTTATTTACTTTAGAAGCAACTTTAAAAATAAATTGCTCAAAGTCTACAATTAGGGGTAAAGAGTCGCGGGTATTAATAATATGGATGTAAAGCTCAGTTTTTTTCTGAATCAAACGTTTGATTTCTTCATTTGACCTATGAATACCCACATTGTGCAATAGCTTAGGGAACAATTCTTTATCTGCTAGGCCCAAATAATTTTCAACGTACTCAGAATAACTTATGCTTATTCCTAGTGGCTTAAGAACCTCACAACATGTTTCATAATGAAGAGGTTCACTGTCTAAAATAACCCCGTCAAAATCAAAGATAATTGCATCATACATGGTATCCAAAATTCACCTTCATTCAGCTAAGCCTTAGAGAACTGTAGCATCATTTTATCAGTACATAAATCTGATAAGAAAATTGGTATAAAACATAAGTGGTCCATATTAGAAGTTTTTTACTATTAAAGGTTTACTCTCCGGATGTTGTGTTTTTAAATCAGTACATACCTCCGTACTGGGTGAAGGGCAAGATTGTTCTTCCCAGTACTCGGGTGTTGAAACCGGCATCCCTAGACCGGCAATAGCCGTAGATACATCTGGATATATCTCTCCATCGGACAGAGCTTCCGATTGCTTTTGCAAAGAAGTACCGATTATACCTGTATATTTTCCTTTTATTTTTCCTGTTTCTTGATCAATGAACATCACATAGGGAGGAACAAAGAGTGACGATTTATTATTCTTATCTTCTATCTTATAAACCCGGCGTGTTTCACCATAATCAAAATCGGACCTAATACCTAAAACTGTTTGAAAAAAGGCTTTGAAATTTTTTCCATGTCCAAACAACCAACAATCTTGATGTGCTGCACGTTCAATAAAAATTTTAGTATCTTCTATTTTGTCCCCAGCATAATCCAAATCTTGATACACATCATCACGCTCCTCGAGAAGAATCTTATTGCCATGCTCCTGGATTTTTTCAACAGCAGTTTTTCTCCTTTTCTTGAGTAAGTCAAAGTCTTGATCACTAAAAATCCACAGTGAAAGTTTTAAAAGAATTTTTCTGATAGGAGTTGTCCAAAAAGACAGCTGATTATATAACTTCTGCATATCTGCTATAGAACGAACATCATAACCAGAGGGTGCATCACTGTTTTCCGCTAAAAAAGGAAGAACAGCAATCTTTGCATTTTTAATTTCTTTAGGAATAACCAATCCAGCGGTTTGTAGTGCTCGATTGAGTGGAGAAACACCAATTGAAAGGGGCAGCTCGTTTGGAAAATAAAATAATAAATTGCCCGTGGATTGACTCGTTCGTTCCATATTTCTCATTGCTTCTTCAGAAAGCGCTGCATTGGGATTTAAACCAAATTTCTTTTGCCCCCAACTTGTGCATTTTCCATGACGACTGAATAAGATGTGACTTGTAACTTGAATTCCTTTTATTTCAAAGAAGAGTTTGTCTGTTTCTTTAATTTGTTTTAATAGCTCACTAGATTGAGCATCTTGGCTTTTGTTTAATAGTTCTATAAGACGATTAATTTCTTTTATATATTTTTCTTGAATTGTTTTTAAAATCTCATCGCGTTGTTTTGGTTCTTTAATTTTATCCAGTTTTAACTGTTCAATTTTAATTAACTTTTCAAAGGTCATGCTTAATCTTATAAACAAACAAAATATTCATTTATTATACAATCGAATGATTTATATGATAAGCGAAATTTTAAATACCGTTAATCTCTTAAACGGGCTACTTATATTAATCGAGTGAGCTTATGAACTTGACAAAGCAGGAAGATGAACCAGAATTTAAGAACCATAAAGGGATTATTTAATATTATGGTTTATATGGAGAAGATTATGGCTACTTCAAAAAAATTTAAGGAAGAAAAGGCCCTAATGAGTGAAATTGATGCAATTTATAGGCGTCGCGCTGTACGTAATTATAAACCGCAAAAACTAGATCCAGCGCTCATTCACTCATTGCTTGATGCTGCTGTGCAAGCACCTACCGCTATGCATGAGGAGCCTTGGTCCTTTGTGATAATCCAAGATCAAGATATATTAAATCATTTATCAGACATCGTGAAATCCCTACTTTATACGGAAGCCCATAATTATTCTAAAATGCAGATGAAATATCTGCAAGATTTGGTTAATAATCCTGATTTCCATGCATTTTATAATGCAAATACACTCATTGTTATTTACAGTAAATACCATGGTCCTTTTGTAGCGGCAGATTGTTGGTTAGCAGCTGAAAACTTGATGCTGACAGCGTGTGCTCAAGGGTTGGGTACGTGTGTTATTGGTCTTGCTGTTTCAACACTCAATACTCCAGAGTGGAAAACAAAACTGAATCTCCCCGCTGATATTACAGCCATTGCGCCAATTATTGTAGGTATTCCGGCTGCTGAAACGCCTGAAGTGGCGCGTAAGTCACCAGAAATTCTAGTATGGAAATAAAGTAGATCAATTACCAAGAGCGCGCTACTACTGAATTATTTACCGAGCAATAGTTCAAGGTGGGACTTATGTAACTATCTAACTCGGTTTTCTGTTTAGAGTTTAAATAAAAAATTCCTGGCTCACCGCAAACGATGGCCAGAAAACAAGATCCTTCTAGAACATGTAGTTAGATTATAAAATAACTCCATAAATCATGAATTTATTTTATCTACCAACAGATCATGAGTGGCCTGTTGGTACGTGTTTAAAAAATTATCCTGAACGACTACAGCCATATCCTTAATCGCTTGGACCGTTTCTGTTTTTTTAAGAGTTCCGGTTTTAAATTGCCATTTAGCAGGTAACTTCAATTTTGTGCTCAATTGCGAAAGAGATTGTTCTGTTTGGGGCATTTTTTGAACACTATAAGACTGCATAACAAACACATGACCCTTAGGATCGATAAGTTCATAAACAGGTTTTCCAGCTTCGTAGATCCAGGTGGTTTTGCGCGCAACCTTTAGAGGCCGATAAGGGGCTTCTAATAATAAATCTTTTAAAGGAATATGGAGTATACCGGCTTCTCGCATCGTTAATCCGTTAAATGTTTTTACATGAGTGTTCACTAAATTGGAGTTTTGCATGCCATCTATCATCCAGTAACGAGGACCATTTAAATGCACATGGGTAGATCCCGTTTCTTTTTTTACACTTTCAGGAGTTATTTTGTCCCAAATTTTTTGTGGGCAATCATTAAGACCAATAGTATTGTATACCGCATAATCACTTATGCTTTTAGCAACAATAATTTCACAATAACGTTCCCCACGTAGATGAGATTTTTGAGCTGCCAGTGAGAACGTCGGAATCATAAATACGATCCAGAAAACACGGCTAAAAGAATGTGAAGAAACAATACGACGCATGGTTACCTCCTGTAGGGTCTATTGCAGATTTTTTAAAATAATACAGAAAAATTTGCTAAAATACAGCGGCAGAGGCAGTGATCGCAAAACTCAACCAAATTTGCGTTTTATTTCTTGACCCAATGCGATTGTGCCAGATGACAGAATATAACTGATCCGAATCCTACGAGTCCACCCAGAATAACATGCGTCAACCGTTCCGATGCGACACTCGCCGAATGAGTGACCAACATGACTGTGGTTGCAACAAAGAAACAACGAAAAGAATAAGCGATGACATAACGACGAAAGGCAACCAAAGTTAAGAAAATGCCACATATGGCAAGGGTTAAGGCTAATGGGGTGCTGGGGAGAATCAATCCGAATAAGATGCCTAATGGAACACCCAGTGATACCCCTATGATACGTTGACTCAATTTTTTTGGAGAGGTCGTTACATTACCAGTAACGACACTGGCAGTGCCCCAAATCATCCACTGCCCATTGTCCATTTGAAAATATTCAACCAAAAAGGTCGAAATACAAACAGCAATTGCCATAGCGATCATATTTTCAATATAAGGATTTTGCTCCCCGAAATCATTCAACCTTCCTAATCGCAATGGATGGTAATGAATCTCACGCTTTTTGTAGTATGTTCTCATTTCATCAAATTGAGCAAGCAATACGGTAGGTACTAATGCGAACAATAGATAAGGTAAAAATTGAGGAGCCCGATGTAACATTTCTGTAGGATTAGTTTCTGCAGCAAACTCTGTAGCAAGAATTATGGCAGGAATAAAAGTCCAGTTCCCTAAAGGACGCAATTTCTCCCCCTTTATTGTAACCAAGATCACTGTCGTAGCTGCGAGGGTACATGAGACGATATACAGTACAGGGATAGGTTGGGTTAAAAAAAGGAAATAAAACATTACAATGATGATAAACCCATGAAGTAACACTCCTAATGCAGTCAATTCAAGACGCTCTTCTACAATAAGGGTTGACATAGTTAATACTGAGGTTTGAAGCCAAATTGGGTTATGGTTATGCAGATAAATAACGGCAAAGGGCACCAATACGAGGATCCCTCTCAGCAAAGCTCCAATCTGAATTTCATCTTTGAGCACCTGTATCGTCTTAGAAATAACATGCATTAGAGACCTTTTAATTCATCTACTGTGACAATTTGCGCTATTTTTTCCAATAATTGAATGGAAAATAGATGTTCCTCCTGATTTGCAGCAGCACAAATATCTTCTACGATACACACATTGTAATCCCGGTCATGGGCATCGCGAGCGGTACTTTGCACTGCCCAGGAAGTACTTACCCCCCCTAGTATCACGCGTTCAATTTGATTTGCTCGTAGCACTGCTTCGAGGGCCGTTCCATAAAATGCGCTCACCCTAGGTTTTATCAGTACTAAACTAGTGCCAATCTGTAATTCAGGATGAAATTCTGTTCCTTTAGAACCAAGCTTTAGCGCATCCAATTCGTGAACCTTACCAAAAATTGGTGAATTCTTTGGTTGTTCCGCATAATGTGCACTAAAACCCACTTTCACCATGATGGATATCCATTTTTTTAATTCTGCAATTTCAAGAGCTTTATTTACTTTTTTAATTACATCACGCTCCTTAGCGTGCGCAGCTGAACGTGCAATCTTGCCTTGCGGATGCATAATATCCATAATATAGTCCAGACCTATAAATGCGGTACGCATCGTATTACCTCCTTTAAATACCCTTGTATATGACGGCGAGTCCTTCTTCGCTTGAATTGTCCATAAAAACTATGGGCGCATCTTATTAAATTCCTCATATTGACATTTACTCATTGATTCATATAAAAAATCAATTTTTTTCATATTGTTCTTCTTGCATAAATCAGACATAATTTCATGAATTATCAAAGAATAATGATTTATTATGCCAATTAAATATACAAAAAAAATCATCAGGATCTTCTCTAGCCAAAGTCAAAAAGCGAGTAAGCTGATGGTTCTGCAATTGCAGCACACTGCCCACATAATAGAACATAGCAACCTAGCAATTCTAAAAAGAGACTGATTTAGAAAGGACATTTTTTATGCAATGGAAGAGGATTCTGCATTTTTTCTTTAGTTTAGTAATTTTATTAATCGCATCGTCAGCCCTGGCCTACGATGAACCGGTTGTAAATTTGGGTTATACAAGTTTTTATGATGGAAGTCCTCCTTCTGGCCCTGGTTTCTACTTCCAAGATTATTTTCAATACTACACCTCCAATCGCTTTAACGACAACAAAGGCAACCGACTTCCCCTGCCCCGTACCGATCTTGATGTTGTTGCAAATATAACCCAGTTTATTTATGTAACCACAAAAAAAATTTTCGGAGCTAATTTAGGTTTTTCTACACTCTTACCTTGGGTAGTTTATGACCGTGTGGATGATGGATTGGGAAATACCGTACTAAAAGCAGAAAATGGCCCTGGGGATTTGTGGATTGGACCTGCACTGCAATTTGATCCCATTATGCGAAAAGATGGCAAAGGACCTTTATTTGTTTCGCGCCTCGAACTGGATATTGTCGCCCCGATTGGACGATACAGCAGCATTAATGCAATTAATGCCAGTAGCCGCTTTTGGTCTATAAATCCCTACTGGGCTTTTACCTTTTGGATGACTCCTAAATTATCTACTTCAGCTCGGTTTCATTATCTTTGGAATGATGTCAATCATAGTCCTAATGTTGCCTTTGGACCCAATGTGAATTCCATTCAAGCTGGACAGGCAATTTTTGCAGACATTGCTGTAGGATACGCCATAATAGATAAGTTTACTGTAGGCGTAAATGGGTACTTTTTTAACCAAATTACGGACACCTTGGTGAATGGGACCGCATTCCCAGGACGTAAGGAAAGTGTTTGGGCGATTGGTCCAGGGATGGTGTATAGCCTTAGCAAAAACCACTTTATCTTTTTAAATGTGTATTCTGAACAAGATGCGAGAAATCGTCCCCAAGGAACCAATGGAATCTTGCGTTTTGTGGCTCATATCTAATGCCATTTAAGTGAAGCCCAACAGAACCAGGGAATACAGCAAAAAGGGCAACCTAATATTAAAATGCTGGTTTAACTGAAACTCTGGTTTAAGTGGTATTTATTGATTTTGTGGGATTACTTAATATAATTCGTTGTATTCATTCGATTTCCAGGAAGAAATTACCTTGAAAATTGGTATTATCGGGGGTTCTATAGCAGGCTGCGCCCTGGCCTTATTATTAAAAGATCGATTCCAAGTTACGGTTTTTGAGCAAGTAGATAATTTACATTCACGGGGAGCAGGTATTACGATTTCTACCGAATTGCTGCACGTTTTGTTCGAAAAAAATCTTATTGATCAAGATACCTTATCTCATACATTCATTGCTCGCAATTTTTATTGCCAAACAGATAACGAACCAGTTTATGGTAAATTTTTATGGCAGCAGGGAATTTCTATGGCAACCCTGCACTGGGATACTTTATTTACCAATTTACGAAAAAGGATACCAGAACCAATATACCGTGCTGGCATTAAAGTCGTGGACGTGCAACTAAAGGATAAGGGGTTTGGGCAAATTACTCTAGAATCTGGCGAAACATTGCAATTTGATTTAATTGTTTTTGCAGATGGCATTCAATCGATAGGAAGACCCATGATTTCCAATTTGAAGCCAGAATATTCCGGTTATGTAGCTTGGCGTGGCACCCTAGAGTTTGAACAGATTAAAAATAAAACGCTTTTTAATGAACAGGTACTTTATTACTGTTTTAGTAAGGGACATTTATTAACTTATCCTGTATATCATCACCAAACGAATAAATTAAACTGGGTTTTTTACGAAAAAATAACTCTTGAAGATCTACACGACTTGGGTTCAACCTCCTTAATCGACTTCTCTGGTAAAGCCAAAAAACATCTTTATCAATTAGCACATGATAAATTACCTCAGGCTGTTGCACAAATCATTCTTGATACGCAATCTCCCTTTATGCAAAAAATTGTTGATGTCTGTGTTGATCGTCTTGTCACCCAGGGAGCACTGTTATTAGGTGATGCGAGCATTATATTACGCCCTCATGTTGGGAATGGTGCTTCTTTAGCCATTCAAGATGCATTAAGCCTTAGTGAGCATCTGAGGAAATGTGAGGATCTTCAGCAAGCAATTGTTGAATGGGAGAAAGATTCTCTTCCTAAACGAATTGCGATGTATGATTTATCAAAACGGATGGCTGATGCCTTAGTCTTACACCCCGTAAAATGGCAAGAAATGAATGAGTCAAAAATGTCCTCTTGGTGGGAACAAATCATTCTCGGAGAGAAATGGTATACATCTCCGGTGGAAAAGACTTAGGAATACTCCGTTAAGGTCCTTGGGGCATATTTCACCCAAAAACGAGAAGGGAAAATCTATAGTTCCCCTCCCGTGGAAAATTTCTAAAAATTCCCTTTACCGTTTTCGTAAGGCGAGGGAGGAATTAAACCTTATCAAATACAGCAGGATTACTCATATTCCATTCTTGCCACGTTCCTTGGTACCCCTTCAAACGCTGTTGAGCGAACTGATAAAAATGGGCTAAAAATAAAATTCTTTGCTCATAAAAAGGAGTAAGGTACGCCTCTGCTCGATTAACTTCAAACAAATTATAATAAGGGGGTATTGATGCATGTCGTGCAATAATTTCTTCAAAACTCACTTTATCTGCATTTTTCAACATATCGAACATCACAAAAAAGCTCGTTGTCCGTCCTTTTCCTCCTCTGCAATGGATATGAAACCATGTATCTTTAGGGGCATTTTGTATTATCGTTAAAAATGTATCAACCTCTTCATCAGATGGTGCACTGTGATCCGTAACATATAAGTGATGATATTCAAAACCTAATCTTGAAACTAATTCCGCTTCATTTTTTACCTTTTTTACCGAGATAGTTTTACCACCGGAAAAATCCTTAGAAGCAAACTGTTGTGAGGATAAAATCCCCCGTATCTTTTTCTGAGTTTGTAACGACTTCAACCAATTTTCTTGATCTGTGAGGCTTTGAGCATTTGTTTTGCCTCGATTGATCCAATCGTATTGACTGACTAATGTAATTGCTTTGCCATTAAGATAACCATGGCTCTCCTGCCGGAGATCCAACACCAATACAGGTTTACTCCTTGGATGTCCATGCCTAACAATATAATCAGAAATATCTTTCCATCCTTTTTCACTTGGCTCTTCACTTCCAGAAATGGTCAATTCGTTAACGCCTAAGATATTCCCTTGATAGGCCTTAGCAATCATAGAGGCATCACGTAACCATTTTAATGAAGAAGATGAAAATTCACTGTCTTGCACAATACAGGGATTATGGATACTCGCATCGCATATCCTCGTTTCTGTATTTGTTTTCGCAAAACTTAACCCCTGAGTTAACAATAAAGTATTAAAAAGAACGGTAATGCGCTTCAAATAGGTCATCCATAACCCCTTAATAAAGAAATAAACCATTCTATGTTAATTTTTTTTCCTACTGCAAGACTATTGGTTCAAAATTTACCAAATTTATTTGCAACTCACCTGCCGAGGTTTGTTCCACTCAGCAGGCTACTTTAAGTAAATAAATGAATTTATTATTTTTTCTCAATTTCCATCCATTTTTTATAGAGTCTTTTCCAAGCATCTTTTCTTTCTGGATTAACCCAATCATAGCCTATTAATTTCCAATCCTCATCCTCTGGGTTAAAGCCAAGATTATGAATATAGTCTGCATCACAAATAAAAAATTGATTTTTAAATGGCAATAAAAAGCCTCCTTGGGTGCGCTGATGCGCTTTAGCTTCTGTATACTGTGCAAACCATAAATTAAGAAAACCACCACGAATAAATGGCAATTGGCATTTTAAATCGGTCCAAGAATTAAAACCTTTTCCCATGGCGATAACCGCTAGTGCATGTTTACGTTGAATATCAGCTTGAATTATTTCCCCGAGAGAACAATTTCTAAATTCAGGTAAATTTTGAAAGCGTTTTGCGGCATTTTGAGCTGTTAAGAGATCTGTTGCGCGTAGTGATTTCAATAAAATAGACGCTTGAATCTTACATTCTACAACGCTAAATGATGGGTGTGGCTTATTCATGTGAATCCCCTTTGCTATGGCCAGACACCCACTACTCTAGCAACAAAAAGGTTAATGAATAATTAATAATCAATTACTAACCAGGGTGAGATCCTCTTTTGTGGGTATAGGCGCCCCATGAAGCCTATACCTATAGTACTTGATGAGTGGATATTTGTAAATATTTTATCCGTTTTGAGTTTTTATATCCGTTGTCAAAGTGAAGATACCGGATTATGGCTTTGCCCTCACCCAAGCCACACGGGGTATCTCTCGAATACTTGCTTGGAATCTGCGCTACAATAAGCATAAATAAAATGAATAACCGTCTGTGCAAAATGATCATTCCATAAATTCAGATGTCCTTTATCAGAAAGCTCAACCCACTCCTTGGGTTGATTGGCTTGATTAAACAAAGTTAATCCTTGATTGTAAGGTACCACTCTATCCAGTTTCCCATGCAACATTAAAATGGGGACATGAATGTTTTGAATTCGTGATAAAGAATCATACTTATCAATCATAGGCATCGGTAACCAGGAATAATGGTAGCGAGCCAGAGCAGTTAAAGAGGTATATGGGGATTGCAGGATTAAGGCGCAAACGGGAAACTCTGTCGCCATTTGTGTCGCCACCCCAGTTCCTAAGGATTCTCCGTAGAGAACGATATTTTTTTTCTTAAATCCTTGATGTTGCAAAAATTGCATTGCAGCTCGTGCATCTTTATATAATCCTGATTCGGTGGGTTTACCCGGATTTCCACCGTACCCTCGATACTCAAGTAATAACACGCCAAAACCTTGGGAGAGGAACTGACGAGCAAGAGGCATCCGATAACCGATATGTCCTGCATTCCCATGTAAATAGAGAATAATAGGTTTCTTATCCAATGGGGGTTTATACCAAGAACTTAAAGTCAATCCATCCGCAACTCGGATTTCAATGATTTGCATATCTTCTGCCTGAAAATCTTCAAGATTTGGTTTCTCAGAAGATGGGAAATAAATGAAATAACGTTGCCAGAAATACGCGACGGTAGCAATTAAAATAAAAAGAATCAGTCCTACCAACCATTGCTTTAGCATTATTGGATTCCATCCCTATTCATTGAGTTGATTGTAAAAAAGGATAATCTGTATAACCTTTTGTACTACCTCCGTATAAAGTTGAACGATCCAATTCATTCAATGGCGCATTTGTCCTAAATCGCATAACCAGGTCGGGATTTGCAATAAAATATCTTCCAAACGCAACGAGATCAGCATATCCACTAGTGAGGACTTCATGGGCCATCTCTAATGTATAACCATTATTTACCATCCAAGGACCGTTAAACTCTTTGCGTAATGCTTGGAAATCAAAACCATAATAATCGCGAGCCCCTTGGGTTTCTCCTTCAATAATGTGCACATAAGCTAATTCAAGTCGGCTCAGTTCTTGTACAAGCGGAAAAAATACCGTTGAAGGCGATGTATCGTTGACTCCATTAGCATGACTGACTGGAGCAAGACGGATTCCTGTTCGATTTGCGCCAATTTCAGCGACAATAGCATCGGTCACTTCAAGCGCAAAACGCAATCGATTGGCAATTGACCCCCCATATTGATCTGTTCGCTGATTTGTCCCATCACACAAAAATTGATGGATTAGATATCCATTAGCTGCATGAATTTCTACCCCATCAAATCCCGCTAAAATAGCATTCCTCGCAGCAGTTCGATAATCTTCAATTATACGGGGAATTTCACTAAGCTTTAATGCACGCGGCGCTCCTACTTCGACAAAGGTACCGTTTTCAATAAAAGTGCGCTGCCCTGTTGCCGCAATAGCAGAGGGTGCAACAGGAGCAATACCACCTGGCTGCAGAGAAGGATGCGAGATTCGTCCGACATGCCAGAGTTGCAAATAAATAGCCCCCCCTTTTGCATGAACAGCATCCGTTACTAATTTCCATCCCGCAATTTGTTCTGAGGAATAGATTCCGGGGGTCCATGCATACCCTTTTCCAGTCGGGGAAATTTGTGTGGCCTCTGCGATGATTAAGCCTGCATCTGCACGTTGCGCATAGTACTCTGCGTTAAGTTCTGAAGGAGTATCGATTCCATGGATCGAACGATTTCTCGTCAATGGAGCCATAACAATCCGATTTTTAAGAGTCAGACCTCTTAGATTGAACGGACTAAATAAAATTTCATGGTTCATGATTTTTTTGCCTCGTGCAGTTATTCATCAAAATAATTCATTTATTTGTTTTCGCTTATTAACCATTCTATCTATGTTTCATTCTAGATTATAGGTAAGATATCCCCATAGATGATCTCATTACCTTTTATAAGGATATAGAAATGTATAAAAATATAATAGTTGCGATTGATGATAGTGATACGTCAATGCAAGCCTTCGAGGAAGCAATTAAACTGAGTAAAGTGCATCAAGCAAAATTAAGAATTGTACACATTGCAAATGAATTTTATGCTCCTTATGTTGGAACTGGGGTGGATTATGAGAAGTTAGAAGCCTCATTCAAAGAATATGGTCAACAATTTTTAGATAAGATGAAAACCATCGCACGCAAAAAGCATGCCGAATGTGAAGCGCAACTGATTGAAATGAATCCATCCGAAGAAAAAGTTCCAGAAAAAATCATTGAAGCAGCAAAAGATTGGTCTGCTGATTTGATTGTCATAGGTACGCATGGTCGTCGTGGCTATCAGCATCTACTGCTTGGTAGCGTCGCAGAAGGTGTTATTCGCAATGCTCCCATCCCGATTCTTCTAATCCGAGGCAAGCAATCCTAATTGGTTAGCGGAAGGTTATTCTTCATTGGTATTCCCAGAATAGAAATGCGTTCGATTAAGGTCATTCCCACACCGTTGGCAATGACCTTATAATCACCCCAATAACTCGATAAATACTACAAAAGAAGTGAGGATACTACCTCGTGTATTCATAGCCGATTTTTAATTATGCATAGTATCCTCTCTTGCGTTTGTTATAATGCAGCCCAAGATCACTTATTGGATTTATTTAATGCAAAGACCGAATAATGAGTATCATGAGTTAGAGCGGCATTTTTTCTCACTGATTAGCTTAAATTGCCTGAATCATCCAACCATCACTGCTTTTGAAACCGGAGTTCTCGCAGCAGGACTTAATCCTGCGTTCGTAACCCAAACAGATAAGGAATTTTTAAACGATCTTGCACACTGCAGATCCCACTTCGCTCAAAAAAATTTACCTTGGGCTATTGTTATTTCAGAGCATACCCCCATCGACACGCAGCAAAAGAGTCAATTTCTACACGATTATGAATTAACTGACTGTGGTGTTGCCATGGAATTCAATCTGTTATCGAGTTTGTTACTCCCTTTGAATCATCAACTTGAATTTAGAGTACTCAATGACGATCTAAATACCTGGGGTATTCCACTCATCCATGGCTTTCAATCAACTCCAGAAATTAACCAGGTTTATACACAAAGACATGATTTAGCGTTGCAAAAATGTCCAGATCTGTATCACCTTTCTGGTTTTTTTGCAGGAGAAGTTGTCGTATCTATGACCTTAACAGTAAAAGAACACTTTGCCCGCATTGATGATTTAGCCACAATGCCCCACTTTCAAAAACGCGGCTTTGCTACTGCAATGATGACTTATGCCTTAAAAAAAGCATTGGATTTAAAAGTTCAAACCTGCTTTTTAGAAGCATCGAGTTCAGGACTTAATCTTTATAAACGTCTTGGTTTTGAACCACTTTTTATCAATCACTACTATGAGCTTAAGTAGTTGCTGCGAGGCCAAGTCGACCCCAAAATCCTGAATTTAAATTAAGAGTTGCGCCACGTCATCCCTAGAAAAGGATAATCATGTTGAAATATATATTAGTTTTTTTATATACCTTATTTTTTTCCAATGTTTCATTGGCCAATCTTGATTTAATTACTTGGAAAGGAATTTATTACAAAGCCGTCCCGAATCAAAAAGGGATTACAAAAAAATACTGTCGGGAGCACTGTCCAGGTACCTTCATTCACACCATAAAGGATGGAATTGTTCATCCTATTGTTACTGATAAAGGCATTAAACTAAAACAAATTTCCTTTAACATCGATAAAGTAGACGGTATTTATCTTCTCCACGGTAGTTTGATTGCATCGAGAACAACAGCAACAACATCTTGGCATGATCGAATTGATTATTTTTTATATAAACGCAGTGAATCAGGAATAACCCAGGGAGTTTGGTATAGCGATCAGTGTAAAGGATTTTATAAAGGACTTGCACTCAATGACAAAAATAAATAATTTGGTTTTGCGGAGTTCAAGAATTATTAAGGGGATTGTTGTCCTGATCTGGAAAAGATTCTTGCTCAATTTTATCTGCTTTTCTTTTTTTCTTATCGTCTAAAATGCGTAAAACGCCTAAGTCATTATTTGCTAGTGAGGGAGGCGTAGTTGTTTTTTTTCTCCACTCAAAAACATCAGTTTGTAAATCGGCTTTTAAAAGTGGAGAGATATCAAATTTTACAAAATTCTGAACTGCTTTTTTACGATGAAATTCAAAAGTTTCACGACAGGATGGATTCCTTAGATCCATCATAAGAAACTCTGAAGGCTCATTTTGCAAAATATCCAGTCGTTCGTCCTCCTTCTTTTCGAACCAATTTTTTAATCCATTATCATCAAATTCTGGCGGATAAAATGCAAATTTATTATAAACAGTAAGTGATTCTGCAGTAGGACTTACGGTCATATCTTTCTGGCCGCTATGTACGAAAAAATCCAAGGCATGGACCATCATTAAATTGGCTAGTCCTTTACGGCGATAAGGCTCATCTATAAATAAACTAAATAATTGAGGCATCATTTTAGAGTTTTTAGTTAACCTTAATTCAATAAAACCGATGACTTTCCCATGGTCTCGTAAAACCAGCATTAAATCACATCGCTGGTTAATTTTATTATCACTTTTATGTATAAATTTTCCTTGATTCTTAAATAACTGAATTGTTTCATCCTCTAACACTTCATTATTCTTAAAATAAATTTCTGCCATGGCATCGTCATGCTTAACATAATGTAAGAAGTCGGATAAATCATTTTCATTAGGATAATCAAGAACATAGTTCTCTTTTCTAGGAATAGAATTAATATTTTTATCCACTGAATCTTTAAACATAAAAAAATACTTAATGACCACTAATAGTTTAATTTTAATCCAACTATACATAAATTCAACATATAGATTTACTTTAAGCCACATCATTTATCCCTTTGGTATATACTGTATAAAACCAGCTCGTTTTTTCTACTAATAAAATAATCATCTTAATTGAGGGGGAGTGGTGGAAAATAAACAATGGCAGTTTTCGCTCTGGTATGTTCTGATAATTTTCTGGATTATCCTCTTATTCCAGAACTTTTTTTTTGCATCACATCCTGTAGATATAGGTTATAGTGATTTTATCAAACTTTTAAAAGCAGAAAAGTTAGACAATGTTGTACTTACCGAAGGCTACATTACCGCAAACCTAAAACCTGAAGGTTTAACAAATCTACTTCCAGAAGATAAGCTTAATGAAATAAAAGAATACGGGGGTAAAGACCCGCAAGTTACTACAGTTCGCATTAATGATCCGTCTCTTGTATCCACTCTTGAGGCAGCCAAAGTAAAATTTAAGGGAGAGGCTGAGAACAAATGGCTAACCCTGCTGCTCTCGTGGACTATTCCCGCATTACTTTTCTTTGCTTTGTGGAGTTTTTTATTAAGACGGATGGGTTCAGCAGCTGGAGGAGTTTTGGATGTTGGAAAAAGTAAAGCCAAAATCTACATGGAAAAAGAAACCCATGTATCATTTCAAGATGTTGCCGGAGTAGATGAAGCAAAAACCGAGCTTATGGAAGTAGTCGAATTTCTTAAGAATCCGGAGCATTATACGCGTATTGGTGCTCATATACCTAAAGGAGTTCTTTTAGTTGGACCTCCTGGAACAGGAAAAACCTTACTTGCACGAGCGGTGGCCGGTGAAGCAGGAGTTCCATTTTTTTCAATTAATGGCTCAGAGTTTGTAGAAATGTTTGTTGGGGTTGGAGCGGCTCGAGTACGCGATCTTTTTATCCATGCTCGTGAAACGGCCCCTGCGATTATTTTTATTGATGAACTTGATGCCCTAGGGAGGGCACGAGGTGCATATCCTATCGGCGGAGGACATGACGAGAAGGAACAGACCTTAAATCAGTTACTTTCAGAAATGGATGGCTTCGATCCGAGTGAAGGATTAATTTTAATCGCCGCAACGAATCGGCCCGAAATTCTGGATCCGGCATTATTACGTGCGGGACGTTTCGATCGCCATGTACTTGTCGACCGACCCGATAAAAAAGGGCGAATAGAAATTCTGAATGTTCATCTGAAAAAAATAATACGGGCCCCGGATGTTGATCCCGAAAAAATTGCAGCCTTAACCCCAGGATTTTCTGGTGCTGATTTAGCAAATCTAGTCAACGAGGCAGCACTGCTTGCCACGCGCCACAATGCAGACTCTGTAAATATGGATGATTTTACCAACGCTGTTGAACGAATTGTGGCTGGTTTGGAGAAAAAGAATCGCTTGCTCAACCCCGAAGAGCGTAAAGCAGTCGCATATCACGAAATGGGACACACATTGATAGCCCTCTCTTTACCAAATGTAGATCCAGTCCATAAAGTTTCCATTATTCCACGGGGTATAGGAAGTTTAGGTTATACCATTCAACGTCCTACAGAAGATCGTTATCTGATGACCGAAGAAGAATTGAAATGTAAAATGATGGTCTTGCTCGGAGGAAGGGCTGCAGAGTTTGTTGTATTTGGTCGATTTTCAACAGGTGCAGCAGATGATCTTGCCAAGGCAACAGATATTGCACGAAATATGGTCATGCGTTACGGTATGGACAAACAACTTGGACCTGTAACTTACCAGAAAGAAAACTCACCCTTTCTAGAGTCCCCTATGACCTATCACGAACGAGAATTTAGTGAAGAAACCGCATGTGATATTGATACAGCAGTCCGCAAAATTATCCAAACTGCATTTGACGATGCCGTAAAAGTTATAAAAAAACACATTAAAATTTTAGAAAAAGGGGCAACATTGTTATTGAAAAAAGAAACATTAACTGAAGAAGATTTAGCTAACTTACATATCAAGTAATAACTGCCCAGGCTGTCTTCGTCTGGACGCGCTTTGTTTCATTGAGTCTTCATAAACTCCTCTAACTTAATGGCTTTAAAGCATTCGTTTTATCAAAATGAATTAGTCCATCAAACTGATAAGGGAGTCGCGTAAAAAAATAATGGCTGAAGCGCTCGGTATCTGGGAGATAGATCACGCCTATTGCCCGTTGCAAGCGAGGAATATTGAGATAATGTTCCAATTTTTCATTATTTTGTAAATTTAAGAAAAAATTCGGGTATTTTAATTGGTGAAAAAGTTCCTCAAAGCTTCCTGGCAAACCAGGTCTTACTTGCTTTTTCTCTCCAGGTCCCCCCCAATCAGATGCAGCCATAACAGTCCCTTCACACGTTGAAAAACCAAGAGAATAAGAATGTATGCCATATTGCTCACGTATTAACTGACCTAAATTCAATTCGTCACGTTCCCCCATTTCGGTCGCACGGGCATCTCCGATATGAGAATTATGGGCCCAGATGATAATTTTAGCCGGTTTATTGAATCGTGATTCTAAATGATCCGCTAACACATTAATTGTTTCGGCCATATGAGTATCTCGGATATTCCATGTAGAGATCCGACCTTCCAACATAGAACGATAATAATTTTCTGCATTTTTTACCAATCGAGCATTTTGAGTGGCAAAAAAATACTCATCCGCCACAGCAATGCCATCCCGATGCAGATATTCAAAAGCACGGTGCTGCAATTCCACGAGTTGAGCCACTGCTTCATTAATACAAGCTTTCTTAATTCCTGCGCTAATTAAATAGCCATACATTTGAGGATCTTGATTAAGATGATCAAAACACGCATAACGATGTTTGGCACGTTGTGCTGCTTCAGGATCGACTTTATCTAAAAAATCAATTACCGCTTGCATGGAGGAATTTAAACTATATAAATCAAGTCCATAAAATCCAATTTTTTGTGCTGTAGGCAAGCGATCATTGTAAAGACGTAGCCAATTAAGAAAAGGCGGAATCGTGGTATTACGCCACATCCAAGTGGGAAATCGTTCAAAAGCATCCAACGACTGCTCACTATGCGCTATACTCCCTTCTCCTTGTAAATAACGATGGACAGGGTACGCATCAGGCCAATCGCCTTCAATTGCAATCGCCATAAATCCGCGCTCTTTGATCAGACGTTTGGATATATTGATACGAGTCTGATAAAATTCATAAGTTCCATGGGAGGCCTCCCCAATCAATACAAAACGAGCATCTCCTATTTTCTCAAGCACCGCATTATAATCTTCATCCTGGGCATCTAGGGCAACAACGGCCTCGTTCAGTTCGTCGATTAACTTTTGCAGCGCATCCCTATTCATAGAGCCTCCTCCGCATAATATTAAAGTTATGCATTATTCAATTACCCAATACAATATTGCTCAAACCATTTTTTGGCTAAGTTTGAAACCTCTTGTAAAGTCCCAGGCTCCTCAAACAAATGAGTTGCGCCAGCAACTAGTTGCAATTGGGTGATACAACTCATCTGAGCCATCGCTTGCTGATTAAGTCCAATTACCATCTCATCATCGCCTCCCACAATAAGTAACGTAGGCGTTTTGACTTGTAGTAAATAGGCTCCTGCTAAATCAGGTCTGCCACCACGTGATACAATGGCTTTGACCAAATTAGGTCCCTGAGCTACAGCAACAAGTGCCGCAGCCCCTCCGGTGCTCGATCCAAACAAACCAATAGGAAAATGGTATTCAGCAAATTCTTTAGTACACCAATGAATTACATCAAGAAGCCGAGAAGCTAACAAATGAATATCAAAACGAAACTCTCGAGTTACGTTATCAATGACCTCTTCTTGTGAAGTAAGCAGATCAAAGAGCAAAGTTGCATATTTTCCTTCGTTCAAGATATTTGCCACAAATTGATTGCGACTACTGAATCGACTACTCCCACTTCCGTGTACAAAAATCACCATCCCTTTCGCTTCTTCAGGGATAAATAGAAACCCGTTCAGATAAACATTTTTACTGGGAATGGTTACTGGATGTTGGATGTCTACCGTATAAGCGTTCATGGGAATTCCTTTTTCTGGAACCGATATTATCCCAAAGTATAGACTTATTCTTGAGATGAGATGCGATGCTAAGCCGGTAACTTATTTCAAATTAGGCAACAGCAATTTAGAGCTGAATTATTGCATAGTAAAAAAAGAGCCTATATGATTAAGTTGCGTTAAAATTATGTCAATTTGATGCGATAAATGAGCTATTTCATAACTATAGATTATTCGTACACGACAGTCTTTATACGAGGAGCGGAGTATACATGAAGTAACTGAGCCCTCAGAAAGGAAAATAACCAGCCATAAAAAGGCAAGTTATGAAAATGCTCTAATAAATAACTTAGGGATAAGGAATTATCATGGGCAAAAACAACAAGCAGACAACTTCATTTATAAGAAAGAAGAATTTTGATATTCCTACAGGATTGGTTGCTCAAAGAAGAGCGGAATTAATTGCCGCCAGAGAACAATCTAGATTAAAAGAAATGGCCTCCATTGATACCGCCCCAAATAATCTTAATCCGAAACCACTCTCTCATCTTACTAAATCTAGACCTCAAATAGGGCACAAAAAGCCTTCACGACGACGCAAAACCTCAGAATCAACATCGGATTTTTTTAAACAAAATGAGCAAATAAGCAGTGAAGTAAGGGAGATAAAGGTACCAGTAGACTGGTTGAATGCGTTGAAAACCACTATATCGGATGCATGGCTTGCCTATAATAATTACTATAAATTGGGTATTAATACTCGCCAAGCTAATGGTTGGTTTAGTTGGTGGCGTCATACTGAGGATGGCCAAAAAAGAGCCGAGCGAATCAATAAAGAAGCACAGGCAAGCGATGATCCTCATAAAATTATGGAACAGTTAGAGCTATTTTTCGAAGCGCCCTTTACCCGCTATGAAAACCACTCTTTCGCCACTTATTTATTCGAAGAATTCAACAATCTGTTAGAACGTCATGAACAGAAACCTCGGGAAAGTGTAGTTTTTGATAAAAACTATTGGCATAAAATTTCAGAGCAGTTACACCTTTTAATGGCCAAAGAAGACTACCACCACAACTCAGAAACTCCCGTTCTGTGAGTCTCAGTTCAAATATAAGGGCAATTATTCATGCATAATCAAAATTCTTGGGCTTTAAAGGCTCCCATTGATACTTTTTTCTTTGATTGTGATGGAACGCTTTCCCTTATTGAGGGCATTAATGTCTTAGCAACAACCAATGGAGTTGGAGAGCAAGTTCATCAGATTACTGCACGATGTATGGGTCAAACCGGTATGACTCCAAGTGATTATCGACAACGCTTAGAGTACGTGCAACCCACCCGAAAACAAATAGAGGAGTTGGCAAAGCACTACAGACAACATATTGCTCCTGGGGCACAAGAACTCATTCAACTATTACAACGTTTGAATAAAAAAATCTATATCATTTCGGCTGGAATTAAGCTGGCAGTAGTTCAGTTTGCCAAGACTTTAGGAATTCCAGCAAGCAATGTACTCGCAGTGGAAGTATATTTTGATGAGCAAGGTAATTATGAAGGATTTGATGTACAAAGCAACATGACGAAAGGTAATGGGAAAACGGTAGAAATTGCCTCAGTACTTAAATCCGAGGAGCGCTCTTTATTGGTAGGGGATGGGGTAAGTGACTGGGAAGCTCGGCAAATAGTCACCCGATTTATTGGTTTTTCTGGCTTAAATCCTAAAGAGTGGGTAAAAAATCACTCAGATCTTTACATCAGCACTACTAGCTTTTACCCAATAATCCCTTTAGGATTAACTCAGGATGAGTTGAACGAATTGCCTCCCCAATATTATGCTTATTATGAACAGGGACTTACAGAAATTTACAATTCTAGCGTTCTGATCAAGGGAGATACCCATGTTTATCATTCAAATTCTTGATAATATATCACCACAAGGCTTGAGTTTGTTTCATCATGACATTTATCAATTAGGTCTCAATCCTGTTGATCCTGATGTCATACTAGTACGTTCCCATAAATTACATGATCATCCATTTTCAAAAAACTTAAAGGCAGTAGCACGAGCAGGAACGGGTACTGATAATATCCCTGTTGAAATACTTACCAATATGGGGATCCCCGTATTTTATGCTCCTGGAGCAAATGCTAATGCCGTAAAAGAACTGGTAATGGCAGCAATGATCATGGGTTATCGACATTTAGACGAAACCCGCTCCTTTATTAGTCAACTGGCTAAAGAGGATGATCAATTATTCAGTCGAGAAATTGAAACGAATAAAAAGAAGTTTATTGGGCATGAAATTTCAGGAAAAACTTTAGGTGTAATTGGCTTGGGCAATATAGGTGTTAAAGTAGCTAATGCAGGTCTGGCTTTAGGGATGAAAGTACTAGGTTTTGATACGAATATGACTTTGACTAATGCTTTGGCATTAATGCCGGGTGTTGAAAAAGTTATGGAAATGAATACCTTACTTGCTCACTCAGATATTATTACCCTGCATATCCCATTAAATGCAGCGACCACGAATCTAATTAATGAAGAAAATATTGCCTTGGTGAAACCTCATACCTTATTACTCAATTTTTCTCGCGAACAAATCGTTAATGAAGTTGCAATTTTGCAACAGTTAAATAATCAGCAAATTATGGGATATATCACAGATTTTCCAACAATTAATTTGGCGGGTCATCCCAATGTTTTGTCCTTTCCTCATTTGGGAGCAAGTACTCAAGAGGCGGAACAGAGTGCTGCAGAAATGGTCATTCGCAATATTTGCAATTATTTAGAACATGGTATCATCGAATATTCAGTTAATTTTCCTAATATATCCCTCTCGGCGACGCAGGTACCGAATTGCTACCGTATATTAGTGACCAACAAAAATACCCCAGGAGCCATGGGTAAAATCACCCAAAATATATCCAAACTAAAATATAATATTGAGCAAATGGAAAATAAATCCCGTGGGAAAATTGCTGTAAACCTGATTGATATATCTGGGCCTAAAGAATCATTACCCCCCCTATGCGATAAATTGAAAAGCATCCCCAATATAATAGATGTACGATTGGTTTCTAACGCTCACAAACAATAAAATTAACTTTTTTTGGAAATACTTTATTTTCTTTACTACACTTTTATATGTTGTTCCCTTATTTGGATATTTTTTTTATTTTAATAAGGATTGCTGTGCATAACATTGAATTACTCGCTATTCGTGCTCATAAAACCAATGGCATGACGGTTTGTTTAAAGCCCAAAATTCCTTATATCATTACCCCTTCCCTGGTACATGAGATTCGTAAACTGCAAAATAAAATAGCAGAGCAGTACTACGCCAAACCTTGGGATGGAGTTTACTACCTGCTTTGGTATTTACATTTTGATACAACGCCCTGGAAAGGACTAGACTTTCACTTTATTCATGAAGCACTACTCAATCACCATGAGCATAAAATAGAACTCTACATCGAAAAAATATTTGAATTACTTTTTATTAATTATGTGGGTTTAGGGCTTCCCTTAATTAACTGCTCTTTTGTAAACAGAAAACTAAGCGGCATTTCGCAGGATTTTTTCTATTTAAATCGAATAAACTTCATAAAGCGATATAAAGAATTCGATAGCACATGTTACAATAAACAGCCTTTTACTAAGCTGAATTTCAATTCTGAAATAAAAAAGGCCTCCTTTCCGATAAAAATTTATACTCGTAATAATTTCTATGGGTTTGATGCTATTGACTTGCACTTGATGAAAAAAATTCTGTGCTCGCATCGGTATTCACCCATTTTGCCACAGCAACAAAATGAGATAAGAGTGATTTTCAATCAAATAAGTCAGGAGACTATTGCAAGAATTTATCAATTGGCCTCAGAAAATATCCATTTAATCGAGCGGTTCTCTTTGATTCAATCTGCAAACCAAAAGTAATTATCACATGAGAAATACATGCTTTTGCTGCGCGTTCTCTAGGAGCTTATAAAATAAAAAATAAATGACAAGGGCTCACATTTTAAAAGCAATAGAGTATAATATGTAAAAAATTTATACACATCAAGGTCAATTAATGTTCGGACTGAACGAAAAAGTAGGAAAATCTTTTTTTAAGGAGGCAAAGCCAGGGGAGCTTTTTGTTACCAGTCGTTTTTTTACTTTGCAAGGAGAAGGACCTTTTCGTGGTCATCCAGCCTATTTTATTCGTTTAGCCAAATGTAATTTAGCATGTTCTTTTTGTGATACTTACTTTGAGATGGGAGAATGGAGAAGTTTTTCTTCCTTATTAGAAGAAGCAGATACTCTAATTGATGCTTTTTTTCAGAATCGAAGCCTGCCAACTCCTTCCTGGGCGCAAGGGCATGCAAAAAAAATAGTTTTAGTCATCACCGGTGGAGAGCCTTCACTACAACAAAATTTATCAGCATTTTTAGAGGAAGCTAAACCATACTTCCAATATACTCAGATCGAATCCAATGGCATCTCTATTTTATCTGACCTTCCTACAAGCACGATATTAGTAGTGAGTCCCAAGTGCTTGGAAAAAAATGGGAAATCAATTCGATATTTAGAACCAAATACCAAAATGTTGGAACGAGCAGATTATTTGAAGTTTGTCATGTCAGCCCCGGAAGATGAACAATACAAAACTTATAGTAGAATACCTGCATGGGCACTTGAATGGGCTGAAAAAACCAATAAACAGGTTTTTGTGAGCCCTATGAATAGGTACCAAAAAGAACCTCAGCGTGTTCGTGCCATGCGTGATAAAGGACGCGATCTAACGTTGGCAGAACGTTCGGAAATCAATGAAGTAGTGAGCTTTTGGGAGCCTGGTCTTTTAGATCTGGAAAAAAATCAACGCAATCATGAATATGCAGCAGAATATTGCATGAAATATGGATTTATTCTTAATTTACAAATCCATTTGTTTGCAAGCTTACCTTGAGTCAGTTAAGGGGCTGAACCCTTTAAAGAAAAGCTCTGGATCCCGCGAACTAGCCGCGGGACGGAGAATAAATTTATAACTTTAGCTTTGGATCCAGCGGACTACCCGTGGATTATATTAAATCATTAAGCAGAACATACCATATCATGACCGCAACATGTTGGTGATTTAATTTGTCCACAGCCGTGAGGACATTTTCGAAACTTGCACTTTACCATGGTCTGTTTTTACAACATCGCTAACCAATGGGGAATTGCATTTGGTACATGTTAAGTTTTTCACACCCATTCCACATTTATGACATTTGTATTCCATCACAATTTCTCCTTATCAGAATAAATTTCTTTCAACCCAACAATCTAGCAAAGTGTATCATTACCTCTCAACGAGCCTCGTTTTCTTGGTTAACTATAGCCACAATATAATGTTCTTGTAAATCTAGATCAGCTTTTTTGGGGTTTACCTTAATGCCGCATCCAATGCTTCATCAATATGGTGTTCATCGAATATCTGTACACCGTGCTCCCTTAAAAGAGCAGCCGTAACGCCCTCACCTTCCATCAATGTACGTGTATATGATCCATCATAAATCTCCTGCGCACCGCAAGAAGGACTTCGGGACTTCAAAATAGCAACACGTAGGTCATACTTTTTTACAAGCTCAAGTGCTTTTTGTGCTCCTTGAAGAAAAAAATGAGTCACATCCTGACCATTTTTTGTTTTGACTAAAGCATTTCTATTTAATACATCCGCACCCGATTTTTTATCCTGAATCTCAGCGGGAGCTCTTGGTGTAGGTAACCCACCTGCCATTTCCGGACAAAAGATAATGATTTTCCCCTCCTCAAACCATTGCTGTAAGAGTGGATGATTTTGCAAACAATCACCCCCATCATAACGAACTTTATGGCCAAGAAGACAAGCGCTTAGGAGTATTTTAGGCATTATTTTTGTATCAATTAAATCACATCGATTACGAAACTATAGTCCATAGCACTGGGTGAAACAAGGCTATTACAGGGTAACTTTTCGTAATCTCAGTGCATTAATAATCACCGAAACCGAACTTAATGCCATTGCCGTTGCAGCGATAATGGGATTTAATAGCCATCCTGTTACAGGGTATAGGACTCCCGCTGCCAAGGGAACTCCTAATCCATTATAAATAAAAGCAAAAAATAAATTCTGACGTATATTGCTCATTGTTGCCCGAGACAGATGGTGCGCTTTAACAATTCCATTTAAATCACCATGGAGCAAAGTAATACTGGCACTCTCAATTGCAACATCAGTACCTGTGCCCATCGCAATACCAATATCCGCAACTGCCAACGCAGGGGCATCATTAACTCCATCCCCTGCCATTGCCACAACAAAACCTTTCTCTTTAAGCTCACTAACGATACGACGCTTATCTTCAGGCATAATTTCAGCAATCACGTGATTAATACCTAACCGACTTGCCACGGCCTCTGCAGTTGCTTTACTGTCTCCAGTGAGCATATAGACTGCAATTCCATTTTTTTGCAACTCAAGTATGGCATCAGGTGTGCTCGACTTGATGGGATCCTCAACTGCCAGAATCGCAACTGTTTCACCAGAGACAGCAAGAAACATGACGGTTGCTCCCGTAGCACGTAACTCATCCGCACTTTCAATAAGTGATGGGTTATTTGTCCCATGTTCTTGCATCAATTGCAGATTACCAAGTGCAATTTTTAAACCATCAACTTTGCCAATAACCCCTTTTCCCGAAATCGATTCAAAATCTGATACCTTAGCAAATGATAATTGCTTCTCTTTTGCTTCAGAGATGATTGCATTAGCCAGTGGATGCTCACTTTGGTGTTCGAGTGCAGCCGCTAAAGCCAATATTTCATCGGCTTCAAACTCTTTATCAGTAAGAATTTGGGTTAATTTTGGGTGGCCAAGCGTCAAAGTACCTGTTTTATCAACAACGAGTACCTTAACTTGCTCCATTTGTTCCAAAGCGACAGCATTTTTCACTAAGACCCCATTCTGCGCCCCTTTACCCACACCCACCATGATGGACATAGGGGTTGCTAAACCGAGCGCACAAGGACAAGCAATGATCAGTACTGAAACCGCAGCTAGTAATCCATAGCTGAAAGCGGGTTGCGGGCCTAGGAAGAACCATGCGAAAAAAGCAATTATTGCGATTAAAATAACCAGCGGCACAAACCAGCCTGAAACAGTATCGGCAAGTCGTTGAATAGGAGCACGGCTACGTTGCGCTTCACTCACCATGTGTACAATGTGTGATAACATGGTATCGCTGCCAACATGCTCGGCTTTCATTATAAAACTTCCATTTTGGTTTATTGTAGCTCCAATTACTTTTGAACCCACCTCTTTACTTATGGGCATCGATTCCCCAGTAACCATAGATTCATCTACATTACTGCGTCCTTCGAACACCTCACCATCTACAGGAATTTTTTCGCCAGGCCGAACACGAAGTTTGTCCCCCACTTGCACTTGATCTAAGGTTACTTCTTCTTCATTTCCCTGCGGATCAATTCGGCGGGCGCTTTCCGGAGCTAAGTTTAATAAGGCGCGAATAGCACCTCCAGTTTGTTCTCGTGCTTTTAATTCCAGGACTTGTCCCAGTAGAACCAAAGTGGTGATGACTGCGGCCGCTTCGAAATAAACATTGATTATCCCTTGAGGACGTAGGGCAGCAGGAAAAAGATCAGGGAATAACAGCGCTATTGTACTATAAGTCCAAGCTACACCTATTCCTATAGCAATGAGGGTAAACATATTCAATTGCCGTGTTTTCAGGGAAATAAAACCGCGTTGAAAAAAGGGAAAACCACAGTATAAAACAACCGGCGTTGCCAATAAAAACTGAATCCAGGCAGAACGATAAGCCGAGATTAAATCATGGAATATATGTCCACCCATCTCTAATACAAATACTGGTACACTCAGTATAAGTGCAAGCCAAAACCGATACTTCATGCTCTTGTATTCAGGATTTTCTTTTTCTGCAGAGATGCTTTCCGGTTCTAAAGCCATGCCACAAATAGGACAATTCCCAGGTCCAGATTGACGAATCTCTGGGTGCATGGGACAGGTATAGATACCCGTTGCAATTCCCTCCATGGTGCGCTGTTGATGCATCTGATGATGCTGGTGACATGCATGAGGAACATTTAAGGGCTTTGAATTTGTTTTCTGATGCTCGTGTTCGCATTCTTCGTGTTTCATAATTTCCTTATCCCTATTTTTTGAAAAGTCCACGTCCCTATCCCATGAGAGCAATGCATCACTTCGATCCAATGAGCATTTAGAGAATTTTTTTAGTTTGCAATCACTCAATATTGCATTTTTTTTCAGAATGTTCCAGCTTCATATCCGAGCAGAAAGGGCATATTTTATTCTTTCCGCTCAATTAAATACTATAATAATTAATATTCATCTATCCTAGGTCTGTAAAATATACAGTGCTAATACTATGCCAAATGATTTATTGATAGTAGGTATGGGCCCTATCGGCCTCGCTTCCGCATATGAAGCAGCTAAAAATAAAAAAAAAATATTAATCATTGAAAAACGTTCTGAAAGCACCGCCGCAATCAGGCCACAAGTAATTGCTTTAAACCCTCGCAGCAAAGCACAACTAATTGCTATGATCGGACAAGGAGAAGACCTTGATGAAAGTGATATTTCTTTTTTAGATTCTTTAAGCACTTCTGCTGAGATCAAGGTATCCTCCGTTCAGCGGTTCATTTTAAATCGAATAAAAAATCAAAGTAAATCTGGCTCAATTGCACCGGTAGAGATTTTATATGAGACTACACTGCAAGAAGGCACAGTTGATCTTAAGAACGGTGAGGCAACTATCTCGACTAACGGCCAAAAACAAACAGTTCACTTCAATCATCTGGTAGGGGCAGACGGCTCCAATTCATCTACTCTGGAATTAGTTAATGCAACACTGACTGATAATGAAAAGATCGAGCGCAAAACGCCAATGGCTATGCAACATCTGGAAGGAAGTTATCATTTAGGAGCCTATGTAAAAATCTCATTGAAGAATGGCAAAGAATTAAAATTATCTGAAAAAGAATTTGCCTCATCCTTTTTAGAAAATAAGCAAGAGGGGCATTCGACTGAAAATCAACTTTACTTTTTAAGATTTGATGAGAGTTCCTATAAAAATAAAAATAGCGGAAGAAAATCCGTAAAATTGGGATTTATTGGTGAAGTTCCAAAGAATATTTTTAATCAAACCCAAATATTGAGCCAGGAAATTGAGTCTTTAAATATACAGGCCGAAAATTTGGACAAAGAAATGAACTCCAATTTTGAGATCCTAAATGAGATAGCGAAGCTTAAAGAAAAAAGGCAAAAATTAGCTTTAAACTATGTTAAAAAAGCTGTCGCAGATTATTTAGAAATTGATGAAAATGACTTAGATGTAACGATTACTGCGAGTAAGAAGCATGCTGCAAAAGATAATTTGAAAATTTTAACTTTTCAGGGAGGAAGCAAGCAAGCAAATAAAGCCGCCATTCAAGCAAATGGTCATGGATTCTATTTAATTGGGGATGCCTATTTTACACCCAATTATCCAGCAGGACATGGTCTTAATAATGGGTTAGAAGCCGCGAAGTTATTAGGTAAAATTCCAAAGAATTCAGCGGATAATGAAACTCCCGAATTAACATTACACATATCCAAATACAATGCCCTATGCTCCAATAATGCCCGGCTAGCATGCTTGTTTATGCAAGGTCTTCGCTGGTTTAGGATATTAGGCTTGGGCCGCATTTTGATAGGTGAACTATTGGAATATGCGGTAGAAAAGGGAGAGAAAGGAAATAAAATTGATTTGAAAAAATATTTATCTCACACAATCTTGGTCGATGATGCAAAACCAGAAGATGTTATAGAAAAATTTCTGAAGAAACTATTTAAGATACATAATGTAGGAGTCACAGCTGGTTCAGCTAATTCAATTCTACCGACGCCGGATCCTGCTAATGAGTCCGTGCCGCTCGAGATTGACCCTGACGAGGATCAAATCGATAAGAAAATACAAGAATGGAATGCTTTTTTAACAAATAATCCGTCAATAGTAAAACAATACCGAGTAGAAATAGCCAATCAATTAAACGCCCTCAATGAAGTTTTAAAGACTTATAAAAGTGAACTTTTAAAATTAAAATTCAAAGAATTACAGGAGGATTTTAACAAAGTTTTTGATAATCATAACCAGGAATTAATTAACTTGGCTAAAAATGCACCAAATAAATGGGATGCCTCAGGTCGTAGCCCACTATTTCACGCGTTACAATGTGGCGATCTCGGAACAATACAAGCCATCTTAAGGGCAGGTGCTGATCCTAATAAGGCATGCAAATATAGTTCCGAAACTATCTTTACTCGCAGGGTTCTTGAGAGTCCTGAAATTGCGCGAGAGCTACTCGCTCATGGTGCCAACCCGTTTAAACCAGCTAAATCTTCTGTTTTTATCCTCTCATTTTTAGCCAATAAAGAATCCCGTAATTTTAACCCTAAATTTGGTATCGAATGCCTTTTTTCGCTGTCCGCTCCAAATTGCAAAATGCAAAAGTCTGCTGTTACCAATATAGCCGAATCACAAATTATAACATTAAAGGAAATGCTTCAGGATAAATCGTTTTATGAAAAATACTTAGATGAGCAATATATCGAAACATTAGTAGAAAGGATACTTACTTTAAAGAAGATTCCCAAGCCGGATAAAAGAGATGAGCAAATTAATTTAATAAGCGATTTTGTGGACAAATCATTAGATAATGTTCTTGAATCCAAAAGAGGCTTTTTTCATTTTTTCAGTGTTTTTTTTGGTCCATCTAAAACTGATCGCAATGGAACGGAAATCGAACCCCAGGGAAATGACAAAGACCAAAATTTAATAAATTAGAATATGATTGCCCAAGCGCCTTTCAAAAGTTAACAAACATGATGGCAAATTAATTACTCATAACGAAGATAATTTTATATCATCGAATTAAATCTTCGACGATATATGCCTCTTTTGCTACTACCTTCGCAATCAGCTTATTAAATTCATTAGCAATTAACTCTTTGCAATGGGTTGTTACGGGACCATTAATCGAAATTAAATATTCACCTTCCTGATTCCTAGAAAATAAAATCCATAAAGTTCGATTGCTTACAGGACGATCTTCACTACCAAAATGATTTGCATATTGAAATTTAAGATTCGTATTACTCGATTCTGAAACCGCTTTACTGAAAAAAGAAGGGGTAATATTCACCAAAATTCTCAATCGTTCTGGTTTTTTCAAAGGGATTTTTAAATTAAATAATTTATTAATTTTGCGTTTAAATAAGGCATTAAAACGAATTGCTTCAGCCCAACTCAAATATTTAAGGTAAAAATCAACAATCCCCGAATAAAGCTTACTTCTCTTAAATTGTTTCGTTAACCAGAGCTTATTCCATCTATAAAATAAATAATGGCTCATTGTTAATCCCGAATCTTTAAACTCACTGTTTTTAATTACATGCGAGCATTTTTGAAAAGAAGCAGTTTTTAATTGTTGTTCATCAATTGACCTAACAAAATCGATGAAGGTGTATTGATCATCTACTGCAATATTTAAACGTTTATATTCTGAGAACAAACCCACAACTGCATTGTATTGACTGCCTTCCCTTCCACTATGAATTTGAATAAAAGGTATTTTCTTCTGTCTGCTGAGCTTATAAAAGACAAGATGACATGCAGCGATTAGTCCGGTGCTCACATTCATATTATTAGTTTTATGCCATTCTAGAAATTGCTCGGCCTTATTGGACTCAATAGGATAATGGAATAAATACTTTTTCTGACTATCTATAGCCATAAAGTGTTTATGTCCAAGATACAACATTTTGAATCCTTTATTATAATTTTGCCAAAAATTAATTTTATGTTTTAAATTCGTCTCATAAAGATGATTATTTTTTTTGACAAAATTAAGAAACAAATCTTTTTCGGGCTCTACACTTAACGGCTTCCCTTGTGCCAGCATTTCATAGTATTTTTTAAATTGACTCAAGACAAGATCACAGGAAGGACCATCCACTATGATGTGAGGGATTATCATGTGCAATTCATGCAGATCGCTATTTATTTTATAAAGAAAAACTCTTATTAGTGGTTGATCTGTTAGCGGAATCTCGCGCAACATATTATTTTGAAATTCTTGATTGAGTACGATCTCTTCATTGTCTAGGGAGATGTCTTTATAAATTAATTCAAACTGTCCTTTTTTCTTTAACACTTGGGTGGGCACTTCGGAATCAAAGCTCAGCCAAAAAGCACTGTTGTTTTTTACTACGGCATCAAATGCATGAGCGATATAATCCTTATTCAACTTGCCTTGAATCTGTAATTGCGTTCCAACGTTATAAGAATAGCCTTGCCTATTAAGCACCCAAAAAATGTATTGAAAATCACATAAAGGAACCTCTTCACCCACGAGAGTTATAGCGGCATTAGGCATTGCTTTATTTTCAAATTGAAACAAATTCTGTAATTCATTCGCAATATTTTTAGCAATCTTGCTAATACTGGGCTCATTAATAAAGTATTCTATTGATAAGTTAAGGGTAGGAGTTTGTAATTTGTCATGAATACGATTGCGAATTTCTATGGCCATTAGTGAGTCTAACCCTAATGAAAACAAACCATCATCCACTTCAATTTGTTCTAGATCGTCTAACCCTAAAACATCCACTGTAATTTCTCGTAAGATCTGACTCAGGATGGCAATTGATTCTTCTTTGGTATGCTGACGAAGAGAGTTTAATAAATGCTGATCGGCGGGCTGAGAGTGCTTCATAAGCTCAACCAACCATGCATTTTTCGGAGAATATTTAAAATAAATGTCCCAATTGATAGGACATACACCAATTTGCGGCAATTGAAGGGTTAATAAAACATCAAGAACATCAATACTATCTTTATCTAACAAACTAAACCCACGTTGTTGAATAGCCTGGCTTAGATTTGCAGTCATCCCCATTGAATGGAAAGGTCCCCAATTAATGGAAAGTCCTGGTAATCCTTGTTGCTGTCGTAAATATGCCAATCCATCGAGAAATCCATTAGCTGCCACATAATTTGCTTGTCCTCTGGTACCTAAGATAGAAGCGAAGGATGAGAACAAAACAAATAGATCTAGAGGAATGTCTTTGGTTAATTGATGCAAAATTAGAGCACTATCCATTTTTGCACTTAATACATTTTGCATCTCATCATCATTTAAATTAACTAACAAACCATCTTGCACAATACCTGCGAGATGAAATATGCCTTGTAGTGGTTTGGAATTCTGTTCGATATCGTTAATGATCTGTTCCATTTTCTGATAATTACTGGCATCTGCCTGATAGTGTTTGATGAATACTTGCTTTTTGCGCGCTTGCTCGATGATCCTTTTAGTATCTTCTGAACTTTCAGATCTACTGGTAATGACAATGTGTTGCACGCCCCTATGAATAAGGTACTCAATTAATGTTTTTGCCAAGGCTCCAGTACCACCTGTGATCAGATAGGTTGCATCACTTTTAAATAGCTCTTGATGTATGAGATTTGCAGAAACCTGTGCTTTCTTTAATCGAGGAATATAAAATGTATCTCGGATCGCAAACTGATTTTCAACGCTGTTGTTGGTCAATAGATATTTTAATAGCTCTGGCAACGTACTTTTGCTATCCAAATCAATTGCATAATTTTTACCAAGCTCAAGTTCATTACTAAAAGTTTTCCAAAAAGCACATGCCATAGTATGGTAGGGATTTACCGTATCTGTTTCATGAACCGCATATGCATTTTCTGTGACTAATGTGAAGCTTTGAGGTCGTGACTTAAACATTTTTTGACAGCAATGAAATAAGTCATTGAAATGGCTTTGATTGTATAAGAATACTATATTTTTATTCTCAATAGGTCCCAATTCATCCAGACTAGATATGAATTGATAATCCAAATCACCGAATAGTTTGTTTGCCCGATCCGGTTCTTTGGATATCACAAATAACTGGGGAAGCTGCATTGGTGTCAGTTCATTGTACTTAAATGGACTCCATCGAGTTTGATACAAATTTTGAAGATAAGATTCATAAGGAATAAAATGGCTTTGCGTTACCCTTCTTAATTTAAACTGTTCAATTTCACCAATGAGTAAACCTGCATTATCATAAAATTTGACATCAAAACACAATTCATTATCATGCTCGGAAGTTTTCTGGGTTAAACAGCTCCATACACTTCGAGGAGCTTCATGAATTGTAGTCATTCGTGCAAACGTATATGGTACATACGTGGAATGCTTAAACTGATTTTTTTTAAGTAATAAAATACTTTGCATTACACCATCAAGCAAAATAGGCGGATAATAATAGTTGATCCCTTGGCTGAGTTTAGTAAGTACTACTTTGGAAAGAATGCTGTCATTTCCAAGATAACTCTCTTGCAAAACCTGTAGTTCCTCTGGATAAAAGAGAGCATGATTTTTAAAATGCTCATATATTTGCGATCCATCCAAGCTGCGCTCAAAAGATGATTTTAATTCATTTATATCGACTGACACAGGAAGCAACGGCGATCGTGAATTGATTTCCATTTCAGAAAACAATTGCCAATTATCATCTTGTTTCGCAAAAATATTGATTTTGTATTGTTCGACACTCTGTGGTTTGACTTGCAACTGAAACTCTTGGGCCTGCTTTGGATATAATGGACGCTCAATATGAAATTTTTCAATTGAAAACGTATTGGATTTCAATACAAATTTAGCGGCTGCCAAACCCGACTCAATAAAAGCGCTAGCTGGGAATATAACTTTGTCAAAAATAAAATTCTGCTTAATGTACGTTAAATGTTCTAAGTCCAGCTTGTTACTAAATAAAAACTCATTGCCAGGCAGCGACAACATTTGTCCTAAAAGAGGATGCACTACATCAGTAGGTGACTTTATGGAGCTTTTTTTCTCAACCCAAAATTCAGTCGCATCAAATACATAATGAGGTAAATTAACTTTGTTAAATACCTGGCTACTGTTTTTATAGTATTGATTCCAGTCGATCGATTTCCCTTGCATGTAACTTGTCACAATAGAGTGGAGAGGAGCATCTTGAACATCAAGAGTGATACCTTTGCCGTTAGATTGAGCAAACTGACCTGACTCCAAGATTCTACCTGCCTCTTGAGCCGTATGGGCAATTAAAGCCAACCGATAATTATAATGTTCGCGGCAGGTAGCTGCTGTAAAACAAATATCACTAAACGCTTCTGATGTTTTTGCTAAATACTGCTGATAACTTTGCACTAAATGTTCTAAAGCGGTTTGTGAGCTCGCAGACAGGACTAATAATTGGGCATTAGTGGATTTAACGGGTTCCTGGGCCGCAGGGTTTGGAAATTCTTGTAAAATAAGGTGAGCGTTCGTTCCACTAAAACCAAATGCACTGACCCCTGCACTTCTCAATTTTGAATCCGTTTCCCAATCTAGGTTTTGTAAGGGAAGCCGAGTATCCCCTAGGTGAATGTGTGGATTTAATTTTTTAAAATGGAGCAATTTATAAATTTTCTTCCTTTGCAGACTGATCACTGTTTTAATAACACTTGCCACGCCAGCTGCACTTTCAAGATGTCCAATATTAGTTTTTACTGCACCAAGATATAAAGGATTATTCTGAGTGTGTCCTTTTCCATAAACCTGATTAATTGCATGTACTTCAATAGGATCGCCTAAGGGTGTACCGGTTCCATGTGCTTCTATATAACTGATATCACCACTGGATAAATCCGTTTGACTTAAAGCTTTTAGCATTACTTCTTCCTGGCTTTTGCCATTAGGAACAGTCAATCCTGCAGAACGTCCATCATTATTTACTGCCGAAGCTTTAATAACGGCTAAAATGGTATCCTTGTCGCGTAAGGCATCGGATAGTCTTTTTAATAGCAGTACGCCGCAGCCCTCCCCTCTTGCATATCCATCTGCATGCTCATCAAAAGTTTTACAGTGACCATCAGGAGCTAACGCTTTAGCTTTGCATAAAGTAATATTTGCTTCCGGCATTAAAAGCACATTGACCCCACCCGCAAGCGCATAATCAATTTCTCTGTTTTTTAAACTTTGACATGCATAATGAATCGCTACTAAAGATGAGGAACAGGCTGTGTCCACACTGATTGATGGGCCTTTCAAATCAAAAGTATACGCTACCCGTCCTGGAATCAGATTAGACACATTCCCCGTTATCGAGTAAACACTTAGTTCTTCGTTAGAGAAACCCGATTTTTCTAGCTGTGCGTAGTATTCATTGGGACCTACACCTGCAAAAACTCCCGTTAAACTGCCCCGTAATGAGTCAGGTAAATAATTTGCATTTTCAATAGCCTTATACGAACATTCTAAAAAGATTCGTTGTTGAGGCTCCATTAATTTTGCCTCACGAGGACTAATCCCAAAGAAGTTTGCATCAAAGCATTTAATCTTTTCGATTAACCCTAGTTTATTAACATAAGATTTCCCTGGCGCATCCATATCGGGATCATAATATTTTCGATTATCCCAGCGCTCAATGGGTATATCTTTCATTCCACTTTTACCCTCTTCGAGTAGTATCTCAAAGGCCTCAATATCGCTGGCATTGGGAAAATTGCAACTCATACCAATAATTGCAATTGCATCATTGGTTTGTTCTACTACAGGTTTGGGACCTTGTTGGATAACTAAATGTTTCCCCAATTCAGACTCTATATGCTGAGTCAATTTATTAATTGAAGGATAATCAAAACCTATTGTCGCAGTCACTTTAAGGGTTGGTGCTAGTTTTTCTTTGAGCTTGGTTGCCAACTCGGTAATCATCAATGAATCAAAACCAAGCTCAAAGAATCCCTCATCTTCATCCAGCTCATCCACCTGGGTAAGCTCAAGAATTTCTTTACAAATAAAACACACCAAATCCCTACAAAATTGGAGGCGTTTCTCTGGATTAATTTCCAAATAGTCATTAAGCCATGAGGATAAATTCTTATTTGCAAATTGTTCTGAAACGTGCAGATTATCCGCTAAATATTTATGGAAACCCGGTACGGGTTTCGGAACAAAATCAAGCATAAATTTGAGATAATCAGGAGAAATAATAACTGCATGACTTAACTGATCATTAATAAGAATTTTAATGAACGTATGACCTTGTTCATTACTGATCAAAGACTGTTTTAATCCTTGGTCTTGAGATCGCTTTTTAGCCATCCCCACTTCGCCCCAAGGCCCCCATTCAATTGCAGTTCCAACCAATCCCAAACGTCGGCGCTCCGCAATCAAAGCGTCTACGAAACTATTAGTGCCACTGTAAACTGACTCTTTATTACTGCCAAATACGGAGGAAATCGAAGAATAGATAACAAAAAAGTCCAGGTCGAGGTTTTTAGTTAATTCATGCAAATACCAACTGCCTTGCACCTTGGCAGAAAATAAATAATCGACATCCTCATTGTTATGCTCCAATAATGGGGCTTTAATTGCTACACCTGCTGCGTGAATAATGCCTTTTAACAATCCGTCTGCATTCAATTCAAGAAGTAACTCATGTACTTTTTCTTTGTCAGTAACATCCAAATTTACAGGACGAATAATTCGCCCGGTATAACTGTATTGAATTTTCTTAATTGCTTCTTTTACTGCGGGTTTCTCCACATTTCGCGAACCAAGAATTACTTCCCTTGCACCAGCTGAAAGCAAAGCTTGCGCCGTGATTAGGCCTAAACCACCACAACCACCCGTAATTAAATAACGGCCTTCTCCATAAAGCGATCTTCGCTTATCCACGAGTTTGGTTTTTTGCAATCGCGCAATAAAACGTTTGCTTTCTCGATATGCAACGATGTGTTCATAACATTCCTCAAAATTATGCCTAATTTCATCGACAATTTGTCCCGCATAATTTTCGTCTTCTGTTTTTTCGGTATCAATCAAAATAGTATTCAATTGCGGCAGCTCTAATACTAATGTGCGGCAAAACCCAATAAGTGGGCTATCATTCAGATTCAGCGCCCCTGCTGCCAGTTCTGCTATTGCATTGGATGTAAGCACAATAAGTTGCAATTTTATAGCTTTATGATCCAGCTCTTTAACAAGTTCCAGTAACTTTTTAAGGGTGTTTTTTTGAAAATGGATACTGGACCCAATATCTTCAGTTTTAGGAGCATCCAAACCTACCGCAAAAATAATCCCATCCAATTGCTTTAAGGGTGGACTCTCTTCTTCAAGGTGAATATCTAATCCCTGGGCAATAAGGCGGGGAGCAAGTTGTTGTGCGCCAATTAAAAGCCAATTATTTCCTTGCATTTTACGATTAGTGCGAGTACAGAGTTGAGGCAGCCATTGCAATTGAAAACACCAATCTTGAGGTAAAGGGGCATCTTTTAGTTTGTCTTTTGTTTCAAACCAATGTTCTTCGCGAGCAAATTCGTATAAAGGAAGTTTAACTTTTAGAAACTGAGTGTTGAGTGACTGATAAAACTCAACCCAATTTATAATCAACCCTGCTTGAAAATCTGCCTGTAATTCCGTCAATGACTTGCTTTGTAGCAAAGAGGCGGGATTCCTTTTTTCCTTTTTGATTTGAGTGATGGTGTACCCATTGTTCTCAATCACGGCAGCGGCTTCTTTCGCCGTACGTGCTTTAATAGCAACCCGAAATAAGAAATGGCTACGACACGTTGCAGCGGTATAGCATATATCCGCAAATTCCTCTTGCGTATTTTCTAGATAATTTTGATAACTTGCTAAAAGTAACTCTAGCGCTTTTTTACTTTTGGCGGAAATAAGTAATAAGGACTCTTGAGGGAGTGTACGTTTCTCTATGGTTCGTACAGGGGCTTCTTGGAGTACGATGTGTGCATTCGCTCCGCTAAATCCAAAGGAACTCACCCCAGCACATCGTAATCCTTCTTCCTTGACCCAATCCAGAGTCTTTAATGGAATAACTGTATTTTTTAACTCAATTTCAGGATTTAATCTCTTGAAATTAAGGTGTTTAAATATTTTACGAGCATGTAAACTTAAAACAGCCTTAATTACACCGGCCACTCCAGATGCACTTTCAGAATGGCCTATATTGGTTTTTACCGAGCTGATGTAAAGCGGTTTTTCCTCACTATGGTATTCACTAAAAATTTTGCTTAGTGCATTCACTTCAATGGGATCAGCCAATGGTGTACCGGTACCATGGGCTTCTACGTAATCAATATCTTTGGGTGATAAATGTGATTTAGCGAGAGCACTGCGAATCACCTCTTCTTGAGCAATACCATTAGGAACAGTAAATCCGCCACTCTTACCATCGCTATTAATGGAAGTTCCTTTAATTACCGCAAGAATGTTATCCTTGTCTTTTAACGCCGTGCTTAATCGTTTTAAAACGATGACACCACACCCTTCACTACGTGCATAACCATCCGCATCCTCACTAAATGTCTTGCAGCGGCTCTCGGGGGATAACATCCTGGCTTTTGAGAGCGTGATATTTGAATCGGGAGCAAGTAGGATATTTACTCCCCCTGCAAGAGCCATATCACAATCGCCATTTTGCAAACTTAAGCATGCATCATGAATGGCGGTCATCGAAGAGGAGCAAGCTGTATCAATGGCCTGTATTGGTCCGTGGAAATCAAACGCATAAGCGACTCGACCCGGTATCGCATTTAAAACATTTCCTGTGGCAAAATAAATGTTTAGATCTTCTAAACCAACACCAAGGCCTGCTAATAAACGTGGATATTCATTCGTACCACAACCAACAAAAACTCCAGTTTTACTGTCTTTAATTGTAGAAAGAGATAAGTTTGCATCTTCCAATGCATGATAGCTCGTCTCCAGAAATACGCGTAATTGTGGGGACATGAGTTTGGCTTCACGAGGGCTGATATTAAAAAAATCTGCATCAAAATTTTTTATATTTTCAATTAAGCCAAGTTGTTTGATATACAGACGGCCTAAAGCATTAACGTCCGGATCATAAAATTTCTCATTATCCCATCGCTCCAAAGGAATATCCGCCATACCGGTTTCGCCTCGCTCTAATAAGGACAAAAACGCCTCTATGGTTTCTGCTTTAGGGAAACGACAACTCATGCCAATGATCGCAATAGGTTCATTGCTCAGTATATTGACCGTGGGTTGTCGGTACACAGGTTCTGGCATCTGGACTTGATGTATATGTCTGGCCAACTTGTCCAAACTAAGAAAAGCAGGAATGGACATCTTATAAGAGAAGAGTTCATAAACACCCTGCTCCAGTGCGGTTAATGACTCCTGGTTGAATCCTAAAGAGCCGAAATCCTGATGTTCTCCAATGGGTTCTATTTTTAAAAGGAATTGTATGTAAGCAGCCAGTTTCTCTTTGATGGATTCTATTTGTTCTTCTTTGGGTTGCAAAGATAGAGTAATTAGCCCATTTTTCTCCCTCGTTTCATGCCAATAGGGTTTTCTATCAAAAAAATAAAGTGGTAAATCTGCTTTATTAAATTGCACATCTTCAGGATCAATTTTTATATTAAATCCCGCAAAATAGGCCTCGTGTATCAGCTTGGCGTCAGGAGATAATTTTTGGATTTCTTTTTTTATAGTGACCTTTTGAATCTCATAAGATTCAGATTCGATCGTGTGAATCAATGTTTCTTTATCCTGAGTCACAATGGCGCAACGATATTTATAATGATCACGACAGTTTATAAGGGTACAACAAATATCATGTAAACTTGTCGACGTTCCTCGAAGATATTGTGCAAAACGTACTAACATCTTCCTTAATGAATACTCACTATTTGCTGAAACAACAAAACATGTTGCTTGTCCATCATCTAATGATTCTGGTGTTAAGATATCATTGTCTGCTTCTTCAATGATGGCACTTACATTAGTGCCACTGAAGCCAAAATTAGATATTTGCACATGTCTTTTTTTATTTTTTTGTTTCTTAAAAGGAAGTGCTTGTACGGGTAAAATTGCGGGTATGCTTTCTGGATCTATAGTTTTATTTGGTTGAGTATAATGTAAATTGGCAGGAATTGTTTCATGCTTCAATGCACCAATTGCTTTAATCAGTGAGGCGACCCCAGATGAGGCAATACTGTGGCCTATATTACTTTTCACTGCGCCAATAATTAGAGGTTTATCTTGAGTATGATACCCTTTGTGGATCTGTTGGATTGCATTAAACTCAACTGAATCACCAACAACCGTACCTGTTCCATGAGCTTCAATATAATCAATGTCACTTGGAGTTAAATGAGCCAGCGCCAACACTTCATGATGCATGGCAATTTGTGACTTAATATTTGGAGCAACCAAAATCGTCCCATCATCACCATCCTGATTCATGGCAATACTTTTGAGTACTGCATGAATGGTGTCTTGATCTTTAATCGCATCAGTTAAGCGTTTTAAAATTATTACCCCACACCCTTCGCTTCGCACATAACCATCAGCATGGATATCAAAGCTGCTGCATTGATCCTGTGCAGATAACATATTTGCTTTAGTTACACTGATAAAACTTTCAGGGCAAAGACTAAGATGAACTCCACCCACAATAGCCATAGAACATTGCTTCATTCTCAATGAGGATGCTGCAACATATAGCGCTGCCAATGAAGAGGAACAGGCTGTATCTACAGCCATACTGGGACCTTTTAAATTGAGAAAATGTGACAATCGTCCTGGAGCAGCGCTGCTGGCCGCACCAATTTGGGTATAGGCATTAAATTCGATATTGTCTTTATAATTGAGCTGGCTGTAATCCTGGGTTGAAGCGCCGTAAAATACCCCGGCATTTGAATTATTCAATGAGTCTAGTGGGATATTGGCATGATTTAAAGCACGAATTGCCACCTCTAAAAAAAGACGATGTTGCGGATCCATTTGTTTGGCTTCTACTGCAGATATTTTAAAAAAAGATGCATCAAATAATTGAGGATTATTAAGAAAGCCTCCTTTACGACCAATTATTTTATCGGCTTTCTCCCGATCTGGATCATAATATTCATCAACATCCCAACGGTTTTTTGGCATTTCTTTAATAGGCGAAAGCCCCTTGAGCAACATCTCATAAAACGTCTCAACATCTTCTATATCTGAATCAATACCAGGAAATTGGCAATTCATTCCTATGATGGCAAGAGGTTCATTAAGAATGTCTTTTAGATCAAGTTCCTGGTTTTTTTTCACCACTTTAAAATACTCCCATACCACCAGAGACAATGCCATTAAGTTTAATGGCGGTGACCACCAGAGGCAGCACATAAAATAAAAATAAAAAATAGCAATAATAAGGACTTATAACAAGACACTGAATTTTTGCGTGGTAGGATAAACACACCTTGATTTTGTTTATTACTGAATATCAGTTTCCTTTATATGTTTATACAACATATCCCCACTACCTTTATTTCATCTGCAAACCATAACGTCATGGCTCAAAATTTATTCACAAAGTGGCTTGAAAATGAGCATCATGACACTCATACTTATTTAATAGCACAAAAGATTCAATAGAACAAAAAAACAGAGCTAAAATCTTCTTTGTCGCAGTATTGACGGGGAGTTGTATTTGATAAATACAACACTCCATGGTAGGTTATTTATTTAATGAAACATTTAATCACGGAAAATAACATTAAAACGTATGGCCAGGCTTTAAAGCAAATTCGTTCATTATTAAAACTAGGGAATCCTCATCCCTCAGAAGTAAAATTAATTAAAAATCAGATTCAAGAAAGCTATAAAAGTTTTGCACATATTATTTTTGATAAGTCCTTTTTGAATTGGGGGTTATGGAATAAAAAAATATATAATGAATACGCTTCCTTAAACTTTGATTTTTCAAAAATATGTACTATCCAGGATATTTATTCTCCTTTACTTCTCTATCATCTGATAAGACCGTTAATCAGGATGCAATTTTTTGATAAAAAACTGCTTGAAATTGGGTGTGGCAATGGAATTGGTTTAAAAGTTAGTTCTCTATTACTAAAAACAAAATATGCTTTAGGTGTTGATTTAACGAAAGAATTAGTTAACCACGCATATCAAAATTTCTACAAAGAAAACACAATTAATTATATTCAATCCGATGCGGAACATTTGCCTTTTGAAAATAACAGTTTTGATATTATAACCAATCTTGAAAGCTCACATCTTTACCCACAAATTGAGCTATTTTTTTCAGAAGTAGAGCGTATTTTGTCGCCTAATGGTTTTTTTTGTTATTCTGACCTTAATATTAAAGGTAAATTACAAGCAATGAAATTAGACGAATATCTTGAGACAAGTACCACCTTAAGAGTAATTCAAAAGGTAGACATAACGCGGATGGTTCAATCGGCTATTTATCATCGCTTGATTGTAAATGAACAAAAAATATTAGCCTATATTAATTCGATGATCAGTGAGGATGAAGAACTTCAAGATTTCGTTAGTTCCATGGGATTAGCATTTCTTCCTTGGTGGTTCTTTTTGTTTAAAAAAACAAGTCTCCGTCACATTGCAAAAAAAGAACGAAAAAAAACGCTTATTTATGGAAAAAAATATTATTTTTATTACTTGATTCAAAAGGTTAATCAATGAAAATCATGAATGTTAAGACCATCGAATATGTTTATGGCGAAGAAGAGAAAATCAAGAATATTCTATATAAATCCAGGGAACCTCTGCTCATAAAAATAAAAAACTTTAAGGGTAACTTTAATTTAGATTATTTTGAAAAACACATTCATGCCGATACAACCTATGCTACTTTTGAAAATAACCGTCGTGTGGCGCATCAACCTGCTGATTTTGGAACAATAATAGCTAAAATCAAACAAAATATGCCCTATCGAATCTTTGGGCAAATTCTTACTGAAAAACAATCGGCCGAGATTGAAAAGCATATACCCCTTTGGCAACATATCCCCTTAAGACCAAGATACTTTAATAAGACCTTAAAAGTAATCTATTTTTTTGGTGGCCAAAATACTCATACCTATATGCATTATGACCGAGAGCATTGCAGCAATCTTCATGTATGTTTCAGTGGGAGAAAGAGATTTTTACTCTTTACTCAAGATCAGAGTGAAGCGATTTATAAACTTCCTTTTGTGAGCGATAGCTTGATCGATTTTAGTCGACCTTTAGAGGAAATTAATCAGCAATATCCCAGATCACAACATGCTGAAGGATACAGGGTTACTCTTGAAAAAGGCGATATGTTATTTATGCCAAGAAATTGTTGGCATTATACTGAATATCTCGAGCCCTCTTCTTCTGCGTGTTATATTTTTTATCCCAAAAAAATCCTGCAGATTTATGGGTATTTTACAGGATATTTTTTTCTCGGTTTTAAAGAGCCAACGGGCTTTTTAATCAGTAATTGGCCTATCGTTAAAAAATTTAGCGAGCGCTATGCCTTAGCAAGTGGAGTAAAAAAATATCTAATGAAAATGATAGAGTTCATAATATTCCCAATCATATTACCTATTGTAAGTATCCTTGCACTCATTGCTCATAAATTAAAGCCACGGCGCGTTTATTAGGGAACAGGATTGGACCTCGATGCATTACTGCTCACTCATTCCAAATCCATCTATTTTTCGATCCGTGCAGGAGTATGCTTGGATCTTGAGGAATAGAGGCTAAACGCTTCCTAATTTTTTACCAATTGACAAAATACATTCATCATCGCAATTTGCTCAATATTCGTTGGCGTCGCTTCAAGCAAGAAAGGCGAATAGACAACAATTGCTAAACACTGAGCTCGCGAGATGGCAACGTTGATTCTGTTTTTATCAAAAAGAAAACCAAGTCCTCGAGGCGATTCATTTGCATTACTTGCACACATACTTAAAAAAACGATTGGCGCTTCTTGGCCTTGAAATTTATCAACGCTTCCTACTTTAGCCTGTTCACCAAGTGCATTCTTCAATTTATTGACCTGGTGATTATAGGGAGCAACAAAAAGGATATCCTCCCAACTAATTTCTTTTTGTGAGCCATTTTTATCCTGAAAGGTTCTGCCTAATAGTTCCTTGGTTAATAAAACAATTTGTTGGACTTCTTCATCACTCGCTTGGGTATTTCCTTCATGAATGACGGGTACCGGAATAATACCGGCCTCTTTAGTTAACAAGCCCTGATATCCCGGAGGAATTACTATTAATTGGTGCTCATTTCCAGGAGCAGTTTCCAGTTTGCTTTCATAAATCGCATGGCTGATAAATTGATTTACTGCAGGATGCATTCTATAAGTTGTGCCCAGAAAAACTCCCATAGAATCTGGAATTGTTGGGGTCGTGTGTAACAAGTACTCTAATATGGATAAACCACTTTCTTCAGGATGACATCCCTGGGAGGGTTGGCCTAACTGCATTTGGTCGCCCATTAATACAATATTGTGGGTTGCACGACTCATCGCAATCAAATTAGCCACACTCACTTGTCCTGCCTCATCAATAAAAAGATAATCAAAAGCACCAGCTAACTCTTCTCTGCTAAACCCCCACGCTGTAGTACCTACAACACACCCAGGTTTAATGAAATGAACCACCTCTTTATTCTCCAGGACTGCAATATCCGAAGCCTTGATGTTCCCATCGGTATTACGGGTACAAGCAAAATGCCCTTCTATCCCGTTTTTGCGGCAATAATCAGCAGTACTCACTAACAAATTATTGATTGCTTTATGGCTATTGGAGGAGATGCCTACTTTTTTTCCTCTTTGAATAAGCTCGGCGATTAGATGTTTTCCGGTATAGGTTTTTCCAGCTCCTGGAGGACCTTGAAGTGTTAAATAACTATTGTTTAAATTTAAAACGGCCCGAATTAGCTCCTCCAGTCGCTCCTCAGGATGATGACTTGGTGCTATAGCAAGTCCTTGAGGATGATTTTTAATTCGCGGATAAGACCTGTTCAGAAAATCCAATATCGCAGTATGTTCAAGTAAGCCTTGCTCAAATAAAGCCGCCTGTTTGGCAATTGCATCGGGAATCGAATGGGGATCTACGTATTCATTAGGGATCAAAGTAATTGGGTCATCCACTTCATTTTTCATTTGCAAGACAATAATCCCATGCTCCAAATCACTGTCTTTTTCATAATAATTGACAGTGACGGTTTTCCCCTCCTCTGTTTCCTTACCTAAAATAAAATATTGCTGGGCTCCCCCTTTAAACTCCTGTTCTGGATCAAAAAAATACTCATAAGCTAAAGTTCGTGACTTAGGTGTAGGCTTATAAGGAGGTTTAGGGGTTCGTCGACAATAGGCCAAACAATCAATATCATCGAGTAGTTCTTCTCCAGTTAATCCCAGGCGTTCAAACATTCGCCAAAAGACGGGTTTAGCTTCACGTCTATGGAATTCAATTGACCAGGCTAAAATTAAATGGATTTTGGCTAAGGATAAGTTGCCGTCTGCCTTTAAGCGTTCAGCGTTTGCGAGTAATCGATCGCGTAATTGAATACGCTCACCCAACTCTTTTTTGACCTCAAGTTCAACAGGTTCGGTTTTTCCTAAATAACTTATGCCTTGTTCTTGTTGTCGGGCTCTCAACCAATCAACCAACTCTAAAGTGGAATAACAATCATCAATATTATAATCACGAATATCATTTAATATTTTTGAAGTTTGCCAATTTTCTCCATCGGGATTTTCTCGCCAATGTTCGTAAACAACGACTGAATCCCCTCCAGATCCCACTTCCGTATCACGTTTGCTTCGGTATAAATGCTCTACATTTTTAATTGAATAACGCGGCTCACCGATAATTAGAGAGGCTTTAACGATTTTATATAAATCAACAAATACTTCATTGCGTAAAAGTTGATCCACTTCCTCTTCGCACACGCCGTATCGTCCCATGAGACGACGACATGCGGAAACTTCATAGTTGGCATAATGATAAATATGCATTTGCGGATCTTCTTTCCAGCGCTGAAAAACCCACTTTATAAACGCTTGAAAACTTTCTTTTTCTTGTTCCGAATTATGAGCCCAGAAATCCTTGTACTGGCGTTGACCTTGATCATCAAAATAGGCAACCCCCCAAAGGTATTCCAATCCTCCATCTTCGAGAGGAAATCCTTCGATATCAAAAAATACATCATGTGATGATCCAAAAGGTAAAAGTGCCAAACCTTGTTTGTGGCCGGGGACATGAGGGAGTATTTTATATAGAGGAATATCCTTACCCATACTTTTCTTTTGGATTTTAGCTTGTGCTTGCAAACGTGCAAAACGATCCGGTTTAATTCCTTTGACCCAGGAGCACTCTGCATGAGCTAATGCAGTCATCGTCTTAATACCCGCCGAATACAACTTTTTGATTTGTGCTGCCGTAATGGTGGCAACTTGAATTAAATGATCAGCATTGATTAATAATTCTTCAGCATACGTGCTCCATCTTCCCCAACTTTTAGATGCAGCAGGATCAGGACATGCAGTAGGATTAAAATTTTGCTGCGCCAATAAAAACTGATGTTTCAAATTCTGGTAATAATAAAAAAAATCTGCCGTACGGAAACGTTTCTGTTCCTTATTCCCTAAAACGACAGTGAGATATTCTGTTCTACAGCCTTGCATGGCTTCAAGCATTTCTGCATAGCAACATAATTGCAACAGAAAACTAGGTTTTACCGAACGGGCAAGTTTGGTATCCAACACCTCATAATTGTACTCACCAAATCGACTTTTTCCTGCAGTTTTTATTAGAAAATCTGCATAACCCTGAAAGGGAAGCAATTGCAAATGAGCCTGATAGATCACCTCGATTCCATCCTTCATCGCTGTTAATGTTGCCTCATATGAATTCGGGTGTTGAAACAGATTCGCAACGGATAATCCTTGCTTTTCAAAAAAAGCCAAGAGCTCTAATTCATGCTGATGACCTAAATGTTGCAATACATCAATTAATTTATCGCTCTCATCAGGCGGCGGTAATAAATTAGGATGTACCACGGCAAGATGTTCTATCCAAGATACAAAAGGACTCTCCATAAATTGAGTGAGATCGGAGGGTGAAAAAACTAATTGATTGGAGTGAATGTACATTTCGGCACAATTGAATAAGAGAGTTAACTCAAAAGTATACCAAAACATGAGCCTTGTGAAATATTAAACTAACTTATTGATTATAAGCACTTTAAAATTTGGCGTAAGCGACTTGAAAATAGTATAAAATCCGGCACTATAACGCGCATTTAAGGACACTCTAGAAAATGATGAATAAAAACGAAAAAATTCCTACTGAAGAAAAAATATCCCCTGAAAATCAAAAAATAATGAACCGCACCATTGGCATCCTAACTACCTCTATAGCACTGTATGCCTTACTTCGCAAAGGCAATTACCGTGCTGCTTTTTTGTTTTATGAGAAAAGTGGCGGAGGTGGATTTAATATTTATAAGGAACTGGAACATGGGAAATTAAAGCGCTGTTTTGCCATTGACTATCATCCGTTTTGGGATAAAAAGGCCAATCAATCGGTATGGAAGTTACATTATCATCGGGGTGAAAATGAAAGCCAAATGAAGAAACATAGACCGCATCAGGGAGGGTGGTAACCTTCGTCTTGATTAACTTACTGTTGAGGATAATAAATTTGCACGGGATCCTTCTTTTTATCTACCACAGCAAAAGAAGTCAACTGATGGGGTTTTGCGGTTGTTTTGTTCATTATATCCCAAACGGTATAATCTCGAATTATTTCAGCATCCCCAATGAGCGAACGATGACACCGCCAAGGGACTGCTTCGGCACACATAATCGCAACTTTATAGTCTTTTATTAAATGATTTAAGGCATCAATTCCTTCAAGAAAATCCTTCGTTTGCATATAATCAGCAAATCCACGAAAACTCGCATTTCGCCATCCAGTATTAATAGAGTTTTTTTCAACCTTACGCAAACCACCTAATTTAGCAATGTGTGTGTACGCAATTTTTTCTTTGGCGAGCGATTTTTCAAATTCTCCTTTATTAAACCATGGAACAGTGCGCGATCGAGGTATTGTTCGCACATCAACAACATGAGTTATTTGATGTGCTTGAATTATTTCAAGAAACTCCTGCAAAGTATGTGTTGAATGACCAATCGTAAAAAGCTCAGGCATAAATCCCTCCCTTAAATTTACATTGCTCTCAAATATCCTCAACAGGTTGTTGTTCTAAAGTCTTCGCTCCAACCCAACGTGGAAAAAATGGACGCAGCTTTTTGATAAAATCATAGGCCATCAATAATGCGCCTAAAGCAAATACAACATCTCCAGGAAAGCGTAACCATTGCCATAATAAGGTTGTATTATAAAATTCAAGGCTTCGTGAATGAGCAAAACCATGCTCATACACATCCATCAACTGCGCCCACCCAATAGGAAAGAAATTCAAAACAATCCATAAAACAAGCCCCAGGTTATATAACCAAAAAGCCCAGATTCCTAAACGATCACTCCATGGGTAGCGATCTCCAGCGGCATAACGTAAGCAAAAATAAATTAAACCAAGACCCAGCAAACCAAATGCCCCGAATAATGCGGTATGGGCATGGTTTAAAGTAAGAAAAGTTCCATGCTCATAATAATTTACAAGTGGGGCATTCAGCGTACCGCCACCAAATACTCCTGCACCCACAAAATTCCAAAAAGAGGCCCCCAAGATATAGACATAAGCCAGATTATAGGTAAACGCACGTTCTCGTTTAATTAATTGACGATGTTCAATGGAATCAATGATAAGAAGAACCAAAGGTAATACTTCAATAAAGGAAAACATTGTTCCTAATGGCACCCACAGATCCGGAGTGCCAGTCCAATACCAGTGATGACCTGTGCCAATAATACCGCCTAAGAATATTAAAATGGTTTCAAAATACATTGTTCGTTCCGCTAAAGCACGCGATACCAGCCCTGTTCCCATTAAAAGATAAGCCGTAGCACATGCTGCAAAAAATTCAAAAGACTGCTCCACCCAGAGGTGAACCACCCACCAGCGCCAGAAATCCGTGATTGTGAACGATTTTTCAATTCCGGTTAAAGGAATCATGCCAAAACAATACAATACAGCCACATTTATCGTGCTTGCCCAAAAAAGATGCTCTAAACGAATACGACCGGTCCAAAACTCAACCGTAGCAGTTTTTAAGCCATTCCACGTAGGCCACATACCTCGGAACACGATAAAACTCCACAAGAAAAGCCCTAAACAGAATCCAATTTGCCATAATCGACCGAGCTGCAGATAGGATAATCCCTGATTACCTATCCAAAACCAAGATTCATTCACATATCCCATAATTCCCAAGTAATTACCGATGATTGCACCGCCCACAATAAAAAGAGTGACCCAAAAGAGAAGGTCGACTAGCAGACCTTGTCTTTTCGCCTCTTTCTTACTGATAAGCGGTGCCATAAAAACTGCCGCGCTCACCCATGAAAGAGCGATCCAAACAATCGGTGTCTGGATGTGTACATCACGCAAGAAATTAAAAGGTAAAAAATCATTGATATTTATTCCATAAAAACCCGTACGTTCTGCATAATAGTGCGCCATAATTACACCTACAGCGATTTGAATCAGCAAAACCAGTGCCACAATTACGAAATACTGCCCCACCTTACGCTGACTCGGGGTTAAGGGCTCAAATCCCCAAAATATAGGTGTTTTCAATGCGTCATCAGGCCCACTCAAAAAGCGATGATAAATATAAAGTACTGCGCCAAACCCCAAAAATACGAAACAAAATGATACCCACGTCCAGAAAAAAGTATTGGGTGTGGGTGTGTTACCCATTGAAGGTTCATAGGGCCAATTATTGGTATAAGAACTGTTTTGTCCTGGTCTATGGGCAATTGTAGTAAGGGAAGAATAAATTAGAAAATCAGCCGTCTGTAGGGCAGTTTGCTCATTCAAGCTGTACGCTTTGGTCCAACCTGTTTCTGGATCATGATTAAGTAGAGTTTGTGAAATTTGATTCCGCAATTGCACTATCGCATCAGCTACTGGCTGCGACAACATACTGATTGGTTTGCTCAAATCTGTCTGTTGTAAATCGCGTTGCATTGCTTGGCGAACGACGTATTGTTCCCCTTCAGCCAGATTCATAAAAGGTTTGCCAAAACGTTGTTGTGCTATTTTATCCTCTGTAATTCGTCCCAGGCTTACTAAATATTTTGCCGTATAATCCTCGCCAAAATAAGAACCCATTCCATAAAGACTTCCATAATCCATAAGGTCTGCACGTTGAAAACCTGCTTTACCCGCGACTATATCCTCTGCAGTCATGACGACCTGTCCCGAAGGGGATTGAAATTGCTGCGGTAAAGGAGGGGCAAGTTGATAGGTTTTATAGGTTCCCCAAATTAATATGATAAAGCAAATAATGGCCGTAATTAAAAGAACCCATTTTAATACGTTTGAGACTTTATCCGAGTTTATGGGCTCAGCGATTGAATTTGAGGATAGATAATCCATTCGACACATTCCTTATGTGAATATAGAGCTCATTTCCTACCATAAAGTTTTGCTCTAGTGCATCTTTGTTTTAAAAGAGCGAAGCTCCTCTAAGTTGAACACCGCAGAAACCGAAATAAGCAGCAGTATACAGCCTATCCCGCTAACCTGATAATTTTATACAAGATTTATCATAAAACAAAGTCTTCATAGGATTGATTTTTTAAACCGAAGATTATTTTAGTACCCTTTTTTCATCCAGTTTTTTTAATAATAAATGAAAATAAACAAGCCCTGCATAGGGATACCATTTCGCAGTGATTTCCGCTATTTTTTTATAATCTGGCTTCTTATCAAGATGTAACATTTGATATAAATTATTTTGTGCACCCACATCATCACCAGGAAAAATATCGGTTCGTCCCAAACCGCGTAATAAAACATATTCAGCCGTCCAACGTCCTATTCCTTTAAAACGACATAAAAAGCTAAGGACCTCATCATTTGATTTATTTTCCAAAGAACTAAAACTTGATTGATCGTCCACAATGGCCGCTGCGATTTGAATTAGAGTTTCACTTTTATGAGTGCTATAGCCTATTTTTCTAAGTTCAGAAACGGTGCAATTTGCCACTGCATCCGGTCTTGGAAATGCATAAAGTACTCGCTCTTTTTCCTGTAGTCTTATACTTAAGAACTCGGTCAATCGATTTTGAATATGCAATCCAGCGTCTAGAGATATTTGTTGACAGGAAATCGCATTAACCAGTGCTTCAAAAATGGAGGGAAATCGGGGGGGTTTAAGACCTTTAAATTGGCAAACAACAGGTTGTAATTGAGCATCTTGTTGCGTGATTTGATAAAAATGATTTAAATTGCATTTTAACCCCAGAAGCTTCTCCAGTTCATTACCAATGCGGTTTACAAATAACTCGGGGTATTCGCTCTCAATAGTGAGTAATAGTTGCGCCTCATTTAGTTCTTGTGTGACAACCACTTTGACAGGCATGTTGTCCATAACTAATAGTCTTGTGTAATGTTGCCCATCCCAGAGATCCACATTGTTTTTACTTCTTCTGCGTAAAGCAAAAACTGTATAATCCAATCTAAATGGCGCAACAGGATGTAAAATCAAAGAGGTGCTCATGCTCATGACCAAACCTGCTCTTTCGTTGAAAATCTTCATTAATTCTTTTAATACACTAGGCAAATAAAGCTATAATTTCCACTAGAGGATCTGTACTCAACATATTTTAGAGAGGAATGCATGGCTGCTTTTTATGATGATCTTATTTGTTATAAACAACTCCATATAACCCATGATGGGAAGCTCAAATTCTTCCTAGACAAGCACAGTACCAAAGAAGGAACCTGGGGTAAACTACAAGTTCACGCTGGGGAAATTGATTTTGTTTTCTTAGACGGACATGGAAACGAATTGTCTCGCCAATGCCTAAATGAAAAAAACGCACAAATCATAATCCCCCCTGCTTCTTGGCACAAGATAATACCCATCAGTCCGGTTTTTAATGCCTCTTTAGACTTTTATTGTAAACCCCATCGCTATTTTGATAAAAAATACAAATTAGGTAATGTGCATTCTGATTTATATTATGTTTATACCACCTACTTCCAGCACCAAAACAAATTAAAGATTCTTGATGTAGGTTGTGGTTCAGGAAGAAACCCTCTTTTCTTAGGACTTAAGGGGCATGCGGTAACTGGAATGGATCATAATGAAGCGGCTATAGAAAACATTCGTCAGATCGCTCATGATGAAAAAATAGCCACACTTAATCCTGTATTGCATGATCTCCACCATCCATTAAATCTTGAAAAAGAAGCTTATGATTTAGTCATTGCAACCGTATCCCTACAATTTTTAAATGCGGAACGCATTCCATCTCTTTTGCATGAATTACGAGATGCCACCGTAATGCAGGGATTTCATTTTCTGGTTTTCCCGATTGGGTCAGAGCAATTTGAATTACCCTCATTCTTTACTTACTTGGCCGAACCCGAAGAAGTTTATCATGATTATCAAGACTGCGGCTGGTCCATTTTAGAATATAGAGAAACCATCGGGAAACTACATAAGCTTGATGAATCAGGCAAGCCAATTCAGGGTCTCTTTGGTCTTTTGCTGGCGCAAAAAACTTTGTAGCAAATTTTATAATTTCAGTGGATGGGGTGTGAACGCTTATGAAGGGTTAGACTATCCTTTAATACAAACAATAGGTATAAGCTTGGCGACCTTTTTGGTTAGTCCGGATTCTTGGGCCGAATCAACAACGAAATCCACATTCTTGTAGGCCTCTGGAGCCTCCTCTGCTACGCCCCGATAGGAACTACTGCGGATTAAAATGCCTTGTTGTGCTAATCGATCAATGATTTCACTACCCCTCCATTGCTTGGTGGCTTGATGTCGACTCATGGCACGTCCTGCACCATGACAAGCAGAGCCAAAAGATTTAAGTTCGGCACTTGCTGTTCCCACAAGAACATACGATGAGGTACCCATGCTGCCCCCAATAATTACCGGTTGGCCTACATGGCTTAAAGCTTGGGTTAATTGAGGATTTCCAGGACCAAAAGCTCGAGTGGCTCCTTTGCGATGGACAAATAAACGCATGGTCTTACCATCTACCTCATGCGTTTCCTCCTTACAGGTGTTATGTGATACATCATAGATGAGTTTGATTTGCGTTCCTGGTATCTCATTCTGAAAAACCTCACGCATAAAATGAGTAATAATTTCTCGATTTGCTAGGGCACAATTAATTGCTGAACGCATTGCGCCTAAATAACGTTCACCCATCGGGGAACGAATAGGCGCGCAGGCTAATTCTCGATCAATAAGTTGAATACCATATTGCTGTGCATGAATTAACATGGAACGCAGAAAATCGGTTCCAATTTGATGACCTAATCCGCGAGAACCGCAATGAATACTCACTACTACGTCTCCTTGAGCTAAACCAAATGCAGCAGCGGTTTTTTCACAATATACAGTTCGTACTTCTTGAATTTCTAAATAATGGTTGCCTGAACCTAAAGTACCCATTTCATTTTTTTGTCGTTTTTTGGCTTGTTCCGAAACATGTTCAGGTAACGCCCCTGCTACTCGACCATTATCTTCGATTCGTTGCAAATCTTCACGTTCACCATATCCTTGCTTGACAGCCCAAACAGCGCCACCACGCAGCATATCATCCATTTGCTTCATCGTTAGATTAATCCGGCTTTTACTTCCTACGCCTGCCGGGATATGAGCAAAAAGTGAATCTGCCAATTGTTCCTTATAAGGATCAAATTCTTCCCGTTTAAGACCTGTAGATAAAAGTCGTACCCCACAAGAAATATCAAAACCCACACCCCCAGCAGAAACCACACCGTCATTATCCGGATCAAATGCAGCAACACCTCCAATTGGGAATCCATACCCCCAATGTGCATCAGGCATCGCATAGGAACCACGAACAATGCCTGGCAAAGTTGCTACGTTACTGACTTGTTCATGGACTTTCATATCCATATTAAGGATCAACTCTTCTGAAGCAAAAATAATCCCAGGAACGCGCATCTTCCCATGTTTGGGAATTCGCCATTCAACATCACTTATTTTTTCTAACAGATTTAGATCCATTGGTTCCCTACCTTAATTCCTAAGAGCCTATTGAGAGCCTATTGAAATAAATTTAAGTCTTATACATCAACAACACATTGTGCGACCCAAGACTTATTGTCGTGAAACACTTTTAATTCGGTGAACGTAGCACCCTTGACTTCTACTGCGGGTTGATGTCGCTTGATATCCACTGATTCTCCTGCAATTATAGCAGTTAACTGTAAATCCTTGATGGAGACATCGAACTGGCTAAAAAGCATGTTATGAACAGCCATGTTATAAATGATGGCATTTAACCAGTCGACAAATAAAATTTCCTGGCTTGGTGCCTCACACGTTATATGCAATGTCTTATTGGGTTGGACCGATTGGGCGTTTGTAATCACATTGGTCAAAGCTAAAGCTCCCATAGCAAACGCCGCAGATAAAGTAGAACCATATCCTCTTACCCCGATATCTGATTCATGAGAAAAATGTTCCCATTTTTTTTTCGCAATCATTAGAATCCTGTTTTTATAACTTGAGAAGGACCTGAATTAGTAAAACCCTAGTCCAGGAGAAAAATACCTTAACCTTTAAAATAATGGCTATCCAAGTCTAATATTTCTACTGAAAACATGATATTTAATTGATTTTCTTCCGATCTGAAAAAATCCTTTAATGAATCAAAAATCTCTTTAGCTAGGTTTTTTTTCTTAGCATCTTCTCTCCCAGGGAGTATTTTCAGAGTTAAATGTACAAATGCATTTTCAATTCGTTGATCTCCAATAAAAAATAACGGATGCACCATACATCTGCTCCTACAATTTGATAATTGAGTAGGAAGTTTTTCTGCAAGCAAATGATGTAACTTATCAAATAACTGATTTAAAGGCCGAGTCTTAATATTACTGCTTAATTCCAAAATCAAGTGAGGCATAATAATTAAACTTAAAATGGGTATAGTAAATCATAACGTGGCTTGAGGAGATGTTGCAAAGTAAATCAACTTTCTTGCCTAAAGCATCAACATTGAAACTCTTCTGTAACCTGCAGATTTTGGTGCAAGGCATGTCGGTTACGGAAACACCGTCTAATGAACACCGCAGAGCTCTATTATGTACATTAGCGCTTTGCATATACGGCTATAGACAGAATTACCATTCCCATCCCTATAGATTGTCCAGTAGTCAAACGTTCACCAAGCAACATCCAGGCAATAAGTACGGTAGCCAAGGGCATCACCGCGGTAGATAATGAGGCCATTACACCATCTACTTTCTGACATCCAAAATTCCAAAAAACATAAAAAAGGCCAGAGCTTAAACCTAAAATGATTAGAATAAGCCAATCTATTGGATGGATCGTTAAGTCACTCCAAGAACTAAAACTTAAACAAAGTATTAATAAAAGGGCATTCATAGCATTGAGTAAAGAAGAAATCAGAAACACCGGCAGAGAATTAGCATGTATTTTGCTTAAAATATAATAGGTCGCTTCGGGCAAAAGAGAAATTAAAACAAGTGCATCTCCAAAAAAAGAATGGTTCGCTTCAATTCCAGCCAGCTTATTGTAAGCAATAATTATTAATCCCAGTGTGGCAAATCCTACACAAATAGTTTTTTTCCCTGAAATTTTTTCACCCAGAATAAGCCAAGACATGATCGCGATGATGGCTGGCAAGGCACTGGTAATAATACCTGCCACATTAGCATCGGTATAATTTAATCCCCATAAGATAAGGAAATTAAACAATATTCCAGCGGAAATTGCCTGAGCCCCAATAAAATACCAATCTCTTAACTTCAACTGAGAAAAATAAAACCTAACTGGTTTGTTTTTAGCGGCTGTAAACCAATGCAAAGGCAATAAAATGAGCGCAGCCAGAGTAAAGCGGAGTGTTAATATAAATACCACGGGAATCGAAGAGAGGACATACTTGGAAAAAACAATATTTATACCCACCATAATTTGCGCCAAAATAAGGAAAAACATACCCTTGAAAAAAGAAGCATTGGATTTGTTCATAATAAATTACTTCATTGAATAAAATGAGAACGAATTCATAGCTTATCAAGTTTGAACTCAGTATGAGTTATCCATTTCACGCATTTTATGTGCTGATAACGCTTTTGTTCTCCATTGAGAAGGCGATTCACCAAATACTTTACTGAAGCGTCGACTAAACGCAGACAAATTTTCATAACCTACTGCAAGAGCGATGGCTTCAATGGAGCGATCTTGTGAAGCAAGTAATTGCTGAGCATGATGCAATTTTTTAAAGCGCCAGTACTCTGCCACACTACAACCTAGAGCAAGTTTGAATCGCCGTTGCAGTTGACTGATGCTGAGATAGCAATATTGTGCCACTTTACTTACATTAACTGCATGGGGAAAATTCAAATCAATCCAGTTTTTTGCCTTAATCGCAACGGGATCCAATTCAGGTGTACACGATTTAGTGGCAAAATGAATAATTAATTGATTAATCAAAGAATCAGCAAAAATATCTCCTTCATGCTCTGCCAAGTAGTGATGTGTAAAGGTGATGAGTTTTTTAATATTGGCTGTTAAATCAAAGGCATGCGATCTACCCTCTTCGAAAAGATGATTTTCAGTAGGCACATCAATCACTAAAAAAAGATTTTCCGTACTCCCAGCAAAACAATGCCTTTCATTAGGTGCGATGAATACTCCAATATGCTCCTTTACAACCCCTGAGTAATGACCAGCTTCTAACTCCATAGAACCGGAAAGAGGAAGAATCCATTGTGCAAAATCATGAGAATGACTACAACTTTCAGTATGATAGGAACGAAGCTCCATGCGATGGGTAATCAATTAATACTCACTATGTAAATAGTTCAAATTAAAGCGATTAGTATATCAGGAAATGGAGCATGTAGGATGATTAATGAACAAATTTTGCTACTACAATTTAATTACCAGTACATCGGTAGGGTGAGAAAACAATTGATTTTCTGCAATAATTTGAGTCTTGGAATGTTCCTTACCATTTCCATAAAACCGATTTAATGAAGGTTTTAAAGTATCAAGCATGATGAATTCCGCCTCTTGTGCTTTTGCTATTTGCTTCGCTTCCCCAATTATTTGCCTACCTAAACCTAGACCGCGATAGGGTTTGTCCACATAAACATACATTAACTCACTCACAGCAGGCGCTTTAAATTTTTTATTGCTAAACTCAGCAGCCATTTCTTTGGGAAAAATAGCAAAAAGCGCGACAGGCTCACCGCCCAATGTTCCTACATACACATAATCCTTCAAGCCATTAAGAAGATTCTTACGGTATTCAACACCTTTATTCCGAATATATCCCCATTCACCCTCAGCCCAAGCTGCAGCCAACGACAAATGCTCCATACACTCGGATAATCGAGTAAATTTCAATTGATGATTAAATAACGTGGTGCTAAAAAGTAACATCTTACATCCTAATGCTTGTTTCTGAATTCGAATATTAAACTATAAACAATAGAGAGATAAACTTTTTTCAACGAGTTGCTAGGATCGAATATTCATTTCTTTAAATTTAAGATTATCGAACTAGAAGAAATAACAAGTCGCTAATAAGACCTATAGGAATCGTATATACTAGAATCTATAATCTTAATTAAGAATTGGAGCCTTTGCGTGAAGTCTGTTTGGAAGAAATTCAAAGAGTTTTATAATGCCTCAGCTGAAAATAGAATAGGATTTTACAACTTTCTTGCCTTTCTTGTTATTCCTATTCTCGGCATGACAATTTTGTATGTTCTAGTTCGTATTTTTTGGATAAAAGCCTGAGCAACCGCAGCAATAGGGGTTGCCCAATAGCCTAACTATATAGTAATTACAAAACTATTTTGCTTGTTCAATTTTTATATCGTGGGAACCTGTTCTAGATTCCATTTTTTTAGGTAAATCCACCCAGAGCATTCCCTTTTTAAAAGTTGCCTTCGCTTTAGCTACATCAACAGTTGAAGGTAAAGAGATAGAGCGTTCATATCGACCAAAGCTAATTTCTCTGGAAAGATATTTTTTACCTTCATTTTTTTTCGAACTGGATTTTTCGCCACTAATAGTAAGCACGTTGTCAGTAATAGCTACCTTAATATCTTTTTCATCCATACCAGGCATTTCTAATTGAACACAAAAATGCTCCTTGTCTTCCACAATGTCCATTGAAGGGGCAAGATCCAATTTTTCAAATTTCCCCCAATTAAATCGGGATGGAGAAAAAAATTCATTAAAATCGCTAAATAATCGATCCACTTCATTTTGAAGATTTAAAAATGGATTTTGTGAACGATTAATTTGAATTGAAGATCCTTTACTGGTACTGGAACTTTTGCTGGGAGTTCCTTTCTTAAATTGGGTTACTTTGCTCATGATACACCTCCATATAATCTATAATTGTGGTACATCCACCAGCTTTGTCAAATGCAGTCCTAAGCAATAAAACGTACCTTTTTTTATCCCAAGCTTGCATCTATGGTACTTCATAACTAAGATAACCCTGTATGTTCTAATGGTTGACCAGAATAAACTACAACCACCATATAGATTAATATGAATTTTCTTTGTGTAAGAAATGATTAGGTAGATGGGTTTCTCCTAATACATGTCGAAACAAAAAACTAAAAATTTTGCTTTTCGTTGGGAGTAAAACATGAAAACCCCCAATTCAAGAAATTCACAAATGGAAAAGCTTTTAAACCTAATTCATGATTTAAATCAACCTCTAACAGCAATTAAAGCCTATCTCGGCGGTTGCGAACTTAGACTACAAAAAAACGACTTACATCCAAAGCAAATGATTGAAGTTTTGCAAAAAATTAATGAACATACTGAGTTATTAAAAAATAAAATTGAATTCATGAAAGAGTTATCTGCTCAAGATCAATTAATAGAGCCTGTCAATCTGCAGAGCATGATTCTAGAGATTATTTCACTTTATTCCTATGAAATAGAACATCACAAATTAAATTTAATCTTGAATTTCGAAAAAAATTTTCCCAACTTACGTATTAATCCATTTCAGGTTAAACAGATTTTATTTCGTTTATTAACAAAGTGTATTTATGCTATAGAACAAAATAAAATTTCTGAGGCAAAAATAGAAATTCAAACAATCAAGGACCAAAACACAGCAAAAATCATAATAAAAAGTTATTTTTTAATTCGAAAAGAAGACTTTGAAAGTGACCTTGCTTATTGTCGCTCTTTTCTTAATCTGGAAAGGAGCAGTTTATCAGCGGAATTATTTGCTGATAGTATTGTTTTTCAACTTATAATAGTTAATTAGGGTAAATGGATATGCCTACTAATGCGACAGTTTTTGTTGTAGATGATGATCCTGAGATATGCAAATCATTTCAATGGTTATTTGAATCTATCAACCTTCCCGTGCAAACTTATAAAAATGCTAAAGATTTTCTTTCCAGTTATACCCATCAACCTGGGTGTTTAATCATCGATGTGCGAATGCCCATAATGAGTGGTTTAGAATTGCTAGAGCATTTGAACTCTTCACATGCTCAGCTACCAGTAATCATCATTACAGGTTATGGGGATATCTCTATGGCGATCCGTGCTATGAAAGCAGGGGCAGAAGACTTCATTCTAAAACCAGTCAATCATCAGCATTTACTTGAAATCACCCAAAAATGTCTTAAAAAAATTAAAAGCAATAACCCATCCCAATCTAATATTGATGAGCGTATGCAAAGCTTAACCAAACGTGAAAAAGAAGTTATGGAGCTGGTTGTTGAAGGGAAGCTTAACAAACAAATTGCTTATGAACTTGATATATCCATATCAACAGTAGAAGTTCATCGTGCAAATGTGATGAGAAAAATGGGGGTAAAATCTTTAGCAGAGCTTATAAAAATTAATCTGATACACGCAAAAATTATCGATCCCAACCTTTGCATCAATTGACGTATAAATAATTTTTGTGAGATACATCAGTGTATGAAAGATTGAGCAGCAATGCATTTTTTAACTTACAATTATCAAATTTATGCAACTAAAAAAAGAGCAATTTATTTTATTAGTCGAAGATAATACTGCAGTCCGAGAGGCTTTGGTTTGGGCTTTGGAATATGCGGGATATGAAACGGTGACTGTGCAAAATGGCCAAGAAGCATTAAATTTACTGGATAATGGTTCTTTGCCCATGGCAATTTTTTTAGATTTGATGATGCCTGTTCTCGATGGCTTTGAATTCCGAGAGAAAAAAAAGATATCTCAGCGGATAAGACATATCCCAACAATTATAACTTCCGCTAAAACCAATTTGGAAAAAATGGAAAAAATGCCGTATGAAATTTTTTTACCCAAACCTTTTGAACTTAATGATTTATTTCATGCTCTTAAAAAAATCTTGTAATTCAAATTAAAATATTTTGATGAATGGATCGATCAATGTATCAAGCATTTATGAATTGGAATTTTAAACTTAGGTTTAATTTACTTTGATCGTATATGCGACTTGTTCCATTCTTTTAGAGAAATAAGTCGCTATATTAGTTATAGAGTGGATACGAACGGAAAAAAACTTTAAATCCGAAAAAACAATTCAGAACAATATAATAAGCAGCAAAATTGTTTTTCAAATTCAAAACTAAAGGATTTATAAGAAAAAAAAAATTAAGTAATACATTCGGTGAATTAAGGATTACCCTATATTTGTTTAAGGAACTTATAAAATGGATTCAAAGATTATCGAAGAGTCATCATTCCACATTCAAAAAGAAATTAAAAATTTACAAGACCGTCTGTTATTTAAAAGAAATAAGTTAAATGAAAAAGAGCAAGAAATAAGTTCTCTCCATTCTGAAATAGAAGAATTAAAAGATCAAATTATTGAATTTTATGATTTTAATTCTTCAGCATTTTTTACGATCGATGAGAATTTTTTAATTCATGCTGTAAATTTTCAAGGTGCTCTTTTACTCGAATACGACCGTAACCAATTAATTAACAAGAATTTTTTAAATTTTGTAAATCATCTTCAAGAAGATACTTTAAAAAAGTGCATTAAAGATCTCATTAGAAACAATGTTAAACAAGTTTGTGAGTTGGAATTATTACAAAAAGGAGGAAAACGTAAATATATAAATATCGAATGTTTCTTTACCAAGGATAAATTAATCCTACTGCTCCTGAGAGATATTACTTATATACGCCAATTAGAATCACAACAAACTCAATTAAACCAATCAATAGAGACACTTAATAATTTATTGAAAAATGTTTCAGATGCAATTGCTACTTTAGATAATGAATTTTATTTTAAAATAATTACTCCATGTTTTACTAAATATTTTTCTAAAATTTTTGCAATTGAAATTGAGCGGGGAATGAATTTCTTTACGCTTATTTCTACCTTTTCAGAATATAAGCAGCAATTTATTCATGCTTGTCAACAAGCTTTATTAGGGATTGGAACATGTATTTTAATTGAAAATACGGGTGAAACACCTGAAACTAATTTTTGTATTGAATTAAATTTTAATCCAATCCATAACCACTTTTCTCAAAAAACCGAAATTATTCTGCTTATTAAAGATTTGACCGATATTTTTTTACAAAAAAAATTAAAAATGAAAGAACAGGCCAAATTAGTTGATTCAATTCGCTTAAATACCATGGAAGGAATGGCATCGGCATTAGCTCATGAAATAAATCAACCTTTAACGGCGATTTTTCTGTATAGCCAAATGTGTCTCTTGAAAATTAAAAAACTAGACGAAGAGAATAAATTAAACGCTAATTTATTAGCCTTAATGAATAAAATAATTACACAAGCCAAACATGCTAGTGAAGTAATGAAACGTTTGAAAAGCTTTATTTATCAAGATGTATATTTACTCGAATTAGCGGATTTGAATTCATTAATTAAGGACACAATGATTTTTCTAGATTATGAATTAAGCAATTCAAAATTAAAAATCAATTTACAATTAGATGAAAATCTCCCTCAAGTTCACATAGATAAAATTCAAATAATGCAAATCATTATAAATTTAACCCGCAACAGCATGGAAGCAATGCAAGAACTCAAAAACCATACTCCTGAACTCACCATACATACAAAAAATGAAGAGAAACATATTGAAGTTCATTTCCGTGATAATGGGAAAGGTATCATTCCCGAACATGTGGAGAAAATTTTTAACTCTTTCTTTACCACCAAAAATCAAGGGAACGGCTTAGGTCTTAATATTTGCAAAAACCTCATGGAGGCCCATCAAGGGAAACTTTCTTTAAAAACTCATAATGGAAAAGGCGCTTGGTTTGTTTTTACGTTACCCAAATAGCATTCTCTTTGTGTAATGGGATGCTGTTGCTGATTAATAATGATACACTATCAACTTTAAATTATCACAATAGATTTATTTCGACATTTATTGATTAAAATAGGACCTTTATATGAGAGCAACATTGGCAAGAAACATTACGTTAACGAGTCTTCTCGCGGGAATTTATATAAATACCTCCTTTGCTCATGCTCATCATGAAACAAGCTCCATAGGTAATCCTGTAGCCGCAACAAACACTACCAAAATAATAAAGGTAACTGCCTCAGATGATATGCGCTTTACTTTTTCAGAAAAACCCGAACTTCATGAGGGTGAGATCATCACATTTGAAGTCACAAATATAGGTAAGGTAGCTCATGAATTTTCTATAGGTGATGAAGCAGAACAAAAAGAACACCAGAAAATGATGCAGTCTATGCCAGGAATGGTTCATGAAGATGGCAATACCATTACAATTAATCCCGGGGAAACCAAAAAATTGACTTGGAAGTTTCAATCCAACTCAAAACATGAAGTGGTTTTCTCCTGTAATATCCCTGGTCATTTTGAGGCCGGAATGTATATGAAAACAACCATTGCAAGAACTTAAATAAACTACTAAATCATAAAAATTGCATCTCTAGGAAGAGGAACTTTGTAAACATCTTTAATTTTGATAATTTAATACCTAGGTCCTCTTTTTCTAATTTGCACTATACGTGTTTTCCTTAATTTCATCAGTACGATCAAGGATGTTAAAAAAAGTAGATAGAACTTAAAATGGCAACAATTGTTGATAAGAAGCTCAATAATACTTTATTCCAAAAAATAAAAACGATAGAATGATTTTTAAATCGTTTTTTATTGAAAATCAAACAGACTTACTGATATACCAGTATAATACAATGTTTCATAATAGCTTAGTTGGCTGTATCTCTATTAATGCATCGAAGTAACCTAAAGAATGGAGTCATTATGGATAATAAAAACATAGAAACGGTTGAAGAAAAAGAAAATCAAATTGATGGAATCGTGGTTTATCTTTTGAAAAAATATGCAATAAAAAACGAATTTTCAACAAAAGTGGATGCAGATTTGCCCGAAGAAATGGAGGCGTAGACCGACGGGTCATATGAGCCACTGTTCTGTTTAATAACATCAAATAAAAGGAATGTGGATTGAACAAGAAGTTCCGCAGACCTCTGGCCCGCGGAATTTCTATGTGGGTTTCATTAACTTATCTAATCTTACAACGTTTTTTCTACAGCGGCCAACGAATATAGGGTAGGACAAATAAAACTAAACAACTTATACTTCATCCGCTAAAAGCCCCTTCTGTCCTCTCCTTGTTTAAAGACTACCGCGTCTCGTCGAAGTGTCTTAAAAACAGTTTCTTGAATGGAGCTAAATGTAAAAAATACTCCTGTTCTTCGCATTGAATAAATCCAAGACCTTGCGTTCATTAAACCATTTTACAGTTCTTTATTTTTTCTGACCTTGTGATATTCCTTAATGCTGTGAGTTCAAAGCAGTGTCTTTTGTTGGAAAAAATTTTAATGAAAACTATGTTTTAAGCACATGCAAAAGAAGATGCCCCCAGGATGATTCATTTTAAAATCTAGGTACTTTTATACAATGGTGGGTTTTACCTAGAAGTTAAGGTAAATGGGCAGTACCGCTTTCCTAGCTGTTAGGGTCGCTAAATTAACCTATCTGATCGGAAACTGATAATTTAGAGCAATTTCTGGAATGAGAAAATAGGAGCCGGGATCATCTATTTGAGCTCATTCCTTTAAAACCCATAATGATTAAGAGCATTAATAAAGTAAAAGGTGTGATAAAAATCATCAACAAAGGCCACAGATTGGAGCCTAAAAATAATGCAAAAACTGTATAAACAAGTAAAGGCAGACTAATGAACAAAGGAATGCAAGCAAATCTTCGCCATCTACCAGTCCATTTCCATAACAATCTGAGCTGCAAAATCCAGTATATGGGTATCGAAAAACAGAGTAGTTGTACGAATAAAATATCCCAAGTTGAAAGGGATTGTTTAGGTTTCACTCTGGCTTGCTGCTGCCGATTCAGCTCGTTTACCCATGAAGCCTTTGGATTCGATAAACTATTATTATCCTTTTGCCAGGTTGCTGAAAGTGGTATGGATTGGGTTTTTAACAGCTGCCAATTTGCATCATAAACCGAGACCTTTACGGAATCGATCTGGGTTTCTTTGTAATAAGACACCCAGGCAATAGCTTGATCTTCACCTGCAGGATAGGCTGGTGACGGATTCATACGGATATTGGCCTTTATTTCCTGTCCGTTATATATTCCCATAGCCTGGAAACGTAACGGCTGTTCACTTTGATAATGAATTAGAATATACAGCGCTTCGTCTTGATGTAATAGTGCAGGTGATACTGGACTTGTTTCTCTCAGTTCTACATTCAAAGCCCTGACTGTAGTAGCATAGGATAACATAAGCCCAATCAAAATAATCAAAATAAATTTAGTTCTGAATGATTCATTGAGCGGGTAAAGTGCTCTACTAAAGAAACGACTCCATGTCATGGTATACCTTGAATACCTTAGTTAATTACAGATTAGTATAACAAAACATAGCGGTCAAACCAGAACTGTCTGACAAGATGTTGGAGAAAGGTGAAATGAAATCCCGTATATGTTTGTATACGGGATTTCATTAATCAGTGTCGTGTTTTTTCCTTTGCTTGACCGAACAGCCAATCAAAACTTACCTCAAGCTCATCGGCAATTTTATGCATAGAAGGAGTATCTAGAGCAACAACTCCATATAACAGCGCTTCTATTTTATATTTAGGTAATTCAAACAATTTAGTACATACTTGAACCCGCTCTGTCATTAAGGCTGGAACACCTAGTTCATCAAGCTCATAGTTCAAACGTTCAGTGAGTTTTTTGTTTGACATGTTAATCTCCTCTTGCCTTTTCATCAGTGTAAAACAATTAAGCTTAAGGATTGATTAACATAGAAAAGTTTTTTAAAAAAAATAGGGATAAGCCGCAGGACATCAGAATATGACCTTAGACTTTGCGTGTGCTAAGAAAAATTAAATAACACCAAGCCATTATTGTCTTCGCCATTACTTATAGCGCAAAACCAATCGACAACTAATTTTTGTTTATGGCGAATGGGATCGAAGAAATCCACATGTAGTGTTGCAGTATTATCCTCAAAAATACTTAAGCGGCCAGAAAGCGTTAAAAACTCTCCCGAAGAACTCTCTATAAAAATTTTCATAGACGTAGTTACAGCATCCATTAAATGATCATTAACATTCTCTTTCCCATGAAAAAACTGAGTAAAATTAAATCGAGTCGTGGCACCCTCTAATTGTTTTCTTATTTGTGTCTGAAGTTCCGGACCTTTTACTTCACAGTTATCAAAATGAATAATTGCTCGGACATCATTCCCACTCTCAACCGCTGCCACTAATTGCAGATAATTAGTGATATTGTTAGTAGGAGTGAGCGGCGTGACGATGGTTTGCGCATTGGCCTGACCCAAGAAAAGCAACAGTAAAATTCCCACTCCACGTGATTGCCAAATTCTCATATATCCTCCGTGACTTCTATGCTTATTTGGAATTATTCTTATATAGAGAGAAACTAATCCCATCATTATTCTGCTATTTAAAATAGGAGACTTTAGATACATTAAGTGTAGATCTATGTTTCATTTTGTCCATATTTTATATTTTTTATACAGTTGCTTTCATTTACAGATTGTGATTTGATTTGGTAAAGGAATTAACTAATTAGTAAAATGATATACGCCCTCTTCGTGCTTCTCCTAATCTTTCTACTAATTGTAATGCAAAAGCATTTTATTGCATCTAATCGAATAATCCCCGCTTTATCCTCTGAGGCCTCCAACGATAATGCTTTAGAGCATGAAGATTTGTTAACTCTGTTTGATAAATTTAATTATCAACACGATGATGGGGTGTGTCATGGTTTTACTTTAACCTGGGCTCAAGAAGCAGCATTAGGACTAGATTATCAATTTTATAGCCGTCTTAATCTAATCAAACGAGAAAAACAAACTTTACCCAATAGCTTATACGCTATAACAGAAAAAATAAAATCAAGCCAAACTTTATCTAAAAAAGAACAAAAACGGATTGAAATAAGGCCTTTTCTGGAAGCCATATGTCTGGCTCAGTCTCCTGATAATTATTACGAATTCTATTCTCAAGCACTCCAGCAATCGAATATTGATACCATCTACAAAATGATCCAGCTTCATCTGTGTAGATCTCAAAGTACGGTTAAAAACTTATTTGGTAAAACAATGAGTTTTACATGTCCTACAGACCTCAATAAATTTTTACAAAAACTCAGTGAAATCCTTTTTATTAAAAATAATGTCGTAGTGGTATGTAGCAGTGAAGAGCACACAGTAGGTTTTAAAAAGTACAAAAATAATGTATGGTTATTCATGGATATCAATCACTTATATGAACAAAGCGAAGAGTATCCTTATCAACTTTTAACGAGCGAAGAACTTTCCCCAACCCTATATCAGTCCCTTTTTGAGACTAGTAAACAATTAGTATTTCACTGCTCTTTCATTGCAAAAACCGGCCAACGAAATTTAACCCAACAAATACAATCTCTCGATGCATTGTATCCAGTCAATTTTGAGGACACCAAAATCAGTAATTGTCGTGGCTATGGTCCATTAGCCATCGGGGTTCAAAATGACGATCGCCATACAGTCTGGAAGATACTGAAATTACATAATAAATCGCCTGTAATCAGCCAATCCGAATTAGAACATGCATTCTTTTATGCTGCAGCCTGCAATCGTCCTCACATGATGCATCAACTGATGGGTATTCCCAAGATAGATATAAATAGTCCTTGTGACAATGATGGTGCCTCGGCCCTTTGCGTTGCCTGTACGTATGGAAATGAAAGTGTGGTGCAATTATTGCTTCGCAATGGCGACATTAACGTTAATATCAAGAACTCCAAAGAAATGACCCCTTTAATGCTGGCCTGTAAATCAGCTTATACCAAAAAAAATCATGCATTATTTAAATTGCTTTTAGACGCTGGCGCCGATCTCACGCTCACGAACCAGAAGGGAGAAACCGCTTATGAGATCGCAGAAAATCACGATAACCAAACAGCACTGGATGCAATAGCCTTTTATAGTTCAAGAACCCATCATCAATTCGATCCAGATAGATCACCTGAGCGGCTCTCGACAACAAAAACAACATCAAACACGATACTTTCGTTCTTCAAGCATACTTTTTTTGATACAAAAAATGAGGTTTTCACTGCCAATGAGGTATTACGTCCTGCTAATAATTCAAAAGTTAGGTAAGATACAAAAACTCTTAAATCATTTTATTCGAGTGTACCCTTGTCATGATTTCGTAAATTACTATACTATTTTATTTATTAGTTCATAAGGATATAAGCTAATGCAAAAAATAACACCTTGTCTATGGTTTGATGGTCAAGCTGAAGAAGCGGCTAATTTTTATATTTCTGTTTTTAAAAATGGGAGTATTGAACAAACTTCTTATTACGGAGAAGAAGGTTTTAAAATACACCAGAGACCTATCGGCAGTGTTATGACCGTAATTTTTAAGATCAATGGTCAACAATATATGGCTCTTAATGGTGGTCCTCAATTTAAATTCAATGAGGCCATCTCATTTATAATCAATTGTGATACTCAGGAAGAAATTGATTACTTTTGGGAACATCTTTCTAGCGGTGGAGAGGAAGGACCTTGCGGTTGGCTCAAAGATAAGTTCGGTATTTCCTGGCAAATCGTTCCGACTGTTTTAGATCAATTAATGAAAAATACAGCTACATCAGGAAAAGTGATGAAGGCTTTATTGAACATGAAAAAACTGAATATAGCCACACTCAAAGCAGCTGCAGAATAATGGTCAATCTAGCATTTTGTGACTGTAAATAAAGTGCTAGTTGTATGATTTTTCTGGACTTAAATTTAAAAGTTATCCAATATTTTTAGTAAGTTACTTACTTATTCAATTATCAAAATTAAATTGAAAGAACCCTTTTAATTCTCCAAAAAATATGGCATCTATGCATCTAGCCAAATAATATTAAACTCTACAAACTAATAGAAGTCTTATACACATTAAATATTTGGGACCCTGCTCCATTTTTAGATGAAGTCGAGTCCATTGATATGAAATTTTAAAGCGGAAATACACACAGGAGAAGGATAAAGATATGAATTTCGAAGAATATAGTGTTCAAAAAAACCAGGGAAAAGATGTAAATCTCAAAATAATGCCACAAGAATTTGAGGTAAAAAGGCTCTGTAAAAGCTCTTTATTTACAAGTTCAAGTCTTTATAAACATAAAAGGAAGCAACCCTCATGAATGAAAATAATGATTCAGTACAGTTACGCTCAAACGAAGAATTAACCAATTTCAGAAAAAAACATTTTTTGCCTACCGCAGGATTTTACCACAAAGAGCCAATCCAGCTCGTCAAAGCACAAGACACGTATGTATGGGACTCAGAAGGAAAACGTTATCTAGATGCTATTGGTGGAATTGTTTGTATCTCAGCCGGACATAATCATCCTAAAATTAAAAAAGCACTCATTGAAGCACTTGAAAATGATACCATTCAACACACAAGTCTTCTTTATTTAAATCAGGCACCTATTGAAGCTGCCGAACGTTTGCTTGAAGAAGCACCTTATGGTATGGACAGAGTATCTTTTACTAATTCCGGTTCAGAAGCCAATGAATTGGCCATCATGGCAGCACGCCATGCGACGGGAGAAACAATGGTCGTGAATGTGCGTCATTCTTATCATGGTGGAACCTCTGCTGCACTTGCCTCTTGTGGCCATTCAATATGGCGATTTAAAGCGCAGCCTGTTACAGGCGTAACCTCTGCAGTTGAACCCTACTGTTACCGCTGTCCTTTTAAACAAAAACCAGATAGTTGTGATCTATCCTGCGCAAAAAATGTTGAAACAACCATTCAGAATTCAACGCATGGAAAAATCGCAGCTTTTATTCTTGAACCCGTGATGGGTGTTGGTGGCTTTATTACACCTCCAGATGAATATTTTAGTGAAGTTGCCCGTATTGTGCATAATTACGGTGGCAAATACATCAGTGATGAAGTTCAGACCGGGGCCGGTCGTGGTGGCGGTGATCTCTTTCTCACCAAAACTTTAGATATCGATGCAGATATGGTGACTATGGCTAAAGGCTTAGGTAATGGCGCTCCCGTTGGCGCTGTGCTTATGAAAAGTGACGTCGCGGAAACAATGACTGGCAAAACATATTTTAATACGTTTGGAGGTGACCCACTACAAATGATCCAAACCAAGCTCACTTTGGAAATTATTAAAGAAGAACAACTCATTGAAAATGCACGTGCCATGGGAGATTTATTAAAAGATGGTTTTTGTCAGTTACAAAAGAAGTATCCTCTCATTGGCGATGTTCGTGGTCGGGGATTAATGTTGGGAATTGAATTAGTTAAAGATCCTCAAACAAAAGTACCTGCATCTGATGAAGCATTTCAATTAATGGATCTTTGCAAGGATAAAGGACTCTTAGTTGGAAAAGGAGGACAGTTTGGTAATGTTTTCCGAATTGCACCCCCTTTAACAATTAACCGAGAGCAGGTCAACTTCATACTTGAAACACTCGATCAATCTTTAGCAGAACTGACCCACGCTTATACTCCGTAATAAACTACCAAAGAGGTTGGTCATTCTCAGTGGTCATTCCCGCGCAGGCGGGAATATCCCACAACTTAGTAAAGTATTAAATTGAATGGATAGCTTCTCACCTGCCGAATATTACAAACCTCAGAATGCCATTACCTCAGGTCAGCCTGACCAATGTGAATTATTTCGAAAGGAATTTGGAGAAAGCTGCCTTTAGGTTGTCACATTGGATAAAGATTACGTATCAACATATACTTCGCGTACTAGAGCTAACCATGCTTTTGCTGCCTCAGAAAGATACGCACCACGTCTCCAGGTCATTGCCATATTCCATTGAAACTCATCTCCTTTCAGTAATGGATAGGAAACTTGGGGATTTGACTTTTCAAGAGCGATCATTCTTGGTAAAAACGCCACACCAAGACCTGCAGCAACCAGCTCCAACATAAAATCAATCTGACTGCTTTGGGAAACTACTTTAGGCTCGAAACCCGCCTTATGGCTTGCATTCAGTATGATTCGATGTAAGGCAAAACCACTACCAAATAAGATAAACGGCGTATCTTTAAGCTCGGATAAACCAATTGCATGCCGACTTGCCAAAGGATGGCTCGACGCCAAAAGAGCAACTAAGGGCTCACTACGGATTAATTGACTATCGAACTCATCGGAAGTTGTTAATAATGTTCCTGCAAAATCGATTTCTCCTGCTCGTAAACATTCGGCAAGCTTTACACTTCCATGTTCGATCAGTTCTACTTCAATACCAGGATAACGTTGATTATAACGTGCAAAAAGAGGCGCAAATAGAGTACTGCTACCCACTGGAGCAATACCAAGACGTAATTTTCCTTGCTTCAAACCACGAAGTTCATCAAGTTCTTTTAGAAGATCATCGCACTCTGCAAGCAATTTAATACCTCGACGATAAACAATTTCACCCGCAGCGGTAGGAACACTACGCTTTTTAAATCGCTCAACCAGAGGAATACCTAGTTCTTCCTCAAGCTGTTTTATTGCTTTACTCACGGTAGACTGAGTCGCAAAAAGAGTTTCTGCTGCCTTAGAAAAACCACCTTGCCGAACAACCTCAATAAAAGCACGGAGAAGTTTTAATTCCATAATTATTCCATTTTAGAATCATTATTAGTCTATAAATTCATTTTATTCATAATATAAAAAAGTGTAAACTTAATTGAAATTGGAATAATCAAAATGAAAAAATATATAACATCTAAAATTCAGCACAATGCAATACTTCAAGTTGGATTAGTATGTCTTTTCTGGTTATCAAGCGAACTGATAGTTCACTTTTTAAAGCTTCCCTTTTCAGGAGGAATTTTTGGTTTGGGGATGGTTTTACTGCTTTTAGCTACAAAACGTTTAACCCTCAATCTCATAAAACATGGAGCGGAATTAATCCTTGCAGATATGCTGCTTTTTTTTATTCCAGCAATACTTGCGATACTTGAGCATCACGAGTTTATTGGTCTTTTGGGCCTTAAAATTCTCTTTGTTATTTTGCTAAGTACTTTATGTGTCATGTTAGTTACTGGGACTGTTGTGGATTATTGTTATCATTGGAGGACTAACCGTGTTAAGTCACATTCGCTCTGAACCCATAGCGCAAACCATCTTCTGGTCCTTTATAACCATTGGCATGTATTTTATAGCCAAAAAATTATATATACGCTGGTCATTTTGGTGGTTAATGCCCCTGATACTAACACCTGCAATTATTGCAGGCATTATTCTTTTGCTCCATCAAAACTATCAAGACTATTTTCGGGGCACCCGATGGATAGTCCAATTAATTGGACCGATGACTGTTGCCTTCGCCATTCCTATTTATGAGAAACGTGCCCTTATACGTCAACATTGGCTTGTACTTTTAATTGGGGTATGTGTCGGAAGTTTTACCTCAGTATTAACAAGCTGGGGATTAGCTAAGTTGGTAGGACTTGATAAAAATATAAGCTTAAGCCTATTGCCTCGTTCTCTCAGCACGCCCTTCGCGCTTGAAGCATCACATAGCATAGGCGGCAGCCCAGAATTAACAGCGATATTTGTGATTATTACAGGGATATCGGGAGCGGTTATTGGTGAGCTCCTTCTCAAACGTTTTTCATTTCATTCAACCCTAGCTCGTGGGTCTCTTTTCGGTGCTGGAGCACACGCAGCAGGTGCTGCACAAGCTCATAAAATAGGGCCTCCCGAGGGAGCGATTGCTGGCTTAGTGATGATTTTAGTAGGGCTCATAAATGTACTACTTCTTCCTCTTACTCGTCATTTTCTGCACTAAGCATTAGACTCACAATAAGATTTTGGAAAATATTTGAAGATTAATCCGCGGCGAGCATACTTTTTCACAAAAAGTTGGAGAAGCACGTAAAAATAGATTCCATTAATACGAAAAAAGTTTTAAATTCTATCAACGCCTACTAATACTAAGAACAAGTTTACCATGCGCTTAAGACTCCTTTTTTTATTTATTTTTTTTGTTAATGCTGCAATGGCAAGTCCATGGTTTACAGGACCATTACTTGCTCCGGCTGGAAAAACAATCCCCAGAGGCCATCTAAATTTTGAACCCTATGCATTTTATAGCGGCTATCCACAAGGGTTCAGAAACTTTGAAGTTGTTCCTATTCTCAGCGTGGGAGTTTTTAGTTTTGTAGATTTACAAACATCGATACCATGGGATTACAGTTGGGATAATGGACAGCATGGAGATGGTGTTGGAGATTACAGCTTGGCACTGGGATTTCAAGCTTTGCGACAACAAGAAGGTTCTTGGCTTCCCGATCTTCGCATAGTAGTACAAGAGGTTTTTCCTACAGGACGCTTTGACAATTTAGACCCTAAAAGATTGGGTACTGATCAAACCGGTTTAGGATCCTATCAAACCTATCTTGGTTTTAATTTTCAAAGATTGTTTCAGTTGAAAAATGACCATTATTTACGTACGCGTTTGAGCTTGGTCGGAGCAAAATTTTCTGATGTCGAAGTGCAAGGAGTGAATGTTTTTGGTGGTAGCGCTACCACCGAAGGGAGGGTAAAACTGGATAATAGTTATTCTGCTGACTTAGCCTTTGAGTATACGCTAACCCAAAATTGGGTTCCGGTTTTTGAAGTTTTGTTTGTCCACAACCCCAGCAGTAATTTTGAAGGTAATCCCGGATTCACGCCGGGGGGGACTGTGGCAGGTATTGGAGGAAAAGCGAATGAACAAGTGTCACTCGCTCCTGCTATTGAGTATAATTTTACCTCCAATCTCGGTCTTATTGGTGGAGTTTGGTTTTCTGTAACTGGACCTCATGCAGCTAAATTCGTAACTGGTGCTCTTGCACTTAATTGCTATTTATAAAGCTGTCGTTGACCGCTTCTTACGCAGCAGGAGCGGTCAATAAGCGAGCTTCGCTTCCTTCTTCCGGTAATTGCTTAGTAAGCCAATGATCTTTTAAATCTACCTCTCTATCCGTTTCTACCTGGTTAAGGAAACTACTGAAAAATAAGGTTTTTCCTGCAGCTAAACGCCCGAGTCCTATAAAAATCCCTAAGCCAAAAAAAGTGACACTCACAATCATCGCGATATCAGCTATTAGACGGCGTCCATCGTGGCGATGTTTAAATTCAGAGTGGGCGGCATTAATTATATTCTCAGCTTGCTTTTTTAGGGGAAGGTCTGACAATCGGATATCCAAGGCCTTTCTATAAAATTGATCAATTGATTGTTCGTATTCGCTTTCATATTTCTTCTCTTTACTAAGAGCAATTTTTTGATCTCGGAACTCTTTTAGAGTTAATAGATCCTGAAGCAAAACTGGAGTGAATTTTTCATATGATTTTTGCCTTAGAATTACTTGCTTAAGAAGTTTATCTTGTAAAAGTGCCTTCATTAATTGAATTTGGAGCGGCTCTTTAATGCCATTAAGGATTGGTTCAAGCCGGTATAGAAGCGGATCTACCAGTTGTGTTGGAGATTCAGGTGAAATAACTTTGACCTCAAGTAGCTGTTCATATATGTATTTGGTCCGTACTAATTTCTTATGAATTTTTTTGGCACATTCAGCAGTCAATTCAGGATCTAATTGCTCAAAATTTTCTATGATTATGGAAAATGATGGATTGTCAAATATACGTTTTTTAGCATCTACAGAAGTTGCTTTCCTTAGCTCAAAATATAATTGATACAAACTATCCTCTGTTTGTTTTATTTTATATTCATCTTGAAACGGGTCGGGTGGTAATTTTTCAATTAATTGCTTTAAGAATACAAAGTTTCTTCTTTTCTCTGTAATCTTTTGGGCTGAATTGATTTTTTCAAGGTACGTCTTAAAAGCAAGCGCTGTGGAGTCTTGCAATTGAGGCGCGTAATGTTTTTGCTCTTTTTCCGGAAGCCTTTGATATTTTTGTTCTAATACTTTAAGCGCTGCATTGGGGTCTTCTTCTTTTGCAAAATCGTGCAGAAGCGTTAGGAATTCGCGTAAATTTACAAGTTCACACTGAGCCTGTTCAACAGCTTTATGAGCCTCAAAAATAAAGGAAGTTTCATGCGCTAACTTTTGCAGCTCTGTAAAAAACCTCTCTTTGTCAATTAGATCCACATGTTCTTTAAACTGACGAACCTGTTCTCCAAAATGGTAAATCGTACGTAATTTAATGATTTTCTGTTCAATATTATCTTTACGCTTTTTAAAACCCACCTCTTCAATTTGAAATGCTTTATCCATACGTAGCCACAATTCTTGATTATTCGTGACTCGTCGAACCAAAGCACTCGGCATTTCTGCATTTAACTCTTCCAAACATAGAGTAACAAGTTGCACACCATTCATTTGGTGCAGCTCCTCATCACTAATAGGATAGAAAAATGGACTTTCAAAAACCTCGACCGGAAGCTCCTGAATGTTACTGGAGTGCTTTGTTAATTCTTCATTTGCTTTTTTAAATCGTTCAACAGCTTCTTGAAATAAAGTGACTGTAGCATTCATCTCCTCCCATGAGGTTTTAGCTATTTGTTGCTTTTTTAAATCTCGGAGTATTAAAACTACCTCAGTACCCGCAGATAGTAAGTTACTTATTTTGCTCCAGTAAGTATGAGGTTGATGGATTCTACATTCTGCAGCAGGATGTTCGTACGGTTTAAACGGCAAAGAACAAAGATCGGTACTATTTAAAGCATATAAACGTCTTAGGATGGTACTCTCACGATACTGGGGCAAAAAAGCATGTCCCTCATTAAGCTCGGTCTTTTTATTCGAGTAATTAGCAAGAATATTTGTTGTTTGAGAAAAATTGTGTTCCCAATGATTAAGAGCCTCTGCGTTTTCAGCTAAATAGTCTACATATAAATTAAATTGTTTCGCCAGATCGTTTAAATCTAATTTCGAGTAATCAATTAGATTGATTTGAGCAAGGGGTAAGAGATTTTTTTGTATTCCGGATATCAGTTGAGGAAATGAAATTTCATCGCTGGTTGTTAAAGTGATAGGTTGAGTAAATTCTTTTGCCCGGTCTGTAATTTTTCTCAGCTTATCAATAGACTCTATACTGATAGAAACTGGCTCATCGCATAACACCCAGCTTGTACTTAAATCAGATATCTCTTCTAAGGATGATGGGAAGGGATTTTGCAGGGCATTTATTTGGATCTCAATCTGTTGAAGAAAAAATTCCAGTGCTTCTTGCTCTTTGGTAATGGGCTGTTTCTTAAAATGCTTTTGCATAATCAATAGCTTTTCCAAGATAACTTTGCTTTCTTCCTGTAAATCATCGTATTGATTTTTTAGCAACAGTTCCTGATGTGTTTGGTTCAATTTCGGATCAATCCCAAGCTGCAATTTAAATAACTTTTGAATGCGATCAATAGCTTTCTGGTACGGAAGTGGAATATTTTTTAATTGCTTAATTTCTGCAATCTGATGTTTCAACGGTTTATAACTATCCACATCACCTTGTTGTAATTTTTTAATCGTTATTAACAAATTGGCCTGTAGGTTTGAGAGAGCAGATTGACTCTCAAAATCCATTTGCCCCTCAATAATGAACACCTGATAAATACGTTTCAAATAAGTATCAAAATCAAGTGTAATGTAACTTAAGGGATTATTTTCAGTCGCTACAGCAGTTTTTGGTTTGGAGAGCAGAAACGCTAATAAATCTTTTTTATGATCTTCGTCAGCCAGAAGCCGGAGTTGCTCTAAAGTTTTTTTGACAGATGGCCAATTCTCATCGTTAATCGTAACTTGCATTGCGCCGTATTTATCCGGTGGGAAAACACCTTTTTCGCTTACAAGTTTGGCTTGATATACTGGATCACTAAAATATAAAGACCCAGCAGCAGTATACGTATCTGAAGCGCCCTTTAATGAATGTCCTTGACCGAATTGATCATGGTCTTGTTGTACATTATTAGCATACTTTTTTGCCCCCATTAAAAATTCTAACGGGGAAGCGGCAGGTGCTGTTTGTTCAAGACCAAGCATGAGCAAACAATCTGTGTCATTGCGGTGAAAATAAAAATGACCACTGAAACCATTAGCTGATATTTTTTTTCCATAAAAATTATCTTGCCCCTCGCCACCCATAGCGATATTAATACCAAAATCCTGGGGAGTTTTGATAAGACCGGGTAATTGTCCCATTAAACCCAGCAAAAAACCCTTTCCTTCGACAATTTCACCACCCATACCGCGACGCACATTATGTGTGGCTGAGCGGGAAAAAACATTTTTTCCATCAGGAGGGAAATAATTTAATAATTCTTCCCTATTTGCTCCGGTTAATCCTTTATAGTCAAGAATAATACGACTGGCATGCGATAAATAATCAGCAATAGTTAATTGATCCGAGGGAGCTTGTAATTTCGATGTTTTAGATAAATAAGGGCGTACTTTGAAATCACCCGATGCTAAACAGGATAGTAATAACTGCGTCATATTAACGGCAATATCATTCTTAGGATTATAAATGAAAGTTTTTGCCCATTGCTCAGCAACAGCAGCTTGATCGTGTTCAATGGCACACGAAAGGATATCGAATTTTTTATAAGACATTTTTTTAATCAATATTGAATTTTAAGCTGGATGATAACAAAAAAAGCGTATGGATAGCAAAAAACCCAATTGTATAATTGATGATCCAGTAAAGTTAATTGCTCCTTTTGCAATGAGGTACCTCGAAGCAGAACCCGAGTAATTTTTCTTTGACAAAAGACACCAAGATTCTCCTTTCCCCGCATCCAGGCTATAGCGCATTGTTTCAGTGGCTAATATTTGAAAAATTACTATAAAAATCAAGCAATAAAAAATGTTGGGATAAATGGAAAGAATTCGAGAATTATTATATTCTTAATCTTGAGTTTCATACTCAAGTATACAAACAATTTTATAAGGATAGTAATAATGAATGCATGGAATAGTGTAATTTTTGTAAAAAGTAACAAAGCAATGTCTGATATGAATGCTATGGCTAAATGGGATGGCGTAGAAAAAATGTGGTCTACAACAGGCGAATGGGATTGGTGCATTAAATTGGATCAAAAATCATCCACTCCTGAAAAAGCTGAGGAATTTGTTGCTCGTATGCGTGCAGGACATTGGGTCACTGAGACCAAAACCAATTGGTGGAAAGAAATTGCCGCAAAATAGTAGTGTTATTAACTCGGAGCAGAATGCTCCGAGCCCCGCATTTTTAGCGGCCTTGATACTCCCTTGACCTCATCTCCCAAACCAAATCTGCTTCCAGATGAAGATATTCAATACACATTTATGGTATTATAGCCCTGAGTCCAGTTAGGAAACAAACCAGAACATGTGAATGTCACTTTATGTCAACTTCACAAAACTATGAAAGCAGGTACTAAATATGTATGGGTTTTTTGATTTTAAGACATTAAATATGTCATTAAAATTAACAATACAAGATAGAGTGTTTCTCTATATGTTTAATCAAGCAAATCGTGAACAAAAACTTGCGCTAATTAAAAATCAGAAGATTGAAACCATTGCCCGCCTTACCTATCACGTCCCTTCCATCGAAGAATTTTGCAAGGATCAAGAATTAGTTGAATACTGGGGAAAAATATGGTGCGCCTATGGTGTGGCTTTAGCACAGCAAAAAAATTTACCCTTGGTGATGTTTTTTTCCCAACCCCAATTAAATCAGTTTAATTTAGTACGAGGTGCTTATTTTTTTCATTACTCACAAGAAATAAGAAAAAATATGAAGAACGATTTTGGATTTTCCGAAGTTGAATCGCTCAAAATTGCCATTCGATACGGTTCTGTTCATGCAATTCAGCGTTATAATGAATACATTTACCATAAATTACAACAAGCTAGTACTGAAGAATCCTACACTCTTTATCAACAACTAATCTCCAATAGCAAACGGATGCTTCCCTATTACGGCAGTTATGGTTATATGGTTTTGGCGGAGGCAATATCTCATTACTGCTTGTGGTTACTAAATAATTCTAAAATGGAAGAAGCTCAAATTGAATATAAGCATGTTTTAGATGCTTTGGATTATGCAGAATTAATTTTAAACGAAAGCAAATACAGCATTCAAAATGCAAGTATAGGTGCAGGCCTTAAATGCAGTAATTCTAAGGGGTTTGAATTACCCTCCCAGGCCAAAGATTTTTTTATTGCATATTATACCAATGCTCTTGCAGAAATCTCAGCTTCCTGCTCGAGTAGACCGCAACTGATCTAAAATAGAACAAATGGTCTATATTATAAATAATACAATGAATCCTTATTTCTGATAAATAAGGGAGGTTATGATATGTCCCCTAAAATTTTTATCTCTTACGCAGTTACTCCCAAAAAGGAACTGGTCATCTCAAGTTATCATGAAAAAGTCCAGTCCATGGTTAATGGTTTTGCTTTAATTAAAAAGGATGGCTTAAAGTCGGGAGACTTAAAAAAACTAGAAGAATCTCTTCCTGAAGAATACGATAATAACGATGTAAAAAATAAACTCCTGGGATTATTAAAAATTATTAAACAGAGTGAAGATTTTGATACAGTAACCTATAGGGGCGATTTAAATTTATGTACTCACAAAAAAGAAGAGTTAGCCCCCTTTTTGTTTGACGGGACCTTAAATGACTTTTTCTCAGGAAAAGGGGTTAAGTTAATTTTAGAGTCTGCGAATGTGGAATATGTCGAAGGCGCTATAAAGTTTGCAGATACCATCCAACTAAGCAATGTAATTTTGCAAACTAAAACGGCAACTAAAGATGGAATATCGAAAACGTACCCACCTCTAAATGCAGAATCATCTATTCCATTACCTGAGTCCGATGCGCTTGCTCAACCTTCTATTAGTATTAAAGACCCTCATGCTTTAAGCGATGCGTTAGGGAAAGTAGGGATTTTTAATACCCCAAAAACGGAAACCAGTCCTAAGTCGACAAATGATCTCCCTAGGCCAGGATTTTCAACTGAAATAAATGAATGAGTGATAACAGAGGAGGAATAAAAGAGCCTCCTCATTCATTTCACGAACCTTTATCTTATACCTGAATGTAACAAAGCCATAAATTCATAAGGACTCAGTTGATTTGAGAAATACGTTCCTTGCCCATATTTACAACCATATTGCTTCAGCTGTTCTCTAATTTCCTTATCTTCTACTCCATCAGCCATTACCTCTAGCTCTAAGGTTTGTGCTAATTTAACAATCGCTTCAACAATTTTAGACTTCCTCTTGTCTTTAATCATGTTCAAAATAAGTGACTTATCAATTTTTATTTCATTAATTGGCAAATTGGCTAAATAAAGAATTGAAGAATAACCACTACAAAAATCATGTATTGATAGCTTCACGCCTAAATTGCTTAATTGATTTAATACTTCAATTGATTGTTCCTGATCCGATAGACACGCCCGCTCATTAAACTCTAAGGTCAAATACTCTGGAGCAATTTTATTTTCTTTAAGTAATTTCTCTACAAATTCTGGTAATTTTTTATCAACCGCATCCTGAACAGAAAGATTAACCGATGCAAAAATTTTATGTCCTGCCTGATGCCAAAGTGCTAATTGTTTCGTAACATTTATTAACATGAACGAGGTTAATTGCTGGGTTAAACTCGATCGCTCAATAAGTGGCATAAATTTTTCCAAACTGAGTAAGCCATATTGTTCATGTACAAAACGCACCATGACTTCAGCACCAATGATTCTACCTGTTTTCAGCTCCACAGCAGGTTGATAATAGATCTTCATCTCCTGGTTTTCTATAGATTTCTTCAAGGCATTCATCACAATTCGGTTGGTAGTAAAGTCCTCTTCCATATTTGCATTATAAATAGCAAAAGGCTTTTCTTTCTTTCTTGCATGAAAAACTGCCGTTCGTGCATGACTGATTAAAGAAACGTTATCATCTCCATCACGAGGATAAATTGCAGCTCCGGCCGTGGTACCAATATTTACATGGATACCATCTACTATAAAATCAAGAGTCGTTATCTCAACAATGTTTTTCAATAAGGTGTTATAATTAACCTGTTCATTCAATCTAGGAAGCAATAAAGCAAATTCATCGCTTTCTATCCGAGCTATAGTATTTATGCCCATAGTCGCTTTCAGCATAAAAGGGTTAATTAACATGTCTTTTAGTTTTTTAACAAACTGGGTTAAAACACTGTTGGCATTAAAATCACCGAAATTATCGTGAATGACCTTAAAATCATTTAATTTTAATATAATAACCGCCAATTCATGTAACTCCTCCATTTTATTAATGGCTTGTTTGATTTGCTCACTAAACAGGAAGGCATTAGGTAATTGTGTGAAATAATCATGTTCACTTTTATATTTTAGTTTTGATTCGAGATCGCTACTTTTATATAGAAGAGCTTCCGTTTTATCTGCAACAAGTGATTCTGTGGTGTTCACCAATCCATGGAAAAATGATTGCCCCCAATAAGCAAATAGAAAAGGAGTTAAATCAAGAATCCAAATGGCAGGATTTGTTGTTTGCGCCCTAATAAAACCATTTAGATTGACAAATCCTGTGATTTGATAAGACACAACCAGCGAAGCGATTAAAATACTACAAATCGAAATGCTTAATCCTATATAAGCATATTTGTTCACATATTCTTTTAAAATAATTGAACTTCTTGCGATATTGTAATTTATGTCCATATAAGTAATGGTGACGTGTGTCCATAACTTAATTTTAGTACTTTAATTTATAAGTGGGTAACGATTAATAAGAAGAACCAACAAATTATCGAAATTATTCAAATAACTGGGTGGGTTTGGGCTTTACTAAAAAATAGGTGGGCATATCCCCTATTCCTTTGACTAAAATGGTTCCTCTTTTTTCAAATTCAAAAAGATCTTTCAGCAGTTGATAAGTTTCTTCACTCACATGAATTCGATCGGACTCACCATGAGACTCCATACGGCTTGCTATATTGATGGCTTTCCCCCACAAATCATAGGCAAATTTTTTCTTGCCAATGACTCCGCCCACTACAGCTCCAGTATGAATTCCTATGCGAAGATGAATGGGGAAAAGAGAGTCTTCATTTACAGAACACTACAGGTAAAATGAGGGACGCTTTTAGCAAATGCGTCCTGGTGGTAAGTGGAGCCATCGTCAACTCGTGCACTTAAGGATATTGTGTCAAATTTATGCAGCTGATTCTTTGGAGGCAATAAGATTCCTCTCATAAAATCGCAACTAGATCTAATATCTTTCTCTGGATATAACCAATTTTCATTTGAGGAAGTTATATATCTTTGGGCGTTTGGTTTTATAATATGATTGATTTTTGATACTTCAATTTCATTTTACTCCCTAGATAATATGAAATTAAAAGAGTACTAACCAATGTTTTTCTTATGAGCTTTCTGATCTATCGATTAAACTGAAATACATTAAACATTTTATATACAATTAAGGAAGTTATGGATGTACACGAGACGCTATTTCGTTGATGCATTAATTAAAGCTATTAAAGAAAATAACTTCGAGGATGTGATAGACCTGGTTAGGTTAATCAATGAGCGATCGCCCGCTTCTTTATTTGCTTGTGATGAAGAGAATAAAACGCTTTTACATCTGGCCTTAGCAACTGGTGATGAGGAACTATCTAACTTTTTATTTAATGAAATGAAAAATAATAAAGTGATTTATACAAAAGACCATGAATTAAGAACGGTTTTTTGGTATGCAGCAAAAGATTCATTTTGCGATATTTTTATCAAGCTACTAAATCAGGCAAAAAAGGACGAGCAACAAACTTTGATTTTTGCATGTGACATATATAAATCTACACTTTTACATAAAACAGCTTGGCTTGGTCAGCTTAAAATTATAGATATCTTATTTCATCATGTCATTTCAGATAAAGATAATGAATTTATTAATCAAGCTGATGATGACGGTAATACGGCATTGCATAAATGCTATCAGGTACTTCTGGATTGCAGGAAAGAACAACCAATAGATGAGGAGTCTATAAAAAAGCACATTCAGATCATAGTAATACTATTTAAAAATGGAGCAGACCTACATCTTTTCAATAATGAAAATATCACACCTTTTATGTTGCATAGGCAACTTCCTATCCGCGATCAAGAACATATTTTGCTTTGTCTTAAAAGCGGAGAGAGGGCACAATTTTTACGTGCTTATGCTCAGTTATTCGAAGAACAAAAAGACAAATATGATCCCATGGTAAAAAGTATTTATATACGATATAGCGGAACTCTTAGCCTGGTCGAGTTAGTAAGAGCTAATTATTTATGTAATCCAAGAATGATTCCAAGAGCATTATATCTGCAAAGTGTGAGCGTACCAAAAGATCAAATATTATCCTATGAAGCTAGGGGGTATGCTTTTATCGAGTCAGATCAAAGATCTTTTGAATCAGAAAAAGGTAAAGAAATAGTTGAAGATCGTGGTGATAAAAATGACGAAGACTTTGTCTTAATGATAGGACAAGAAATCATCCCGGACTCCATATTAGTGGAGATGCCGCGAGCGTTCAAAGATAATTTAAAATCAGACACAAAGCTTAATACAGTAGCAAGGAGCAATATTTCGAAATCCTTTCCTTCATCTTCAATCACTTATCACTACCAACATTCAAATAATGACAGGCTTGTTTTGAATTGCTTGATTAAGCAGATGGAAGATTATTTAGCTGACTTACAAAGACGCACTCCACAAGCTGATCCATGTTTTAGGGCGGCAACAATAAGTATGTCAGGTGGATCTATTTGTTGTTCACTAGTTATTATATTATATTTTATTTATCGTGCTGTTGATGCCTACCAATATTTAAAATCTCATAAAGAAGTGCTTGACTATGAAACAAGAGGATATTATAGAGAGCAGGTTGACTTATACGGGGCTCTTGCAATATTGACACCTTGGCTTCTTCTTATTCCTGTAGTCGGGATATCTACGTGCTCTGCTAATTTTTGGAATATAGAAAAAAAGATTGCAAATCTTGAATATCAACGCTTTATTGAAAGATTGGAACTCATTTCGAATAAGCTGGCTGATATGCAAGGGCTTCACGCCCCAATTTATCATGACATTCACGTGCAATTATTGCGAGATATTGGCTTATTAAAACAGGATCAGTACCTGGAGGATACCATTAATATATTTACACGTTGTATTGAGGCATTAAAGGTAATACGACGAGACGTAACAAATAATGAAAAATTATCAGCATATTCAATTTTTTCACGTAGGGAAATTGTTATTACAGTAAATGAAAGTACACCGTTACAACATATTCCCCCATCCAGATTAACTTATGGAACACTATAAATACTTTCTGACTTTGCAGCCAAAAAGCATTGATTCATTATTTTCAGCACAACCTATTGATTTTATTAAGACTGCTAGCTAATCTTGCTCCCCTAAGAGGAGCAATGTTGCTAATGACACCAGCAAAAGAATTACCCATTGTCATTAAAAATCTCAGGAAGAAGTTGAGCAGATCGTTGCATTGGTGCACTCATCCAACCTACCTGAGGGCACAAAACCGTTTGTCATTGGTTGTATTCACCTGGCTTCTTGGATCCCGCGGGCACTGCTCGAGCATAAAGTCTCTGTATCCAATTTAAAGCGGTTTATCTTTGGCAACAGAGATAAGACCACGAACCAATAAGACAATCTCCAAAGGTAGAACATAATAACACTGCTGCAGGAGAACCTGCGCCGAGCCAATCAAATTAAGAGAGCCATGCGCCCAAAGAGCCTAAAGGACATGGACGCCTTCCGCATACCGCCTACATCAATGTACAGGAACACACCATTCCGTAAGAGTTCCTGAGCGCCTGTGAACTATGTCCACATAGCAGTGGCGGCAGACTTTATTCCATCAATCCCGGCGTCCTCATTAACATCAAAGGGCAAAATCTGGCCTCTGTTGATAAATACTGGACTGAGAAGCTACGATGTGCTTTATGTAATGAAATCTTTTCAGCCACCATCCCAGCCCATGTCGATAAAGAAAAATATCATCCGAGTTTTAAAGCAATCTTGGCGTTACAAAAGTACTACATGGCCATGCCATTTCATCGGCAAGAATACGTTCTATCACTTCTTGGTTTTCCCATTCCGGCATCTACCCAATGGCAACTGATGGAAGAATTAGCTGGTTGTGCGTTGTTGGTATTCCCAGTCTTAGAGAAACTAGCGGCCAATGGTTCTTTGGTTCACATTCGCATGCGATTGGTAAAAACAAATACGCCGCCGCTGAAGGGGTCATCAAGAAACTTTTGTCGGAATAAGGCTTTCAAGCCATCGATGCCTTTTCTAAAATCAATGGGTTCAACAGCAAGTAACAACCGATGTTGTGGGGTAATCTGCAGCATCATTGCTCCAGAAATCCAGAATGAGTTTTGATACCCTACTCAGAGGCACTGCATTGATTTTCAGTATACTGCCACAGGGACGATGAAGTTCAACACTACCAAGCGCATCGTTATTCGATAGAAACTCTGAATCAAGCCTCCTCGTAGGTTTTCCTTTTACCTCAACAAATTTCAGGTCCGTTTTCTCTACAGGCAATAATTTTTTCCTGATTTGGATTGGACTAATCCCTAAATGACTGCCGATTTTCGAAGGAGTATAATCACCCAATAATCCCTTGACCTGCTCCCATAACTCATCAGGAATTTGCCCGCGCATTGTTCGTGAGGCTCGCCAGTGTCTATAGGCTTGTTTGACCGTGTCTAATAATCACATCACGTATTATTACATTCGACTTCTTAAACTGTGCTAATAAATCAGACCCCTTCCATTGCACTTGAGCTAATCGATTTATTGCGTGAATGTTTTCATTTACTTATCCATTAAAAAGGAGCTCTAGAATTAAAAAATTATAGTTGATTAAATGGATGTCGGCATTACAAATAAGTATATTTTGGGATATAAAGTTTTAGAATGAACTTGTAGCGTAATCCAAGTACTTTGCAGTATCTTAGATTACGGTTGCTACCCTCAATCGATATTCAAATTTCTATCGCTTCGGGCCAAACGCCACATTGAACCTGTCCAATATGTTTTTTCTGTAATAACAGCATTACCAAACGAGATTGACCAATACCGCCCCCAATCGTTTGAGGTAAAGAACCAGAGATTAATTTCTGGTGCCAATCAAAATCCAACCGGTTTTGGCAACCAGTTAATGCCAATTGATATTTTAAGGTGGACTCATTAACTCGAATACCCATCGAAGAAATTTCAAAAACATCTGAAAGTATTGGATTCCAAACTAAAATATCACCGTTTAGTCCAGTGAAACCCACTTCATTCACTGTACTCCAATCATCATAATCCGGTGCGCGTAAATCATGGGGCTTGCCATCAGATAGTGCACCGCCAATTCCAATTAAAAAAACTGCTCCATACTTCTTAGTAATAGCCCGCTCTCTTTCTTTAGGGGATAAATGCGGATATAAAGCGAGTAACTCTTCTGTATAAATAAAATGAATATATTCAGGGAGAAATGGTTTTAAACCATAAAAATCACTCACCATTTTTTCCGTTTTCTTTATTGCTCCATAAAGTTCAATAACGGTTTTTTTCAAATAACTTAAACCGCGATCATGAGCATTTATAACCCGCTCCCAATCCCATTGGTCTACAAAAACTGAATGGGTTGCACTTAACACTTCCTCATCAGGTCTTAAGGCACTCATATGAGTATATATACCTTCTTCAGCTTGAAAACCAAAGTCTGCGAGCAATTTCCTTTTCCATTTTGCTAAAGAATGAACAATTTCAAAGGAACGTTCTGGCATGGCTTTAATTTTCACAGAGACTGCTTGCTCTGTGCCTGACAAATTATCTTGTACGCCATCCCCGACACACGTTAATAATGGTCCCTGCACTTCAATAAGACCTAATCTTTGTTCTAATTCGCGAGAAAAAGAAGTCTTAACAAAGCTTATTTGTTTTTGTTTTTCAATAAATGCCTGCTTCATAATACTACCTTTAAAATTAATAAAGTTGATATTATATTGCTTTTTTTATGTATTTTTGTTCTAAATTTAAAATAAACCTAGATAAGAAAAATAATATTCATTAAAATAGGATTATTATTAGAAATAATTTAAAAAATTGCCATGAAAGACCTTGAAAATTATCAAATCGATAATCTGGACCAAAAAATACTTAACGACTTAATGAAAAATGCGCGTACTGCGTATGCGGAATTAGCTAAAAAATATGCTGTAAGCCCCGCTACGATTCATGTCCGAGTAGAAAAAATGCGTCAAGCAGGAATTATTGAAGGGGTGCATGTGCATGTTAACCCTAAACGTTTAGGATATGATGTCTGTTGTTTCATTGGAATTACTCTTAATCATGCGAAAGATTATCAGGCCGTCTTAAAAAAACTGGAAGATTTAGAGGAGGTCATTGAAGCTTATTACACTATTGGCCATCATTTTAATATCTTTATTAAGGTAATGTGTCAATCAATAGAGACCTTACAGCAACTTTTAGTCAATAAAATTCAGCTTATTGAAGAAATTCAATCAACTGAGACGTTGATCTCATTACAAAATCCCATCATGCGCTCAGTAACCCCATAGTAAGATATATAATATTAAAAGCCTGCTTAGGAGACAGTCGGAGTTTTCAGGTCTGGACTCGGGTCTTCATTTGTTATTGTTTCAGCAGATGGAGATTCTAATTCACTCAGCGATATTGTTGACAAAGGTTCCTGTACCTTACCCAGTTGAGTCGATGACATAGTAGTCATCTCTATCTCATTATCATCGAATTCTGGAGACTCTGTTTTGGAAGCAAGAGATTCAGAAAATTTACTCATAAAACCGGAAAAACCACTCACCAAGGCATTCACGGATTTTTCTTTTAAATCAGCCCCCTCGAAGCCTTGATAGAAGGACTTTAACCCTTCTACTGCTGCGCCAGCATAAGCTTTAGTCATGGTCCATAATTTTGATGGGAAACTTTGTGTTGAATCATCAAGAATTCGATTCAAATTTTTAGTGACATTTAAAGTATCTTTTCCTAATTTCTCTAGAACATCAGGAGATACGTTTTCTTTTTCTCCAAGGACCGTGCGATGCAGGAATGATAAGCCGGTGCTTTGTAAGGAAGTAGCAGCGTTACTCAATTGCAGTAACTCTAAGGATCGAACTGTTTTTGAGAGGTCTTCTTTAGAAATGTTTGGGGTTAAATTTCCCTCCAACGTCTTAATATATTTTTCTTCTTCCTCGATGATCTTTTTTCTCGCTTCGTTTATTGGGCTGGCATCAGGGTCGTCTAACACTTTTCGATGCTCTGCTCTAATATCCGCTATAATGAATTTGGCCCTCTCTTTCTCATCCAACGTACTCATGGCAAGTGATTTATTGTATCCCTTCATACCCTGGTCGAAGCTTCCTGCCCACATTTTCGCGGCAGTATCAAAAAAACCCTTGCCCTCTTCAAATCCCTTTAGTGCACCTTGACACATGCCTATAGTGCCTTGAACACAAGCTTTTGCAAAACCTATCGCTTTATCTTTCAGGGATTTGGAATCATCAAAAGCAAATCCGGTGGCCAAATTCCATGCGATCCTAATTGAATCTGTTGCATTGTTGAGCACAGCCTTGGGGTCAATCTTTTCATCCTTAGTTCGTTCATAAGTGGTTATTACCGCATTACTTAATAATTGAGCTGTGTTTGTACTGCTACGCAAATCTAAAAGAGATTTATGCGCTTGCTCGGACTTGGTTGTATCCGACAAAGCCCCTTCTAATTCATTGACACGCGATTTTATGCCTTCAATTAGTTCTTCCTTTGCCTGTCGATATTGTGGAGGCATCGCCGAATGCTGCCAATCGGAAAGATTTTTACGTATTTCGGTAACTAAACGTTCAGAATCCAATTTACTTTGCATAATCATTTTTTCTATCAATATTCCATACCCAAAAGTATAGCTTAATAAGTCGATATATGCTCCTTCTGGTGGGCACTTAAGCATCGCTTAATAATCATTGTGTTAATATAAAAAACACCGCCGCCGTGGTAAATAAAGATGAAAAACGCACTAACTGGTCTACTGGTTGTACTTTTATTGCCCTTCACTGCGCTCGTCAGTGTTGCATTAGTTGCATTGTTGCTTGCCATGTTTGCCCTTGTTTTTCCCGTTGTTGTTCTTGGTGGTACTTTATTAGGAGCAGGCGCTCTCTCGGAGAAATTTACGGATTGGCTGTTCCCGAATCAGAATAAGGAGTTAGATCCAGGCAAAGGACCTCTAATTGCCTCAATATCCACAACCCTTCTCTTCCTTTTATTACTCCCAGCACCCATTGCGGCTGGGGCGATTCTTGCTGCAGGGGTTGTTTCTATTTTATTACCACCTGCCTTAGCAATAAGCAGCGCTTACTTTATTGCAAAAGATGCAATAAATCGTCTTTTTACTGCGCTTAATATAACTAATGACGAACCTCCGATAAAACACAGCTACAGCAAATTGCCAAAAAATTCAAATGAAGTTCGAGAAACTTTAAAGGATATCCCTTATTTTGGTTCTTTGTTTGAACAAATACCTTCACCCTCCACCTCAAAAAATGAAACGGTGGAGCCTAGTTCAACTTCGCGGTGGGATCCGTATTAATTTACTTATTTTCTTTAATGGCATTTCTCATAATTACAATTTTTTTGCCCTCATTTATAAAGAGTATTTTGGTGATTTCTACTCCAATAAAGAAAATTTGAGATGAGTAAAACATCCATATCAAGATAATAATTAACGATCCGGCAGCTCCAAATACAGAAAATTTATGAAATTGAATCAGGTAAAACTCAATTAGAATTTTACCGCAACTAAATAATACCGAAGTGATTAAAGCGCCTAACCACACATCACGCCATTTCAAAATCACATCAGGCAGAACTTTAAATGTCATGGCAAATAAGAATGTAATTAGAACAAAAGAGAACACATGACTGATTATAAAATCCATTAAAATACTTGTACCTACAATATAATTTAAATACTTACCTAAAATTGCTAAAAAGGTACTGAAAATTAGGGAGACTAATAATAAAAATGCAACTCCTAAAACAATTACAAAAGGAAAAAAACGGTTTTTTATCTTGGTAAACCATGTTTTGTTAGGATTAATTTTAACTCCCCATATCTCATTTAACCCCACTTGAATTTCCGTGAATACTCCCGAGGCACTAAACAAAAGGATAATAAAGCTTGCTATTTTTGTTACAAAGGAATTGTTGGGCTTATTCGCATTTTGAATTATTTCCTGAATTTGTAATGCAGGTTCTCTTCCTATTAAACTGCTTGCTTGAGACAAGATTTGGCTACGAGACGCTTCCTCTCCAAAGACCATCCCCACAATAGAGATACAAATTAATAAAATGGGAGCAAGCGAAAACAACATATAATATGCAAGTGCTGCAGCTTTACTTGAAACTCTGTCTTCACTCCAATTATTAAATAGCTCTTTTAAAAAACTCCAAAAGCTCATTAAAATCATTTTCGTCCTTGTTTTAGCTGAATTATTTAATATTATTTTGTTACAATCTGCAGCTATGTTTCTATTTAGAAAATAGATAGACTTTTATAATCTTGGATAATGATTGATGAATCAATTTAAATTTTTAAAAATAATTAATTATCAACTAAATACTTACGAATTAATAGCAGCATCCATCCAAAATGACATACGCCATCTCCAATCCAAGCTAATTAGCCAACAACTATCAAAAGACGAAGCAAATGCTCTAGAACTCTCTCAAGAATGTCTAAACCTCCTGATTGAATCAACTTTTTTACAAATGTATTCCCAACTCGAAGCGGGCTTGTATCTTGAGTGCAGGGCTTATTCAATTAAGAAAAAGGCCAGCATATCTCGATTTGAAATGGCCCTTAGAGAGCTAGGATACGATGTTGGTGGTGTGTACTGGAGCGCCTTACTTGATATTTCTAAAATTCGAAATTGCTTATTACATGGAAATGGAAGGTTAGATTCAGACCGATATGGAATCGATACCCAAGAGACGCTACATCTTCTAAATTCAGCTACCCATACTTCTCTACTTGAACTTATAAATCACCAAGAAGGTGCCTCTAAAATAAAAATCAACGAAACATTTCTTCATTACTGTTTTACGCAAATAAAAAATTTTATTAAATCTCAAAATAGAATTGAATAACGAACATTTACAATGTTTTATTTTTACTCAAGAATAATGAGAATTAATTACTTGAAACCATACTGAAATATATGGTTATTTACTGCATAAAAAATAATTTTGACATTTCTTCACTTGCAGATGCACACCACAAAATATTTAGTGCATCCGTATACTGCAGGGGTTTAATAATACAACCCGATACATGTAAATCTCGGGTAATGAGTTTTTCTTCCGTAGTATAAAGGCTAGTAAGCACAAAAACCTTAATATCCCCAAAATCAAAACCCTTCCTTAACTTTTTCAAAAAATCGATGCCGTTCATTTGAGGCATATTAAGATCAAGCAATATTACATTTGGCTTGATCTTATTTTGACCATGACGTCCATATAACATATCCAGTGCTTGTTTCCCATTTTTTGCTACAGCAATCTCAACTGCCTTGTTCATTTTGGTAAACTCACGTTGCATCGTCTCAATATCAACTTCATCATCCTCTACATATAAAATATCAACCGGAGTAGTCATGCTGTATCTCCCTATCTGTTCCATAGGAGCGAGTGACTTCTCCCTATGTACTCTTTTAATTATAATATAGATCAGCGCTCCCGTTTTTTTCTGAGGGTTATCCTAGGATCAAACTAATATTTACCCGCAATTCGTTTCATTTTTAATCATAATTTTCCAGAATAATTATTTATAAGTAATAAAACGTTGAATCATATAAATAAGCTCCTGCGCAACTAATAATATAAATGATTGATAACACTCCAGTTTGATTAATTTAAAATCAACTACTACACTAAAGTGGCATTTATCACAAGGAGGTTTGTAATGAATAAAACTATCAATTTGGTATGTGTTGCTTCAACAATGCTTGGCCTAGGTGCTTGTACTACAACGGAAACGGTGAATTCACCTGGATATAGAACTAATTATGCCTATTCTTCGGGTTATGTTTCACCGGGGTATACAAGAAGTTATTATGGGGTAGGCTTGAATAGCGGTTACTATAACAGCCCTTATCGTTACTATAATACTTCTTATGGTTATGGTTACAGTCCTAATTATTATTCTGGTGCAGGGTATTATTCCAACAATTTAGGATATGGAATTGGAACAGGATATTACTCCGGCTATAGACACTATAATAGACATATCGGATATCAGAATAATTATGTTGGATATGGAAATAGTAAGTATTATAACCGCCACATGAGGTATCAAAGCAACCAAGTCGGTTATCAAAGTGGTCAAGTAAATTATCAAAAAAGATATAGACATTCCCAAGTTAATTACCAAAGTAATCAGCTAGGTCATCAAAATACCCAGCTTAATTATGGTCAAGGTACTTACCAAAAAGGGCAGATAAATTATCAGAACGATCAAGGTACTTACCATAAAAACCAAGTAAATTACCAAAGTGGTCAAGGTACTTACCAAAACCAAGTAAATTATCAAAGTGGTCAAAGCAGTTATCAAAAAAGCCAAGTAAATTATCAAGGTGCCCAAGCACAAGGAAAATATAAAAAGAACCAAATGGGCCCTCAAAATGGGCAGGTAGGTTATTAATAAATTAATAATAATGAACGTAGGTTAGGACTTGGTTTTGTCCTAACCTTTTTTGTTAACCGCTATGAACATACTAACCCCGCCAAAGATATCTATAATTAAAACAAATAGAACTTAAAAGGTATGAAGAATTTAATTCTAAAGTAAGGCAATAAATACTTTTTACTCAGAAAAAGGAAAGATTAAAATGTTAACAGCTGCTTTTATTTTTTTAGTTATAGCTATCGTTTCAGGATACATTGCATTTAAAGGAACCGATCCTACATCAACACCGAATGCTAAAATTGTATTTTATATTTCTACACTGATTTTTCTCTTATTGCTTATTATATATATTTTTCACTCACCCCCACCAGCCACTACAGAAATTCAAAATCCTCTTTTAAATTAAGTAGGGGAAAGGTTTTGCTTCATCTAAGGTGCATATTTTGCCGCTTTAAAATTAAAGAACATTTTAAAGCAGCTAATCTCAGATTCCAGAGGGCCATGTTTTATTGGGTAAAATTAGTATGAAAAAATTCGTCAGAAACAGGAACGAATTGAGGGTCCACAGGAGTTTTAGGAGCATAAATACTTTTAGATAATAATGATGACTTGCAGGGGTTTAGCGAATGCGGCAGCTTCGATGCCGCTTCTTTATCGAGTAGTACCGTAACGTTTTTATGAGCAAATAAAGCAGTAGCCGGGATTTCTTCATTCGGTGAAGAAGCAGCATAAACCCTTGAAATTATGTCTGCTTTGGCAAAACCTGTCGCTAACAAATAACATGCTTTAGCGTTTTGGATGATTGTTCCGATACCCATCGTTATAGCATGTGTTGGTACTTCACCTTTAGTCTTAAAAAATCGTTGGTTGGCTTCACGAGTCTTATCATCTAACTGGATTAATCGTGTCTTAGAATTAAATGCAGATCCTGGCTCATTAAAACCAATATGACCGTTTAAACCCAAACCTAAAATTTGAATGTCTATGCCCCCCACCTCTTTAATCTGTTCTTCAAATTTTTTTGCATGTTCCTCAATTAATTCAAGCGGCACCGTGCCATCAAGCATATGAATATTTTCTTTTTTAATATTCACATGATTAAAAAAATGTTCATGCATATAGTAATTATAAGATTGATTATGGCTTGGCTCCAAACCCCAATATTCATCTAAATTAAATGTAATTACTAATGAAAAATCTAAGTGTTCTTTTTGATGTAGTCGAATTAACTCTTTATATAAAGGCTCGGGAGTGCTCCCTGTTGCAAGACCTAAAACCGTAGGTATCCTTTTCTCATTATTTTCCATTATTTTCTTTTGAATTGCTCGAGCAGCCTTACTTGCCATTCCTTCAGGTGTTTCCCTAACAAAAATGCGACTAAACATAAAAAACTTTCTCCGTGAGTTCGAGGCGTAATAACCTATATAATCCAGAATTTATAATAAAACGAATGGCTACTAAAAGCACGCTTCTCACAACCGCTCGTTCATCTCATTCTTATATTTTGTTACAATGCATCATGTGCAGGATGCCAATGAATAGTAAAAATTTGATTTATCGACTTACGATTCTAGCTAATTGAGCAAGGGAACTCTTGGCATTTCCTGAGGAGTTAAGTTCTAAAGAATCTCTTTAGATCCTTAACTGGAGTTAATCCCAAGAGGGGACTGAAATGCTAATTAAAAATATCTATGTTTATAACGATTCAGGGATGAAGGAATTAAAACATGTGCAAGTTACCGATAATGGTGTAAAGGTACTCTTCAATGTAGATGAGGATTTGTCGCCTCTTCAAGAGGAAAAAACAATTGACTCTAAAGGCTCCTATTTCCTAATGCCAGGATTGTTAGATGCGCATGTCCATGGTCAAGGGGGTATTGATTTCGCTGACTTAGATGATGAAAAGAGTGATGAATCGTTGGAGTGCATTGTTAAAGCACTAGGAAAAACGGGACTTTCTTATGCATTGGCAACTTTAGTATCTATGCCAATATCCGCCTTAAAGAAATCATTGATAGAAATAAATGATTTTGTTTTGAAACAAGAACTTTTTCCTATTGCAGGTCAAACTCAAATCGTGGGAGTTCATCTAGAAGGACCCTTCATCGCCAAGAGTTGCAAGGGAGCTCATGCTGAAGAGGCGCTGCAGGACAGTATTTCTATAGAAAAATTTAGAGAGATTATTAGCGTAGCACCGAATATAAAACAATGGAAAATTACCCTCGCACCCGATTTACCAGGCGCAGAAGAATTTATCAAACAGACAAAAAATCTGGAGCAAGAAGGCATTTTTGTAAAAGTATTTATCGGACATTGCAATCCACCCGATAAAGAACTCATTGGGCGCGCTGTTGCAGCAGGAGCTTGTGGATTTACGCATCTCGGTAATGGTTGTCAAGAATCATGTAGCCGAGAAACACGAAAACTTACTTTAAATGATGCAAAAAGCCACGTGGTCCAATGGATACTTGAAAATCCTGAGCGTTGCCCTGCGGGCGTGGAACTTATTGCGGATGGAGTACACCTATCACCTTCATTTATTTCTCTGATACAGAATACCATTAAAAACAAAATTATACTGGTAACAGATGCCCTTGGTCCCACGGGTTGTAAAGATGGAGTCTATAAACTAGGGACCTTGGATATTTGTAAAGAACAAAATAGTTTCTATTTGGCAGATAATAAAGGCGATTTTCTTATGAAAAAAGGAATTTTACCCTCTGGAGAAGAAGGATCCGTTAAAACACTGGCAGGCAGCGCAGCTTCATTATCATTTTGCGCGCAAAAATATTTTGAATCGATGCCAGATGAATCGCCAGAAAATCGTATGGATTTTATGTATACCGCACTTATCACCAACCCCAGAATAACTTCTTTATCTAGGGAAGGGATTCACAATTTATCGGATGACAAAAATTTTTCTATTTTTAATAGAAATGGACAACTTATTTTGAGTTCATGTCATGGCAAAGTAATAGAGCATCAGCAATTAAGCTGGCCTATAACGGGTATGCTGCAATGTGGCTTCTTATCAAAGCCCCCTACTGTCCAAGATTCACCCGAACCCGAGACCTATTGGACTTACAATTAGCGCGAGTATAGCTCTCTCCTGTTTAAACTTCATGGTTTACGCGTATGCTATATTTAATTAAATGAATCATTGCTAATATTTTAAGAAAAGATAGTTAGAGCCTATTTTCAAGCTTACATCTCTCAAAACATGGAGTATGTTAGATGAGTACCCAGCAATCCATTCGTATTGGACAGTCAGCCGCAAAAGAACCGCATACCGCAGTCAAAGAGTTTCATGCTGCAGTATGTCAACCTAATATGGAACTTGTTCTCTTTTTTTGCTCCAGTTTTTATGATCTTAATGCCATAGCTAATGAATTAAATACCCTCTTTCCGAATGTGAAAGTAATTGGATGTACAACCGCGGGTGAAATTGGACCCAATGGTTATACAGATCATACTCTTTCAGGTGTTAGCTTTGCATCCGATGGTTTTACAGCCGTTGCGGGTTATCTAAACGATTTAAAAAATATAAATTATAATAAGGGACAGGTATTTGTTAATAATTTGCTTCAACAACTTGAAGCGCGAGCTCCTTCTACTAATTCTGAAAACAGCTTTGCCTTTTTGTTAGTAGATGGATTATCGCAACGCGAAGAACAAGTTACTAATATTTTACAAGATATTTTAGGGGAAATTGAGCTTTTTGGTGGCTCCGCCGGCGATGACCTTCGTTTTGAGAAAACATGGGTTTTTGCGGAAGGTGCCTTCCATACAGATTCTGTCGTTCTTATCTTGGTTAATACAATTTATCCTTTTAAGTTGTTCAAAGCTCAGCATTTTGTTTGTGGAAATGAAAAGATGGTCGTGACCCAAGCAGATCCCGAGCGACGTATTGTCAATGAAATTAATGGTTATCCAGCAGTAGAAGAGTATGCCCGCATCGTAAAAACTCCAGTGAATGAACTGGATCCCATGCAGTTTTCTTTAACACCCTTGGTGATACGCATCAACGGAGTTGATTATGTGCGCTCGATTCAAAAAGCTAACCCAGATGGAAGTTTAATATTTTACTGCGCAATCGATAACGGTTTAGTTTTTATGGCTGCTCATGGAATTGATCTAATAAAAAATGTGGAGCAAACCTTTCAAGAAATTCAAACATCTATCGGCAAGCCACAATTGGTCCTAGCATGTGATTGCATACTGCGAAATTTGGAGATGCAACGTCAGGGATTGAAAGAGGACGTAGAAAAGATTTTTCGGAACAATAACGTGGTTGGCTTTAGCACTTATGGAGAACAATTTAAGGGCATTCATATAAATCAAACCATAACAGGGCTAGCAATAGGAGCATTACGGGAAAATCACGATGCCTGAGAAGAGTCTTAATAATACTAAAGAATTGCAAGCGGAAATTGAACGCCTCAATAAAATTGTTAAGGCATTGATTGATAGAGCTGAACAAGATATGAATGCTCCACGGACAGATTTTGGAGTATTTCAAAACACAATTATTCTTGAAGATAAAGTAAGAAAACGCACTCAAGAGTTAGAAGAGTCACTCCAAATAAATGCAAAGATAACTCGTGATTTACACCAAGCAAAAAAGGAGGTGGAACAAAGTGAACAGTATTTACGTGACATTACATCTGCACTGGGCGAGGGTTTATTAGTCATCAATAAAGAAAATAAGATTGAGTTTGCGAATGACGCAGCATGCAGTATCTTAGGCTATACAGAAGCTGAAATGCTGGGTCAAAATGCCCATCAACTATTTCATCATTCCTACCATAGTCTTATCCCCTATCCCATAGAGGATTGTAAAAATATGGAAGTGATACAAACCGAAAAACCTTATATAAGTGATGAAGATTATTTTTGGCGTAAAGATGGATCATGCTTCCCTGTTTCTATAATTACTACGCCCATTCGATTAAAAAAAAATACCAAAGGGATTGTGATTGCATTTCATGATATAACTCAATCAATACAAGAGCGAAATCGTTTACGGGAAATGCAAGCAGCTATTGAACAAAGCCCTGTATCCGTCCTGATCGTTGATAAACAAAGAACGATTATTTATGCCAATCCGCAAATCATCAAATTAACAGGCTATTCTCGGGAACAATTATACGGCCAAAAAACAGAAATTTTTCATGGAAAAATGACACCTAGAAATGTATTAGCTGATTTATGGAAAAAGATTCAATCTGGCCGACCCTGGAATGGCGAACTTCTCTACCACCGAAATAATGGAAAGCCACTCTGGCAATCGTGGAGCATTGCCCCTGTTTTTAATACTCATGGAGAAATTCAACATTTTGTGGGTGTAGGGGAAGATATCACTGAAAAAAAGAAACTCCAGGTATTGCTCCAAGAAATGTCTTATCGGGATGGATTGACCGGGATCGCCAATCGTCGTCGATTTGATGACTTTCTTAAACAGGAATGGAATCGTGCATTGCGTTATTCCAAACCCTTATCCATTATTATGATGGACATTGATTTCTTTAAGCGTTACAACGACAGCCTTGGTCACCTGGCTGGCGATGACGCTTTGAAATATGTCGCTCGAGCATTAAAAAATAGAGTAACCCGAAGTACTGACTTGCTTGCACGGTATGGTGGTGAAGAATTCACTTGTATTTTACCCGATACGCAAATGGCCGGCTCACTTAAGTTCGCCGAGTCTTTACGACAAGCTGTATTAAAATTGAAACTCCCACACCCTGATTCAGTTATATCTCCTTTTATAACGATTAGTGTGGGTGTAGCCTGTTGTCTTCCTAAAGAAGATAACCTAAATTACCTATTAAATTTTGCAGATGAAGCGCTGTATCGTGCAAAATCGCAAGGACGCAATCGGGTCGAGTTCATTGATTTAACCTAGAGGGTGGATGAGAAAGAATTCATTCATTGGTTTTGGGCGATATGATATTAGGATTCTTACTGATGTAAGATAATTTACTTATACGATTGCTGGTTTTGTACTGTGGGTTTTAGGTAGGCTAAACACAAAATGCTTGCAACCAATGCAGTAATACAACATAAAACAATGGGCAAAATAATGGATACAACAATCAGCAAACCGCCGGCAAAGCAAATAATAGCATCACCTAAGGTCCGCAAGCTTAATTGTGCGCCCATAACTTCGCCCTGAATGGTAGTATGGGATCGATTTGAGATATGTATAGTCATGGTTGTGGTAACACTGGTGATGCTAAACCCAAGGAGTCCAAAAAAAAGAATCATAATCGAAGGATATTGAAAAGCAATCATGGCAGCAAAAATCAAAGTGGTTGCCATCATCGCCAGAATTATAATTTTATGAATCGGCATACGTTTTGAAAGATGCTGTGGGAGCCATGAAGCACCTAAAGCAAGTGCGGCTGATAATACCGCATTATACCCTGCAATCATGCCTGGGGACATATCCCATTTTCCTGCTAGATAAACTGGCCCAAATTCATAAAAGATATCTACGGCAAAGGTAAACAGGGTACTTATAACCAACAAATGTATCAAATGTGGGTGATTTTGAAATAATAATTTGAATTGTCGGATAATGTTGAGTCTATTCCATATACTTTCTTTTTCAAGTTGGTGCAAAATTTTATAGTCAGGTAATTTCCACCAGGAAAGTCCCAGTGTGGAAATTGAAGCCATTGCTGCAAAAGTAAAAGGGAGAGACCACGAAAACCAGGGGACGATGGATGAGTTGGATAATAGTCCACCAATAATTGGTCCAATGATGTAACCTACTCCGGCCATACTGTTGATCCGGCCAAAACTCACATACTTGTTGATGGTAGTTAGCTCCGACGCGAGTGCCCTTGCAACAGCAAAAGTCCCCTCCATGAATCCCGTTAAAAAGCGACTGAATAATAATAGCCAAAAGCAATTGGTCCAAAAAGAGATGACTGTTAGGAGATAACCCAGTGTGCTGCCCGCCAAACTAATCATCATTATTTTTTTGCGGCCGTACAAATCTGAACTTCGCCCCAAAATAGGGGAACCAATGAATTGTCCCAGCGGAAAAATTGCAAGAGTTAGCCCGAGTAAAATACGTCTGCTGTTTTCACTCCACCCGGGAGAAATAATCAACTGGTCTGACGATTGTAAAAATAGAGGCGGCAAAATGGGATAAGCAATAGATGAACCAATAAAACTGATAAAGACGATCAGTAAAATAATCCAGAGTTGTCTTTTTTCTTGAGTTGTTTGCGTGTACATGTTCCTTCTTGGCCATTGAACTAACCAGGGCTATTGACTTAAAAGATTTCGATTATTCTAACTTTTTTTTCTCCATAGGTCGATATTTTTTCATAAAGAACATTATTGAATCATATTTAAAACTGACCGTAACTTACAGCATTACAGTCATTTTCAAGCAACGCTTTAAATTGCTCTACCCATGTATTATCAACAAAATCAGGCAGCACTAAATTCTCCGTGGGACGCATTGTGGCTTCAAAATGTTTATACAAATAGGGGCGATAATAAGTAAGGGCAGGGACTTGCAAATCTATTTGTTTGGCTTTTTCATCATTAACCCGTACACGCAATATATCTTTAAAATAAATATTCGTTTCAAAATTAAGCATCTCATCATCCGACATGACTCCACCTTGAAAGATGAGCGTTTGCCTACTTGCCGCAGATAATCGTGCATAATAGTCCTTTTTCTTGGCTGCTAAATAACGTTTCGCATTTACATGATTGCCAATAAGCAAGGCAATTTTTGCAGAAAATCCAAGGGAATAGGCCAGTTGGGCTCCGAGCCATTCATGATGCACCACGCCTAAATCAGCCATCATATTTTGTTGGGTACCGGGAATAAAATGTCCAATATCATGAAATAAGCAGGCAAGAATAACTTCCAGATTATGCCCCGCTTGCTCCGCAAAATAAGCACATTGTAAAGCGTGTTCTAATTGCGACACAGACTCTCCTATGTAATCCATGTCTTCGGCGCAACCCAAATACTGAAATGCCCTATCAATTTTTTGGTTTATTGAGTTCATTTACATAACTTCGGTTGCGGTAATCGGATTAGCCACATTATAAATAGCAGCACCTGCGGAATAATCTTTATTAGGATCACGCTCACAGTCTGGAGGAAATTTGTCTCTTTTATCCTGATAATAAGCGTCCCGTTTAATCCCACCTTCAGCAAATTTGCTAAATGTGATAAACAGCGCACGCCGAGGTTTATTGCTACGATTAGCCTCAGAATAATGGGGTAAATAGGAATCAAACAATATAACGTCCCCCGTTCTACATTCAATTGGAGACCATGAAAAAGTCTCAGCAATCTCTTTACTGATGGATCCATCCACCTCTTGAGGAAGAATCATAGGTTTATTCGCACCGCCCTGGACTACTTGCAAACACCCATTTTCTAAGGTGCAGTCATCTATAGCCACCATCATGGTAATGTGAAATCGTTGATTAAAACTAATAAAAGCAGGAGCATCTTGGTGCGGCTTAAATCCTCCTCCGCCTGGGAATTTATAATTAATTTTTTCTTTGAAAATAGCCGCTTTCTCTCCCATTAATGAAGAAACCAAGTTTAAAGTACGTGCACTATTAGCCACCTCATACATACCTTGATGGTAATCAATAAAATTTTCGACGCGACAAAGCTGGCGCTCCCCCTTCGCATTTTGCTCAAAATATTTCATCCATTTTCCTGGTGTTTCGGGCCAAGAGGTTAATTCATCACACCAGGTTTGCAGTTGCTGCTTCAACTCACTAAATAAGAAATCCCGTATTACTATAAATCCCTGCGCGCTCCAGAAATCATATTGTTCTTCACTCAGTAGATAATCCATATTTTTCCTTACGACGTTGTTAGCATTGTATTTTCAGTAATTGGTTCTGATAACGTAACCAATTTAGCTTCTTCCTTTTCTAAATATATTGTTAATAACCAGCCCAGCAGAACGGTGCTTGCCAGGATAGCTAGAGTCAGATAGATACCCAATCGAACTTGAAATACAGGTAAAAATACGGTGCCGATGAACGCTCCGAACTTACCTGTCCCCGCCGCGAGTCCATGACCGGTGGCTTTAAATTCAGGATTATAAATTTTTGCAGGCAGCAGATAAGTTGAAATTCCTGGTCCAAAATTTATAAAAAAATTGAAGAGGATGAAGCCGACAAAAATCGTACTGGTGTTGGGAAAGAGGTAACTTATGCTAAGAATTAATAAGCCCAAAAACGAAAACAAGAATCCAGTTTTTTGCAATTTAATCAGGGGTACGTGATTTACAAAAAAAAGGACTGCAAAAGCGCCTAACGAAACAAAAATATTGACCACTAAAGTGCTTTTCAAAACTTCGGTTTGTGCGCTTAAAAAGCTCGCTTCGCTCGATAAGTTAAATGCTTGTAAAACATAGGGGGTAAATAACCCTATTCCATAATAAGAAATATCTAATAAAAACCAACACAGACAAAGACACACAGTAATCTTTATCATTCGAGGAGAAAATATGAATTGGTAGTTTGTAAGAATAGTATGTTTGGAATACGGCTTTAAACGTTGATGAACTTTCCATAAAAAGCTTTCAGGTAATTTGGCTCTAAATAACAACCCTACCACAGCAGGAATCGCGCCCGAGGCAAATATCCAGCGCCACACATCCAATTGTGGATGAAGTTTAAAGAGTAACCAAGCAACGAGGACACCTACAGGGGAAGCAAGACAATTGATAAACATCGCCGTTGCAATGAATTGGTTATTTTTATGAGGTGGGATCATTTCGGCCAAATAGGCTGCACAAATAGGATAATCCGCACCTACCCCAAAACCAAGTAAGAATCGGAATACACAAAGAGAGGTGATATTCCAAGCAAAGGCCGAACAAATCGCGACAAATACAAAAAAAATCAGATTTATAATGAGCATGCTTTTCCTACCCACCATATCTGCCAATCGGCCCACGATAATTGCGCCAAATACTGCCCCAAGGGGAGCTGCAGCCTGAGTAAGCCCAATCATAAAGGAGGAAGGATGATACACAGCATTAATAAAAGGTTCAGCTACTGAAGCGATATATAAATCATAACCATCAATGAACAAACCCAAGGCACAAACTATCCAAACATGAAGGGTTAGGGATTTATTAGTATTTTCGTCCATGAAAATCTCTATTAGTAATAAAAGATTGAACTTTTATTATGAAAGCAATTAGTTGGTTTTTAACACAATCGTATCACAAAAACAAATAAGATCATTTGACCAAAAAAGCAAACGGCCTATCTTAACAAAGCCCAATTTACTTCCTAAATTTTAGAAAAATAAGACACAAAGACATGGACTTAACTTAAATCCACAAAATACCGATCGTGGTATTATTTATACTGTTTATCAGAACCCTTTAATTGAACAGTTCAGTGAAGGTGGGCATAAGTGTCGCAGGCCCTCCCCTTATGGAAAGGTGGGTGTCCCTCACGGTTCCTGTTTTTTTGACTTTTCGATCTTATGACTGCTGTATTAGGAGCCCATTCTCATTGAAGCGCCCTCTCTTTCAGGCATTACAAAGTCACTAAGAGGTTGATTCGATGATTGGAATTTTCCACCTTCATACACACTTCCATTTCCATTGTATAAAGTACCATCTCCATTGGAATAAGCGAGCACTTCATTTTTCTCATTAACCAAAATAAAAGAGCGATTTGCTTTAGCTTGAGCTCCAAAGAAAACACCTACTTCTTCCTCAGAAGGAAAACTTAAAGTGAGTTTTCCATTTTTTTCTTCAGGTTCTTTATACCAACTTTGCTCGCTGTATTTTCTTTTATAGTCTTCAAGAATAAGTCTGGAGTCTTCGCTCTCAACTCCAATTTTTTTCATAAATCCTTTCTTCAATTCTTCTGCCATTTGCTGGCTGCTCATTTGCAAAAACTCTTTATGCTTGTTCTCGAGTTTCATTTTCTCTTGCATGTCATTTTGATTTAAAACACCCAGATCTTCCTGTTTTTTCTTTAAATCAAGTAATCGTTGAATCTCTTTTTTAAGTTCTTCTTGCTTTGCACTCATCACTACCACTCCAGCTATTTTTTAAGTATTTTAGTCTAAAAATCAATCAAGATTTATTTTAAATTAAACTTTTTTACAGATTTATTACAAATGACTTATTCAAAATAATAACTCAATTAACGAAAACAAAACTCCAAATTATTGGCTCAATGAAGTAGATTTTCCTACTATTTCCTCTTCAAAAAATTGAAGGGGAATATTTTTTACTTCAGATGGAATTAACGAACGCTCTAAGTACCCAAAAAGAAGGTCGTTAATAATCAACGCCAGTGTAGATAAAGCTAAAGTGGTTAGGAAAAAAGCTCCATAGTCCATATCAAACTGGAATGCGATCAGGGATGCTAGTAGTAAGCCTAATCCACTGGCCATTCTACTTCTAATGGTTCTATTCCAATAAAATGCCCCATTCTTTTCATATCGCATTCTTTGAATATTTTTCAATTGGGTAAGACGTTGTTCCTTATACTCGTGATAATCTGAAGCTTTTTGTCGAAAATCGTTGTACTTGTAAGGAGAAAAAAAGCAATTGGCATCTAAACTTATCCCATTAAAGCGTTGGCAGCTTAATGCAACAGACAGCATATCTTTAGGGTTAAGAAGATAATTTTTATCTTCATTCTGAGCATTAAGAATCATTAAGAGTATTTCATTAGCAAGTTTATCAAAAGGACTTTGATTTTGTTGACCGGCATTGCGCATTACTATTCCTTGTTTTTAGCAGACACCTATCACCTGTGATCTCAGTACAGGAGAAAGCTAAATATAGTGTCACAAATTTAAAACTGATGGTAGATAAGCTCCTTTTTTAAGCAACGAGGGCAGAGAAATTGTTCTATAATTAATCATATCCATTCTTGTTGGAGCCCCACTATGTTAAGCCCATCAATTAGAAAATACATGCACACTCATAATATTCCCTATAAGACCATCAGTCATCCTAGAGCATATACCGCATCCCAATGTGCCCAGGCAGCCCATATTAAAGGAAATCATTTTGCTAAATCTGTAGTGGTTAAATTGGATGGCAAATTTGTATTGGTTGCAATTCCAGCCAATACCCGTCTCAATTTAGACCTATTCAAAAAAGAGACCCGAGCAAAACGAGCAGAAATTGCTAAAGAGTTCGAATTTCAAAACAAATTTACTGACTGCGAAGTGGGCGCGATACCCCTTTTAGGTGAACTTTATAATATGGAGGTCTATCTGGCCGATAGTCTTGCACATAAAGAATGGCTTGTCTTTAATGCGGGAAACCATGATCAACTGCTAAAAATCAAAGGTGAGGACTTTTTAAAATTGGTTCATCCAAAAACCTTATTGCAGTGTTGAAAACAGTTTTCGATGGTAAGAAATTTCTAGTTCAACAGTAGACTTTTATACATACTTTAAGCACCGAGTGAAATATGGAAATTGCTGTAAATATGGGCCGTTAGTTGGAACAGTAAACCGTAAAAACGTATCGCTCTTAATAAATACTTAATGTTTGTACTATATGATTATAAGTAATTCATTTTCGGGTAAGAAGTATGTCACAGTCGAAGGAAGAGCAATTTAAAATCGTTGATGAGGTTCGACTTCTTCTCGACGAATTACGAAGCTTAAAAAATACGCAATTTCAAAAAATCAAACAACCTAAGTTTGAGCAAATGGTATTCAACGGACTCGTTAAAAGATTTTCTCCCCTCGCAACTGCCAATAATTTTCTCACTTCATTAATGCCAACTGAACGACCAAATCAAAATTCAGATTTAGAGGTGGATGAGGTCAATGAGCTTTGGAAAGATCTTTGGAGAATTTTTTCTCAATTAGAATTAGACATTAACTCACTTGTCTCACTCCCTGAAAATGAGCGTCTTCCCAAGCAAAAAGCCATTTTTACAGAAGCTTTAAAAGAAATAGGCCCCAAATTCGCGAGAGCAATTGAGCTTGATACCGATATAAAATCCTTTGAGTACAGCAAGAAAACCTCTTATGCTGCGATGCAGTCTCTTGCACAAGAAAAGATGGCATCCATTAAGGAGCGATTGGATACTGAACTTAGTATCGAACCCTTAAAACAAAAATGGCAAGAGGTAGAACAAATTATCCGTAAAGAATTTCAACAAGAGCTCCCAACAACCCATGATTATGTGAATCTTTTAAATGCCCTTCATCAATTAGAGGACCTGGAAAAAATCCCGCAAAACAGGTTGTCCAAGGGACAAAAAATTGAAAAGGTAGCTCCTAAAAAGAGAAAAATTAAAATTCGGGATATCGTAGACGGTTTTGAAGATGAGACCAGTTTGCTTTCAGAGTTAAACGCCTCATTGATTTCTACCATTACCAGCAATTTAGAAATTCTCCACATGCTAGAAACTACCCAATGGGAAGAGCTTAAGCTTAAACCCTTTCCCCAGAATGAAGCGATTAAAAAACTTGAAGATTTTTATCGAAAGGCACTAGGCAGTTCTTCTTTAACTATTCTGGAACGTTTTTCTCAACTCACTGTAAAAATTCGTGAATTAAAACACGAAATGTTTGGTGAGCAGAGTGAAGAGGCAGAACAGTTAAAGCAAGAAGCAGACGCTCAATTACTGCAACTCGAAAAAGACATGGATAACTTTTCTCAGGAGACTGAAAAACTCAAAGCAATGAAACTAAATAGAGAGCATTACCTGCGAGCTGCAAATAAATTATTAGAAGAGCAAAATAAATTATTAAAAGAAAGACTGGAGAAAATTAATCCCATCATTAATAAAATCTTGGCCATCGATAAGGTATTAATAGACTTCAAAAAATCCGACCAACAGGAAGAATTATTTTCTATCAAAAAAGCAGAGTTTTATAAACACTACGAGCCATTTTTAAATGAAGTAGCCGAGTTTGAAAAGGAACTGCGTTTAAGATTAAAGAATAAAAATGGTTCGGAAATTGAGGGACTAAAACAAGAATTAGATGATTTAGTTCAACAGACACTCAAGACGCATGAAGAGATCAAGGAAGCTACCAAAGCAAATCTTGGAAATTACACTAGCCTATTAAATCATGTTTTTAAATTAGAAAAAGCTGAGGAAAGGGCAAGAACTATTTTCAAAAAGATTGAAGAGAGAATTCCCGAACAAAAAAGAGAAAATCAAATAAGGGAAGAGTTCTCCATTAAAAGAGAAATGCTTCTTGAAATTAATGAAACCTTGCGATTGTCTCATACTCAATTTAAAGCTGAAGAAATACAACAAGAGATAATCAAGTTCCTGGATGCTAAAATACACCGCTTTGAAAAAGCTTTGACCGACGCCCCCATTAAAAAAGTTGAAGAAGAGTTAGAAGCAATTAATTCAACACTGGAACATTTAAGTGAAACCCTAATCAAGGCAAAAGTATCTCAAACAGTGGCTCAGCAACACTTTAGAGCTTTATGTAATAGGTATCGATTTAGCAAAGATCCTCTATTAAGCACCATGGAACAGTTAAGGGATGCTCCCCATTATCGAGATATCCACCTAACAATCGATCTTAACCAACATGATCGGTTCAGAGAAACTCTTGATAGAGAAGATTTTCTTATTGCTGCGGAAAATTTTGACTTTGAGGGATGGGTTACTCATCTAACTATTTGGTCACGAGAAGAATTAGTCGCCTATTGCAAACAGCTTGCCGAATTTGCTGAGATCGCACTTATAGGAGGTATCGAAGCCTACTCAGCACAATACAATCCAGCAGCCATCGCATCATTTGAAGATGCAATGTCATTTGGTGCTCAATCGCAAGTGAATCCTCTTACCCTCTTCCGTCAAATGTCTGCATTTATTTCTGTCGCGGCTGACAATACGGATGAGCTTGATAGAATAATTAAATCCATCTATTCCAGCTACTCATATCTAAAAAGGGATTTTACAAATCAATATCCCCCTATCAACCTAGATGCAATGCCAGCATTTCTCACGAAACTGGAGTTTTCAGAAGAGATTGTTAGGCAAATTAGCGATGAACGACTTTCGCAGATATTGATTGATGTAAACAATCAGGGAGATCTTGAAGCATTTTTGCGTCAGGAACTGCAGACTTATCATTACCTACAGCGAGACATGCAGCTCCCAAGTGAGGAGCAGTTTCAGCATTCGAATCTCTCAGATTTATCTGCATTACGTTCCAGCCGGGATCTCATTGCCACCATTCTCAAAGTACATTACCTTACTGTAATTCAAAAGCACATTGAAGTAGAACAAGCTATCGCTCCAAAATCTAAAGTAATGGACGATTTACTCCACTTTAAACAGTCTGTTGGATCCAAACCTATTTACGCTTTTCTTTCTAATAACTTATTGGGTGCAATAGAAAATAGCTTAGAGAAACTAAAACAGGAGCAGATTTATAATAGTTTTAATACGTTCTATGAAATACAAATGGGTGCACTGGGCCACTCCCTATCTCAAGGTTTAGAAGATGAGCTCACTCTAGATGCTCCGGAGAAATTAATTCGACTCCAAGAAAAAATTAAAGCAAACGCCGAGAGTCATTCATTAGATCAAGCGTCGCTTCATTTAACAAAACTAGGATTTCCCCAAGATTTTTATTCCCTCATTGAAAAAAATGCGGATTTTTTAAAGTGGTCTGAGTTTTTGCAAGAGTCGTTGGGAAAAATGGAAATTCCATTCCTTTCTAATGAGGATAAACAATTCATTCAAGAGGTCTCTCATCCCTCTTGGTTGAGGAACCTAAACGAAGAAATAAAGAGCATTATTTTAACTGAGCCCCAAAATGCAGAGGACTGTTTTAATCGGGTCAGCAGGTTAAATCAGCTTTCTTCACAAGTTGAACGGTTATCTGGAATTCAAAAAAAATGGACACAGATGATTGACTGCGTGCTAACCACTTATCCCAGTGAATCAAAAACTTATAATCCCCGTTTACATGGAGCCCAACAAGTGGATGAATGGGTTCAAATCAACGCAGTTATTAACAACCAACAAGTAAAACAAAACTTAATAGAATATCGAACTAATCGGGCTCAATTGGAAAGAATTAAGAGGCATGGGTTTGAAACCAATATTGATTATAAAAATCTAATAATGACGTTACAAGGCAATAAATGCATTTTGGATGCAGGACGCGAACAATATCAAATGTTAAAAGACAGACGCGAAAAGGCAGTCGGCGAATTACCTACAAAATTAATTGCAGCACTAGAAGTATTGGGTGCATTAAATTTTGAAATTAACAATACTTTTAACAAAGATATGACTCAAGAGCAAAAAGCTTTATTGCTGGCTATAAATGGAAATATGGTTAATCTATGGCGAAATGGACAAAAAATATTAAACGATCTTGAAACATGCCACCTAGGCAGTGAGGAGCTTGAAACCGCAATAACTGATGCATCAACTTTTCTTACGAGTTTACCTTATACAGTCTCTAAATGTTTTGATGAGGAACACTATAATGAGCTTGATGAAGCAGGCCTTGATGAAATGGATAAAATCTATAACATGGTCATGGAAGCCATAGCAGAGTTCTGCGAAGAATGGGAGATTGAGTTTGAATATAACCGTCCCGTAAGTCAAGTGACACAAGATTATAAGAAAAGAATCAGCGAAATCACAAACCAAATTGTAATTCCTGAAGATGAAATAGCATTAAATCCTAAGAAATAGCAGCTCACTATTTTATCGCTATACATACTCACAATAAAACCTAATCAAAAATTAAAATAAATTAGGTGGCGTCTTTACATCTGCGGCACTCCAGGCTTCGTGAAATTTTTTTTCTACTTGTTCCGCATCTTTTGTGCGTCCCATTTTTTTCAGGCTGTTCGATAAACCCCAAAGAGCCCAACCATTATTCGGATATTGTTTTAAATCAGCCTCATACATTTTGATTGCCTCTAAAGGACGGTTCCATCTTAGATAAACATCACCTAACAGCTCTTTTATTGGAACATACCAATCTGGTGGTTCATGGTAGCCCATATCATGCTGAATTGCTGAAGCGATCTTCAATTGATTGATGCTCTCTTCCTTATTACCCTGTATAGCCTCTAAACGAGCAGTTAAAACAGCGGCAGCAATTTTTAAAAGCGATACTCCATTCTTTTCCAAGTTTTTTTTACTTGGACCTTGCTCGATAATTGCCTTTAACTCAGTTAATTCCTGTTGTGCTTGTTTTATTTGATGTGTATGGGACAAAGCCATCCCTTGAGCGTAATGCCACATACCCAAAGCATATTGATATTCTTTAGACGGTTTAGGCTCTTTAAGTAAATCATCCCATAAAGCAAAACGCGCCTGAACAAAGTAAGGAATAGGAATAAACCATTGCAAAGAGGCTTCATTTTTTAACCAGTCATTAAACGGTGGTGCAAGCATTTTTCGTGCTGCCCAGAGTGCTAATTTTTGTCGCCCTTCCATGGTGGCAGTGGTTCTTAAAAAATCATAGTTATGCATATAAAGATAATTAATCTCAGGAGCGAACCCTTGTTGCCTACATGTAGTATTATACGTATTGAATGCATCAATTGCCTTTAGATTGGACTCACTTCCTTGAGCATATTTTCCAGTAAGGAAGTAGATATGTGCCGGCATATGGACTAAATGTTCTGAGCCAGGAACTAACGTGGTTAACCTGTTAGCACTATCCATCGCTTTTTGGGGCTCTTTGGAACTTTCAATTGCATGAATGAAATAATGATTCGCACCAATATGTTCCGGCTCATTCGCAAGGATATTTTTTAAAGCGTTAACAATCAGGACTGTTTTGGGATTTTCTTTGCCATCGATCCCCCAAAATTTCCATTCAATCACCTCAAAAAGGGCATAAGCGTATAATGCCTTTGCGTTATGATCAGTAGGATAATGAGCAATAATTTTTTCCATTGCTTCAGCATAAGCAGCCATTTCAGTGGAAGAGGATTTATCAAAATTAGTGCTGGAGCGATGACAACTAAAAGTTCCCGAAGATTCAGTTTCTTGCGGTCGCGGTTGATGTTTAAAGCGCTCCATAAGAGCAAGAATATAAGCGTTTTCCTGGGGCGTCATGTATTGTTTGAGGGAAACTGCCTTTTCAATTGCCTGTTTTGCATCCTGATATTCATGCCCTGTCATTGGTGCATTAATTTTAGAACCTGTTGCCAAAGCAAATCCCCAATAACACATCCCACACTGAGGGTCCAATCGCATAGCTTCTTTAAAAGAACGAGCCGACTCCCCCCATTCAAAACCATAAAAAAGAACCATTCCTTGGTTAAAGAATTTTTGCGCTGATTTATTGTTCGTAGAAACATTAAAATGAAACGAACCCAGATTATCAAAAACAGGAGCCAAAGGCTTAGACAAAGGAGCTTCAGCAAACGATAAATTGGAATAACTTAGGAGGGGAAGACACAGTAGTAACAAAAATTGATACATTAGAATCCCCCATTCCCTTATTAAATTTTAAAACCCAATATTTTATCAAGCAGTTCAAAACGATTTTTTAACTCAATTAATAGTAGATATTAAACCAATAGTAAAAACAAGAGCAGCCAGATTGCTCACAGCCATACTTTCTTAGTCGAAGTAAAAACTCCAAAGCTCTCCCACGGAGGTTATACTATTTCATCAACGGTTAAATCAAATTACCCAGCAATAAACTAGGATTATTATTGTTGCTTGCAGGATTCAGTTCATTTGTAATAAATCTGATTGCAAAGGTTATTTTGCCTGCAGTCTAAATCAAGGCACTGGTAGCTTTGGATAGAACTTCATCCTCACCCATTCGCTCCATAATAATGTACATGCACACTCCCAAAAGGATGACCCCATCAATAACGAGAACCACCGGGCGCATCGAACCATCGAACAAAAGACCTGTTAAAGCGACGGCCCCGGAAGAAAACAATAACCGGGTAGACATAATGAACGAAGAACAAACTCCTTTGAGGTCAGGTAAAATTTCTAATGATTTGGCAAATGTCACGCTCATTGGGAATGCGCAACCAAACGCCATCCAGCACATTGCAAATGTAATCAATCGTGGATAGCTTGGATATTGAAATGCAAAATAAGTAAGCAGTACTATGGATAGGATGCAACATACCATCCCTAAGTAGACCGCTTTTCGGCTGCCTATTCGATTAATTATGTTATTCGCATAAAAGCTGGTAAGCGAAAAAATTAATACAATTAATCCTTGCTGCATTGCGAATTGAAAATAGGATAATTTACACGTACTAATATAATAAAATGAAGCACTACCCACAAAAGTTAAATAAGCCGTAACTAACATGTTCGGCATGCTGGCATAAATTAAAAACTTACCATGCGCACACACAGTTCGATAATCATTAAATATAGTCGAAAGCTTTAATGGCTGCTTTTCTTCTTTTGTTTCAGGCAATTGCCATACCAAAAAAAGCCATGAAATAAGAGCAATAATTGCAATAAACGTAAAATTAGCTCTCCAAGTAAAATAATTGATCAGCGTGCTGCCTAAAATCGGAGCTGCTGCCATAAAAATAGTGACATAGGCATTAATTTTACCAATATAATTTGCAGCTATTGCACCATTATATCGATCAGAGATCATGGTAAATCCAAGTACTACGGTACTACTAGCGCCTAAACCTTGAATAAAACGCCAAAACATCAATTGGTATATTGAAAATGAAAAAACACAACCTACTGCTCCAACTAAAAAACAGGTTGCTCCAAAAATCATTAAACCACGCCTTCCTAAAGATTCGGATAATGGCCCGTATAACAATCCAGAAAGACAAAAGGCTAAAAAATTAAGGCTTAAGGTACTTTGTACTTGGGCCTCAGTACTTCCGAAGAACTTCATAATACTAGGGAAGCTGGGTAAGGAAATATCGATTTCCATACAGCAACCCAATAATGAAATAATAATGAGTGACACGAGTGATAGTGGAAAGGATCTTGATGCCATAATACTTATCTTCTTGATAATAAACAGGGGGCGATATTTAGAAGAATACTTCTCAAATCGTCATACAAACTGCAGCAGTGCATTGTAGCAATATTTGTCAACCTTGAGAAGCAATCGGAACGGTTAAAGATGAACTGCTTTGTAAGCGACTTTGCATATAAACAAGGAAAAATAAAATGATTAATCGTTCAAAATTATTTCTTTTCTCTGCGCTCTTTGGGTTAAAAAACTATTCGTTTCCTGTTAAGCTTCGCTTGGTTTTTTGAATTTAACATAGGTGGAAATAATGAAAATTATAAATAAATCAGTATTTATAATACTGGGTTCTTTATCTATGACAACCATGGCATCAACAAGCAGTGCTAGTTTATATGAAAAAATATACAGGCTGGCAGAGCAAATTTATTATACTGAGCATTCATTAAGTCCAGAACAACGCCAAATGACGGAAGAGCTATCCAATCAAATTGAAGCCGTCATAAGTATACCCAATGATGTTACCTGCGGAACAAAGAGTGATGTTTTTCAAGAAGCGTACAAATGGTCGTATAGTTCTGATGGCTTAAATGAAACATCCTCTGGAGCAGAAAAATTTGCCACTTTCATAATAAGTAAATCCTGCCCAGCCGCCTACTTTAAGGTTTTTAAACCCGCCTATAAATTTGCTTACGCAAGCGATGGCATGAATAAAACCCGCTCGGATGCGAAAAACGTTGCCACTAAAATAAGTGATTACGAAGCTACAAAGTATTACACTAAAAACTCATTGCAATGTTATATCGACAATTATAAGTTTGCCTATTCCAGTGGCGGTATGAATAAAACTCGCTCGGAATCTGAGATTTTTGCTAACCAACAATGTTTGGGATAATTACTGGATAATAATTTAAGCGGCTATCAAAGATAGCCGTTTTGTTACATTCTGATTGTCCTAACGCTGGTAATTTGAATTTAAAGATCAAAATATGGCGCACATTGATCTCAAAAATCACCCTATGTATGCTTGATGATCGTATTTTAATTGAGATCAATTAATGAAAACTAAAATTTTACTCGCTATTTCCTTAATTACCGGCATTTATTCTGCCCACGCTAATAATTGTGGCACTTTGAATGTTTCTGTTTTTAATAAAAGCGGTCACACCTGTACTTTGCGAGCAATGAATTTAATAAACGGTCAGATTATAATAGGTCAAGCGCCAGGAATAATTGCAAATGGAGAAAAAGCTCCCTCTTTCACACTTCAACAAACTTACAGCGCGGGTCCTAACATTCGCCTTGAATACGAATGTGATAATAAAACAATAAGTATCGTTTCACGACAAGATTTATGTGCTATGAATGCAGGTGCTATTTCTGGTAGCTACTCGAGTTCAAACAACGTTCATGCTGATTTCCTTACCACTATAGGCAGTTGGTGGAGCTCTCTTCCTGGTGAAATCCACTGGACTATTGGCTAATTAAGCAATTGCGAAGAGGTGTATTTTAATCCACCTCTTTTAACAAACAGTACTGAACCGCTTAGAAATTTCCATAAAAAAAACTCCTTAGCGCTCTACCCCCTAGAAGTTATAAAATTCATGATGATAGCTACCGATTCATCGATTAAGTATTTTGACGTATCAATCACAATTTGCTTGCTATCCCAGGGTTCATAATTTCGATCCAGAACGGCTTGCCATGTAGGAAGTTTGTGTCCTTTTATATCCGCAATGCGTCCTTCTACTCGACTTTGATGAACTTGTTCATCGGAACAAATTAATTCGATCTGGATAAGATCTGAGTCCGTTTGTTTTGCTACTTGTTGCCAAGCTTGGCGTGTTATCGCGATAGGATTAACCGAGTCCGCCACAACATTTAATCCTAAGGTCAAATTTTCACGAGCAACGGCATAACTGATTAAATATCCCTCTGAGCCCACTATCAACTTACCTGAATAGTCATCCAGATTAATTAACGCCTGCTCAATAGTATCTACTCGTAAGTAAACTGCCTTTAAGCGCTGGGCAATAATTTTAGAAATTGTCGTTTTGCCCGTGCCAGGTAACCCACCAAAAACGATTAACATCATAAAATTGTCTCGTTGAATTTTTTTCTCATTTTCCTTTTTTCTTAAAAAACTGCAACTTTATCATCACAAAATTTGCATTGAGTTTTGTTGATCGAAATACCCAAACCTACTTTTTGATTCAATTATTTGAAATTGGTTACCAAAGCAGTATAATTGCCACTTTTTTATCCAGCATGGTGGTTACAATGACAATATTAGCGGTTTGTGGACCTATAGGTAGTGATTTTAAGACGTTCAGCCAACAATGTTATTCTTTATTAAATAAAGATAAGACCCTATTGATTGATAGTTCAGAGTTTAAATCCAGCAATTCATTATTAGCTGCCATCGAAAATGTCCAAGGCGATATCATTATTTTTGGGGCTGATATTTTTTTAGATGAACAATTACGTTCAAAATTGGACATCAAAGTGTTTCTTGAGCTGGATGCAGATCTGTGTCTAAGTAACTATTTGAAATCAATCGGTGCAAACATAAAAAATGTTGAAGAGCACATAGAATTTTATTCTACTCATATTAAACCTCTAAATGAAAAAGTTAGATTATCCGCCAAATATGCCGCTCTGCGCCGCCCACAAGAAAGTTCAAATCATACATTAATTGATTTGCTTATTAATAAAGATGATAAAACATTAAAAAAATCAGTTTTACCTGCTGTAACCAGAGATATGTTCTGGAAAACTGAATCGCAAGAGCAACAAATAGATAAGCCTATGAGCACTACCCACTCTAACCTTTCATATATGTAATCAATGTATAAACCTGAGGAATCGTCACTTTTTTAAGTAAGTGGCATTCCCGCGCAGGCGGAACCCCATTAAAACAAATAGGGTAAAGAATTAAATATTGATAGATTCCCGCCTGCGCGGGAATGACATTATAAATCTTGGGAATTTATAGCCAACCTACCTTTATTGGGCGAAATTGCATTTACATTATAAATTTAACAATACACCCTGTTTCGGTTTAATCAGTTCTACACCAATATCATTTTCTTGAAACAGCTCCTCTAAAATCTGCCTTCCTACATCGTCCTTAGAGTTTGAACCATCTCCAAATCGAGGTTTGATGTGAGTTACAACAACTGGAAGTCCTCGTAATGAATTTTTTAAATTTAGAGGATCAACGATCGACGCCAATTGTCGCAATTCAGACATGAATAAGTTTGGTTTTAAATGACCGAATAATTTGTTATTGGGTTGGGAATTTAAAAATGAGCATTCGAGCATGATGCCATGAAGCTGCCTATTTCTTATAAGTGGTGCAATCTCGTGCCAAATATTCTCCATGTTGGTCGATTGCTCCGTGCTATCAGCTCCCGTGTCGCCAAAATATAAAAGATATTGATTATTGTAACGGATTAAAAAAGCACTTGATGGCATCCCACTATGACTCAAAGGAAACGCTTTTACCTGCAGATCCGTTTTAGGAATATCAATCCACTGGAGTAAGGGCAGATTTTGATAGTGTTGATAATTCAAATGCGGAATGTCTCCTTTATCCCCAAAATTACCCCACACCGACCAATTAAAAATATTTTTCTGCAATGCCAGCATGGTTTCTTCGCGAGACATAATTGTTTGCCCCTCTCGCAATTCGGGTTGTGCCATCACCAGCCCCATAAGATGATCAAGATGGGCATGAGAAATGAGATACACAGGAATATGTTTTTGCAGCAAATCTTCAATATTTTTATGGCGGACTGATTGTCTTTCAATTGCAACTTCTAGTCCATGCACCAACGTCCCCCCGTCAAGAGCCACATAATCCTCACTCTCGATCGTCTTTAATAAGTAAGCAGATAAATTTCCATCTTTCAAACCACCATAAACCCCCAGAGGAACAAGTTCAAAAGCAGGTGCACAAAATGCACTCTGAGAAAAAAACAAAATAAACATTGAAATTAATAACTGTCGCATATGGATTTCCTTAAATGATGCGGTAGTTTTGTAAATAATATAGAGGTTAATGAAGGAAACAACTTAAATCGATTAATACAACAAATTTATCCTACTGTGGGAAACATTTATACTCACGCAAAGATTGAGGGATAGATTCCCGCCTGCGTGTGAATGACATATAAACCGTGGGAATTGCCTGATTAACCGCGGGAATTTACTCAATATAACTATTTGTTCGTCCACTCAGCAAATGGTTATCTACTTCTTGGGTGTAAGAATTTTAAGTGGTATCCTGTCCACGCATCCCCCCTGTTTTAGATCAAATTTAGTATGTGTACCGTTGCGGCGGTTAAACGGTAACCAGGAGGGATTTCTTTTCTGCAGGACGAGAATCAAAAAGGAACTAACAACATGCTGAAAACGAGTCAAGTGAGTGAAAACTTGCGTCAATCGGGTATTCGTGCCGCAAGCACAGAATGTGAAAAAATTGGCGGTATAAATTTAGGGCAAGGTATTTGTGATTTACCAACCCCAGCGGTAATTAAACAGGCAGCTATCCGTGCGATTGAACAAGAAAAAAATGTGTACTCTGCTTGTGAAGGGGTGTTCCATTTACGGCAGGCTATTGCCGATAAAATTCAAACATTTAATAAAATTCCAGTTCATGCCGAAACAGAAGTTCTGGTGACCCACGGCTCTACTGGCGCATTTATTTGTGCGGTGATGTCTTTGTTTAATCCTGGTGATGAAGTTATTTTGTTTGAACCTTTTTATGGCTACCACAAAAATATTCTGGAGCTATACCAAGTGAATGTTAGAGCAGTACCGATTAATTTACATGACTTTAGCATTCAAATGGAGGATCTTGAACAAGCGATTACCCCTAAAACTCGTGCGATTATCATTTGCACACCGTGTAACCCCTGTGGCAAGGTGTTTTCTGAGCAGGAATTATTAGCGATTGGCAAAATTGCAGAACACTATAATTTAGCGGTTATCACCGATGAAATTTATGAATATATTACTTACCCAGGTCACAAACATATATCCTTTGCTCGTTTAAAAAATTTTAAAGAGCGCACCATCACGATTTCAGGATGTTCAAAAACTTATAATATGACAGGATGGCGGTTAGGTTATGCGAGTGGTCCCGCGCATGTAATTGCCAAAATGGCTTTAATTCAAGATTTAGTATATGTGTGTCCTGCAACCCCATTACAACATGCAGCGGTCGATGCGTTTAAATTACAAGACAATTATTATCAAGAGATGTGTCAAACTTATTTGGAAAAACGAGATCATACTGTACGTGAGTTACGTGACATTGGTTTTGAAGTAACTGTTCCCCAGGGCGCTTATTATATTATGGCTGATTTTTCACGCATGGGCTTTAAAAATGATGCCGATATGACCCGCATGCTACTGGAACAGGCCAAAGTTGCCGTGGTTCCGGGACGTTCTTTTTATTTAAATCCAGATAAAGGGAAAAATGTAGTGCGTCTTTGTTATGCCTTAAGTAAAGAAAAAGTGGCACAAGGGTTGAAACAGATAAAGGATGGGTTAGTGCTATGTCCTTCCTAAAACATAAGTACCACACATAGCATTTTTTCATAGAAGATGTATGAAATCCCTGTTCTTTAAATTCAAAAGTTCTGAAGTAGTGTATATAATGGCCGCAAACTAATAAAAACAAGAACAGGGACTTATCATGAAGCGTTATTATTTTAATAATTCAAAAAATTATATTGACAGCAACGAACAACTTTCGACTGAGCAAATCGAACAATTAAAGGAAATCATGTCTTTTTTTCCTTATCACAATAAGGATAATTGGGCAGAATTATTCAGGTCATTTCAGCCAGAAAAATATCCTTCTAAATTAGTAAATATGGCTGCTAACGCTTTTGATCACCATGGCTATACCATGTTAGGTTTGGCTTGTGAGTACGGTAAAGATGTTGAAATGGTCCAAAGACTGATTGATATGGGTGCTAATCCCGATATTCCTGATCACAACATGAAAAAACTACCCTTGCACCGCGCAATCAATAATCAATTGTCCAGTTCTAATCGTGATTCATTAGAGGCGGTTGCGGTGGTCCAATGCCTTCTTGAAAATGGGGCTAATACTCAAAATAAATCCTTTCAAAATTGTACCCCTCTTTTTTTTGCTCAATCCCAACAATTTAATGCTGCAGCAAAACTCATGAAGGACCATCTTTTCAGTTCTAGAGGTTATGGAGTGGTGCAAAAACTATTACTTTCAGGAAATACCTATGGTTTAAAACAAAAGTTGAGTCACTCTAACGATTTAGCATCCTTCATTACCACATTGAAAGGCTGGTCCCCTGTATTTGCTGCCATCCACCATAGTTATGCGCACCAAAATACACTGAGTAATCTCACACTATTAAAAAAACATCATGTTGACTTTAATAGTACTTACTACCTTAAAACCTATTCAGGTATACCTATATATTGTTCGATGAATCCAATTGCTTATTTACTATTACGCGGCGGTGACTCAAGGCTAATTGGCGCATTAATTAAGCACGGTGCTGATCCTGAGCATCCCTCCATAGCTGTAGTTAAAAAAATTATTGAGTCCAACCCTACTCATAAAGCATTTAACTATGTAGTTAAAAATGATAATAATCCATTTGATGTTAACTCAAGGGCCATGCTCGATCTATTTGAATCAAAATTTACTAAAGGGAATCAAGAGAGAAAAATTATTGCAAATTCCTCCTATTCACCGGGATTATTTGAAGTAAAAGTCAATGCACCAAGTGAAGATGGAAGCATGACGGATGAAGAGTTGGCGAATAGTATATTCGGTAAGGGATCACTTACTGCAAAAAGATATAATTAATATCGATAAACGACAGATACTGGGCTGCAAAGCCCAGCTTTTGATGAATATACATTTGGAAATTAGTGACTCATTGGGTGAATCAAAGGTTTTTAGCTGTCAAGACTTAGGGTAAATAGTTTATATATAATTTGTCATCCTGCATCCACTTCTATAAATTAAATCGGAGGTTACTCTTTGTTATTCGGTTCTAAATTTTTTAAAAAAGCTCCTCTCGAAGTATCGGCTTACCTATATTCTCATATAAACACTCCACAGGATTTTTTAGCCGCATGGCTCGCGAATAACGGTTCCAAGCGACGAACCAAAAGACAGCAAAGAGCGATCGAACTTGCTTTATTCGACAAAGAAGGGATTGAATTTTATCCTGCTAAAATCAAGTTATTAAGAACACTAATCTCTGAAGATACATTAACCGAAAGTGATCCAGAACATTTAGCCTATTTAGGTAGGAAACTGACAACTCAATTGAATGATCCTAATTTAAGCCTCCAGCAACTGATGCAGGGTATAAAGCTAACCGCCGAGATGAATAAAGTATCACTTCCTTCATTAGATATCCCAAGTACATTATCTTCACCCAAGTTCTTTCACCTATTTTTTTTAAGGAACGTTTTAATTGAATCAGTGAGCAAAGAGGATCTGGAAGCCTTGATGGATGAGTTAAAAAGCAAACTAACGCCCTCAGATCCCGAGATGAATTGCCGCTCCATTGCATTTTTATCGAGCTTGGCTCACAAAGCGGATAAAAAAGATCTTATGCTTTTAGTTGATCCTGTAAAGAGCATACTTGACTATAACGAGAGTTGGCTTAGTGGTGGGCTAAACGAAGTGCTAGCCATACTTGTAACCAAATTGGATAAACAAACATTAGCTCCTCTTGTAAACTCAGTGAAACAGCACCTTGATGAAAAGAAAGGACCGTTTATAGCCGCATTACGGTATCTAGCAACATTAGCACCTAAAATAGAACCAGAAATGGTGGAACCTCTGGTTAATTCGATTAAAGAGATTATGAATGGTGCGAAAGCTGGCAACCCTTTAAGGAGAGAAAATTCTCAATATGTTTGTACTGAGGCACTAAATTGTTTCGCTAAGCTAGCGCCTGAAATGGACAAGAATGCACTGGAATCTCTTATCGAACCTTTGAAAAATCAACTTGAGGCTCCTTCATTGAGTCTTTCCATAGCGGCTGCAGAATGTTTGTCAGCATTTTCTTCCCTGATCACCACGGAAATACGTCTCACGCTGTTAGAGTCTATTCAAAAAAAACTAAACGATGATAAATGGAATATAAGATGTATTACCTTAGGGTATTTACCCAAACTTGCTCCTGCAATGGATAAAAAAATGCAAGAAGATGTGGTCAATTTAGTGGAAGAAACACTGAATGAAGATAATCCAAAAGTGAGAGCGAGTGCCTTAGACTGTTTGGCAAAACTGATTTACTCTTCGAGTAATGAGATAGACGAACACTTAATTAATTCAATAAAAAATAAACTCAATGACCATGAAGCCTTTGTTCGTTCTGCCGCCATACAATGTATTAAAGCGCTTGCACCCCGAATGAAAGCAGAAATGCTGCAGCCCATTACCCAGTCAATAAAAAGCATGAGTAATGATCCCGATCATAATGTTCGAATTTTAACATTATATTATTTAGTAGCATTATGCCCGAAGAAGGGGAAAGAAATTCCAGAAGATTTTATTGAGGTAATAAAAACCAAACTGGATGACACAAATGGACATGTCCGCGAAGTAGCATTCGAATGTTTGGCAAAGCTTGCCGCAAGTATGCACAAAGAAACTCTGGAAAAACTATTCGATCTGGCGCAAAAAAAACTCAATGACACTAAGCTTATCAATTCTAAGACTCTGTTAAAATTTTTACTAGCAGCCGCCCCCCGAATTGACGCAAAAAAACTGGAAAACCTTGTCAAACCCATACTAAGCAAACTCAATGACCCCGATCCCAATTTACGTCATGCAGCACGGCACTGTTTAATAGCTTTTGCTGTCCGAATAGACCAAGATCCCCTGAAACAGCTTATTGGTGACTTACAAAATAAACTCGATAGTCAAGATACAATAACACGTAACCAAGGATTAGATTGTTTAGCAGCACTTAGCTCTTTTATGGATAAAAACACCCAGGAATCCCTAATAATTCCAGTGAAAAGTACACTGGTTTTTGAATGCGCCACAACGCGCATTGCAGCAATGGGTTGTCTTCTCAAATTCATCTCAGCTATAGACAAAGAAATGATAGGCCAACTTATTGATCCAATAAAAAACTTACTTAAAAACGAAAACCCTGATATTCGCATCATGGCTTGCCGTTTACTTTGTTATATTCTGATTAACAACCACCTTATTTTCAAAATGGATACCCCACCAACCAGCACCTTAGAAGAATTACTCGTTCAGACTGTGGCTGACTGGGTTACACGAATTCATGCAGTGACAAACCAACTAGAACCTATTGTGGATAATCCAACCTCAGTCATTCCTTCATTTTTCTTTTAAATCCTTGCTAGGGGTTAAGCAGCACAAACCGGTTGATTTAACGTTGTCTCTTGCTTATAGAAAGGATTCGCATGCTCTTGCTGCTGGCCTTGGACAAAACGGATCAGGCTTTCAACATCAGAGTAGTTAAAATTAAAGGAACCGAGAAAGACATTGTCTCTACCGCTGATTGTTCTTAATTGTTGGTATTGCGTTTCGGTCAGTGAAACTTTATAGCACGATAATATATTGTTTGAACCTAGCCGTCCTGACTCCATACGAGCAAGTGCCTCGGGCGAGGAATAAAATTTGCGGGTTATATTAGTTTCTTTCGCTAAATTCCAGATATATATTTTCTGGTAATCACTGGATTTTATTTGTTCGACGATCGGAATGAAAAAGCAACGTAGTTTTTCATCTTCAAGGTTTTTTTTAGGTGCTGGATTAAAAAACATATTATCTCCCTTTAAATAGCAATTCAGCGCAGCATAAACGAACGAATCCTCAAACTTCCATATAATTTTATTTAATCTTCGAATAATTATGCTTTAAGTCGAAAATATCCTTAAATTAGATAAGGTTAGAAGTTTTTTTCATGTTCTGTCCCCGCGATGAACCTCTTCAACTTAATATAAACTTAATTTTTATATCATAAAATAAGCATAATGATCAATTTTTACGAGAAACAATGATATGAAAACAGAGCAAACTGCACTTGCCCATATTGCAAAGGAATGGAGCATTTTAAAAGGGATGATCAATAGCAGTCAAGAAAAGAGGTTTTTTAAAACTGGCAGTAGCTTAACAGCAATTGATGACTTTTTTAATAGGATAGCACTGGATCGTCAGCCAATGAATATCAGCGAATTGGCTGAGGCGTTGCAGGTTTTAGAACATTTAACTATCGTTACTGCAGACCTTAAAAAAGTTTCTTTTGCTAACTGGTTGGACCGTAATCGCTACCGGACTTCTCAAGACATTGGTATTGAAAAGAGGGATGATAGAAGTGTCGCAGAGAAAAAAGATGTTCAATTTCCAATACCGGAAAATTCTTCTCTCTTTCGTCTGCTTGTCAAAACACATGATACCTTAATTAGTCATTATGAATTGGCCTATTTTCATGCCCAAGGGGAAATTCCTTGCAGCGAATTCACCTATAGCCAAAGTGATCTTAAAGAGTCACAAGCTATTTATGATATAGAAACAACGACCCAGGACGAAGTAACGAGCGATAATTCTACAGTGATTAAAGATCTTGTACGAAGAGGAGTAACAATATATGGCGCTGCAATTATTCCGAGGAATATCGATGATCATAAAGATGCTATTCTGATGGAAGCTATAGAAAATTTTGCAGGTGATAAAATTAGTGTCCCCCATTCACGAGCAAATAAACTTTATAATTTCGGTGGTCAATTTTTACATGGCAGCCTCTTGCGGGAATTTACTAATACAACCAAGTTGGTTGAAGGTGACATTCAAGGCATAGAACGTGGTCGAACGACTGGCCACATCAATTGGTCAAAAGATGGTAATGGTAAAATTTATGCGACGATTAATTTGAAAATCCTCACGTGCTCTTATGCAAATCCTGCTGACGAGTATAGTCCTCAACAAATTTTTGCAATGGGTAGTGATGGTATTTCTTTGATAGAGCTAAATGACAATGAGCTCGAAAAATCTATGGAACAATGTGCTAAAGAAGTTAGAGGTGAAACACAGGACAATATAGTCCCTATTGCCAATATAAAAGCAAAAATCGAGATGGTAAAAAATGAGTCCGGCACAGGTTATATGCTTAAGGTGAGCGAATTTACTCTAAAATATAATACTCCTGACTTAGTTTCTACAAAGGCAGATGAACCTTTAGAACACATCCTTTACCGCAAAAATTAATCGTCTTGTTCATCCTTTGTGACAGTACTAAATTCAGGTAAAAAAAGGTGTTGTTCTTGCTTACCTTATTGTTCAGGATGTACATTCGAATCTAATGCAGAATCGTCATTATTTTCTTTTTTTTGCTCATCCTTGCGGCTATTTTTTTCCTTATCTACTCCTTCTGCTCTCTGGAGTCTGTTTTTGAAATCATTTTGGTGTTTAAAGCGTTGTATCTCAGTTTTTTCTTCATCCGTGTACCATTTCCTGACAAATAGTAGACGAACCACCCTTATAAACAAATTCTTCACATTTTTCGGTTGGACTGCGAAATCGGGAGTAACTTCGCGAGCAAACTCCTTAAATGCTCTTTCATAAGCTTTGAGCATAGCATCTCTCTTCTCTACATCTGAGGCTGTATTCATTTGATTGGGAATTTTTTTTATTTCAGATAATTTCTGTGAAAATTCAAGTACACGCGTAATTGATTTCTCAATAGCAGCAATATCAGATTCATTTTGCGGAGTAGCAAGCTGGGCCGTAAGCTCCACATGAGCATTATTTAAAAGCGAGCTTATATTGTCCATTCTTTTTTTTACTTCTTCTAAAGAATCTTCCTCGGCGAAATACTCCTCGATAGAGGAGATATCGGGTATGCCCATTTCTTCCCTAGCAATAATGTTCTCTCGAAGATCAAGAAGTTTTTTTCGCAATTCGATTGCCCCCATCTTATCATCTAGGGCACTGGTTTTGACAGAACCTTCGAGGCCATATTGTTCTTCAAATTCTTTAAGTTCTCTATCTCTTATTAGTATCTCGTAGTCAGCTAATCCCAAGTTTTGATCTTCTTTAGTAAGTGCGATAACAATAGGAATTCTGTTGTTAGGATCCAGTTCACGAATTTCTTGCACCGCTTTTTTAGCAACCTCAAATGAATGCGAATTTTGTCTATCGATGCAAATCACACAAATTTGTGATTGTTCAATATAATGTTTTGTTATGTATGGAGCGATAGTATCGTATGAGCCTGCGAAATCCAGTAATCTAAGTTGAGATCCATCATCAATAGATATACTGTACGTATCAATTGACGATGTGTGTATGTTCCCCGGTGAATTTTCGCCTCGCAACGCATTACAAAGTTTTGTTTTACCCGAATTTGTGGTCCCACAGACCATTATTTGAAAGGAAGGGTTTTTACCGTGTTGAACTTTTGCTTTTGCCATGGATAAAACTCCCCGTCCTATTCATTATTATTTAGTATAGTAGAGACCTATCAGCAACATGGGCTTATACGAGAAAATATAAGTAAGCCTAGGCTTATTTCGAAACTCAATACTCTCCTATCCCTGAAACCCATTTCCATGCATCCTCATCTTCTAAGATTTGTCCGGGCTGACAGTCAAAAGGTGGAATCAAAAAGACAAATTCAAGAACCCCTATCTACTTATCTCTTTCCATTTTGGAAAAAAATGGTTTTAAAATGAATACATTCTCCTGTGACACTAGACTGGCTAAAATATGCTCTATCGATGTATTTTTTATATCGTCTTTGCTTAAATTATACAAATTGGAGAATGTAATGTCTTTTGAAAAATTACCCGTCGAATTGCAAAAAATGATTCTATCTAATCTTGATGCACCCGAGCTAATAAAAACAGCTAAGGTTTCCACATCCCTACACAAACAAAGTTCAGAACTTTTAAATGAGCTCCATGCAGGTTATCCAAGAGAACGAACTTTAAGCACGACATCCGATTACTATGCTGTTGGAGCAAAAGTAGAGATTTCAGAACCTTCAAATCTATGGGATAAAGGTTATCCATATAGGAAAGAGCGAAAGGCCATTCCTGAAAATGAAATCAAAAATGCCATACCCAAACAAGGCACAATGAAATTGTTCCGCACGCAAAAAGAAGCACAAAGCTATGCCCTAGAAACCGCAGAAGAAAACCACTCTACGATTGAACGGATGGCAGCTGTTTTTCATGTGAAATTGAAAGAATCCATAGTGAGTACTATTACCAAAAATGAGATTACTCCCGCTTTATATACCCTCTTCAGACAAGGACCCAAAATCAAAGCAACTGAATATGTACCAGTGGATGTGAGTAATCTTAAGTTTCTTTCCGGTCAAGTTTCTGACTATCCTGGTATAGCATTAGCAGGTCAAGAAAATAAAGAGGATCCATGTGCATGTGTACTCATGTAAAATTCACCTGCATTGATATTATTGATATTAAGGAAAAGTTAGAAAATAAGTTTTACCGAAGATTTTTTCTTTGGTAAAACTTTTTCATAATCAACTTCTCATATTCTTCTGCTTTGGAAACATTCTAACTTGAAACTTTGCTTCACTAGCTGGCTTTATCTCTACTGCCTTTACTGAAAACAGGCTTAATCAAAAAGATCAATCGTTTTTAAACAACTATACTCTTAATCTCGAGAAATTCATGGATGCCAAAATCAGCGTATTCCCGGCCATTACCAGACTGCTTATAGCCCCCAAATGATGAGAAGGCGTCCCAGTCCGGATAGTTTATTGATACTGTACCGACCCGTAATTCTCTGGCTACAGCCCGGGCATGATCTATATTTTCTGACTGGATATAGGCAGCAAGTCCATAGATGGTGTCATTGGCAATACGGATCGCATCCTCCTCATCCGTATAAGAAATGATCGACAAGACTGGTCCAAATATTTCCTCGCGAGCAATTTTCATTTCGGGTGTTACGTGTCCAAATACAGTGGGACGGATATAATAACCCTGATTCAGAGGTTCTGGACGACCTAAACCACCAGTGACAAGGGTAGCACCCTCCTCCAGTCCTGATTGAATCAGAGCCTGGATTTTATCGTATTGCAGTTGACTGACCACTGGACCTAGATCAGATTCAGGGTCTTTAGGATCACCGGTTCTAAAAGCTTCAGCTGCTACTTTTGCGATATTCAATGCTTCTTCGTGCCTCTCTTTGGGTACTAGCATACGAGTTGGTGCATCGCAGGATTGTCCGCTATTTCCGAAGCAATTTTGCACTCCCTTAGTGACGGCAGTTACAAAATCAGCGTCTGGCAAAATAATGTTAGCCGATTTACCGCCAAGTTCTTGAGTCACACGCTTGACTGTATCCGCTGCAACTTTGGCAACGATGATACCGGCGCGGGTTGAACCGGTGAAGGAGACCATATCCACATCAGGATGGGATGCCATCTCTTGACCAACCTCCTGCCCAGTTCCATTAATCAGGTTAAAAACCCCTTTAGGCACGCCGGCAGCATCCATAATCTCCGCAAAAATGATGCCGCTTATGGGTGCAATTTCGGATGGTTTTAGAATTACAGTACAGCCAGCAGCAAGGGCTGGGGCAACTTTACAAACTATTTGATTGAGCGGCCAATTCCATGGCGTAATTAATGCACAAACACCTATGGGTTCCTTAACAATGGTGGTTCTACCACGGTTTTCACTAAAGGTATAATTCTTAAATGCAGTAATAGTGGCTTCCAGATGGACACGACCCACTAAGGCTTGTGCATCGCGAGCAAATGCAATGGGTGCCCCCATTTCGTCGGAAACCGCCTGTGCTATATCCTCAAAGCGTTCGTTGTAGAGTTCAAGAATGTTCATTAGAAGTGCCATACGAGAATTGTGCGACGTTTTGGAGAACGTTTCGAATGCGGTCTTAGCTGCAATAACTGCCTTATCTACATCCGCCTTAGAGCCTATAGCAATCTGAGTGTAAGCCTTTTCAGTGGCGGGATTAATGACGTCAAGAGTAGCTGGAACAACAGGGGGAACCCATTGACCATTGATGTAGAACTTTAAGTGATTGCTCATAATAGGCTTCCTTTCTGCAAACAAATTTCATGAAGAGAGTAGACTAATAAAATCCTTTAGTGGTTTCAAATCAATTCAATCAGATTTTAAATTTTGTTTTTAAAAACGCTCAGAGCAAGGACCTATACCGAGAAAACGTGGTGATTTTGAAATTACCTTGCATTAAATCAGACTTTTCTCAGTAGTAAAACCTAACTCACTTCTGTAGGTAATTTAATTATAAAATGACATCCTCTGCCGATATCACTTACAAGAGAAATGTTTCCCTTATGAGCAGTAACAATTTGTTGAACAAGCCATAAGCCCAGCCCCATGCCATTTTGAGTTTTATTTGAAAGCAATTGCATATAAGGCTTAAATACTAGCTCTTGATACGATCTAGCGATACCTTTACCTTGATCCTTAATTTCTAAAATTATCCCTTTAAAATCTGGCCTCAAATTTATCGAAATGGGTTGTTCAGGAGCATATTTAATTGCATTATCAATGAGATTTGTTAAAACTTGCTCAATACGAGTAGGATCCAAAAAAACAGTTAGAGAAGAAGGAACATTAGTTTTTATCTCACATTTTGCACTACGACATTTTCCTGCAAATTTCTCAACCACCCTTTGAATCATATTCGATAAATCGAAATACTGAAGCTCTAAAGGTATATTTTTTTCGTTTAACACCAAGGTAAAATCTAAAAGCTTATTAATAAGAATCTCTAAACATAGACTCTGATCTTTAATCTTTCTTATGAGATTCATGAATTCCTCAACATGCTCCATAACATATTTTTTATCCATTGAAAGAATTCCATCTACATAGAGGCTTAAAGCAGTAATAGGGGTTTTAAGTTCATGAGAAGCAATTGAAAGAAAATGCTCGCGGCTCTTTAAAGCATTTTCCAACTCCATAGTTCTTAATTTAACTTGATTTTCTAATTCATTATTTTGCTTCTGTAATTCCTCTTTTAGCACTTTTAATGAAGCATTCTCCACCATTTCCCATTGTCCATCTTGAAGAATCAAAGCGAATTGGTGACTTTTTATTACATCAAAAATTACTTTTGAATCACTTTCACAAGTACGATAACAACATAGGGCTATGATTTTGTGATTATACAAGGTAGCACACACTTTATTTTCGAAGCATAAAAAATCATTTTTTGCTTGTGGGGTGGAAAAATTAGTAGGTCCTCCGGCAACGCGTAAACCAGTATATCCTTGTTTTAGTGCATTTTTTTCTAATGCCAGTATATTAGCGAGAAGTGGTTCGGCTGTTTCAGCACAAGCATTCCTAAAACAAACTTCTCTTTCAAACAAAAGCATTTGCCCTTTATCTATTTTTGTCTTTATGTCAGGGATATCCTGAATCAATCGGTTATAAACAATATTCGTATCTTCGGAATTTATCCAGACGCAAAGTTCATTGTTATTAAGACCCTTTTGAAAGTATGGAATGAGCACTTCCATCAAATCTTGAGGTGTTGTATAAAAATTACAAAAATGCGTCCCCCATTTTAGCAGACCAATCGCAGGTATGCCTGAATCTGTAACTATTTTAGACTTTAGAAAAGTCGGAGTACAAACAGCTTCTTCTGTTGCATTTTGATTCATATTATTCACTTAATTCTGATGATTATTTATATATTTTTTTAAGTATGTTAATAGAATTTGAGTATTTAGTGGTTTTTTTATTAAAACTTCATTTTCCTGCATTACTAACGCATCAGTTTTTGTACTTGCTGACATTATTATAGTGGGGATATTTTTTAAAATAACTGATTTTGCTTGTTCTTCACGAAAGGCAAACCCATCCATTCCAGGCATCATTAAATCTAAAATAATTACAGAGGGCGAGATATTATATTTTAATTCTTCTAGGGCATGCTCACCATTACTAACCATAGCGATACTGTATCCTAATAAATTAATAAACCAAGAAAGAGCGTCTTTTATCCCTAAATCATCTTCAATAAGAAATACATCAACTTTTTGGAGGGAATTATTTTTTTTGAGGAGGTCCATCAAACCCTCTAATCATTATAAGCCTTAAAAAATTTTCTTGGAAATGTTTGGATTCACCAATAATATTAAATTTAAAAAATGTTTTAAACAAGAGAGCTCATAAAAATCTGAAATTTCACTTAATATAAGAACTCCTATAAAATTCCTCTACTCTTTGATACTAATTCTTCTTTAATTTACCTATTCTGTGTTTAATTCGGACCAATTGGTTTTGATTTATTTTCAGTAAAAATTTCGACCCGATCTCGTCCATTTTCTTTGGCATGATATAGGGCGATATCAGCTTTACGCGCAATCTCTTCTAAAGAAGTACCTTCTGTAGGCGCTTCGACTAAACCAATTGAAATGGTTATAGGCGGTAAGTTGATATGTTTAAATGTAATTGAGGTCTTTTTTACTTGTTCGCGGAAAAAATTCATTCGTTCACTGGCCTTACTCACAGAATTATCTATTAAAATGACTAAAAATTCCTCTCCACCGAAACGAAAAATTACATCATAACCTCGAAAATTTTCCATTAATGATACGGCAAGTTTTTTTAAGACCTCGTCGCCTGCGGCATGACCGTATCGGTCATTAAAGTTTTTAAAGAAGTCTATATCAATCATTCCCACTGAAAAAATACTTTTGTTCCTAATGGCCCTCTCTATCTCTGTAGGAAACCGCTCTTCTAAATATCGACGATTGAATAAACCAGTTAGCGGATCATGGATGGATTGATCGCGTAATGAATCACGTAAATTTATATTTGCGAAAGACAAAGCAATGACTTCTGATAACGTAATGACTAATTGTTGATGATAATAATTCGATACGGCAGTATTTTTTTCCGAATTGAGATTTAATATACCAATAAATTTACCTACAGCAATTAAGGGAATACATAAAGATTTGCTAATCTCATTAGAGATATAATGACGGCAATCAAGGTGGGTGCGGAATTTATCTACAATATAGATTGTTCCACTCCTTATGGCCCAACATTCATCAGAATGAAAAGATAGCTTTAATGTTTTTTTATCGCCCCACTCCGTAACGGTTTTCAACTCACCAGAGGTAGGATCTGCAATCACAATCCCCCCTCTCCAACCTGTAAATAATTCATCGACAGTTTCATTGATTAAAGAATAAGCTTCGGATATATTTTGACACATCTGTAATTTTTCATTGATTTTATTAATAAGCATCATTGCATGTTCACGTTCTTTTAACTCTTCATTGTTACGTTTTATAAGATTATTGCTCCGTGTTAGTTCATGAATGGATTGATTAAGTTGGGCTTGGGTGGTGTTGATAACTTGAAGCATTTTATTGCAATCCTTGCCCATCTCATAAATTTCATCCCTACCTGACATCTCAATAGTTTTTGAAAAATCTTGTTTGGAAGTAATTATGCTTAATTGATCTTTGAACGAGTTGATTCTTCTTAGGATAGAAAATTTTAATAAGAAAAAAACAAGCCCCATAATTATCAGGCCAATAAGAGCAACTATGAATATATACAAATGAATGGTGCTAAGCCCTTCTAAGAAAGTTTTACGAGGAAAGGTGGTTCTCAAAATGGCGATTGGTTTACTGTTAATGTCGTTCAATAAAGAATAATAATAAAGAATTTTATCATCATGCGGAACGATGTAGTAATCATCTACAGTCTTTAATTTGTTGAAAATTTCTTGCAGTTCTGTGTTCTCAGCTATATCTTCTAAATAATATAACCTAAGCTGGACTTGTAATGTTTTTGCTAAACGCTCTAAATCTTTTTTTTCAAAAAAATAAGCTAAAATAACATTCCCGTTTGGTTTTTGGGTAGTCCCACTATCACTTACGGCATATGAAGTCAAAAGTAACAAACCTTCTGGGATGCGAATAAAGCCAGTCACGGTATCTTGAGGGCTTTGATGTTGGAGAATTATTCTATTTTTATAAATATAATCTATTAAATTTTTTGAAACTGGGACAAATTGTTTCTGCTTTTTGTCTAAAGCGTTTCCTTCAAAATAACGGCCTTTATTATCGAAAAATAAGATAAAATCACTGTGCGTATCCAAAAAAGATACTTTGTTCATTAAATTAATTTTTTTAAATGATGTATTTTTTCCTGCTAAAAATTCATATGCATCATCCCAATGTGCCCAATCGATCGTGATCAGCGCCAGGCTTTCTTCTATACGTTTTAATGCTTCTTTTGTGCGTAATACCTCTTGTTGAATATCTTTTTTCTCCATAGCTTCATAATCATTCAGCACAATTTCATAAGACAACCAGGTGATTGAACCTATAATAATCAAAATAGTTGAAAATGCGATTAAAAACATTTTCGTACTTAGATTCATTATAAGACCTCGATCCTGGATATAACCTGAATTAATACTCTAACTTTAAATATAACGAATGAATAGGATAAACTTGTGTTAATGCTTTGTTTAAAGGCCGTCAGGATGGGTGCAAATATGCTTATATTCCCCACTTTACTGAGAAAATTTTCTTTAATTGTGTAGCAGTTCTTCAAATTCCGTTTAATTGTTAAATCCTTTTTAAGGAATGCGTTTTAATATTATAGAATATTTCGGCTCTCTGGAGAATGAGGGGAAAGATAGAGTTAAATTTTTCTCTAAAATTGTTGCCGCATAGAATGTAATTCTCCTAAGCAAATAAGCCTTTGGGGGATGATCTCGCTACCAATTAATCCCTATAAAAGGAGTGTTTCCAGAAATCAATTTTTGAATCAGTTTAGTTTATTTCGGCTTTCTTAAAACCAAAATGGATTATAATTATACAATTCATGGTAAAAGAGTAATAATTTGAAAGCTCGCGCAGAAAACAATACAGGGTATCTTTATGTGATTAAAGCGGGTTCTGAACCTTCTTCAAGCATTTTTGGTGCCTTAGTGATTCATTTACAAAAAGCTGGATTTTTAAATAATTCTGAAAAATCGATTGTTTTCAAACACAATGCAATTTATTTTCGCCATAATTTAAATGAAATTAGTGCTTTTATTTCTGAATTTTTACCGCTTATATTAGATTTTAAAAAGGCAGATGGACCCATTGCATTAGATGAAGAAACTGTTTTTGAAAAAAAATTTATCCATGAAAAAGCGGGTATCGTTTTTGAGCGATGCGAAGAACCCGTAACAGTTAAGCTAAGAAATAAAATTCGCAAAGCAAAGCATGATCTACAAAATTTGGATTTTGACAGTTTGTCTGATAATAAAATTACTGAAATTAGCGGTAACTCGGCTTCCTCTGCAAAAGAACATTTACTAAAAAAAATTTCGGAACATCAAGGTGTCTGCATTGGCGAGACCCATTCTGAGGTTTCACATAAAAAATTTTTAGTTACTTCTATGCCTAGCCTTGTAGCCTCTGGAATCAAACAATTATTTGTTGAGTTAGGATTTTACGATACTCAAACGGCTTTATATGAAAAATTTTTCCAAACAGGCTTATTACCCAAAGCATTATTAGTCGAATTAATTAATCAGGATCTCAGCAATCGCATTATTGCAGGAAAAAATTCCGATGATTTTTTATATAGCTATAGAACTAACCCATACTCCAGTTTAGGTATTATTGTCATGGCGCAAATGCTTGGTATACACGTTATCCCTATCGATAGCACTGAGGCTTATGATGGCATTACTGGCTATGCCAAAAAAAATGAAACTAAATTTTCAAAAAAACGTGCCTTGTCAATGAATCCTACCGCCGCTGAAATTATTTCCCAAAGTCGCGAAAAATATATCGCAGTTGTGGGAGCCAATCATAATGTTAGCATGAAAGAATTGAGAGCTCCTGGCGTTTCGGCGCTGCTTTCAATTCCCAACCTGGATTTAAGGGACATAACGGTGATGGATATTAAAGAGGATCCCTTTATTCGAGCCAGTTTAATTTATAACCTTCATCGAGTTTTAATGGGTAAACCAATCAAACCTTTTGAACCCATCTCAGCAGCGCCACAAAATTATCTAGATTGTTTTAAACTAATCTATTTAACCGAACTAAAACGAGAGATAAAACAATTCTCGACTGAACCTAGGCTAGCCTGGTATCAAAAAAAATTAGAGAAGTTAGATTTTCTAAAAAAAAATGATGATGTTTATCATTTATTTGAGGATATTATGCTCAAATTGGAAGATGAGGTGAATGAATATAAAGAAGCTCCCGCTCAAGCTGCACCGAAAATTTTTCCTTTTTTATTAGAAAAATATTTAGAAGGTGAAGACTTGCGCGGTTCTTCGATAAGAGAAACCAAATTTCCTGAATCCATTCCACCTTTATTAAACGCACCTGACTATAACAAAACGCATGAAGCGTTTTATTCGTCTCAAGGAGCGGATAATCATGAAGCGATCGAACGCATTAAGCATATTTATGATGATTATGTATCAAAATTTACTGCTGTTCAGCTATCAATGAAGGATAAAAAACAAAAATTTTTAGAAATTGGAGAATTAAAGGTTGAATTTATCGAGCTTATTAAATTTTTTACCAACAACTGGAATCAGGATGATAAAACTCAATTATTTAATTCCATGCAAAAATGGGAAAATCAAAAGCCATTTTTAATTTATCCTCTTGAAAATAGGTTTTATAATTTATTTACCTCAACTAACACCTGGAATGAGGTAAAAGAAATTTTGAAAGGCGAATCGGGACTTCGCTCTTATTTTTACAAATAACCAATAGCTAGGTTTGATGGTTCATTATACATTCAAAATCATTGAGTAGCTTTCGTCGTTAATTATAGCGAATTGCAGTTCCCTGTTCCCCTATCACTTTTCGATTTTAACCCGTATCAATATTTCAAAAACTCATTAAAATTTCTTCAAAACCTCCGAGATTTCAAATGAGCATAGTATGAGGAGCAAAATAATCCTCGCATGATTATTCAACTATCCAAAATCTAATAAGCTACTATGTCCGCTTACATGCTTATCAGCATGTAAGTGAACTTGAAATTTCAGCCTCAACTTCCATCATTGATTTTGATTTGTTTACAGAAAAACTTCCTAAGAAAGTTAAAGGTAAAAGACGTGGTTTATTAAGCGCTAAGTAAAGCTCGGACTCGGGATTTTGAACTATTTTTCCTAGGTCCTCTTCTCTATTTTTAAGATTTAATACGGCATCAACTATACCCTGAAGTTTTGTACCACTGTTAATCCAGTAGGGGTTCGAACTCTTTTTTCCTTCTTGCAAGCGAGCCATAACCTCCATGATTTTTAATCCCATATTTCCCTGCTTACTTAAGAAAAGTATTGCTTCATTATAGGAAATATCCTCAGGAGGAAGATTAGTTATTTGTGGGACAAAAATAAGTTTTCCTGTTTCTAACCGACTTGCGAATTGTTGTTTAAGCATTTCGTATAGATTATTTAAATGCCCATCAATGAAGGGGAAATGTGCTATCAATTCGTTGAATAGATAAGGTGATGTACTAAATTTAGGGAATGGAGTTTTAGATGCAGAATTGAAGAGTTCATTCAGTGTATTTATTGTCTCAGGTGTAACTGCTTCTTTCCCACCTTTGTTTATTCGGTCAATAATCTCTTCAAAGGAAGATAAAAGCCCTAAGTGGGTGAATAATGCAGTAACATTATTGGCTGCATCACGAGCAGACACTTGGTGATTACCGACCTTGATCATAATCGATGGAGATATATCCACCGGTTCATCTGGATTAGCACCCAAATAAGGTCCTACGTTATGAACCATTTCAGTAAATAATGGCATCATTTTTGAAAGGTAAGGATCCTCTTGTAACAACGCAGATAGGATATACTTATAAGATTTAATTTGCTCTGATAATGTTTCTAGGGTCACTGTTTTGGAATGATCATTAAACTCTTTTAATAGTTGTTTTTTTTGTCCTTTACTTAAGTCTTCATCTTCAAAAAAGTTTAAAAATGTTGTTATGTTAGCTTCAGTAGCTGTTGCAGGTAAAATGAAATGAAAATGTTCATTCTTCTCTTCCTTTGATTCTTTGCCAAAAAGAAATGATAAGTGTTTGTTATGAGTATAATGAGCAAAATCGTGCATTAATCCTTCGCCAATCGATAAAACTGAGTATTGGCTTAATAGCTTTTTATATTTTTTTTGAAAATTTTCTAATTCAGCTTCAGGTACATAAACGCTAATAAAAGGGCCGCTAATTTTGATTTTCTTAATAAGTGAATTTTCAGGAAATCGTTTTAAAAACATAATTATGTCGTCATGATGAGTTTTGCCCAACTTTACCTCAATTTGACCTTGATTGCAACACATTGGATTTTCTTGAAATCAATGACCCTGTATATTACTTCGATTGTTTATATATACTAGGTATGTGGTCGAAGAGTTGTGTAACATGAAACATTGAAGAACGAGCGAAATCTATCGTTGGACCATTTTTACTTTATAAATGACATTCTCAAAAAACATTCTCTAGGTCGTACCCAAAGATGGTAATCCCCGATCCCAATGATAAAGTGCTTTGTACACTATCATCTCTTCCCTTGTTTGACTATGACGAGCTTGACCAATAACTTCATATAATTTTTGGTTTTTATAATGTCTGTAATTTCCGTATATCCTCGGATCAGTTAACATTGGCTCTACACCAATAAAGGGCATTTCCATCTAGACCACGTTAAGAGTACCTTAATCTCCATGACCACGGAGATGTTTCCAATTTCCTGCATTAATCATCCAACAAAAAGTTGTTAACATTAATTTGAAATCAGTCAACTGAATAAATACTATAACGAGTCATGACTAATTGAGCTTTACCAAGGGAGATGTCAGTTCCTCCTGCATAGCTTTTTTGGCTAACAATACTTTGGTATATTCGAGCGTATCGACTAAGGCTTTATCAAAAGCCTTTTCATTTCCCTTCAATAATAAACTTGTTGCATTAATTTGATCAAACCCATCAATAAATGTGAATTTTTCCCGCACTTGCGATAATTCTAATACACCTAAAAATTCATTAAAAACGTGACCCCCACTATTGAATAAAAGACTTGACATAAAACACTTTAAAAAATTAGTAAATTTTTCTTGGGTATCAAAGACCTGCTTCTTTTCGTCCTGAAATTTTATCATTAGACGTAATTGGCATAATATTGTTCCTGATATAGAGCAGGAAAACGGATGAACCAACTTAGAAAAATTCAATTCAGGCCATGCAGCTTTTGGATTATAGGTATTTTGGTCCGATGGTTTAATAAAAGTAAATCCCGATTCTGCGTAAGCAATATCATTACGTGGTACTGGCATGGTGGTTTTCATCAAGCCAAAATGATTTGAAAAGAACGGTGATTTTCCAGAAAGAGACGTTGAAGTTGAACTGGAGATCGGTTTATCCTTAACCACTCGGCCTCTATTCTCTTCTGAGAAAAACCCAGTTCCATATAGATTCACAGGAACTTCAGGATTTCTAGCATGCAACACCCCTATCCAAGATACCCGGAGAATTAATAAGACTTTTTCTTTCTGTTCTGCGGATAATCCCTGATAATTTTCATGATGCTGAACTTTATGGAATGCGTCCATGTATTCCGTAGCAAAACCGTCTGTTTTGGGAGAAATCTTCCCATCGATAAAATCGTTGAATTTATCTCGACTTTCTTGAGGTAACGCATCATAAAGTACATTATTATATTGTAAAATATCTTTCTTGTTCATTTGGTCTAGAGAATTTACTAACGTTTCAAAAGCCAAATGGGTTTCAAAATAACGGCGAGAAGCATCTTCATCGATGTCTTTATTACTATATGAGATCGTATAATCTTTTGTTAATTGACTCTTTTGAAACAATTTTTGGATGTATGTTAAATCACTTGAAGAAACCACGCCTTGAATATAGTATTGTTTCAAAATATTGCAATGTGATGGGTCTTCTTTATATTTATCCATCAATAACAGTAATGCTTGCCCAAAAGATATTGTGACCATAAAAAAGCTGGAATGAAAATTAATTTACCAATAGTATAAATCTTTTACATTAAGTAAAGATTAAGAGAAAACATGGAATTTTTTAGTTTATTTGAGTAATTATGAAATCACAGTTAGAAACAAGCAGTAACACCTTTTTTGGATTCCGTTCGAAACTGCAAAAAATCGATTTGAAAACTACTGCAATCGATGAAGTAAAAGTGAGGTTAAATCGAACAAATAAACTATTTGGTAGTTTTGGTGAAACACTGGTTATTTTCCATGAGCCAGGTACTGCATTAGGACAATTTATTGTTAACTTCCAAAATGAATTACTTAACTATTTCACCAAAGCAGTTCAAAATCTAGAGTCCAAACAATTCGTAAGTGAGAAGGAAGAATCCTCGCAGCCCACTTTTTTTGCTCCGATTACTAACCCCCATACTACTATCGCTGCATTAAGAGTGATTGATTCATACGATGAAAACAGCTGGAATAATTGCCTTGTGCAATCCTATTTGTATACCAAACTAATGCAATATCCTCCCAAAAATGAAGAAATTGAAATTATTGAACGATGCAAACTTCTGATTTTGGATAACAGGAATTTAGACAACGTCCTTAATGAACTACCTCCAGCTCTTTTAAGGAAAATCTTAAGAATAGAAGACGAAGATATTGATGTTCTTCATTTTATTAAATCCCAAAGCCATAGCTCTTTAATTAATACCACAGCAGAGCAATCAATAGTTAACCAAATTCTTAACAATCCTAGCATTGAGTTGGAAATGGAATCCATTTCATTAAATGCAAACGGAAGCTTAGGAATAAAGTGGAAATTAAATGAGCAGATTCTGGATTTGCGAGAATCTCTTATTCAAATAGGTGCAATTGCTAAGCACGGTTCACAGGTACTCACAACAACCATAGGATATTTTCCAAATTGCTCTGAGGATTATCGCAATGAAATAAAACAAGTACTTCAAAACATAATTTTAAAAGTAGAATCGGGGTATGACTGCACTCCTAAATTTCTTTTAAATTTATATGAGCTGCAATTGGTTCAGTTTTCACGAAATGATTTACATCCTAATTACATTAAAAAAACTTTTTTTCTTGAGCAACAACATATTTCAAATATAATCCAGCAGCAAGAGTTTCCTGGCAACGATTTCCCTAAAAAAGGGTTGCTCTAATAAATGGCCCTTTCCTTTGAGCCAAAAAACTTTATAAGATGCGAACCGCTCCAGGATAAGCAAGACCTACGCTTGCTGAGAAAAATAGAAACACGGGGCTGAAAACTTTTTGAAATCGCATGCCTTCATAGATCATGCAATAAGATTATAAAAATATTATATAACCTAAATACAAATATTCTATTTTTATGTAAATGAGTATTTATGCTAGATTTCACTCTCGCTCTTTAAAAGGAAAACAAATGCCTTTTTTCTATAAAAAAAATGCCCAGATCCATGTGACAAATTCCATGGATGAATTGATATCTCATTCATTTCCCCTGGATGAAAAATCAGCGGGAAAAAGTGCTCATTATCAGGCTGTTGCCCCTATTATTTTTTCTTCGCAATACAAGCATTCTCTTTTAACGACAAGAAAAGACATACTCTTAGGGCAAGATTTTATAGATTTCATAGCACATCATAAGTTAACTTCGTTAGATAAGTATAATGGAGTTGATCTCTTGTATCTTTTAGCCTTAAGCCATGATACAGCTTTGCGTGCTGGAGTTTGGAAATTAGGCTCTCGGTCACATCTAAAAGCCACTGAAATTATCAGTAGACTATCAAAATTAGACGATCGCTTACCTCTTATGAAAGAAGCTCTGATAGCATGGAAAGAATTGTTTCTAGAAGCCAAATTTGCATTGCAACAAGAAGCAGGGATGTACCCAGATAGCACTCAAACTATGTTGAGTCAGATGAATTTATATGTTTCTACAAAAAACGACACAAATAATGAACGTCATAGAGAATCTCAGAGCGATCAAACAAGATTAGAAATAGAACGTGAGCAATTTCGTTTGTTGGAAAGAGCTTATTACAAAGAAAAGGATAGACATAACCAGCCTACAGAAATCCAATCGTATTACAGCGATGAGGAAGAGGAATATACTATTGCACAACAGCAGCAGCAGTGTTACTACAATTAATCTTTGTAATAAGGAAGGATTTAAAATTCTCTAATGACTGCCTCACCCGATATCTAGAGATAGAGAAACTTCGAGTAAAGAGTTTAACTAAGAATTCGGAAAATTTTAATAAGAAGAAATAATCCATGCCATACACTAATAAATGCCCAATCTCTTTCGAACCACTAACCGAAGAAAATGCTCTTTTAATAAAAGTTCCTAAGCAGAATAAGGAGGAAAAAGACATTTACTTCTATATTAGCGATGAGGAAACTCTGAGAAAGCTTTCTTCTTGCCCTTTATCAAGGCGAAAAGGCTATTATTATGCACTTAAATTATCAAGTAAAATCGAACTCTCTCACGAAAATGTTACTAGGGAAGATTTAGTAAGCAAGTTGCTGACAAGTAATGATATTAATACTCTTATTGATGATAATGAGGTTCTTGCCAAGATTGATACAGAAAACAAATTCAATTGGCAATTAAGAAGTTTCAAAGGGGAAATAACTAATAATCCACTAGGAACTCAGATCCAAGCTCTAGAGCAAACTGTTCCAGCTCTTAGACTTTTGCCTAATCGTCAATTTATAAGTGAATACAAGACAAATTTTTTGAGGCACCCTCCTCCACGAGAAAGAACTTTGGATTTCTTCTGGCCTGGTGATATGGCAACCTATTATCAAACACTTAATGAAATAATCAGTAATTCGTTAAAAGAAGAGCATGACTTATTATTTCTATTTAATACCTACAGACTTATATCTGAAATTGAGAGTAGCAGAATTAAAATTGCATTCCAAAATGCGGTGTACGTGCAATTAACTAGATATATAGCCGGGCTCTTAGTAACTACTAACACAATGTCTCTAATTGTTAATTTACTCGATGAAAGTTTTTCCTCTATTGGTTTAGGAGTATTTAATATTCTGTTTATCAATTCCGCTCAAAACAGCCTGGAACGTTTATTAAGAAAAAATAAGAAGCCGGATGCGCAGTCGATTTTTCATGCGATTTTTATTGATAGTATGATACAACTCACCAACCCCTTGGGAATTTATGAGATCGGTAAGAAGGCAGTATCTAATGCTTATGAATTTGTAAAATCCAATTTAAGTTTTTTCAGTAATAAATGGCTAAAATCAGAACCAGTACAATATGAATTACCGCCAGACTTAGCAAATGTTTATAGCTATTTAAATAGATAAGATTATGGTGAAAACATTGCTAATGTACTAAGAATAGGTCGAGCCTTAGCCCGACCTATTCTTGCTACTTCCTGCACAAGATAATGCCGAAGAAGATATTGGAAAGCACAAATTCCTTGAATTGTCTTTATCACTACGATCAATTATCATACAAAATTATAGTTTAACGAAAAACCCATGTCCAAAATACAAAAAATCCTAGTAATTGGCGCCGGTGTCGCCGGCCCTGCTGTATGCTACTGGCTAAAAAAATTTGGCTTCTCACCCACACTAATTGAAAAAAATTCTTCTATGAGAAAAGGTGGTTACGCGATCGACATTCGTGGAATTGCCACGAGTTTAGTTAAAAAGATGGGCATATATGAAGAGATTTATGCGAAACGGACTCAGTTACAAAATGGCTGTTATGTAAATGTCCAGGGCGATATCCTGCATCAAGAAGAAGGGGCAAAGTTTGGTTTTAGAAAAGAAGATGAGGTTGAGCTTGTTCGCGGCGACTTAATTGAGATCTTAATGCAGTTAATTAAAGACATTCCTTGTTATTATGATCGAACTGTAGAGCAAATAGAACAGCAAAAAGACGGGTTAAAAGTTATCTTCAATGGCGGCCTTACTGAACACTACGACTTAGTAATAGGAGCTGATGGCTTACATTCATCCACCCGACGAATGATTTTCTCTAAAGAAGAATATAACTTGGTTTCTCTTGGTTCATATATTAGTGTATGTAGCATACCTAATTATCTTAATTTAAATAAGAGTGAGCTTCTTTTTGAATTGGATCAAAAACTTATCCATCTAAGTAACGATCGGACCCCAACTAGGGCGCATGCTGGTTTTATGTTTCGTTCTAATCACCAATTAAATGATATTCGCGATGAACAGGAACAGAAAGAATTTCTTCGCACTACCTTTAGGGATCTAGGCTGGGAATCAAATAAAATACTTGACCTTATGGAACAAAGTAATGATTTTTATTTTGATGCGATAATGCAAGTAAAAATGAAGTCGTGGACTAAAGGAAGAGTTGCCCTCCTTGGTGATTCTGGTTATTGCGCCTCACCTTTGTCCGGCCAAGGAACAAGTTTAGCCTTAGTGGGCGCTTATATTTTAGCAGGGGAATTACAAGCAGCTAGAGATAACTATGCTCATGCCTTTAATAAATATAACCAGTTACTACGTCCTTATGTGCAGATGAATCAAGATTTTGGCGTCTGGGTTAGTAATACCTTTCTTTTGCCTGATGAGGTCTCTAAAGAAGCAGTGGAAGAAAGAGCAGCTAAAGCAATGACTGAACTACACAATGCGGCTCATGCTATGGTCCTGCCAGAGTATCAAACAACTTGCTAAGATACCAAACGTCATTATCCTTTTAATATTTGTAGCTTTCTGTTAGTGAACATTGTTCTTTTTCGATTTCTGTTATATCAGTTAACTTTGTCGCTAATAGATGTTTCGCATCGGGAGTGATCGTTTGTAAAAGAATCAAATCAACCAATTCTCTGGGGATATTTGCTCGACGAGCTGCCAATCTAAAAAAAAGTTGACTGTCGACAAAGGCATCTCTCTCATGTTTTATTTGCGGCAAAACAAAGGATGAGACATTAAGTTCATCGCCTTTTCTAAAAGCCACCATAGCGTCACCACCTGTCAATATATGAAGTTCAAGGAATTTCTCTACTTCACCGGCGTCCTTAATGATTTGCATTGTTAAATTATGGGTATTAAATAAAAATAAGTTATTATTTATATGGATTAATAAGTGTATTGAATCCGGAAAAACCGCCATCTTTATATTTCGAAGATTAAAATTATTTGGTAGATCAAGGTCACCCCAATTCCATTGTTTGATACACGATCCAGCTACAGGATCCCATATTTGGAGACCATCGTGGTGTGGATAATAGGTAAGCAGGTACCCATTAGGAAAGACAAGATACTTTCCTCCTAAAAGATATATTTCTCCCTGAGTATCAGGTGCTCCCAATTGAATTTGATTTAATTCTTTAACTTTATTAGTTTGGGAATTAATTTCTAGAATTAATAGCGTAAATTCAAATGGATTCGAATTATGAATATGACAGCAATAACGATTTTGTCCCAAAGAGGTTACATTGGTAAATTCTCCCGTATCATAATACCCAAGATTCTTCTTAGGTTGCGTTTTCAGTTCTTCTTGATGTACTGGGATAAACTTATCTTCATGCCAGCCATAAATGAATAAAAAATAGGGGCGCTTATGCTCGACGAAATCAATCACAAAAAAATTATCATTATCTAGCAATCCTACCAAATTTCGGCTAAAAGGGCATTCTTGGGATGAAATAATACTCAAGTCCTCAGCAGAAATTTTTATGAGTTGTTGGTTTAATTTGACTAAGATAGAACCATCTTGAAAGATACCCAATAAGTTAAAGCGATAAAAACAGTCATCAAAATCCTTTTCACAAATTGCTGTCTCCAGATTTGTAGCTAAAAAGATTTTAAGGATTACTTTCTTTTTCTCATAATCCTTAAAGACGTGTAACACTTTTTTGTTGGGGAGATTATAGTATGTTGGAAAGGGAGTCCATTTACCCTGAATTTCAACTTTAGTTGATAATGCGTTAGTCTCTTTTTTAAAAAACATGTTTTTTCTCCAAATCTATTAAATTCATCTATATATTGAATTGAAACTCTCGATGATGTGAGGTTGTTAGGGCATTTCTTGCGCTATAATTCTTGAGCTGTGACAGCTTTTCAATGACTAAGTTTTCGAAGAATAAATATTAGCGGGCAGATTGTATTTAAATAATCTAATCTGAGAAAGAGTAATTTTAGAAATTAATTTAGTCCAAAATGGAAATAACAGCATTTAGCATCAATAAACATATGCCATTAATTCTTCATGGACATTAAGGGATGGTGCTAGTTACTTGCACATAGAGCGTTGTCTATCTATATTTAAATTAATTTTTGTTTAAAAAATGCTCATCGATTTAAAAAATATATTTCGCGAGTGTTATCCTTCTGGTTGGTACGAGTTATGGCGCATGAGGAACTTTATAAAGAAATTGTTGAATTAATAAAAAAACAAGATGCTGACAAGCTTCAAGATATTCTAGCAAAAAATAAACATATAAAAGAATTACCCAAGTTAGTTGATGATGAGGGGAATACACTATTCCATCATCTGATAAAGTCAGGAAATCTATCGCTCATGAGAGCAAGCCAAGCTTATGAAAGAGGTTTCGCCGCCAGTTATGCTATAAGAAATAAAGAGGGTAAAATACCCTATCAATGCGTTGCTGATGTTGAAAGCTCCCAATTCAGAGAAGCTGCCGCTCGAGTTTTTGGGCCGTCCTGGAGGCAAGCGCATATTTTAAATCAATTTATTGTATATTTAAAAATACAAAATCAGCTTAAACCCGATGACTACAAGGAAGAGGATATTACAGCTATTATTGACGCCCTAAACGAAGGCCATTGTAATGGACTGTCTGCAATTTGGTTAGAGTTATGGCTAAAAAATAAAGAGAATAAATATTATGAATTATTCTCAGACATTGTTTATTGGGATTGTTCCGTTGAACAATTAAGTGAAGGGTTAAAATCAAAATTTGAAGTTGCCATTTCACTAACCAGAATGTATCAAATGGATCGAGAAAAATTGAATCATGAAAAACGACAAGTAGCTAATTCAAAACTGGCCGTAAGAGAGCAGATACTTCGAGAAAAACAGCTCTTATCTGAAGAGCCATTATCTATTGACGATATCGAATTACCAAAAGAATTAATAACAGTGCCTGATTTTTTTAGTCGACATCAAAAGATGTGGCATACTTATGTAGACACATTAAGCGAGGAAAAATTTTATCAAGGACAATTTACCATCAATTCTCTTGCTTTTTTATTGGGTCAATTGGAGAGCCTGGAAAAAGGAATGGCCCTTCACTGTCATAATCATGTAGTTTCTGCTGGAATCAAGAATGGGACTTTATATCTATTTGATTCAAATTATGACAAGCAAACAGGGAAAGAAACCATTCCCAGAGAATTCAATTTAAGAAGTCAAAGCGGACAAATTGAAGCAGCAAAAGAAATTTATAAACAACTTTTTTTTAGAGCGCCTCCAGAAATAAATACTTTTTTTGAGTTTGACAGGGTGAGCATTCTCGATTTAAAAACCCGTCCTCAATATACTCATTACCCCAGTGACATTGATATTAAAAATAATGCAAAAGAAGCGCAAGCACATGCGTTTTATAAAACAGTTGAAGAAAAGAATTTCAATGAAATTGATCCTTTTGAATTTGCACGTTTGAGCAATTACTTTGATTCTGTTTTAGATAAAACCGAATTAGCCAATTTATATGGAAAAACTGTTTTTGAAAAAAATTCAGTCAATCAAATTATTGAAGGAGATTGGGGTTATATATCCCCTTTGAATATATTAATAGAAACTACTAATAATACGAATGCATTAAATAGTTTATTAAGAAATGGCGCAGATCCCCATCTCATAGTGGGAGATAAAAGTGCCCTTGAAAAAGCAAGATATGAAAGAAATGAAATTTTAGAACATTGTATGGAAGAACATATTAAACGAATCTCTGCTCCTACTGAGCATAAAAAGCAATTGGAGCTAAAATGCCACATGAATATTATAAAAATACCCGCTAACGAACGGGACCAGAATATTCTCGCTGTCCTCAATGTACTGAATAGCCCTATACTTAACAATAAGGACAACACAACTCCTGATGTAGTGCAAAGTATCAAAGCGATTGTAGAGCAGATTGATTCTCACGACATAGAGCATATTTCTGAAAAAATTAGAGAAATTAAAGGTTTAATTAAAGCCCATGATAGAGATAGAGAAGATAATTTTTATGTTTTAAACATTCTGGATACATTTGAAAACGCTACAAATGATAATTTCAAAAAAATTCGTGAATTGCTCTCTTTAGTTCCCGAATTTAAAAAAATTCTGGATGCTCCTATGGTTGAGTCCAGATCTTCTTTGGGATAGTTTAGCAGACTAGAACTGATTCTTATTAATTTTTCGGAGAGAAACTATTATCTTTTTCACCAAATGCAAATCCCCATCTTTATAAATAGGACGCCCCTTAATGAATCTCTTTCGTTGTCTTGAATTCTTCAGCCATAAAAATTAATGCCTTATGTTAGAGTTATTATCACTTTAGAACTAAGTTTAATTCAAAATAAAGGCAATTGAATGCCCTCATAGATCTTTTCTAATTTGGTTCCTTGCCTAACAATCTTAGTGAATTATCAAAAAATCTTCAGATCAACCTACGCTTGCTAAGCTTTGTTTAATTTTAAGAGAAACTTATGGGAGAACAAGTTTTTGCCCAACTCAAATATAGTGTCGTCCTCAGGTATTCCATTTTTTGAAACTGATTTTATTCACAGCCATCATTTAAATTTTTGAACATCAATATTTGCTCATAGTGCATACGTGTTGCTCGAACTTCGATTAGAAATACTATACTAATTATCATAAATCCAAAATTCGGATGATCCAAAAAATCATCTTATTCCAAAGTATTTCTTTCCACGGAGTTATCATGAGAGAAAAATCTAAACGAAAGGCACAATTCCAGGCTTCGCCAATTGGAGCAATCCCGAGTTTTGATGCGCATGAAACCTCCCTTGATTATGTAAAGCTGGGGGAGATTTTTGCTTATTATAGAAACAAACTTGGGATCCGTTTGATAAGAAATGGAGATTTTAATACGCCTGTCCTACAAGCTAATATCAAGGGTTTTGCTGCTCAACTTGATGCAGTTACCGCTAAAACGTTTCCATACTATAATTTTTTAAAAATATGCGAATTCAGTGATTCTGATAAGTCAAAGTCACATGCACACCTTTTAACTAAAGAGCTAAATGAGCTTTATAGTTTTCTGAAATCTAAAGGATTTCTGGAAAATAACAGATTAAAGGAAGATCTAAAATCAGAACAAATACTTGAGATTGAGAATTTTTGCCAAACAAATTTATCTGCTCAAGCTAAAGCCAAATTAGAAGGAAGAATAAAACGTTTAAGATCAGACTTTGCCTCTAAAATGCACACTTGTTGCTTAACAAAAGAGCAAGCAATCGATGAAATGCTCGATATCCAAAAGTCCCTTGGTGAAGATGAGATGGTTGGATATGTATTTACAAACAATGTGCGTAGCCAAAGGAGCAATGTACATTTTGAAGCCGTTATAATTACCAAACATGAAATTATTAAACCAGTAGAATGGGGGTTCGACAAACTTCCAAAGGAAATATTAGATCATACAGATAAAGGATTAAACGCGGCTACCTTTTTCTCTCCTAGAGCAGACTTGCTCTCTGATAAGGGCCGCCCCCCTCAACAGCAGGTGGATCAAAGCCATTCCGGTGCCCTTTGTGTTTTATATCTCAAAAAATTATTGCAGGGTAATGGTAAAGCACTCTTTGAAGACAGTTTAAGAATTCCGCTTTATGATGAAAACAATAAGCTAAATTATGTTTTTATTCCGCCACCCAATATTATGCAATACTCACAAAATGATAAATTTATAAAATTTTACCAAATGCTTATGGGAAGAAAAATGGAGATTTCCTCAGATCAACCAACCCCTCATGATCTGCAACAATTATTGCTGGAATCAAGAATAAGAGCGCGTTTGTTAGGGGATCGTAAGACCGCTGAACTCAATCAGAATCTAATTGATAAATTTGATGCTTTTAGTGAGAAATGGTTGCGAGGTTGTGACGAGGCTTGTGAAAAACGGGACGCAATGTTGTTTATTGATAACGATGAGACCAGTTATAACATCTATCTTGCTTACGCTGCAAAAAGATTACTAGATAAAGTGCATTCACCTAAAGAAGAAAGAGTTGAGCAGGATTCAACCACTGGAAAGAAACAGAAAAAAGAACAGGAAGATACTAATGTCCACCTAAACGATTCTCAAGAGCTTGCTGTAGAGGCCAGAGTAAACGCATCTCAGACAGAAGGCCCACCTCAGACATCCCTACCCCAAACCGATCGACCCTCTATTTCTAGCCAGGCAAAGGAAAAATTTAAAGCAGATTTGCAAGATTATGTTTTTAAGCGCATGTCCGAAGCAGGGAGTCACGATTTTGCAGCTCATCATCGTACAAAGATAATTACGCTTAAATTTGGCTATAGTGCTGAACAAAAAATAGCAGCAGTAAATAAACTGATTTATGCTTTAGATATGCAAGATAAGCTTGAAGACAGACCAAAAGAAATGAAATTAACTGAGACTGATATTGGCGCATTGACTACTTCCAGGCTTTATAAAAATGTGATTAAGAAACACCTGGAGCTGTTTAATCAAATACTTGAGAAATTACCGGAGAATCAGAAGGTAGATAACTTTAGCCCCGATATCTGATGATTATTTTGTTCCTATACCGGTTTAGCAATTAATGTTTTTTTGTTTTGGTAAGCATAGGCTAGGCAGTAAGCCCAGCGTCCGATCCTGATGTTTACCCGGAAATTAATTATTAATTTAAAAGCATAAATAATAACGTAAATATCAGCAAATTCATCAGAGCATTTGCTGGGAACACACAAAGCGCTATAAAAATTGTTAATTGTACTCCTAAATTAGGCTAAACTTATTTTTATATCCTCAAGGGAAGAGATTAAAAATGAAAAAGATTGCTTTAGAGGAGGCGATTGTTGTCCCAGGCCGAGATTTAATTTTAGAACACAAAAGCCATTTCGAATTTAGTCAAAACTTAGCTCGTTTAAAAGATATTCATGAACTAAGAATTGAGAGTATGGATGAAGCTGGAATTGCCCTCTCAGTGCTTTCTGTAACCACTCCAGGATTACAATCATTAGCGATAGCAGCGCAATTAGAATCTTGCGCCCAAAAGTGGAATGATTATTTAATAGACTGCGTTAATAAATCCCCTGATAGATTTCGCGCCTTTGCATGCCTACCTACTTATGCACCAGAACTTGCAATCAAAGAACTTGAACGCATTCAAGGTGCTAAAGAAATCGTTGGTTGCCTTATAAATGGTTATGATAGTAGTAACTATACACCGGCAAAATATCTTGATGAAAAAGCTTTTGATGAGTTTTGGGGATACATTCATAGCAATAACATTCCAGTTTATATACACCCTAGAGGAATCCCTGAAGAAAGAATAGCTACATATTCACCTTACGCAGCATTACATGGCTCAGCATGGGGATTTCATATTGAAACAGCTGAACATGTTTTGCGCTTAATGCTATCAGGACTTTTCGATAGGTATCCTAACCTTAAAATTATCATTGGTCACATGGGGGAAATGCTTGCATTTTGGGCTTGGCGACTTGATCATCGACTAAAGGAAGAAGGTTGGCGTGAAAAAATTGAATGTAAAAAAACAATTACAGAGTATCTCAATACTAATATCTTCCTAACAACAAGCGGTTTTTTTGATACTCCTTCTTTGATGCATGCAATTTCTACCGTGAGTACAGATAGAATAATGTTTTCAGTTGACTATCCTTATGAAGATAATTTGAAAGCAAGTAAATGGTTGGATTCAGTACAATTGAACGATGAAGATAAAATGAAAATAAGTTACTTAAATGCTGCGAACTTATTGAAAATTTAAATCTACGAACATTTTCCATCTGTAACCTTTAAGTTAAGGTGGCTCCAGCGCAAAGACCATGTAGGTTCATTCTTAATTATATATCGTCAAATTCATAATGACTTAAAAACATTATTTTGGGACATTCCTTTGTCCTCATCCTTCGAATAAAAAAGGGGGGGGTTATTTACTCACTACCCTACTCCGTCACCCACAGGAAAATCAACAACTCTAATAAATCGGGGTAATTTACATACGTTTATTGAATAAGTTAACCTCATCGAATAAAGTTATGTGGGTGCAAAGATTTGAGTTACCTAGTATTTACAGTGTCACAATTATCGATTTTATTTCGTTATATTACCACATAGGGGGTCACACATAGGGGTTAGGTCTAGGCTTTTTGACTTTTTATATACCACATAGTATTACCACATAGGGGTCAGGCCTTGAATTTTGCATTGCACCTATGAGCCAATAAAAACCATAAAATTCAAAACTCAAGGCCTGACCCTATATATGCAGTGACTAGCCTTTGTTTTTTAGATCATATCGATCTAAGGTCATGACTTTAGACCAAGCCTTTACAAAGTCTTTGAGGAATTTTTTCTGACTGTCCTGAGTCGCGTAGACTTCAGCAACGGCTCTGAGTTCTGAGTCTGAGCCAAAAACCAGATCCACAGCGGTAGCTTTCCATTTGACCTTATCCGTTTTGCGGTCGTGACCTTCGAATTGGCCTTTGGAGGATGAGGGCTTCCATACCGTTGACATATCCAATAAATTCACAAAAAAATCATTGCTCAAAGTGCCAGGTTTCTTGGTCAATACTCCATACTCTGACTGATCGTAGTTTGCATTGAGTACGCGCATGCCCCCAACCAACACAGTCATTTCAGGTATGGTCAGATTGAGCATGCTGGCTTTGTCAACCAGCATTTCCTCTGGTGAAGTTTTGGTTTCGCTGGTGTAATAGTTACGGAAGCCATCCGCTTCTGGTTTTAACCAGGTAAAAGACTCTACATCGGTTTGCTCCTGACTAGCATCCGTTCTGCCGGGATAAAAAGGTACAACCAGGGTTTGATCGGAGTCTTTGGCTGCTTGTTCAATTGCCACCGCACCACCAAGGACAATGAGGTCGGCTAAAGATATTTTTTTATTATTGGTTTGTGCTTTGTTGAAGTTTTGCTGCACTTCCTCCAGCTTTGAGAGCACTTTTGCAAGCTCTTGTGGATTGTTAACCGCCCAATTTTTTTGCGGTTCTAAGCGAAGTCTTGCACCATTTGCCCCTCCGCGCATATCTGTCCCTCGGAAGGTGGAAGCCGATGCCCATGCCGTTCTTACTAGCTCAGGGATGGTCAGACCGGTTTTCATGATTTCTACTTTAAGCGCCTTGACGTCGTTACTATCCACTAAAGTATAATCCACTGGTGGCACTGGGTCTTGCCAGATAAAGATTTCTTTAGGCACTTCAGAACCAAGATAGCGGGAGCGAGGCCCCATATCGCGGTGAGTTAACTTAAACCAGGCTTTTGCAAAGGCTTCGTCAAATTCTTTTGGATTATCTTTAAAGCGCTCAGCAATTTTCTTATACTTCGGATCAAATTTTAACGCCAGATCCGTAGTCAACATCATGGGCGCATGTCTTTTGTTCGGATCAAAAGCATCGGGAACTAAGTTTTCAGCTGCTTTATTATCAGGCTTCCATTGGGTTAGCCCGCCTGGGCTTTTAGTTTGAACCCAGTTAAAAGTGAAGAGATTTTGTAAATAATTATGGCTCCATTTATCAGGGGTCACGGTCCAAGCCCCTTCTAAGCCACTGGTGATTGTATCCGGGCCTTTCCCAGTTTTGTATGAGTTTTTCCAGCCAAATTGTTGTGCTTGAATAGGAGCGTTTTCAGGGGCTGGTCCAACGTGTTTAGCACCAGGTGCAGCACCATGAACTTTTCCAAATGCGTGCCCCCCGGCAATGAGTGCAACCGTTTCTTCATCATTCATTGCCATACGCCCAAAAGTAATGCGGATATTTTTTGCAGCAGCGACTGGGTCTGGCTTGCCATTAGGGCCTTCAGGATTAACATAGATAAGTCCCATGACCGTTGCTGCAAATGGTTCTTGCAGTTTACCGTCTTTCGTTTCTCGATTGCTGGCCAGCCATTTACCTTCAACACCCCAATTGACCAATTCAGGTTCCCAATCGTCAATGCGCCCACCGGCAAAGCCTAGTGTTTTGAACCCCATTTGCTCCATAGCGACGTTACCCGCTAATATCATTAAATCCGCCCATGATATTTTAGCTCCATATTTTTGCTTAATAGGCCACAAAAGCCGCCGAGCTTTATCCAAGTTTGCATTATCCGGCCAACTGTTTAACGGAGCAAATCGTTGCTGGCCGCCGCCGGCTCCGCCCCGACCATCATAGATGCGATAGGTTCCAGCACTGTGCCAGGCCATGCGGATAATTAACGGGCCATAATTACCATAGTCGGCTGGCCACCACTCTTGAGAAGTGGTCATCATATTGGCTAAGTCTTTTTTAACCTCCTGCAGGTCTAGTGTATTGAACGCTTCAGCATAATTAAATTGTTCCCCCATCGGGTTAGAAGTGGCATTGTGCTGCCGCAAGGGGCTTAAATCTAATTTTTTAGGGAACCAGTAACGGTTTGTTTTGACTTTTTCCTGAGCAAAGGGTTGGGGACTTGCTATTATTGGCGCACTTGCCACAGCCAAAACGGCAATAAGAGTCGTCCTTAATCTAATCATTATTCTTTTCCTTTTGGGGTTTTGATAAACGTTTAAAATAGCATATAGAAAAAAAAAAATCCTATATTTCAATAGGCTACCTACTCATCGCGTAAACTCCCGATCACATAGGGGTCAGGCCTTGAATTTTGCATTGCACCTATGAGCCAATAACAACCATAAAATTCAAAATTCAAGGCCTGACCCTATATATGTGTGACCCTATATATGTGTGACCCTATATATGTGTGACCCTATATATGTGTGACCCTATATATGTGTGACCCTATATATGTGACCCTATATATGTAGTTATTTCTAAGTTAGGTTATTTTTAGATTTACGAACAATTAATCAAGATCAATGAATAAGCGAAAAAATTTGACTATCAAAAAAGTACCTATTTGGGCAAGGAAATCTTATTTATATCAATCGAAAGTCTAAATTTTATTGGAGCGTCCAGATTTATATCAGCATCCGGTATTCTCTCAATCACAAAAGGAATTTCTTTCTTAATGTTATGGATTACGACATTGATAAACATTATTTCAGCCACTTCCAGTAAAGAATTTACAATTGCCTCCATTTCCTCTGTTATTGGATATGGTTCTTCCCCTGTTATATTCCATTGCGGAACTACAATAGTTTTATTATTTGGAGTCAACCTGAAATTTTCAATTATTGTTTTTTTGTGTTTTTTTGGATGTTCTTGAAAATTTCGTAACTCGATGATTCGCCTAATATAAGGAGCGTTTGGAAGAATAAACTCTTTTAAGAAAACAGAGTCGTTATCAAGCACGGATGATAGTGAAACAATAAGATGGTCGAAATTATTATCTTCTCTTGAAAGTTCAAAAAAATAAAAGGTAACGTACATATATGCTTTACAACTCGTTTCGCTTTTATTAAAAAGCTATCACACTCGCTTGTTAAATTTTGCACGTGAGGAAATGGATTAAGAGCACGACCTTTTTCAGAAGTTACGCCTTGAGTTTGTAGCTTTAATGTTATTTTATTTACTTCGGCCCTTACCCTTTTAGCAATTTGATCACAAACCAAAAGATCTTCCTTGCAAGAATGCAGCAAAGATATAACTCCATCCTTATCAATCTCTTTTTCAAACCAAGCTGCTTTAAGAATTTCACTTCCTTGTAAAAGAATGCGTGAAACTATTGGACTCTGCGAGCCTACATCACTTATAGGCATGATAACCCACATTGCATTGGGATTTGTCTGTTCAGGGTCAATACTCTCGGGAGATTGAACACGATAGGTCTTATCAACCTTGTACATCTCCAAGAAATCATTACAGGAACACATTCCTGTAATACCCCCAGTACCCCCTCTAATTCAAATGAGCCAGCAGCATGTCTTGGTAATAGTTTCTTATCCATAATTCCATTTCACCTGGAGAAGGAGAGTTACTTCAGGAGCATTTAAAGAAACGTGATGAAGCAATAAATCAGTTTGAAATTTAATTATACCAAATTAACAGTTATCTTCTAATTCATAAATTAGAGAGATGGATTTGTTGACATTGCAAGATCTACAATTTCACTTTTTAAGAGTTAATAGACATCCGTGTCTAATTAATCGATTTAATGTGCAAAAACATTGGGTTTTGGGACACCTAATCCTTTAAAAACAATATAAATAAATATACCCACATGGCTGTTGGCTTCAAGTTCCTACTATAATTAATTTTAAATAACCAACTTATCGACAACTTCACTATGAATTTTTACCTTCTTTGGCTTAGATTAGCATGCATCTTTACCATAATGACTGGTATAACAAGCTTACTTGCAAGTTACCCTACGACTGACTTTTTTTGGAGAGAACTTTTTAATCTCTTAAACTCATATGCCTCAAACATCGACTTTGATTCAACATCCCGAGCATTAAATGCCGTCCTTGGAGGTGTCATGATTGGTTGGGGCTGGATGATGTTTTGCCTTTCTCATCCAAAAATATTTAATGAGTCTATACGTAAGATTATGTTGTCAGCTTTAATAATTTGGTTCCTTACTGATTCATTGGGCTCATATGCATCCGGATTGGTGATGAATATTGTTCTAAATATAGTGTTCCTATGTCTTTTTTTAATACCATTGGTAATTTTAAAAGAGAAAGATTTGGTTGATCTTAATAATTGATAACTAACTCAGGGGGATTTACCACAGGTTTATCCTATTCTGCACAAAATAAGTAGGGTCAGGCCTTGAGTTTTGAATTGAAACTAAAAGATTAATAAATATCTTTAAATTCAAAATTCAAGGCCTGACCCCATTGGTGTTCAAGGCCTGACCCCATTGGTGTATCTGCTTATCCTTGATCTGGAACTTTATCGCAACAAAGTTATTCCATTATGGTTTTTTCACTTGCGTCTTAACGCGACGATAGTTGTTATTTTGCTGCTTTTCATTACGGCGTGCTACTCATGATATTTCATATACCCATCATGGGTTCAGTTGATATAGAGTTATCTTGAAGAGCCATGAAACTAACGTCTATATAATTTTTGTGACACGGGCTTTAATGCTCTCAAATTTATTTAGTTAAATTGCAAACTATTCTAAGGGCCAGCTCATGTGCATTAAGCCACGTATCTTCTATGCGTGACCTGCTGCACCAATCACCGACAGATGCCAATTGTAAGACCTTATCAAAATAAGATTCATTTTTTGTTTTGTCACCATTTAGCTTATCCAGCAAAGCATAGCGCCATCGATGCAAGGAAAAATAGTCCGGATCGCTTATATCAAATTTTAAAATTTGCTGCAGTTCATCACGTAAAAAACACTCTGTTTTGTCCAAATCATCATCTACATGCGCTTGTGCCCACCTATTACTGGAATGCACAACCAATGTTGTTAGATTGTGGTTGCGCCCTGGCTTAGTGGAGTTAACGGCGATCCATTCCAAAGGACTATTCAAAATATTTGCAGCCATCCATGAATGCCCCCATTTTTTATGAAATCCAAACATGAGAGAATAACAAGCCAAAAATTTACTCTGGTTTAAGATCGAGTCCTGAGGCAAAAATTTATCAAAAAGATGTATCGTTTGCACAGGTGGTGCTGTTGAAATAACCCAATCATAGTAACCCAATCCACTTCCATTTTTATCGAACAACTCCCAGCCTTGCTTACTTTTTTCACCAAGAGGCGCAATATCACAATTAAGATTAATCTTTATATCTTCAGCCAGTTTTTTACAAAGATTGTTCATTCCAGGCGTGACGACATAGTGCGGCTCGAACCATATCCGGTCAGTCATCTTCTTGCCCTTTTCAAAAGTTACAACTTTCCCTTGCCATTCTTGTACCAAACCAGAAGAAAAATGCGGAGCGAGAAATTGTTTAAAATGTTTGTTGCGTACAGTGAAAAACTGTGCACCATTATCAAAATAAAATTCGTCGGCGTATCGGGTAGACATGCGCCCACCAACGCCCCTGGCTTTCTCAAAAACAGTAACTTCAGCATGGTCGCCAATAACATTTGCAATTGTTAATCCTGATAAACCTGCGCCCACTATGGCAATAGATAATTTCATAAATTAAATCCTTTGATAACAGACAAAAAAAAAATACGCGTTCAAATCATCTCGTTTAAAACTAAAATATTTCTAGCGCATCATTCTCCTCGCTGTGCCTAGGATTGAATGGAGAGTAGCTTGTTTAATGCATTAGGAAGAAAAATTATGGATGCGTGACCTGTGAATTTCAATAGTTGATTATGCCAAAGAAGTTTCCAAAGAACAAAGGCAATGTGGAAAGAGAAATCCATCTGAGATTGCAATGCTTTATCAAAAAATACTGGCAATACGATGCATACCAGAGATTTTGAAAGACAAAAATAAGAGGCCATGATTGGTTGCAGTGTACTTAACAAAATGAATTCTTTGGGGACTCCTTCAAGCTGCCTAGCCAAGTTAAAGCCCGAAGTCTAACTCGTTCGGGCAGTATTTTTCACGCTTAGTGTTCACTAAAATATTTGGTTTTTGAACCATGCCAAAATAGTTACCAAACCCATTTATACAACAACGCCATCAGAAGAGCCTATTTCTCGCTGTATGGCAATCCAAGCTTTTGTTTGGTTATCTATCTTCAAAGGCAGTACACGCCAGTTCATGATGAAAGAAGTGCCATCTTTTCTATAATTAATTGCCTGACCTTCGAAGGGAGAATTATTTTTTAAGGAATCAGTTAAATCAGCAATAACGTTCCTATCGGTATCTGAACCTTGCAATATTTTTGGCGATTTTCCTATTACTTCCGAAGATTCATATCCAGTTAGTCTGCTGAATGCTTTATTCGCATAAATGATCAATGTATCTTCTGTACAATCGGTTATTATGATTGAGTCGTAACTATTTTCTAACAAGATTTTAAGGAAGCTCAGGCTGAACGGCTCATTATTTAAAATTTTTTCTAAGGAAAGTTCCATTGGATTCATGCCTCTGTTTTTTATCGAAGTTAAATTTGACAGCTTATTTTCTGATTGTCAAACAGCTTTGTAGCGTAGCCCACCGCACTTGATTGTTCACTGAAGTTTAAGCGGATCAATAGATCGCTTGCATTCCTAACCAGGTCATTTTATTGAGCGCTTACCAACAAAGCATTGCAAATAACTCTGATTAAAAGAGTAACTTAGGCGTCATGTATAGTTGTTTGGCGAAAAATCAAGTCAATATAAGCTAAGTCTTGTATCAAAATGGCGCTCCTAAATGAGCGCCGTCTTTCAGGAGTTACTCTTTGGGCAGCAATACTTGATTAACAACATGAATAACACCGTTTGAAGCCTTAACATCCGCTTTTACAACTTCAGCATTATTTACATATACTTTCCCATCTTTAACAGTAATATCGACATCCTGCCCACTAAGTGTTTTAACCATACCTGGTTTAATTTTATCAGAGGTAATGTCTCCACTAACCACATGATAGAGCAATACAGCCTTTAATTTTTCGGGATCAGCTAAAAGTGCGTCTAGATCGGCCTTAGGAACGGCTGCAAATGCCTCATTAGTTGGAGCAAAAACTGTAAAAGGACCAGCGCCTTCTAAAGCTTTAACTAAATCAGCTTTCTTCAATAAAGAAACAAGAGTTGAAAAGTCCTTATTGCCCACGGCGATGTCAACTACAGTAGTACCTGCATTTGCCACCAAGCTAAATAAGGAAACCATAGCCACTAAAAATAACTTTCTAAAAGAGTTCATTTTACTATCCTTATAATTAAAAACAATTTTAATAACATGCCGCTGTAATAATAGGCTAGTGGTTAGTTTTATGCAATGTCACAATCCCAGTTAAATTATTTTTTAACCCCCAAGGAGCAGTTTGCTATAATAGGATTTATACAACTAGAATATAAGAAGAAATTTTTTGATAACCGTTTTTTATGATGGTAAATGCAGTCTATGCAGTAAAGAGATTGCTTACTATAAAAAAATTGCACCTTCTGATAAATTTACATGGTGCGATATTACTTTAGATTCAAATCCTTTAACTCAAAGAGGATTTAGCCTTAGAAACGGATTAATGTTTTTTCACGTTGAAGACGAACATGGGACCATGCACACATCCCTCGATGCATTTATTATTGTTTGGAAGGAATTACGAGGCTGGCGTTATCTTGCTAAAATAGCATCTTTACCTGTTTTAAAACCTCTGATGAATCGAGTTTATAAAATTTTTGCAACATATCGGTTTAAAAAAAATGGCTACTGTAAGGTTGAATTTAAATGATAAAAGAGCACGATTCAAACACCGAATTTTGCAGTCAATGTGGACATCAATCAATCGTTTTTTCAACCCCGCACAATGACACAAGGGTTAGAAAAGTTTGTAATTACTGTCAAACTGTTCATTACGAAAACCCCAAAATTGTTGTTGGTGCAGTGACAACGTTTGAAGATAAATTTTTATTATGCAAGCGTGCTATTGAACCGCAGTTGGGTTTATGGACTTATCCTGCTGGCTTTTTAGAAAATGGTGAGTCTTTAGAGGAAGGTGCCCAGCGAGAGGCTTATGAAGAAGCCTTTGTCGAAATAGATATTTCTCATCTTATCGGAACCTACTCTTTGACAGGCATTAATCAAATTCATATTATTTATGCTGCCACTATGTCAAAGCCAGAGTTTAAAAGTAGTGTTGAGAGTAGTGAGGTACTTTTGTTTAAGAAGAACAAAATACCTTGGGAACAGTTGGCATTTCCAGTCATTAGATGGGCTTTAAACGCTTTTTTAACCAATCAGCCTGGAATAATTGATAGAAAAGCCACCAATAAAACACTTGATGAATCGTGGCATTTGTGATTCTAATGAATGCCGTAACATTTTATTCCTTCTTACCCTATCGTTTTATAAATTAGCGACTTAATGCGGATGCCATCTGAAAAGCTGTTGAATCACATTTAAATAATTAATATGAGATCTCATCATGGTTTTTAGAAAAAACAATTTTCATCTTCGCTAAACCTAATGCAACCAGAGGCAGAAGAACAATTGAAAATGCGTTAATCATTAGATAGGATGAATTTTTTGTAATACTTGTTAGTTCACCATAATCTAGCATTATTAGGTCGGGGATTAGCTTTTGTATGATAAAAAATGCATTGCTTACAAAAAGGTAATATAACAATATTTTACTAAACCATCTGGGTGAATAAGTAAAAATTGACAGCGTTAAAAAGCTTATTAAAAATGCCACACCAAATAAGAAGATTAAAGATGTTAAATGATTTTGCCAAACCGAAACATCAAACACATTCATTAAAATTGTTGAGGTAAGGAAAAGACCAAGCACAAGGCTCAATCTGTCGTAATGATTAAGAAAAAATAAAAAACAATAGGCTTGAGTGAAGTTAAACCATAAAATAAACGCTGCAATGACGAATAATGCTACTATTGAGAAATAAGAAGGACTAATTAAAATAGTGCAGAGAACAATATGACAGGCGAGAATCAGAAGTGATGATATAGATAACGAAAATAGCCAAAAATATTTAAATTTGGAGCTTTTGATATAAAACTCAATAGATGCGCCGCGTAAAATCAACAACAGTAACAGAACAAAGAAGAATGAGTAATGTTGGCTCATTAATTGACCAAAAAAAATTGGGAAACCGCCATATAGCCCGGCAATTGTAAAAACAAGCCATGTTTGATTTGCATCCCAGCTAGGCAGGATATCGTTAAATAACTTACGCGGTTTTTTTTGTATTAAATGGCGCAAACACACATAACATTAAAGCTCGACCGTCTTGAATTAAATAAATTAAAAGTGTAAAGATGAGAATATATACTGTAAGTGTTGGGCTATCCATAATGCCTCTCTTGTTGTGCTGAGTTATTGGCTAATTTTCTTGATTTCATAACCGGCCCTTTTTTTATCATCCTAAAGAAAAAGCTCAAATAACCGATACCAAAAATTAGGCCATATGTAATAATAATAACCATAAATCCATTTAGAACCTGTTTCGGAGAGACCTGTGATACAACATCATGAGTTTTCACTAACCCGTAGACTACCCAAGGCTGTCTACCTACTTCAGATGTAAACCAACCAGTCAATAAAGCGATGAATCCTGATGGAGCGCTAACACATAGGGGTCAGGCCTTGAATTTTGTAACACATAGGGGTCAGGCCTTGAATTTTGCATTGCACCTATGAGCCAATAACAACCATAAAATTCAAAATTCAAGGCCTGACCCTATATATGTGCTGACCAAAATTGGTAGATCATTACTGCTAAAAATAAAACACTTGACTCAGCTTCTCAAGCTTTTATAAAAATGACCCAAATTTATTTTGAAAAAAATCTCAATTCTCAGTGCCTACAAGATTAACGCTGCATGATTTTTAACTTTTTATGCAGGTTTGTTGTAAGATACTTCTATTCAGCCATTCTTTGTCATCGCTACATGGGGTTAATTAATTGTCAATACTTAGGCTTATTCTTGCTGACCAGCTTAGTGAATCGCTCGCAAGCTTAAAAGGAGCAGATAAACACAGTGATGTTATTTTTTTGTGTGAGGTGATAACAGAAGCCACTTATGTCCCACATCACCCAAAGAAAATTGCTTTTTTATTTACCGCTATGCGCCACTTTGCTGAGACACTTCAAGAGCAAGGTTTTAAAGTGCGATACATTACATTAGATGATCCGGCTAATACGGGAAGTTTTAATGGTGAAATCGCCCGCGCAGCCAACGAGCTCAAACCGCAAAAAATCATTCTCACCGAACCAGGCGAATGGAGAGTACTTGAGATGATGGCCCAATGGGAAGGCTTGCTGGGTATTCCCGTTGAGATTTTAGAGGATGATCGCTTTTTATGCAACCACACTGCATTTAGTATATGGGCAGCGGATAAAAAGCAGTTTCGCATGGAGTTTTTCTACCGTGAGATGCGTAAAAAATATCACATACTGATGGATCCAGATGGCAAACCAGTTGGTGGTGAGTGGAATTATGACAAAGAAAACCGTAAGCCACCCCAATCTGGCATGACTATTCCAAAACGTTTAACCCATAAAAAATCAGAGATTACCGAGGAAATTCTAAAACTGGTTGAAAAGCGATTTGCACATCATTTTGGTACTCTTACTCCCTTCCACTATGCCGTTACACGTCCTCAAGCACTGATGGAACTGGAACATTTTATCGACAAAGTACTTCCCTATTTTGGCGATTATCAGGATGCAATGATGTTGGGAGAGCCTTATCTGTACCATTCGCTGATTTCATCCTATCTTAACGCTGGCTTATTATTACCGTTGGAAATATGCCAGAAAGCAGAAAAGGCATATCATGCAAACAAAGCACCGCTCAATGCAGTGGAGGGATTTATACGACAGATCCTTGGCTGGAGAGAATATGTGCGGGGTATTTATTGGCACCATATGCCAGCTTATGCAGATCTTAATTATTTTAATGCAACATTATCGTTACCCGATTTTTATTGGGGTGAAGAAACAAATATGGTGTGTATCAGCGAAGCAGTTCGCCATACAAGAGACCATGCATACTCTCATCATATTCAGCGTCTTATGATTACTGGTAACTTCGCATTGCTTGCAGGTCTGGATGTTCGCCAAGTGCAGGAATGGTATCTTGCGGTTTACTCGGACGCATATGAATGGGTGGAAATGCCTAATACTCTTGGCATGGCATTATTTGGTGATGGGGGTATCATGGCAAGCAAACCCTATGCTGCTAGTGGAAAATACATACAACGCATGAGTAATTATTGCGAAACATGTAGATACAGCCCCAATGAAATAACTGGTGACACGGCCTGTCCATTTAATGCGCTTTATTGGGATTTTCTAGCGCGCAATGAAAGCAAACTGCGTGGAAATCAACGTATGGCTTATGTGTTTGCAACGTGGGATAAGTTTGGGGCCGAAAAACAAAAAAACATCAGAACCCAAGCAAAGACTGTTCTGCAGCGCATGCAAGACAAGCAATTATGATAGCTTGATTGATTTGATTCTATTTCTAATTGATTAGCTAAAGCTCTTAACAAATCATCAGTTATATGATCAACCAGTTACCTCCATAAGTAAATGTTACAGAAGGTGTTTACCAATTATTTTCTATAAAAAGGCTTTGAGTTGGCTATAATGTAAGTGGGGCGGCATGATTTTTTGAGTATTAAATCTGCATTAGTTAATTCCAAAACTGACATGTCATAGACATATTATTTATTAAAATAAGATTATCAGTATGTCTATAGTGAGTTTTGCAGGTATATAGCTACGAAGCTCTAATTCTTAAGGAGTAAAAAATAATGAATCCATCTCGCGAGGATTTAATTTATGAGGCTCAAACCAAATCAATATCAATTGCTTTCATTTACTCACCTCATGAATTAAATCAATATATTGCTGAAATCATATCTAAAAACTCAGACCTATATATTCGTAAGAATGATAGTACCTCAGGGTCAGGCCTTGAATTTTGAATTGCAACTATAAACTAATAAAAACCTTAATTCAAAATTCAAGGCCTGACCCTCATTGGTGTGCAAAATTCAAGCCCTGACCCCATTTTTTTCATAGATAACAGGAAGCTCATCGTGCCATTTAAGGTGGATCAAATGTATTTCATTAAGCACTGATTAAATTATAAATGGGACGTATGCCGTATTTAAGAAAGCAAATGTTTCCAAATTAGAAATTTACAATAAACAATATGCAGGAGAAATATGGTATAAACGACCGGAAACAAGCATTGCGTACTGCCACTCACTTTACCCGAAGAGGGTTACCGCAAAAACTTTTGGGGACAGAGTGTTTTGAATGACACAAGAGTCCAAATTTAAAACTCAATTTAAGTATTTCTATGCAAACAAAATTATTTCTGTCCAATACACCTAGATATGACTCAACCTTACACCCGCAACATCTGACTGCTGACGGAGCGTACATAAAAATTAATGATTTATCATTGTACGATACAATTAAAATTCGAGGCTATCAAATTACTGTTGATGCGTTTCTAAAACGTAACTATGTTTTTGAAGGCAGCGATAATAAATCTTTTATTAATAGACATTCTTTGCGCAATGCCTTCTTATTCCCAGATGGGACTATTACAGTTGGAGGTAAACCCATTATTCAACACTCCGATAGAGCCTCCCATAAGAGGCCATTGGATTATGCTGATAATCCAACGGTTTTACAACTTAGGGAATTAAAAGTATTTCAGTACTTTAGAATCGGCACCGAAAATCCGATTAGTAAAGGGGCCTTTTTGAAACGTCAATATCTTTTTGAAAACAATAGAGAAGTAGTGCCTACAAAAGCCTTGCGTAATGCTACAATTTACGCTGATGGAACCGTTATGGTGTCTGGAAAAGAAATTTTTTGGCAAAGAAGATCTACCTTTCAAAAAAAGTACAGTGACACTCAAAATCCCTCAGCAAAGAGAAGAAAAATAGACCAAACCTCTGGGGAAACTGATTTTAAAATGCCGACCAACGAAGGATTTAATAACAGAAGTGAGACTAACTCACAATTTTCTTCTAGCGATTACATACGTCTAAGCGATTTTCTTATGTCCAATTATATTTTTAAAGGTAATCTAGTGAGCATGGAAGATAAGCAAGCTGTTATAAAGAGTGGGGCTATTTCTTGGAGAGATGGAGAGCTCATTATTCCTAGATTTAATCTAGAACAAATACTCGCTCATAACCCTAAAAAGGTAAGTCAAGAAAGTTTGGCACAAACAACATCATCTAAGTTTGGTTTTTTTTCTCAAAATTCACTAACTAAGAAAAGACTTGTGGAAGAAGAGCAAAATCGAGTGGATATAGCTAAATCAGAAAATCCCGCTGCTGTGAGCTCTTATATACCGCTTCCACCCGGTTTCCTCAGCACAGTTGGTTATTTGGCAAAGGACCTGTCACAAGAAGAGGAAATTTTGAAGCAATATAGCATGAAAATATAAGGCGCCAATTAAAAAAACACTTGTTTCATCTTCATGAAGTGTTCTAAATTGGCATTTAGCGCATTCCTTTTTGGGAATAGGTGGTGATTTTTTATCTCTGAAATAATCATCACTGAATTTCTGGAATTGCGTTTTAAAATTAATTTCTGATAAATCAGCCACCAATAACATAAACTATTTCTTGTTTTTTAAACGGTGAGGTTGATATTTCAGTTTTTGAATATATTAGGTCTACACCAGAGAAAAGAAAACCCAGTTACTGTAAAATTACTCGGAGAGTATTTAATTAGGACCGACTTCCTAGATTGAGGCCATTGTTTTGTATATGTTGTGTTATCAAAACGCTTGCAGCACCCAGGGCAAAAAGTCCAAATCCTATTAAGCCTTTTTTTATCATACTGTCTGAACAATCTTTTTTGATTTTCACCAGGTTCTCTATTTGATTGCAGAGTTTGATATGATTTGCTGTCTGAATTTCATCAAACTCACAAGCCCCATTATGAACAAAGGGCTCTAAAAATTTAAAATCGGCTTGTTTACTTGTGTGATACAAGGATTCCATTCCAGAATAACAACCCCTAGAGCGCCGCTGTATTTCCTTATCCCTGATAAATCGTAATGATTGGTTTAAGCCATCAAGATGCGGTTTTGCAATGGAGTTATCTTGATAGCTCAGTTGAAATGTGACACCAGAAAAATCCTTAGGACAAGTGGACACTGTAATATCACCGACCTTGATCCATTGTGCTGACTCAACTTCGTATTCATCTTGTGGCAGAAGATTCGGCAAATCCTCTTCGTGATCAAAAGAACCACAATCGGTAACAAAATAATGTAAAATTAAATGCATGCGTCGACTTCGGCTAAGATATTCCTTTTGACAAACAAACAGCGCACTCTCCTTTATGCTCTCTGTGATATTTATTCCAGTTTCCTCAACTCCTTCAGTTTTGGCACAGTCTTTCAAACTCTGATGATATCGTTCTGGCTGTAAGGGTAAAGAATTTCTAGATGGACTGGTTTGCAGGGTTTGATAAGCTGAAGAATTCCCTTTCATAATTTGTTCTTCTGCTTCATCGCGTATTTTATCCTCTACACGACTTACTCCTTGCTCCGCTCCAAAGGGCCCGATGACATTTAAATTCCCGCCTGGCAAGGCTAACTCTTTAGAAATTCCATCACTACGGCGCTTGCTTTTGATAAATACAATATATTCTTCGTCCTGGACCTTTGCATAGTAGATCATCATTGCTGCAACTTTAGGCGCTGGAAAAGGGTAAATCATAACCGATGAGCGATGAAGACCCAGTAAAGATTGAGGACTTAATGAATCAACTAAGGTTAATCCATGGTAGGTTAAACGCGGTGTATTAGTTTCAGGATAAGTATCGATTAAACGTACCATAAGGCTGCTAATCAGTTCAGGATGAATTAGCTTTTTTTGTAATAAATCGATTAAAACTGTCGGATTTTCCTGCTGGTATTGCTCAATTAATTTTAGAAATCCTGATAAATGGTTATACTCTGTAACTGATTTATTTAAGAAACGGCTGACTAGTTTCAGTGTATTTAAATCTTTATGGTCAAGCATGTCACAAAGCAAAAAAAAGTTCTTTTTTTCGAGTAGTTCCAGCATTTTTACACCTCTAATCAGACATGGTGCATGATAGTCAAACTTTAAATCTGATTCAATGTTCCTGGAAAGATGAAGTAGTTAGAATGTGGCGGTTTAGTAAGTCAAATGGGACAACAGAAGATTTTAGGCAAGCCTAATGGCTCTACACCAATTAAGGGGGCACTTTAATCAAATTAGTCTAAACTAAGTTCTTGATTTAGCGATCAAAAGGAGATTAAAGTGCCTAAGTACAATCTTATTTTAAATTTACCTGGATTTTCCATAGTAAAATTGAGTGGATATCAACCATTGTTATTAGATATATCGTATAACCGCTAAGCCCGTTGTAGCCACTGTCACAGTAAGCGCGTTCGCAAGAAATCTTCTTAGGTGCGTCAGGTGCATCATGATTTAATAGGTCATCGTCGCAGTATATTAAGATCTAAAGCATATAAGCTCTACTGCCATGATTGTGGCCGTTATGGGAATCAACATTTTATTCTAAGTACCCACTAAAGTACCCATTAAAATCTTTCGAGGAGGGAGAAAAACTTTTAAAACCCTTACTGGGCTTGGTCGGGACGGAAGGATTTGAACCTTCGACCACTAGCACCCCATTCTATTCTTTTTCGATTTTAACCCGTATCAAATCATTTCAAAAAACTCATTTAGTCCTTGTAAATACAATGTTATTTCCATATTATAGATTTTAATTGATATCAACTCATTTCACTTAAGAACACAAAAAGTGGTACCAAAACTGGTACCAAAAAAAGTTTGAGGAACTCCATGAAATTTACAGACACCTTCATTAAAAATCTTAAAGCAGAAAAAGAATGGGTCGAAAAAATTGAAGCAACGGGTCTAGGAGTTCGAGTAACACCCACCGGAAACAAATCATGGTTCTATCGATTTACCCTTAACGGCAAACGTTGCAAAATGAGTCTAGGTAAATACCCCGCGATTAGCATCAAACAAGCACGAGAACTCTTCTTAAAAGCTCAATCCATGAAGGAAAATGGCATTAATCCCATTGAGCACAGCAAACAAGAAAAACAAAAATATAAAAAGACAGTAAAATCCTTAATTCTCTCTTGGTACACCAACTACATTGAAAAACACCGCAAGCAACCCAAACAAGCAAAACAACAAATCGATGCGGATATTATTCCTTTGCTTGGTGATATGGAACTGGAAAAAATCCAACCTCGAGATATTACTAATGCATTAGATAAAATTGTGAACCGTGGCTCCCCTATTCATGCAAACAAAGTTTTAAGTACGCTCAAACAAGCATTCAACTATGCAGTGAGCCGTGGTGAAATGACAATCAATCCTGCTGCAACAATTCGATCTCGTGATATTGGTGGTATTGAAAAGCCACGCGAACGGTTTTTAACCCTAGAGGAAATTAAAACCTTATGGCTTTTCTTAGACAGCGATAGTAGCCGTATGTCATTGCAAATTCGCACCGCTTTAAAAATTATCCTACTCACAGGTGTTCGCTCAAGTGAATTAAGATTAGCAAAATGGAGTGAAATTAATTTCGAGCAATCACTCTGGATAATCCCAGCAAGTCATACCAAAAATGCGTTGGTTATGAAAATTCATTTAACACCGCCCACTCAATCTTTATTTGAATTATTAAAAGCTGAGAGCGAGTTCTCCTTTGTCATTCCAGGTCTTAATGACGAAGAGCCATTAACCGATAAAGCCATTGCCAGAGCAGTTAGCAGAATTCAAGCCCGAGTAGGCATTCCTCATTGGACAGCACATGATCTGCGGCGAACCTTTGCAACCCAATTGGGACAGACGTTGAATATAGATCCAGTAGTAATTGAAAAATGTTTGGGGCATAAAATGCCAAAGATTATGGCTACTTATAATAAGAATGAAATGCTTCCACAAAGAAAAGAAGCACTTGAACAATGGACCAACCTAATTAAGGATTTGATCCAACCCCAAACGAATGCCTTTCATTTCCCCATTGAATTAGAGCAAAGGAGTTCTGAGCCTGTATAACGCAAATAAGTATAGAATAGGTATAAAATTGGTATAAATTATACCTATTTATAATGATACCTCAATTTGCTTAACCTCAAAAAATCAGACATAATCTAATCAATTATAAATAAATGGTGAGGATTTGTCTGATTGTGGCAAATAAAAATCCTGAAGAAATTTTCTATCAACATGGTGGGCAACTAAAGATGAGCGATGCCATAAAGCATGGCATTACCCGTTATATGCTTTATTCTCTGAGGGATAAAGGCATTATAGAACAAATTAGTAGAGGGCTTTTTCGACTCACTAATCTGCCCCCACTGAGTAATCAGGATCTGGTTGCAGTAAGCCTTCGCGTACCTAATGCAGTTATTTGTCTCATATCTGCTCTCTCATATCACGAGCTAACAACTCAAATTCCACATATTATTTCAGTGGCAGTACCGAGGGGAGCACATCTCCCTTCTATTGATTATCCTCCTACCCAAGCCTATCGCTTCTCAGAGCAAGCCTACCAATCAGGAATTGAAGTACACATAATTGATGAGATTAATATAAAAATTTACTCTCCTGAAAAAACAATTGTTGACTGTTTTAAATATAGAAACAAAATAGGTATGGACATTGTACTGGAAGCAATAAAGCTTTACCGCGGACGAAAACAATTTGATCTGAAGAAGATCCTTAAATATGCCAAAATTTGTAAAGTCGAACGGGCGATTACACCCTACCTGGAAGCAATAATATGAAATCTCCAAAAAATAGCGCGGCGTCGATCCGGCAACGCTTATTAAATCATTCAAAAGCCAACCACAAACCATTTAATGAAGTCCTACAATATTATGCAATGGAGCGATTTCTTTATCGTCTGTCGTTGTCTCAACATAAAAATAGATTCATCTTAAAAGGTGCTTTGATGCTAAGACTATGGAATGCCCCGGAATCAAGACCAACCATGGATATTGATATGCTGGGGAAAACAAGTAACGATACGGAAAATGTCATTCAACAAATGAGAGAGATACTTTCAGTAGACGCAACAGAGGATGGACTATGCTTTGACGCAACCTCGTTAAAAGCAGAGCGAATTAAAGAAGATGCTGATTATCATGGGATAAGAGTACTCTTTAAAGGTAATCTAGATACGGCAAAAATTCATATGCAAATTGATATCGGTTTTGGTGATATTGTTTATCCAACTCCAGAAAAATCATTGATGCCAACTATCCTTGATCTTCCAGCCCCAGAGCTTCTAGCCTATAGCCGAGAAACAGTCATTGCAGAAAAATTTGAAGCGATGATAAAACTAGGTAGCATTAATAGTCGGATGAAAGACTTTTATGATATTTGGATGTTATCCAGGCAATTCGATTTCAATGGAACTGAACTCGCAGAGGCGATTCGCCTAACGTTTGAGAACCGCAACACCACGCTACCTATTGAAATTGAAGCATTCTCAGAACAATTTATAGAGTCCAAACAAACTCAATGGACTGCCTTTGCAAGACGATTAAACCAAGAACATGTACCGATGCACTTTCAGGATATTATAAATAGAATTCAATCTTTTCTTTATCCTCTGGCAGATGCTTTAACTAATCAAAGTGAGATGCCTAAAAAGTGGAGTAGTGTGAATCAATGGTCCTAGTTACTGTACTAATAGCAGTGATAATTGCTAAGTGAGGAAAAATTCCATGAAAACTAAAATTGAACCATTGTTTTTGTACGAAGGCTTTAGGATTTCCGATTGAATTGGAACATGTCGAGAATACCTCAGGGTCAGGCCTTAAATTTTGAATTGCAACTATAACTAATAAAAACCTTTAAATTCAAAATTCAAGGCCTGACCCCATTGGTGTGGGTACTTGGGACACCTAAAAAAATCTACTATTATCTATAAATCAAGTGGTACATTAATAAATACCTCTCCCCTGTTGATCAAATCAGTATATGTTATTACTTCTATTCCATGTAAAGCATAGTTTAATTTTTTTAATCCTTCTTTTTTCTCTGGTGGCCAATCATCACTTTTTCCTATAAGAATAAAAGCTCTTGGCTTCAAAAAAATAATATCTTTTCCAGAATATTTCTTTATCAATTTCTCAATTTCATATCGTAGACGTTCGATATCATTTAGATAATTAACTACTTGGCCAATAGCCTTATTACTATCTTTGGACCATATCCAAGAACCAGGGTGGCTTTTATCTTGTTCAATAACGTCAAATTTAGGTAGCTTAATTTCCAATATATCTACAAAATTATCAATTGTTGGAAATAAATAATCCGGCATGCTGCCAACAAGATTGATCTTTTGTTTTTCAATTGGTGTTTGGTAGTTAACACCAAATAACCAGTTATGCCTATAAATCCACCTTTGCCAGGATTCCTCTCCTATAGTTTCAGAGTAATCTCTATCTATTCTTTCCTTTAGCTCATCTATTATTTTTTTTCTTTTGCAATATATATGATTAGCTGTTATTTGATCGGCTTTTTCTTGATCAAAATCTTTAAGAAAATCCCAAAGCGCATCGGAATTATTTCGTTCTAAAATTTGTTCTATTACTACTCTTAAATTTTCCTCTGTGATTGGTGATTTATCATTTTTAGATATCACAATATATTCATTTTCTCCGTACTCAAATCCTTTCTGTGCCTGTATTGCTCTTCTTTTTCCAAGTTCGGAATATAGTTTGCCTATTTGCTCACTTCCTAATTCAATATGCACGCCTTCATGAAGCTTAAGTGACTTGAAGTCTTTTTCAGTTATTCGTTCAAGATTTTCATCTTTTGCTTTTTTAAAACGATAAAAATGTCCTCTTATGCCACCATCATGTAGAGCGGCATGAAAATATAAAGCAGTAGTGGATGTTTGGTCTAAAAGGATTGGTGTCGTTTCAGAAGTACCAGGCTTTACTGATTCAGTTTGAATCTTATCCATTCCTATTATTCCTATTTATTAATATATTTATAAAGTGTAGTCTTTCCTACATCAACCATCTTACAAATAGATTGAATAAAATGTTTTTTATTTCACTTGTAGGTCAGGCCTTGAATTTTGAATTGCAACTATAAGATTAATAAAAATCTTTAAATTCAATATTCAAGGCCTGACCCCATTGGTGTAGCCAAAATCGTGGAAACTCTGTTTTATAATATTAATAAACTTATATATCTGAATGATTATTAAAGAAAAAAATTAATAGTGGATTTTAATCTCTAATAACCTCTAATAAAGAGTAAATGCTTGCCTATGCCAAATTGAAAATTTCTTAATCAGACAAAACCTCTCCACTTATAAATAAGTGATTAGCATTTGTCTGATACAATTTTTTTTAAAAGGAACTTATATTTGACTGGAGCAACTGTTTCCATTTTGGAAATAGTTCATGTAAGTAATCAGTAATTTCTAATGTTTAATTCTAGTTGTTTGAGTTTCGTTATTTTAACAAATAAACCCAATAAAGTTTGCTGGGTTTATTTTAAAATAAGTATTCCACCCATTTGTTTCGCTAAATCAGGGGTGATACTCAAAAGTAAGCAAATTTTCATAAAGATTGCTTGCTTTTAAGGACAGCATCTAGTGCTTGCAAAGCAGTAGACATCAAAAATGAGTTAAAATTGAGGGACAGTTGTTGCAAAATTTGCAACAACTCAACTTATTGAATACTGCGATCCTTTCTCTTAATATCTCTAAACTAAATAACAAGACGAACACACTCTAATGAGCAATTTGCGGCTAGAGTCACGGCTAGAGTGCGGCTAGAGTCATCAGCTGAAAGGCGCCATATACCCGTCGCAGAAAGCCATCATAAACCCGCCACACTTCCGGCCTACTAAAATCAAGGGATATTCAATATGCAAGGTAAAATCCCGTCACACTTATAATTGAAAATGCCGCCCTACTGACGATACGTCCGAATAATTTGAATAATTGTACCAACTATTTCAGCTTGCTCACTTTCATTAACAGTAATATTCGGCCAGTTATCATTTAAGGTAAGTAATTCAAACTCAGGTGAAGTATAGGATAGCTTTTTATACTGACAAATAATGACGTCCTGTTTGCCACTTATTTTGGCAACAACAAAATCACCAGGATTGGGCGAAACGGAAGGGTCGACTATTTGTATGTCATCAATTCTCATTTCTGGGATCATGCTGTCATCTCGCATTTTTAAGGCAAAAGCATTTTCATCCATCTGATTGGCAATCTCTGAGCCAACAAGAACAAAAGTTATTTTATCCGAGTAAAACTGTTCTTTTATCCTTTGGATATGAGAGCTCGGATCCCTAGCTTGTTTGGAGTCGAGTAATGGTATTAATGTCCCTATTCTAGAATTTATGCCAAAATCACCATCTCGTTTATCGGATAACCCCATGAGAAAAGATGGGGATACTTCTAAAGCTTGCGCTAACTGCGTAATTTCTTCGGGTCCCGGCATCCTTGTGCCGTGCTCCCAATTATTTATGCGAGAGGGTTTTATATCATCAGTTAAATCAGCTAAAGCCTGCCTGGTTAAGCCTTTGGCTTTACGTGCCTCATGAATACGTTTCCCAATCTTTTCTCTAATGCTCATTACAATAAATTCACCAAAATTGAAAAAACTCTGATTGATACTTGATTGTTACACGAAAGGTGTTATATTCAATATTAATTGCACGATACGTGTAATTTAATGCGTTTTACCTCTTAAACTTAACACAAAACGAGTAAGTTAACGAGCGAGAATTTGGAAATCAACGGCATCCTACAACAAAACGTTTGCAGCCTATTATGGAGTTACTATATGGAACATACAAAAAATAAACCCTTCAAACAAAAATTACTCTTTATTAAAGACGTAGAACAAATTATTGGACGAAATAGACTGACATTAAGAAGATGGTGGTCTGCCGGTAAGTTTCCTAAACCAACGAAGCTTAATGACACTGTATTAGTATGGCAAACAGATGTTATCGAACAATGGATTAATTTGCATACCGAATCAAAATAAGTACATCTATCAAAATATCAAAAAATTTTTTAGGAAGAATGAAAATGCATTTTTTATTTGTAAATGCTCAAGAACTTGAAGCGCTTATGGAATTACCTTATATTCAACGTTTAGCTTATCTCATGGGCATTCGTCCCTATATGGACAGAGAAACTCATATAGTTGGGATAAAGCGTAGAATAAGTTATCAATCACTGCGAGAGGCGTTATACGTTGCCCCTATTGCAGGTGTAAAAACAGGCAGCCCGAGCCAGCAACAGGTAAAGCGAGCGGTTAAATCGTTAGAACGTGCAGGTTTGATTGAAATCAAATCCACAACACGGCATCTTATTTTAAAATGCCTTTTAGCCGAAGGGCATCAATCTTTTCCAAAACAGGCCGACCCTAGGCCGAACCCTCAAGCCGCCACAAACCCGCCACAGTTTTGGCCTTTTAAAATATAGGAGTTTTCAACATGCATTGTAAAACCCGTCATGCCTATAATCGTGTAGGCCGACCCACCTCATAACTCAGAACTTTATTATTTATATATATATTGTTTGTTTTAAAAAATTTTCTTTAAAAGTTATCCACAGAAAAGATATAAATGTTGGAATTTTAGTAAGTATAAGTGACTAAACAGAATCAACTGCATTTAGGAACAATTCGGTGCAGCAATAGCAATGTGTTTTATGATCTAGAAGAATGAATGCCACTATCATTTGGTGGTGTCACCTCACTATTAACTCATTAATAAAAGTTTCTATGCTCTTCATTTCATGGTGAACTCATGATGAATAAGTGATGAAGGCGGTATATTTATCTCAGAAAAACACTGGATCTTTCTTGCATCACCTAATTCACCATACATTCACCGCTATTTTTTGCTGCCAACCCCATGTATTTTTGTAAAAAATCATTATTTATCAGATGGATATGATGCATATTTTTATCAAGCGAAAGGTGTGTGTGTAGATCATTCTATGTTAAAGACTCCTTACTTCTTTTATATTTGATATGTATTATTTTTTAATTTTTCAAGCGCGGCATAATTGCGCGTCTGTGATTTTATTGAACCTTTATATGGTTGTTTGAATTATACTGTTTCTTACATATAAAAGATGGTTAGCATTTATTCAATGCAAATACAAATACTATAATAATATTATGACCGTTAGAAGGAACTACTATGAACGGTAATATTAATAGAATTTATATTTTTGTTAAAGGCAATAAAGGAAAAGCAGGATTTCTTATAGCAGATAATAATTTTAATGAAATATATAAGGATGTAGTAGAATCTTTTTCTAGTGAAGGAAAGCTATTTTCTGCATTACATTCTGATTATAAAGCAGTAGTTGAATCTTTAAATTATGTTAAAATCCATCGTGGAAACAATTCTATTCCTGTAGCCCCCGTAGTTTTTGTTTTTACAAATACAGAAAATAACTATCACGTTTCTATCGATTCAGCTAAGGCTAGAAAACCTGAGGTTGAACAATTTAAATATCAGATTGATGAACTGGTGAAAGACTTAAGGCGAACTGAACGCGATAATAATGTTAAATTTGTGTATTTTCCAAAAAATTTTATAAATCTTATGCCTCAATTAGAGAGTATGCTTGAAGAAAAAAAGCAAATGCAAACTTCCACTCGAAATATTTACTAAAAATGAAATAAAGAATTAATTATTTTTTGAATAAATTCTTCAACAAGACAGCACCTATCCATAGGATAACTACATCAGTTAGTACATTGTTTTTACATAGCAAGCAAGTGTAGATTGTTTGATAATAAACAATCTACACTTATATGATAAAACTCAATTAAAATTACTCACATGAGGACAACATTGATAACTTCTAAAAATCCTAGGAGCTGGAAAGATTTGCAAGCTCAAGTAGCAATAATATTGAATCAATGTGGATTTATAAATGTTGAAACTGAAAAAAAGATTGAAACTGCAAGAAATAAAGTAGAAATCGATGTTTATGGAGAAGAATTAATAAACAATCGAAAAATTACAGTCTTATGTGAGTGTAAATTTTGGAATAAGAAAATTCCTCAGGATACTATACATTCTTTTCGAACTGTTATGAATGATTACGGGGCAAATACAGGTTACATCATTTCCAAAAAAGGTTTTCAATTGGGAGCCTTTCAAGCAGTTAAAAACACGAATGTCCTTCTAAGGTCATGGGAGGATTTCCAAAATGATTTCGAAAAACAATGGTTTGATAGATATATGATTAGGGAAATGGATCGTCAATTAGATCCTTTTTTCACATACTCGGAACCTTTTTTACCAGATTGGTTTGATTCACTTTCAGAGATAGGTAAACAAAACTACTTTAATCTAAAAAGCCAGTATGATGATCTTGGACAACTTCTATTTGTGCTTTTTACACCGTGGGCTCGAATTAATAATAATATTCCTCTACCTGTTCTTCCATTATCTAATATTGCTTTATCTAATATTTTATCCAAAGACAATGTCAAAATTCCTAATGAATTATTAAAAATTACTTCATATAGGGAATTTTTGGAGGTAGCAATAAAATATGGAAAGCAGGCGATTTCTAAATTCAATGAGATTAGAGATAATTCTTTGACAAATACGTCAGAATGAGAATTTATTGGTATTGCAATGACTCTATAACCCACCGAAGCAATAGCAAGCGTAGGCTGGACTGAAAAGCACACCGTCCCACCTCACAATTGAATAAATTGATATTAAAATGAAAATAAAATATTAATTTGAAGCATCTATCCATTATCAGCAAGTCTAGCACGCATTAGCAGAACGTAATGCGGGAAGTAAATTTATGGCAATAAATGGTAATTAACCTTGAATTCAGGGATTACGGCTTCGCCTACCAGGGCTATGCTTGCTTCATAGATTTACGTTTTAACTTTTTCTTTTCAGAAGTTATTTTTCGTTCATCAGTAATAAAACAAAGCTCTGTATCAATGCTCATACGTCGTAAACTTTTTATGGCTCTATAAAAGCTTATGCGAGAAAACAACGGCAAATTTGATGTCTTTCCATTTTTATTTTTTTTAGTAATGATTTGATAAGAAATTTTAAATTTCAGATCTTTAACTGATTTATAAGGAAGTTCTTCTTTCGGAAGTTTTTCTATGATTAATAACTTTAAGTTTTCAAAGACCTTTTCTTCATCAAAAATTAATTGGATAGAGTTTAAACCTTGATTAAAGAGATGACTAAGTTGGGCGGAAATCGTATTTCTTTTAACATGATACATTATAAAGAGATTATCTATTATTTCTAAAATATCACATGGTTCAACTTCGTGCTGCCCCTGTAAAGAAATATTTTTTCTATCTAGGCATAATCTTTTTATCGAAAAATTTTCACATGCAGCATTAAACGCTTCCTCATTGTCATGATCATAAGTAATAAGCGTGGTGTCTGCACAAATTGGATCAATAGTCACCGTGAGCTTTTCGAGAAAATCATTACTCACTAAATACCAATTTCCTTCACATAGATGATAGGTTTTATCAGCATGGGTAAAATTAAATAATATACACTTTAAAATACTTGGATGTTCACCTCGTGGAGTACCATCCTCATTAGTAAGGACCAAACGATGCTTTTTTAAAATATCAATACTCAGATTATTTACATCAAATTGTGATAATCCAAGATATTCATAATATTGATTTATAAATACATCTGAATACACCAAACTCTTTCCAGCACCACTAAAAGCTGCAAATAGTGCATCCGTATAGTTAATAATATCGGGGATTGTAAGTATTATATTCTCATCTTTGTTTTTAATAGCGGCTATAAGCTTTTGATTTAAAAACTCAATTTCTTCTGGATCTTTTAAAGGAGCTATATTTTGTATATTTGGGAATTCTTTTATAAATTCTTCGCTCTTATAAAGCTGTAACAGGCTAGTGCAAAGATCATGTAAACCCTCAGGACTTACGTCTGAACTGATTCTTAAGTTACTAGATCCCGTTGCATGCTTAAATAATGACTTATATTTATCTTTTACCATACCAGTCAATGATTTCAAAATCGAACTATTTTGATCGAAATCAAAGTAAGTTAAATCAGAACCAATTGGTAATTGTGATCTTTGTCTGAGGGTATTGCTAGGTTGGAGAGAGTCTAAACTTTTAAGTTTTAATGGATCTAAACAATTAAGTGTAACTCTTAAACCAAAATCATATTCATAAGCTGTATCTTTAAAATTATGTGCAACATGACCAAAAGTTAGAGCAAAATTTCTATTTTCTACAGGGATAAAAATAATAGCCCCCTTTAGCTCTTGCTCGAGATGTTGATTTATTCCAAAGTATGATTTCCACCAGGGCTCGGAAGGATGACTGTCCAGTAAATAAAGTTTATATTTTTCAGGTAACTTATTTGCAGTAATATTAGAAAGCAATTTATGATCTTCTTTTAAAGCATTGGTGACATCATATCCATCTTTTAGAAGGTAAACAGAAAAAGATCGAGCTTTGCTCATTATACGTTCCTTGTATTTAAATTTTAATACTAAATATTCTTCACTCTACATTGAAAAAATAAAATCTCTGCAATATATATTATTCTTTTCTAATGCCATGATTATTTTCCTTTCATTATTTAAATATAGAAAAGATCGGTCAAAATGGAAATGTAAGAATCTTTAGGCGAATTTATCCTTCCAAAAAAATTCAAATGTTATATGGTAGTTTACGGAAAGAATGGTTTAACTGAGGTTTTCTTTTTGACTTACTTCAATCTCAATTAATAAATAAAATAAATGATTAAAAAGGCTATTCTAATCGTTGAAATCGAAGAATTGTTTTTTCATGAGTAATCACATCCTCAAAAAATGATTTGGTATCATTTTACAATCGGTACCAAAACTGGTACCAAATATTTCTGAAGGGGTTTGGAGATTTTTATAAAACCCTTACTGAGCTTGGTCGGGACGGAAGGATTTGAACCTTCGACCACTAGCACCCCATGCTAGTGACAACCAATTTCATTTAATTTCAAACAAATTCAATTATAACCATAACATCCTTTTAAATAAAGGATTATTTGCATTTCAATATTTCAAATGATATAAATTGATTTCATACAAGCAAACAAAAAAGTGTAGCCAGAAGTGTAGCCAATTTCTGATATCCTAATAAGAGCATAATTATGGAAAAGTTTACTCATAACAAAATTGCAAATTTAAGTGCCGAAAAAAATCGTTACCATATTACTGAGGGTAATGGCTTTTGTTTAAGGGTTTCTCCTAAAGGTACGAAAACCTGGTTCTACCGTTATAAATTTGGCGGTAAAGAGAAATGGCTCACTATTGGTAATTTCCCAGTAATGGGTGTTGCTGAAGCTAGAAAAGCCTTTAATGATTTATGGGAGATAAGGCAGTCTGACCAAGACCCAGAAGACATTATCCAAAAAAAATTGCTCCAAAAAAATAATAATGTGAAAACGTTAATTTCTGATTGGTACAACAATTATATTGTTAAACACCGTAAGCAACCTCAACAGATTAAACAACAAATTGATGCTGACATTATCCCTCTATTAGGAACATTAGAAATTGAAAAAATACAGCCTCGAGACATAGCAAAGGCCTTGGATAATATAGTTCAAAGAGGCTCCCCTGTTCACGCCAATAAAGTGCTTAGTACCTTGAAACAAGTATTTAATTACGCGGTAAGTCGAGGAGAAATTACAATTAATCCAGCCATAAATATTCGAGCAAGAGACATAGGTGGAGTAGAAAAACCTCGTGATCGCAATCTCGATCTTGATGAAATAAAAAAAATATGGCTATTTTTGGATAGTGATAATCACTCGATGTCAATTCAGATTAAAAACGCCATTAAAATCATATTATTAACTGGTGCAAGGACTGGTGAACTAAGACTAGCAAAATGGTCTGAATTTAATTTCGAGAAATCTCTTTGGATTATTCCTCCCGAGAATAATAAAATCGGACTTAGCATGAAGATTCATCTGAGCGAGCTTACTAAAAAACTTCTGTTGGAAATAAAAGAAATCAGCTTATCTAATTTTGTTTTAGCTGGGGTCGATGATGATTCCCCACTAGGCGATAAATCGATATCTAAAGCTATTCAACGCATACAAAAACGAGTAGGTATCCCACAATGGACTGCCCATGATCTCAGACGCACTTTTGCCACTCAGCTTGGAGAAACATTGCGAATCGACCCAGTAGTTATAGAAAAATGTCTTGGACATAAAATGCCTAAGATCATGGCGACTTATAACAAAGACGAAATGCTGTACCAGCGCAAAGAGGCTTTAGATAAATGGAGTAGCCTGATAGAAGAACTAACAATAAACAAATTTGAATTTGTGCAACTATAGTGGTACAATTATAATGAATAGAGATATTGAATATATTGCCTATCAAGGCGAAAAGTTTACGATTGAATGGTACTTTGACGAAAAGAAGCATAGCCAATCTCAAGAATATTATTATTCTTTGAATAAAGACGAACGCATTCAGTTGTTGAAGCTATTAAAGAGAATGGGCGATGCCGGTATCATTCACGATAAAACCAAGTTTAGACATGAAGGAGACAAAATTTATGCCTTCAAACCTAAGCCAGATAGATTTTTATGTTTCTTTTTTGAAGACAGAAAAATAATTTTAACTAATGCCTTTAGGAAGAAGCAGGATAAGTTACCTTTAACCGAAAAGGAAAAAGCCTTAAAGGTTATGGATCAATATACCAGTAGAGTAAAAACAGGTGATTATTATGACTAAGAAACATTTATCTACTTTTGAACGAGAAATGCAGGACCCTCTTTTTCGTGAACAATTTGAAAAAGAATATGATGAGTTTCTATTATCTGAAATCATCAAAGCACTCATGAAGAATGGCAAAATGACCGTGAGAAAACTGGCCGAAAAAGCAGGGCTTTCTCCAACTGTAATTCAAAAAATTCGCTCCGGTGAGCAAGAAGATGTAAAGCTTAGTAACTTCCTCAACATCTCTCACACTTGCGGTTTTAAAGTCATTTTAGAAAAAGGGGATGATAAGTATTACTTATAAACCTTTAGAAATTAATCATTGTCTAAAGCAGTCATTGACCACTTCAGGCAATGAAAATGGATTTATCTGACATATTGATTAATCCAGTTATCAATCACGTCTTTATGCCAGGCTAAAGTTCTGCCATGTAATTTTACTGGCTTGGGAAATTTCCCTTCACTCCACCAACGGCGTAAAGTCAATCGGTCCTTTCCGATAATGACTTCTACGTCATTGATAAACAGAATCTGTTGTGTAAATAGATCATTAACTGGTTGCATCATTGATTCTCCAAATCCCTCTGTTATTTAAGTTGTAAACGAGCCTTCCATTCACCCTTGTGTTCCATATCAATGACTGTGATAAACAGCTTCAGCAAATTCAATTCAACCTTACTTTCTTTAGGTAAACGATTGTGCTGGTAGATTAACTGCAAATGAGCAATTGGGGAGTTTGATAAATTAGCGATTCGTTGTAGAGAATAATTGGTTGAATCCAGTAGATACTGAATAATACCCTTATAGATGGTGATCTTTTGATCGTAAAACATGCGATATACTCCTGTAAAACATGTGTAATAAAGTCCAAATCGCGCAAAATGAACATTAAGTATCATTTATCGAAACTAATATTAAAACGATATTAAAATAATTATCAATATGTATTTTTAAGAAATTTAAATTAAGATACGATATGATATTGAATGATACCGTTTTATATGATAATTTTTTTACGACGTTCGATTAAAAGGATAATTTTATGAGTAAGGGACCCTATCAATCGTTTGCAAATCGCTTGATCCATACCCTCAAAGATAAAGGACATACTGCATCTCGTTCACCTAATGGGATCTGTATTAAAGCCCTAGCAGAATTTACAGGTGCATCAGAACAAATCTGCCGTCGCTATATAAGAGGTGATGCTCTACCTGATTATGAGAAAGTTAAACAATTAGCTCATCATCTTCATGTAAACCCAGGCTGGCTATTATTTGGTGAGGAAGGACATGCAGCTCCTAAGAAAAATGAAGTCGATGAAACACTACTTCATTACATCTTGAAGCAAAGCCATCATTTATACCCTGTTTCTCATGGAAGTAATGACGATTACGCCGATTTTGTGTTAGGATTAATCAAAGAAGTACGTGCAATTGACACATCGGAAAATAATTTACTAAAAATCATTGACTTGGCCATTGGTTCCATTTCTTCCTACGAAGAACAAAGAAAAAAGCACAGTCATGCCGTTTAAGAAGTTTGTAGATATGGATGTAACAGCTGTTGAAGTAAGGCTTCACCCTAAAGCAAAAGATTTTCTCTTTGAACATTATATCACCATGCGAAAAGTGTTCTCTGACGTACTCGGGCAAGTAGAAACAGACTATGCTTCCATTGCCCTCATCAATCAAGCAGGACAGATCTTTTTCATGTCCTCCAACCCAGCTATAGAGCAAAATTTAATTGAGAAAAGTCTCTGGCTATTTGATGGTTGCTATCAACCAGAGTTCATCAGCCAGGATCAACCGAAATTATGGAGCGAACTTCCTCATATAGGCTGTATAGAAGCAATTACAAAATACAAACAGATAGAACCTGGACTCATCACAGGTATTTCCATCCCCACTGAATATGATTCTCATAGAGCAATCTTTTCATTTGGATTAAAACGAATAAATCCCTATATCCAAAACAAAAGCTCCATTCATTGCGAAAAACTGTTAGCCATGGGCAAGTTTGCGTTAAGGCAAATTCAAGAGTATTTAACTTTACCAGACAAACAGTCCTGCATGAAGACTAAGCCCAAACTCACATTAATCATCAACAATCAGGTGAACTATGAACACACTCCTGGATAAAAACGATCCTATTTTAAGACAAACCGCTGAGCCAATTAAAGAATCAGAATTTGGTAGCAGTTGGTTAAAAGAGCTGATTAAGACTATGTTCGGCATTATGGCTGACAAAGGTGCCGTAGGGGTAGCTGCTCCCCAAATTGGCATCAGCAAACGAGTTATTGTATTTGGTACTAATTATACCAAACGGAGAAAACCAGAATACCCGATCCCCGATACTGCATTAATTAATCCTGCATTAAAAATCCTGTCCCAAGAAATTCAAACTGGCTACGAGGGATGCCTTAATTGCGGTGAATTAATGGGAGAGGTTCCAAGAGCCATGGAAATTGAATATTCAGGCTTTGACATAGATGGAAATAGAATTACCAAAAAAGCTTCCGGCTTGGAAGCCCGTATTCTTCAGCATGAAATTGATCACCTGAATGGATTTTTATTTTTAGACCGAGTAGAAGATCAGGACTCACTAACCACTCTATCGGCAATGCAAAGTAAAGGATAATCCTATGAAGCATCAAACCCGAATCATACTGGCAGGCACACTAGGCAATTTAATAGAATCTTTTGATATGGCCATTTGCGGCCTACTCTCAGTCTACATTGCCAAATACCTAATTGGTGATGCTTCAAAGGGTTTATTTCTAGTATTTCTTACTTTCTTTGCTGGATATCTAGCCAGACCTATTGGGGCTATGATAATGGGCTTATTATCCGATATCTATGGCAGAAAAATTATCCTTGCAGCGTCCATCTTAACGATGGGCGTGTCAACAACCCTTATCGGGTTTATCCCCCCACACAGCACCATAGGTACTTTTTCTGTTATAACCTTATTAGTGTTAAGAGTTATTCAGAGCTTCTCCTGTGGTGCAGAATATCTAAATTCTTCAGCTTATCTGGTTGAAAATGCAGAAGCCTCCAAAAAAGGCTACTCGGGCAGCTGGGCTTCGTTTGGTGCCATGTCAGGAATGCTCGTAGCATCATTGGTAGCATTATTAGTTACTTATTTTACCAATCACTATCCTGAACACGATTGGCTAGTCTGGCGTGTACCTTTTGTCCTTGCACTACTAGGTTCTTCCATTGGCTTGTATATCCGGTTGTGTATTCCTGAGAGTATGGAGTACATCATGTACTATGCAGACAGGCCAAAACCTAAATTTAAGAGTCTACTTTCAGAATCAGTCAACTACATCAAGGACAATAAAATTCAATCTCTTTATGTATTTGTTTTAAGTTGCCTAGGAGTAACAACGACTTTCCAGATTTACATTTATGGTCCTATGCAAGCCCATTTATATAGTCATTTTCAGGATCATGAAATTATCCTATCAAATATACTTTCATTAATTGTTTTATTAGCTGTATTTCCTTTAGTTGGAAAACTATCTGATAAAATCAATCGAGAAAAAATTGTGATCTTTGCTAGTGTTGGTTTATTGATTCTTTCCCAGCCATTTTTTTATGTTTTATCGCACCATGATATTTATGAGCTCTTATTAGGACAAGCATTAATTGCAATTCCTGCTGGAGCTTATTATGCAACAGTACCGGTGATGTTAGCTGAAATGTTTCCGATTAAGTTACGATGCACTGTTTTATCAATTTTATATTCAACTGCTGCAAGTTTATCAGCTGGACTTGCTCCGTTAGTTTCTTTAATACTGGTTAAAAAAACAGGTATTGCATCATCGCCTTCTATATTAGTATTTACTTTGGTGGCTAGTGCTTTTATTACTATGTATGTGAAGCATTCTAATAATAGACAAAAATACTCTCAGTTACCTGCATAAAATAGTTTAACGATTACATATGCTAAATTTGCACACTCCCCCCATTATTTTTTATATTGGTACATTCATTGGTTAAAGCTGACAAAACCTATTATATTATTCAATCATCGCTTGGGTGGTGATATGAGCATGTTATAGATAAAATATACCCAAAATTAAGAGCCTACAAAGCCAAGACAGAGAGCACTGAATGAACTATATTCCAAGACGAATAGAAATTATTGATGATTCAGACAAGAAAAAAATTTGCTCTGATGCGGATTTTTTTGCTATGGATGGTCCTTTAATCCTACTAGGTGAGCCTGGCAGTGGGAAGTCTACTCTATTAAGAGAATTCAAAGAAAGAACAAATTCTATCTGTTATGATGCAGTATCCATAATGTTATCTCCAGCAATCGAAGCAGTTTCTAAGCCCTCTAAAATTATCATTGATGGAATTGATGAGGTAACAGTATATAAAAAAGAGCTTATATCCGATAATATTTTATCAAAAATCTCGCATCATCATAGCCCAAACTTTATATTGGCATGTCGCACTGCTGACTGGAAGGATGCGGTAAATAGTAAAATCATTCAAAACAGATGGAATAAAAAACCAATTCTTGGGCATTTATTATCCTTAAATGACCGAGAAATTATAGAGTTCATTAACAACGAAGGTAAAGAAATAGATGGTAACGACTTTTTTATAGAAGCTCAAAAACGAGGTGTTGTAGATTTACTAAGAAATCCTAATAATTTGTCATTATTTTTAAAAGCACATCAACAAAATGGTGGATGGCCGAGCTCTAAATTAGATTTGTATGAAAATGCTTGTTTGACTCTTCTTGAGGAACATAGTGAAATTCATGCATCTATTAAAACACCTCCAAATATCCATAAGCTAATTGAAACAGCTGGTTGTATTTGTGCTCAACTTTTGCTTTCAGGAAAAATAGGCGTATCTATTAATAATAAAGATTTATCTGCACCTAAAATTGAAGAATTTTTCGATGAGAATAGTTCTAATGAATTAATGCAACATATCTTATCAACAATGTTATTCCGTTCAGATTCTAATAATATTTTAGTGCCATGCCATAGAACAGTAGCAGAATTTTTAGCTGCAAAATGGCTCGGCAATAAGTTAAATAATAAATTATCTATACGACGTCTAGAAGCGTTGCTTTATGGTGATAGATATATAGTTCCTTCTGCTCTTAGAGGACTCCATGCTTGGCTTGCAGTTTTTTGTCAGCCAGAAAGGAATAGTTTTATTAACCGAGATCCTTACGGATTCTTAAAATATAGTGATCCCACAATTTTAACTACAGAACAGTTAAAATTTCTTCTGAAGTCTTTACAAAAAATTGCAAAGGACGATCCCTATTTCCGAGCCGAAGATTGGCATATCAGCGTGGGAGACGGTCTGTTAAGACCTGAGTTGCGAGACGATGTTTTAAGTATTTTACATACTAAAGATACGCCGTTTCAATTATCTTATTTAATTATTCAATCCATTGAACATACCGCATCTCCTAATTTTATTGATAGTATAAAAGATGAGCTCATATCTATTTTATTAGAACAAACTGTAACTCTTGTAGAAAGAGAAGCTGTTGTAACAGCTTTAAAAAAATGTACGATAGAACCCAATTGGATAATAATATCTGATAAATTACATCACCATGACGAAATTAATTCTCTATATCTCATTTTAGATATATTTAGAGTTGCTACCAAACTGTATAATTCAGACAAAATTTCAGAAATTTTCTTAGAAATATTAAAAAAATCAGCTGAAGATAAACAAATATCTTTGATAGCTTTAGGTTATAAATTATTCGAACAATTGTCTATTGAACAAATTGAAGGATGTATCCGATCTTTTCTGAAGGAATTAGGCTCAGCATCATCAGAAAAAAATGAAAAAATTCAAAACAAAATAAAGAGATTAGTATTACAGTTTACTCAAGAGAGAATGAAACGAATTTCTAAACCTGTACCTCAAGAATTATGGACTTGGTTAAGCATAATTGAAACAAATGCTTCTCGGCATCATAATGAGTATGATGAAATTACTAAATATTTGTCTGAAAATACTGATTATCGTAGATCTCTTCAATCAGTTGCAATTAAAAGCTCAAAGCCAGATAAACTCTGGCTAATATTCTGTTTAAGTCATACATGGTTATGGGTAATAGAGGAAGACATAATATTTCATCTCGATAATATTATGGGACTGCATACGTCGGATAACGAATTAAAATGGAAAGAACTAGTTCGTTGGATATTTGCCTATCAGCCTTTTACTGGTGCTGCTTTGAAACATGCTCAGGATCAAGCCATTCTAAATATAAATTTAAAAAAACATATACATGATATAGAACTGCAAAGAGCTAATGGAAAAAAAGAAATTGAACAATATGAAAAAAAGCAAGCAGCTCATCGTAGTAGACAAAAGAAAAAAGTAATAGAAAGACACCAACAATATCATGAAATTAGAGATCAGTTAGTTTCAGGAAAACATATAAATGGCTTAAATCAAATAGCGAAAGCTTATTTAGGTTGGTTTAGTGATATTCAGGGAAATGAACCGAAAAAACGTGTAGTTGAACTTTTAGGTATAGAGCTCTTACCACTAGCAATAAATGGAATCTGTTCAGCTATTGAAGAAAATAACATACCAACCGTCCATGAGATAATACAACTACGTATTAATCAAAACTTGATTTCCCCCTTTGAGGCTATTCTTTTAGCATACTGCGATATTATTTTATCTCGCAATGAAAAGTTAGACGAAATTCCATTAAATATTGCTCATTCAGCTCTAGCTGCTTGTCATTGGGGAGCTAGCTTCAAAAGCAATGATATATCCTCTTCTGTACAAAAAGAGCTTGAATTTATTCTTTTCAAAGACTCATTGTCAAAAGAAAATTTTATTTATGAAACGATAGAACCTTATTTATATTCTGAAGAAAGATATGTTCCTGGATTATATCGAATTCAAACTGACAGTTTATTCCAGGATATAGCAGGAAAAGTAGCTTTAAAATGGCTTAATAATTACCAAAAATTAGCTTATGATAGCTTGAAAACAGTCCTTACCATAGCTATTTGTTACTCACCTAATGATGTTATTAAGTTAATTCGAGAACAAATTAGTAAGCAAGAATTTGATAAATGCCCTCAACGGGATATTTGGATAAGCACTTGTTTTCTTCTGGACTTTGAATCTCATTTTGAAATACTCAATCAATATACTTCAGAAGATAAAATAAGTATTTGGGTATTAAGTGAGTTTATCTTCGTTGATAAGAAAATTTCAACTTATTGGCCAAAGATGAATGCACAGCAATTATATTTTTTTATTTTGAAATTTGGTTCAATATGGCCACCGGTGCCATACCCCACTGGCAGTTGGGAAGGAAATCAACATCCGTGGGATGCATCCAGACTTATTAAAGGATGTATAACTGAACTTTCTTTAATTACAACGCAAGAAGCACAAGATTTAATTTCTGATCTCATTAACAAAAACGATTTATGTCAATATTGCGATGAACTTAAACATGCGTTAACTGAGAATAAAAAGCATAAATCAGAAAGCTATAAAAAATATTTTTCATTACAAGATGTACAAAATATCTTACTGAGCAAAGAACCCACCGGACACAAGGATTTACAAGCCTTACTAATTGACCAATTAGAAATATTACAGTTAAGACTCAAAGGTAGTGAAACAAGTGATTTTAAATTTTATTGGGATAACGAAAACCCACATAAAGAAAATTATTGTCGTGATCTAATAGCATCAGCACTAACACCGCATCTTGAAAAATATAATGCACGCGCGCACGTAGAGGGCGCTAGATCTGATGATAAACGATGTGATCTTCTTAGTACTTATAATTTATTAGATGTGCCAATAGAAATAAAAGGTCAATGGCATACTGATCTATGGTCTGCCGCAATAGATCAACTACAAAATTATTCAACAGATTATCATGCCAACGGATTTGGTGTTTATTTAGTATTATGGTTTGGAAATAAAACCACATCTAAACTCCCAAAAGCTTGGAAAAGAAAACGTCCTCAATCTCTACAAGAAATGAAAAATAAACTCAATGAATGTTATAAAGATATTTCTGATAAAACTAAAATATTTGTTCTTGATCTTTCAAAATAAGCTCTTGTGAAAACATTTACTCGTATTTTGTGTTGGCAATTATGCTCTTTTCAACTCGTTCACCTAATGGGTCATCTGTCAAACAAAGCAACCAAGAAGCCGCAACCTGCAATTCCTTAGACAAGCTCTTAGCCTCTTCCGGCCCAGGACTCCTGGTTCCCTGCTCCCAATTCCCAATCCTGGCAGCCCCAAATCCTGTCCTATCAGCCAAAACCTTAATCGTCAATCCATTCGCCCTTCTTGCCTGTGCAATCCTACTGCCAATAATTTTTTTCATGTTCATTTAGGTTCATTTGCTATCAAACGGAAATACCCCATTGACACTAAAAAGTGCTTATTTACAATGGGTTATCAACAACACACTTCGTGTTATTGATTGATACTAATTGAAATCATTTGATAGTGCAAGCGCTGTTTTTTGATGGTGCTTTTGAAGGGATGAAATAGAAAAATGGGATTTTTGTTTGTTAATACCGATGAATTATCAGCTCTGATGGGGTTACCTTATATCCAGCAATCAGCCTATTTGCTGGGGATTCGTCCGTATATGGACCGTAATACCTTTCTGGTAGGTGTTAAGCGTAAAATCAGCTATCAACAGCTTGCTGAAGCCCTCTATGTTGAACCCCACCAAGGTTTTGAACATTCAGGTAGCCCTAGTCGTCCGCAATTACGCCGTATCATCTATGCGCTTGAGCGCGCTGGGTTAGTGGAGATCAAATCTATTGGTAAACAACTCATTTTAAAATGCTTATTAGCCAATTCGGATTTGTCTGTTCAAAATAAACCCGACACAAACCCGACACTTCAACCCAGCACAAACCCGAACGATAAAAATAATATTAAATCATCAAGTTACGACAAAAAATATCAAAAACCCAACACAGCGCAAAACACAAAACCCGACACACCTCATAACTCCAAAGATCGTTTTATTTTTTTACAGCAGCAATTTGAAAAATTTTGGTCTCTTTATCCTTTAAAACAAGACCGAACTAAAGCCTGGCGTGAGTTTGGTTATCTGCAACCAGATGAACAGTTGATTGAACAAATACTAACAGGCTTGCAAGCCCAAATTAATAACCGTGAGGAAATGGAGTTTTTCGGCGAGTGGCTGCCAAACTGGAAATACCCAGCCACCTGGCTTTCACGCAAATGTTGGAACGATGAATTACTTACCTTAAAAACCCAAGAGGAGCAGCAAAATGAAGCCAATCAAGCGCGTTCTCGAAAAAAATCAGCAACAGATATCCTTACTGAATCCTGCAAAGATGCAAACTTCGATTTCGACTTTGATGAACCCCCAGAGTCAGGAAGCAATGTCCTCTCATTCGACAACTCCAGAGTACGATAAGAGAATGGATACACTGTTTATGCGCCTTGCAGCAATTTATGGCTATCTGTGGGTCTCAACTTACAGCAACACTAATTTTCTCGAGGTCTCAAAACGTGAATGGTCAGAAGGCTTGAAAGAATTTGACAATCAAGTGTTGAAACTTGCTTTAGAACAAATAAAGAAAAAGCTGGCTGTTCCTCCTTGTCTGCCGATTTTTTATGAGTACTGCACCAACATCCAAAAAGGCATCCAAGCCCGTCAAGAAGTGTTAAAACAAAAAACTGAACCGCATATCCCTACCGATCCCAAAATCGTCCAACTTCATATCGACCAAATGAAAGACTACCTCTTCAAAGAAGCTAAGGAGAAAACATCATGCTAATTCTAATCCGTCGTATGGGCGAAGCAATTTACATTGATAAAGGCAGAATCAAAGTACTTCTTATCTCTGAAAAGGAAGGACTAATCAAATTAGGTATAGATGCTCCCAAACATATTGATGTTGAACGTAAAGAGGTCTTTATCCAAAAAGCAATGGAACAACATGCCCTGGCTCAAAAATTAAGGGATAAATCCACAGAATCAGGAGGCAATCATGCTTAGAAAATTTCTGCTTTGTAGTTTTGTTTTATGTAGCCTAAATGCTCAGGCAGCTAATATAACCCAAGTCGGTCGCTATGCCACGCTCAACAATCAACCTTTGGCAGCTCAGATAAATCCATTGAAAACTGTTCAACAGATTCATTTTCCTGCATCCATACAAACTATAGGAGAAGCAGTGAATTACTGGCTTCGTTATTCAGGGTATCACCTTGCTCCAAAAGAAAAACAAAGCGAAAGCCTACAACAAGTATTTCAACAACCACTACCACAGGTTAGTAGAAATTTAGGACCTTTAACGATTACCGATGGATTGACGGTATTGGTCGGTCAGCATCTATTCAATCTCAAGCAGGATGACCTGTTAAGAGAAATCAATTTTAGTCTGATAGCAAGGAGAGCAGGATGAAAAAGTATTTTGATGCCAAATGGCTTAGTCTTCTTTTGTTAAACGGATTGTTGGTCGTATTCATTTGTTTAAAAAGCCAACCCTCTATTGAGAACAATAAATTTAATACGCTGGATGAGCGATTAACCACTATACAAAAACAACTCAATCAACCTGTTGAACAACCGGATTTATCGCCTATTACCAAAAACATAAAACAATTGGGAGCGTTCATTCAACAAATACAAAATAAAGATGAACACCAATTAGGTGAAATGTTTACAACTGAACAAATCGCAATTAAGAAACAGCTTGAAGGCATTACTGATTTATTACGCCATCTGGATGAGAAAAAGCAACCTGTCAAAATGCTTCCTGCAAATCAACTACCGTTTAAAGTATTAAGCATAGACAGTATCCAAGAAGTTTCTGTTGCCTCTGTTTCCTACCACTACAAAACCCAAGCGTTGGAAAAAGGCGATTCCTTGGCAGGATGGACTGTCTTTGAGATCGACTTTGCGAAGCAAACCATAGAATTTGAAAATGCTGACAATGCGCATCTGCGGGTTCATCTAAGTCAACAAGAGGTGAGCCATGCTTAAGCTGTCCACACTGGCAATCGGGTTACTCCTGGGTCAACAGGCAATTGCCGGTTTGTATATCCCAGGTATTGCCACACCACCTATGCTCAGTGCTGATAATGCGTTGACGAAAGCAGGTCTGGCCGAATTTCATGATGAAGTTATTGAAGACAAAGATTTTCAACTTAACGACTTACAAAAACAGGAAGCCAAAGCATGGGGATTAAGTGAGGCAGAAGAAAAACGCTATCTGCAATTAATACAAAGCAGAAGTGGTATTTACTACAAAGACCTACGTATGACACCCGTTGATATTCTTGGACTAAATGCCAAGAATGACGCTGAACGAGCTCATTTCGCCGAACTTGCTGCCCTTCAAGAAGCCCAAAAGGTCGCGCAAAACATAGCCTGGAATAATGCCTTTTACAAAGCCTATAACCAACTGTTTAAAGATGTGCCTGTAGTCGGTGATTTTGATCCATCTCCTTACTCTCCCTATGCACATCAACCCATTCAATTAAAAGAAAGTGAAACGCTCTATTTCTTTATAAGAGCCGATGACGCTGTAACCACCATTGTACTGCAACTGGTCGATGCTATTAGCCGTACACCAAACACCAAGCTCAATCTTCTCTTTCTGGATATGGACAATAGCGCTATCCAACTTTGGGCTAACAGACATCAAATCCCTATCCATTTGGTGACCAGTCAACAAATCACCTTGAACCCAGGTAGCCAACAGTATGAGGGCTTAAAACTCGACAAGAAACAAACACCCTTGCTCTTACTGGCAAAAGGCAAAACTTCGCAAGTCGTCGATTTAGGGAGATTTTAATGATTAGGATTTTGCTCTTGCTGTTGGTCGCTTTAAATGTTCATAGCATGAATGTGATTCCTTTAACGCTGTCACAAAGTGATGCGTCATTAAGACTTAATCTGTCTAGCCCTATTGGCGTACCAGCAAAGAGCAAAGCCACTGTTGGCAAAGTAAGCCGCAAAAAATTGGATACCAATCTGTTAAACATGGCTCTATTTGTCATAGGCGCGGATAGAGAATCCATCAAATGGTTAGAACAACATCAAGAGCAATTAAAATCCATGCAAGCCACTGGGTTCATCACCAATGTGAATGACTTTGAAACCATTGTAGCTCTGCAAGAAAAGTTTAAATTGCCACTATTACCCGTCAATGTTGATCCATTGCTGAATTACATCCGTGAACAACATTACCCCTTAATCATTGCTGAGGGGGCTGTATGGCAGTAAAACAATATTCCAGACAAATGACTATGCAGCTGACTTTAGTTCTTTTCTTGGGTTGGTTAGCGTTGCTTATCTGGGCTGTAAGTCAATGGATGCTTCATGGCTATCCATTTGCCTTTGATAAGGTCAATGTCCTTGTAAATACTCAACGAGAAGCCATCACCCCTGTTTATCAAGGTTCACTATTGGCAGCCCTACCCTTAGATGCCAAACCTAGCTGGACGCTGACTATTCCCTATTTAAACAAATTAGCGATTAATGAATTTGCAGCAGACTTACTCGAAAAATCACAACAGTTTTTCCAGCTGGTTTTATTAAGCAGTCAATGTCTATTAATCAAACTTATTATTTTATTCGCTGCCATGCCTTTATTTGCCCTGACTATGGTTGCAGGTCTAGTTGATGGTCTTAACCAAAGAGCAATACGCACCGCTTGCTTAGGCCGTGAATCCTCTTATTTATTCCACAGACTTAACCACTATTTAAAAAAGGGACTTGTGATTTTACTCATGCTCTGGCTTGCCCTGCCTGTCAGCATCACCCCTGCTTATGTCTTTGTTCCTATCAGTTTATTGATGGGATTAATGGTGGCCATGACGGCCAGTCGCTTTAAAAAGTATTTATAGGGAGAAACCATGAAACGATTGCTTTGTTTGACCTTTATGATGATAAGCCTACACAGCTGGGCGAATAACCCTGATTTAAATGAAACGCTGGTGCGCATCATTAACCAGATTAACGCCATCATGCCCCTGCTTGATGAAGCACAAACACAGATAACCCCCAATACCCGTATCCAATTACAAATTGAAGGATTTGAAGATGTCCAAGGCCAATATCATGCAGGTTTAAGAGAAGATTTACTGAATATTCGCAATGGCCTGATTGATTACATCAATCAACCAATCATTGCACCACGCAAGATCAAGGCCTTGGAAATGGACTTTGTGAGGAAACCCTAATGAGTAAAGACGAAATAGCCAGAATGTTTGCCACCACCTTTAAACAAGCAAGCAATAACATATCGGCACAAGTCTTTTCCGGCAGTATCCGCTTTATTGCCATAGCCCTGGTGATATTAGCGGTGATGTGGTCTGTCAACCACATGATGGACGCAGAGGAAAAACAACAACATGGATACTTACTGCGTCTGGGTTCTCGGCTCATCAGATTAGTGATTGGTCTGATGATCTTCATTTTAGTTTTATTTGTTAAGGAGACAACATGAAAACAATGCTTCGCTCAATCTGCCTTGGAGTAGTAAATATCTTATATGCCCCTGTGCTATTGGCAGATAACTGGTTCCCTAAAATTTCCGACGCGGACAACATCGGGGACGGCTCTAAAAGCATGATGACCGTGACAGGGAATTACGTCAAACAAGGTCTGGGTTTATTGCTCTTCATTACCGCTGTTGTGACCTTTATTAAATTCATTACCACGGTACAACACGGTATTGAAGAGTCTAAAAAGAACGAAGGATCCATGGTGGCCTTCGGTACTTTTGCCGTAATGGGCATCACCTATTTAGCCATTAGCATTGCTTCTGGTTATGTGGGTTACACCATGATTACCAAGTTCAAAATATAGGAGGTGAAATATGAGTCAGCCTTCTTCGCGCCATCTGTCACACGACTTCCCAGCCTGGAAAGGTTTAAGTCTTCGTGAATTATTTTGGATTGTTATCACCACAACCCCAGCAACTACCCTGTTCTTCGTTCTCTTAGGAGCAATGGTTGAGTTTCCGCTGGCCTCTGGCTGCATCGGTTTTGTGATTGGATTCATTCTGTCTATTACTGTGTGGCCTAAAGGAGTTTCCCGCATCAAAGCAGGTAAGCCCTATGGTTATGTGATGAAGAAAACGATTCAGTGGATGGTGCGATTAAGGCTCAAACATTCACCTTGGATTCATTACCAGGGAACTTGGCAAAAGAATAAATCTGTTGGAGAGCCGCATGTTTAACTACTGGAAAAAAATCGACAGCCTACAACATCACAATCGTTTATTACTGGCTTTTATCGGTGTGTTATCAATCATCATCTTAGCATTAATTATTAACCTGATGATCATGCCCAAACGCTATGAATTCTGGCTTAGTCCTAATATGGCTGCTAATGGCGGTTTAATGAAGGCAAGCGAAATACCGAATGAATACGTGCAAGGATATGTGACTTCCTTAATGCCGACACTCTACAGCTGGTCTAATAAAGGCAAAGAAGAATTCAACCTAAACATTAAAGCCTTTCATTATTACTTCACATCACGGCATGAGCAGTTACTTCGTGAAACCCTGGCAGCTTATAAAAACGCTCAACTCTTTGACCGCACTCAAGTAGCAAGTCTCTATCGCTTTATGGAACCGCAAGACATTAAAAAAATTGGTCCCGATACCTGGGAAGTCAAGCTGATACTACGCATTACGCAAAGGCTCAAAGACAACTCTGCCATGGTCATTGCTGACAAAGTAGTGGCTTATCACCTTCGTGTGGTCAAGCTCAACCTGTCGCGTCTTCACAACCCTTTTCAATTAGCTCTGGATGGCTATACCCGTCCTGAAGAACGTTTACAAGATTTACTGGTCGACACGGAGGAACACCATGAAACTCATTAAAATTAGCTTATTCGCTCTGTGCTTTGCTGTGATGCACCTAAGCCATGCCCTGCAAAGTGAACACCTGGTTTGGGAAAAAGTTCCTTTAACAATTGAATTACCGATCAATAAAGAGCGGTTAGTCCAGTTTCCCCAAGCCATTAAGGTGATTGATCAACAACTCAGTGCCAGCCTCGATATTCTGAAAGTCAAAGGTAGCTTGTATCTTAAAGCCAAAGAATCATTCAAAGATTCTCGCTTGATTGTCCAGTTATTGCCTGAAGGCGAAGTGGTTATTCTTAATCTTAATGCCAATGAGAAAGCAATCAACACCACGCCGATTGAGATTCTGATAGATGATCCCAAAATCAACCTTAATGCAGGAGCCAGTCAATATGAATACAACGCTATTCAATTAACCCGTTTTGCCATTCAAGCCTTGTATTCGCCTGAACGGGTCAGAGAAATTCCAGAGGGAATTTACCGCTCACCTATGCAAACCAATAAAACCATCCCTTTGTTTTATGGTGCAAGCATTGAAGCTCATCCTCTGGCTTCATGGCGTGGCGGCAATCTTTACGTCACCGCAGTCGATTTAAAAAATTTGCTGAATCAACCTATAAAGCTGCCATTCACCAAACTGATGGGGCATTGGCAAACCGCGAGCTTCTATCCCAAAAATGAATTGCCAGCACGCAACCAGCATCAAAGCACCACTGTCTTTTTAGTCTCTGATCAGCCTTTTGCAGCAGCTTTAACTCAACAAGCGAGGTACAGCCGATGAATAAAAACAATGGCATTAAAATTCTGGCAGGCTCGGTGGTTTTTGCGGTCATTATGATTCTTATTAATAGCCGTCATAGCGCACCGGTTAACAACAACACGCCCAATCCTAATAATTTTGGCGAAGCTATAGCAAGCCAATTCAATGACAATATTCGTGATGTTTCCGCGCGATTATTAGAAACAGAAAAGAAATTAGATCAAATGCACAAAGAGAATAAATCGCTGCAAAAACAATTAAAACAACCCAAACAAGAAGCCAGCCATACACTGCAAGATGAGTTACAAGCGCTTAAAGAACAACTGACTGCACTGACTGAACATCAATCACAATCTTATCCAATGGAAGGAAAACCAGTGCCCTTAACAGGTCAAATCAAAGATTTAGATACCTTGCTAGATAAAGCCCCAACTGAAAGCAAAATCTTCAATGAACATGAATCCCCTATCAAGGAAGAAGGTCCAACAAAAACGCCATTCTATACTATTCCAGCTGGCAGCGATTTCAGCAAAATCACGCTCTTATCAGCTTTAATCGGCGAAGTTCCTGTTGAAGGCAAACTCATGCAGCCTTTATTTCCCTTCACAGCAATTGTCAGTCGAGGGGATTTAATGACAGCCAATGGGATGCAACTACCCGAAGAAATCACTGGTATGAAAATCAGCGGTTATTCGATTGGCGTTGGTTCCTTTCTCGATAACATCAGCTGTGTTCGTGCCTATGTCACCTCAGCCTTATTTGTCTTTGAGGATGGGCATTTTGTGAATGTCGGCCAAGAACAAATGAAAAGCTCCGCAGAGCTGGTGAATAACGACAGCATTGGTTACCTGACCACGCAATTCGGTAATCCTTGTATCAAAGGACAATACATCACCAATGCCCCTAGAGTATTAACAGCCTTCATGGCAGCTGGCGGTATTCAAGGTGCAGGAAATGCCCTATCTAAATGGCAAATGAGTTATCAGGCAGACGGAGGTTCTGCCATTGCCACACCTACAGGCGACTTAGCACACTTTGCTGCTGGTGGCGCAATCAACGAAGGCAGCCAAAAGATTACTGACTGGCTTGAGAAAAGAATCCAGGGCAGCTTCGATATGGTCTTTGTTCCTGCAAGTATCCGCGGCCATACAGGGTTTGTCCCTAATCAACTCAGTTTACATTTCAGCCAAACCATAGCCATTGATAAAGAACACCAAGGGAGGGTATTAGATTATGGTTACCATCAACAAAAAAACTTTGATAATGCTTTGCGCTAGTCTGGCATTAAGCGCTTGTTCCACTGCCAGGATGTCGCAAAACGCCATTCCTGAGCAGGGCTTAACAGTCAGCCAATTGTATCAGCAGAGCCTGCAACAACCAATACAAAAGCCTGTTTACCAACAGATGCGTCTTGATGATTCGGGAGAAGAATTTAAGCAACTGCCTAACCCCGAAGTGCCTATCCATGTTTTTGCGCATGTGGCGCAATTGGGTGATGAACAAATCATCAAGCCTGCCTACACGACTCGCTTTTTCCTTTACAAGCAAAACCAGTATGCCTTGGCATCAGAACTGTATTAAGGAGACATGATGAAACGATTATCTAACTGGTTGCTTGGAGAAATGAATCCCCAAGCTATAAAAGAACAAGCTGTTAAAAAGCGTTACGCCAATCCTTTACCTTCTTTTGCCGATAGATTGACTATTGTTGATTTTAATGAACAAGAGCAGGTCTTTTTATTTGCCGATGGCAAAAGTCTAGGCTCAGGATTTGAATTAGGTGATATTCAGGCAGAAGCAGCCTCCTCTGAGTATTTACAAGCGGTATTTCATAAAATTCGGGATACCTTTGCATCCGTAGTTCCACTACATGCCGTTGATCCTTGGGTCATGCAGATGTTTGTTCAAGACGAATATTGCCTTGATCCCGTTATTACTCATATTAAAACCCAAATCCCCCAACAATTTAGAGACAGTCCATTAACGCAAGATTATTTAAAACGCCTGCACGATCTTTACAATAAAATGACCCGACCCGAAGGCTTATTTATTGATCCCAAAACAGGCGCACCCTACCGTGGACGAAGACGAAGAATCAGAGTTTTGTTTTATAGACAATTACACCAAACCAATCTACCCCGAGAGCAAATTCTTCTCGAACATCAAGAAGTCATTAGTCAGATTGAAACCAAACTGCGCTCACCAGGGCTGGAAATCAAACGCCTCAAAGGGCAAGATTATTACCAGTGGTGGATACGTTGGTTTAATCCCAAATCAGCTGACGAGATATTAGAACAATACCCTTATCCGAATCCCATACCAGCAGGATTTAACCTAGCGCAAAATGTATTCTTTACGCCACCTGTAAGCGATGAAGATGGGTTTGTTTTTGAAGGAAACAAACAAAGAATTCTGTATGTTGACGGGTTAAAAGAAGCGCCTATCATTGGATTAGTCTCACGAGAAAGACAGCAAGCTAATCCCAAACATCGATACGCACTTTTAGATACCTTGCCAGAAGGAAGCATCTACACAATCCAAGTCGTCTTTAGTCATGATGAAAATCTTGATTCCCATTTAACGCGATTGGAAAAAGGAATCGTAGGAACCAGTCTAAAACCTCAGGAAGTCCGAGATGATATTAGGACAGCCCGTAATGAGTTAAGTATGGGCAATCGATTGTTCTGGGTTAATCAGGCCATTTTCTATCAAGCTGAAGATGAGCAACAAGCTCAAATCATAGAAAAAAATCTGCACGCGATTTTCAACGATGCCAAAATGCCCTTGATTCATTCCAACTATGATCTCCATCCTCTAAATTCCTGGCTCAATGCTCTGCCCTTTAATTTTGATCCCCACTATGCCCGTAAATATTTATGTTTTGATCGTCTGATGTATGCCACTGAGCTGGCAGCACTGCTTCCGGTCTATGGACGCAACCAAGGTGCAAGGCATTTACCTTGTTTCCCCTTTTTCAATCGTTTGGGTGAACCTGTTTTTTTTGACTTACTGCATCATGATTTTGTTAGCCAAAATTCTCATTGCGCTATTTTTGCAAACTCTGGTGGTGGCAAGTCGGTTTTAACGGGTTGGATGATTCAATCTTTATTAGCCATGAAAAATGCCCGAATAGTGCTTTTTGAAATGGGGAACTCTTTTGACAGGATACTCATTCACGCCAAAGCGCACGGTAAAAAGACCAAACAGTTATTACTAAGCAATAAGAAAGATGAAGCAGTCCCATTAAATCCATTTTGTGAAGCATATAAAGCTATTCCCGAAATCACAGATAATTTAAGTACAAAGCAGGCTACCTTAATTGCTCAAAAAATCATGGAATTAAAGAGCAACCTTCAAGAACCTGCTAATTCAGAAGACGTGGTCTGTGGTGATGGTCACCGCTCCTATCTGGCCGAGCTTGCTTTAGCTTTACGTACCATGATTACTGAGGCTAATGCTTTGGAAGAAGAACAATTTACTTTGGCTGATGAAACTCTATTAATCGAAGTGTTAAGTGATGCGATTTTAACGTCCTTTAACAATGACATACCGCAAATGCTCACTGAGCATATTGTAAGTGCTTTTAAACGACGACTTGATAGAGAAACAGTTGCTCGCAAAAAAGACCGCATCCTTGATATGCACGATCGACTTAACAGTTATGTGATTAACAGTGCCAAATCTCGTTTTTTTAATGTGTCGACAGAGCCTTTAGGTGACTTTGATATTTTTCATGTTGATATTTCAGCCATTAAGGATGATACCGGAAAGCTGGCCTTGGTAATGGTTTCATTATTGCCAAGAATACTGGCTATGGCAGAAGCTACTCAAAACGATAACAGACCAACCTTTCTCTTTATTGATGAATCCCATTTGCAATTTCAAATCCCTTCTGTTGTGACCGTTTGTTTACTGATTGCCAAAGTAGCAAGAAAGCTCGGTCTTTGGCTGGTTGCTATTACCCAAAACGTCACGGACATGAATTCAGAAAAGGCCACCAAAATTTTATCGTTGATTGAAACCTGGATTTTATTGGGACTAGATGAAAAAGAAATCACTGACGTAAAACGCTTTAAATCCCTAACACCACAGCAGGAAACATTAATCAGAGATATTGATTCGCAAAAAGGCTTGTATGCAGAAGCGGTTTTATTAGGGTCACGTTATCAGGGTTTGTTTCGCGTCATTCCACCTCGCTACCTACTAGCACTGTTAATGACCGAAAAATCAGAAAAAGCTCAACGTCACCTTCTGGAGAAAGAACATGATGTACTTGAAGCAGCCGAAATCATGGCTAAAAAACTCGAACAACCTAAAACTGCTATTCACAATAGGACTTATTTTTATGACTAACTTGTCCTTTGCTTTAGAAAGCACTAGCCCTCCTCACCCAGTGAACACCTTCATCATAGCCACACGGGTCTTGCAAAAGCTATTTCAAAACAGCCATTATAAAGTGATTGGTTCTTGTACCTGGGCTGTAGGCCGTCTACCGCCCAGGCTTGAAGTCACGCCCGCGGTTGAGCAATTCTTGCCTGATCTAATCATTACTGTCAGCAATAAGCCAGAAGAAAATCCCTGGCTTGAGGCACGAACGCTTTACGAAAATAAAGCAGCAAGAACACTGTATCAACAAGCTTATAAAGCTGCGACTGGTTCTGAATTAGGTTTTGGCAATGACAGCGGCCAAACCACCGATCTTCATATTAATGATGAACGCACCCGTATCGTTGATGTTATTGGCAGCCCTGCTGCTTTCTATCGTATCCCTTACCTGTCACATAGACCTGAAACAGGTTTTGGTGTTCCTTATTATCTTGCCGAAGCTGATGCAGTCATGGATAGAACAGAAGCCGCTGAGTTGTTGTATATGGGAACTCATCCATACCTATTAATTAATCATGACATTGGCACATTCACCCAAAATTGGGGTTCTGAAATTCCAAGATTAATGCGAGTGACTCAGCCCTATAACTATAGAGCCTCAGTTGTAGCGGCCATGCACGCAGCGGATATCGTCACCAATAAAAATCCCTTACATGTCACCAAATCAACTCGTAATTCCTGTGGGAGAAACTGTGTAGTAGCTAATGCCATTTATGACCCCAGAAACACCAAGGTCATCTGGCAGGAAATCTACCCCATTAACCGAAATATTCACCCAGGGGATGCACAGGACTTTGGTACAGAAGATGACAAAGCGGGTAATGGTAATTATGTATTTGTCCTCTGGCGTAAATACCGCGGCTGTATCCAGCACGAAGGCAAACTCGTGAACTTTTTAACCTTTCCCAAAGTAGAACAACCTCAAAAACGATAGGACGATGCCATGAAGAAATCACTACTACTTAGTTTACTAATCCCCTCTCTGATCCAAGCTGGCAGCTTTATGCCTAGCCAATCTGATTACTATTACGAATTAGGAGGAACATCTAATTTATTTATTCCACCCGTCAATAAAGATCAAACACTGGTTATTGGTGCAGATATAGATGGCCGTATGGGCTTTTCCTGTAGCGGTTTTAATCCTGTGGTATCCATTACCAATACTTTTCAGGATTTAAAGAAATCAGCATTAAATATCCCTGGCGGTGTAATTGATAATTTGAAAGGCTCTGTCGCAGGATTTCCGCTTTATAAGCTACAACAGTCCATGCCTGCTTTATACAATGTTCTACAAAATGCTGCATCTAGCGCGCAAAATGAATTTACCCTCAAAGTTAAAGATTGTCAGGAAGTCAAACAAGCATTGGAACAAAACCAATCTCCTATGGAAGGCATCTTATCAGTATCAGATAGTCAGGGATGGCTCGATGCTGCCAAACGGGCTAAGAAGGAAAACGTCGATGTGACCGAAACGTCAAAAAGTATTGCCCAAAAACGAGATGAATACGGTCTACCCTGGATAGGCAGCGATAAAGGCAATGCTGGCGGTAAATTCCAACGCCCCATTAAGGTGATTAATGATGTAGTCATTGCTGGGTACAACATTCTTTTGGAGAGAAAACCTTTAAATTCCTTGGAGAAACCAAGTACTAAAATCCCTATGACACTAAGCTGGCCAACGCCTACTGATGCTGCCAATTGGGCAGTTAAGGTTCTAGGTGATATTCAAGTCAGCAGCAGTGAAAACAAACAAAATCACGATGCTAAAGCAGGGATAGGCTTATCAGCCTTATTGCAAAGCTGTGCGAACGCTAATACCTGTAGTCAGAACATTGCCAAAGCCTTATGGAATTTAGTCAATGGTACATGGACACTGACCGAAGAAAATCTGCATAAAGTCAGCGCCTCCAATTTACTGATTACTGATGAAGTCATTATCACAATTCAACATTTACCTCGTGAAGAACAGATGCTCACTGTCTCGAAGTTAGCTGAGGAAATTGCTGTCCAAAACATGTTGGATAAAGCCTTAATGATGCGTCGTATTTTACAAGCAGGACTGCAAGTACAAGAAGTACAAAACTTAAAACCTGCTATGAACATGGTCCTTTTTGCACTGAAAAAACTGGATGATGACATTCACTCATTGTCATTTGAAAACGATGTCCGCAAAAAAATGATGAATGAGACTTTGGGAACCATCATGGACATTCGCCACCAAGCACAAAACCAAAATATCCCAGGCCAGGATCATGAACAGCCAACAGTAAAAAATGGTGCAATCTACGTCAAAGAAAATAAAGGAGCTTAATCATGATCGTCTTTAACCCTTTATCCCTCTACACCACCTATCTAGGCTGGCAACAGTATGAGGTTCTATTTAACGCCCTGTGGCAAACAGGGCTGTTATATCTTGGCTTTTTGGCCATTGGCTATCGCTTTCTTAAAAATGTGCTTAATCCAGCTGGCGCTTTTTATGCTGTGGAACATGCTTTAAATAATTTCCTTTATGAATTGGCAGTCACTTTCCTGATATGCAGTTTATTTGTCTATCCTTGCGTACCATTGGAAACCAAAGCCTTACAATTTAAACCCCTATGTGGACTAAAGAACCCAACGACTGCGGTCATTGGCGACAGCGGCACAACTTATGATGAAGCCTTTGCAGATCTACTGACTAACCAGGTCAAAATTCCTATAGGCTTTGCCATTATCCAGAATTTCATGTCGAGCTTCACTTACAGCCTTATGAAGGTAACGGGTTGCACCGATAGTTTGCAATCTATTCAAGGCGATTTGGTATCAACCTATCTACCCCAAAGCGTTCGCAAACAAGCATTGGATTTTCATAGGCAATGTTTTATTGAAGCAAGAACTCAATTCAATAGTGAAAAGCATGAAGCCAGTGAGTTAGATCCTATGCTCAAACGCTATGGTGGTGAAGATGATTTAAACTGGATGGGTTCTAAAATTCTGCAAAAGATGTATTACAGCAAACTTCACGCTCGCCAACCCGTGTCAGGATTTACCTTTCATCAAGCCCCAAATCGCAATCTTGAAAAAGCAGCTAATCGTGGCGATATTCCACCCGAACGATTGCCAGAAGATGGATATCCAAGCTGTCAGCAATGGTGGAACAAAATCAAAACTGACCTGGTTGAAGTCTCTAATCAGGCCAGTGTTTTTAACAAGCATCTAAATTACTACGCCATGCTCGATAGAGTTCGCCAATATAAAGTGAAACACCCAAAAGCCTGGAAAGCAGACATCAGCGCAGAAGATTTTATTGCGAAAATGCTCTTGCAAGAAAGCAAAGACATGCAGACCAGTTCTGTGCAAAACCTCATGGATAATAACAATGGAAAGGTCGCATCTGCCATTACCCATAGCCTGGTCAATGTCGGACAATGGACAAAATCATGGACATCCACCCCATTAAAAAGAGAAGCAATCATGCAAACCCTGCCCGTCATGCAAGCGTTTTTCATGTTCTTTTTAATCATTTTAACGCCAATGGTATTGTCCTTAAGTTGCTATAGTCCAAGAGCGTTGGGCAGTCTGTGCGCCTTGTTTGTTATGGCTATCTTTCTTCAATACCTCTGGCATCTGGTCGGATTTCTCGAACGCTCTGTGCTTGATCCATTAGGGGAAAACGATGCTATTTCGGCCATGAAGAATATGGCTGTAATGTTTTACTTTGTAGCACCCGTTTTGTTACTCAGATTATCTAGTCATTTTGGCGGTGACGCTGGTGCAGGTCTTATGGATTTAGTCAGCGGTACTGAACGCCATAGCGATAACGTAAGTCAATCAGGTATGCAGGTAGCTAAAACAGGCGTTAAAGTGATATCAGGAGGTCTTCGATGAAGACCTTATTTAGACTCAAGGGATTCATTGTATTCACGAATACTAATCAAGCCCTTATCAAATTTTTCTTGAGCCTCATAAACAGTCAAATAGCGTTTAGCAGGTTTATCCTCGGCTACGCCAACAAGGGCATCAAGAACTACCGCCAACAAGCGAAATACCTTTCTCATTTGGAGCTATCCCTATGATTAAACATTACATCCGTTCATTCATTATAGTACTGATTCAAGCCATTTTACCAATCATTGGTTTATTGATAATTGCTCCTTGGATTATCAATACAAATATTCTTACTCGTTGGCAACATACATTCGCTAATATACAACCGTTGTTTCTAGGCTTACATGGACTACTTTATCTGGCTTTGATTTTGTTATGGCCAAAGCTGGTCACACGCATACAGATTAATAATCAACTCTCATCCGAACAACTCAAAACAGCCCTCAAAGTCCGCTGGTATCTACTGGCTATTTTCTTATTTATTGATGCACTGATGATTTGGAGAATGTTATGAGCGAATATCCTATTAATAACCTATTTCGGGAACCAACCGAAGCCTGGTCAGCGATTACCTGTTTGTCTTTGGCTCTACTCGCTTATAGCCAACCACATCTGTTCTTGCTTACGCAAACAATGAGTCTATATGCAGCGATTACACTATCAATCCCTGGTGTCTTTAGAGCATGGCAAGCAATAAAGGTTAAGCGATATCAGCACAGACTTTTAGCCATGCCAACCTATGCCCTATCCACCACAGAAATTCCTTTATCCAAAAACTGGCTATTTCTAGGTAAAGGTTTCCGCTGGCGACCAAGCCATACCCAAAAGCTGCATCAAATCAAACAGGTCAAAAATGAAAAGTTCATGCAAAGGAGCTATAGCTATCAGCTGGCCAGACAATTCTGCCAAAACCATGAACACACTCGATTAGCAAAATGGCTTAACAACCGCTCCAAGTTAAATCCATTCAGACCCGATCCTCCCGTCGGAGGAAGTCCTTTCCTTCACGGAGTTGGAGAAGAAGATAAACCAGTTTACATTCCTCAAGATGTACGTGTAGGTCATACTTTTGTGGTTGGTACTACCAGAGTCGGCAAAACTCGATTAGCCAGTATTCTGATTAACCAGGACATCCGAAACGGTGATGCCGTTATTGTTGTAGACCCTAAAGGCGACCAGGACTTGGTTAGAGACATGATGGCTGCCTGTAAGGTATCAGGCAGAACAGAAGATTTCAAAATCGTTCACTTAGGCTTTCCAGAGAAATCCGCACGATATAATCCTCTCAAAAATTTCGACCAAATCAGTGAAGTGGCTACACGAATCACCGATGCAATATCCGCAGAAGGTGAAGGGAAGCAATTTGCAGCCTTTGCATGGAAATATGTTAATATCGTTGCCATTTGTCTTGAAGAAATGAAACAACCCATTACCTACCAATCCATAGCCTTTTATATCAGTCGATTAGATCAACTATTGATGACATATGCCGACACCATTCTACCCAATCACTATCCCAAATATCATCAAGAGATTGAAGCTATTATAGAGGAACATGACAGCAAGATTGGTAAAAACAATAAAACCAAATCCCCTATGGAACGCCACCAGGCAGTCATTCAATATGTCAAAGACCACATCAACAAAACCATCAAAAGCAACAATGCCGAAGCGCTTCACGACCAAATCCTGATAGACCTTTATGATGCAGCTATTATGGATAAACACTACTATGAAAAAATCACAGCCAGCGTCGGCCCTGTATTGTCTGAAATCAATAAAAGTAATGCTTCAAAAATTCTATCGTCAAAGGCCAAAGCAGGTGACATTGAGCTGATGGATGTGATTAAAAATAAGAAAGTGCTTTATATTGGTTTAGATAGTTTAACTAATCCTAATATTGCCCAAGCAGTGGGTAAAGCTTTTTTGTCAGATCTGGTTTCTACAGCTGGTAAAATTTACAAGGAACCCAATGCTCGTTATATATTGAATCTGCATTGTGATGAGCTGTCAGAGATTATCCAGGATTCTTTTGTGAAGATTCTCAATAAAGCGGGCGGTGCTGGTTTTCAAGTGACCGCTTACGCTCAAACTATTCAAGATATGGAAGTTGCACTGGGTTCCAGGGCTAAAGCAGAAGTATCCGAGGGAAATTTTAATACCCTAATTATGCTGCGTGTTAAAAATGAAGAAACAGCCAATTTACTGGTTAAAGTGCTGCCTCAAGTTGGAGTTATTGGACATACCCAAGTTTCTATGGTTAATGATACACCTCATGGGGAAGATGGGGTTTATTTTAATACAACCAATGAGGACAGAGTACAAACTTCTTCTGTGCCTATGATTGGAGTAGAGGATATTATTTCTTTGCCAAAGGGGCAGGCTTTTGTTTTAGTAAATGGGGGAGAACTTTATAAAGTAAGAGTTCCTTTACCTTTAAGCCACAAAGATAAGTCATCTGATATCTATTCAATGAAATTGAAAATCAATCAACTACCAGAAAATTAACCCACCATGCCAATGGATGGTTTCTCCAGTTTTATTTGTTCAATATGAGATGAATGGATTCGTGATTCAAGTGATGTATCCAGTATTGCGGATCTAATATTGCATTGTATTTTTTACTGGGATTCCAAACGGGGCAAAAAGTGTTTTCCCATTAATTTGTACTTGGGTGAACAATTTAATAAATCCCGCTTTATTGGGCTCAATATGAAATTGTAATTCGGGTCCTCCACGTTCAGCCTTATTTTGGGGTTCTTTCCACATAGGATGAACGTGGGTAACGGTTTTAAAGTCTTCATTAAAACCAACGATGTGAGCATAGGCACCCATAATTGGTTCTAACGTATGAACTGGGTTTCCCTTGGCATCAACAATATCTATTTTACCCATGGCTGGTTGCCCCACTTGTAATGGTGTTTTATCAAAAGATAATTTGAACTGATAGCCATCAACAGTGCTTTCAAATAAAGGCTGGTGATCAATATGACCTCCTAATCCCTTAATGTTTTTAGGAGATGGAAAATCAGCAATAATATATTCCTGAATTTTTGTATTCGCAGGCAATAGATCGGCCCATGCACGATAAGAAGCATTTTTGAGGATAGGCTGCCACTCAAATTGGTAAACACCGGGTGTCGTTGTTTCAACTGGATGAACATGGCTGTAGTCCATGAGATTGTCATCAATAATCAATAAATGAATCTTTTGTGTATGTGCCTCAACAAGATCGTTTAGGGTAACTGGGTTATTATTTGTTGTTTTAGATAACTTGAGGAAGACTAGTTTCTTATCCTTTTTTTCAATTATCCTCTGAATTGATAATCGCATGGTAGCACTTTGCTGTGACTTCGATGAATTTTTTGAGGGATTTTTCATCGCATGATGATGTGAATTTCCAGCAATAGCAATTCCATAATACGAATTGCTTAATAGCAAACCAATGAGGGCAATGATAAATTTTTTCACAATAATTTTGGCTCCAAGGACACTCAACCGTTCTGTATCATTATATCGTAGATAAACACTAACTACCTAGGTTTCAATTAACCGCTTTATATGATTACTGTTTTTTTTAGAGTTTATACAACATCTCATTCAATTGCTTAAATCAGTTTAGCGAATTAAAGTATAAGAAAAATTAGATATGCTTAAGATAATTCACTTTATTTTAAGTTATTATTAGGTAATCTATTTATCGATGGAACTATCATGAGTGATATGGAGATCTTGGAGTATTTTCCTGAAGCAAGAGCCGAAGAGGAAAAAGAAAAAGCTCTCTGTTTTCACCCAAAAAATAGTAATCATGCACAAAATAATCTAGTCTATCTTTTGGATTGGGAAGAAGAGTTTGATGTTATCCGTTCAATCAATTAGAGCTATTTATTTTGACTGGTGATTGAATGACAGTCTATATTTTAATTATTTCCTTTTAAAATCATGGATAAAAATCATCATAAAACAAAGTCATTGGTTTATTTTAGCCTGCTGTTTATTACTTGCTGTTTGTACAAACAGTGGAGCTGCCAACGATAGTACAAAGAATTAAAATATTCATGTCGCGCAAGGCCATGGAGGTGGCAGTGGTCGTTAACATCAGGGGCTTTAGACTGAATTGTAAGGGTTTGTCATGAGTATTGATTCTCTTATAATACCAACTTAGGCGTTTGAATTTTTAGGGAAATTAAACTCACATGAATAATAGGTGAGCAGATTCAAAGGATGGACAATGACGCAGATTTGGCATGACAAGAAGCCCCAAGAAGTGGCCAAAGTACTTAAAACTGATTTATCAGTTGGTTTAACTGAGGAAGAAGCACAACGACGCTTAGAAGAGTCTGGCGCTAATGTATTGGTCAAACAGAAAAAAACTTCTTTTTTGAAAATTCTTTTCCAACAAGTAAACAGTTTAGTCACCTGGGTTCTTTTAGGCGCTGTAGTCATTTCATTTTTACTTGGTGAAACAGTAGATGCCATTGCCATTTTTGCCATTGTGGTTTTGAATGCCATTATCGGCTTTATTATCGAATTTCGAGCTGATCGTGCTATTTTAGCGTTGCAAAAATTGGCTTCCCCTAAAGCCAGGGTAATTCGGGATGGTCATGCCAGGATAATCACTACTTCCGATATAGTGCCAGGCGATATTCTTCTTTTTGAAGGAGGAGATTTAGTTACAGCTGATGCTCGTCTTTTTGAGCTGTCTTCCTTAAAGACGGAGGAAGCCCCTTTAACCGGTGAATCATTGCCTATTGAAAAAAATCTCAATTTTTATAGTGCTGAAACACCGCTGGCTGAGCGCAAAAACATGGTCTTTATGGGAACATCCGTGGCGAATGGTACAGGTCGAGCCATTGTAGTCGCAACCGGTATGAGTACCGAAATGGGACGTATTGCGACCATGTTGAATGAGGCTTCTCGTGATGAATCCCCATTACAAAAAAGGCTTAATCATGTGGGTTCCCGGCTATTATGGCTTTGTTTTTCCATTGTCCTACTGATTTTTATTCTCGGTTGGTTACGTCGTATTCCATTTTTTGAATTGTTTATGAGCTCCGTTAGTCTGGCTGTAGCGGCTATTCCTGAGGGTTTACCTGCGGTAGTCACTGTTGCTTTAGCCTTAGGTGTTCAACGCATGGTACGACGTGCTGTCTTGGTAAGGCGTATGTCAGCTGTGGAAACTCTGGGTTGTCTCCAAGTCATTTGTACGGATAAAACCGGGACATTAACAGTGGGTGAGATGACAGCCCGTAAACTCATTACCGCAGAGGAAGTGTACAGTATCATAGGTGAAGGATATCACTTGGATGGTCATTTTATTTCCCAAGGTCAAGAGAGTGATGTCGCCAAAGATAATTTGTTACAGACTGTTTTGAGCGCCGCTTCGGCGTGTAACAATGCAGAAATTCGTTTGCAACAAGGACAACTATCCACTGTTGGGGACCCAACAGAAATTGCACTATTAGTAGCGGCTGCCAAAGGAGATATTTGGCGTGATATTCTGGAGTCGACTTTTCCTCGCATACGAGAATTGCCTTTCGATTCAGAACGAAAACGTATGACGATAATCCGTAGGCAAGCAGAGCAACTGACTGCGTTTGTCAAAGGGGCACCTGAAGTGATTTTCGAACGCTGTAGCCATATTTTGACTCGAGAGGGCATCAAAAAATTAACCCCTAAAGAACGTGCCCGTATGCAACAATCCTGTCAATTGATGGCCAGTGAAGCATTGCGAATCTTGGCCTTTGCACAACGGCAATGCGATTCTTCATTATTGGAGGCTGCTGATGAAGACATTGAAAATAATCTTGTTTTACTAGGACTCATAGGACTCCAGGATCCGCCGCATGCTGATGCAAAAGCATCGGTTAAGCGTTGTAAAATGGCAGGCATTAAACCAGTCATGATCACAGGCGATCACCCCGATACCGCCAAAGCAATTGCTCGTGAATTAGAGATACTGAATCCAGGCGATCGCCTGATGACAGGTAATGAACTGGATAAGATGTCTGATGATGACTTTATGGCGTGTGTGAAACAGATTGCTGTTTATGCTCGCGTTACTGCTGAACATAAATTAAAAATCGTTCGTGCCTGGAAAAAACATCACATGGTGGTTGCAATGACTGGTGATGGTGTAAACGATGCACCGGCACTAAAAGAAGCTTCGGTTGGTATCGCAATGGGGCTCACAGGCACTGAAGTGACTAAAGAATCTGCCGATATTATTCTCATGGATAATAACTTTACCTCTATTGTCGATGGGATTGAAGAAGGGCGGACAATTTATGACAATATTGCCAAAACGCTTGCTTATTTATTAGCGGGAAATATGGGTGAACTGCTGGTTGTTTTTAGTGTTCTTTTAATCGGCTGGCCCTTACCACTATTGCCAATCCAATTGTTATGGATAAATTTAGTGACGGATGGTTTGCCGGCATTGGCTTTGGCAACCGATCCGGCTGAGCCTGGAATTCTTAAACGTCCGCCAAGATCATCACAACAATCTCTGATGAATTTTTCATTTTTCAAGCAGGTATCTTTTATAGGTTGTTTAACGGCACTGGTCACCTTTGGTGTATTTGCTTACGAATATTTAGTCAATGCGGATTTGATACAGGCTCAGGACGCTGCTTTTTCTGTTTTAGTGACTGCAGAATTATTAAGAGCCTTTGGGGCTCGTAGTCAAACCAAGACCATATGGCAAGTAGGGCTGTTTTCAAACATGCGCTTGTTTTTTATTGTCAGCATTAGTTTTGCGTTGCAGATCTTCATTCATCATGTCCCTTTTTTGCAACGTCTTTTTGGAATTAGTCCAGTGACTTTATCTGAATGCTTGCTTTGGATAGTCTTAGGAACCATCCCTTTACTGATTTTGGAATTGAAGAAAATGATTAAATTAAGGAATTCACCTCATGAGGCGTTTTAATTTTAAAAAAGGCTTCTGGGTCATCCTGATTACCAGCTTGATCAATTACCCTGTTTTCTCTTTAAGCCATGCTGCGCCATTACCAGTTTTAGAGAAGCTGATTGAAGAGGCTAAGGGAAATAACCCACAAATTAAGGCGGCTCATGCGCGCTGGATCGCTGCCAATCGTGTTGCACCCCAAGCCCGTTCACTCCCTGATCCTAAAGTCAGTGTTGGTTCCCCGATGAATATTGATCCCATGCGGCTACAAATGATTGGTGCAAGTCAGGAAATTCCATTTCCAGGGAAGCTGGCAGTTCGTGGGAAAATAGCAGTCGAGAAGGCAAAACGGGCTGCCGCGGACTTCCAGGCCACGTGCCTGGTTGTTATTGCCCAATTAAAGCGTATCTATTACAACCTTTATTCGGTTAATAAATCAATTGAAATCCTGCAAAAAACCCTACTGCTTCTGCAAGAGCTTGAAAAAAGTGCTCAAGTGAATTACAGCGTGGGAAAAGTTCCGCAACAAGATATTTTTCGGGCACAGACCGAAATCGCTCGCCTGGATATGCGTTTGGTTATCTTAAAACAAGAGCGGGAATCGCTTGAGGCGGATATTAACCGTCTTTTAAATCGACCCTTGGATATTGCAATTCATACCCCATCGCAGTTATCTGTAACCCATCATCGTCATAATTTGGCATTTCTCAATAACCTCATCAAACAGCGCTCTCCACAATTAAAAGCACGCGAACGAAGCGTTGAGCAACGACGCCAAACGGTTAAATTAAGTAAAATGAATTATTTTCCTGATGTTGAAATTGAAGGAGGAAAATTACATAACACAGTAACGAATAATGACGGATATATGGTCAACTTGAAAGCCACTATTCCTTTGTATTTTATGGAGAAGCAAAATAATGGCTTGCGAGAATCCCTTTCTCGTTACAATGCTGAAGTAGAAGATTTGCACACCACCTATCAAGCGCTTCTTTTCCAGGTCAAAAACGCTTTTTTAGTGGAACAGCGTTCTGCAAAGTTAATTGAATTGATCCAAGGCTCCATCATTCCTTTGGCCACACTAACGTTTAATTCATCACAAGCCAATTATGGAGTTGGTAAAGTGGATTTTTTAACCTTGCTTAATAACCTGCTGACGTTACAAGAAAATGAAATTGAATTGCATAATGAGTTGGCAAATCACGAAAAAGCCATCACGCAGATAGAAGAAATTACAGGGAAGCTCACATGAAGTCTAGAAAGCCAATCGTCTTATTTATTGTGTTATTGATCGCCGTTCAAATAGGTATTGCGCAATCAACAACAAGTACTCATGACAAGATGGATATGAAAAAATCCACCTCGGACAATTTAATCATGATAGACCCAGTTCGCTTACAAGCCATAGGCATTACATCGGAGCCGGTAAAAAGCCAATGGATTGAAAAAACGATTCGTACGGTGGGTTATGTTGAAGCAGATGAACGGTTGGTTGCCCATATTCATGTGCGTTTTGATGGTTGGATAGAAAAATTATTCGTCAATTTTACCGGAGAGAAAGTCAAAAAAAATCAAGCTTTATTTACTGTTTATAGTCCTGATCTGGTTTCTACTCAACAAGAATATTTATTGGCTTTACAAGCCAAAAAAATTCTTGGTAAAAACAAAAACACTTCAATTATATCAGGCTCTCAGGCGTCTTTTGAGGCAGCCAAACAAAGACTTTTGCTGTGGGGAATTTCTGAGAAGGAAATCGAGCATTTGACAAAAAGCGGTAAAATTACCAATACGATGACCATTAATTCTCCAATTAATGGAACGGTTACTCATAAAATGGCATTAGTCGGCATGCGAATCAAACCAGAAGATGAACTGTATACCATAGCCGATTTATCTCGTTTGTGGATTTTAGGCGACATTTATGAGTATGAATTACCTTATATTAAACTCGATCAAACAGCGGATGTCACCTTGTCGTATTTGCCTAATCAATTGTTTAAAGCCAAACTTGATTTTATTTATCCAACGGTCGATATGAAAACTCGTACCGCCAAGGTTCGTTTTGTGGTGGATAATGCCAAGGATCAATTAAAACCGGGGATGTACGCCAATATTGACTTAAAAATTCCTTTAGGCAAGCGACTTGTAGTGTCCAAAAATGCTGTTTTGATAACGGGTGAGCGTGCCGTGGTGTTTATTTATCATGGGGATGGAAAAATTGAGTGGCGCAATGTGACATTGGGTGTGCGTGCTGGTGATTTGATCGAGGTGGTACAAGGCATCAAAGAGGGAGATAACATTATTACCTCTGCTAACTTCCTCATTGACTCTGAAAGTCAGTTAAAGGCTGCGATGGGTGGTATGCAGCATTAATACGATAAAAGGATTTACATGGTTGAGAAAATAATTGAATTCTGCGCAAACAATCGATTTATCGTGTTGCTATTTGTCGTGGGGTTCTCCTTGGGCGGTTGGTGGGGTTTAAAAAATACTCGCATGGATGCTTTGCCTGATATTTCAGATACGCAAGTGATTGTGTATACCACATGGATGGGCAGAGCACCGGATCTGGTGGAAGATCAAGTCACTTACCCCATTGTAACGGCATTGTTATCCGCACCGAACGTTGTAGCAGTTCGCGGTTTTTCTGATTTTGGTTTTTCTTACGTTTATATCATTTTTAAGGACGGAACCGATATTTATTGGGCGCGCTCACGTGTCTTAGAATACATGAGCCAATTGAGTGGAAAACTGCCTGAAGGCGTGACCCCTCAATTAGGCCCTGATGCCACACCAGTCGGTTGGATTTATCAATACGCCTTAGTGGATGAAAGCGGGAAGCATAATCTGGCCGATTTACGCACTTTTCAAGATTGGTATTTAAGTTATTGGTTAAGAGCTATACCTGGTGTATCAGAGGTCGCCACCGTGGGTGGTTTTGTTAAGCAGTATCAAATTAATTTAGATCCCGTCAAAGTACTTTCCTATAAACTTTCTGTACCCCAAATTATTGAAAAAATTCGTATGAGCAATAATGATACTGGTGGGCGTGTCATTGAATTTTCAGGGACAGAGTACATGGTTCGTGGACGAGGCTATATCACGTCGACAGATGATATTGAAAAAATAGCCATTGGTACGAATGCCAATGGGACGCCGATTTTATTACGAGATGTGGCAACCGTGCAGCTAGGCTCAGACATGCGTCGTGGTGTGGTCGATTTAAATGGTCAAGGCGAAACCGTTGGTGGCATCGTCATCATGCGTTTTGGGGAAGACGTTTTGGAAGTGATTGGTCGAATCAAGGATAAGCTCAAAGAATTGGCTACTGCCATTCCAGAAGGAATAAAAATGGTCAATGTGTATGACCGCAGTAATCTGATTCGAGAAGCCATTTCAACGGCCAACTGGAATTTGATTGAAGAACTTGTGGTGGTTGGGTTATTAATCATTGTTTTCTTGGGGCATTTTCGTTCCGCTTTGATTCCAATTATTACTTTGCCGCTTGCTATTTTGATTTCGTTTATTCCCATTTATTTTTTCAATATTGGCCTTAATATCATGTCCATTGGCGGCATCATTGTGGCGGTTGGGGATATGGTGGATGCGGCCATTATCATGGTCGATAACGCACACAAACGGTTAGCCGATTGGGAAGCAAAAGGAAGTCCCGGCGATCGCAACAAAGTGTTGATTGATTCAGCGAAAGAAGTAGGCCCTGCCATTTTTGCATCATTAGTGGTTATTGCCATATCGTTTATGCCGGTTTTTACCCTGGAGGCCCAAGAAGGACGGTTATTCTCACCCTTGGCCTATACAAAAAATTTAGCCATTTTTATGAGTGCTTTGCTGGCCATTACTTTAATCCCCATGTTATTACCTATTTTGGTGCGTGGGCGTATCATCCCCGAGCAAAAACATCCCATTACCCGCGTGATGCAAAAAATGTACGCACCAGTTTTGAAATTAGCACTGCATTACCGTGGTGTTGTAGTAGCGATTGCTGTGGTAGCAGCATTAGCCACGGTTCCCCTCTATAAACTCATTGGCTCAGAATTCATGCCGCCTCTGTATGAAGGTACGATTTTATATATGCCTGTTACTTTACCTGGCATATCGGTCACACAAGCCACAGAACTGCTCCAGGAAATGGATAAGAAATTAAAATCATTCCCGGAAGTGGCTTATGTGTTTGGAAAAACGGGACGGGCTAATACGTCAACCGATCCTTCTCCTTTTAGCATGATGGAAGTGATTGTTGAACTTAAGCCTAAGAAATTTTGGCGCAAAAGCGTGACCTATGAAAGCCTGGTCGCTGAGATGGACAAAGCCTTGCAATTTCCCGGTGTGAGCAATGCCTGGACTATGCCCATTAAAGCGCGTAATGACATGCTCACCACAGGAATTCGAACCGCTGTAGGGATTAAAGTTTTTGGTCCTGACATTAAAAAAATTGAAGCCATTGGCAAAGAAATCGAAATGGTAGCCAAAGAAGTACCGGGGACAAGTACGGTGTATGCGGAACGGGTGGCTGGAGGGTATTTTCTTGATTTTGACATCCATCGAGACGAGCTTGCGCGCTATGGTTTAACCATTATGGATGTCAATCGTATCATCGAATCAGCCGTGGGTGGTGAAAACATAGCGACCACAATTGAAGGCCGTGAACGTTATCCTGTTAATGTGCGTTATTTGCGAGAATTACGCGATGATCCGGATAAGATCAATCGTATTTTAGTGAAAACACCCAGTGGTGCTGAAATACCTATTGCTCAATTGGTGACTTTAACCTTTCGTTCAGGTCCTGCCATGGTTCGCGATGAGAATGCGATGTTAGCAGGTTATGTGTTCATTGATATTAGCGGACGAGACATTGGAAGCTACGTGGAAGAGTTAAAGCAAGTGGTCAAGGCAAAAGTCACATTACCCCCGGGCTACACGCTTGCCTGGTCAGGTCAATACGAATTCATGCAACGCGTGTATGAACGACTTAAAATTTTTGTACCACTCACCTTAGCCATTATTTTTATTTTGTTTTACTTTACCTTCCGCACCATCACTGAGACATTGATGGTGATGCTAGGTGTACCCTTTGCTCTACTTGGCGGATTTTTGCTGCTCCTTCTATTAGGGTACAACATGAGTATCGCGGTCTGGGTTGGGATGATTGCACTTGCTGGAGTGGCTGCTGAAACGAGTGCGGTGATGCTCGCTTACCTTGATTCTGATTACAACGAGCAAAAAGAAAAAGGATTACTCAAAACCTTGCCGGACTTGATTCAAACGGTGCAGCAATGCGCCGTATCGCGTATTCGCCCTATGGCGATGGCAGGGCTTGCGAATATACTGGGTTTGTTACCGGTGATGTGGGCGACAGGTATTGGTGCTGATGTGATGAAACGCCTCGCGGCTCCCATGGTGGGTGGGATTTTTTCAGCACTATTGCTGACTTTAATTGTGATTCCCGTGGTTTATGTGATGTGGCGCTGGCAAGTGGATTTGAAAAAACAAGGAAGTCTAATGGAGGCAAGATGAAATTAACGTTCTTAGGGGCAACCCAAACCGTTACTGGTTCAAAATACCTTTTGACCATCGATTCTAAAAAAATTCTCATCGATTGTGGTCTTTTTCAAGGGTATAAAGAATTACGATTACGTAACTGGGCTTCATTGCCTATTGACCCGCGCGATATTGATGCTGTGATTATCACTCATGCGCATATTGACCACACCGGTTATTTGCCCCTATTAGTAAAAAATGGATTTCAAGGAAAAATCTATGCAACACCCGGCACAAAAGCATTGTGTGCTATTTTATTACCGGATAGTGGTCATCTTCAGGAAGAAGAAGCACGATTAGCCAATAAATATGGTTTCTCGAAACATAAGCCAGCGCTTCCTCTTTATACCGAAAAAGACGCGAGAACGGCATTAAAACATTTTGAAACCGTTGATTTTAATGCGCCGCACCAATTATTTAATGGATTTAGCTTCGAATTTCATCGTGCAGGACACATCGTGGGTGCCGCGATGATCAAAATAAAAACAAGCAAGTGTTCCCTTTTGTTTAGCGGGGATGTTGGTCGACCTTATGATCCGGTCATGAAGGCACCAACCCCCATTCAAGAAGCGGATTATCTGATCATGGAATCCACTTATGGCGACCGATTGCATGATGCAACTGATCCGTTGCCGCAAATGGGGCAAGTGATTAATACAACCATCAAACGAGGGGGTTCTGTCGTCATTCCAGCCTTTGCCGTAGGGCGTGCGCAAAGTCTTCTTTATTTTATTTATCAACTGAAACAAAAAGGAGAGATTCACAAAGACGTTCCAGTGTTTTTAGACAGCCCAATGGCCATCAATGCGACCCATTTGCTCTGCACTTATAAAGAGGATCATCGTTTAAATGAGGAACAATGCCATGGCTTATGTAACGCAGCTACTTATATCAATACCCCTGAGGAGTCAAAAGAACTCGATCGTCATAAAATGCCTCAAATCATTATAGCCGCCAGTGGGATGGCCCAAGGTGGTCGTATTGTGCATCATTTGAAAGCCTTTGCCCCTGATCCTAAGAGCACCCTTCTTTTTACCGGCTTTCAAGCAGGAGGCACTCGTGGTGCCAGGATTGTCAATGGGGAACGTGAGGTCAAAATTCATGGTAGTATGATTCCTATACGTGCCAAGGTCGTTGTCATGAGCAGTACTTCTGCGCATGCCGATTATCAGGAGCTGTTAGGTTGGCTAAAGCACTTTATTCGGCCACCCAAAAAAGTCTTTATCACTCATGGTGAACCTCACAGTGCACAATCGCTCAAAGACAAGATTGAACAGCAATTTGGTTTCACCTGCATGATTCCTTCTTACCAGCATGTGGAGGATTTGTCGTGACAAAAGAAGTGGGTCATGCCTTGCGTTTAAAATATTTAGGCATCAAGACGTATCATGAAGCCATTATTTACATGCGAGAGGATTGTCATGTGTGTCATGCAGAAGGCTTTGAAGTGCAGACACGTATTCAAGTGACCCTTGGAAAACGCTCCATTATCGCAACGCTTAATGTCGTTACCTCAGAGCTGCTTAAGCCCGGGGAAGCCAGCTTGTCACACTATGCCTGGGATTCTTTAAATGCTAAAGAAGGGGATGAAATCCAATTATCCCATCCTAAACCTCTGGAATCATTAAGTTATGTGCATACGAAGATTTATGGTAATGAACTCTCTTTTAAACAAATCAAAGCCATCGTGGATGACGTTTTAAGTGGTCGTCTTTCTGATTTGCAAATTTCTGCTTTTTTAGCGGCCAGTGCCGCAGAACGTTTAAGCAATACTGAAATCATGAAACTTACAAAAGCCATGATTGACAGTGGCGATCGCTTATCCTGGTCATCTCCTTTGATTGTAGACAAGCATTGTGTTGGTGGTTTGCCAGGAAATCGCACCACCCTTGTTGTGGTTCCCATTGTAGCTGCTTTTGGGTTAACTATCCCAAAAACCTCTTCACGGGCAATTACTTCTCCAGCAGGTACTGCAGATACAATGGAAACTTTAGCACCGGTGTCACTGAGCCCAAAGGCTATGTGTCACGTGGTTGAAAAGGAAAACGGTTGTATCGTTTGGGGAGGTGCTGTGAGCTTAAGCCCTGCCGATGATGTGCTTATTCGGGTGGAGCGTGCTCTTGAGTTAGATAGTGAAGGTCAATTGGTCGCCTCAATCCTTTCTAAAAAAATTGCTACAGGAGCAACCCATGCCGTTATTGATATTCCAGTGGGACCTACCGCAAAAGTCAGGAATAAGTCCAGGGCTTTACTTCTTAAGCAATCCCTTGAAGAAGTAGGAAAACAGTTAGGCCTTGTGGTCCATACTTTAATTACTGATGGCGCACAACCGATAGGAAATGGTATTGGCCCTTCCCTGGAAGCACGCGATGTGTTGGCGGTATTACAAGGATTGCTTCATGCCCCAAAGGATTTGCGCGAAAAATCATTAACTCTTGCAGGAGCAGTACTGGAATTTTCATCAACAGTACAACCTGGCTCAGGTCAATCGATAGCCAAACAATTATTAGATAGCGGCGAAGCGTTTAAAAAATTTCAGGCGATTTGTGAGGCACAAGGAGGCATGCGGGAATTGACGGCGGCACGTTTTACTAACCCTATTGGTGCTGAGAAAGCAGGTAAAGTATCTCTCATTGACAATCGAATGCTCGCAAAAATTGCCAAGCTTGCAGGGGCCCCTAAGTCTAAATCAGCAGGGGTTGATTTGCATGTTCATATTGGCGACCAAGTTGAAAAAGGACAGCCTTTGTTCACCATCCATTCAGAGTCTTCAGGAGAGATGACTTATGCTCGCGATTTTATTCGCGATAAACAAAATACCATTGTTCTGGGAGAGAAGCCTTGAAGCCCATTTTATTTTCATTATTTGATGCTTCAGAAATCAGTAGACACTTAAAAAAAGCGCTTCAAGTGGAGGTGGGTGATGCCACGTTGCATCGTTTTCCAGACACGGAGTGGTACGTAAAAATTAATTCGGAAGTTAAAAATCACAGCCTCATTGTAGTGGATAGCTTAAACCGACCCGATGAAAAAATACTACCTTTGTTGTTTTTTGCTAAAACAGCCAAAGAATTAGGAGCTAAAAAAATTGGTTTGATTGCCCCTTATCTTCCGTATTTACGTCAAGATAAACGTTTTCATCAGGGTGAAGGGATTACCTCGCGTTATTTTGCTGAGTTACTCTCTACTTCATTTGATTGGCTCATAACCATTGACCCCCATTTGCATCGTTATAACTCTTTAGATGAAGTCTACTCCATTCCTACTTTTGTCTTACATGCTACTTCAAATATAGCGAGATGGATTAAGGCTCATGTTATTAAACCAGTGCTTATAGGCCCTGATATGGAAAGTGAGCAATGGGTTGCCGACATTGCAGAAAAGGGCGATTTTCCCTATGTGATTTTGGAAAAAAAGAGACGGGGTGATAAAGAGGTGGCTATTTCAGTACCCAATATTCCGAAGCTTCACTCCTCTACCCCAGTATTAGTCGATGACATCATCTCCACGGCCAGAACCATGGTGGAAACGGTGAAGCATTTGCAAGATTTAGGGGTTAAGTCAGTGACTTGCATTGGTGTGCATGCGCTTTTTGCAGAAGATGCCTATTCCCTATTATCGGAAATGGAAGGTATGCAAATCATTACTTGTAACACGGTAAATCATATAACCAATGCCATTGATGTGAGTGATTTGGTTGTGGATGAGTTAGTAAAACACAATTTGGTAAAGGCTTTAAAAGGATAAGTGGACCAACATTTATTTTCAAGGAGTATCAGATGTCAATTTTTAAAATAACTATGGCATTTATTGTTTTTATTGGGTTAGTTGGGGCAACACTCTTTTTGAGCTCCTGTGATGGGTTGAGAAAGCATAGTTCACAGGAGGTTGATGGAGGCTATGGGGGACACGGTGCTGGTGGCCACGGTGGCCATGGCGGTGGGCATTGAAACGTGTTCTCTGCTTAAGTGAAACTACTAATACGAATAGGTGATCAATGAAACACGACCATCATCAACAAAAGCATACAAATACTGGAAAAGAGGACGCTTGTTGTCATCAGGAACATAGAGTACAGAAGTCACGCAATGCTTCCTCCAAAACAGAGGGTGTAATCATCTATACTTGCCCCATGCATCCTGAAGTACGTCAGACTAATCCCGGGATTTGCCCTCTTTGTGGTATGGCCTTAGAGCCGGAAACAGTGACAGCCGAAGAAGAAACAAATCCTGAATACCTCGATATGAGGCGTCGATTTTGGATGGCAGTAATTCTTACTTTACCTGTTGTGGTATTGGAGATGGGCGGACATTTGTTGCAAAACTTTATATCTGCCAGTGTTTCAAACTGGATTCAACTGCTATTTGCTACACCTGTTGTGTTTTGGTGTGGTTGGCCATTTTTTCAACGTGGCTGGCAAACTCTTAAAACACGTCAATTGAATATGTTTACTCTAATAGCTATGGGTATTGGGGTAGCATGGGTTTATAGTATGGTGGCAGTACTTCTGCCCGGGGTATTTCCCATGACTTTTCGAAGTCCAGAAGGGGTAGTCGCTGTGTATTTTGAAGCCGCAGCTGTTATTACGACCCTTGTCTTATTAGGACAAGTGCTGGAATTAAAAGCAAGAGAGCAGACAGGCAGTGCTATCCGTGCTTTATTGAAATTAGCACCTGACAGTGCGCATCGTATAAAAGAAGATGAGAGTGAAGAGGAAGTATCTCTGGATAAGATTAATGTTGGCGATTTGCTGCGTGTTCGCCCTGGTGAAAAGATACCGGTAGATGGTGAGGTACAGGAAGGCCGAAGTTTTGTAGATGAATCTATGGTGACTGGAGAACCTATTCCGGTTACTAAAGAAGCAGGTGCTAAAGTTATTGGTGCGACAATTAACCAGACGGGTAGTTTTGTTATGAAAGCACTTCACGTTGGTAGTGACACCATGCTTTCACGTATTGTTCAGATGGTGAGTGATGCTCAACGAAGCCGCGCCCCTATTCAACGTTTAGCAGATACTGTATCTGGATGGTTTGTGCCTGCCGTGATTTTAATTGCCATGCTTTCTTTTATTTTGTGGGCATTGTTGGGGCCGCAACCATCACTTAGCTATGGCTTAATTGCTGCTGTATCTGTATTAATCATCGCTTGTCCCTGTGCCTTGGGCTTGGCAACTCCGATGTCTATCATGGTAGGAGTAGGGAAAGGTGCTCAGACTGGTGTATTGATTAAAAACGCGGAAGCGCTTGAGCGAATGGAAAAGGTGAACACGCTTGTTGTAGATAAAACAGGAACACTCACTGAAGGGCACCCCAAATTGACGCAGATTGTATCTGATCAAGGCTTAAATGAGGAAGAGGCATTAGCGCTAGCGGCATCACTTGAACATCAAAGCGAACATCCGCTTGCCAAAGCCATCGTGAGGGCTGCAAAGGAAAAACAGTTGGCTCTTGAACCAGTCCAAAATTTTGACGCCCCAACTGGGAAAGGAGTAGTGGGTAAAGTAAATGGTCATCGTGTTGCCATTGGTAATATCAAATTAATGCAAGAGCATGGGAACGATAATACTTCTCTTTTTACAAAAGCAGATGCGCTCCGTGCCAAAGGTGCCTCTGTGATGTTTATGGCTATCGATGATAAAACAGTAGCCCTTTTGGTAGTGGAAGATCCAATTAAATCAACAACCCCTGAAACCATCCACTCACTTCAACAAAGTGGCATTGAAATTTACATGCTGACAGGGGATAGTAAAAAAACAGCAGAAGCTGTGGCAGGTACACTTGGCATAAAAAAGGTAGTGGCTGAAATCATGCCTGAGGATAAAAGCCGTATTATAAGTGAATTAAAGGATAAAGGACTCACTGTTGCAATGGCAGGAGATGGGGTGAATGACGCACCGGCACTGGCACGAGCTGATATTGGTATTGCCATGGGAACAGGGACTGATGTGGCTATTGAGAGTGCTGGTATTACATTATTGCATGGGGATTTGCGTGGTATTGTCAAGGCTCGTCGTTTATCAGAAGGGACCATGAGTAATATACGCCAGAATCTCTTCTTTGCTTTTATTTATAACATCTTGGGTGTACCTTTGGCTGCAGGAATCTTGTATCCATTCACAGGCTTACTATTAAGTCCAATCATCGCTGCACTTGCTATGGCGCTTTCTTCTGTATCCGTTATTATCAATGCGCTGAGGCTACGGCGGATAACACTGTGAAGAATGTAATTTGGCAAAGAAGATAAAAAGTTGAATTAAAGATAGATGCTAATACTGGTAAAATCACTCACGAATAAAATATTGATTAAACGTCCATTACACACAAAAAACAATACTGTTATCGTGCACCATTCATAGGGCATGGCTATGGAATGTCATTGAAAAATAAGCGAAACTAGAAAGATAGTGATGAGCATTAAAATCTCTATTAATTAACGTTGACTTAACCTAAATACTTAAATATTTTTGGCAGGAGGTATCTATTTATGTGCCATATACGCTCATTAAAAACAAGTCTTTTTTTCATTCTCTTATTCGTTATCTCTTTATGCTCTTCTTGTGCGTCGGTCGACTCCAAAGAAAGCCAAAATAAAGAGCCAAGAAAAGGACGATTTGGAGGTTACCATCCCCATGTGCACGGTCCTGGGCGCCATTAAAGTGAATTTAACCAAAATTTATTGAATCCAGAGAGACGTGTTTTCTTCATGGATACACTAATGGTTTTTTGAAATCATGTTACTTTGATCATAAGCTCTATATCAAAACCAAAGAAATGGCCTTTATCGGCATTTATAGCAAAGGGGGCGTGTCGTCTACCCCAATAATCAATGGTTTGGCCTCCACTATACTGGCCAACACGAGAAATACATCACCTAAAAAAAGAATCCGCATCGAATCATCACCTGGATAGAGCTGTTAATTATTCACTGCATAAAAGAAATTCAATGATTCCAGTGAATTATTAAGCTAATTTTTGCCATTCTATAGGGTACAGAGGGTATTCTCTTAAAGCAAATCAGGATACACTAAATAAGTGATACTGGGCATGGTATTTTTTAAAAGGTGAGGGATGCGTTACATCGGTTTAGCCATTATTCTATTAATACACTTCCTTTGTAATGAAGTGATGGCTGCTGCTCCACTAACGTTTAAGCAAGCATTAGATATTGCTTACCGAAATAACCCTGAATTGCAAGCAGAAATCGATAGAGCCCAAGCGATGCGCGGGGTTTTTATTCAAAGCGGTCTTTATCCCAATCCGCAATTAACTTTAACTGCCGAAAATTTTGGTGGTTCAGGTAGTTATAGTAGTTATGAAGCAGCAGAAACAACTTTTTCCGCCACTCAACCCATTCCTTTGGGGCATCGCCTTCAGTATCTAAAAAAAGCAACTTATGCGGATTACTTAGCATCTCTTGCCCAGATTAAAGTGCAAAAGGCCACCCTGTATGTGGCGGTTGGGGTAGCTTACGTGGACGCGCTGTATGCGGAGCAATGGCATCGCGTGACGAAAAAACTAATTCGACTGAATCTAGACATTGTGGCAGCCATTGAACGACGGGTTAAGGCAGGTGCTGGGTCTGAATTGGACTTGCGATTAGCCCAAATACGGTTGGGTGAGGCTCGAATTCAGGAAAATAAAGCGGCACGTGACGCGTTGTTCCAACGAGCCAAACTGGCTCGGTCATTAGGTGACGGGCTAAGAATAGATAGACCCTTGGTGGATAAGGGCTTGCCGGGCATTTCACTTAATTGGCCCAAATTATTAAAACACTTACCTCAAAGCCCGCAGCTCCTGCAAATGCAACTGCAATTGCAAGCCAAGCGTGCGACGATTACGGCAGTAAAAAAGTCCGTTTGGCCGGATTTAAACATACAACTCGGTGGCCGTCATTTTTCTGATGACGGCAGTAATGCTGCCGTGATGTCCGCTTTTGCGGAAGTGCCAGTTTACAATAGAAATCAAGGCAAAATCCTGACTGCAGAGGCGCAATACACGCAAACGTCCCATGACTTTCAAGGAACGCGACTTGATGTGCGTCAAAATGTGTACAATGCCTTTTTACAAGCCCAGCAAAGTCACTATGAAGCGAGTTTAGTCACCGATTCACTATTACCTTTAGCACGTAAATCAATAACACTCGCGCAAGAGGGTTATCAAATGGGGCGTTACACGTATATTGAGTTATTCACAGCACTCAATACCTTGTATGAAGAAGAGCGTCATTACCAGCAAGCCCATGCGGATTATCATAAAGCACTAATTCAGCTGGTAGGGCTTTTAGGATTAAATCCTGTTAAGGAGAGTCAATGAAATTTCTAAAGTTATTCATTCTCCCGATTCCATTACTGATTCTTTTATTTGGTTTAAGTTCCTTTTCATTATGGGCAAGTGGAGATACTCATGCGGTTGAGGAAAACAATCACCAAGACACCATGGAAAAAGGGCCCAATGGGGGACGTTTGCTAAAAGAAGGGAACATAGCCCTTGAGCTGTTAATATTTGAACGAGGGATGCCTCCTCATTTTCGTGCTTATCTTTATCAAAATGGAGAGTTGATTTCACCCGATAAGGCCCATTTAACGGTTCAATTGCTCCGCTTCAATGACAAAAAAGAAGAGATTACCTTTATTCCTGTTGAGCATTTTTTACAAAGCAATCAAGTGATTCGAGAACCTCATTCTTTTGATGTGACGGTGCAATTAGAGCTTAATGGAACACGTTACAATTGGCGTTACTCAAGCTATGAAGGTCGCGTAAAAATAGTATCAGGCATTCTAAAAGCGGCTGACATTCAAATTGCTACAGCTCAGAGCCAAACCATTAAGACCCAATTAAAGGTGGTCGGAAAAATTGTTCCTAATCGCGACACCCTAACTCCTATTTATGCACGCTATTCGGGCATCATTAAATCAATGACTAAAAATCTCGGTGATGAAGTCACTAAAGGAGACGTATTAGTCACCATTGAAAGCAATGAGAGTTTGCAAAACTACAGCATTACTGCCCCAATGACTGGGACTATTGTGCAAAAATATGCAACGAATGGCGAGTTGGCTCAAAACACCAAACCCATTTATGAGGTGGCCAATTTAGCCACGGTGTGGGCCGATTTTACCTTGTATCGCAAAGAGTCCCCTCTTGTGAAGCAAGGGATGGAAGTGACTGTCACGGGCGATGAAGGACAACCAAAGTCCACCAGCACGATTTCTTACATTGCACCTTTAGGCATCGAAGACAGTCAAACCACGTTAGCACGTGCGGTTTTATCTAACGAACCACGAGTCTGGTTACCAGGAATGTATGTGAATGCGGCCATTACCATTAAAGAAAAAAAAGTACCAGTGGCGGTCCTTCTTTCGGCCATCCAGCGCATGGATAAACAAGAGGTGGTTTTTGTCCAGCAAGGGGATTATTTTGAAGCGACACCCGTTACTTTAGGTGAAAAAGACGACCAATGGGCAGAAGTGGTGTCAGGGCTTGATGCTGGCCAGCGTTATGTCAGTAAAAACAGCTTTTTTATGAAGGCTGAGTTAGGCAAGGAAGGCGCGAGCCATGAGCACTAAGGATTGAGATGCTTGAAAAAATTATTCGCTTTTCTCTAAAACATCGTTGGTTTGTTCTTTTATTCACCTTGGTGATTGCAGCGCTCGGCGTCTACAACTTTCAACGTTTGCCCATTGATGCCGTTCCTGATATTACCAACGTGCAAGTGCAAATTAATACTCAAGCTTCAGGCTATTCGCCCTTTGAGGTGGAGCAACGCATTACTTTTCCTATTGAGTTAGCGATGAGTGGGCTACCTAATCTCGATTATACGCGTTCTTTGTCGCGTTATGGGTTATCGCAAGTCACGGTGGTCTTTAAAGACGGCACGAATATTTATTTTGCGCGTCAGTTAATTAATGAACGTTTGCAAGAGGTTAGGGATAAACTACCGCCCGAAGCGGAAACCACTCTAGGCCCCATATCGACAGGTCTTGGTGAGATTTTTATGTATACTGTCACCAATAAACCTAATGTGCCTGTGTCCCAGCGTTACAATCCCACTGAACTTCGTACCATTCAGGATTGGATTATTAAGCCTCAACTACGAAATGTGGAAGGCGTTGCGGAGGTCAATACCATTGGTGGTTATGAAAAGCAATTTCATATTACGCCCGATCCCATGAAACTGGTTCGCTATCGTTTAAGTTTGAACGATGTGGTAGAAGCGCTTACGCGCAATAATGCCAATGTGGGCGCAGGTTACATTGAAACCAATGGGGAGCAAAACTTAATTCGCGTGCCCGGTCAAGTAAAAAATATTCCGGACATTGAAAATATTGTGATTGCCAGTTTTGAAGGCACACCGGTTCGTATCCGTGATGTGGCAGATGTTGCTTTAGGTAAAGAGTTGCGTACAGGCGCTGCAACAGAGAACAGTAAAGAAGTGGTTTTAGGCACGGTGTTTATGTTGATGGGAGAAAACAGCCGAACCGTTTCTGAGCGCGTGGCCGCCAAAATGAAAGACATTAACAAATCCTTGCCTCAAGGTGTTGAAGCAGTCACGGTGTATAATCGAACCTTGCTGGTGAATGCCACGATTAATACGGTGAAGAACAATCTTCTTGAAGGCGCCTTATTAGTTTGTGTCATTTTATTTTTATTTTTGGGAAATATTAGGGCCGCCCTTATTACGGCGATGGTCATTCCTTTATCCATGTTACTCACCATCACCGGCATGGTGAGTAATCAAATCAGTGCCAATTTAATGAGTTTAGGAGCACTTGATTTTGGTTTGATTGTGGATGGTGCGGTCATTATCGTTGAAAACTGCATTAAACATTTAGGTGAGCAACAGCATGCACTGCAGCGAGTTTTAAATCTGGAAGAGCGCTTAAAAGTGATTGCCTATGCGACCACCGAAGTCATAAGGCCCAGCATCTTTGGCGTGTTCATTATTACGGTGGTTTATTTGCCGATTTTAACGTTAACGGGTGTGGAAGGAAAAATGTTTTTACCGATGGCTCAAACCGTCATCATCGCCTTGTTGGCCTCCATGCTTTTTGCATTGACGTTTATTCCTGCAGCCGTTGCAATTTTTCTTCGAGGACGTGTCCAGGAAAAAGAAAATTGGCTCGTGCATCACCTGTCAAAAGTCTATGCTAAAGTGTTACGCCGTAGTTTTCATGCAAGGCGATGGGTCATTAGTGCGGCAGTGGTTTTAGTGGTCATCAGTTTGCTCCTTGCTTATCGCTTAGGTGGGGAATTTATTCCAAGCCTGGATGAAGGCGATATTGCGATGCATGCGATGCGCATTCCAGGCACCAGTTTGACTCAAGCCCTGGCCATGCAAGATTTGGTGGAAGAACGGGTGCGGCAATTTCCTGAAGTCAAAAACGTGTTTGCAAAACTTGGAACGGCAGAGGTAGCCACCGATCCCATGCCACCGAACGTGGCAGATACTTTTATTATCTTAAAACCTCGAAAAGAGTGGCCCAATCCCAAAAAAACCAAGCAAGAGTTAGTGCAGGAAATTGAACAGGCGGTACAACAAATTCCTGGTAATAATTATGAGTTTACCCAGCCGATTCAAATGCGTTTTAATGAACTTATTTCTGGGGTGCGAAGCGATGTGGCGGTGAAGGTATTCGGCGATGACATGGATACCTTGCTAGAAATAGCTGAATCGATAAGTGCGCAATTAAAAAAGGTACCCGGGGCTGCAGATGTCAAGGTCGAGCAAGTCAGTGGCTTGCCGCTTTTAACCATTGCGATTAATCGCGATATGCTCGCCCGTTACGGTTTACAAATAGGTAGTGTGCAAGATGCGATTGTGATTGCTACAGGCGGCAAAAAAGGTGGGGAGCTTTTTGAGGGAGATAAACGTTTTGATTTAATTGTACGCCTACCTGAATCATTGCGCTCCGATCCGAATGTATTACGACAAATCTTTATTCCTTTGCCTCCTGCTAAAGACGGTGAGCGCCATTTCATTCCTCTGAATGAAGTGGCGAAAATGGTGAGAAGCGAGAGCCCTAATCAAATCAGTCGCGAAAGCGGTAAACGTCGCGTGGTCGTCAGTGCGAACGTAAGAAATCGTGATTTAAGTTCGTTTGTCAATGAGGCCAAACAACGCATTGAGCAAAATGTCAAAATACCCAGTGGGTATTGGATAACCTGGGGTGGGCAATTTGAACAATTGCAATCGGCCTCTCAACGACTACAAATTGTAGTGCCTATTACCTTATTGGGCATTTTCCTACTGCTGTTTATGAGCTTTGGTAGAGTAAGAGATGCGCTTTTGGTGTTTAGCGGCATTCCTTTAGCATTAACAGGCGGTGTACTCGCCTTATGGTTACGGGGGATCCCCTTATCCATTTCCGCGGGAGTCGGGTTTATTGCCTTATCAGGAGTTGCGGTGCTAAACGGCTTGGTAATGATTACTTTTATCAATAAACTACACGAGCAAAAAAAAATGTATTTAAAAGACGCGGTATTGCAAGGCTCACTGGCGCGTCTTCGTCCGGTATTAATGACAGCCTTAGTGGCTTCTTTGGGCTTTGTACCAATGGCATTAGCGACCGGTACAGGCTCTGAAGTGCAACGGCCTTTAGCCACGGTGGTGATTGGCGGTATTATTTCTTCGACTTTCCTGACTTTGTTGGTATTGCCTGGTTTGTATTATGTGTTTCATGAGCGACGTAAAAAGCCATTGATGAAGAAATCAGGCGAGGAAACCTAATTTATGCTGAGAGATACACAGTTTGTAATATCTGAGTGTTTTAGAGTTAATAATTAGAATTATCTTAGTAATTTATAAAAAATCGAGGATTAAAAAATGGAACATATTAAATATGGATTTGGAAAAAAAGTATTATATTCTTTTGACGATACAGTAAAAAAAGTTACAGAAGGGCTTCAAAAAGAAGGATTTGGAGTCCTGACCACTATAGATGTATCAGCAACGCTGAAAAAAAAGTTAAATCAAGATATGCCTCCTTATCAAATTCTTGGTGCATGCAATCCTCAATTTGCTCATCATGCTTTAGCTAAGGAACCCTCTATAGGTTTGCTTCTACCTTGTAATGTAGTCGTACGTCAAGATAACCTTGGCAACGTATATGTTGAATTTATGGATCCTAAAGCAGTATTGGAATTAGTCAGCAATTCGGAGATAAATCATATTGCTCTTGAAGTGAAGGAACGACTCGAGAGAGTATTGAGTGCAATGTAATCAATAAATTACCTCACTAAGAAAATAAACACTGCTTAGATACGTCATTGCAGTCAATGTGGGAAATCATTATGACAACACCTTTAACCTTAACGACCTTTTTTGTTGCAGGGCTTGATTGTCCTGCTGAAGAGCAATTAATTAGGCGACAATTACAAACAATTCCGGAAATCGAAAAGATGGATTTTAACTTCATTGCCGAAGAAGTGACGATTCATCATCGTTTAAATACGATTGAGCCACTCCAGAGACAAATTGAAGCATTGGGCATGAGTGTTCGCACCAAAAGCAGCACTAAAAGTGATAGCCCAAAAGAGGCCAATGATTTTTCTTGGTGGTGGCTTGCTGTAGCTGGATTGTTGGCTCTTTTCTCGGAAGTGCTCTCCTATTTATTTGGGACCGAGAAGTCAGTTTGGGTAGCGGCATTGGCATTAGTGGCTATGGCCATAAGTGGACCGCCTACCTTCAAAAAGGGTTGGCTTGCTCTGCGCACGAAAGCCTTGAATATCAACAGCTTGATGATGATTGCAATAACAGGTGCCATACTCATCGGCGAATGGCCGGAAGCGGCGATGGTCACCGTGTTATTTGCATTGGCTGAGCGTATTGAACGCTACTCATTGGATAAAGCACGATTAGCCATTCGAAGCCTGATGCAGATTGCACCGGATGAAGCAACCGTCAAAACGACGGAAGGAAAATGGCAAAAATTAGCGGTCGAGAACATCAAGTCAGGTGCAATTATCCTGGTTAAGCCAGGTGAGCGGATTGCCTTGGACGGCGTTATTGTGAGTGGCCAAAGTAGCGTTAATCAAGCGCCCATTACTGGTGAGTCGATGCCTGTGAGCAAACAAACAGGAGACAGTGTGTTTGCCGGTACGCTCAATGAGCGAGGCTCCTTTGAAGTGAAGGTGACCAAAGAATCAGGCGATACCCTGTTGGCTAAAATTGGCAAAGCAATAGAACAAGCACAAGCAGAGCGGGCACCAACCCAGCGATTTGTTGATGAGTTCGCCAAATATTACACGCCAATCATGGTGCTCATTGCAGTAGCCGTTGCTCTGATTCCACCAATTGCATTGGGGTATCCTTTTTATGATTGGCTGTATAAGGCACTCACCTTGCTTGTAATCGCTTGCCCTTGTGCGTTGGTTATTTCAACGCCTGTGACCGTAGTAAGTGGCTTGGCAGCGGCAGCTCATCACGGACTTCTTATCAAGGGCGGAAGTTATTTAGAAATCGGCTATCAGTTAAAACTCATTGCGCTGGATAAAACGGGAACACTGACTGAAGGAAAGCCGGTGGTCACGGATTTTATTGCCTATGAAAGCACGCAAACCAAAGGTGATTTACTGCTCTTGGCAGCCAGTTTAGACAGTCACTCCGAACATCCTGTTGCCCACGCTTTGGTCGAATACTGGCGAGAAGAACAACCAACGGGGTCGTTATTGACGGTGAGTCGGTTTGAAGCAATTCCTGGTCGGGGCGTCATGGGGAGCGTCAATAATGAGCAGTATTTTGTTGGGAATCATCAGCTGGCTGAAGACAATGGGGTGTGTAATTCCGGTATCGAAAAACAACTTGCTCAGTTAGAGCAAGAAGGAAAGACCACAGTTATTTTAAGTAATGACACAACCGTGTTGGCTATTTTTGCAGTAGCGGATACCCTTCGTTCAACCAGCCAATTAGCCATCCAATCCTTGCATCAACGTGGCATCAAAACAGCCATGTTAACTGGAGATAATGCCGTCACCGCTGCCGCTATTGCCAAAGAGGTGGGAATTGATGAAGTCAATGCCAATATCTTGCCTACAGAGAAGCTGAATGCCATGAACGCCCTGTTGGCTCATTACCACACCGTGGGTATGGTTGGTGATGGCATTAATGATGCCCCTGCACTTGCAAAGGCAACGATTAGTTTCGCGATGGGAAAAGGGACTGATACCGCACTTGAAACAGCGGATGTGGCCCTGATGAACGATAATTTAGCGATGCTGTCTTTTTTTATCGATTTAAGTCATAAAACAGCTCGGGTGCTACGTCAAAATATCAGTTTATCGATTGCTATCAAGGTTGTTTTTTTCATCTTGGCTTTGGCTGGGTTGGCGACACTTTGGATGGCGGTTTTTGCCGATATGGGAGCAAGTCTCATTGTTGTTGCGAATGGTTTGCGATTGTTGAATTTTCAAAATAAAAACACCAGTTAAAATGGTAAGAGGTTGTTTCCTATCATGCCTCTGGAGAGATTCATTTAGGGTTTCGTTAAGCAGGACATCATAGGATTCAGTATGTTATGATGACCGATGCAACGATTTTTATTTGTGGAAATGGAGATGTAAATGAACCCTATCGGATTTAAAACAATTTTTGTTTTTATTGGCTTACTCATTTTAGGATGCGGTTTAATGTCTTGTAATAAAACAACCCCTGCCGAGACTCATCCTGAAGGAGCTTATGAGGGTGGTTTTGGTGGTGATGGTGGCCATATACACCAAAATGGATAACAAGGGATTTTATAATCTACTCAGGGATGAATAATGGAACTCAATGCATGGTTTATAGGCGTTTTGGGTGTATTTGTTATTCTGTTAATTGGCCTCATGTTTCTCTTTAGAAAAAAGAGGCATTTGCGATTTGTCATCGCCCTATTCATTTTCCTCATCTTAGGAGCGATTTTTTTGCATGGTGTTTCCTTTACGTTGCATTAGAGTGTGTGGCAGGGATTTTTAATTAAAAAATGGATGCACGGTACCGTAATAAGGATGTGTATGAGGCGGATGCTATTACTGTTTTTATTTTTAACGGGATTATAATCATTTATCTCAATGAAAAATAAAATGAAGCAGTTTTTCTAGAGATAAGGAAAGGATTAAAATGGCCTTGTAACAGATGGCCTTATGTTTAAAATTTATTTTACCGATGAAGGGTAACCTTACATTACTCGTTGCCTCAGTTAAATCAGATACCTGTGCATGGAATTGTTTGGTTACATGGACCGTTATATCTGGTTTATAAATGGCTTGCCGGAATACAAGGCCAAACCGATTCTGATAAAAAGACGTTTGGATTTATCGATCATCAAATACACCAAGCCTTGTGGAGATTGGTTCATCGTAGACGCCCGAGAAAAAGTACAGCATGGAGGGAAAAGAAGTACTTTCGCTCTCAGGGTGCACGAGATTGGATATTTACTGCGAGAAACCCAAATAAAGATAGCAAAAGCACCTATATGGATTTATTTTTAATGAGTTCTGTTGCTATTAGAAGACATACCAAAATAAGGGTAGAGGCAACACCCTATGTTCCAGCCTATACAGAATATTTTAAGAAGCGCCAGCGCTACTTGAAACTATAGCGGCTAGAAACAAGGGATAAAGCATCAACCTCCTTATTATCATCAAATGAAGTAGACTGGATGGTTGGGTCAACCAAAGTTGGCCTTGCGAAGGCTTGAGCGGAGTGCGGCTAAAGTCGCATGCTCCGTTCTTATGGGACGGGGCTACAGTAATGTAGTCCTGTTACCAGATAGGACCCTGGATTTTTTAATAATTTATCTGCAGGTCATCATTTTCAAATAATGGAGTTTGCTTAATTTCTAAATTTCTTTGTTGTAATTGGTCAATTTTCACATAGGGACAATAATATGCATTAGCTATTACGGAATGGATATTAATAGTTGTTAAGTTTTTTGATCCCCTTACATATCTCTTATGAAATTCCCTTGGTGTATGTGTTACAAGAACGATAACATTTGCTCCTAACTTCGCGCCTTCATTTTTTAAAAAATTATTATCATCTTTTTCTAGATCTTTTAAAGAGGAGCGGATATCCATAACTTCATGTACATTTGGATTTTTAATAATCCCTAAGAAACGGCAATTTCCTGTAGGATAGGAAAAATACAAGTTAACATTTTTCGCATCTTCATTTACTTGACGTAATCCTCCACAGCCCGAATTCAAAAGAAGAATCATAAAGCTAATTATTAAATAAACAATTTTCATATCTATAATTCCTTTTATTTAGCGTGCTTTTAACATACCCATATAAGACTATTACTTACTTTGATTACGAATAAAAGTATTAATTGTAAAAATATAAAATTAATGTCGCTTTCAATTGAGTAAAATAAATTCACCATTTTGCATAGTGATGGCTAAGATGCATACCTGATTTGCGAGCTAAAGTCACTTGTCACCTGCTATCATATTTTCGGCTACTTCTTCCTCTTGTTTTTGATAGGTGGTAATAATCTGCTTAAAATAATTAATCCGCTATTGCAATAAATTGCTTTAAGGTATTTAAATGGCTTAATAAACCATTGACTATAGTCCATAGTCAAGAAAGTGATCATTACTACCAAGCAAGGAAAGAAATAGCTAAAGTTCCTCAAAGTGTCATTATTTAGCATCCCCATACAAGAATAGATATCCCCTGAACTGAATGGGTAGGTTAAATATTCTGCTATTATTGTATGTATCTGATTGATTATCTACTTATATAATGCCAAGGATATAGGCCATGAATGGACTAGAAAAGCAATGCTGTCCCAAGAAAATCCTATTAACTCAGCAGGAAGAATCTTCAGAAGGTTTAGATTCTTGTTGTGCACCCAGTGATGCAGACGCTACTGATAATGCCTTTGCTTTTTTCGGTCAGTTATTTCAAGCAAACCTTGCTAAATGGACTGCGGGGATAAGTCCTGCAGCGCTAGGCTCGTCCTATTCCACATGGCTTTGGCAATTGGCACAATCTCCAGAAGTATTATGGGAACTGGCCTTTTATCCTGTCTTTCATGCTAATGATTGCATTAATAATATCATTTGTGTCGATCGTGCTGCTGGTGGCAAAGACGTACGTTTCAAAAAAGACAGTTGGCAGCCTATGCCTTGGCGCTTATATGCGGAAGGATTTTTGCAGGTAGAGGATTGGTGGCGACGTGCCACAACCAAAGTTCCTGGGCTACCCAGCCAAGTGGAACGCACCGTTTCATTCTGGGCACGCCAATATCTTGATGCCCTGTCCCCTTCCAATTGTGTTTGGTCTAACCCTGATTTGTTTCATGAAGCCATTCGCACTGGGGGACTTAATCTCATTCAAGGCAGCCAAATCGCTATGGAAGACTCCTTAGAAAAGCTAACGGGCGCACCACCTACAGGCTCTGAACATTTTATCCCGGGCAAAGACGTGGCGATTACCCCAGGACGAGTGGTGTTTCAAAATCATTTAATCGAATTGATTCAATACGAAGCTCTGACTAAAACCGTGTATAAAGAGCCCATACTGGTTCTCCCTGCCTGGATTATGAAATATTATATTTTGGATTTATCGCCTCATAATTCCTTGGTGAAGTGGCTCGTAAGGCAAGGCCATACCGTATTCATCATTTCTTGGCGTAACCCCGACAAAGAGGATCGTGATTTAGGAATGGATGATTATTATCGCCAAGGCGCCATGGCTGCGATTGATGCGGTATCAGCCACTCTGCCTCAAACAAAAATTAATCTGATGGGCTATTGTTTAGGTGGCACACTAGCCATGATTACGGCGGCCGCGATGAGTAGAGATAAGGATGAACGCTTAAATAGCCTCACCCTTCTTGCAGCCCAAGGGGATTTTACTGAAGCCGGGGAATTAATGCTTTTTGTTACTGAAAGCCAAGTGGCTTTCCTTAAAAACATGATGGGAGAACAAGGGTATCTTGATACCAAACAAATGGCCGGTTCCTTTCAAATGTTGCGTGCCTACGATTTAATTTGGTCCAAAATGGTTCAAGACTACATGCACGGGATGCGGCGTGGGATGATTGACTTAACCGCTTGGAATGCGGATGCCACGCGGATGCCTTATAAAATGCACAGCGAATACCTTGAAAAACTGTTTTTAAACAATGATTTTGCAGAAGGCCGTTATACCGTGGAAGGAAAGCCGGTGGCTGCTGAAAACATTCAGTTGCCCGTCTTTGCAGTCAGTACTGAAAAAGACCATGTGGCGCCTTGGCAGTCTGTTTATAAAATCCACCTGATGACGGAGGGTGACATTACCTTCGTCCTCACCGGTGGCGGACATAATGCAGGGATTGTGAGTGAACCGGGTCATCCGGGGCGTTCTTATCGGGTTCATGAGAGCAAGAAAGGTGATGCTTATCTCAATCCTGAGAGTTGGCTCGCGATTGCAGAAAAACAAGAAGACTCCTGGTGGCAAGAATGGCATGATTGGTTAGTGCAACAGTCCACCAAAAAACGCGTTCCTGCGTTGGTCATAAATGCCTCACTACCCGCTGCACCAGGTACTTATGTACTGCAGAAATAAAAGGGAAGAAAAATGGACAAGGAGTTTCTTGAGAATGTGACTTTTGATGAGCTTACGGTAGGCCGGCAGGCGAGTCTAAGTAAAACACTCACTCAAGACGACATCAATTTATTTGCTGCCATGTCGGGTGATGTGAATCCTGCTCATATGGATCCGGTGTTTGCCCAAAGCGATATTTTTCATGGTATTGTGGGTCATGGCATGTGGTCTGGCTCGCTGATTTCAACACTTCTTGGTACTATTATACCTGGTCCAGGCACCATTTATCTTAAACAGGACATTCAATTTAAAAAGCCAGTGCGTTTAGGGGATACGCTCACCATCACCATCATCGTCAAGGATAAGGGTGCCAATAAGCCCCGTGTGATTTTTAATTGCAAGGGTGTGAATCAGCACGGAGAAACGGTCATCGAGGGCTTAGCAACCGTGCTTGCGCCAACGAAAAAAGTACGGGTTGCACGAACTCATTTACCGTCTATAGAAATACATAACCACGATCGCTTCGAGGCGATAATCAAAGCGTGTCGCTGTATGGGCGCTGTTCGCACGGCCATTGTGCATCCGGTTAGTATGAGTGTCATGGAAGCGGTGAACGATGCGGTAAACGCAGGACTCATTATTCCCATTTTAATTGGCCCTTTGGTCAAGATGAAAACTGCAGCTTTGGAAGCAAGTATTGATTTATCACAGTGGGAAACGATTGATACAGAACACAGCGATGCCGCAGCAAGCAAGGCTGCCGAATTGGCAGCTTCCGGCGAGATTGATGCCATCATGAAAGGCTCATTAAGCACTCATGAATTAATGGGGGCTATTGTACCCACCGCCTCGGGCTTACGCACGCAACATCGTGTGAGTCACGCCTACGTCATGGATATCCCTTCGTACCACAAACCACTCATCATTACAGATGCTGCGATTAATATTGCCCCTACTGCCACCGACAAAGCGGACATTTGCCAAAATGCCATTAATCTTTGGCGAGTATTGTTTGGCGAGGACAAGAAGCCCAAAGTAGCCATCCTTGCCGCCATCGAAACCGTCAACCCTAAGATGCAAGCCACTGTCGATGCCTCTATTTTATGCAAAATGGCTGACCGAGGACAGATAAATGATGGCATTCTTGACGGTCCCTTGGCTTTTGATAATGCGATTAACAAGGAGGCAGCCAAAGAAAAAGGGATTATTTCTTCTGTGGCAGGCGATCCGGATATTCTTTTGGTTCCTGAAATCGAGTCCGGGAATATTTTGGCCAAGCAATTGACTTTTTTAGGCCATGCGGATGCTGCCGGAATTGTTTTGGGTGCTCGTGTTCCATTCATTCTGGTGAGCCGAGCCGACTCACTTAGAACGAGGCTCTTCTCTTGCTCCCTGGCTGTTAAACTGGCGGCAGCTCGAAAGGAAGGACGAATCAAATGACCCAAGTACAAGAAGCCAGTATCCTTGTGATTAATGCAGGCTCTTCCAGTGTCAAATTTCAGCTTTTTTCAAGACAATTAAACCCACAACTGTTGGTTCAAGGGAAAGTATCTGATATTGGTAACAAGCCTTCATTTACAGCGATCGGTGCAATACCAAATCTCGGCAATACAGAGGTTGATAAAAAAAGCCTTTCTGATGAGTGTACGCATGAAGAAGCCTTACGTCTTATTTTGAACTGGATTGAGGTTTTGAGTGAACAATGGCAGGTGACTGCAGTTGCTCATCGCATTGTCCATGGCGGGACTCTCTTTAAAAACAGTGTGATAGTCAATCCACACGTCATGCAGAAATTATGGGCATTAGCTCCATTGGCTCCTTTACACCAACCCCATAATCTCAAAGCCATTGAATTCATCAGTACCCTGAAACCAGAGGCACTTCAAATTGCTTGTTTTGATACAGCGTTTCATGCCCATCATAAGGCTTTGTTCACCGAGTATGCATTGCCACAAAAGATAAGGGAACAAGGTGTTCGTCGTTATGGGTTTCATGGATTATCGTATGAATGGATTGTTCACACCTTGCGGCGGTATGAGCCTTCATTAGTTGAGGGACGGCTTATTGCGGCCCATCTTGGCAATGGAGCAAGTTTGTGTGCGATGCGTAATGGAGTAAGTATTGATACGACGATGGGCATGACTGCCTTGGATGGATTACCCATGGGAACTCGTTGTGGGAACCTTGATGCCGGCGCTGTAACGTTTATGATGCGTCATTTAGGCTTATCTACCGATGAGGTTGAGCGTCTTCTTTATAATGAATCTGGACTTCTTGGCTTATCAGGCTTAAGCAATGATGTGAAAATCTTGCAAGACAGTGAGGATACAAGGGCACAATTTGCATTAGATTATTTCTGCCTTAAAGCTGCCCAATTCATGGGGATGATGGCAGTAACCCTGGGTGGGATGGATGCCATCGTGTTTACGGGCGGTATTGGTGAGAACTCAGCCTTTGTGCGAAACACTATCTTGCGTCATTTGAAATTTCTTAAACCTTTTGAAACACGGGTTGTTACAGCTAACGAAGAGCGCATGATGGCAATTCATGCCATGTCACTTCTTGAGCGTCAAACGGGAGTAAAAGCTGATGGAGAATAAAAAAGGATTGATTGTTGGAATTGCCAATGAGTACTCCATCGCATGGGGTTGTACTAAAGCATTGCATGAAGCGGGCAGCGAATTGGCAATCACCTATCAAAATGAGAAAACCAGGGGCTATGTACAGCCTTTGGCTGAAAAAGTGTCATCTCCTATTGTTATGCCTTTGGACGTGACGGATAAGGAACAATTTGATGCCCTATTTCAGAAAATAAAAGACCGCTGGGGTCGTCTTGATTTTGTTATCCATGCGATTGCCTTTGCACCAAAAACTGATTTACAAGGTCGTGTTGTCGATTGCTCGAAAGACGGCTTCATGATGGCGATGGATATTTCTTGTCATTCGCTCATCCGATTGGCAAAAGCCGCTGAACCACTGATGGTCGATGGAGGGAGTATCATAACCATGAGTTATTATGGTGCCGAAAAAGTGGTCAAAAATTACAATCTCATGGGGCCTGTTAAAGCGGCTTTGGAAACCTCAGTACGCTATCTCGCCATGGAACTTGGCAGTAAAAAGATTCGAGTCAATGCCATTTCTCCAGGGCCAATAAGCACTCGTGCAGCCTCAGGTTTAGCTGATTTTGATACGCTGATGGAACAGGCAGCAAAGGAAGCGCCCTTGCATCAACTGGTTACAATAGAGGACATTGGTGAAACAGCCTCATTTTTGGTATCCGATAAAGCCGCCTCCATCACTGGTCAGACTCTTTATGTGGATAGCGGCTACAATATTAAGGGCTAATAAACCAAAAGTCATTTTTTCTTTAAAAGTATTCTTGGTCATTTAGTAATTACATGTATTGTCCACCATTGATATCAAAGTTAGCACCCGTGATAAAGCCACTTTGTTCATCAGCAAGAAAAGCAACGACCCGAGCAATTTCCTGAGGTTTGCCTAATCGCCCCACAGGAATTTGAGCGACAATGGCTTCTAAAACATCATCCCTCATCGCGGCAAGCATCTCCGTATTAATGTAGCCAGGGGAGACCGTGTTCACGGTAATTCCTTTCTTTGCGACTTCTTGCGCCAGGCTTTTGGTAAAACCATATAACGCCGATTTACTGGCGGCATAATTACATTGTCCGAACTGCCCTTTGCGCCCATTAATGGAGGAGATTGTGATAATACGCCCATAACCATTATCCAGCATGTTGGATAATACGGTTTTCGTCATATTAAAAACGCTATTTAAATTAGCATTAATGACTTCTTGCCATTGTTCCGGTGTCATTTTTTTCAAGCTGGCATCATGAGTAATGCCTGCATTATTAACTAGAACGTCAATTTTGCCGTACTTCTCTATCACCAAATCCGTTAATTTTTCACAATCATTGAAGGAAGAAATATCCGCATAGGCAATGTCGATATCAAATCCTTGCATGGATTGTTTTTTCTGCCATTCTCTTGCTAATTCGTGATGGCCATGTTTGAAGTAGCAAGCAATCACTTGATAATTGAGGTTTTGCATTTCTTGACATATGGCTGTTCCAATGCCACCAGTTCCTCCCGTTACTAAAGCAATTCGTTTGTTCACCTTCCTTCCTCCTTGATTTGGTTATTTAATTATTTAACGAGTTCAACGTCCTCTGCTTGCGGCCCTTTTTGTCCTTTGCCTACTTTAAATAGAACGGTTGCCCCTTCGGGAAGGGTTTTAAAACCGCTACTTTGTATAGCACTGAAATGGACAAAATAATCCTTGCCACTACTTTCAATAAAGCCAAAGCCCTTGCCTTCATTAAACCATTTTACTTTACCGCGAATTTTATTGGTCATTTTGGTTTCTTTTCTGATAATTTGAGTGCTTTATAGTGTCATGCTACATGATTCTCTGTGTCAATAGTCAGTATTTTAGCTCAGCAATCCTGGATTTTTTTATTCTTTCTAAGTCATGGGGTTTTAAAACCAAAAGACATAATCAAAAGAACTGAGGAGAATTATTGATTGTCGCATCCCTTTCTCAATTAATTGAATCAGAGGGCTTAGTTTCTTCTTCCATCTTCTTCAATGAAACAACTTTATCACACTGAATCTCAATCGTATTTGTTTTACGTGTTGATAGGTAATCCGCCCACAAAATAGTTGATGCCAAAAGTAGAATTTTCTCGTAATGTATGTGCAAGGAGATTCTGCATGAAGAAATCAAAATTTAGTGACAGCCAAATCCTGTCGATATTGAAGCAAGCTC